>CAWIPW010000005.1:0-5840 GCA_963838005.1 uncultured Actinomycetota bacterium
GCCCACGTGCCTGCCCGGATGGATCCGGCCTGTCGGCCTTCCCGCGGCTGCCGACACGGGGAAGGGGCGAGAAACATGACACAGGTGTCAGGGAAGTGCTTTGATATGGGCGTATGCATCAGCCCGACCCACCAGGCTCGGCCTTCGACCCGAAGGAGATCCGCGCCAAATACCTCGCCGAACGGGACAAGCGGCTGATCCCCGGCCGCACCGACATCCAGGACCTGCGCGCCGACGAGCATTTCGCTCACTACCGCGACGACCCGTTCACGCCGATGACAGAGCGCCAACCTGTCGTCGATGAAGTCGACGTCGTCATCGTCGGTGGCGGGATCGCAGGACTCCTCGCCGGCGTCCAGCTGCGCAAGGCCGGTGTGGAGCGCATCCGCATCATCGACGAGGCCGGTGGCGTGGGCGGAACCTGGTACTGGAATCGCTATCCGGGCGTGATGTGCGACATCGAGTCCTACATCTACCTCCCGATGCTCGAGGAGCTCGACTACATCCCGACACGGCGCTATGCGTCCGGCGAGGAGATCCTGGGTCACCTCGAGGCCATCGCCGACCGGTTCGATCTCAACGACGATGCCCTGTTCCACACGGGGGTTCTGCGCGCCGAGTGGCACGACGAGCTGGCGCGGTGGCGCATCGAAACCGACCGCGGCGACCAGGTCGACTGCCGCTGGTACGTGCTGGCGGTGGGGATCTTGAACCTGTTGAAGTTGCCTGACATCGAGGGCATGGAGGACTTCGCAGGGGCGTCGTTTCACACGGCGCGCTGGGATTACGACTACACCGGCGGCGGGCCCCATGAGCCGCTCGACGCCCTTTCCGACAAGGTCGTCGCGCTCGTCGGCACCGGGGCGAGCGGCCTGCAGTGTGTCCCGGACCTTGCGGCATCGGCGGAACACCTCTACGTGTTCCAGCGCACGCCATCGGCCATCGGTGAACGAGGCAACCGGCCCACCGACCCGGACTTCGCCAAGGGGCTCGAACCGGGCTGGCAGCGGTCTCGCATGGACAACTTCCAGGGTCTCATGATGGGGCTTCCCGCCGAAGTCGACCTGGTCGACGACGGGTGGACACATGACTACGCCGCCGTCCGCCCCCCGATGCCCGAAGGCATGACGCCGCGGGAGTACTCGCGCTGGTCCGAAGAGATCGACTTCAAGATCATGGAAGCACACCGGAGCCGGATCGATGGAATCGTGACCGACCCGGCCACGGCCGAGATCCTCAAGCCGTATTACCGGTACATCTGCAAGAGGCCCTGCTTCCACGACGAGTATCTGCCCACATTCAACAGTGCAAACGTCACGCTGGTCGACTGCCCGGCCGGAATCGAGCGAATCACCGAGCGCGGCCCGGTTGTGGACGGCAAGCTGTACGACGTCGATTGCATCGTTTACGGGACCGGGTTCGAACCTGAGCGCACCCCGCTCGCCCGTCGGGCGGGCCACGACATCATCGGCCGGGGTGGCATCAAGCCTGGCCGAAAAATGGGCCGATGGTGCCGCCAGCTTGTACGGGATGATGAGCCGCGGTTTTCCCAACATGTTCATCATGCCTGCGCCGACCCAGCAGTCAGTGGTGACCGTCAATTACACGCAACTGGCGCTGCTCGGTGCCGAGTTCGTCGGCAAGACCGTCGCCCTGCTCGAGGAGCGCGGGGTGGAGGTGTTCGACGTCAGCGCCCACGCCGAGGAAGCGTGGACCGATGAGATCGTCCGTTCCTACGTCGACATGGGAACAGTCATGTCCGCCTGCACGCCGTCGCGCGTCAACAACGAGGGCCACCCCGAACTGATCAATCCCCGCGACGGGAACTACGGCGTCGGAATGGGCGACTGGTTCCGCTACCGCGAAGTGCTCGAGCAATGGCTCGCCTCGGGCCAGCTGGAGGGGTTGGAACTCGAGGTCCGAGCCATCACACCGTGAGCACGCGCCAGCAGGTGTGCGTCGTCACGGGTGGTGGCGGCGGCATCGGGGCGGCCATTGCCGAGGAGCTCGGCCGGCAGGGGTGGTTCGTCGTCACCGTCGATCCCCTCGTCACCTTGGACGGGACGGAAACGCTCCCCGCACCGGAGGAGACCACGGCCGGTCGCATCGTTGCCGCGGGTGGATCGGCCCGAGCCTCGTCAGCGTCCGTCACCGACGGTGCTGCACTGCACGACCTGTTCAGACAACTGGCGCACGAGCACCAGGGCCTCGACGCCGTCGTGAACGTGGGCGGCATCACCCGGCAGTCCTATTTCGCCCAGGGCAGCGAGGAAGACTGGCTCGCACTCCTCAACGTGCACCTCGGGGGCTACCTCAACGTGCTCGAAGCCGCGCTGCCGCTCATGGCCGCTGCGGGGCACGGTCACATTGTGGGGATCACGTCCGGTTCGGGCTGGCGGGCGGCCGACGCCGGCGGGTACAGCGCCGCCAAGCGGGCCGTGGCGGCCCTCACCTGGCAGCTCGGTCGCCGGACCCCGCCCGGCGTGACGGTCAATGCGATGTCGCCGATCGCAAACACCAGGATGGTCGCCGCGGCCCTGGAGCGGGCACGCGCAGCGGGGCGGGCCGGCGGCGGGGGCGGGCTCTCGCTCGATTCGATCCCGGGACCCGAGAAGCTCGGCCCGCTCGGCGCCCACCTCGTCAGCGACGATTTCGGCTGGTGCTCGGGCCAGGTGCTCTTCGCCGGAGGCTCGGAGGTGGGGGTCATCGACCGGCCCCGCCTGCTCGAGGTGGTCCGTACCGACGGGGTGGCCTCTCTCGACGGGGTCTTGCAGGCCGTCATTCCTCGTGCCTTCGTGAGGGCCGAGGCGGCACAGGCGAGTGACGGCGGATCCAATCCCCGCTTTGGGCCGATCTTCGACGAGCCGCGCACCCGCCGAGGCCAGTCCGGCACGGGTACCGATCACATCGTGTGCGGTCGTCAGCGACCGCCCGACCCTCGCCGCGGCCATCACGGCCGCGCTCGAGGCCCACTCCATCGCCTGCCACCGCGTCGAGGTCGCCCCCGACTTCGACGGGGCCGCCACCGCGCTGCAGAGCGTTGCCGACCAGACCGCTCCCATCGACGCCATCGTGGTCGCCCTCGCAGGTCATGCGCCCACTGCATCCCCGGCGCGGGGTGGGAGCACCTGCTGGCGGACCACCAGGGGATCGTCCAACGTCTGTACGCCGATGCCGCATGGACGCGAGCCGCCGCCGACTACTCGGCCAGCACCGGTCGGCCGATCCGGCTCGTCACGCTCACCGATGCCACCACGCCGTCGGGCCGTAGCCGGGCCCAGGCCTCGGCCCAGGTGGCACGGGCAGCAGCCGGCGGGACGAAGGGGCGCGTCACCGCCTTCGGCGTCAGCATCGAAGCCCCCGAAGAAATCGCCGGACCCGCAGCCGGCGAACTGGTGTTCCAGCTCCTGTGCAATCCCGAGGCTGCCGCGCTCGCCGGGGCCGAGCTGGCCCTCAGCGGGGGCTGGATCGGCCTGCGCAGTCACCCTCGACTCATCGGTGCCGTGACGTACGGCGGCCCGGCAGTCCCCTCGTGGCTCGACGTCGCCCTGCGGGACATCGTCCCCGGCCCGGGGACCTCGAGTGAGAAGGAGGACTGATGGCCGCGCCGCCCACTCGCATCGTCGATGCGCACGTGCACCTCTGGGATCCGGCGCGCACGGACTGGTATCCGTACCTCTCCCATCCCCCGCAACAGGGCGGCGGCGACAGCTCCAGGATGCACCGCCGCTTCGACGTCGACCTCTACCGCAGCGAATCGGCCGGTTGGAACGTCGAGAAGTTCATCAACGTCGCCGCGGCCACCGGCCGACACTCAATCGACGAGACCATCGCGCTCGATCACGATGCCCCGGCAGCTGGCGGTCCCGATGCCATCATCGGAGGCCTTCCGCCGGCCGACACCGTGGCGGAGTCGCTCCGGTTCATCGACCGCCAGATGACCGCTTCCCGCTTCCGTGGGGTGCGCCCGATGGGCAGGCTGGATCAGCCGCTGCCCGCCGTCGAGGTCCTCCGGGGCCTGCAGGAGCGGAACCTGGTCTTCGAGTTGATGACGCACCCCGATCAGCTGGGTGCGTCTGCCGCGGGACTCTCCGGCTTCGACGACCTGGCCGTGGTCGTCGAGCACACGGGATGGCCCCGCTCGAACTCCGACGAGGAGTTCACCCTCTGGAAGTCGGGCATCGACGCACTCGCCGCCGTCGGGCCTCACGTCGCCTGCAAGTTGTCCGGTCTGGCCATGCCCTTCGGCTCCATGCATGTCGATGCTCTGGGACCGTGGATCGAGTACGCCCTCGGGGCCTTCGGCGTCGATCGTTGTTTCTTCGCCAGCAACTTCCCCGTTGACGCCGTGTACGGGACGTTCGATGAGCTGTACACGACGTTCAGCGACCTCACGGCCGGCCTCGACGAGGCGGCCCGCGCCAAGCTGTTCGCCGAGAACGCCGAACGCATCTATCACCTCTGATCGGCCCCGCCGTGTGCAGGTGACAGCGGGCGAAGGGGTCAGGACACGTCGAGGAGTTTCTGCCAGAACTGACCCTCCCCTGCAACCTCGAAGCCCATCATGTCGTTCACCGCGATCATCGGTGCGTTGACTGCGGCGTTCCCGGTGACGATGACCCGGACGTCGGGTGCCTGCCCCGCCAGCATGTCGACATTGGCGAGCTTGATCGCCAACCCCAGCCGGTGGCCCCGGTGTTCGGGATGCACGACGGTGAGCATCTGCCACGCCTGCCCCGGGGCGTCAGGTGCAATCGCGAGCTCGGTGCAGGCGGCGAGCCGGCCCGAGGCGATGTGCTGCGCCACCGCGACGTGGAGGCGGGCGCCGCGTGCGGCATGGAGGGCATCGTTCTCACGCACCCGCTCGGCGTCCCAGATCTCCTCTTCGTGGCCTTGGTCGCCGTGCGGCTCGTCTGTCGACATGCACTGGAAGAGGGCGCACTGGTCCTCGAGGTACTGCGCCGGCCATGGCGCCTCAAACGTCAGGACGCGGTAGGCCTCGGCACCGCGCGCCCGTGCGACCTCGGCGCGGAGCTCATGCATGCGCGCGCGCATCGATCGGCAGGTTGAGGTGGCGGGTGTTGCCGGCCAGCATGGCCTCGAAGCCGACCTTCGGTGCGAACGAGAACGAAGCGTGGTTGGCGGCACAATCGAGTGGCACGTCCACAATGGAGTTGAGCACGGTGCGGCCGTCGGCCCGACCGTGCTCGGCCATGCCCTCGACGATGGCGGTCCCCACGCCACGGCGCCGATGGGCCGGGTGGACCGCCACGGTGACTTCGGCGCTGCGTACGTTGTCGCGGAACGGCAGCTCCATCATCCCCACACCCAGAATCGGACCCCCGAGGTCGCGCGCCGCCAAGAGATCGAAGCGCCTCGACCGACCGCGATGCCGACCGAAGGCACGGATGTCCGGCAGGGTGAAGCCGGTGAGGCCGGGCCAGAGGTCCTCGTCGCTGGCGCGCAGGACCGCCGCCCATTCGGCCAGCTCGTTGTCGTTCGACGGATCGACGCGGCGCACCTCCACCGGACTACCTTGCCACGGCGGTCCTCGTTCAGCGCAGGACGGCGCCGAACTCCTCGGCCACGGCGTCGATGCAGCGGGTACGCAGCCCGCCCACTTCTTCGTCCGTGAGCGTGCGGTCGTCGGCACAGAAGCGCAGGCGGTAGGCCAGGCTGCGGGAGCCCTCGTCGATGCCGGTGCCGCGGTAGACATCGAACAGGTGCACGGACTCCAGCAGTTCGCCGCCCGACTTCTTCAGCACGTCGGCGACGGCATCGGCGGGGTACCGGTCCTCCACCACGAAGGCCAAGTCGATGTCGGACGAGGGGAAGCGGCT
>CAWIPW010000006.1:0-149768 GCA_963838005.1 uncultured Actinomycetota bacterium
TCATCGTCCGACGCGAGCCGCTGCACCCCAGTGCCCAGCGCAGCCTGTTCCCGAGCCTGGAGTTCCGCTACTGGGGCTTCTACACCGATGCGGGGGGGATTCCGTCCGAACTGGACGCCACCATGCGGGCCCACGCCCACGTGGAGCAGCACATCCAGCGCCTGAAGGACTCCGGACTCTCCCGGTTCCCCTTCACCAGTTTCGAGGCGAACGCCAACTGGATGCTGACCGTCGCCATCGCCGCCGACCTTCTCCGCTGGTTCCAGCTCCTCTGCATGGACAGCCACTGGGTGAATACTCGGCCGAAGGCCATGCGCTGGGCCATCCTCCACGCCCCCGGCCGACTTGTCACGAAGATCGGCACCAGGTCGTGCGCATCATCGACGGCTGGCCCGGCACCGACGCGCTGCTCGGTGCCTACCGGCGCATCGCACTCATCACCTGACGACTTCCAGCACCCCGCCAGAAGGCACCCGCGTAACGACACGCGTGCCGAGCCGATCACCAGGTCGGCTTCGGCCTCGCAATTCACCGAAATGCCGCCGACGTGATCTGCCCGCATCCGAAATCATCGGTCCACTCGCCAACTCGGTCCGAACTATGCCTCCCGGCCCGACCTCAGAGTTCCCGTGAACGATCAGGGCTAGATACATTCCGGGACCCTGACATGCGGCGGGGTGCATGGGCCTGGTCTCCGGTCCGGAGTTTCGGGGCGGTCTAGCCGGCACCATTCAGAGCTTCGCCGAGACGCTCCCCACGATTCCATATGAGGGAGCCTGCTGGCTCGAGCTTGACAACGGTGAACCGTCATAGAAGAGCCTCAGGTCAGCGACGACTCCATCTGGGAGTGTCTTGTGCCAGAGGGTGGCATATCCCAATTCCGCACGACCGGGCGCTGCAATCCAACCATGCGTCGGCGCAAATCTGTCGTAGTAGGAGAAGACGTCGGCAAGAGTGCCGCCGGAGCTGAAATCCACTTCGACGTCCGGACCGTTCCAAGAGCCATAGCCCGAATCCCATTCAGCCGGAACCTTTTGGACAGGCCTTGTCAGAGTCGAATTTTGCGGAAGAACATGGAAGATCGGATCCCCAGCCAACGCATTCAGTCGCGCATTGCCCGGATCACCCGTCCCGGGAGGAGGTAAGTGCGAGCACGCGGCAAATGTGATCATGGCCAGCAATATGATGGGCAATGCCTTGGTTCTCCGCAGCTGCCCACCAATCGAAGTCACGCCCACCTCCGCTTTCAGCGTACTTGAAGGGCTTAGAGCGCCCAGAGGAATTCGCGGCGCCCCCGTCACTGCCAATCCACTGTGGAAATGACGCGATTGACACTCCCGGCATGTAGAACACGGCGATTCTTGGGCGGCCATCGGTGTCGCGCTTGGCGACTGGCGGTGATCTGCACCGGGAGTATCAGTTGCAGGTGGTCTCGATGTGTTAATCCGGGAGGGACGAGCACCCTGCCAAGAGATTCGTCGAGTGACATTCCCGGACGCTGACATGGGGCGGGGTGCTCGGGCCTGGTCCCCATCCGGCAGCGAGATGGGATAGGGAGTCGTCTGCCATTGGCGTGAGTTCCAATGGACTTGGGCACTGCTTGCTGAGGGGGATCCGTGCTCCGCAGCCAATGCAGTGTCTCGGCTAATGCGTGCCCACTTGATGTCGTCGCGGTCGCATCAGGAACAGGATGCAGGCGACAATCATGTTCGGCAGCTCATACATGGCCAACCCAACCTGGTTGTACTTCCCGGGAGCGATCTTTGTACTGAACGACAGGTAGGAGGTCTCTCCCTCCGCGACCATGCCACCCAGGCGGCACAGGGAGAGACCGCTCAGCGCAAGGACGAAGAAGCCGAGCGCTGAGTCCCGGTGCTGCTCCCGCGTCGCCC
Source organism: uncultured Actinomycetota bacterium (assembly GCA_963838005.1). Classification (GTDB taxonomy): domain Bacteria; phylum Actinomycetota; class Acidimicrobiia; order Acidimicrobiales; family RAAP-2; genus CAWIPW01. The sequence continues at coordinate 1,893 of CAWIPW010000006.1, forward strand.
CCACGAGCGCGGCAGTTCCGATTGCCATCTGGAGGCCGCCGTACATCGCCCGAACCTCAGTGCGGGCGACGGGAGTTGACAGGTCGTACACGTCCATGCCCGGGATCACCTTGCCGGACCACGACTCAGGCTTGATGAGGTTGATGAGGCCCCAGGGGAGCCAGAACAGCGAGTTCGCGACCAGGAATCTCTGCGTGAGTCTGCGGTGCCGTGTCGCCTTCATGGAACCATCTCCGATGTTGGTCGCGCCGGTCGGCGCCGACGACGAGTGGTGTTCGTGTGGTTGGACTTGAGACCTGCGGCGTGACGAAGCTCGGCATAGAACAACTTGGGGTCGTCGTCGGGAATGAGGGCGTGGCTCAGCGCGATCCTCGTGACAACCGTCGCCACCACGCCGCCATCGGGGCCCGGGAAGTGAGGGAGGAGCCGGTCACGCATGATGGGCATAACCCGGTTCATCTGGCGGACGACGTGTTCGGGTTCGACATCCACAATGCGCCGCAGCGAGTAGGTGTGCTGGAAATCGACGATGAAGCGCAGGACGGCCTCTAGACGTGCGTCGCCACCGAGCCCTGCGACCACGCCGGCCATCCCGGCGTCGTACTTCTGCTGCTCGTAGACACCGAAAGCCTCTAGCAGGGCTTCCTTCGACGGGAACCAGCGATAGAGGGTCACCCTGGACACTCCGGCAGTAGCCGCAACCGCCGACATCGAGAGCCTCCGCGGTCCAGCCCGGCTCAACACCTCAACGGTTGCCTCCAACAGGCGTTCGCGCATCGAGGGCGCTTCCGTGTCCTCCATCATCTGTACACTTTGGCATAAATGTGTAAACCTCGCGGGTATGGCGAATCTGACCGTTCGAAGGCCCCAGTTCCGGATCGACGAGACGGTGCCGTTCCAGTGGCAGCCGGCCAATCCGGCGTTCGGGCTGTTCGGCAACACGTTCACGTTCCTCGCCATCGCCTTCGAGCACTACATCGTCTCGGCAACCCGGCAGGCACAATCCCGCATCACGGACCCCGCCGTCGCCGAGGAAGCGGACCTATTCGTCCGCCAGGAAGCCCAACACGCCCGGGCCCACCATGCACACGCCAAGGCGATGATCACCCGGTACCCCGGCCTCGGGAAGATCTACACCGCGACGAATGCCGCCTACGACGAGTTGCTCGAACGTGAGGATGTCGAGTTCCACCTGGCCTACATCGCCAATCTCGAGGCGACGTTCACGCCTCTGTTCAAGATGGTCTTCGACAACCGGCACGAACTGTTCGAGGGGGGTGACGAGCGGGTCGGGACGCTGCTCCTGGCACTTCGTCGAAGAGATCGAGCACCGTAGCTCGGCACTACTGATCCACCATCATGTCACGCCGGATCGTTGGTATCGGATCCGCAAAGCGCCCAAGGTCTTCGCTCACGTCGCCCGGATTTACAAGCTCGTCCTCGCCGGTTTCGAGGAGCACGTTCCGCTCGAAGCTCGCCACATCTCGACGAAGGCTGTCGGTCCGAGCGGACTGTACCTCTCCGAGCTGCGAGACCGTTTCTCCCTCGGCCGACCGCCAACTCCTCCGTCGATGCTGAGCCACGTCACTGGCCGGGACCTACGGAGCATGCTCTGGCGCGAGGCCAAGTCGCAGACACCACGTCACAACCCGGAAGACCATCCGCTCCCCACCTGGGTGACCGAGTGGCATTCTGCATACGATTCCGGCGCGGACATATCTACCTACGAGGGTGCTCACGTGTAAGCCTCAGTGAATACACTGTGGGGTCTCACTTGCGCCCGTAGAGGACGCCCGCTCGCCGCTCGTGGAGATCGCCCTCTAGGGACATTCCGAAATACATGCGGCGGGGTGCCCGGGCCTGCACCTTTCCCATGCCCATCCGATGAGCCCACAGCCGACCCTTCCCGAGCCTGTCTCGGTCAGGTATCCGGGCTCTACGCGACGAGGCGTGGGTGACGACCCCTGATTCGAGCAGTTGACGGAGTGTTCCATTCAACCCCCGAGTGGAGCAAGAGCCGAAGCCGGTAGTTCTCGAAGTTCCTGAACCCGTGGGCGTTCCTGCGGAGCTTCTCGGTGATCAGATTCATCGCCTCGCTACCGGCGTTCGAGGCCCGGGTCGTGAAGAACGTGAGGATCTGGGGCTCCCAGCGCTTAACCGTGCGTGCGAGCCTGGCGGCCTCCGGCACGCCGCAGGCCTGTGCGTGCGCGTAGAACTTGTCGAGCCGCCGACGGGCAGCTGACGGCGACCTTGACGCGTAGAACTCCCGAAGCAGCTCCTTCGCCAGGATGGCCGCGCCCACCTCGTCGTAGATGTCGCCGAGGCGAAGGGCTTCGAAGAGACGCTCGACCTGCCTGTCGGAAAGCCGCTCCCAGCCCCTCGTCATGAGCCGGCGTGCGCCGAAGAGCGGGTCGTGCTGCCTGCCCCGGTGCCCGGTGGTCTCCCGTTGGACACGGCGGCGGACCTCGTCGACGACGGCGTTGGCGAGCTTGATCGAGTGGAAGTGGTCGATCGTCACGGTCGCCCTTGGCAGTCTGGAGACGAGCGCGTTGTGATAGCCGCGGTGGGGGTCGATGGCCACGACGGCGACATGGCGGCGCCAGTAGCGGCTGCGCTCGTCCAGCCATCCCGTGACGCTTCTCGCGCTCCTGCCAGGCACGACGTCGAGGAGGCGGCCACGGTCCAGGTCCACGAGCTGGGTGGCGAAGACTGTGTGGCGCTTCGGGCCCGCGCTGAGCATCTTGTGCTCGTCGACGCCGAGCGTGCGCACCTGGTGGAGTCGCCGGGGGTCCTCGACCATGGGCCTGCCGTGGTCTTTGACTGCGGCCATGGCCGTCGTCCAGCCAATGCCGAAGGCCCGGGACTGTTCGGCCACGGTGTGGCCGCCCTCGCCGACCGCCCGACAGATCTCGGCCCGGGCTCTTCGGGTCAGCGAGCCTTCGACCAGGTCGCTTTGCTCCGTGAACGTCTTTCGTTCGCAGTCGGGATCAGGGCACCGCCATCGACGCTTCGCCCACACCAGCCGGACAGGACTGCCGTGGGCAGGCACGTCGCGGATCTGCACCTTGCTCCGCCCGTGCCCGACCGCTCTCACGCCGCAGTCCGGACAGCCGGCCACCTTCGCCGTCGTCTCGACGAGTAGCCACCACTCACCCTCGGAGTGCACCATCGACCGGACGAGAAAGCCGTCCATCCCCAGCAGTGCGGTCGCGTCACCACTACCTTCGTGCATGTCCCGTGTCCTCCCGATCTCGCTGGTCTCGCAACCGCAAGAATCGGGGGCCACGGGGCCCTACTGGTGGATGCCTATAGGCGGGTCACCGGAAAGATGCCGCCCCACGCCGGAACGCGAAGAGCCGGTATCCGACGGTGGGTCGAGCGAGACCCGCGTAGACGGCGGTGCCGACGAGTATCGAGATGAAGCCAACGACAAGGGGGGCATGAGGCACGCAGCGAGTCCTTGATCGCACACGTGGAGCCTAAGTCCATCCATTCGGCCCGGACCGGAAAGTCGACCAGCCCCACCGACCCCACGTTCGGGGACAGGACGCTCTTGTCTTTGGTTTCCGGAATTCAACCAGGCGGGGCGAAGAACTCCAGCGCGATGTTGTCGGGATCACGGAATGACAACCCGGAGCCATATGGAGCGTCAACTACGCCGCCGTGGTCGACCCCAAGCTCATTCAATCGTGCTTCCCACTCCATCAGCTCCAATCGATTGGCGCAAGAGAATGCCAGGTGATCCAAGCCGATCCGCCGCTCATTGAACGGCTCGTTGCTGGCAGGATCGGGGAACTGATGGAGTCCCACCAATGTTTGGCCGAGCAGCCAGACAACATGCCGGAACGGTCCAGTATCTTCATCGAGGACAGGGTCGCTTCCGAACAAAGAGCGGTACCAGGGGAGGCTTCGGTCAAGATCGCTGACCGTCAGCGCGACGTGAGTGATCGCGGGAAATTCGGCCACGTCATCCTCCTCGAAATGCAGTAATTGCTGGTCAGCATACTAGCGACATTCGAAAATAGCCGCGTTCAGTCCGATTGCGCTGAACGCCGAGGCATACCGAGGCGCACGGGAAGTTCATCAAGGCCGCGGAGTACGAGCCCGTCGCCGTGGGCCCAACTCAGCTCGCGGCGATCTACAGCGAGCTCGAAGATCCGGAAAACGGCCGAGCAGCGCGCCGAACGCAACACGTGCCTCGAGCCGAGCGAGGGGTGCGCCGAGACAGAAATGGATACCGTGCCCAAATCCAAGGTGTGGGCGCGGTTCGCGGCTGATGTCGAGCACCGAGGGGGTGTCGAAGTAGTCCGGATCGCGATTGGCCGCGCCGAGGCAAACCAGTACCTGTTCGCGTGCTGGGACCTCCACACCGGCCAGCGAAATGGTCTCCGTGGTAACGCGGAATGTTGCATGCGGAACCGGCGCAGAGAACCGGATCAGCTCCTCGATCGCAGCAGGCAGCCGAGACGGGTCCTGACACAGCATTTGCCACTGACTCGGATGTTCAAGCAGGTCGACTACCCCGTTGCCGATCAGGCTAGTGGTCGTGTCGTGCCCCGCGACGATCAGCTGGAACAGACTGGAGAGCAGCTCCTGCTCGGTCAAGGTGTCGTCATCGTCACTGGCAGCCACGAGCACGCCAACGAGATCGTCTTGGGGATCCTCCCGATGGATCGCGACGAGGCGCTCGAGCGACGCGATGATCCAGTTGGACGCCGCGACTGCTTCGGGGGGCGGTGAGCCGCTCCACGGGTGGAACAGCGTGCGGAACGCCTCGCCCAGAGGGGCTCGATCCTCGCCGGGGACACCGAGGAGCTCGCAGATCACCCGAAAGGGCAATGGATAGGCGAACCCGGCGACAAGGTCCACCACAGAATCGGGCTCCGCACTTTCGAGCTCGTCGAGCAGTCCGTCGGCAACGCGCGCGATCGACGGTTGGAGTGCGGCGATCCGAGTCGGCATGAAGGCCCGCGCGACGAGGCGGCGCAGGCGTTCGTGGTCTGGTGGATCGAGATTCATCATGTGGCGCGCCAGGGCAGGGCCCGGAAGCCCGGGGTCCGCGACCTCGGGATCGTCTTCAAGCGCAGCCACAAGGTTCTTCGAGAGGCGGGACTCTTTCAGAGCCTGGTGCGCCGCCTCATGGCTGAGAACGAGCCATGCGGCGTGACCGTCGGCCAGCCGGACCGGACGGACCGGGCACTCGGCCCGCATCGAATCGAACAGGGGATACGGGTTGCTCTGGGTGGTCTTGTCCCAGTCGCCCCAGGTGATGATTGACTCACTCATCAAGGTACTCCTCGCAGAAGCCAATAGAGCCGTTCAAACGGTGTGGTGATGTTCGATCTGTCTCAGCTGGCTGACCACCTACGCGGGAGAGGCTCCGCATTGCGCAAGGGAAGGCGGCTCAGCGGCGGGTAGCAACGACTTCGAGGTATTCGGAATCGATGGACAGAGCGTCATCTTCGTTGCGGTTGTGGCCGTCGGCAAGCGCAACCAGTTGGCCGCGGAGTGAGCTTCGCCCGGCTTCGTCCAAAGCGGCCAGCGCCTTCACGATCGGTCCGTAGAACGCTCCGAACGTGTCGAAGAAGTCGTCGGCAGAGCGGTACCGGAATGTGAAGGTCCTCCGAGTTACCTCGACATCGCACTCTGCACCAAGAAGTGCCTCGACTCCGGCCTCGGTGCCCCACTGCAGAGGAGACGGCACGCCGGCGGGGGGCGGGACGTGCTCACCGACGATTCTGAACATCTGACCCACGAACCCCTCGGGGGTCCAGTTCGCAAGTCCGACGCGGCCGCCGGGGCGGGCAACGCGGATGAGCTGGTGCGCGGCACGTCGAGGATCGGGCGTGAACATCACGCCGACGGTTGACAGCACGGCATCGAAGGTGTCGTCCGCGAAGGGGAGATCCTCGGCATCAGCCACCTTGGTGGTGAGTGTCAAACCGTCGGCGTCCGCCCGGCGCCGCGCCCTTTCGAGCAGACCCTCCACGTAGTCGGTGGCGACGACCTCGCAGCCGCGGCGAGCAGCGGCCAGTGTGGCGTTGCCGTTACCGGCGGCGACATCTAGGACCTTCCAACCAGCAGATACGTCGACCGCCTCGCACAATTGCTCTCCCATCAGCTGCAGCGTGGTGCCGATCACGGCGTAGTCGCCCGAGGACCACGTGGCATGCTGCTTTTCCTTGACCGCGGTCAGGGCATCGGTGGTCAGGGTCTCCCTCATGTTCTCCTCCTGTTCGCCGCCCCGCTCGGCGGCCTCGCGGTCGCGCCCGATTCGGATGAGCTCGGCCACGTCGCAAGGTTTATCGGCGGGATCCACATGGTCATCATGGCGAAGTGCCGCGCCGCTGGCGTCGGCCGAGCACCTCATTTTGCGAAGTCCCATTTCCGGCCCCGATGGGGCGAATGCCCCATTCCCTCCCCCAAGCGATCGCTGAGGAATGGTGTACGCGTCCGATGACCTTCGGCGGGCGCTGATTAGCATCGTCACATGATCGAGGAGGCATCGCGGTGAGCGACGACGATCCGCTCGAACCAATCCACGACGCGTTGCGCCGCTCCGACTGGCAGACTGCGCTGGATTCCGCCCGCGCGGTCAGCGTGGACGCTCCAGGCCTTGAGGCTGACCGGCTCGACTCGGAGGCCGAGGCCGCGTGGTGGCTCGGCCGGCTTGACGAGTGCATCGCCGCGCGCGAGGCCGCGTATCGGATCTACGACGGACAGGGCGACCGGCGCCGGGCGGGCCAGTGCGCGGTGTGGCTCTGGGAACACCACGCCATCTGCGCGCGCCCAGCAATGGCCAGCGGCTGGCTTCGGCGGGCCCGGCGGTCCCTCGACGGCGACGCCGAGAGCGTGGCCTATGGAAACCTGCTCCTGCGTGAGGCAGAGACGGCCCATGGCGCCGGTGACCTCGACCACGCGGGTGAGCTCGCCTCGACAGCGCTGGATCTCGCGCGGCGGCTACGGTCGACCGACCTCGAAGCCGAGGCGCTGCAGACCCAGGGCCGCATCCTCATCGACCAAGGTCGTGGCGATGAGGGCATGGCCCATCTGGACGAGGCCATGCTCTTCGCCGTCGAAGGACGGCTCGGTACCTTCGCAACGGGCAAGGTGTATTGCAGCCTCATCGCCGCATGTGAGGAACTCGACGACTACGACCGGGCGGCGGAATGGACCGATGCAACGCTGCGCTGGGCTCAGCAGCATCCCTTCGCCATCTTTCCGGGCATCTGTCGGCTGCACCGGGCCATCATCCTCAAGCGGCGGGGCGTGCTCGGCGTCGCCGAAGAGGAGGCTGCCCGCGCCTGCGAGGAGCTCCGAGGGAGCCACATTGCCAACAGCGCGGCGGCCTGGGCCGAGGTCGGTGACATCAGACGCCGGCTCGGCCAGCTTGACCTGGCGGAGGGCGCCTTTGCCCGATCACAGGAAGTCGTTGGTGTGCCTTGTGGTGGGTTCGCACTCCTCCGCCTGGCCCAGGGTCGCATAGAGGAGGCCATGACGATCATCACAAGCTGCGTGGCCCATCAATCGAATCCTCTCGGTCGTGCGAGCATGATGCCGATGCTGGTGCAGATCGCGGTAGGGGCAGGGGACCTTGATGCCGCGCATCGCGCCCTGTCGGAACTCCAAACAACGGTTGCCACCTTTGGAACGCCTTCGCTGCTTGCCACCGAGCAGTCGACCCGTGGCCGGTTGATGTTGGCCGATGGCGACCCCGCCGCGATCCCGACCCTTCAGCAGGCCGTCGAGTCCTGGCGCGGACTGGGTGTCCCGTATGAAGAAGCGACGGGTCGCACGCTTCTTGGCCAAGCGTTGCGCACTGCAGGAGACGAGAAGGGTGCGACCGAATCCTTCGAAGCTGCCGCCCGCTTGTTCGACCAGATCGGCGCGCGGCTCGATGCCCATGAAGTACTTAGTGACAGCAAACCGCCTTTGCCCGCCGGTCTCACGGAGCGAGAGGTGGAGGTACTCCGGCTCGTCGCCAGCGGACTCACCAACAACGAGATCGCCACCGAACTCTTCCTGAGCCCCAAGACCGTGTCACGACATCTGTCGAACATCTTCACGAAGATCGGCGTGTCGTCACGGGCGAGCGCCACCGTGTTCGCTATCGAGCACAATTTCCTCGCTCGGAGCAGCCGCAGCTGGTAGGCAATCGCCCGCGCATCTGCCTTGATCTTTCGCACTCCGCATGTGGAGCGTTGCCAATCCATGCGGCCACCAACGATCACCGACTGGGCATCTGCATCTGGGAAGGCGAATCGGTGGACGCCGCACGTGAAGTGGTTGAAGGCGCGGTCGGCCCATGGGCGAACAATGAGTACCACGAGATGCACGTGGACGGACTTACGCCGCAGCTCGGAAAGTAATCGGGCTGATCGCGGCGGCCCAGACCTGCCGTTCTGCGTGGATCGCCGGCTGAGGGCGCCTGTCAGACCGGCTCGTCCCAGCAATATCCGCTCAGATTTGAGGAGAGTCGGGTCGCCACTCTGATTCGCTCCGAAATGGCGCGGAACCCAGGCGATCGCACTCCGATCCACTGACGTTCGTCCATCCGGATCCTCAATTCCGGCGCTGAAGGTAGCCGACGAGATCAGATCTTCGCCGGGTGTCGCTTTGAGATGCCGACGGACGTCCAATCCGAGACCAGCAGGTCACCTGATCCTCGTCGATGATCTCGGCGAGGTACCGGTCCGTCTCCTCGCGGCCCCTGTCTCCTTCCCCGCGGATTGGGGCACGCCTCCCACCCGCTCGGTGCGGGCAGATCCCGGTCGGGCCATCTGGACGGGAGACCGGCGCACTGTAGGCGCAGCCGGCAAAGGGAGGAGCCGTCAGGACCGCGGGGCCGACGACTGGGTGTGGACCGTGTCACGGATGAGCATGAACCTCATCGACCAGTACCTGGGTCGGGGCTCGGGAAGCTCGTTCCGGGACCACAAGAACCCCGCCAACGTGACGGCTACGGCGGCGAGCCAAATGAACACCCCGACGGCCAGGATCCACGGCGTGGATCCCAACGACATCACGATGAGGCCTGCAACGGCGACGGCCAGACCGACATATCCCACACGGAGGGCCCAGACGGCCATCCTCCAATGTCCGTTTTCATGCAGCCCCGGCGGCTCGTCCATGCCATGGATTGTTCCACGGTTGCGCAACCGGGGTCGGTGGTCCTCTGTTTCGATGGTCCTCCGGGTCGATCCGTGGCTGCCCGGGCCCGGTTCCCGACCCATTGATCAGGAGCACTTCGCAGGAGGGGAATTCGGGGTCGCCGGGATGCGGCGGGGTCCGGAGCGTCCTGGCAGGATTGCGGCGTGGAACGCGTGGTCGGCATCGGTGGCTACTTCATACGGGCGGCCGACTCGGCAGCCCTGAGCGCGTGGTATCGCGATTGCCTGGGTCTGGACGCCGACGAGAACGGCCAGTGGCAACAGGCGATCGGGATGACGGTGTTCGCGACGTTCGAGTCCGAGACCGACTACTTCGGGTCCCCCGCCCAGCAAACGATGATCAACTTCCGGGTTCACAACCTGGATGCAATGCTCCTGCAACTGCGCCTCAAGGGAGCGGATGTGGCCGATGAGACGCAGGACATGGAAGGTGTCGGTCGATTCGGCTGGGTCACCGACCCCGAGGGCAATCGGGTCGAGCTGTGGCAGCCCGCCTGAACGTGGCACCGGACATCACGCCACGCGGAACCGAGGTACCCGGGTTTCCGCCGGCCCGTCAACAACCCGCAACCGACCTTGGCAGTGGCACGGCCATCGGTCGGAGCCTCCGAACCAGGACGACCGACCCGGGGGATGGTCAGGAGCGACCGCACTCGATGATCGTCCACAACTCGGTGCCGCTCTCGATCGGTCATCCGACCTGCGGTTGTCAGTAAGGTCTGGGTGGTGAAGGGCAGGAAACGAGCAACTGCAGTGCCGGGATCCACCGGTGGCCAGCATTGGGCATCCTCACTGGCTGACCGAACTGAGATCTACGGTGCCCATCTGATCCGCGGCTTCCTCGAACAGGCCACCCCGTTCGCATCGGTGCTCGACGTCGGGGCGGGTGACGGTCGTGACCTCGGCATCGCCCACGAGGTGCAACCCGACGCCGCGCTGCACGCCGTGACCATGCGGCACTCGGACCCGTTGCTCGAACTTGTGCCGCATCCGATCTACCTCGACGTCGAACGCGCCCCCCTCCCGTTCCCTGACGAATCACTCGACCTGGTGATTGCGAACCAGGTCCTCGAGCACACGAAAGAGATCTTCTGGATCATCCACGAGATGACCCACGTTCTCAAGGTGGGCGGTCATCTTCTGCTCGGCGTGCCCAACGTCGCATCGGCCCACAACAGGGCGCTCATGATGTTCGGGCGGCACCCCACTCAGCACAAGCTGTACGCCGCTCACGTCCGGGTCTTCTCCCGCCGGGACACCGAGCGCTTCTTCGACGTCTGCTGGCCCGGGGGCTACGAGGTGGGGGCGTTCGGTGGCAGCCAGTTCTATCCGTTCCCGGTGCGAGTCGCTCGTCCGCTCGCGACGCTGTTCCCGGCTGCGGCAGTCTGCATCTTTTGGTTGCTCACCAAGAAGCAGCCGTACGACGGTGAGTTCCTCCGCCATCCGGTCGAGGCGCAATTGGATACGCCCTTCTACCTGGGCGACACCTCGCGACCTGGCTGAGGTCCACGCGCGCCCACCGGTCCCGTGGGCGGTCTCGCTCCACTCACTGTGCCGCTCGACAGGAATGACGGACCGCCACCGGACATTCTTGTTGCTCACCTCGGCCCCCGATGCCGGCGGTCGGCGTCACTCCAAGATCAGCGCAGCTCAGCGAGTGGTCGCACTGCAATCGTGACCGCGCCGTTGCGCACAGGCGGTCCTCGTCGTCCCGCATCTCGACGTCCCAGACCCAGCTCGTCCGACCCCTGTGAATTGCCCTCGCGGTGGCGTGGACGGAGCCGTCGGTGATCGGCCGCAGGAAACTGGTGTTATTGGCCATTCCGAGCGCGGCACCGCCCGCGGCGAACACCCCGCGGGCCGTCCCGGTCGACGCGAGCGTCTCGGCGATGGCGGCGTAGACGCCGCCGTGGATCATGCCGAGAGGCTGGCAAACCTGCGGACAGACCGGGAGGTAGCCGGAGCACCGGTCGATCTCGTCGCTCTCGTGAACGATCAATCCGATGGTCGCATCGAACGCGGACTCCGGGGAACGCGCAGCTTGTACTGAGGGGTATCTTGCACGGTGCCGAGGTTACCGCTGCCGACCGATGTGGCCGTCTGGTCTCGGGCGATCACCGCCACCAATCCGGCACCGTGGGACACGGCGCCCTGTCAGGCCTCCGGGATCTCGCGGCCGAAGGCCTCGAGGGTGATGACGTCCGGCTCGGGGCCGCCGCGACGGCCGGTGTCCAGACCGTCGATCGCGATGATCTCGTCGGCGGTCAGGTCGAAGTCGAAGACGTCGATGTTCTCCGCTATGCGGCTGGGCTTGGTGGACTTCGGGATCACCGAGCGTCCCTGCTGCAGGCCCCACCGCAGCATGACCTGGGCCGGGGTTTTCCCATGCGAGGTGGCGATGCCGTTGATGACCGGGTCGTCGAGGGTGCTGGTGTGGTTGCCGTCGCGGTAGAAGGTGATGCCGCCGATCGGCGACCACGCCTGGGTGAGGATGCCATTGGCGGCGTTGAACTCCTGCACCTCCCGCTGGGCGAAGTAGGGATGGCATTCGATCTGATTGACCGCCGGCACAACCTTGGCGCGCTCGAGCAGGCGCCGTGAGGTGCTCGACCATGAAGTTGCTCACCCCGATGGAACGGACGTTGCCGTCGGCAAGGAGGGTCTCCAGCGCCCGGTACGCCTCCAAGGTCCGGTCGAACGATGACGGAAGTGGTTGATGCAGGATCAGCAGATCGATCTGGTCGACATCGAGCTTGCGGGCGCTCTTCTCGAACCCATGCAGAGTCTCGTCGTAGCCGTAGTCGCTGATCCACACTTTGGTCTCCAAGAAGACCTCTGACCTCTCCAGGCCCGTGCCGCGACTGCGTCGCCGACCTGCCGCTCGTTGCCGTACGCCGCCGCAGTGTCGATCAGGCGGTACCCGGAGTCGAGTGCCGTTCGAACGGCGTCGCGAGTCTCGTCGGGAGGCGTCTGGAAGACGCCGAGTCCGATCGCAGGCATCTCGATCCCGTTGTTCAGGATGATGGTTTCCATCCGGTCCACCTTCCGATTTTCGTTGGACAGAAGCCGCGTCGGCCTCCTTGCTTACGGTTGAACCGTCGGTCGCACGAGGATCTCGTTGAGTGTGACGCGGTAAGGGCGCGTCACGGCGAATGCGATGATGTCGGCAATGTCCTCTGCCGTGATCGCCATCTGCTCGTACATCTGTTGGGCCGCGTGCTTGGCCGCTGGATCGTTGATGTGGTCGGTCAGCTCGGTGGCGACGGCTCCGGGTTCGATGACGATCACACGGATCTCGGGATGCAACTCCTGACGGAGCCCCTCCGACCATCCGTTCATTCCCCACTTCGTCGCGGCGTAGACAGCGTTGCCGGGCCTGGCCGTGCGCCCGGCCACCGATGAGAGGTTCACCAGATCTCCGTGGCTGTCCCGGAGCTGACCGAGGAACGTCTCGGTCACGTTCATGGCGCCGATCAGGTTGGTCTCGATCATCCGCCGGTGGTCCTCGTGGTGGTCTCCGGTGAACGGAGCCAGCAGCATGATCCCGGCGTTGTTCACCAGAACGTCGGTCCCGCCGAATGTGTCCTTGACCTGCTCGGCCGCCGCAACGAGGGAACCGCCATCGGTGACATCGGCCTGGATGGCGAGCGCACCATCGCCGAGTTCATCGGCCAACGCCCGGATGCGGTCGGCCCGGCGGGCCAAGAGCGCGACCCGGAGACCTCGATCAGTCAGCGCCCGGGCGGTGGCCTCACCGATACCGGATGAGGCTCCGGTGATGACGGCGACTCGGCCAGTGTCGGAGTTCTGGGTCATTGGATCCTCCTGGATAAAAGAGGGAGTCGGGTTCTCAGATGCACCCCACCGCACTCCCCAGGGTAGGCAGCCGACACCGCACCGCACCGGGCTCCACGTCCGCGCTGCCCCGTGCGCCGGAGGTGGCCTGCGAGGGCATACCCCCCGCCCCCTTGGGGAGTGAACCCGCGTCGTACGGCTCTCAGCGCGAGAGCTCGCTCAACAGCGTGGCCAGCGGCTCGAGTACTCCGGGATCCAGGGGCGGTCGGAGGTAGACGATGCCCAGCTCGACGCCGACCTCGGCCAGTGCGGCGGCCTGCTCGGCGGTGGCCTTCGGGTCGCCGGCGAAGATGACGTGGCTGGAGAGGAGGATCTCTTTCGGGTCGCGGCCGAGGTCCTCGCAGTGCTGATGGAGGATGTCACGCTTGCGGGCGAACTCCTCCGGCGTGCCACCCACGAAGTTCCAGTGCTGGGCGAATCGGGCTGCGGTGCGCAGCGTCCTTTTCTCACCGCTGCCTCCGATGCAGATCGGCGGGTGGGGGCGCTGGACCGGCTTGGGCTCGTTGCGGGCGTCGCTGAGCTGGTAGTACTGGCCCTTGAAGGTCGTCGTCTCCTGCGTGAGGAGCCCGACGATCACCTCGCACGCCTCCTCGAAGCGGTCGCTGCGCTGGGCCGGCGTGCCCAACTCGATCCCGTAGGCCCCCGACTCCTCCTCGTTCCACCCGGCCCCGATCCCGAGCTCCAGACGGCCGCCGGAAACGATGTCGAGGGTGGTCGCCATGTTGGCGAGAATCGCCGGGTGGCGATAATGGATGCCGGTCACCAGCGTCCCCATGCGCAGGCGGGTGGTCGCCTGGGCCAGCGCCGTCAGGGTGATCCAGCCCTCCATGCAGGGGCCGGTGCTGTCGGAAAAGATCGGGTAGAAGTGGTCGAAGGTCCAGCCCGACTCGAACAGCTCGATGTCGTCGGCCACCTTCCACACGGCGAGCATGTCGGCCCAGGTCGTGTCCTGCGGCGAGGTCTTGAAAGCGAAGCGCATGGGCCCACGCTACGTCCGGCCGGCCAGCGACCGTACATGCGTCCGTCCTCGGTCTCCGAGCGCACGGAGTGGAGGCCCCACCTGCAGTCCGGCGTCGGACGGGCATCCCGCCCGACGGTTAGCCGGCGTCGGGGAACCTGGCGCGGAGCGAGGGAACGAGGACGCCGGCCAATCCTCGGAACGCGGCGAGGGTGGTGCTGCGCCAGTCGAAATAGTCGCGCCAGAGGGTGACTCGCCCCCTCTCGACCTCGAAGACACCGCACACCCAGAACTGCATCCGGAACGGGCCGAACATGACCGCGTCGGTCCGCTCGGTCAGGACCGACGATCCACTGGCCGCAATCCGGTGCACGACAACCTCGAAGGCGAGACCACGGCGGTAGTAGGCCTCCGCTGCCCGGCGGAAGCGGTCTTTCCCGCGGATCGTCGGGAGTGACACGTTGGAGTAGACGATGTCGTCGTCGACGAGTGCAATGGCCGCATCCACATCCCCCTGCTGCATGGCCGTGAGAAAGTGGGTGACGGTCTCCTCCGGTGAGAAGAGGTCACCAGGGGTGTCCGTCACATCGTGCGCCGGCTGCCGGTTCGGGGTCATGGATGGCTCCTCAGATCTCAAGATGGCGGCGTTCTGCATGCCACGCCACGGCGGGGACCAGGCTCCCTGAGAGCCTCGCCGTCAGACGAACGTCCCTCAATCATTCCGCAACGGCGCCGGCAGCACATCCCCCGAAGTACCACCAGGCTGACCCGGTGGTCGGCGGCGTGCAGGCTCCCTTGGTCGGTGCGCCCTGCTCGACGACTAGCCGGGCCACGGGTCGTCCAGGACGCCCAGCTGGATGAACAGGCCGAGCTTGTCGGCCCCGATCCACTCGCTCGCGACCTTGTCCCCTTCGAAGTGCATGATGTTGACCACCCACTCCTCGACGGACCGTCCGGTAGCGGCCCGGCCCACGTACCCCCCCGTGTCGGTACCGCGGAACGTGAGCCTGAGGACGACCGTATCGCCAGCCACGATCAGCTCCTCGACGTCGAGGCGGAGATCGGGAAACGCATCGTGGTAGCGGCGGATCGGCTCGATTCTGGCCGAGGGTCCCGTCCCGAACGCATTGGCGTAGTCCTCGGCGTAGAGATCAGCGGCCGCTTCGTAATTTCGGCCGTTCCAGACCTCGTCGACGAACCTCCGCACCTGCAGCTCCCGCTCGACGGTCTTCATGGTCGACCCCGTTCCCTGGCTGTTGCATCCTCGGAAGATCACCGGGTTCATGCCGGCCTCTGGGCCCGCCTGCGGTGAGCTGGGCGCCCGCTACGGCCCACTGCCACCCGGCACGCTAGTTCCGGAGGGCGGTAACCGCGGTGCGGTTCGGGCGACCCATCGGCGATGCACCCCGTCGGCGGTACCCTAGCGAAATGGGCCCCCTCCGGTACTCCATCAACGTCACATTGGACGGGTGTTGCGACCATCGAGGAATCCCCGCGGACGAAGACCTGCATCGTCACGCGGTCGAGAACCTCAGCCAAGCCGATGCCCTTCTCTTCGGCCGGGTGACGTACCAAATGATGGAAGCAGCATGGCGGTCGCCGGCGCCGGCGGGGACGAGACCTGATTGGATGGAGCCCTTCGCCCAGACGATCAACGCGGCAAAGAAGTACGTCGTGTCGAGCACCCTGGAACAGGTCGATTGGAACGCGGAACTCGTGCGCGGGGATCTGGGCAACGCCGTGCAGCACCTCAAGCAGGAGTCAGGCACGGGACTGTTCGTGGGGGGCGTGAAGCTCCCACAGGCGCTGACGGAGCTGGGACTGATCGACGAATACGAGTTCGTGGTCCATCCCAGGCTCGCGGGCCACGGGCCGACGTTGTTCGCGGGGCTGTCGAACTATGTCGACTTGAGGCTCGTGAGCCAGTTGGAGTTCGGTTCGGGGGCAGTGGCGATGCGGTACGAGCCGAGACGGTAACCACCGGGCCCGCCGAGCTGCCAAGGGATGGCGTAGCGGTCGCTGAGCTCGGAGGTAGCGCCCTGGTCCCTGCGTGGCCACTCCGGCGTCCGGCACGAACGTGCCGGTGGGCAATGATGCCCGAGTGGAAGCCACCCCGAGTCGCACCGCCATCATGGCCGCCGTGGCGCGCGGAAGACATGCGTTGGAGGATGCGCCCCCGTTGATCCTGGACGACCCCATCGCGCTGGAACTCGTCGGCCCTTCGTGGCGCGAGATCGCGGCACTCGAGTGACAGCCGTCATTCTGTCGAGCTGCGCCGTCAGCTCCGGGCTGCCATGGCCGTTCGTTCACGCTATGCGGAGGACCGCCTCGAGCTGGGCGAGTTCCGACAGTACGTGTTGCTGGGTGCCGGCCTCGACTCGTTCCGTTGGCGGCGTCCCGATCTCCTCGGACCACTGCGCATGTTCGAAGTCGATCATCCGGCATCGCAGGCATGGAAGCGCGCCCGCATCGCGCGAATTGGGACTTGCATCCAGCGACGACCAGGTCTTCGCTCCGGTCGATTTCGAGGTGGAACCGTTGGACGCGGGACTCGACGCGGCCGGATTCGACTGGCAGCAGCCGACGATGTTCTCGTGGCTGGGCGTCATCCCCTATCTGACCCTCAGCGCCGTCGAGGCCACGCTGCGGACGATCGCCGCCTGCCGCCCCGGCTCGGAGGTGGTCTTCGAGTACGGGCTGGCGGCGCCGTACCTGGACGATCCCGGTCGGGAGTTCCGGTCGGGATTCCTACCGCTGGCATCGAAGGTCGGTGAACCGTTGCGACCCGGGTGGTCACCCGTCGAAGCAGAGGCGGTCGTCCGACGCTGCGGTCTCGATGTCTCAGACCATCCCCGTCGCGATGATCTCGTCGACCGGTACTTCTCGGGCAGGACGGACGGCCTCATGCCCTGGAGCGTGTCGCGCCTCGTGGCGGCGACAGTGAACTGAGTCCCACGCACCACACATGTAGGAATCGGGTGCTCATCATCCGGACCCGTCGTCGAGTCGGTCGATGAGCCACCCGGGCCGGGCCACCTCTGCTCCCAGGTCCTGGGCTTGCCGGCACAGCGCCCGATCCGCCGACACCAGTGTCACCTGGCCAGATGCCTCGCCAGTGACCGCGAGGAGGGTGTCGTCACCACTGCCGGCCGCATGCACCACGGTCACGTCGTCGGCCGTCCCCACCCCGACGCCGCCACGAGCGGCCCCTTCGAGAACCACGACCACAGGACCCGTGAGTCGGCCTGTTCCCACCGCGGCGCGCACCCGATCAACGAAGGTTCGGGCAGCACCCGGACGATCCCGCCACCAACCGTCCGGCCGGGACCCGATCACGTTCGCAGCATCGATGAGGAGCACCTGCCCAGTATCCCTTTCCGGCACGTCGGGGACGGCCGACCCTCGTCACCCCCTGAACCAGCGGTTCCCGGTCCGGGCCCGTCCGCGGGCCCGACCGGGCCCACTGGGCCATTCCCCGGTCGAGGCGAACCGGGCGCTCGGGCCCCACCATCACGCGGGTGGGATCCTCTCGATCGGTTCGTTCCATTCCGTGGCCAGCGTGGCCTCGGGGCTCTCATGGTGGTCGTTGACGGCCTGGCGGTCGAAGCGATCGACCGCCGGCACCGGCGGGTCCTGCCCGCGTGGCGCGCCTGCCGCTCGGCCGTAGGCTCCGTTCGTGAAGGAGATCGAGGTCTTCGCCGACATCTGGTGCCCGTTTGCACACGTCG
Organism: uncultured Actinomycetota bacterium; assembly: GCA_963838005.1. GTDB lineage: Bacteria > Actinomycetota > Acidimicrobiia > Acidimicrobiales > RAAP-2 > CAWIPW01. Next base: position 19,604 of record CAWIPW010000006.1, read on the forward strand.
GACTCCGCTGCGTCGCCGATCGCCGGCGTCTTCTGGGACGGGAGGACGTGGTGCTCCGGATTCGGGCATGGCCGCTGGAGCTCGTCAACGGCGCACCGCTGGACGCCGCCACCACCGCTCATCACGTCCACGATCTGAGGACGCAGGTCGCCCCCGAGCTCTTCGCCGGCTTCGATGCCGGCCACTTCCCCACCACCTCGCTACCGGCGCTGGCCGTCGCCCACGCGGCCTTCTCCCGATCCCCGGGGTGGGTGAAGCCGTCAGCTTCGCGCTGCGCGACGCGCTGTTCGAAGAGAATCTCGACATCTCCCGACCCGACGTCCTCGCCGACGTCGCCCGGCGGCACGGCGTCGATCCGGCCACCACCCTCGATAAGCGTTCGATCACGGACGACTGGGACGAAGGCAGGCGAGCGCGGCGTGAAGGGCTCACCCCATTTCTTCTGTGGCGGCCTCGACGTCTTCTGCCCGTCCCTCGACATCGCCAGGAGCGGGACCGGCCGGCTCGAGGTCAACCCCAACCTGGCCGCACTGGATGCGTTCCTCGGGGGCTGCTTCGGGAGCTGACCCGAGGACCGGATGCCGGCGCGGCCCGGTCCGGGGCCGCGTTGCCGGACCGCACCCCGGGCGCCCCTCAGCCGACCTCGGGCCGCATCCCGGGTCGCCGGTCGACACCGTTGAGCTGCACGCCGTCGAGGCGGATCGGGGTGCCGTTGACAAGCACGTGGCGGACACCGCTCGGCTCCTCGGCCGTGAGCCGCTCACCGCCCGCGGGGAAGTCCCGGAGCCGCTTCGTCGGGCCCGGCGCCACCGTGGCCGGGTCGAACACGCACACATCGGCCCAGTGGCCCTCGCGGAGATAGCCGCGCCGCTCGAACCCGAAGATGTCGGCCGACTCACCAGTCAGCTTCCGGACGGCCGCCTCGACCGGCATGATCCCGCGGTCGCGCACCCAGGTTCCGAGGAGATCGGTCGGCAGCGGCACGTCGCACAGCTGCCCCACGTGCGCGCCGGCGTCGGACAGGCCGAGCACGACCTGGTCGTGGGTGAGCAGGTTGCGCACGCTGTCCGGCTCGTCGTTGGCGATGTAGATGCGGAACCGGGTGGCGAGGTCCTCCTCGACGGCCAGCTCACAGATGACGTCGAGCGGATCGCAGCCGCGCTCCCGGGCCAGCTCGTCGACGCGGCGGCCCTCCAGCTCCGGGAACCGCTCGGACTCCGAGACCTCGCAGGTCTCCCAGCGCGGCTTCATGGTGGCCTGGGCCAGGTCGGCGGCCGCCCGGGCCCGCCAGGCCGGATCGCGGTAGGCCGCGATCCGGGCGTCGCGGTCACCGTCCATGAGCTCGGCGAACACCTTGCCCACATTGAGGCTGAACGGGCTCTCCATCGTGAACTGCATGGTGAGCGGCCGGGGCGTGACCTGGGGCCACACCTGGGCGCCGCTCGCCACCGCCTGCTCGTGCAGGTCGAGCTGGGGCTGGTGGCGCCCGTCGGCCAGGGCGAACAGCGGGTAGGTGAACGGCCGCCCGATCCGGGGCTGGAGCTCGTACATGTCGGCGTACGTGCACTGCTCCCCGGCCGTTGCCAGCACCACGCCCTTGCCGGTGCTCCCGGCCGCCAGAAAGAGCGCCTCGACCTCGTCGCGATCGGCGAACCTGCTCGGGACGGGCAGCCCGTCCATGCCGCGGTGCGTGTAGGCGAAGCTGGTCGAGAACCCGGCCGCCCCGGCGTCGATCGCCTCCACCACCAGCCGGCACATCCGGTCGGTCTCCTCGGGCGTCGCCGCCCGCTCGTAGGCAGCGTCACCCATCACGTACAGCCGGATCGAGCTGTGGCCGACGTAGCACGCGAAATTGAGCACCGTGCCGCGCCGTCGGACCAGCTCCATGTACTCGGGGTGGGTGCCGAACTCCCACACGATGCCCGCGGTCAGCGTGGCCGCATCCATGTCCTCGACGTTCTCGAGCGTCTGCACGATGACGTCGTGGTGCTCGGGCCGGGTGGGGGCGATGGTGAAACCGCAGTTGCCGGCGACCACGGTGGTGACCCCGTGGTACGAGGAGGGCCGGAGGGCCGGGTCCCAGAACACCTGGGCGTCGTAGTGGGTGTGGATGTCGATGAACCCGGGGGCGACGACGCAGCCCGACGCGTCGACCTCCTGTGCGCCAGACAGGTTCGGCCCGATCTCTTGGATCACGCCGTCCTTGATGGTCACGTCGGCCACATGGCCTGGGGCGCCGCTCCCGTCGACGACCGTTCCTCCCCGGATCGCCAGGTCAGCCGGCATCTCCACCTCCCTGGTTGTTCGCGAGCAGCAGCTGGGTCTGGTCGATGGACGGGCCGGCGGCGGTGCCGCCGTCCACCGGCACGACGATCCCGGTGATCTGGGCCGAGCGCTCGCCGGCCAGAAAGAGGACGGCGTTGGCGACGTCGGCAGGTGTGCCCCGGCGCTGCAGGGGCTGGGACAGTTTGATGACCGGGCCGAGGTCGTAGTTGGTGATCCCCGTGTCGATATGGCCGGGTGCGATGCAGTTCACGCGGATGTCGAACTCGGCCAGGTCCGAGGCGATCGACCGGCTGAACTGGATGACGGCCGCCTTGGATGTGCGGTACACGAGGGGCAACGGGCCCCCGGTCAGTGCGCCCATCGATGTCGTGTTCACGATCGAGCCACCACCGTGCTCGGCCATGTGCCGGGCCGCGCACCGGCTGCCGACCATGACCCCGAAGAGGTTCACGGCCATCACCCGCTCGAAGTCGCGGAGGTCGTTCTGCAGGAGCCGCCGGAACGAGCTGGAGATGCCGGCGTTGTTGAACATGACGTGGAGCCCGCCGAAGTGCCCGACGGCGAACTCGACCAGCTGCCGCGACGGCGTCGGCATCGGCGACGTCGGTCTGCCTGAAGGCGGCCGCATCGCCCAGAGACGCCGCCAGCGCCTCGCCCCGCACGGCGTCCACGTCGGCGATGACGACCATGGCACCCTGGGCGACGAACAGTTCCGCGGTGGCGCGGCCGATGCCGCCGGCACCACCGGTGACGACCGCCACCCGCCCGGTGAGCTCACCGTCCGTCAACGCTTCACCCCCGTCAGGGCGGTCCGGCCGGCGACCGCAGCGCCCGACCGTAGGTGCCGTTCTCCCCCGGTCGATCCGGCAGGCCGCGCCGCACCTGCGCTGAGAGTGCTGGTCAGCGGCCGATTCCTCCGGATTGCACCCACGTGACGATCGACCTCCTCCGCCGGTCCGGGCAGCCGGAACCGTTGCCGCGAATACGCTACTCTCCTATCCTGCAAAGCGCGTAATCAACCCGAACCCGCCTGGAGCTCCAGTGAGCGACACCGACCTCGACGCCCTCGACTACTTCCGCTCCGAGGCCCTCGCCGAGGATCCGTACCCGTACTGGGAACACCTCCGCTCCCGGTGCCCGGTCACCCGGGAGTCGCACCGCCACGTCTTCATGGTGACCGGCTACGACGAGGCCATCGCCACCTACCACGACCAGGCGACCTTCTCCAACTGTGTGTCGGCCATCGGCCCCTTCGCCAAATTCCCGGTGCCGCTCGAGGGCGACGACATCACCGAGATCATCGAGGCCTCCCGCGACCAGCTGCCCTTCGGCGATCAACTGCCCACCTTCGACCCTCCCAAGCACACCGCGCAGCGGGGGCTGCTCATGCGGCTGATCACGCCCAAGCGGCTGAAGGAGAACGAGGAGTTCATGCTGGTGCTGGCCGATCGCCAGATCGACGAGTTCCACGCCAAGGGCGAGTGCGAATTCGTCAGCCAGTACGCGGGCCCCTACACCCTGCTCGTGATCGCTGACCTGCTGGGCGTGCCCGAGGCCGACCACGCCCGATTCCTCGAGGAGCTGATGCACCGGGAGCACCTCTCGGTCGAGCACAGCCCGCTGGCCTACCTCTACGAGCAGTTCACGGCCTACATCGAGGAGTGCCGCCGGGCGCCCCGGGACGACGTCATGACCGGTCTGGCCACGGCCACCTTCCCCGACGGGTCCCTGCCGCCGGTCGACGACGTCATGCGGATCGCCGCCAACCTGTTCGCGGCGGGCCAGGAGACCACGGCCCGCCTGCTCAGCACCATGCTCCAGACCCTGGGCGACCGCCCCGAGCTCCAGCAGCAGCTCCGCGACGACCGCGGACTGGTCCCTGCCTTCATCGAGGAGATGCTGCGGCTCGAGAGCCCCATCAAGGGGACCTTCCGGTTGTCGCGGGTGCCGACCACCATCGGGGAGACCGCCGTCCCGGCCGGCAGCACGGTCATGGTGCTGCCCGGGGCCGCCAACCGCGACCCCCGCGAGTTCGAGGACCCCGACGAGCTGCGCCTCGACCGCCGCAACGGCCGCCAGCACATCGCCTTCGGCCACGGCATCCACACCTGTGCCGGTGCACCTCTGGCCCGGGCGGAGGCCAACGTCTCCCTGCAGCGGTGGCTCGACCGGACGGAGGACATCCGCATCTCCGAGGCCCACCACGGTCCGCCGGGCGCCCGCCGGTGGTCGTACTCGCCCACCTGGATGCTCCGGGGGCTGGAGGAGCTCCACCTCGAGTTCACGCCGATCGGCTGAGCCACACCGACGGGCCAGCGCAGGGACGAGGGCTCATCCAACGACGGAGGACAGGTACCCGATGCAGTCCCCACCACAGCTTCCCACCGCCATCGACCCTCTCGACCTGGTCGAACCCAGCCGGTTCGCACAGAACGGCTACCCCCACGCGGTCTGGGCCCGGCTGCGGGACGAGGCACCGGTGGCCTATCTGGAACCGGACGGCTACGAGCCGTTCTGGGCCATCACCAGGCACGCCGACATCGTGGAGCTGGCGGCACAGCCGGAGCGCTTCTCCAGTGCCCACGGGCTCGTCCTCGGCAGGGCGGGGGCTCCCAGCCAGCCCATCGAGATGGTGGTGACCCTCGATCCCCCACGACACGGACCGCTGCGGCGAGCCGCCATGCCGCGCTTCACCCCGAAGGCCATCCGGTCCCGCCGCCAGGAGATCGACCTCATCGCGGTCGATGTCCTCGACGAGCTGGCGGCCACCGGCGGCGACGGCGAGTTCGACTTCGTCGAGCGCGTGGCCGCGCCGTTGCCGATCGGCGTCATCTCGTGGATCCTCGGCGTCCCCCGCGACGACTGGCAGCTCCTCTTCCGGTGGACCAACGAGATCATCGGCAAGGACGATCCCGAGTTCCGGCGACCGGGAGAGTCCCCCGGCCAGACGATCCGGCGCGCCCGGGGCGAGCTCCACGGCTACCTCCAGTCGCTCATCGACGACCGGCGGCGCCAACCGGGCGAGGACATCGTCAGCCAGCTCCTCGAGTCGGAGATCGACGGCGAGCCGCTCACGGCCGAGCAGCTGCTGAACTACTGCGAGCTCATCGTCGAGGCCGGCAACGAGACCACCCGCAACGCCATCAGCGGGGGCCTGCTCGCCTTCCACGAACACCCTGAGGAGTGGGAGCGCCTGCGCCGGGAGCCCGAGCTCCTCACCACGGCGGTGGAGGAGATCCTGCGATGGGTCAGCCCGATCATCCATTTCACCCGCACGGCCACCGAGGACTGTGAGGTGCGGGGCGAGAAGATCAGCCAGGGCGACCGGGTGGCGCTGTTCTTCGCCTCGGCCAACCGCGACGAGGACGTGTTCGCCGACCCGTTCGGGTTCAAGGTCGACCGCAAGCCCAACCACCATCTCGCCTTCGGGTCCGGAACCCATTTCTGCATGGGCGCGCACCTGGCCCGCGTCGAGCTGGAGTCGCTGTTCCGGCACCTCCTCGTCCGCCTGGAGTCGTTCGACGTGGTGGCCCCGCCCGAACGGCTGAATTCGGCCGTCAACGGCGGGATCAAGCACCTCCGGCTGCGCTGCCGGATCGTGTAGCCACCTTCGCCGGACGGTACGCCCGGCCGGCGCCACCGCCACACCTCACCCGGGAGGGTCCACAAGTGGGCAACATGAAGTTCGGCATCGCCTTCGCCAACATCAGGCGGTTCGCCCAGCCCGACGAGGCATGTGCACTGGTGGCGGCGGCCGAGCGGGCGGGGTTCGAGTCCGTCTGGACGGTCGACCACGTCGTGGTGCCGTCCGGCTACGAGTCGAAGTACCCCTACGACCCGTCCGGACGCCTGCCGTCGGGTGAGGACGCCCCCTTCCCCGATCCCCTCATCTGGCTGGCCTACGTGGCCAGGGAGACGTCGACGATCCGGCTCGCCACCGGCATCCTCATCCTCCCCGAGCGCAACCCGCTGGTGCTGGCCAAGGAGCTGGCCACCCTCGACTGCCTCTCCTCCGGCCGGGTCATCCTCGGCGTCGGCCTGGGCTGGATGCGGGAGGAGTTCGAGGCGCTCGGCATCCCGTTCGAGGGCCGGGGGGTCCGCGCCGAGGAGTCGATCGCGGCCATGCGGGCCCTGTGGTCACAGGAGCGGGCCAGCTACTCGGGCTCGACGGTGCGCTTCGAGGACGTCTTCCTGCGACCCCAGCCTCCCGGAGGTGCCGTCCCGATCCACATCGGGGGCCACAGCCAGGTGGCCGCCCGGCGGGCCGGCCGCATCGGCGACGGATTCTTCCCCTTCGGCGTCGACCGCGACCAGCTCCCGTCCCTCGTCGACACCGTGCGGCGTGCGGCCGAGGACGCCGGCCGCGATCCGTCGTCCGTCGAGGTCACCGTCAGCAGCTACTGCGTCGACCCCGGCGACGCACTGGCCGAGGTCCGGGCGCTCGGGTCGCTGGGGGTGACCCGGGTGGTCGTCCCCGCCGCCCTCTTCCAGGGCGACCTCGCCGCCGCCCTGCGGGGCTACGCCGAGAACGTGATAGGCCGGTCGTAGGTGTCGGCGCGCCGGTCCCGCAGGCCTCACCGGTCGAATCGACAGATGCAGCAGAGGAGCTCCCATGTCCGTGACCAATGACACCACCTCACCGCTACGCCACGCCGACCGGCTGTTCATCGGCGGCCAATGGGTGGTCCCGACCACGGACGCCACCATCGAGGTCGTCGACTCGGGAACCGAGGAGCCGTTCTTCACCGTCGCCGAGGCCCGCGAGGCCGACATGGCCAGGGCCGTCGACGCGGCCCGCCACGCCTTCGACGACGGGCCCTGGCCACGGATGACCCATGCCGAGCGGGCCGGGTACCTTCGGGCCCTCGGCGCCGGGCTGGCGGCCCGGGCCGAGGAGATCGGTCAGATCTGGCCGCGCGAGTCCGGCGTCCTCCACCGGATCGCGCAGGCGGCCGGCGGCGGGGCGGCCGGCACCTTCGACTTCTATGCCGGCCTCGCCGACACGTTCGAGTGGGAGACGGTGGCGCAGCCGAGCATGCCCGGCTTCGGCTTGGTGGTGAGGGAGCCCGTCGGTGTGGTGGGGGCCATCATCCCGTGGAACGGTCCGCTCAGCCTCATCAGCTACAAGATCGCCCCTGCCCTCATCGCCGGCTGCACCGTGATCCTGAAGTCCTCACCGGAGGCGCCCGGCGAGGGGTACCTGGTGGCCGAGGTCGCCGAGCAGATCGGACTGCCACCGGGCGTGCTCAACGTCGTGACCGCCGGCCGGGAGGTGTCGGAGCTGCTGGTGCGGGACGGGCGCGTCGACAAGATCACGTTCACGGGCTCCACCGCGGCCGGACGGCGGATCGCGTCCATCTGCGGCGAGCGGATCGCCCGCTGCACGCTCGAGCTGGGGGGAAAGTCGGCCGCCGTGGTGCTCGACGACGCCGACCTGTCCGCGACGGCCAAGACGTTGGCCCAGGCCGAGTGCATGTTGAGCGGGCAGGTCTGCTCCTCGCTGACCCGGATCGTGGTGTCCAAGTACCGCCACGACGAGCTGGTCGAGGCCCTTGCCGACGTGTTCTCCCAGGTCCGGGTGGGCAACCAGTTCGATCCGGCATCGCAGATGGGGCCGCTGGCCGTCAGCCGGCAGCGCGACCGGGTGCTCGGCTACATCGAGAAGGGCGTGGCCGAGGGGGCCACGCTGGCCACCGGTGGCGGGCGGCCCGCCCACCTCGATAAGGGCTGGTTCGTGGAACCGACCGTCTTCGGCGACGTCAAGAACTCCTCGACGATCGCCCGGGAGGAGATCTTCGGCCCGGTGATCAGCGTGATCCCCGCCGAGGACGAGCAGGACGCGGTGACCATCGCCAACGACACCATCTACGGGCTGAACGCCTCGGTGTTCACCGGCGACACCGACCGGGCCCGAGAGGTAGCCGGTCAGCTCCGGAGCGGCACCGTCGGCCACAACTCGTTCCGCACCGACTTCTCCATCGCCTTCGGCGGGTTCAAGCAGTCGGGCATCGGTCGCGAGGGGGGCACCGAGGGGTTGCTCCCGTTCCTCGAGACGAAGACGGTCATCCTGGAGCAGCCCCCGTCGGGGTACGACGCCGCGGGCTGAGAGGAAGGTGGAGGAAGTGGCCGAGGACGACCAGGGTGGCGGAGCGTCGCTCAACCATGTCGGTATCTGCGTCAGCGATCTCGAGCGTTCGCGGCGGTTCTACGAGGACGCCCTCGGGTTCAGGAACTGGTACGACCTCGACGTGCCCGACGGCGTGGCCGCCAAGCTGCTGCAGCTGACGCCGCCACTGGGCACGACGGCCGTCTACCTGGTCCTCGGGCGCTCCGTCCTCGAGCTCATCCATTTCGCCGACGCCCCGGCACGCCCGGTGCCACCGCGGGTGATGAACGACCTCGGCCTGACCCACCTGTCGATCGCGGTCGCCGACATCCCGGCGTCGCTGGAGAAAGTGGTTCCCAACGGCGGCGAGATCCTCGCGGACACCGACATGGGCGGGTTCGGGGTCATGATCAGGGACCCGGACGGCCAGCTCCTCGAGCTGACCACCCACCGGTTCCCCACCTCGCGGCCGCCGTGGCCGGACGCCGCGCCGCACGGATAGCCCGGGCGGCTCCCCGCCCCGCGAGCCCGTCCCCCCGGGTTGCACGGTTACGAGAAAACGGTATTCTCTCTGCAAAATAACGTGAGTACCACCGAGTGCCCCAGAGGCCGACGTCGGGGGGAGGCCCATGGACGACACCGTGAAGATCGACCCTGAACCCAACATGTTGATCGACGGCGACCTGGTGGGGGCGGCGTCCGGGCGGACCTTCGACAACGTCAACCCGGCCACCGAGGAGGTGCTCGGCCAGGTCGCCGACGCCTCGGCGGCCGACATGCAGCGGGCCATCGGGGCGGCCCGCCGGGCCTTCGACGAGACCGGCTGGGCCACCGACGGCGCCTTCCGCCAGCGCTGCCTCGAGCAGCTGCAGGCGGCGCTCGAGGCGGAGCAGGAGCAGCTGCGGGAGCAGCTCGTCCTCGAGGTGGGATGCCCCCGGATGCTGACGCGGGGGCCGCAGCTGGATGCCCCCCTGAGCGACGCCCTCCGCTATCCGGCCAAGCTCATCGACGAGTTCGGCTGGGAGACCAGCCTGGGTGACGCCGCCGACTTCCGGGGCGGCACCAATTCCCGGCTCGTCGTCAAGGAGCCCGTGGGCGTCGTCGGGGCCATCACCCCGTGGAACTTCCCGTTCGAGGTGACGCTGTGCAAGCTGGGCCAGGCGCTGGCCACGGGCAACACCGTGGTCCTCAAGCCGGCACCGGACACCCCGTGGAACGCCACCTTCCTCGGACGGCTGATCGCCGGGCGCACGGACATCCCGGCCGGGGTGGTCAACGTGGTGACCTCCTCGGACCACCTGGTCGGCGAGGAGCTGACCGTGTCGTCCGAGGTCGACCTCATCTCGTTCACCGGTTCCACGGCGGTGGGCAAGCGGATCATGGAGAAGGGCGCCGCCACCATGAAGCGCCTGTTCCTCGAGCTGGGCGGCAAGTCGGCCGCCATCATGCTCGACGACGCCGACTTCGCCTCGGACCTGCTCATGGGACTCGCCGTCTGCTCGCACGCCGGACAGGGATGCGCCATCCCCACCCGGATGCTGCTGCCCCGTTCGCGCTACGAGGAAGGCGTCGAGCTGCTGAAGACGTACCTGGCCATGGTGCCCTACGGCGATCCCCAGCGCGACGACGTGATCATGGGGCCGCTCATCAGCGAGAAGCAGCGCACGCGGGTGCTGGGCTACATCGAGTCGGGCGTCAGGGAGGGGGCCACCCTGGCGGTGGGCGGCGGCCGGCCGGCGGATCAGCCCAAGGGCTGGTTCGTCGAGCCCACCATGTTCACCGACGTGGACAACGCCATGACGATCGCCCAGGAGGAGATCTTCGGACCGGTGCTCGTCGTCATCCCCTTCGAGGACGATGACGACGCCGTGCGGATCGCCAATCAGAGCCCGTACGGCCTGAGCGGGGCCGTCTCCTCGGCCTCGAAGGAGCGGGCCCTCGCCGTGGCCAGGCGGATCCGCTCGGGCACCGTGGGCGTCAACGGCGGCATCTGGTACGGGGCCGACGTCCCCTTCGGCGGCTTCAAGCAGAGCGGCGTCGGGCGGCAGAACGGCATCGCCGGCTTCGAGCAGTACCTCGAGACGAAGTCGCTGGCGTGGCCCAGTGCCTGAGGGCATGACCACCGGAGCGGCGACACGCCGCCCGGGCCCGTTCGGGAGCCGGCCGTGCTGCTGAACCTGACCTCCGAGCAGGAGTTCTTCCGCGACACGACGGCCAGGTTCCTCGACGAACAGGCGCCCGTCGAGGAGCTCCGGCGGCTGCGCGACGACCCCGTGGGCTTCGACGCCCGGTACTGGCAGCGCGGGGCCGAGCTCGGCTGGACCACCCTGCTGGTGGGCGAGGAGCACGGCGGCGGGTCGATCAGCGGCCGCGGCCTCGTCGACCTGTCACTCGTCGCCCACGAGTTCGGCCGGCACGCCGCCCCCGGCCCGCTGTCACCAGCCAACATCGTGGCCGCCGCACTGAGCGCGGACCCGGCCGGCGGTCACCGGGACGTGCTGGCCGGCCTGGTGGCCGGCACCTCGGTGGCTTCCTGGTGTTACGGCGAGCCCCGCCCCAACGACGAGGTCGGGCAGCTGGCGCTGGAGATACGGGACAAAGGATCCGAGCTCGTCGTGCACGGCACCAAGCGCCCGGTGGAGGCGGCGGCGTCGGCGACCCATCTGCTGGTGACCGGCCGGACCGGGGCCGGGCTCACCCAGGTCCTCGTGCCGACGGATGCACCCGGGATCTCGTTGCAGCCCCTCCACGCCGTCGACCTCACCCGCCGGTTCAGCCAGGTCACCTTCGACGGGGTACGGGTCCCGAGGGAGGCGCTGGTCGGCGGGGTCGGTGCCGCCGCCGACGATGCCGCCCACCAGCTGCGGTTGGCACTGGTGATGGCGGCGGCCGAATCGGTCGGCGCCATGCAGACCGCCCTCGACATGACCATCCAGTGGGCCTTCGACCGCTACTCGTTCGGCCGCCCGCTCGCCTCCTATCAGGAGCTGAAGCACCGGTTCGCCGACATGAAATCGTGGTTGGAGGCGGGCCACGCCATCGCCGACGCCGCCGCCGAGGCCGTGGCGTCCGGTGCGCCCGATGCCGCCGAACTCGCCGGGGCGGCCAAGGCCTTCATCGGCCAGTACGGCTCCGAGCTCATCCAGGACTGCGTCCAGATCCACGGCGGCATCGGCCTCACCTTCGACCATGACCTCCACCTCTACCTGCGCCGCCACACCATGGACCGCACGCTGTACGGCACTCCCGCCGACCATCGCCGCCTGATCGCCGACAGCTTCCACCGAGGGCTGGGGGCGGCATGAGCGCGAACACCGGGGTGGATGTCGAGACCTTCCGTCGTGAGGCCCGGTCGTGGATTGGTGCAAACCTGCAGCCGGTGGAGGCGACGTACTCGCGAGGGCTCTTCCCCCACGGCGCCACCGACGAGGAGGAGCTGGCCGGGGTGGCGCGGGACCGCGAGATCGCAGCGCGGGCTCTACGACGCCGGCCTCGCCGGCGTGTGCATGCCGACCGAGTACGGCGGTCAGGGCCTGACCCCTGCCCACCAGCTGGCGTTGAACGAGGAGCTCACCGGCTACGAGTACCCGACCCGCATCCAGACCCCGACCATCTCCCCGTGCGCGACCGTCCTGCTGGACTTCGGGACGGAGGAGCAGAAGCGCGCGCACATTCCGGCCATCCTCAAGGGCGAGGAGCTGTGGATGCAGTTCCTCTCCGAACCCAGCGGCGGCTCCGACGTGGCCGGCGCGCTCACGACGGCGGTCCGCGACGGCGACCAGTGGGTGCTGAACGGGTCGAAGGTGTGGACCACCGGCGCCTGGTGGTCGGACTGGGGCCTGTGCCTTGCCCGGACGAATTGGGACGTGCCCAAGCACCGGGGCCTGACCGTGTTCATCCTGCCGATCCGCCAGGCCGGGCTCGAGGTGCACCGGATCGAGATGCTCAACGGGTCCAAGGAGTTCTGCCAGGAGTTCCTGACCGACGTCATCGTCCCCGACAGCGACCGCGTGGGCGACGTCGACGACGGCTGGTCCGTGGGCATCCGGTGGATGTTCCACGAGCGCATGCTCCACAACTCCCCCTACGTCACAATTCCGGCCGGCAAGGCCTACTCGGGGATCGGGGCCCAATCGGTCCTGGCCATCGCCTGTGAGAGCGGGCACTTCGACTCGGAACGTGTGCGTGATCTCGTCGGCGAGGCCCGGACGCTGCAGCTCGTCGGCGACCAGCTCCAGCGCCGGCTCGAGATCGGCATCACCTCCGGTGCCATGAGCGACCAGTCGGCGGCGATCGGCCGGCTGTTCTCGGGCGTGGTGTCGGCCCGGACGACCTCCATCGGGTTCGAGGTGGCCGGGGCCGACGGCGGCACGTGGTCAGACGACGACGGCGCCATCGTCGACAGCGGGACCGACTTCCTGATGCGCCACGTGTCGACCATCGGCGGCGGGACCACGGAGATGGCCCGCAACGTGATCAGTGAGCGCGTCCTCGGGATGCCGCGGGAGCGCGCCAACGACCGGGACGTCGCCTTTCGGGACGTGCCGAGGGGCCCCGCCCAGTGAGCCCGTCTGCCACCGGCACGCACTCGGGGCCGCCAGGCCGTCGTCGTCGTCGTTCGACGGCACGCAGCGTTCCGACGGACCTGCCCGATGCCGAAGTTCTCCCTTTTCATCTACGATCCGGACTACCACGAGAGGACCACCCATGACACTGTTCGACGCATTTCGCTACGACGGAAAGAGGGCGCTCGTCGTCGGTGGCGCCTCCGGCATGGGCGCGGCCACGGCCGAGCTGCTGCAGTCGGCGGGAGCCGACGTGGTCGTCATGGACTTCGCCGACATCACGCTGCCGGGCGCCACGGCCATCCATGTGAACCTGGCCGAGCGCGAGTCGATCGATGCCGCCCTCGAAAAGTGCGGCGGCCCGATCGATGCGCTGTTCTCGTGCGCCGGCGTCGCCGACGGCACGCCCAACATCGAGAAGATCAACTTCATCGGTCACCGGCACATGATCGACCGCCTGCTGGCCGACGACCTGCTCCCGCGGGGATCGGCGATCGGTTTCATCTCCTCGGCCGCCGGGCTCGGCTGGGAGGCCAACCTGCCCCGCATCAAGACCTACCTGGACACTCCCGACTTCGACAGCGCGGTGGAGTGGATCGCCACCAACGGCGGTGCCGACTACCTGTCGACCAAGCAGGCGATGTGCGCCTATGTCGCCAGCCAGGCCTTCCCCCTGATGAAGAAGGGCATCCGCATCAACGCCATCTGCCCCGGCCCGACGGACACCCCGCTGGCCCAGGCCAACAAGGAGATGTGGCTCGGCTTCGGCGCCGACTACCGCGGTGAGGTCGGCGTGGAGGCATCGACGCCCATGGAGCAGGCCTACCCGCTCGTCTTCCTCTGCAGCGCCGCCGCCGGGCAGATCAGCGGGATCACCCTCGTCACGGACGGGGGCTACTTCGCCGCCGGCGTGACCGAGGCCTTTCCGCCGGCCACGCCCGTGGCGAACTTCCTTCTGGGGCGCATGTGACCGGCGGCGGGGCCGTTCCCCGCTGACCGGTGGAGAGGATCCGGAGCTCGGTGCAGAGAACACGATCCTGCGTGCGGCGACCGGGTATTCCCCGACAGCACTTCAGGGAAATCCAGAATCACCACTCGACGTCCCACCATCGGTTCGAGATCAAATCCGCACCTTGTAGCCGCCAGCGAATGCTGCCCCCACTGCCGGCGGATAGTCGTCGTAACCCATCCCTTCAGAAACACATGGTTCCGCATCACCGAATCCCGAACACCCTTCGCCTGTCGCCGCCATCCAGTACCCCAGACCGTCTGCAGTGGGCATGACCGGCCCGACTACCGATCCAACCGGCCCCGGTGAGGCTCCTAGGAACCTGGCGTCGCCGAAGGTGAAGACGCCACCGTCCGATCCGTCCATCCAATAACCGGAACCATCCGCTGTCGGTGTTATAGCCACGATTGGCGCGTTGAGGATCTTCCCGCCACAGAACCGGCAAAGTGAGCCTTTCCGAAACTGAACACTCCACCATCGGCAGCGGCCAACCAGTATCCGTCGCCGTCGGGAGTCGGGGCCATTCCGACGACCGGTGCACTCAGTCGGATTCCGGCTGCCGACCCGTGGAATTGGGCATCGCCGAACGAGAACACGCCGCCGTCCGCAGCTACCAGCCAGTAGCCATGACCATCCGGGGTTGAGGCGATGCCTGTTACTGCCCGATGCAGCGACTTGCCGGCCATGGATCCATAGAACGACACGTCTCCGAACGAGAACACCCCGCCGTCTGCAGCTGCCAGCCAGTACCCGCCTCCGTCAGGTGTCGATGCCATCCCGACCATGGCCGCGTCGAGAGGTGTGACCGGTTCACGTGAAACGTAGGGCCATACACGGCACCAGCCGCTGTGACTTCCCAAATGCTGGGCGCAAACAACGTCGCCGGTGTAGCAGCTTCCGCAGCAGATGGCACAAGCCAGATGAGTCCTACCAGCACCGAAGCGATGACTGCGCTGGTCCGCCTTGCAAGGGGCATGAGCATTCCTCGGGTCGATCACCACCCTCATCCCCTAATTCAGGGTAGCTCGCCGATTCCTTTGAACAGGAGCAGCAGGCAGAAGAGGATCTCGATTCCGGCCGTGATCTGTCGTGCATGGCTACTGACGAATCCGTTCACGTGCAATAACAGCGGGTCGGCTCTGTGGCCGAGAGCCGTCACCAGCAGGAGGGGCAGGAGGACCGGGAGCAAAGTAATGAACATCAAGATGACTCCCACCACCGCCTTCTCCTCCAGATCGACTGATGAATGGGAGATCTGGTGTAGGGCGGCCAGGAAGAGGACCAGCGTCGAGAAGTTGACGAGCATTGCGAACGCCCCGAGACCCCAGAACGAGATCGTGGAGCCATCGGCCATCCGGGAAGTCGTACGGCTGTGACTCTCGGCCGCAGTGGGGTGCCGGCGAAGTGCCCGAATCGCCAATAACGCCAGGAGAAGCGCCGCTCCCAGATCAATCGCCGCGTCGGTCGCCGAGTGACCCCGGCGGTGAACGACGTGCTCGAGGACGGTCAATCCAAGCACCGTATAGAGAATCAGCATGGCGGCAGCACCGCCTGCCAAGGCCCAGCCACGGCTGACCGGATGGCGACGGCCGGAGAGCACGAGCACCTCTAGCGCGAAAAGGGTCGGGCTGATCGCTGCGCCCAGCGCCAACGGCAACACCGTGGCCAGGAGCCCTCCCACCTAGGTAGCCTACGGTTCAGATGGCACAGCCTGGGAGATGGTGATCCTCGGGGAGACCTCAAGGGCACTGCGACAAGCCCGCGTGCCCCAGATCGCCGGGTCGGACGCACGTCGGTGCTTCCGGACCCGTTCTCCTCGCCGTCGATCTCACCCAACGGCGTAAATGTGCTGCGACCTATACTGCCCGCCAATGAGCTATTCCGTGGATTTCGTCAACGTGTCCCCGGTCGGCCTGGAGTCGTCACCCGTGGTGGCTGCGCTGGCCGGCCTGCGGGCGAACGAGGCTCGCTACTTCAAAAACAAGTACGACCACATCTTCACCGTCGAGCCTGCCACCAAGGCGAAGAAAGAGATCGCCTTGGTGCACCGCATCCTGAAGGAGGAGCGGGACATCGTCATCGAGTCGCCCGCGCTTGAGGCGACGACGTTCCAGGTCGAGAACATCCGCTGGACCTACGTCTTTTACGAGAGCGGGCTCTCGATCAACGTCCTGTACACACTCGACGGACCGAGTCCGAAGCGTGCGGTCGGGTTCAAGCTCTCCGAAGGTATGGACATTCCCGCAGAGTTGGATTCATTCAAATTCGCACGCCAGAAGTCGAAGCTCGCAGGGACCATCCGGGGCTCGTACTTCGTGATCAAAGGCGAGTACTGAGCCTGTACACCGCGGCATCCGCCAGCGCTCGACGGTTACCGTCGAGCGCTCAACCCTGCTGGTTGATGCGGATCAGGGTGCCGGCGGGATCGCGGACCGCGCAGTCGCGGATGCCGTACGGCTGGTCGGTCGGCTCTTGGACGATCTCGGCTCCGCCCGCCTGCAGCTGCTCGAAGGTGCCGTCGAGGTCGGGGGTGGACAGGGTCAGCATGGTGAAGCAACCCTTGGCCATCAACTCGGCGATGGTGCGACGTTCGTCGTCGGTGATGCCGGGATCGGCCGCCGGCGGATGCAGCACGATCGACGTGCCCGGCTGCCCGGCGGGTCCTACCGTGATCCAGCGCATCTCGCCGTAGCCGACGTCGTTGCGGACCTCGAAACCGAGGAGGTCGCGGTAGAAGGCCAGGGATGCGTCCGGGTCGTCGTGGGGGAGGAAGCTCCCGTGAATGGTGAGGTCCATGGCCGTCATGTTACGAGGGGCCCGGCGACGGTTACTTCTCCGTTTCTGACCGGTCAGGCCCCGACATAAGCGGCCAGGTACTCGCCGGTGAGGGTGGAGCGGGCCGCGGCGAGCTCCGCGGGCGGGCCCTCGAAGACGATCCGGCCGCCGTCGTGGCCGGCGCCGGGACCCAGGTCGATGATCCAGTCGGCGTGGGCCATGACGGCCAGGTGGTGCTCGACGATGATGACCGACGTGCCGGCGTCGACGAGCTGGTCGAGCAGGCCGAGCAACTGCTCGACGTCGGCCAGGTGGAGGCCGGTGGTCGGCTCGTCGAGGACGTAGACGCCCCCCTTCCCGGCCATACGGGTGGCCAGCTTCAGCCGCTGCCGCTCACCGCCGGACAGCGTCGTGAGCGGCTGTCCGAGGCCGAGGTAGCCGAGCCCGACATCGGCGAGCCGGCCGAGGATGACATGCGCGGCCGGCGTGTGCGCCTCGCCGTCGCCGAAGAACTCCTCGGCCTCGGTCACCGGCATCGCCAGCACCTCGCTGATGTCGCGGCCGCCGAGGTGGTGGTCGAGCACCGACGCCTGGTACCGCTTCCCCTCGCAGTCCTCGCAGACGGTGGCGACGCCGGCCATCATGGCCAGGTCGGTGTAGACGACCCCGGCGCCGTTGCAGGTGGGGCAGGCGCCCTCGGAATTGGCGCTGAACAGGGCCGGTTTCACGCCGTTGGCCTTGGCGAACGCCTTGCGGATCGGGTCGAGCAGCCCGGTGTAGGTCGCCGGATTGCTGCGCCTCGAGCCGCGGATGGCACCCTGGTCGATCGACACGACACCGGCACCGGCGGGGAGCGACCCGTGCACGAGCGAGCTCTTGCCCGAGCCGGCCACACCGGTCACGACCACCAGCACCCCGAGCGGGATGTCGACGTCGACGTCGCACAGGTTGTTGACCGACGCGCCCCGGATCTCCAGCGCGCCCTTGGGCGTCCTCACGGCTTCCTTGAGAACGGCCCGGTCGTCGAGGTGGCGGCCGGTCACAGTGCCGCTGGCCCGCAGCCCTTCGACGGTGCCCTCGAAACAGACGGCGCCCCCGGCCGCACCGGCGCCCGGGCCCAGGTCGACGACGTGGTCGGCAATGGCGATCGTCTCGGGTTCGTGTTCCACGACGAGCACGGTGTTGCCCCTGTCGCGCAACCGCAACAGCAGGTCGTTCATTTGCTGGATGTCGTGGGGGTGCAGGCCGGTGGTGGGTTCGTCGAGGACGTAGGTGACGTCGGTTAGCGAGGAGCCGAGGTGGAGGATCTTGACCCGTTGGGCCTCGCCACCCGACAGCGTGCCCGACGGCCGGTCGAGCGAGAGGTACCCCAACCCGATCTCCACGAACGAGTCGAGCGTCTCCTGCAGCGACGCCAGCAGCGGCCCGACCGACGGTTCGTCGAGGCCGCCGATCCAGCCGGCGAGGTCGCTGATCTGCATGGCGCACGCGTCGGCGATGTTGATGCCACCGATGCGCGACGACCGGGCCCCGTCGTTGAGCCGGGTGCCGTCGCACCCGGGGCAGGCGGTGAAGGTGGCCGCCCGGTCCACGAATGCCTGGATCTGGGGCTGCAGCGACTCGCGGTCCTTGGACAGGAAGGACCGCTGGATCTTGAGGAGCAGGCCTTCGTAGGTGACGTTGACCCCGTTGACCTTCACCTTGATCGGCTCGTGGTGGAGGAAGTCGTGCAGTTCCTTCTTGGTGTAGCGGCGGATGGGCTTGTCCGGGTCGAGGAGGCCCGACTCGAGGTAGGGCCGCACCGCCCAGAAGTTGTCCACCGTGTAGCCGGGCACGATGATGGCGCCCTCGGCCAGCGACTTGGTGTCGTCGAACAGCTGGGTGAGGTCGATGTCGGAGATCGTGCCCCGGCCTTCGCAGCGCGGGCACATGCCGCCGGTGCGGGTGAAGCTCTTCCGCACCGTCTTGCCGGCACCACGCTCGACCGTGATCGCGCCACTCGCCCTGACCGAGGCCACGTTGAAGGAGAAGGCGTTGGGAGGCCCGACGTGGGGCTGCCCGAGCCGACTGAAGAGGATGCGCAGCATGGCGTTGGCGTCGGTGGCGGTGCCGACGGTGGAGCGGGCATCGGCCCCCATCCGCTGCTGGTCGACGACGATGGCCGTCGTCAGCCCTTCGAGGACGTCGACCTCGGGCCGCGCCAGCGTCGGCATGAAGCCCTGCACGAAGGCGCTGTAGGTCTCGTTGATCAGCCGCTGCGACTCGGCGGCGATCGTGCCGAACACCAGCGAGCTCTTGCCTGAGCCGGAGACGCCGGTGAACACCGTCAGCCGGCGCTTGGGGAGCTCGAGGCTGAAGTCCTTGAGATTGTTCTGGCGGGCCCCGTGCACACGGATCACATCGTGGCCGTCGGCGACGTGGGGGGCGGGCGGCTGCACGGGCGCCCTGGCGGCCCTCAAGGGTCCTGCAGCAGCCCGAGGACGTTGCCGTCGGGGTCGGTGAAGGTGGCCACCAGGCGCCCACCGCCCACGTCGTGGGCGGCCTCCTTCACGGTGGCACCGGCGGCCGTCACTTCGGCCAGCTTGGCCTCGATGTCCGCCACTTCCCAGAAGGCCACCGGTGACGTCATGGCCTGCGGCCCGCCGCCCGGCACCAGCCCGACATGCTGGCCGCCGGCCTCGAAACCGACGTAGTAGGACTCGTCGGCCACGGGCTCGACGCCGAGCAGGGTGGCGTAGACGACCTTGGCCCTGGCCACGTCGGAGACGGGGTGCAGGATGGTCTTGATGCCCTTGGTGGTGCTGCCGGTCATGGTCGCTCCTTGGTGGCGGGTCAGCACGACCCGGTCGGATGTGCGAGTCATGGTAACTGGGGCCCGGTGGCCATCGCTTCTCGATTTCTGACCGGTCTGGTCACCTGCCGGGCCACGCACGCCGGCAGCCCGGCCGTCGAGCGCACCGCCAGGCGCCGGTAGGTGCTGGGCGGCGTACCGACCAGCTCGGTGAATCGGGTGCTGAAGGTGCCGAGCGACGAGTAGCCGACGGCGAAACACACCTCGGTCACGCTGAGGTCGCCCCGGCGCAGCAGGGCCATGGCCCGCTCGACGCGCCGCGTCATCAGGTAGGCGTAGGGCGACTCGCCGTAGGCGAGCTTGAACTCGCGGCTGAGGTGCCCGGCCGACATGTGCTCGCCCCGGGCCAGCGCCTCGACATCGAGTGGCTGCGCGTACTCGCGGTCGATCCGGTCGCGGACGCGGCGCAGCCGAGCCAGGTCATGGAGTCGCTGTACGGAGGCGGTCCTGACGGTCACGTGCGAGATCGTGCCACGTGGCTGCGGCAAGTGGCGAGCGCATCCGGCATTCCCGGTGCCCCGGTTCGGGCCGAGGCTGCCTCTTCGGGTTGCCCGCCGGGTGTCCGCCTACGTCGGCAGCTGGATCGCCCGTGTCGGGCACTGCTTGGCGGCCAACCGCACCTGTTCTTCGTGGGCGGTGGGATCGCCGCGGACGACGGCCACCCCGTCGTCGTCGAGGTCGAAGACCTCGGGGACCATGTACACGCAGTTGCCCGACCCCATGCAGGCGTCGCGGTCGATCGTGACCATGCCGGGAGGACCGCTCACATCCCTGCCCGTCGACTGGTCGACCACGCGCCGACGCTATCACCGGGTCGCGGCCACACCTCCCTCGGATCCTGCGCCCCTCGCATGCGGTTCAGCGGCCGGATCTCGGCAGTCCGAGACCCCGCTCGGCGATGATGGCGCGCTGGATCTCGCTGGTGCCCCCGTAGATCGTGGTCACGGCGGCGTGCCGGAAGAGATGCTCGACCCACCCGTCGACGGGCGCACCGTCGTCGCCGTGTTGGAGCACCCCTTCGGCCCCGAGCATGTCGACCAGCTCGGCGCTGTCGGCCGTCATGGATTCCGAGTAGAAGAGCTTGTGCATCGATCCCTCGACGGCGGAGGGCCGGCCGCTGACGGCGACGAACGACGTCCGGTAGGCGAGGAGTTTGGCCACCTCGTTGTGCATGCGCATCACGGCCAGGCGCTCGCGCACGTAGGGATCGTCGATCACCCGCCGCCCGTCCGGGCGCCGGGTGTCCGTGGCCCATGTCACCGCCCGCTGCCACACCCGGTCGGCCTCGCTCAGGCCGAACCGGCCCCGCTCGTAGGTGAGGGCCACCGTCATCACGTTCCAGCCGCCGTCGACCTCACCGATCCGGTAGTGGTCGTCCACGCGCACGTCGTTGTAGAAGGTCGCATTGGTCCGCTCGCCGCCGACCGTGTGCACCGGCTGGATCTCGATGCCGGGTGTGTCCAGGGGGACGAGGAACATGGTCAGGCCCTTGTGCTTGGCCACGTCGGGGTTCGTGCGGGTCAACAGGAAGACGTAGGCCGCCTCGTGCGCCAGCGTGGTGAACATCTTCTGGCCGTTGATGACCCACTCGTCGCCGTCGCGCACGGCCCGGGTCTTGATGGAGGCGACGTCGGACCCCGAGTCGGGCTCGCTGTAGCCGAGCGACATGATGATCTCCCCCGCCAGCGCCCGGGGAAGGAACTCGCGCTTCTGGGCATCCGTTGCCACCAGCCGGATCGTCTGGCACACGATGAGCGACATCCCCATGCCGTCGGTGGGCACGCCCGCCATCCGGAGCTCGTCGCGCAGTGCGGTCATCTCGTAGGGGTCCCGTTCCTGGCCGCCGTACTCGGCCGGCCACGACGCCGCGATCCAGCCCTGCTCCCCGAGGGCCCGGTAGAAGTCCCTGTCGTGCAGCGTGCCGCGTCCGGTGGGCACGCTCGATGACCTCGGCGTCGAGGTGTCGGTCGAGGAAGGTGCGCACCTCCCGGCGGAAGGCGTCGCTCTTCGAGCCGAGGCGGAAGTCCATCAGGCCACCTCGACCGGGCCGAACAGCGCGTCGGCGAGCTGCGCCGTCCGCTGTCGCGGGTCACCGAGGGCGAGCGGCCACGCCTGGGCCCGGCGGTAGTAGAGCTGGATGTCGTACTCGAGGGTGAACCCGTAGCCGCCGTGCACGTGCAGGGCCACGTTGCTCGCCCGCCGGGCCGCGCGGGTGGCGAAGAGGAATGCCATCGAGGCCAGCGGCCGCGAACTCCTGCTCCTCCTCGTCCCTGGCCCATGCGGCCTCGCGGGCGAGGAGGCGGGCACCGTCGACGGTGGTGGCGACGTCGGCCAGGTCGCGGGCGATCGACTGGAACGACCCGATGGGGACGCCGAACTGGTGGCGGTTCTTTGCATACTCGACGCCGAGGGTGAGCGCGACCTCCCCCAGGCCGACAAGGGCCCCGCTCATCAGGACGCGCCACTCGTCCTGGGCGTGCCCGAACACCGCCGAGGCGGCCGCGCCGCTCGCGAGCACGGAGCGGTCGCCGTCCCGCAGGGAGCGGTCGGCCAGCGGCGAGCTCCCGAGGTTCCCGCGTTCGACGCCGTCGGGCCGGCTCCCGGTCGACGACCAGGTCGCCGTCGTCCATGGCCACCACCACGCCGGCGATGGCACCCGACGGGGCCAGCCGCACCCACCCGTCGACGGCCGGGCGGAGGGCGACCGTGGCCACGGTGGCGGGTTCGTCGATCAGGGCGTCCAACCGTTCCTTCCCCTGCTCACCGACGGCGGCCAGAGCCCGGGCGGCCACAGCGCCGTCGACGAAGGGCACCGGGGCCAGGTACCCGCCCATCTGCTCGCTGATGAGTTCCAGGTCGAGTAAAGAGGCACCGTCGCCGCCCTGCGCGAGCGGCACCCCGGTCGCAGGGCCGGCCAGGTCGCAGACGGCGGTCCACAGCCCACGATCGAACCCGCCCGGCTCGCTGGCGCGGACGACGTCGGTGGAGCACTGGCCGGCGAGAAGGCCGTGCACCGCGTCGACGAGCTGTTGCTGCTCAGCGGTCAGATCTAGGTCCACGGTCGAGTTCCTGCCGGCGGGCGATTGCTACGTTGAGGGTACCCGACGGCCCGCGCCGGGCGACAGCGCAGCAGCCGCGGTACGACGTGAAATCGGAGGGGACGATGGAACGACCGCCGAATCGAGACGTTCCGCGTCGGCGTCGACGACGCCGTCCTCGACGACCTGCGCAGCCGCCTCGATCGGTCCCGGCTGCCCGACGAGATCGAGGGGACGGGCTGGGACGCGGGGATGCCCATGGGGTACCTCCGCCAGCTGGTCGACTACTGGCGCACCACCTTCGACTGGCGTGCGCAGGAGGAGCACCTCAACGGGTTCGAGCACTTCCGCACCGGCATCGACGGCCAGTCGATCCACTTCATCCATGCCCGCTCCCCGCACGACGACGCCCTTCCGCTGCTCCTCGCCCACGGCTGGCCGGGCTCGGTCGTCGAGTTCCTCGACGTGATCCCACGACTCACCGTCCCGAAGCCCACGGCGGTCGGGCCGGGGACGCCTTCCACGTGGTGGCGCCCTCCCTGCCGGGGTACGGCTTCTCCGAGCCGCCCCGTACGCCAGGATGGGACGTGGGGCGCATCGCCCGCGCCTTCATCGACCTGATGGGCCGGCTGGGCTACACGGGCTACGGCGTCCAGGGAGGCGACTGGGGTGCCCAGGTGGCGAGCAGGATGGCCGCGCTCGATCCCGGGCACTGCGTGGCCCTGCACCTCAACATGCCGGTCGGCACCCGCCCCGAACACCCCGGCGAGCTGTACCGAGGAGGAGCAGAGCGATCTGGCGTCCATGGCCCACTTCATGAAGGAGGAGGCCGGCTACTCGATCGAACAGGGCACCAAGCCCCAGACGGTCGGGGCCGCCCTCAACGACTCGCCGGCCGGGCTCCTCGCCTGGATCGTCGAGAAGTTCCGCGCCTGGAGCGACTGCGACGGCGATCCGGAGCACTGTTTTTCGAGGGACCTGCTCCTCACCAACGTCATGCTCTACTGGGTCACCCAGACGAGCGCGTCTGCGGCCCGCCTGTACTGGGAGTCGAACCGGACCGGCGTGCTGAAGGAGAAGGTGCCGTACATCTCGGTGCCCACGGGGGTGGCGCGTTTCCCGAAGGAGGTGCTGCGCTGGCCGCGGTCGTGGGTCGAGCAGCAGTACAACGTCACCCATTGGGCGGTCATGCCCCGGGGAGGCCACTTCGCGGCCATGGAGCAGCCGGAGCTCTTCGTCGACGACGTGCGCGCGTTCTTCGCCACCGTGCGCTGACGACCCCGCCATCGCCCGCCGGGGAGCATCAACGGCGGCGACGATCAACGGAAGCGGGCCGTCGCCGGCGCCTCCGATTGCGAACCGCGGGTACACGGGCGTGATCAGTCGAAGGTGATGACGCCACGGATGTTCACCCCGTCGAGCATGTCCTGGTAGCCCTGGTTGATCTGGTCGAGCCGGTACGTCCGGGTGACCAGCTCGTCCAGCTTGAGCCGGCCGGACTGGTAGAGGGCCAGGAGGTTGGGGATGTCGAAACGCGGATTGGCGGCCCCGAAGACCACCCCCCGCACCTCCTTCTGCCACATGGCCAGCTCGAAGAGGTTGATGCTGCACTCCGTCTGCGACTGCGGGTGCGACACCGGTGACGACGCACGTGCCGTCCTTGCCGGTGAGCGTGAGGGCGTCCGCCATGAGGTCCCCGTACATCACGCTCGGTACGAGGATCACCGCGTCGGCCATCTGGCCCCGGGTCAGGTCGGTGACGAGGGGGAGGGCCTCCTCCATCGACCCCGCGGTATGGGTGGCGCCGAAGTCGAGAGCCGACTTCTGCTTGAACTCCACCGGATCGACGGCGACGACGTGCTTGGCCCCGACCATGTGGGCGCCCTGGACCGCGTTCATGCCGACGCCACCGACGCCGACGACGACGACGGTGTCACCCGGCTCGACCTCGCGCCCGGTAGACGGCCGAGCCCCAGCCGGTGGTCACGCCGCACGACACCAGGGCCACCGCCGCCATCGGTAGGTCCGGTTCGACCTTCACCAGTGACGCCTCGTGGACGACGCCGTGCTCGGCGAAGGTCCCCAGCTTGGACATCACGTTGAGCGGCCGGCCGTCGTAGTGGTAGCGGGCGGTGCCGTCGGAGATCTGGCCGGGGGTGAAGGTCGCCGCGCCGAGGTCGCACAGGTTCGTGTGCCCGGTGATGCACATCTTGCAGCGGCCGCAGATCGGAAAGAAGCTGGCGGCCACATGGTCGCCCGGCTCGACGCTGCGCACGCCCGGGCCGACGTCGACGACGACGCCCCCGCCCTCGTGGCCCACCGACCATCGGGAACAGCCTCGGATCCGGCGGCTCGGACCCCTCGGTCGCAGCTGCCGCTGGCGCTGATGACGCTCTCTCGCAGGTGCTGGTCGGAGTGGCACAGACCGGCCGCCACCCACCGGACCAGCACCTCGTGGTCCCCGGGCGGATCGAGGTCGATCTCGAGGATCTGCCAGTCCTGCTCGCCGGCCCCAGAGCACTGCCGCCTGCGTCTTCACGGATTCACCGTCCCCGTCGTCCGGACGATCGGCAGGCGACGGCGAGCGCGCCGCGTGCCGGGCGATCAGGTCGCACCCGGCGGCCATGCGCGCCGCGGTACCGCAGGTCCGCACGTCTCCGGTGTCAGGAGGAGCTCGCCGTCGACGTTCCCGGCAGATCGGTGCCGCAGGTCGGCGTGACGGGGAGATCGGGCGCGAAGCCGGTCGTCTCCGCCTTCATGATCCAGGCGCAGGTCTGCGGCGGATTGTGCCCGAAGTTGGTGGCGTAGTCGAACGTGACCGGCAGCAGCCCGTTGGCGTTGTAGGACGTTACGCCGCGGAGCTCGTTGATCACCTCGGCGCGGGTCGGATTGGTCCCGGCCAGCTCGAGGCCCTTGATCATGAGGTCGGCGCCCGCCCACGACTCGTACTGGCCGAAGGTCGGGAACTGGGTCGGGGTGAAGCTCGGCGTACTTCTGCATGGCCGCATGCCATCTGCTGGGTGCCGGCGTTGGGCAGGTCGAAGGGACGGAACAGGGACAGGAAGTAGTCAGCCCTGCAGCGTGTTCCACACCGGCGAGTTGATCACGTCCGGCTCGTAGCCGGTGGCGAAGAGGACGGCCTTGAGCTTCACCCCGGCCTGCTTCAGCGCGGTCGCCAGCGCGTAGTTGGAGTTGTTGTCCATGGCGGGCACCATGGAGTCGACGTTGTTCTGCTTGGCGACCAGCGCCGTGCTGGTGAAGTCCACGCCGCCGAAGGGGACCGTGGTGTCGAGGACGCCGACCTTGCCCCCGGCGTGCTTGAACGACTGCGCCGTGCCGATGGCCGCCCGGCTGGACGACGGTGAGATGCTGTAGCCGTAGGACGCCGAGCGTCGTCCCGCCGTGCTGCTTGAGGAAGTCCCCGAGCTGGGTGTTCACCGGGTACTTGGGGTCGACGCTCCCGTTGTCGGACGCGAACATGTTCGTGTACGGCTGCGTCCCCCATTCGGGTCCGTCGTCGTAGGAGCCGGTCACCGGCACCCCGGCCTGCTGCGGGTACTTGGCGGCCAGGAAGAACAGCGGGCTCTGGGAGACGATGCCGAACGCACCCTTGGAGATCGGCGCTCTGCACGGCCGTGGCGATGTGCGACGGACTGGTCTGATCGTCGATGACGAGGGGCACGAGCTTGTGCCCGTTGACCCCGCCCTCGGCGTTCTGCATGTCGATCCGGGCGTTGAAGCCGGCCGGCGAGTCGCCGTCCTGGGAGGCGCCCTCGCCGGTGAGGTCGGTGATGTAGGCGATGGTGATCGGGGCTTGTGCCGAGCCCGAGGACGTCGACGCCGACGTGTCGATGTCGTGGAGCGGAGTCCCGCTCGAGCATCCGGCCGCGACGAGCGGCAGGGCCACGGCCGCAGCCAGCAGCACCTTGCTCATTATCCGCGTGTACGGGCATCGTTCCTCCATGTTGGTCACCAATGTTGATACGCACTGACATGTGAGCGGACGTGTCGACCGGGTTCACGGCGATCAGGTCGCATTCGTCGACGTCGAGCTCCCGCCCGGGCCACGCCGGGACCCCGCAACCGATCGTTGTCGAGCGTGCAGCTCGACATCCACGTCACGGCGCTGGCTACCCATCCACCCGGCCGCCACCGTGGGCGTCGCCGGTTCCGCCTCCCCAGGTACCGGTCGATGACCTCGTGGCCCGCCTCGGAGGCCGGACCGGACCAGCCGACCCGGCCGCGGGTCAGGATCACGCAGCTGTCGGCCATGGACAGCGCCCGGTGCACGAACTGCTCGCTCAGCACGATGGTGATCCCGGACCGCCGGGCCTCCTCGAGGCTCTTGAACACCGATTCGGTGATGAGGGGCGCCAGGCCGAGCGACAGCTCGTCGGCGATGATCAGCTTGGGGGAGACGGCGAGCGCCCGGGCCAACGCCAGCATCTGCTGCTCGCCGCCCGAGAGGCTGCCCGCGCGTTGCGAGCGGCCGGGCGCCGAGCACCGGGAAACCGCTCGACGGCCCGGTCGATGGCGGCCGCCCGCTCGTTGCGGGGCTCCTGCGCCACCGCCATCCGCAGGTTGTCGGTGACCGACAGGCCGGGGAAGATGCCCGCGCCCCTCCGGGACGTAGGTGAGGCCGAGCCTGCGGATGCGGTGGGCCGGCAGCCCGGTGATGTCCGTGCCCGTCGAACAGTCACCCGACCGGCGGCCGGTGCCACCAGGCCCGAGACGGCACGGGCGAGCGTGCTCTTGCCGGCGCCGTTGGCGCCGAGCACGGCCAGCACCGTCCCCGGCGGCCACGTCGATCGACACGCCGAACAGCGCCTGCGACGGGCCGTAGCGGACGTCGAGGTTCTGCGCCTGCAGGAGGGGCTCGGTCATGCCTGCCCTCGCCCGTCGGGCACGGCTGTCCTTCGGCGCCGGCGGCGAGTCGGCCACCGATCGCTGCGGCGGGTCGCCGTCGCCCAGGTAGGCGGCCCGGACCGCCGGATCGTTGCGGATCTCCTCGGGGCTGCCCGACGGCGATGCACTCCCCGAAGTCGAGGACGACGACCGAGTTCGACAGGGCCAGGACCGCGGCCACGTCGTGCTCGACGATGACCAGCGAGAGCTGGCTGTCGCTCTGGGCGACGATCCGCCGGAAGACCGAGAGCAGGTTCTCCGACGCTGCTCAGGTCGAGTCCGGAGAGGGGCTCGTCGAGCAGGAGGACGTGGGGCTCGCTGGCCAGGGCCCGGCCCACCTCGACGAGGCGGACCACGCCCAGCGGCAGCGCCGCCACCGGCGCCTTGGCCACCCTGGTGAGCCTGGAGCAGCTCGAGCAGCCCGTCCACCCGCTCGTTCTCGGCCGCGCGAGGCCGAGAAGAGCGAGCGGGGGTCGAGCATGTCCCGCCAGAGCCGGCGTGGCGCCACCCGGGCACGGTGGGCCAGCGACCAGGTGCTCGCGCACGGTCAACCCCATGAAGAGCTCGGGCTGTTGGAAGGTGCGGGCCAAGCCCCTGGCGGCCCGCGACCGGACCGAGGCGTTGGTCACGTCCTCGCCCTGCAGCCACACCTCGTCCGTGCGTCGGGCCGGAGGAGCCCGGACAGCACGGCGAGGAGGGTCGACTTGCCGGCGCCGTTGGGCCCGACCAGGCCGACGATGCTGCCCGCGCTCGACCTCGAGCGGAGACCTCGGACAGCGCCGTGAGCCCGCCGAAGCGGACGGTGATGTCGCTCGGCCGCCAGGGCGGCCGGTGCTCGCCGTGCCGCGCGGCGCCCGGTCCGGCCGCGTCGGTCGGCGCCGTCGTCACGAGGCGTGCTCCGCGATCATCGCGGTCGGCGTCCGACCGACGGCAGCTCGGCCGGCCCGGGTCCAGCCAGGTCGGCGAAGCTGCGGATCGTCGAGGCGGTCCGGTGCCAGGCGCAGCAGCAGTCGCCGCAGTCGCCGGCTCTGTTCGGCCAGGACGCCGTCGGGGTACTTGGCCGCCGAGATGGCACCCAGGCCGAAGAGCACCGGCAGCACGTTGCGCCGTCCAGGTCGGAAGGTACGCCTGGGACGAGGGCGGGCAGCATGACGAAGGCGAGCCCGGCCACCAGGGCGGCCGCGATCGACCGCACGCCGATCGTGACGAGCACGGCCAGCCAGACGATCCCGGCGAAGGTGGCGAACTCGCTGGGCTGGAACGTCGTCTGGGCCACGGCCAGCAGCCCTCCCCCGATGCCGGCGATGAGCGCGGCCAGGGCCCCGGCGATCACCTTCATCTGCACCACGCTGATGCCGGACGTCCTGGCACCGGCCTCGCTCCAGCGGGCCGCATTGAGGGCGAGCCCGGTGGTCGATCGCCGGAAGTTGACGATGAAGAGCGCCACGAGGACGAAGGCCGCCAGGCACAGGTAGGCGAACGACGACGTCGGACGTGGCGAAGCCGGGCCGGTTGAGGCTCAGCCCGAGCCCCTGGTTCACGAAGCTCGGCAGGGTGAAGACGAGGTTCTCCATGAGGAGCCCGAAGGTCAGCGTCACCAGGGCGACGTAGAGGTCGCCCAGGCGGATGCTGAGGAATCCGACGATGACGCCGATCGAGCAGGCGACCAGCGCCCCCGGCGACCACGGCGGCCAGGACCGGCCAGCCGTGGTTGTTGGCCAGCTGGGCCGTGGTCAGCGCTCCGACGCCGGCGAAGGTGATCTGGCACAGCCAGAGCATGCCGCCCTCGCCGGTGACGAGCGTCCACGAGAGGAAGATGACGCCGTAGGCGAAGGCCTGGGCGGTCAGGCCCACCCAGTAGCCCTGCACGATGAGCGGCACGGCGGCCACGGCGGCGATCAGCACGAGCGGGCCGGCGTACTTGCCGAAGAAGTTCAGCGAGGCGGCCTCGACCGCGCCGTCGGTGGAACCGGCGAGCCGGCTCTCGCCCTGGGGCGTGATGGCCCGGTCCAGCGCGCCCCCCACGCCTCGGCCTCCCCCACCCGTCCCCGGCGGACGAGGTTGTAGATGAGCACCAGCGCGATGACGATGAACGGGACGGCATCGATGATCTCGCTGGTCCAGGCGCTGTCGGGCGGGAGGTAGCGCTGGAGGAGCGAGGTGGCGATGCCCATCAGCAGCGCGACGCCCACGGCCACCGGCAGGCTCCGGAGCTTGGCCGCGACGACGGCGGCGAACGACGCCGCGATCAGCAGCGTGAAGTTGGCGGCATCGAGCCCGATGATGGGGGCGGCCAGCACCCCGGCCAGCCCGGCGAAGAACGTGCTCACCGCCCAGACGCCGACCGAGATGGTCGTCGGGTTGGTGCCGGACAGGTCGGTCATGGCCGGCGAGTCGACCATGGCCCTCACCTTGAGGCCGACGTCGGTGTAGCGCAGCACCAGCGCGCCGACCACCACCGTGACCACCACGCAGATGTAGACGATGACCTGGTCCAGCGTCACCGGGACGCCCAGGAAGTGGAAGACGTGCACCGGCTCGGGTGCCAGGCCCGGCGCCTGCTGGATGGCCTGGTTGCCGAAGATGAGCGTGGCGAGCGACGGGATGGCGACGAGCAGCCCGATCGTCGCCACCACCTTGATCAGGGGCGAGGACAGGCGGAGGTGGCGGAAGAGGACGGCGTAGAGGAACACCCCGAGCGCGGGCGCGGCGATCCCGATCGAGACGATGGCGGCCGGCGCGATGGACCAGCTCTCCTGGGTGTGGAGGTAGTAGTAGAAGCGGGCGATGAAGAACGCCATCGCCCCGAAGGCGAAATTGAGGATGCCCGATGCCGTGTAGGTGATGACCAGGCCGGCGGACGCGATCGCGTAGATTCCCCCCAGAACGAGTCCGGCGATCACGAATTGCAACAACTTGCAGTTCCCCCTTCTCGGCGCTGTCGGGTCCCGGCTGTGCGGCCGGGCCTGCCGGTGACTGGTCCACCCATCGTGGACGGGTGATCATCGAGGCCGCCCACGCCGGCGTGCTCAACCCCGCCGAGCCGACTCCCGACAGCGGAGAGGCCAAGGCAGGCACCGCAGCGGCGTAGGACGGGCAGTGTTCCCTTCTGTTCGTTCTGGGAACGGCCCGAACGGACCCCCCCTGGTAACCAGAAACACCGTATAGCAGAAAAAGAGACGCTGCTTGGTCGCTGGCGAGGGGACAATTTCCTCCATGCGTCCAGGTCCGACGGGTAGCCGGCCACCACGGTGGGTGGTGGCCCCTTCGTGAATGCGGCGGCGGCACCAGGTGGCGACACGACCACGGACTCCCTGGTCACGGCATGGGAGCGCCCGCCCGGGCCGCGGCGTCGAAGGCACCGCCGCCGGCCCGTTCGGGGCCGGCGCGACCGGCCGCCGACGGCTCGAGGAACCGGAGAATCGTCTTCTGGTCCGGGCCCGCCAGCGGGCGCCCCACCGGTGGGGCCGGGGCGTCCCCGTCGGCCGTGGTCGGGCCCGAGGCCGCGCTCCCCCACTTGAAAGCGCCGGCACCGGCATGGTTACACTGCCCCCCATGCGGGTGATCGTCGACTACGACGCATGCGAGTCCAACGCCCTGTGCATGGCGGCGGCCCCCGAGGTGTTCGAGGTGCGCGACGACGACAACCTCTACGTGCTCCAGGACGAACCACCCGAGGAGCTGCGGGCCAAGGTGCGCGAAGCCGCCCGGTCCTGCCCGAAGCTCGCCATCACCATCGTCGACTAGCCGGCCGGCGGCTCGAGCCGGGAGATCTCCTGCTCGACGAAGCTGACGGTCTCGGCGTGGCCGGCGGTGACCCCGAGCGCCAATTCGATGGCCAGGATCTGCGAAAGGCCGGTCATGAGCAGCAGGGCGACCACCGGCGGCAGCTCGTCCCAGGTCACCCCGTCGGTGGCCAGGGCGGCGGTCAGCGCCTCGAGCTGGGACGCCCGGAAGCGCTCGGCGTAGACGGCGATCTCCTTGCGGATCGCCTTCCGGTGGTTCGCCAACGCGACGAACTCGATCATGAAGGCGGCACCACGGGGATCGGCGTTGAGCTCCCAGAGGTTCCGTAGGGACCCGTCGTCGGCGACGGCCCGTTCGAAGCGGGCGAGGTTCTCCTCGGCCCGGCGGCGGAAGACCTCGACGAACAGGTCGTCCATGGTCCGGAAGTAGTAGTGGACCAGGGTGGGCTTGAGACCCGCCTTGGCACCCACCCGTCGCGACGTGACCGAGGCGTAGCCCTCCTCGAGCAGGAGCTGCTCGGCGGCGTGCACCAGCCGGGCACGGGTCTTGGAGTCGGCCGCACCGATGCGGCGTGACGGGGTCGCGGTCGCCACCCCGACACCTTGCCACGTCGGCCGACGAATGCTAGCAATTGCCCAAATTCGTTGAGCGAGTGCACAAGACGCCCACGTGGGCAGCTACACGGTGCGCCGGAGGAGGTCGGGGTGGACGACTGGAAGACGATCGACTACTTCAGCGACGAGTCGCTCAACGAGGACCCGTACCCCTACTTCGAGGAGTTGCGCGCCCAGTGCCCGGTGCTGCCGCTCCCCCACCTGGGGGTGGTGGCGGTGACCGGGTACGAGGAGGCGACCGACGTCTACCGCGACACCGAGACCTTCTCGTCGTGCAACTCCGTCATCGGCCCGTTCGCGACCTTTCCGGTTCCGCTCGAGGGCGATGACGTCAGCGACGTCGTCGCCCGCTACCGGGACCAGCTCCCGATGAACGAGCACATGGTCACCATGGATCCACCGGAGCACACCCGTGAACGGGCGCTCCTGATGCGGTTGATCACGCCCAAGCGCCTGAAGGACAACGAGGCGTTCATCTGGCGGCTGGCGGACCAGCAGCTCGACGAGTTCATCGCCGACGGCCACTGCGAGTTCATCAGCGCCTACACGCAGCCCTTCGCCATGCTCGTCGTCGCCGATCTCCTCGGCGTGCCCGAAGACGACCACCGGCGCTTCCGTGAGGGCTTCGGCCTCAGCCACACGCCCGGTGAGCTGGGCGCCGGTGAGGAGGTCGACGCCGAGCTGAACTCGCTGTCGTGGCTCGACGCGTGGTTCACCCGCTACATCGAGGACCGGCGGCGGGAGCCCGGCAACGACGTGCTCACCGACCTGGCACTGGCGACCTACCCCGACGGCTCGACCCCGGACGTCACCTCCGTGGTGCGCTCGGCCACCTTCCTGTTCGCCGCCGGCCAGGAGACGACCGCCCGCCTGCTGGCCGCGGCCCTGCGGCACCTGGCCGAGAACCCCGAGCTGCAGGACGAGCTCCGGGCGAACAGCGAGCGCATCCCCGGCTTCATCGAGGAGGTGCTGCGCATAGAGAGTCCGGTGAAGACCGACTTCCGGCTGGCGCAGCGCACGACGACCCTCGGGGGCATCGACATCACGGCGGGGACGCCCGTCATGCTCCTCAACGGCGCCGCCAACCGCGACCCCCGGCGGTACGAATGCCCGGCGGACTTCCGACTCGACCGCCCGAACTCCCAGGCGCACATCGCCTTCGGCCGCGGGGCCCACTCGTGTCCTGGGGGGCCGCTGGCGCGTGCCGAGGGCCGCATCAGCATCGAGCGCATCCTCCACCGGATGCGGGACATCCGGCTGTCCGAGGAGCACCACGGTCCCCCGGAGGACCGGCACTTCAGGTACGAGCCGACTTGGGTGCTCCGGGGCCTGACCAAGCTCTACCTGGAGTTCACGCCGATCGAGGGCGACCGATGAGCCGCGTGGCCGTCGTCACCGGCGGGGCTTCCGGCATCGGGCTGGGCGTGTCGCGGCAGTTCGTCGCCGACGGTTACCGGGTCGCCATCCTCGACCTGAACGGCACGGCGGCCGAAGCCGCGGCCGCCGAGTTGAAGGGCAAGGGGGAGGCGGCCCTGCCCGTCGAGGTCGACGTGGCCGACCGCTCGTCGGTCGATGCCGCCTTCGCGAAGGTCCGGGCCGAGCTGGGACCCGTCGAGATCCTCGTGACCAGCGCCGGCGTCGAGTCCTTCGATGCGCTCCTCGACATCACACCGGAGAAGTGGGATCGGATCGTGGCCGTGAACCTCACCGGCACCTTCAGCTGCGTCCAGGCGTGCGTGGCCGACATGATCGCCGCCGGCTGGGGCCGCATCGTCACGATCTCGTCGTCGAGCGCCCAGTCCGGCGCGCCCAACATGGCCCACTACGTGGCATCGAAGGGCGGCGTCATCGCCCTCACCAAGGCACTGGCCGTCGACCTGTCGCGCCAGGGGATCACCGTCAACACCATCCCCCCGAGCCTGGTCGACACGCCCATGGCACGACAGGCCGAGGCCGCCGGTGACTTCCCCGGCGTCGACGTGGTCGGCCCCATGGTCCCGCTCGGCCGGGCGGGCACGCCGGCCGACATCGCGGCGGCGTGCTCCTTCCTCTGTGCCGAGAGCGGCAGCTACATCACGGGCCAGGTCATCGGCGTCAACGGAGGCATGTACATCTGAGCCCGGCCCGGTCCCCGGGCGCACCACCGGGTCGGCGCACAGCCTGAAGGGATCCGATCCGCCCGCGGCCGCTCCGGGCACGGTCACCCAGCCTGACCCCGCCGTTCACTACGGTTGATGCCGTGGTCGACACCCTGGTTGCGGATCGATCCGTCGAGCGCCGCGCCACCGGCGCCGTGGACGTGCCCGAGCTGCCGCCCGTCGACCGGGGCCCGTCGCGTGCGCCCACGGCGGCCACCCGCCCCCCGAGGCGCATCCGGGTCGATCCGGTGCCGTGGATGATCGGTGCACTGGCATTCGTCCTGCGGATGGCCTTCGCCGCCAAGGGACCGACCGACTGGGACTCGGCCCAGTACCTGGCCGGCCTCTCGGGCTTCGACGTGACCCACGGCCGGCCCCAACCCCCGGGCTACTTCCTCTACGTCGTGGCCGGCAACATCGGCCATGCACTGTTCGGCCTGAGCGGGGTGACCAGCCTGGTGGTGGTGGCCGCGGTCGCGTCGGCGGCGGCCGCCGGGCTGACGACGGTGGCCGGCCGCGACCTCGGCGGTCGCTTCACCGGGACGGCGGCCGGACTGCTGATGGCCACGTGCCCCTTCGTCTGGTTCTCGGGGTCGATCGTGGCCACGTACTCGTTCGACGCCTTGGGATGCGCGCTGCTCATCATCCTTGCGTGGCGGGCCCGGCCCGGGTCGTGGCACGGAGTGGGCGCGGCCGTGGCCCTCGGGCTCCTCGTGGGCTGCCGACAGTCGATGATCGAGTCGTTCCTGCTGCTGGCCCTGGTGGCGGTGGCGGCGTCGACCCGCACGTGGCGCCGCCTCGTCGAGACGGTAGCCGCCGGCGCGGCCGCGGTGGCCGTCTGGCTGGTGCCCATGGCGTTCGCACAGCCGGGCGGGCTGGCGGCGTGGCTGCGGGCCACGCGCATCGAGACCGACGGCGCCTGGCGGGGGACGTCGTACCTCGACAACGCCCCGGCCGCCCACGAGAACCTCGGCCTGTTCGCGGCGTACACCACGGTCGTGCTGGCGCCCCTGGCGGTGCTGGCCGTCGTCGCCGTGGCCGGCCTGGGCGTCCGCCGTCTGCTCACCGGCCGCAGCGGCCGGCCCGCCACCGAGCCGCAGGAGTGGCTGCGGCCGTGGTACCAGGGTCGCGCCGCCATACTTCTGGCCGCCATCGTCCCACCCGTGCTCATCGTCTCCCTGCTCGAGTTCGGCAAGGCCGGCTACATGCTGGCGTACCTGCCGGCGGCGTTCATCGCGCTGCTGCTGCCGGTGGGTGCCCTCGTCCGGCGCCCTCCCTCGCCGGGAGCCCACAGCCCTTCGCGGGGCAGCGCGTACTCGCCGGTGTGGCTCGCGCTGCTGACGGTGGCGGTGGCGTCGATGGCGGTGGTCAACGTGCAGCGGTTCGTCGCCGGGACCGGCGTGCTCCCGAACGGCCTGGTCACCACCGACGGCTCCGGCCTGTGGCTGCAGCAGACGATGTACGAGGCGCCGTTCAACACGACGGCCGCCACCATCAGGACCGCCGATGCGGCCGACTCGGGCCTCGCCGCCCTGGGCCCGGTGGTCCGTCCGGACCGGGATGTCGTGGTGATGACCACGTGGGCCGGCGGTGCCACCTACTACCGCAATGCAGGGTGGGCGCTCCCCGGCATGCGGATCGGGCTCGTCGACGGGGGCACCTACCTGTACAACGAGCTCGGCGGGTCGCTCTACTACAACCCCGGCACCTCGATCGAGGTGGGCGGTGGTGGTGCGGTCGTGCTGCTGGCGCCGCCGACGTTGCCCGGGCTGCACGCCCTGGTGACGAGTGGTGTCGCCGTGCCCGTCCGCCTGCCCCGGCCGATCCCCGGGTTCCTGGGCTACCGCGTCCGGCCGGGAGCCGACATCTACGGGGTGGCCGTCGTGGCCAAGGGTGGCAACAGGTACCTGGGAACCGGCATCTGACGGGTGCGGCCCCGGCGGTCCGGCCTCGCCCACCCGTACGATGACGGGTAGTCGCCCGGGAGGAGCCCGACAGCATGCAGATCGGCCCGCGTTACGACGGCAACAGCCCGCTCACCTTCGACCTGCCGCTCGAAGATCCGTCCGTTCCCACCCTGCGCCAGCGACGGCGGCTCGGCGAGGCGCTGGCCGGCCTCGACGACCGGCAGTGGTCGACCCCGACCCGCTGCGAGGGATGGGCGGTCCGCGATGTGATCGCCCACCTCGTCGGCACCAACAGATTCTTTACCTACTCGATCGCCTCGGGGCTGGCGGGCACCCCCACCCGGCTGCTCGACGGATTCGACCCGGTGGCGACGCCCTCGGCGATGGTCGACGCCATGTCGGCACAGTCGACGTCCGAACTGCTCGACGGGTACTGCGAGGGCACCGAGGCACTGGCCGGCACCATCGGCGGCCTCGACAGGGATTCGTGGCTGCTGCCGGCGGAGGCCCCTCCCGGCCACATCGCCGTCCACGCCGTCGTGCTGCACGCGCTGTGGGACGCGTGGGTGCACGAACGGGACATCCTGCTGCCGCTCGGCCTCGACCAGGCGCTCGAGGGGGACGAGCTCACCGGTTGCCTGCGCTACGCGGCCGCCCTCGGACCCGCGTACCTCGCCACCCAGGAAAGCGCCCGGACCGGCACCCTCTCGGTCGAACCGACCGACGTCGTCCCTCCGTTCGTCGTCGACATCGACCCCGACGTGACCGTCCGATCCGGTCCGGCACCCGCAGGCGCCGCCCACGCGGTCGGAGGTGCCGTCGAGCTCATCGAGGCCCTCAGCTGCCGGGGGCCGTCCATCGACCTCGCCGCGTCCGACAGGTGGATGATCGAAGGGCTCGGCGTGGCCTACGGCTCCGCGGCCGCGTCCTGATCCGGTCGTGCGGGGACGGGCCCGAAGGTGACCCTGTCCGCGGCCTCGTGGGCCGGGGCCAGGCGAACGGACGCCGAGGCGAACCCCGGGCCACCGGGCCCACCGCCGGCATGGTCCGGCCGCCCCGCGAGCGCACGGGCCCGCGCCCGACGGGCCGCCCCGGTGGTGGCGGTCGCCGTGCTCGTGGTGCTCCTCGGCGCGTGCTCGTCGTCGGCCGGTCCGAAGACCGACGACACCCTGCCCGTGGCCACGGTCTCCCCTTCCGAGCCGGCCCAGGTCTTCTACGCCGCGCCCACGCCCCTGCCGCATGCTCCACCCGGCAACCTCATCCGCACCCAGACCGTACCGAACCAGTCGGGCGAGCCTGCCGGAACCGTGACGTATCGGATCCTGTACCACTCGACATCGGTCGACGGCGCCGACGTGGCCGAGTCGGGCCTCGTCATCGTGCCTGGAGGATCGGAGCCGCCAGGGGGCTACCCCATCATCAGCTGGGCCCACGGCACCACCGGCGTCGGGCAGCCGTGCGCGCCCTCGATCTCCGGCCAGCTCTCGCTGCCCGACGTCGGCCGGTACCTGTCCGACGGGTTCGTGGTGGCCGCCGCCGACTACGAGGGCGAGGGTGTCGCCGGTGCCCCCTCCTACCTGGCCGGGCTGAGCGAGGGCCGTAGCGTCGTCGACGCAGCCCGGGCGGCCCGACAGCTGGTGGGATCGGCGGCCGACGGCACGGTCGTGATCTACGGCCATTCCCAGGGAGGTCACGCCGCCCTGTTCGCCGGCGAGGTGGCACCGTCCTATGCGCACGAGCTCCACGTGGCCGGTGTGGTGTCGGTGGCGCCGGTCAGTTCGCTCACCACGATGATGCCACCCACCCCTCCGCCGACCACCCTCACCACGCAGGTCTATCCACTCATGGCCGTGATCTCATGGTCCGAGATCTACCCCTCCGTCGACCTCGCCGACGTGCTGACCGAGAAGGGAGCGGGGCTCGAGACCACGGTGTTGCAGGGCTGTGCCTTCGGGGCGTCGGCGGCCGTCGAGAACGTGCCGGCCGATCAGCTCTTCCTCTCCACCTGGACGTCATCGGCCGACATGTCGGCCGCACTGGACGCCAACACGCCCGGCAACGCACCCACGGCGGCGCCGCTGCTCGTCGTCCAGGGCGATGCCGACGACATCATCCCCCCGGCGTCGACGACCGCGCTGGTCGACCAGCAGCTGTGCCGGGCCCAGCACGACACGGTGGAGTACGACACGTACCCCGGCCACAAGCACTCGAGCGTCCTCTACGCCGCTTCCGACGACATCCTGTCGTGGATCAAGGACCGGATCGCCGGGGTACCGGCCACGTCGACCTGCGGGCACGCTCCGGTGGTGCACTGAGGCCGGTCTCCGATGTCCCGCGACAACACAATGGCGCCCAACACAATGGCGCCCACGGCAGGATTCGAACCTGCGACGCACGGTTTAGGAAACCGAAAAAGTGGCGGAAATGATGACCTGGGAGTGCAGCGAGTTGGAAGTTATCGCAGGCCAGCGAATGTGAAGCGGAGGCAGCCGGAAGCGGGTAGTTCGGCGTGCGTAGGACAGGGGCTAGGACAAGACTGACGCACGGTGTCGGGACCGACGTTCACGCCGATCGCCGCAACCCTCTGGGCTCCCCCGGACTCGTCCCTCCCCACGTTCCACGAACATGCCCTCAAGCACCGGTCGGCACCACCGCTCCCCTCAGCTCGTCGGCGTGTTCCCGGCACGCCTCCACCCGTCGCCAGCGTCCAGCACCGTCTTGCCACCGCCCCCGGACCACCACGGGCTCGGGGCACGACCTCGGCGCCCTCCGCTGGCCGGCCGGCCCGGCGACGAATCGGAAGCAGCGGCCCGGGTCGATGTGGAACGCGTTGGCGTAGACGGCCACGGGCTGACCGTAGCCAGGGGTTGCCTCTCCGAGATCGGAAGGCACGCTGAGGGGGCTGCCAGCGCGGCCCCAGCTCTAACCGGCGATCCCCCGCCGTAACGCCTTACGTTCCCCCGGACTCGTCCCGCCCCAGGTCCCCCGCAGCTCGACATCGGCCAGGGCGTAGTCGAGGCATTCTGCCCGCACCGGACAGCCGGCACAGATGGCCTTGGCCTTCACCCCGTCCCCGCCGCGCTCTGGGAAGAAGAGCGACCGGTCGACCCCACGACAGGCGGCCCGGGCCATCCACGGCGGCCGCTCGGTGACCCGTCGGAGGTAGAGGTCGAGGTCCTGTCCGTCGTCCGGGCTCATCAGCCATTCGGTGAACGGTGCGGACGCGAGAGCCACGTCGTGAGGGTACGTCCGCGGCGGCGATGAGTCGCGGACCGCGTCACGTCACTTGACAGTGTGTCAACCACAGGTGACAGAGCGTCCAGAATTGGACCACTTCGTCCAACATTCGCTCTTGCGATCGGCCCTCCTCGGCCGCACGATGCCGAGATGGAACTGACACACGACGTGCCGACCGAAC
This sequence comes from uncultured Actinomycetota bacterium, assembly GCA_963838005.1. GTDB lineage: Bacteria > Actinomycetota > Acidimicrobiia > Acidimicrobiales > RAAP-2 > CAWIPW01. Next base: position 58,963 of record CAWIPW010000006.1, read on the forward strand.
CTCTGGACAGCGTCGAGTGGCGCAGATACCTCGTGCACGGGATCGCCGAGGAGCTGGCCCCGGTGATCGACGCAGCGGACTTCGAGCTGCTCGACGAGATCGCCGGGCGATTGAACGAGCTGCTCGACGAGATCGCTCCGACAGGGCCGGCGCCGGTGAAGGAAGCACCATTGCGGATCGTCCGAGCGGTCGACGAGGACCACGACGAGCCACGCCCGGCGCCCGACGCCGTCGAGGGTCAGGACGAGAGCCGGCCGGTGCCGAGCGACGACGAGCTTCTCTCTGGACTGCAGCGGGACCAGGAACGGCGGGGCGTCTTGCCGAACTCCATCCTCACCCGGAGGCGTCGGGTCAAGAGGCTGATGGCGTGGATGGCGCCGAGGTCCATCCTCGATGCCACCCGCGAGGACATCGAGACCCACCTCGACGGCCTGGCCATCTCGCCCATGACCCGCCGGGACTACCTTGGCCACTTTCATTCCTTCTTCACCTGGGCGCACGACGAGGAACTCGTCGACGAGGTGCCCACCCGGCGGATCCCGCGGCCGAAGAAACGGCAGCGGCTCCCCCGGCCCATCTCGGACGAGGACCTGACCCGGGCGATCGCCCTGGCCCCGAACGACCAGCTCCGGTGCTTTCTGCTGCTCGGCGCCTACCAGGGCCTCAGATGCCAAGAGATAGCGGGTCTCCACGTCGAAGACGTCGACCCGGCAAACGGACTGCTTCGAGTCCGGGACGGCAAAGGATCGAAGGAACGATCCCTCCCATTGCACCCCGAAGTCACCGAGGCGCTGAAGGCGCTCCCCATGCCGCCGGATGGTCCCATCTTCCTGATGCGCCACCCCGATCACAGCGGACAGCAGATCGAGCCCCACAACGTGGGCCACCAGATCAACCGCTTTCTGCACCGATGCGAGATCCGGGCGTCCGCTCACCAGCTCCGGCACTGGTTCGCCACGAACGTCTACCGCACTAACACCGACCTGCGGCTCACTCAGCACTTGCTCGGCCACAGCTCGCCGACGACGACCGCCATCTACGCGGCATTCGACCCGGCGAAGGCGGGCCCGACCGTGGCGGCACTGGGCGTTGACAAGGTCGGCCCGGGAGCGTAAAAAGCATGGGTCGACCGTTCCGGGTGGCCTTCGGGCTCCCCGAGATGACGCCGCGAGACATGGCATCGGCTGGGAAGAGGGAGCACGGTCGGCCCCTCGAACCCGGCACCTCTTGAGAAGCGCGCCCGTTCGGGCGCCCGACGAAAGGTAACTGCCATGTCTCACTACCGAGCAATGAACAGTGGCCACGCCGGCGGCCATCTTCGGCGGATGATGGACGGCCTCATCCAAACTGGCGAAGTGGACGTCGACGAGCTGTACAACCCGTCCGATGCTCTGCCTGACCCCGTCCGGTGGCTGACGGGCCAGCTCTGGAACTGCATGGACATCATGCCGGGCGACGTCCGGAACGACACGGGCGATCCCCCCGACCAGCTCTGGACCTACGGCCAGGCGGCCCGGGCCATTCGTCAGGGCGCGCTGGTGGTCGGTTAGACCGCCGAGGGCACCCGCGCCGGCTCCGGTTGGCGCGGGTGTCCTCCCCGGCCGCCGCCCGCGGGTGTACGTTGCCCGCAACAACAAAAGCCCCCCGCGACCGCGCAAACGGCCCGGGGGGCATGGCCGACACCGGGTAAGCGGTGCCGACGGCGATGAGGGTACTTGGGCGTGCAGGTGGTCCAGGGGATCCCGTCGGCGGTGGTGCTTCCTTCCGGTGTCACAACCGAAGGAGCACAGCCATGACCACCGCCAGCCACACGCCCGAACTCGACATCGGTCAGTTCTTCCAAACTCCCGACGAGCTGCCGCGACGAGATCCACGCCGTTGCCGAACTGGTCGATGCCCTTCGTCGCTCGGTCGCCCCGGTGCTCGATCGGGCCGCCGAGGCACTTGGGGCGGATGCTCGTCACGACGACGAGGTGAGCGCCCGCCTTGCCGACCTCGGACTCGACCGCCAGGCGCAAGAGGCCATCCAGTCGGCCCGCTTCCTGACGTCGCCGGCCAAGGACCTCATCGACAGCCTGCAGACGATCGAGGACATGATCGGCGACGTCATCGAGCTGCAGATGCCGACGCCGAGCCTGTCGACCGTGGACGGTGAGTCGTGAGCGCGCTCCTCGACCACCGGGGCGAGCCGATCGGGCCGGCCGGCGACCGGCTGGGCTCGAGCAACGCGGAGCTGCTGGCCGCCATTCGGCTCGATCAGGAGCGGCGCGGCATACTGCCGAGCGCGGTCCGGACCCGCCAACTGCGCCTCAAGGCGTTCATGGGCTACCTGGCACCCCGGAGCATCCTCCTCGCCACACGGGAGGATGTGCAGCGATGGCTCGACGGCCTCGACATCAAGCCCATGACGCGTAGGGACTACCTCGGCCACGTCCACCGCTTCTACGACTGGGCCGTGGACGAGGGCCTCATCGACGCCTCTCCGACACGCGGGATCAGACCGCCCATGCAGCGCCCGGGCTTGCCTCGGCCCATTGCCGATGACCACCTCGCCCGAGCCCTCGACCCGTTCAACCTGCCGGCCGAGAAGTTTTTCGATCGCCGGCTCCGGGCCTTCATCGTGCTCGGGGCCTTCGCCGGCCTACGGTGCCAGGAGATCGCCGGGATCCACGTCGCCGACGTCGACCGGGTGAACGGACTCCTCCGGATTCGGGCCGGCAAGGGCGGCAAGCAGCGAGTGGTGCCGCTGCACGAGGAGGTGGTCACGGCCCTCGATGCCCTGCCGCTGCCGGCGGCCGGCCGCGTGTTCGACGAACCTTGGCGCCTACGGCTGCGGCGACGGCGGTCCCCTGCCGCCGCACCGAGTGTCTCAGTCGATCGGGGACTACTTCCGCGAGCACGGCATCGACGGCAGCGCCCACCGGCTGCGCCACTGGTTCGCCACCAACGTCTACCGGCAGGCCGGCGACATCCGGCTTACGCAAGAGCTGCTCGGCCACTCCTCGCCGGCCGTGACCGCGGTCTATGCCGCGTTCGACCCGGCACGGGCGGGGCCGACTGTGGCAGCGTTGGGCGTTGAAAAAGTGCATCCCCACTCGGTCGAAAGCGTGGACCCGTGTTCGAGAACCTGACGACGCTGGACGAGATCCGAAATGCCGTGTCGGCCAACTACGCGGCGATGGCCCCCTATCGGGCGAAAGCCCTTGGCGTCCCATTCAACGGCGGCCGCCTCTCGTTGGCCGTTGCGGAGCCGGGGCCGCTCATGGAGCACGCCGTCAGTGTGGTCGGCTCGGATGGGATCACATTGCAAGAGCTTCGGGACATATTTGGTCCCCTTGGCAAAGAGCGGTTCGACCGCGGTGTCAAGTTCATGCGGGACGCCGGCAACGTGACTGAGCGGCGAGAGAAGCGACCGAACCGGGCCGGGCTCGCACAGTCGCAGGTGGTCTTTCGGGCAGAGTGATCCGGATCTTGACGCTGCGCCCCTCGGCCACCGCCTAGGTCCCCTCGGTGGGTGATTCGGAGCGAATATCGGCGCCGTCGACGAGGACCACGTTTGCGAACTGGCCACGACACCGCGCCGAGCGCGTCCCGCACGCGTCCCGTCTCCACCCGTGACCCCGTCGGCAGGCGCTCGGCCAGCTCGCTGGCGGCGTCGATGTGGTCGAGGATCTCGTCGAGAACGGAGCGCGTCACTCGTCCCCCGACCCACTCCGGGCTCGGCGGCGGGAAAGGAGACCGACCACCGAGCCCGGAGCCTCCGACTGGCGGCCCCTTGAGCTCGTCGTCGACGTGCTCATTCGTGGAGGCGGGCGTCCCCACCAGCGGGGGCACCATCGGAAGGATGTCGGCCTTAGCCACTGGCCGCTCGGAGCTGGGCCAGGGTCGGGCGCGGACCCACCGTGCTCAGCGTTGCCTTTGTCGGGGTGCTCGTGGCCGGCCGTGCGGGCGCCGCACGTTGCAACTCCGCCAGGCGCATTGTCCGCTCCCGGGAGTTCCGGGGCGAGTCGATGGTCACCCTTCCGTTATCCGCCTGGAGCCGGAGGGCTGCCCCGGGGAGGATCTGGCGGTCGGTGATGACCGCGGAGCGACCGTTGTAATCGACGACGGTGTCGCCGACGGCGACGCGGGTGATGGCCAGGCCGTCGAGGTGGGCGAGGTTGTGGCTAGGCACTCTGCGCCTCCTGCTCGGCCTTCAGGCGGCGGTATTCGTCCTGCGCGTGCACGCTCTCCGACGTGATGGCCGGCCCCACCAGGTCCGGAGGTACCGGCCCATCGTCCGGGATGGCACGCGCCTCGATGACGGGCACCGGCGTGCCGCGGTGAACGGTCCCGTTCGGACCCGAGCACGCCGTCGGCGATGAGCCGCTTGACTTCCAAGAAGCGCAACACCCTGGCGATGGCATCGAGCTGGCCGCTCGAGCTGCTCCTGCACCTGAAACCTAGTGGGTCTCAAGTAGGCCCGGCGAGCTCCGATATGGACCGGGCGTCGAGCAAGACGAGCTGGTGGAAGGCTGAGGTCGACGTCGGGACACCGACGATGGATCGACGGCGGACCTTCGGGAGCGGTATGGGAATCGCGCCCTGATATTCGGGGTTGTCGACATCTTCAGAGGAAGCGGTGACTCCTCTTCAAGATGCGTTGACTCTCATGCGTCATCTACCCCACTCTGAATGGTCATGCCCGAACCGGTGACCGTGGAGATCACCCGATCGGGTACCGCCCGGTGATCGCCGCACGTAGCGCCGTACGCGGATCTTGATGCCGAGCGGCGCCGGACAACGGCTCGTTGATGATGTCGATGGTGGGTTCGACGATTCCCAGAGCAGGAAGTCGGACGGCCGGACGGCGAGAACGGTATCCTGGGTGCCGTTGCTCGGGCCGCCGCCGCCAACGTGGACGGAATGGCGTCGTCGAGTAACACGGGCACAGCCGAAGAAGCGGGCCGATCGACACGGGGCCATCGCTCGAGGGTGAGCATGAGCGTCGACGGGCCGCCGGGACGTGAGGAACGGCCGCGTGCGAGGCTGTCCTGGCAGCCCGCATAGCCAGACCCACCGAGCACTGCGCATGAGCCAGCACTCCGGGCGGAGGTCCCGGTTATCGCTCATCTGTGCGAACACCTGGGCCGAAGTACGGTGTCGAGCAGCGGATGCCGTCGTGGGCGAATGCTGAGTGAAGGTGACGGCGTTGATGTTGGAGAGCTTGAGCAGATGCCGAGGAACGACGCCGGGCTCGATACCGCTGCCGATGGCGAGCTTGGCCTCGAGCTGGGCGTCGTAGGCTCGACATGGTGTCCATGAGCACGATCGTCGTCGAAGCGGGGCCGAGATGGGCGACTGCTCGAGTATCTGGAGACTGAGACGTTCACGTCGCCGGACGAGCGAGCATCACGGTGCGAGCTGGTGGAGGCGTCCGTCAGGTCGGTCCCGAAGGATCACCGGTGTTCGGGAACCTGGGCCTGCACGTCGACGCCGGTGGTCAACTGGGCACGTTGACGAGGAGACGCCTCGAGGCAGCTCGTAACGGCATCGGGATGAGGTGCGGAGCAGGACCCGACCGGGACGAGGGGCGGTGGCGGAATCAGGTCGATCGCCCACAACGGAGGCGTGAAATAGCCGCCTGGTGCCGTCGGTGGTGTTCGGCGTGACCCGCTGCTCGTGGACGGATGGTGCTCCAGCTTCGGCCGCCTTGGCCGCGGCCCGGCTGTGGCCGACGGGGCATCTCGACGCTCATCTCGGCGTCGTGGCGCTGCAGGCGTACGCGGTGCAATGAGCTGTCGCCCCGCAGCTGGATGAGCACGAGATCGGCGAAGTAGCGAAGGACCAGCCGGTCGGGGTGGTACGTGAACGGCTCGGAGCTGGACGATGGTCTTGGTGCTGCGACCGCAGGGCGTAAAGTCGGCGTTCGGCTGACTCCGCGTCCCCGAGGAATTCGTCAATCCGCAGTCGGGACTGACGTCGTCGATGTCGGCCGGGTCGTCGGATGCGGCAGCCAAGGCTGCCGGCTCATCCGTAGCGCAGGCGTCACGCTCCGCTTCCAGGTAGCTGCTGTAAGGCCCAACGGCGGCTGTGGGCCTCGCAATGCCGGGCCTTGCGCTCGACGTCGGCGCGCTTCTCCTCGTGATGTCGGAGGTGGCGGCGGAATGGGGAATGGATCGCAGGCTCACGTGGCTCTCCTGGTCGTCGAACGGTGATGCTGCCAGTGGCCGCGTTCGTCTTTGGTGGCGACAGGGTGCCGCGGTCGATCCTGTCGATCACGGCTTGCCGGCTGATGCGGTTTCGCTTGGCGAACTGGGACACGCTTTCGACTTTGACGACGACAAGGAGGGACTGGTCCAACCGCTGACAAGGGGCGTGACAAGGGGTACGGTACGAGAGCCGGTGGTGCCTCGCAGATACGGACTCCACGGCGGCGACGAAGGCGGCCAGGACGTCGTCGATGCATCATTCGGTCCATTGCGTCGGGCGTCGGTCGCAGGAGCTGGCGGAGCGATGCCGAGTGAGCTGCGCGCAGACGTGCGGGCTCGCGACGGCACGAGCCGACCGGCGAATCGCAGCAGCGGCAGCTCGGTGGGCACTCACTCGGCCGACCGCGAGGGCCGAGAGGGCCTCCGACGAGGAGGGCGGAGGTCACGTAGTGGTGCGCGCAGCTCCCGGATCTCGGACTCCGGCGACGGGATCGAGCGTCTGAAATGGCCGTCAGCGAAGGCGCAAGCAGGTTGTCGCAAGAGGCTCGAGGATCTGCGTCCCGCGACAGCGTCCTCGCCGACCATGCGAACGGGACGCGGCGGCCCGCAAACGGGTGCGGAGGGCGTCCAGAGTGGGCTCGGCGGGCGTCATCTGACCCGTCGAGCGGCGTTTCTGAGCGTCCATGCGGCACCGGCAAGTGCAGAATCGCTGCGGACCCGGTTCACGTCGAACACCGCGCCGCACCTGACACACGTCCGGGCCTTCAGGGAGGCGCTGCCCGCCTTCGTGGGCCGGCAGGCGTCGCACCGACGTCGACGCTTGGTCGCTGACGGGTACGAGAACGTTGTGCCGCAGTCGATGCACACGGCGGTGAGGATGGTGCCACGTTCGACGAAGCGGGATCGGTCGCGGGCGTCGTATCGGCACTTCGGCCCGCAGTACCGCTTCCGCCGGCCTCCACGGTCCAGGTCGACCGTGAATTCCTGGTCCTGCACCACTTCGCAAAACGTGGTCGCACACTTCATCACTTATTCACCTCGATCGACTTGTCACAAATCGGAGTCGGAAATGCCGATGGGTGCGGGTCCTGACATAAGCCCAGGTCAGGCGCTACTCCGCCCGGGTCACATGCCCCGGCGGGGACGGGGAGAGAAGTCGCCGGGCATGTGTCGGCGTGATTGTGGGGTTCCCGCAAAAAAAGAAATGACGGGGCTGGGGTCGATGTGGCCGCCACGATTCCTACGACCCCGGCCGGGTGCTGGTGGCCGGCAGCCAGCACGATGTACCCGCTGCGGAGGTACGGGGAGGACGGATCGGCACAGTGAGCCACACGGTGGCCGGAGACGGCACCGGTGGTAGTGCCAGGCCCGACACCAGTCACAGTGGATCCGCCAATGCACGCCGCCGTGGGCGGACTCGGCGAGGAACGTGGGCGGTCGGTCGTCGTCCATCGAGTTGCCATCGGTTCCCGGAACCGACACCGCGAGAGAGCGGTTGCGAGCACATGCGAGCGGGTCTTCCCGACGCATTTCCACACGTGCGCGTATAGCCGTGTAATCCGCGAGCGAAAGCGCTCGCATGCGCTCGCATCTTGCGAAGACATCCTGGTCAGAACGCCGGGGTCATCGTGCACCTCGTCGAGCAGTCCGAGTCCCATCCACGACCTGACGTTGCGATTGCCGAGAACTTTGCTGCAGTAGAATCCTCGAGATGTGAGCTCAGGCGCACGAACAGGCCTTCGCAGACCACGCTCGTTCGCCTTCGTCGTCACACCACCGTTCGTACCGTTGACGCAGGTGGCCGATGTGGCGTATCGGTTCGATCCTCCGTAGTGCAGATGGGCCAGGAAGCGGCCGACATGGTGCTCGTTGACGTGCGGTAGTTGTCGGTGGCACGACGGACAGGATAGAGGCACGCGCAGACCGGTTTCCTGCCAGTCGAGGCATCCCTGAACTGCCCACGTCAAGATGCCGTCGGATTCCTCGGCCAGTCGATCCGGCAAGTTCGGGTCCGATGCCTCTCGTCGAAGAGTTGATCGAACGGCACGAGCGCGATGCGGCGCCAGATCCCTTGATCCGTACCGCGCACCGCGGCAGGTAGCTGCCTGCGATCCAGAGCTTGTGTGTGGGCTGGAATTCGAAGTAGTCGCCTCTCATGCGCCGGGCTCGGATCGGATCACCACCAGTGATCGACCTTCGACCAGACCTCAGCCAGGTGCCGGCTCTGATCGGTCTCGATGGTGGTCACCATCCGAGCGCCGCGAAGATGGTTAGAGCCGGTCGGATGCTCGTCGTGTGCCGATGCCGTGATGATCCGGCTGTCGAGCTGCAGGCCGTAGTCACCGGGGTGAGGTCGCGGACCACGTTGAGCAACGTCGACTTGCCGTTGCTGCCGGTGCCGTGAGGCAAACGCCAGGAGATGCTCACTGATGTCGCCTGTGAGGCTGTAGCCGATGAACCGCTGGGTGAATCCGATGAGGTCCTCGTCACCACCGAACACCTCGTGCAGGAATCTCAGCCACGTCGGCGCCTTTAGCGTGCGGATCGTACGCGGCGGCCGCCATCTTTGCGTGAGTAGGTCCTTGCGATCGTGCGACCGAAACTCGCCGGTCTGCAGATCGACCGTGCCGTTCCGGACGTTCAGCAGCCAGGGGTCGGCGTCGAGCTGGTCGAACAGCACCGGGACGCCAGGTTCGGTCTTTCCCAGGTCGACCATCGCCCGCAGGCAGGGCAATGTGCTGCGATTTGGTCCAGTGCCGCACCAGCTCGGCCCGGCGGTCAGGCGGCAATGTCTGGGCGACCTTGAGCAGGTTGTCGACCGTTTCCGTCGCCATCTGCTCGGTCGTGCCGACCACGTCCTCGGCGAACCGCTTACCGTCCCAGGTGTGCCAGCGGTTGAGCTGCGGTGCGAAACGCAGATCCTCGCCGTGGCGGTGAACGAAGCGGCGCAGGCGTTGCCCAAGTCCGTATGGGGCAGCGTGGCGTCGAGCAGGTCGACCACCTCGCCGGACTCGTCAGGCCACGACTCGTGCTCGTTCGGGTCGAAGTGCGGGTGTTCGGCCGGGCTCACCGGTCACGCCTGGTGCCGAGAACCGTCGACCACCTGACGGAGATGACCCCGTTTTCCAGAGCGGACTCCATGGCACGGGCTCGAACTCGACGCCGTAGTAGGCAGCAGCGCCGGCCAGCGTGTCACGCTCGGCACGGCATACGGCTCGACGACCAGCGAGCCAGGCACGATGTCATAGAAGACGCCGTTGGCCAGCTGCACCGCTGTAACCTTTCCGCCTGGACGGCCCAGGCAGGCGGAACGGCTCCTCCTCGGCGGCCTCCTTCGTATGGCCTCGATGGCAGCAAAGACACACCGGTTCAGGTTCAGTGTCGAGCTCCGGGGTGCCGGTAGTCTGGGGTCGAGTGAGGTTGGTGGTGCCAGCGGGCCGACGTGGAGAGCGTCGGCTCGTGGAGCAGCGTGTGGGCGGCGATCTCACGCTGCAGGGTCCGACAGTGCCACGACCTCATAGGGCATGCCGAGCCGGTCGAGCAGCTTCGCCGTCGGGATGCGCCAGTGAGCACCGCTTCCCGATGCTCGGGGAAGTGTCGGGATCACACCCTGCTCGCAGTCGTCTCGGGAGTCGAGCGGTCCGACTTGCCGAGGAGCGACACCGCCTGCTCGGGCTTGAGGATGAGCGGCAGGATTCCCGCCCCTGTCTGGATTGCCCATTGCTGCCCCTCTGCTCCCGATATCGGTCATCGGCCTAGCTCCCTTGCAGTCAACGTCTTGTGGACGGCATCAGGCTCGTCGGGGTTTCGCCTACCTCCGTGGACTTCCAATATGATTCGGATGTGATATCGGGCAACGGAGCGAGCGCCGGGGCCGAGCTGCTCGCCACGGGTAGCTCGCTCGGTGCCGGCGGCTGGAATGTGCCGGGTCGGTGTCGGTGTCAAGGACAGGGTGCTGCGCTGGGACCGTGACGGCGGCCATGCCGTGGAGACGCCGGTCAACCTGCTCGACGACTCTCTCGCTGCTCCGTTCCGCGTTCAGACGACGAGGTCGCAGCGTTCGCACAGCGGTGGGGCGTCCTCTTCCCATCGACCCGATGACCGGGGCCGTGACCGCGTGCCTCACTTGCAAGGCAGCAGCGGCGCGGGGCTACCGCGGGTGAATGTTGCGTTCCACGATCACGGGGCCGAGCCGGCCGACGCATGGAGGCGCATCGCCGGTGACGTGGTGGCGATCATGAATGTGACGGCCGCCTACCACCTCGACGAAACACGTCACCGAGGAGATGTGGCGGCCGTTCGGATGGTCCGGGTCGAGCACACGCCGATCCCGGAGTCGATTCGTACTCGTACAGGACGTGGGTACCGACCAGCGTCGACGCACTACTCATGCCACCAGCCCAGCACCCCGACAACACGGATCGTCAGAGACGACTTCGTCGGGACCGCCAGCGCCTGGCGAACCTCTTCCTCGGGCCGGTGCGACTTCGGACGTTCATGGCACCCGACCTACCGTCGTTCCGGCTCGAATCAGGCGGTCTTCTCGGGGCGATCGGACTACAGCTCGGCCAGAAGATGACCCGGACGGCGGCCTGGTGATCTGTTCGGGTTACTCGACGGCGTTCACGCCCTCCCGGAAGCCTGTCGCCGGCAAGCGGGCCTAGTGCGAGCGGTGCCGAATGACCGGCCGACCTCAATCCGCAGCAGCTCGCGACTACCGGCGGCGAAAGAGCGACGGATGAACCTACCGGCCCAGCGAAGAGCGCCGGCGGATCGAGGCCCGCCTCGAGAGATGCAGCAGCAGCTTGTGCTTGCTCGTGGGTGTTGGCCGTGTAGATACGGAGCGTGATCGACGGGTCGCTTGTGCCCCAGGCGGTCGGCCACCGTCTTCGGGTTCAGCCCTGTGGCGAAGAGCTGGGTGGCCGTGTAGTGCCGAAGATCATGGAAGCGGGAAATCCCACCGCTCCGCCAGCGTGCCAGGTTGGCCCGGGTCGCCTTCGGCTTGGTCTCCGTGCAGTTGGCCAGCGCAGGCGCTTCCATCCGCCGGCAGAGCCGGGTAAACGCCTGGGTGATCGAGTCAGGGCGCATCGGTTGGGAGCCGTCGACATCGGGCGCAGAACACGTAGCGCATCGGATCGGGCAAGGGTGACCCGCCAGCTCTTCGGCGTCAGTGCTTGGCCCGGTGCTGCCGGCCGGTCCAGCGCACGACCATGGCGTTCTCTTTGAGCATGCGCCGCGCCGGGTGCGTCTTCGGGGGCTTGGCACCCATGGCCGTCCGGGGTCTGCCAGATCGACTGGGCGACGGTGACGGCGGAGCCCTTCCAGTCAACATCGCGACCACCGGAGCCCGCACAGCTCGCCGCGACGCATCCCGGTCAGGGCCAGCCAGGCGTGATGATGGCGGCAAACTCGGGCGTCGACGTACGACCGGCCGAGCGGCCTCGGTGATCAGAGCCGAGACCTGGTGCGGGCGACGGGACCGACATGGACGTCCGCCGGGGCGTCGGCGGCGTGGCGTCATCGGAGACGATCGGCCGGCACCCAGCCCCACTTCCGGCCCTGTCGGAGTGCGGCACGGATGATGCGGTGGAGGTGGAGCACCGACCGCTCGCCCGAGGCCGGTGGCGAGCTGATCGGCGTAGAACTGATCGAGGTCGTGGGCAGTCAGCTTGTCGAGCGGCTTCGAACCGAGGGCTGGCCGGATCTGCTTGTCGATCTTGCGCCGGTACTCGTACAGCGTCTTGGGTGACCGCCCATCCGCTCGATGTGGGCCATCTATTCGTCGAGGAGCACCCCGACCGTCGAGGCCCTGCTTGCCGTGCTCACCCCGCTCGACCTCGGCCACCAGTGCGGCGAGCTCCTTGGCCGCCTGCCGCCGGCCGGCGCCGGGCTCGCGCCGTGGGGCGGTGTACGTACGGCTGACCTGCCGCGGCTTGCCGGTGAGCGGGTCGTTCCCGATGAACGCCCGCAGCTGCCAGCGACCCGGTGCCCGTTCGCGCATCGTGCCGCGCCCATGGGAGATACTAGGACTGTTGTAGGACAACGCGATACTCGGGACAAACCCAGCGCCCACGGCAGGATTCGAACCTGCGACGCACGGTTTAGGAAACCGACGCTCTATCCCCTGAGCTACGTGGGCGGGATCTCCGCGTGAGCCGACCGTCCGGGCCCACGCACATCGTCCGTCAGCCTAGGCCGCGTGTACACGCGAAAGGCCCCGGAACTCGCGTGCGGGTGCCCCCTTTCGCCGGCACTCGTCGCTCCTTCCCGTGAGGCAGATAGCCTCGCCCGATGACGGCAGTCGGGACACGCGGCCGGACGCAGCCCTTCCTCGCCGTCCTCCTGTGGGTCGCGGTGCCGATCCTCGCCAATCTCCTCGTCGCCCTCCGGTATCGGGACGCGTGGTATGTCCTCGACGAGTGGTCGCTCATCAACCAGCTCATCAGCTGGCACAGTTTCGGCGCCTACTTCGTCGGCTACAACGGACACCTCTACGTCGTGCCCCGGCTCGTCTACGCGGTCCAACTCCACTGGATCGGGACGCCCGACCATGCCTTCATCTGGGCAGTGTTCTGTCTCGCCCTGCTGGCGTGGTCGTATGCAACCGCCATCCTGCTGCGCACGCTGGGTGTGCCTTCGCTCGTCGCCGTGGCCGCCGGCATCATGGCCGTGTACTTCGGCCCCGGTTCGGGACTCGACACGTTCGAGATCAACCTGTCGACGGACCTTGCCATCGCCTGCTCGCTGTTCGCGGCAGCGGTGGCCGTTCGCAGGCATCCGACCGGTCACCTGGACGCCATCGCCGTCGCCCTCTTGCTGTGCCTCGCGACCTCATCGGATGGCGGTGCTGCGGTGTCCGGCATCGTCTTCGTGTCGGCCCTCATTCTCTTCCGGTGGTCGTGGATCGACGCCGCCATCGGGCTCGTTCCGCCCGTTCTCTACGCCGGGTGGGCGGCGCTGACGCAGACGGGGCCCAAGTGGCCGGCGAGCCTCTGGGCCGACATCCAATTCTCGGTGAAGCTGGTACTGCTGGCCTCGGGGGGCCTCGCCGGGACCGACGCCGTCGGAGGGATCGTCGTACTGGCCGTGTCCGCCGTCGTCCTCGTCCTCGGCTATCGCAAAGGCGTCCTCGGCGGCACCGTGGGCCGCTCGTTGTTGGCGGGTTGGATCGCCGCCCTGTTCACCGTGGGTGCGCTCGCCCACACCAGGGCGGGCCTGATCGGCACCGACTTCGAGTACTACAACCGCTACGTCGCCGAGGTCGCCGTCTTCGTGCTGGTGGCACTGTTGCCGTCGCTGTGGGCGACCCTCATGGCCTACCGGCCCGAGCGACGTACCGTGATGGGCGGTGTCGTCGCGGGCCTCCTCGCCCTCGTCTTCGTCGTCAATCTCCCGTCACTGTTCCGCGGCTTCCACAGCATCGAGTCACTCGAGGCCACGACGCGGGAGCAATTCCCCACGGCCATCGGCCTGGCGCTGGCCCGGTGCCCGGACGGCACCTCCACCCCGGCCAGCTTCATCCCTCTTCCCGGCGCTGATCCGCAGCTCACCGCGGTCATGATCCGGCACCTCAGGTCGGACGGGTACTTCGCCTCCGTTCCCTCCGAGACCCCGGCACCCGCGGCCGTCGTGGCCGCCTGCGGCCCGGAGAGGTGAGCGGTCCGGTCCGGGTGCCTCGGCACGGCGGAATGGACGCCCGGACCGGTCACCTACCCGAGGGTGGGCCGGATCTCGTTCCGCAGAAATGTGATCACGGCGTCGGTGAAGACGTCGTTGCGGTCGCCGGCGATCATATGGGTCGCACCGTCGACGTCGACGACGGTGGCTCCGGGGATGGCCGCCACCAGGTGATCGACGCCTTCCTGCGTGACGACGTCGCTGAGCAGCCCCCGCACGAGCATGGTCGGCACGTGGATGTTCTGCAGGGCGGCCTCGAGCACGTCGGACAACACATCGGGGACGGCCTCGGTCCGGCCCCGGCTGATGAACGCCGGGTCCCAGTGCCAGTACCAGCGGCCGTCGCGTTGGCGGAGCACCTTCATCAGGCCCGCTTCGTTGACCGGCCTCGTCCGCTGGGGCGTATAGGCGGCGATGGCACGGGCCACGTCCTCGAGCGAGTCGAACCCGTCAAGGCCCGACTCCATGAAGGCCTTGATCCGCTCGATGCCCTCCGTGTTCGTCTTCGGGGTGATGTCCACCAGTACCAGGCCGGACGAGACGGTCCGGTCGCTGGTGCCCTCGGCGTACAGGGCGGAGATGCCGCCGAGCGACGCCCCCACGAGCACGGGAGGGCGACCCAGCTGGTCGGCCACGGCGACGCAGTCCCCACCGAAGGAGGTGAAGGAGTAGTCGGCCCGTGGTGCCCAGTCGCTCTCACCGTGGCCCCGCAGGTCGACGGCCACCGTCCGCCATCCGTCCGCCGCCACCTTTTCGGCCGTCGAGCCCCAGGCGTGGCGGGTCTGGCCGCCGCCATGGAGCATGAGGATCGGCCAGGCGTCGGGGTCGCCCCGCTCCTCGCCCACGATCTGCACGCCCTCGAAGCCGGTGAAGACCACCCGTCTCGTGTCCACGTCACCATGGTGGCACGCCGACCCCTCGAGGACCGCAAGGTCGGCGCGCATCTCGGGGCCCTACGGGCTGCCTGGTGCGGTCAGCGGTCTCCGAAACGTGCCTCGCGGGTGCGAAGGATGGCGCAGAGGGTCTCGTTGTACGGCGCCGGCAGTCCGAGCTCCCGGCTCAGCTCGACGACCTGCCCGTTGATGACGTCGATCTCCGCGGGCCGCCGGGCCAGGTGATCGAGGCGCATCGAAGGGCTGGCGTTGGGGATGGTCGCCGCGAATTCGGTCACGTACCGCAGTGGGTCGTCGAAGGCGAACGGGATCCCCTTGGCCACGCCGAGCCGGTACGCCTCGGACGTGCAGCCGAGCGCGATCCTCCACGCCTCCGGGTCCGCCATCAGCTCTCCCACGGTGACATCGAAGGCCGCGCACGGGGCGCTCAGGGTGACGTTGCAGAGGAACTTCTCCCAGATCATGAGGTTGACGTCGGCGAACGCCTTGACGTTGAACCCGGCCTCGCGCCATTCCTGCTCGATCCGGCGGAGTCTGTCCGTGATGCCCCCGCCCATCTCCCCGATGCGGATCAGCCGCATACCCTCATGGTGCACGTGCCCGGGTTGCGGGATCGACGATCCGAAGCCCTCGGCGATCCCGAGCACGATGTGTGACTCGGGGATGTGGTGGGCGACCCGCTCGCCGGCACCGAGCCCGTTCTGAAACGCCATGACCACGCTGTCCGGCCTGAGCAGTGGCGCGATCTGTGTCGTCACGTCCCCGACGGCCCACGCCTTCGTGGCAATCACCCACACATCGCAGGGGCCGGCGTCATCGGGGGTCCGACCGACGTTCACGCTGTCGACGACGTAGCTGCCGCTGGCACCCGAGATCGACAGTCCGGAGGTCTCGATGGCGTCGATGTGCTCCTGCCACGTGTCGATGGCCCACACCTCGTGTCCCGCCTTGCCGAGCAGACCGGCATAGACCGAGCCCATGGCGCCGGTTCCGACAATTGCGATCTTCATGAACATCCCCACGGAGGCGTGCGGCGGGAGCCGGCTTCATCGTTCAAAGGCCCCCTACATTTTCACATGTGGGCGCCTGCGGCCCGTCAGGCCGCTCGGACCGTGCCGACGTCCCCGCAGTCGCCCACCGGCAGCGCCCCGGCACCCGCAGCCGCCCGGTCCACCCTCCGGCCCACGCCGTCGACGCCGTTCGGCGCCGGCGTGAGCAGCCAGACGGTCGCCGTCACCACCAGGGCGGTACTGACCCCGAGTGCCCAGCCCGCGACCACGTCGGTGGGCCAGTGCACGCCGAGCTCGAGCCGACTGAGGCCGATCACGCCGGTGGCGACGACACCCGAAGCCACCGTGAGGGTCCGTGCCAACGGTCGGCGCACGACGAAGACCGCGACCAGCAACGCGACGGTGATGAAGACGGCGGCACTGTCGGTGGCGTGCCCGGACGGGAAGGAGGCGTCCGTCACCGACACCAGATGCAGGGGCACCGCCGGTCGCGGGCGGTTGATGATGCTCTTCATCACGACGACGCAGGCCCCACCCGCGGCCAGGGCGGCCACGGGCGCCAGCGCCACCGCCGGTCCCAGCCGGCGGTGCCAGAACCAGGCACCCACGACCACGGCGATGACGGCCAGGCCCACGACCGAACCGATGTCGGCGGCCCCACGGGAGATGTCGACCAGTGGGGCGGTCCGGTGGACGGTGAAGAACTGCAACACGCTTACGTCCCGACCGACGACGCCGTCGTGCCGGATCACGTCCCCGGCGACGGCACCGAAGACCGCCAGCGAGACCAGCAGCACTCCCCCGCCGGCGACCACCGCCGTCAGCCCGCGCAGGCTCAGCCCGAGGCGGTCACGGGTGCGGAGTGCCACCACTCTCAACCGGCCGACGTGCATCCCCCAACGATAGAGGCGCACGCGGGCCGGGCGGGTTCACCGCCGCCGGCCGGCGTCGTCGACGGCGGTCGACCCCCGGGCCCCTAGTCCGCGGAGACCTGTTGCAGTTCGTGGCCGTGCACTGTCAGGGCCCAGATCACCAGGGCGTCGATGACGATCACCGTCAGCGACCAGAACGGATAGACGGGGATGAACAGGAAATTGGCCGCCAGGTTGAGCGCGGCCAGAATGACACCGACCGCCCGGGCGAACACACTGCCGGTGAAGACCCAGAACCCGCACAGGAACACCAGCACGCCGGCGGCGATCTGCACCCATCCCCACGCCGACATCGTCAGGAAGGCGTGCGTCGGGTGGTACCACCCGACCCAGCCGTTGTTGAGCACGGCGACAAGGCCGTAGGCGGCGTTCAGGCCGCCGGCGATGATCATCATCACCCCGGCGAAGAAGATCCAGCCGACCCACCCGGTCGGCACGTCATTCGAGCGCTGTGACATCCTGCACCCTCCTTTGTCCTCCAGCTCGATGAGCTGCTGACCCGAACATACGAGAGAACGGCGGCCACGTCATCTGGGGATATGCGACGGTGGATGTGCCCCGTACGGGGCAGCGGCCCCCGAA
The DNA here is from genome assembly GCA_963838005.1 of uncultured Actinomycetota bacterium. Taxonomy (GTDB): domain Bacteria; phylum Actinomycetota; class Acidimicrobiia; order Acidimicrobiales; family RAAP-2; genus CAWIPW01. Next base: position 76,248 of record CAWIPW010000006.1, read on the forward strand.
GACTGCAAGGCTCGATGGTCATGACCGAAGCGATCGACACACGGCCGGAGCGATGACCCCGGTACCTGTTGCGGTGTCCGTGCAACGGCGGACGGCCGCGGTCACGGCGCTGTGCTGTTGGGCACTGCTGGTGGCCGCCCTCGTCGTGTTCATGACTCGCAACTGGCACTACGCCTTTCTGGCGCTGGCGGGGTTCGCCGTGGCCGTCGGTGGCGCCTGGTGGATGATCACGGAGACAGCGGCGCGGCGCCTGTTCGGCGTCGTGGGACTGGCCGTCGGCGTCGCCGGCATCGTCACCGCCGTCGTGCTAGCCACCGCAGCCGCCGAGCAGCCGGTGGCGCGGGTGCTCGTCGTGCTGGTGCTGCTGGCCGTGGCCGTCGGCACCAGTCGGTCCGCCCTCGTCCGCGAGGTCCACCCGCTCCATGCGGCCCAACCCCGCCACCTGCGGGCGCCGGCCCATCCGGTGCTCATCTGCAACCCCTGGTCGGGCGGCGGCAAGGTCGAGCGCTTCGGCCTGTTGGCCCTGGCCGCCGAGCTCGGGATCGAGACGGTGGTGCTCGGTCACGGGCTCGACCTGGAGGAGCTGGCCCGCGACGCCGTCGCCCGCGGCGCCGACTGCCTGGGCATGGCCGGGGGCGACGGTTCCCAGGCCCTGGTGGCCTCGATCGCCATCGAACACGGACTTCCCTTTGTCTGCGTGACCGCCGGCACGCGTAACCACTTCGCCCTCGATCTCGGCCTCGACCGGGAGGACCCGCGCAAGTCCATGTACGCCTTCCGCGATGCCGCCGTCCGCCACATCGACGTCGCCACCGTCAACGGGCGCCTGTTCGTCAACAACGTGTCACTCGGGATCTACGCCACCATCGTCCAGCAGGACGCCTACCGGGACGCGAAGACCGAGACCACGAAGACGCTGTTGCCCCAGCTGCTCGGACGCACCACCGAGCCCTTCGACCTCCAGTTCACTGAACCGGACGGCACCGAGGTCGACGGGGCGTTTCTCATCCAGGTGTCGAACAATCCCTACGTGATCGGCGCGTCGCCCGACGCCTCCCAGCGGCGGGCGCTCGACACCGGCAAGCTGGGCGTCTTCGCCGTCAACGCCGCCAGTGGCGTCGAGGCCGCCCATCTCTTCACCATGACGGCTGTCGGCGGACGCCGGCTGAGCCCGTACTGGCACGAGTTCACCGCCGACAGGTTCGAGCTGCGGTCGAGGTCGGGCAAGGCGTTCGCCGGCATCGACGGCGAGGCGCTCGAGCTCGAGACACCCCTCGACTTCCGCATCCACCCCGGCGAGCTGACCCTGCTGGTGCCCGAAGACAACCTGGCCGCGGCCGAACGGCGACGGGCCCGCGACGTGCACGCACGGGACCTCTTTTCCATCGCCGCCGGTCACGATCCGTCGGCCCGAAGGGACGCCGGCCCGCCTGCGTAGCGACCCCGGCCGTGCGTCCGACCCGGAGCCGGGCGCCAACGGGCGGTGGCTCGGCCGCCCTACTCCTCCACCAGCACGCAGCGCGTCCGCGAGTAGATCGTCGGCATGCAGCGGTTGCAGTGGACGCACAGCGACTCGGAGGAGCCGCCCTGGTGGAACCGGTTGACCAGGTCGGGTTCGCGGAGGAGCGCTCTGGCCATGGCCACGAAGGCGAACCCCTCGGCCAGGGCCGACTCGACGGTGGACAGCCGGTTGATCCCCCCGAGGAGGATCAGCGGGAGATCGAGGGCGTCGAGGTACTGACGGGCGTACGGGAGGAAGTACGCCTCCTCGAAGGGGTACTCCTTCATGAAGCGACCGCCCACCAGGCGGAACCCCAGGCGCATGGGGGCCGGGAGCGTGGCCGCGAACTCTTGCCGGGGGGCGTCCCCGCGGAACAGGTACATCGGATTGGCCAGCGAGCTGCCACCGGTCAGCTCGAGGGCGTCGACGGTGCCGTCGCCGTCGACGAGCCGGGCGAAGGCCAGGCTGTCGTCGAGCCACAGCCCACCGGGGACGCCGTCGGACATGTTCAGCTTGGCCGTCACCGCCACCCCGGGCCCCACGGCGTCGCGCACCGCCTCCAGCACCTGGCGCGGGAAGCGCGACCGCGCCTCGATCGGGCCGCCCCAGCCGTCGCGACGCCGGTTCAGCTTCGGGCTGAGAAAGGCGCTCAACAGGTAGTTGTGCCCCAGGTGCACTTCGACGCAGTCGAACCCGGCACCGGCGACCAGACGGGCGCCGCGGGCGAAGTCCGCCGTGATCCGGGCGATGTCGTCGTCGGTCACCGCCCGGATGGGGGTCCCCCTGAGGCTGAAGCTCCTCGACGGGGCCAGGACGGGCGCCTTGTTGGAATGGCCGTCGGCGACGGGTCCGGCGTGGCCGAGCTGGGCCGAGACCAGTGCACCCTCGGCGTGGACGGCCGCCGCCAACTGCCCCAGCCGCTCCTCGAGGGCCTCGCTGAGGTACAGGCAGTGACGGTCCGTGCGTCCTTCCGGCGAGACGGCCAGGTAGGCCACCGTCGTCATGGCGGCCCCTCCGGCCGCCACCCGCCGGTGGAAGTCGATCAGTGCATCGGTCAGCTCCCCCCGGGGCGTGACGCCCTCGAAGGTGGCGGCCTTGATGATGCGGTTGCGCAGGGTGAGCGGGCCCAGCGGCGACGGGCCGAAGACCGGCGTCGCCTCCTCCCGGTGTGTCGTTGCGCTCAGGATGCCATCGCCTTTGCCCTCGATGTCGCCAACGCGACCGTGATGGTCCACCGTCTCACCGCGGTCGTTCAACCGATTCCTAGCACCCGGACGTGGGGCGCCGCACGCCGCCGCGCACGGACGGGGACGGCGGGCCGTCCCGGGGGCGGTCGACGCCGCCCCGGCTCGCGTTCGGGCCCGTGCGTCCGACGGACGGACGCGCGCCGGGTGCGCTCAGCGCGCCCGCATCCACGCCTGCGCGCCCAGCTGGACGGCGTCCCAGGGGCTGCCGAGCGGTGGCGTATAGGAAAGGTCGAGCTCGCTCATGCCGTCCACGGTCATGCCGTGGAAGATGGCGGTGGCCGCGATGTCGATCCGCTTCGCCACCTCGGCGTGGCGGTGGCCGAACAGCTGGACACCCAACAACCTCCCGGTGGTGCGGTCGCCCGTGTAGCGCATGGAGATGCGGTGGCTTCCCGGGTAGTACGCCTTGTGGTCGTCGGCCGTGGAACCGACGGTGACGGGATCGAAGCCGGCGGCCCGGGCCTCGTGGTCGCGCACGCCCGTCCGGGCCACGGCATGGTCGAAGACCTTGACGACCTGGGTCCCGAGGCTGCCGGCGTACTCCCGCGCACCGTCGAGCGCGTTCTCGCCGGCCACGCGGCCCTGCTTGTGGGCGGTCGTCCCGAGCGGCAGATAGGTGGTGCCGAGCAGCCGGTGGTGGGTGACGACGCAGTCACCGGCCGCGAAGATGTGCGGCCGGTCGGTGCGCATGTGCCGGTCCACCTCGATGGCCCCGCCGTGCCCGAGGGACGCGCCGGCCGAGGTGGCCAGCCCGGTGTCGGGCCGGACCCCCACGACGACCAGGACCATGTCCACGTCACGGTGGAGCTCGCCCTCCGCCGACGCCGCATCGACCCTGATCCGCCCGGCCGCTACCTCCGGGAGGCGCGAGATCCCGCCCACCGTGGTCCCGGTGAGGACCTCGACGCCGTGGCCGGTCAATTGCTCCCGCACATGCGCCCCGAGCTCGGGGTCGACCGTCGGCAGCACCTCCCCGAGCCGCTCCATCTGGGTGACCCGCAGGCCCCGCGCCACGAGCGCCTCGGCCATCTCGAGTCCGATGTACCCGGCCCCGACGATCACCGCACTCGACGGCGACCTCTCCTCCAGGGTGCGCATCACGTCGAAGGTGTCACCCATCGAGTGCAGGAGGTGGACGCCGTCACCGATGCCGAGCGCATCCTCGCCCGAGAGCCCGTCGATGGGCGGGACGGTGGGGACGGCGCCGGTGCCTACGACGAGCTCGTCGTAGGCGAGGTGCTCGTCCCTGCCGTTGGCGCCGGTGACGAGGAGCGTGCGACCGTCCACGTCGATCTTCCGGGCCGTCGTGTTGACCTCGAGGCGCATTCCGGTGGCCTCGAGCTCGGCGTAGGTCCGGTGGGCCAGGTTCTGCCAGTGCTCGACCTCCCCCGACACGTAATAGGGGATCCCGCAGATGGAGAAGTTGGGAAAGGCGTCGGCCACCACCACGGTCACCTCGACCGACGGGTCGAGCTCCCGTGCCCGCAGTGCGGCGCTGATCCCGGCATCGCTGCCGCCGATGGCGATGAGGTGCATGTGGCTCCTTGCGTAAGGGGACGAGGGCGCCGGTCCGTCAGCGGGTGGCGTCGACCCCGGTCTCGGGGTCGTCGGCGCCACGCAGGTGCGGCACGATGATGTCCGCCGACTCGGCCGGGGTGATGCCCGGGTACAACAGCCAGAGCAACCCCACCACCAGCACCCCGCCGACGGCCTGGGCACCGATGAACGCCGGGGCCGACGACGGGGCGATGCCGGCGAACGTGTTCGAGAACATGCGTCCGATGGTGATCGCCGGGTTGGCGAAGCTCGTCGAGGACGTGAAGAAGTAGGCGGCCGTGATGTAGGCACCCACGGCGGCCGGGGTGTAGGCGCTCTTCTCGCTACGGGCCAGGGCGAAGATCACCAGGATGAGCCCGGCGGTGGCGATCACCTCCGACAGCAGGTGGGGGCCGGTGGCACGGTGGTGCGTCGAGATCGAGACGGCGGGCAGGGAGAACATCACATTGGCGACGATGGCGCCGGTGATGCAACCGGCCACCTGTGCCGGGAGGTAGGCGCCGGCATCCCGCCACGAGATGCCGCCGAAGGCGGCGTCCACGAAGGACACCACCGGATTGAAGTGTGCCCCGGACAGGGCACCGAAGATCAGGATGATGGCGAAGAGCCCGGCCCCGGTGACGATGGCGTTCTGCAGCAGCTCGAGGCCGACGTTGCCGGGCGAGAGCTGCTGGGCGGCGATGCCCGAACCGATGACGATGGCGGCGAGGAAGGCGCTGCCGAGGTACTCGGCGACCAGCCGGCGCCACAGCACGACGTCGTTCATGGTGGTCGGACCGCCTTCCGGTGGGCGGATCAGCAGCAGCCGGCGGAGGCGCCGGCGGTCGATGCGACCATCGGGGCCGGGGCCGACGTGCAGCACCGTTCGTCGCCACCGAGTCCTTCGGGACCGTCGGCGTCGTCCAGCACGGTGTAGACCTCCCAGTGGGCACCGTCCGGGCCTTCGACCCACACCTTGTCCTGGAGGGCGTAGCAGCAGGTGGTGTGCTCCTCGACGTCGGTCGCCAGGCCTTCGCCCGAGAGGGCGGTGACGGCGGCGGCCACGTCGTCCGCCGAACCGACCTCGACACCGAGGTGGTTGATCGAGCCCGGCACGCCGGCGCCCTCGATCAGCACCAGCTTCAGCGGCGGTTCGGCGATGGCGAAGTTCGCATAGCCCGGGCGGACCTTGGCCGGCGTCGCGCCGAACAGCTTCGAATAGAAGCCGATCGCCTCGTCGAGATCGGACACGTTCAGGGCGAGTTGCACGCGGGACACGGCCGCCTCCTTTACATTGAAGGGTGTCGATGTCGAGTATGGATCATTCATCGACCGTTGTCAATGTATATGGGAGGCGATGATCGTGGGCCAGGCCACCGAGCCGGAACTCCTCTGCTGCCCGCCGTTGGCGGACCACGCCCTGTCCGAGGACGAGGCCGTCGCCCTGTCGGCGGTGCTCGCCGCCCTGAGCGACCCGGTCCGGCTCAGGATCTTCTCGATCGTGGCCAGCGAGGGTGAGGTGTGCAGCTGCAACCTCGAAGGGCCGCTCGGCAAGAGCCAGCCCACCATCTCCCACCACACGCACAAGCTCGCCACCGCCGGGCTCATCGTCGGGGAGAAGCGCGGCCGCTGGACGTGGTGGCGGGTCGTACCCGATCAGATGGACGCGCTCCGCGCCGCGCTCGGGGGGATGACCGGCGTCACCGGCTGACGAGGGCCGCGGGCCACAGGGCCGGCCCGCGGCGGCGCCGTCACACCATTCGGGGCGCCGTCGTCGGAGGCGGCGAAGCTAGCCTGTGCGACCACCGTGACCACGGCACCCTCCCCCGTCCGGCTCGACCGCATCGCCCGGGCGTGGCTGCGCATCGGCCTGCTCGGCTTCGGCGGGCCCCCGGCACACATCGCCATGCTGCGGCGGCGCTGCGTCGTCGACGAGGGGTGGATCCCCGCCGAGGAGTTCGAGGACGGCATCGCCGCCGTCAACCTCCTCCCGGGACCGGCCTCGACCCAGTTGGCCATCTACTGCGCATGGCGTCTGCGGGGGCCCGTCGGCGCGCTGGTCGGCGGCCTGTGCTTCATCGTGCCCGGCCTGGTGGTCGTGGTGGCCCTGTCCGCCGTGCTGCTCGGTCACCCACCGCAGGGGGTGCTCGGCGCCGCCGGCGGCGCCGGCGCGGCCGTGCCGGCCGTGGCCGTGGCCGCCGCCCTGGCCCTCGTGCCCTCGAGCTGGGGGCGTGCCGGTACGACGACCGCCCGGCGGGCCCGGTGGGTCCTCTACGGGCTGGCCGGGGTGGTCTGTGTGATCCTCGCCGGACCGTGGGTGGTGGTCGTCCTGCTGGCCTCGGGGGTCGTCGAGACCGTCGTGCGCACCCGCCCGGGCGGCCGACCGTCGCCGCCGGCGTCGCGCCCGGCGTGGCTCGCCCCCCTGGCGACGGCCCGGCGGGCGGTACCGGTCATCCCCGCGCTGGGCGGGCTGGCCGCACTGGCGTGGGTGGCGCTGAAGGTGGGCGCCCTGTCCTACGGCGGGGGCTTCGTCATCGTGCCGCTGATGCAGTCCGACGCCGTGCACCGCTACCACTGGATGACCAACCAGCAGTTCCTCAACGGCGTCGCCCTCGGGCAGCTCACCCCGGGTCCGGTCACCCACACGGTGGCCGTCGTCGGGTACGCGGCCGCCGGCTTGGGGGGCGCCCTCTTGGCCGCGGCGGTCGCCTTCGCCCCGTCGTTCGTCTTCGTGCTGGCCGGCGGCCGCTACTTCAACCGGCTGCGGACCAGCCCGGTGGCGGGCGCCTTCCTCATCGGCGCGGGCGCCGCCGCCATCGGCGCCATCGCCGGCTCGGCCGTACCGCTCGGTCTGGCCCTGTCCCACCTGTGGCAGGTGGCGGTGCTGGTCGGGGCGGCCATCTGGATGGTGGGTCTGCGCCGCGCCGCGTTGCCGGCGCTGGTCGCCGGCGCCCTGGTCGGCCTGGGGGTGGTGCTCACCGGCCTGCCGGCCTGAGGCGCTAGGGGGCGGGCGCCTCGCCCGGCGCGGTCGGCTGCCCGGCGGGTTCGGCGCCCGTCACGGTCCCGGCCACCTCCGGCGCCGCCGGTCCGTCGGGGTCGAGCAGCCCGAGCGCGTGCACCCGGCGGTTGACGTGGTGCTCGGTCACGAACGCCAGCCCGGGCACGAAGCCCGAGAAGACGATGGCCACGATCCACCAGAAGCCCAGGCGGGTCCGGCGCACCAGGTCGGCACCGAGGATGAGGTAGACGAAGTAGAGGTAGCCGTGGATGGTGCCGTCGATCCGCACGGCCAGGATCGAGTGGTCCCAGATCTGGAGGGGCACCGCCACGAAGACGAGCACGATCAGCAGGGTGCCGACCACGTACGCCATCACCCTGAAGCGGGTCAGCGCCCCCTGCACGCCGCCACGCCGAGCCGGGTCCACCTAGCGCGCCTTGCGATCGTCGGCGGCCGACAACCGGGCCAGGTAGCGGTTGTAGGCGGCCATCCGCTCGTCGACCTCGTCGTCCTCGTCGTCGGCGGCGTCGGGGCCACCGGGGCCGGGGTCGGTCCGACCGACGGCGGCGGCCGGACCTGGCACATCGTCGGTGTCGCCGAGGGCCCACCCCGGCCGCTCGTGGTCGGCCACGCCGTCGTCGCCGGCCGATGCTCCGGTTGCGGCCCGGGTCGACCGAGATCGTCGCAGCGCCGGCTGGTCGTGGATCAGCTGCCACCACATGTAGATGGCGTAGACCCCGAACAGCGGCCACAGGAAGGTGTAGGCCCAGCTGAGCGTGTTCCCGCCCGTGGCCCGGTCGAACTGCCACAGGGTGAGGAGGGCGAAGATCGGCAGGACGACCAGCAGGGTGACGTGCAGCCGGATGCAGCGTGGCGTCAGGTACCTGCGCACCCCCGTCAGCGTACTCGTGCCGGTTCGGCGCCAGACCCCGCCCGGTGACCATCCGGGGACCGCGGGGCCGGCGCCGGCCCTCCCTATGCTGGCGCTGTCACAGCCCCTCCGTACCGTGGCGCCATGACCTATCGACCCCTTCCCCCCTCCGCCCGCCACCCCGACGTCGAGCTGCGCGTCAGCACGCGCCGGAAGAAGACCGCGGGCGCCCACTGGGAGGGCGACCGCATGGTCGTCACCTTCCCTGCCCGCCACGACCCGGCCCAGCGCGAGCGGTTGGTCGAGTACTTCGTCGAACGGCTCGCCCACCACCGGCCGCACCTCCACTCCTCCGACGACGACCTGGCCCGCCGGGCGGGCCTCCTCGGCGACGCCTACTTCGACGGGCTCCGGCCGGCGTCCATCCGCTGGTCGTCACGCCAGCGCAGCCGGTGGGGTTCGTGCACCCTGTTGACCCGGGAGATCCGGGTGTCCGACCGGCTCCGGGCCGCACCCGACTGGGTGGTGGACGCCGTCGTCGTCCACGAGCTGACCCACCTGATCGAGCCCCACCACACCCCACGGTTCCGCCAACTCGAGGCGCGCTTCCCCCGCCAGGCCGACGCCGAGCTGTTTCTGGCCGGGTACGCGCTCGGCTTGTCGCTGCCGCCTGACGGTGGCATCGACGGCTGAGTCCACGGCACGCCGCGGCACCGGCGCCACGGCTCAGACGGACGGCGCCCCGACCGCTCAGGCCGGCACCAGCTCGACGACGGGGATCACCCGCGACGTCTTCTGCTGGTACTCGGCGAACCCCGGGTAACGGCGGGCCTGCTCGCCGTAGACGCGGTCACGCTCCTCGCCCGAGACGACCCGGGCGGTGGCCGCCAGCGTGGCCGGGCCGACCTCGGCGGTCACCTGGGGCGTGGCCACCAGGTTGTGGTACCAGTCGGGGTTGCTGTCGGCACCGGCCTTGGAGGCGAAGACGTAGCGATGGCCGTCGAGGTCGAGGTACATCATCGGGTTGACACGCTCCTTGCCGCTGCGGGCCCCGACCGTGTGCAGCAGGAGCACGGGCGCACCCTCGAACTGGCCGCCCAGCCGGCCGCCGTTCGCCCGGAACTGCTCGATCATGCCGGCGTTGAAGTCCTTGACGGTCGGTGGCGCTGTCGTGTCCTCGGAATCGGCCATGCCGCCCTCCTTTCGCTCCCGGCGCAGGCACACCCTGGCCGGCACGGTCACGGTACCGGCGCGACGCGGCCACCGTGCCGGGCCGGCGGGCGGCGCGCCGCGGCGACGGCTGCTACGGCCCGTCGCTCTTGCGCCAGCCCGCGTTCGAACGGCAGCCGCCAGGTGCTCGGCGCGATGAGGTCGATGATCCCGTCCGGTCCCCACGTCCCCGGCGCGTAGGGACGCACCGGTGGGGGGATCGTCGATCAGCGGCATCGACAACTCCCACAGCCGCTCGACGTCGGTCGCCGAGGTGAACAGGGTGTGGTCACCGCTCATGGCGTCGTGGATCAGGCGCTCGTACGCCTCGAGCACGTCGGTCTCGTGGCCGGTCTCGTGCAGCGCGAACTGCAGGCTCAGCTTGTCGAGCTTCATCCCCGGACCGGGCCGCTTTCCGTAGAACGACAGCGACAGCCGCGACGAGTCGGCCAGGTCGAAGGTGAGGTGGTCGGGGCCGTGGGCGCCGACGCCCGAGCCCGGCGGGAACATGCTCTTCGGCGGCTCGCGGAAGGCGATGGAGATGATGCGGGCGCCCTCGGCCATGCACTTGCCGGTGCGCAGGTAGAAGGGCACTCCGGCCCACCGCCAGTTGTCGATCTCGCACTTGAGGGCGACGAACGTCTCGGTCTGCGACGCCGGGTCGACGCCCGGTACCGAGCGGTACCCCTCGTACTGTCCCCTGACCACGTTGGCCGGGTCGATGGGCTTCATCGACCGGAACACCTTGTTCTTCTCCACGCTGATGGCCTGCGGCTCGAGGTCGGTCGGCGGCTCCATGGCCATGAACGCCATGACCTGGAAGAGATGGGTCACCACCATGTCGCGGAAGGCCCCGGTCTCCTCGTAGAACGATCCACGCGAGTCGACGGAGAGCGTCTCGGGGACGTCGATCTGGATGTGGTCGATGTGCTCGCGGTTCCAGATGGGCTCGAAGAGGCCGTTGGCGAATCTGAAGGCCAGGATGTTCTGGGCGGCCTCCTTCCCGAGGAAGTGGTCGATCCGGTACACCTGCTCCGGGGAGAAGTGGGTGTGCACGGTGTCGTTGAGGGCCTTGGCACTGCCGAGGTCGGTGCCGAACGGCTTCTCCATGATGATCCGCGACCTGTCGACGAGCCCGGCCCGGCCCAGCCGCTCGACGACGGCCGGCGCGGCCACCGGCGGCGTGCTCAGGTAGTGGAGCCGGCGGGCCGAGCCGCCGAGGGAGCGCTCGGCGTCGGCCACGGCGTCGGCCAGGCGGTCCGGCCCGTGGTGCTGGGCGACGTAGCCGAGCCGGGGGGCGAACTCGTCCCAGTGGGCCTCGACGATGTCCCGCCGGGCGAACCGGGTACAGGCGTCCCTGGCCAGGGCCCGGAACCCGTCGTCGTCGAGGTCGTCGAGCGAGGTGCCCACCACGTGGTAGCCGGGCAGCAGGCCCGAATGGGAGAGGCGCAGCAGCCCCGGCAGCAGCTTGCGCTGGGCCAGGTCGCCGGTGGCCCCGAACAGCACGATGACATGGGGATACACGGACTCCCCGGCGCCGGGCACCCCACCCATGTCCACCACGTCCATTGCGTCGAGCACCACGTGACCCTCCGATCCCTGTCCCGGGCCGCGTCCCTCGACCGTCACCCCGGGCCCGACACCCACGGTACGGACGCAGTGTTTCCATTTGATGTCGACCGTGCGAGCGGCGCGTGAACGCCGGTGTGGGCGGCCCGACCCGGCTACCCCCGGCCCGTCCCCAGGTCCTCCCCGGGTCGTCAGAAGTAGTGGACGGCCACCTCGATGCCCACGATCATCAGGCCCACGACCGGCAGGACGACGACCCAGACGATCCGCCTCCACAGGCTGCGCTCGGGCCCCCCGGCCGTCAGGATCCCGACGATGGCCAGCGCGGCCACGCCCACGAACTGGGCCAGAAAGAGGCCGACCGACGTCGACCACACGCCGGCCGCCGCCATGAGGAGCACCGCGGCCGCCGGCAACGATGCCGACAGGATCGGCCACGACTCCTGCAGCTGCCTGCCGACGTGGGCCAACCTGATGGCCTCGGTGGAGTCGGCCCGCAGTTCGACGAGCTTGGAGAGGGTGTGGGCCAACCAGATGGCGGCCGCGCCCACCACCACGATGCCGGCCGCGCTCAACGGGTCGATGTGGGGCTCGTAGGTGATGCCGAGCAGGGCCACCAGGGTGGCGATGGTCCCGTAGACGTAGTCGGCCAGCGACATGGTCCGCCTCGACTCGTGGGGCCCGGTGTCCACCGCTGACGGCTCGACAGCACTCATCGGTGCCCATTCTGGCCGCACCGGGGGCGGCCCACGCTCCGGACCCGAGGGGCGCCGGGCACGGATCCCCTCCCCAGCTCCTATAAAGTTGACTTGCAAGGTCATCTATTTGCGGCTACGGTGTGACCGTGCCACCACTCGTGCTCCCGCAGACGCCACGCGAGGTGTTCCTCGGCGGCACCACCACCGGCGGCACCTCCGGCGGTCGGCGGCGGCGGGCCGACGCCTTCGCCAACCGCCCCGCCCCGTCGCGACGTCGACCTCCTGGCCATCGCCGAGGGCTTCGCCGTCTCGGCCGCCGAGCTGTCCGAGCTGGTCGGCCGGACCGAACGCACGTGGACGCTGCTGGCGGTCACCGACCTCTTCGAGGCGTGGGCGATCGGCTGGCCGCCCGGCGGCCGCATCGAGCTCCACGACCACGGCGACTCCCACGGTGCTGTCGTGGTGGCCAGGGGCTCGCTCGTCGAGACGACGTTCCGCCCGACCGACCGGGGCGTCGCGCTGCTGTCCACGGAGGTGCTGCCCGCCGGCAGCCACCGCACGTTCGGGCCCGGGCACGTGCACGACATCGTGAACCACTCGGACTCCGACGCCGTCAGCGTCCACGTCTACGGCCCCCGACTGAGCATCATGGGCCGCTACCGCATCGCCGGGACCGGGCGCCTCGAGCCCGTGCGCACGGAGACGGTGGCCCCGCTCGGGCCGTTCGACACGTCGCGGGCGCACGATCCGTCGTGACGGCTCCCGCGCCGGGCCGGACGGTGACGTCGGCCGATGCGCTCGTGGACGAGGCCCGGGACCGCATCGGCCGGATCGGACCGGAGGAGCTGCGCCGGGTGGCGGCCTCCGGCGGATTGGTGGTCGACATCCGGCCGGAGCGCAGCGCCGGAGCGAAGGTACGCTCCCCGGCGCGCAGGTGGTCGAGCGCAACGTGCTCGAGTGGCGCTTCGACCTGACCGGCGACCACCACCTCGAGGCCATCACGGGGTACGACCAGCAGATCGTCGTCGTGTGTTCGGAGGGGTACGCCTCGAGCCTGGCCGCGGCGTCCCTGGTGCGGCTCGGCTACACGCGGGCGGCCGACCTCGCCGGCGGCTATCGGGCATGGCGTCTGCAGAGTGACACCGGATCATCGGGGACCTGACACCGGAGCTTCCCGACGACGTAGCCGGACCAGTGCAGCGCAGACCGGCTCGACGACAGAACGGCATCCCCCGACCTCTCTGCGTGTCCGTCACATCCGATGGTGCGTTGTAACCCTTTGTTTACCTTCTTGAAGCAATGAATTTGGTGGCGCGGCCATAGTCCCGACACCCGTGCGGCCGGTACAATCGGTGGCAGGAACCGCGACCATCCCCTGGACGGGCCAGACGAGGTCCGGCCGCCGCCCTTCGTTCCGAAAGGCACACGCCCCATGGCTGTTGCGTTCAACAACGACCCTGCCGATCCCGATCCCGACGAATTCTCCGAACCCATCGGACTCCACCTGGCCGAGCCCCCCTGGGGCCAGCAACCGAACAGCCCCCAGGCGACCCCACCGCCCATGCCGGACGAGACCGACGAGGACGCCACAGTGATCCAGCCGGAGGTGGTGGCCCACGCCGGCGACGACGACCGCGGTCGCCATGACGACGCCGGCCGCGAGGAAGCAGTGGCGGAGCGTGAGGGCAACGAGCCCCGCCCGACGTCGGACGACGCCACGGTGGAGCCCGGCGACGCCGCCGCGGCCGAGGCCGATGACGCCGAGGCGCGCATCGGCGACATCATCATGCAGGCGCAGCACTTCGCCGACGAGACGGCGCGGTTGGCTGAGAAGGGCGCCCAGGAGATCATCGAGGCGGCACGGGCCGAAGCGGCCACCATCACTTCACAGCAGACGGAGGAACTGCGGGCCACCATCGACGCCGAGGCCGAGCGCCGGGCCGAGCGCCTCGCCGAGGAGAAGCTGGCGGCGGCCCAATTGGAGGCCGACCGGCAGGCGGAACGGCGGGCCCAGGAGGCGATCGCGGCGGCCAGGGCCGAGGCGGACCGGCGGGCGGAGCAACGGGCCCAGGAGATTCTCGAGGCCGCCCAGACGGAGGCCGACCGGCAGGCCGAGCAGCGTGCCCAGCAGTTCATCGAGCTGGCCACCAGCGAGGCCGACCAGCGGGCGCGGGAGATTATCGAGCACGCCAGGGCGGAGGCCGCCCGCATGGCCGAGCAGCAGGCGCAGCAGATCGTCGAGGCCGCCCGCGTCGAGGCCATGCAGATCGCCGACCAGCGGGCGCAGGAGATCGTCGATGCGGCCGGAGCCGGAGGTGACAAGAAGTCCGAGCGCCGCGCCCAGCGGGTGATCGAGGCGGCCCAGGCCGAGGCGGCCGAGATCGCCGGGCAACGGGCCCAGCACATCGTGGACGCCGATCTGCAGGCCGAACGGCGTGCCCAGGAGCAGATGGTCGTCGCCCAGGCGGAGGCCGACCAGCGGGCGGAAAGGCGTGCCCAGGAGCGGATCGCAGCCGCGCGGGCCGAGGCCATCAAGGCCGCCGAGGAGTGGACCCAGGCGCAGATCGAAGCCGCCCAGGCCGAGGCGGCCAAGGCCGCCAAGGTGGCCGAGGAGCAGACCCGTGAGCGGATCGCGGCCGCCCAGGCAGAGGCGGCCCAGGCGGCCGAGGAGCAGAGCCGTGAGCGGATCGCGGCCGCCCAGTCGGAGGCCGACCGGCGGGCGGAGCGCCGTGCCCAGGTCATGATCGCGGCCGCACAGGCCGAGGCGAACGAGCGGGCGGAGCGGCGTGCCCGCGAACGGATCGCCGCCGTCGAGGTCGAGACCGAGCGGCGCAACCAGGAGATGCTGTCGGCCGCCCGGGCCGAAGCCGACCAGCGGGCGGAACGCCGTGCCAACGACCTGCTCGCGACCGCCCAGGCCGAGACCGAGCGCCGGTACGAGCAGCGGATCACGGCCGCCCGGGCCGAGGCCGACGAGCAGGCGGAGCAGCGCGTGCAGGAGCTGCTGGTCGCCGTCCGGGCCGAGGCCGACCAGCAGGCGGAACGCCGCGTGCAGGAGACCATCGAGGCCGCCAGGGCCGAGGCCAGCGAACGGGCCGAACGCCGCGCCCAGGTGAGGATCGCGGCCGCCCAGGCCGAGGCCGAGCAGCGGCACCAGGAGACGATCGACGCCGCCAGGGTGGAGGCCGAGCGCCGCAGCCACGAGATGATCGAGGCGGCCAGGGCGGAGGCCAACGAGCGGGCCGAACGCCGTGCCCAGGTGAGGATCGCGGCCGCTCAGGCCGAAGCCGAGCAGCAGCAGCGGGAGCTGATCGAGGCGGCCAGGGCCGAGGCCGAGCAGCAGGCGGAACGACGTGCCCGGGCCATGATCGCCGCCGAGCTGGCGGAGTCCGAGCGCCGCTCCCACGAGATGCTGGCGTCGGCCAAGGCGGAGGCGGACCGGATCGTCGGAGAAGCCGAACGTCGCGCCGCCGAGTACGAGGCGTCCAGGAGGCCGACGCTGCCCCCCGAGGTCGTCTCCGACCTCTTCACCACCTTCGACGGGTTCGCCAGGACCAACACCGCGCTCGTCGAGGAGCTGGCGATGCTGCGCGAGGCACTGACCGAGCTCGAGTAGTACGGGGTGCGAGTCCGGGGGCGCTTCACCGGTGATGACCCGAAGGGCCCCGGATGTCGACACTTGGTATGATCTGATTTCACCAAGTGTCGAAGGGAGCAGCCATGGCGGCGCCGGCTGAGTTTCTGGTTTCAGCGAGTGGACAAATGTCAGTGCCGGCGGCCGTGCGCCATAGGTGGGGGCTGGATCACGGCGGCCGGGTGACCGTGGTCGATGTGGGCGATGCGGTGATCCTTCTGCCTCCCGGCGGGCGGCAGAAGCTGCTGGCCAACGCTCTTTCGGCTGAAGACCATCGCCGGTTCGTCAGCGGACTCGACGACCCCGACCTGGCCACCACGTAGGTGGCGATCGTCGTCGTCGACGACCACCTGCTGCGCGACATCCTGACTGGTGAGCGAACGTTCGATTTGGGCGGTCTCGCGCCCGGGGGCGTGGCGACGACCGGGCTGTGGCTCTTTCGCCTGTGCGCTTCGCTCGCCGACCCTGGAGCGGCCGGCAAGCTCTCGGAGCCGGTCGCCGGCCTTCCGGCCGTCGTTCAGGCTCGATTTCGCGCGCAGCTCACCGCGTTGCCCGACGAGATCGAGGTGCTACCGATGCGGGAACTCTCATGGCTGATGGCTGAGCTGCAGCACCGCCACCGGCACGAAGGACGCGGCATGTCGGCCGCGATGGTGGAGGCTCTCGCAGCTGCGCATCAGTTACACGCTGGCATCGCCGTCTCACAACACGACGTCGGGCCCAATCTCCGGGCCTCCGCCAAGGCCGACGGCATCACGTTCCACGCCCTGTAGATGCGTCCGAGATCCGTTTGTACCTCGCTCGCTGGCACCCGATGTGACCGGGGACGGTGCGTCGGCGGGAGTAGTGGTCACACCGACGAAGGCAGGAAGTTCGTCAGCGTCTCGAAGAGGGCGAGCAGGAGGGCGACCCACACCGGGGCCAAAATGAGCCACCGGCCCGGCCGGCCGTAGAACCTCGACAGCCGACGGTTGAGGAGCCCCAGTGCAACCAGGGCCGCGAACAGGACGATCACCCACGGCAGCAGGACGAGGTTCCAGCTGCCCTCGTCGACCGGCAGGAGGTGGACCGGCGTACCCCGTCCCCTGTCGATCGGCTCGGCATGGGCCGCCCCCGGGGGCTGGTAGGCCGCCACCACGATGAGGCGCTGGACGGCCGAGTACTCGGGGTTGCAGGTGGTGAGCGTCAACCGGTTGTCACCGAAGTTGTTGAGCACCGAGACATCCTCCGGCGACACCGCGAACGGGGTCATGGCCACGACGTAGGTCAGGCGCTGCCCCGTGGTCGTGGTGAGGTACATCGGATCGCCGGGCACCAGCTCCGCCAACCGGTTGAACGGTGCGCCGTGGGTGGTCCGGTGCCCGGCGATGACCACGTTGCCGGCCTGCCCGGGCAGCGCCGTGTAGTGGTAGTGCCCCGGCCCGAGGGCCAGGTCGCTCTCGTCGGTCCCCGACACCACGTACTGGCTGACGCCGATGGCGGGGATCTGCAGCAGGGCCATCACGGTGCCGTCGGGGGGATCGGTCAACTGCTCACTCGCCGGTGCGAGCGTGAACCCGGGCTTGGGGGGTGCCGAGCTGACCTTTGCATGGAACTGCTGTGCGAGCGCCGCCTGGCTGTGGTGCTGCTGGATGGCGGTGCCCCACAGCTGCCACGCCGCGAACAGGATGAGCAGGGCGCCGATGTTGCGCACCCACGTCGCCACCGACAGCCACCGCTCGCGCCGGCGGTCGTCGAGGGTGCCCACGCCGGTGCGCTTCCACAGGTGCCGGACCTGCGGCGGGACGTGGTTGACGTACCAACGAGGCCGGAGCCACGGGCGCAGCGGAGCCACCACGGGGACGGCGTCCGAGGCCGCGTCCGGGACGAAGGCACCGAAGCGGTCCACCGTGACCACCGGGACCGGGGCGCCGTTGAGCGGTGGCACGAAGTCGATCGGGGGAGACACCGGCGCCGTGTCGACGGCGATGGCGGGCGTCCCCCCGTCCCCGGGACGGTCGGTCCGCTCGCCGTCGGGACGGGACACGACGCCGACGGGGGCGACCCCGGCCGGGGCCGGCGTCGGCGTCGAGCCTGTCGGCGCGCCGGCGCCGGGGGCGGGACCGTCGGGTCGGGCGTCGCGCTGGCGGTACGCCAGAATGGCGACGCGCCCGATCGCCTCCGTCTCGCTGGCCGCGCCAGAGGCCGCCGACCACAGCGCCTCCCACTCCTCGCGGGTGCGCGCCGGTTGGGAGCCGTTCCCTCCGCCGGCGTCGAGCTGGGCGACGAAGCGCCTGACGGCGTCCTTCGTGCGTTCGTCGATCGCCAGCACGTCAGTCGCCGACAGGTGGGCGGCGCGGTCGGCCCCTTCGGCCGGGTCCGAGTGCTGATCGGTGACGGTGGCCATTTCGCCTACCTGTGTTCCCGAGTGCTGCAGAGGCGCATCAGTAGTTGGGATTCGGATAGCCGGTCACCCTGAACAGCTCGAAGCTCAGGCAGTTGCCCCGGTGCGGAAACGTGTGCACCACCGTGGCCCAGCTCACCCCGCTCAACAGCGCCGGGTACTCGGTGGTGACCGCATCGTTCGATATCGCCGGAGGAGCCACCTGTGCCAACAGGTAGTGGGCGTGGAACACCAGGGGATTGCTCAGAATCTGCTGGAAGTCACGGTCGTTGTCGATGACGAAGGCACGGGGATTGTCGACGTTGACCACCACGCCCGGTATGCAGTTCAACGCATTGTCGACCACGACGTCGCCGTTCGGCAGGTGCTGGCTGTTGAAGTACGCCACCATCACCTGGGTTTCGTCGTAGGTGTTGATGAACAGCTTGTTCTGCGCACTCAGAGGATGGTGGAAGAGGAATCGGAAGTCCGCCGGTACGTCGGACGGCTGGCTCGGGCTGACCATTCCCATTGCGGTGCTCGGGATCGATGGCCCCAACAGTACGACGGACACCACCACGACGCCGAGCGAGGCCAGCGCCACGCGAAGACGGCGCTGCCATCGACGACCGCCTCCCGCCGGCGAGGTCGAGGTCGAACTGACGCCCTTCCGGACGCGGGCGCCCACCTGGCCGGTGGCGACGAACATGCTGGCCACCAACAGCACCTCGAGGGGCACAACCATGATGTAGTACCTGAACCACGGAAAGATGGAGTTGTTCAGATAGGACACGAGCGTGAACGTCAGCCCCGCACCCAGCACCGTGCACACTGCGAGTACCTGGATGTTCCTCCGCAGCACTGCGACGGCGAGCGCAGCCACCACGATGACGCCGAACAGCGGGCCCATGTAGGTCACCGCCTGCACTTCGTGCAGCAACCGCCCGGTGAAATGTCCGGATTGGATATGGGCGTTGGCGATCAGTGCGGAGTTGCCGTACCGCGACGTGAACTGCTGGAACGGCTGCCCTGTGATCACGTAGCTGACGAAGGCCCAGCCGACGAACGCGGTGAAGATGGGCAGGACGAGGATGGACACATCCGTGAACGCCGCCCACACACGCGCCCGACGTGGCGCCGCCGTCCTCGTGAAGGTGACGGCGAACACGAGCAGGGACGAGAAGGCGGCCGCGGCGACCGGTTCGCTGCGCTCGAGGTAGGCAAAGCCCAGCGCGGTGGCCGCGTAGGCGAGTGATCCCAGGTCGCCCCGCCGCAACCAGCGGAGCAGGTACCGCGTCGCCGCGATCATCGTGAACAGGTACAACGCCTCGCTCATCCCGTTGGCGCCGAAGAGGACGATCATCGGATTGAACGCGAAGAAGAACGTCAGCACGAGTCGGGGAAGCGCACGGATGCGCCATTCGCGCAGGATGGCATGCAGCTGGTAGACGGCGCCGGCCATGGCGAGCGCCGACATCGTCGTACCCGCCACATCGTGCGACGCCAGCGCCGGCCAGAGGCTGTTGAAGGCCATCAGCGGCAGGTCGGCCGCCGACGAGAGCGGATTCCACACGAAGCCGATGGCGGCCAGGTGCGGGTCGCGGGAGTGCAGCATGTAGAAGGCGTTCGCCGTACGCGTGATGGCGTCTCCGGCGAAGAGGTGGTACTTGAAGTCGAGGAGCATGGCCCCGACGAAATACATCGCGAACGTCACCAGAAATGTGAGACCCGACTCGCTCACCAGGCGCCTGGCGACGCCGGCCGGGCGAGGCGGGGTCTTCGCCCTGACGGCGGACGACCGGCCCGGGGGTTTCTGCGACAGCTGCAGCCATTGGAACGCCAGGTCCGCCGGACGCTCGTCGAGCAGCGTCATCAGGACCCCGAGGGCCCCGAGTCCTGGGCCTGGCCCAGTCCGTGGACCGTCTTCTCCCAGAAATTGGGTGCACCGACCAGCTGCACGAACGCCTTCACCGCGGCCATCGACATCATCAGCCAGTAGATGGGGATCAGCAGCGCGGGGATCAGCAGGTTCTGCCGTCCGGGGATGCGGACGCTCATGACCGTCATGTAGACGAGCAGGAAATTGCCGACGGCGAAGGAGAGGAGTCCCATGTAGTAGATCGGCGCCGGGAAGATGTCCTCGATGATCTGGGGCCGGGCGACGAACCACGCAAGCGTCATGAACCAGAACACCGGGTTCACCATGGCGAGGACCGGCGTCGCACCGACGAACAGGGTGTAGTGGGCCATGCCCTTCCACCCCAACTCGCGGCGCAGCTCGCGGGGAGTGCGCAGGTGGACGGCGTAGGTCTGGAGGTAGCCCTTCAGCCAGCGCGACCGTTGCTTCATCCAATTGACGAAGTCGCTGTTGGCCTCCTCGTACGTGGTCGATTCGAGGACCCGGACGGTGTAGCCCTCCCGGTACATCCGGATGCCGAGGTCGGCGTCCTCGGTCACGTTGAAGGGGTCCCACGCTCCGAGCGCCTGGATGGCTGCACGGCGGAAGTGATTGGACGTACCACCCAACGGGATCGGAGCCGCCATCGAGGACAGTCCCGGGAGGAAGGACGAGTACCACAGCGCGTACTCGATGGTGAACCATTTGGTGATGATGTTCTGCATCGGGTTGTGAAAGGAGAGCTTCGCCTGCACGCAGGCCACGTCCGGCCCCAGTCGGCGAAGGGCGACCACGGCTCGGCGGAGCTGGAGGGGATCGGGCTCGTCCTCGGCGTCGTAGACGGCCACGAACTCACCGCGGGCGAGCGTGAGCCCGTAATTCAGGGCCTTCGGTTTGGTCCGGGGTTCGGCTGGCGGCACGACCACCATTTCGAACTGGTCACCGGGCATCACCTGGCGTACGGCCCCGATCGTCTCGTCGTCGTCAGCTTCGAGGAGCAGCTTCACGTCTAGCCGGTCCGGCGGGTATTCGAACTCGGTGATCCGCTGGATGAGCTCGGCGATGACCTCGGGCTCGCGGTAGGCGGCGATCATCACCGTGTAGACGGGGAGCTCCTCATCGGGGACCGCCCTCGCCTCCTCGTCCGTGACCATCTCGATTGCGTTGGAACGGCGGGACGCGCGGAACAACGCCAGTCGGTAGACGATGACGGCCACGTAGAAGATGGAGATGATGGCGACGAGGGCCGTGACCGTGGCGATGAAGTCGACGAATGCACCGATGACCAAAAGGACGAGGAGCGTGATCCCGATGATCCGTTGAGGTTTCGACAGGATCCGCTGGGCCGACACCACAGGCTCTTGCTGCGCGAGCCCCGTAATGCTCGCGTCCAGCCGCAGCTGCGCCTCATCCTCGCTCATCACCGAGGTGCGCACGGCCCGACTCTAACAACCGCTCCCACGCCGGAGCCCGTCGTTCACAGAGAGTTCAGCAACTGAGGTCGGCAGTTCACCCGGGCGTTCATCGTCCGTTCACCTTGGGTCCCGGACTGCCCTGATCTCCCGTCGCGCTGTAGGCTAATCCCCGCCCCGACCACTGTTCGTTGCAGTCATGATGCGATGAGTGGTCGCTATGATTTACATGGCTTATGGCCGAAAGAGGCCAAATGGGCGAGCTTCGGATTCCACGTATTGAAGGCCTAACGTCCATTACACTCGACGTGTGAGCCGATCATGAGTTCCCGCCTCATTGAGTGGCACTTCACGAGCCTCGGCCGGCGGTTGGATGCCTACGCCTCGCACCAAGGGGTGATGGTCAACAATCTTCGTCTGTTGCGCGGCGCACCGACGTCCGCGCCCGGGTCCGACCCGTCATCTGCGCAGTACCCGTCACCCGCGCAGGACCAGTCGACTGGGCCCGAGCCGGCGACTGGGCCCGAGCCGGCGACTGGGCCCGAGCCGGCGACCGGGCCCGACCCTGCACTGGCGCCGTCAAGGGACACAGCGCCGGCAAGGGACGCATCGCCGCCGAGAGACGCGGCACCTCCGAACGACGCATCATCTTCGGCGGGCCCATCGCCTGCGTCGAGTCCGTCTCCCCCACCGGACCCACCGCCGTTCGTCAAGGCGGAGTCGACGGTGGCCTCACTGGCGGACGACATCGCCCTCCCGGAAATGGAGCCCCCGCCGTCCTCGCGCTTCATGCTGCGTGTGGCACCCGTGACCGAGCCGCACCGGCGCACGAAAAGGAACTACGACTACTTCACCGAACTTGACGCCGCGCTGTCGGAGAAGTCCGACAACGACAGCTGAATACAGATAGCCGTCCATCGCTCCCGTCGTGGTGGGCGCGCCGCCTGCGGACCCGTCAACCGCTGAAGCCGGTCACCTTCACCACCCACTCACACGACGGGCTGGTCTGGATGACAAGCTGCTGGCTGCCGATGCTGGACAGCGGGGTCACGGCCTGACCCGAGGCGGCCGTCGACGTCACGGCGGGTGTCGAACCTGGTGCGCCGCCCGACTTGACCACGAAGACCTGGAACGTGGCCGGCGTGGACGGCACCGGCACGCACTGGAACGCCCACCCGATGTTCCACTGACCGGCGGCGATCGTGAAGGCCGGGCTTGTCCACGGGCCGGTCTGCTGCGTCGCCGGTATGAGGACCGTGGCCGGCCCGACGGCGATCGTCGTCGTCGTGGACGATGACCCGGACCCCACGCCGGCGACCGTCGTGGTCGTGGACCCCGATCCCGTCGTCGTCGTCGTCGAACTCTGGTTGGCGCCGGGGCTGCTTCCGCCGCTCGTCGTCGAGGGGGTGGTTGCGCCGCTCGGATTCGTCTCCGCCGGCAGGGTGTACCCACCGCCTCCCGAGTTGCCCGAGCCGTGCCCGGACGCAGATCCGGTCGCCCCGTTGATCGCCATGCCGGCGACGACGGCAATGAGCACGGCCCCCACCAGCTGCCACGTCTTCCATGTCCTGCGCTCCTTGATGGCGAGCTCGCCGGGCGCGGGTTCGTAACCCGCCGCCAGTCGCGGGTCCGACTCGGCGACCCCGGACGTGCCCGGTTCGCTCCCCGGACCCAGGGGCTCCGGGGACGGCTGGATCGTCTGCGCCGGTCGGTAGGCGACGGGCGCCGGTGACGCGGCGGGTGGCGGTGACGGGGCGGGTGGCGCCACGGCCGGCGTCGCCACCGGTCCGCTGGTGTAGACGGGAGTGGCCGTATAGGGATTCGAATACGTGTGCGGATCCACGTACACCCATTTCTCCGTCGGCTCCAGCCTCGGAGCCACGGAGCCGTCACCGTCACCGGCCGGCCAGGTCGACGGGCCGGACTCCCACGTAGGGGTCACGGCACCGGCCACCCTTGAGGGGGCGGCACGACCCGGCGCGCAGGGGGCGCAACCCTGGCGGCCAGAGGTGGAGAGAGGACGGCCATCGTCATGCGGTCGTCGAATTCTTCGACTCGTCCGCATTCAGCTGGTCGGCCAGATGTACCTGTGAATTGATCAGCTGCTTGGCGAACGCCACCAGAAAGGTCCGGTTGTTGACCAATCCCTGATCCTGCACCGATGTCGGGGCGATCGTGCTGACGTCGTTGGACGTACGGATCGGCTGGGTGAGCCCCGGGATCACCACCCCTTCGCCCGAGTTCTGCACATAGAGGACGACCCGTTCGTACCTGGTCTCCACCCCCATCTTCACGGGTGCGATCCAGTACACGATCGACCAGCTGCCGTAGTGCTGCGAGGTGTAGGACATCGCCTCTCCGTCGATTCCACCGACGAGTGACACCTTGGTGATGCCGGCCAGGGAGTAGCCGTGGAACGTGTAGCAGTTCTCCACACCGTAGGTCGCGGAACTCGAGAGATCGGAGGTGTCGATCACATCGGCCACCACCGGATCACTCGTATGGAGCGAGCCGCCGTCGGATGCGCGCATGAGGTAGCGGTACCAGATGGAATCATCACCGAACAGCGGCTTCGCCCACTCGAAGGTCAACGTATGTTCGACGCTCCACCCTGTCGGCACGACCGGGAAGCGGACGTAGGTTTCGAGCTTTGCATTTCCCGACACGTCCGCGACGAGGTCGTAGGAGCGGAGATTGAGGTTGCTCGCCCCGAGCACCAGGGCGGAGACCAGGGCGATGGTGATGGCCAGGTAGACCTTGGGCACCGCCACCGGTCGCCGGGCGCGGGGCGGTGGGTCGAACAGGGACGGCACCGGATGGGGTGCACGGAACCTCGGCTGCCTGGCCGGGGCCTCGGCGATGCCGATGTGCATGCCCAACGGGGTGATCAGCATGACCATGATGGCGACGCCCGCGCTGAACGTGGCCAACCCGATGAAGGGATGCAGGATGTTGATGGCCACATCCTCGCCCCATTCCTTGCCGGCCCAGAAGATGAAAGTGATCCGGCCGAGGTTGATGATCCACAGCAGGAGCATTCCCCCGAGCAGCCACAGCATCTTGCGGACGATCGGACCTCTGACGACGGCGGCGAAGGCCGAACCGATGAGGAGGAATCCCACCACGCTGTTCACTCCCGAACACGCCGAGACCACGCTCAGTACGAACCCCGTGCCGTGATGCTTGATGAGAAAGACCGTCCCGTCGATGGACGAGGTCGGCGTGGCCAGGTGCAGCGCGACGACGATCTTGCGGATCGCCCACAACGTGGCGTCGGTGAAGGCGTTGAGCAGGCTGAGCAGCACCCTCTGGTACGGCCACGGCCACGCCAGAAAGAGGAAGAGCACGGCGAACTTCTGGCGCCACAGCACCCGCACGCCGAAGATGATCGCCACCGCGCCGGCGACGAAGATCGGAAGGGACAGCAGGTCGATGCGGTACACCCAGAACATCACGGACATCTGGGTCGGAAGCACCAGGTTGATCGCCAATGCGGCCACGATCAACGGCAGTCCCACTGTGTAGTCGACGTGGCGGTCGTGGATCGGCGGTTCGTCCTTGGACGGGCGGGCCTTCACCGCGGCAATGGCAAGTGCGATCGCCGGGACGAGGCTGATATAGGCGAGCGGCGTCTCTTGGCCGGCCGTCTGCAGCAGCGTCCTCAGCGAGTAGCTGTAGGCGATGAGGACGGAGGCCAGCAGCACCGCGATCTGTATCCGGGTACGGACCTTCTGCGGCGCATCGATCCAGCGCTGCTGCCAACGGCGGATCCAGGGCTGCACCGTCGTCCCCCACGGTCCGCGTGCAGGCAGGGTTTCCTCGATCATGGCAGCGGCCCCCTCGCATCGAGAGTGGACCGACGGGCCGACGGCGTCGTGCGCCGAGCGCTCATCCGAACCGCCCGTGTACGTAGTCCGACGTGCGGGGATCCTTCGGATTGTTGAAGAGGTCGGCGGTCGGGCCGGCCTCGACGATGTGGCCCGGCATGCCCTCCCCGTCGACGAGGAAGAGCGCGCAGTTGTTCGACACCCTCTGGGCCTGCTGCATGTTGTGGGTCACGATGACGATCGTGAGCTCGTGGCAGAGCTCGCGGATGGTCTCCTCGATGACTCCCGTGGAGATCGGGTCCAGCGCCGAGCAGGGCTCGTCCATGAGGAGGACTTTCGGCCGCACAGCCAGTGCCCGGGCGATGCAGAGCCGCTGCTGCTGGCCACCGGAGAGCGCCGCACCCGCCTCGTTCAGCCGGTTGCGGGTCTCCTTCCACATGCCGGCGCGCTGGAGGCAGTCCTTCACCAGGGCGTCGGGGTTCCTCACCTTGGTACCGGACAGGCGCAGACCGGCGAGGACGTTCTGGGCGATGGTCATCGACGGAAACGGGTTGGGCCGCTGGAACACCATGCCGATGTTGAGACGGGTCTGGGTCACCCGTACGGTCGGCCCGTAGATGTTCTCGCCGTCGAGCTCCACGGAACCCGAGAGCGCAGCGGACGGGATCAGCTCGTGCATCCGGTTGAGGATCCTGAGGAAGGTCGACTTCCCGCAGCCGGACGGTCCGATGAGCGCGGTGACCTGCCCCGGCTGCATTTCGAGCGAGACCCGCTCGAGGACCTTGTTGGAGCCGAACCACGCACTCACGTTCGTGGCCCGCAGCGCCGAAGGCCCGACGCGGGCGAGTGGCGGCCCGGCGACCTGGCCGGGCGCCATCGTTGCCTCGGAACCACCTGACCAAGAACCCGACAACTGCTGCACGCTGGTCATGGCTGGGCCCCCTTGCGGCGGAACCGTCGTCGAAGGATCGCCCCCATGGCCAGCAGGACGGCACCCACCCCGATCAGCTGCCCGACCCCGGCGGCGCCGGTGAAGGCCAGCGACGGCGAGGAGCTGTCAGGGCTGGTCGACCCGGCGGTTCCGGTCGAGTCCGTGCCGTCCGACCCCGTCGTGCCGGTCCCGGTGTCCGAAGCCGTCACAGGTGCGGGAGGGGTCGACGAGGTGGTCGTCACCGATGTAGTCGGAGTGGGGTTCGGCTGGACCACGGCCTCGACGTCGAGCTCGGCCGCCACCTTCAGACCGACGGTCTGCATTGCCGGCGTGGCCGGCGCCGCCCCGTAGAGCTCGATGTCCGCCTGGCCCTGGGTACCGAGAGCGAACCGCACCAGCTGCGCAAGGGCGGTCGCCTTGTCAGCGGCGAGCCCGTTGGTGGGGACGATCAGGTAGCTCTCTTCCATGAGGTAGTTGTTGTAGGCGCCCGCATCGGTGGAGCTGGCCTTGAACGTCACCAGGTTGTTCGTGGCCGGGTCGGAGGTCGTCGCCATCGAGGCATCGTCCTGCGAGGCCTTGGCCGCGGCCACCGACGGTGCGACGTAGCTGCCCTGGGCGTTCTGGACGGCCGCGGTCGCCAGATCCCAGGGCACACCCAGGGGGGCGCCCGTCCACACCGAGGAGATCGGCAGTACGGCGCCCAGCGCCCACGACTCTGCGTCCGGGTCGGGGGCGTTGGTCTCCGGGTTGATGTCCAGAATCTTACCGAGAAGGGGCTGATCTCCACCGGGGATGGTGTTCAACCCGTACGGCCAGTTCTCGCTGGGGGTGGTGTCGTGGGTGAGGCTCGGCCGTCCCCCGGACGTGAGCCCCGCCTCGAACAGGGCCTTCGATGTCGGGGTGCTGTCGAGCAGTGCCATCAGCGCATAGTTGGCCATCGACGGGTCGAGGTTGGCCCACGGGGTGATCGGAAGACCGTCGGCGGCCGTGCCCGAGCCGGTCGACGAAGGGCAGACGATCCGGGAGTCGCCCCAGTTGTTGAGCGGCTTCTGGGCGTCTGCACCGAAGATGTCGCCCAGCAGCGTCGTCGACAGTGGCATGTGCTGGCAGAACTGCGACGGGGTGATGGATTGCTCGCCGCTGGCGCCCCACTGTTCGGTGGGCACCAACGTGGCGATGGCAACCGGGGTGGCGGCGAAGGGCACGTACGCGTACGAGCGCCCGTCCGCCTTGGCCTTGGCGGACTCGGCCGCAGTGAGCGGGCGCTCCGACACGGCGAAGTCGGCCTCGAACTGCCCCGGGGCCGTCCCGACGAAGGCGGCGATGCCCGGCATCGATCCCGTCGACGTGAACGCACCGAAGAGGGGCTTGAGGTTGTCGGTGTCATCGCTTGACCAGCCGCGACACCACCGGCTCGAGGAACGAGCCACCCTGCCCAACGAGCGGTGGTCGGATCGGTGTACCGCTCCCGCGGGCGGTCCGCCACCGAGCACACCGGCCGATCCGGCCACGCCGACGAGTCCCAGCAGCGCGACCCGCGCCGACGACAGCCGCGGTCCGACGGAGCGGCTTCATGGCGACTCCCCCGCCGTCCGACGCCGGATGAGCCGGCGACGGACGATCCATGCACCGACCATCAGCACGAGCCCGAGGACCACCAAGGGAACCGGATCCCCTCCGGTGAAGGCCAGGCCGCCGGACGACGACAGGGACACTCCCGGATCCGCCCCCGAGCTCGAGCCGTTGGCGCCCGAGCCCGACCCGTTGCCGCCGGCCCCCGATGAGCCATCGGCGGAGCCGCTACCCGAAGCGCCTGTGCCGGTGCAGACGTTGTGGACCCGTTGTTGCCCGCCGGTGGCACCCGGAGGCGGCGCAGCTGGTTGGTCACGCCGCAGGTCGGCGTGGTCTGTCCGGCAGCCACCTCAGGTGGAGTGAGGTCCCCGCAGGCATAGGCGCTCGTCCTCCGCCGCCGTGACCGGCACCGCACCAGGGACGTTGGCGAGCACCGCCTCGATCCCGTAACTGCTCGAGCGAGAGGCCGAGCGAGGCGTAGCCGAAGCCCGGCGACGCCTGTTGGCCGAGCGTGAGGGCGTAGTTGACGAAGCGCACTCAGCACCGCGCCCTTGGCCGGGTTCCAGCCGGTCGTCCTGGCCAGCAGGTAGCTGTAGGTCGACGGGTTGTACACGTTCGGGCCGATGCCGTTGAAGTTGAGCTTGTGCGTGCCGTTGTCGAGCTGGGTGGCGTACGCGAGTGCCGAGGCGACGTCGACCGGGGTCGGCTGGGTGTACTTGCCGCTGGCGTTCAGCACCGACGCGACGCCCTTCGGCGGGGTCGTCGGCCCGAATCCGAGGTCGGTGGCGTACTTCACCTGCACCGCACCGATGGCCCCCGCCGATGGTGGCGATGGTGCCGGCCACGCCGCTGGTGCTCTGTCCTGGTCGAGGCCGTTGTGGCGCCCGGCCAGTTGGAGTTCGGGGCCGTTGGGCTGATGGCCACGCCGTCGGCCGGCCCGCCCGACTGGGTAGTTCTGCGCAGTTGGCGAAGGCAGCCCACAGCGCCGGCTGCTGGGCGATGCACCACTCCTCGAGCACGAAGTTCGTACCGGCCGAGTCGCTCTCGGTGACCGGGCGGATCGGTCAGGTTCGGCAGGGTCACGCCGGGATTGTCCTTGGCGATGTGCGGGTCGTCCCAGTTGGAGATGCCGCCGGTCAGAGATGGCGCAGGCCGTATAGCTGGACAGCTGGAGGGTCTTGGTCAGGCCGGGGATGTTGTACATGAAGGCGATGCCGCCGGCCGTGATCGGGACGTAGTTGAACGCGAAGCTCGGGGAGCTGCGTGTCGGTGCTTCCGAGTCCGTAGGCGATGTCACTGACCGCGAAATCGGTCGTCTGGTTGGCGAACTCGTAGCGGCCGTCGCCCGAGCTGGTGCTGGAATAGTTGACATTCAGGTTGTAGGGCGCCTGACTGACCATCCTGGTGAAGTCCTCGATGGCGGGCGCGGCAAACGACGACCCGGCCCCGTTCAGCTGCGTGGCCACCTTCGGGATCGCTCCGGACCGTGGAGGCCGGCGTCCGCAACCGTCGTCGGATCCGTCGTACTCGTTGGCGCCGTCGTGGACGGGGGCCGACCGTCGACCCGGTGGCAGCTCGATCGTCGAGGTCGCTGTCGCCGTCGTGCGGCCGAGGCCGGGCTGGCGACTAGCCGAGTGGCGCAGCACCGGCAGCGAGGGCGGCCAGGACCGAGCCAGAGGCTCGCCATCCGCCTGGTGCGCCCATTGGCGCCGACCGGCGGTCGGTGGGATCGGAGGCGGGCAGATCGTCTCACGGTCAGGTCGTGCCTTCCTTCGGCGATCGTCTCGGGGGTGGCTGATCGGGTGGGGCATGGGGTGCTCCTTGATGACTGGTGGACTTCGAGCAGGCAGATTTGGTTCGGGTGGGATTCGGTTCAGATCGGATGCAGGTCTCAGATCTCGGCCTCCGGTTGGAGGCTTCCGCATCCTCCAGGGCGCCAGGCTACGGGAGACGAGTCGCCGGCCGGGTGACGACCTTCCCAGCATGCGGGCGATGAGGAACAGGATGAGGACGACGCAGACGAGCACGAACGAGGCGCCCCAGGCGCTCTGATGGATCACCGGCGAGGCTGGAAGATGTTCTCGTAGATCCGAAAGGGCAGGTCGTCCTGCTGCCCGGAGAACGGGTTCCAGTTGTACCTGTTGAACCCGCCGGCGTTGAACAGCACCGGGCGCGGTCTCGCCGGCGATGCGGGCGATCCCGAGGATGACAGCCGTCATCAGTCCGGCTCGCGCCGTCGGCAGCACCACCCGCAGCGAGCACCCGCCACTCGGGCGCACCCAGCGCCAGCGCGGCCTCTCGGAGCGACCCGGGGACGATGGCCACCACCTCCTGCGCGGCCCGGGTGACGATGGGGAGCATCATGACGGCCAGGGCCAGTGCGGCCGCGAATCCCGACTTGCCGCTCGTGTGGTGGGGAGCAACCCACAGCAGGTAGACGAAGAGGCCCGCGATGATGGCCGGGGCCCCGGTCATGGCGTCCACCACCGTGCTCCGACCACCCGGGCGAACGGTCCGTTGGAGCTGACCAGGTAGGTCGCCGTCATGATGCCCAGCGGTACGGTGATGATGGTGGCGATGGCCACCTGCTCGATCGTGCCGACGATGGCGGCGCCTACACCGAGCGTCGGTGATCTTGGCTGCGCCCCCGAGCTGGGACATGTCCGCGGTCAAGAAGTGGGGGAAGTCCGTCGAAGACGGCGGAGAACCCCTTGAGGATCACGTAGCCGATCACCGCGGCCAGAGTGATCATGGCCACTGCTGCCCCTGACCAGATGCCCACGGTGGCCAGCCGGTCCTTGGCGATGAGGCACTCCGTGGAGCCTCCAGCAGAGGATGCCGTAGATCGGCAGGAACAGGACGAACCAGCACACCACCATGCCGAACGGCGCCGTGATGCCGGCCAGGGTGAAGACCGACCCAGACCAGCGCCAACGCGGCCGCTGCTGAGCCTGTCACTTCCAGAAGCATCGAGCGAGTCACCTGCGGCGGGCGGCTCGGGCGGTCCGGACCGATTGGCACCGGATCCGTGTCGGCCGGTGGGCCGACTGGTGGCACTTCGTAGGGCATGCCGCTGGGGGCGAGTGGGGGCTGTCATAGGTCATCAGCCTTGATTCCCCGGTTGACGATGGCTCGGGCGACGAGGTTGACGAGCAGCGTGGTGACGAAAAGGACGAGACCGAGGAAGATAAGTGCGCTCTTGTCCAGCGGCGTCGCCGTCGGGAAATCCTCGGTGATCTCCTTGGCGATGGATCCCAGACCGTTGGGACCCATCAGAGCTGCCACGTAGATGATTGGCCTTGGACAGAACCAGGACCACGATCATTGTCTCGCCGAGGCCTCGCCCGAAGCCGAGCAGGAACGCACCGACGATGCCATTGCGGGAGAACGGCAGGATGACGTCGGTGATCATTCCCCACCTGGTTCCCCCGAGTCCCAGCGCTGCCTCGCATGCATCCCGGGGAGCCTGGGCCATCACCTCCCGGCTCACCGAGGTGATGATCGGAACGAGGGTGGCCGCGCGAGATCAGTCCGCAGGCGAAGATCGACTGTACGAACTCTCCCGGGGTGGGTGTCCGGAAGAAGCGGAACGAATCCGAAGTGGTTGACCAGCCACTTGGCCGGAGCGGCCTGCAGGCTGGAGACGAAGAGCCAGACCCCAGAACCCGTAGACGATGCTCGGAACGGTGGCCAGCATGTCGACCGCGCCGGTGAGGAAGGACCGGGCCCAGCTGGGCGCGTACTCGTTGATCATCAAGCGCGGCTGCCAGCGAGATCGGCACCGGCGATGAGCACGGCCACAACGGCGATGGCGACCGATCCGACAAGAAGGGGCATGGCTCCGAAGTGGCCGCTGTCGGGTGACCAGGTGGAGTCGGTGAAGAAGTGAAGACCCCCGGCACGGAGTGCCCTCCACCCGTAGGCTGACAGGAAGACGACCACGGCGGCCAGGATCAGCGAGCACGATCAGCGCTGCTCGATCCGAGGGCGAACCGGAAGAGTTTGTCGGCCCGGGTGACCGCCCGATTGATGGTGATGGGAACGTCATCGACCGTCGCGTCCTCCGACGGCGTCATCGGCGTGGGGCCGGGCGGTAGCGTCCCCGCCTCCGTCGGTGCCCGCCGGCCGATGATCCCTGGCGACCAGGCCGATCCGAGCGGCCACAGAGTGCGTGCCCCGATCGGCAGCCCGGTGAAAGCCAGGGTCGCCGGTGAAGGGAGACGTCGATGCCGGACGTGACACGCAGCTGGATGCACCCGACGCGGTGCCGCACCGACGCGTGTGGCTGCCGGTCGTCCCGGACGCACCGGCCCGCCTGGTTGCACGACTGGGGTCTCTGCCGACGGGGTGAATGGCAAACGGCTGCGAGAAGACCTTGGGCTTGGAGAAGTCGTTCTGATCCTCGCCCACGAAGAGCACGCACTCGTAGGTCGCATTGCAGACCGGAATTCTCGTTGGCGCTCTCGCCCAGGGCGGCGCTGGGCAGGGCGTAGAGCGTGTACGCCGGTTCGGTCGAAGCTCCCGTCGGCTCTGGACGAGGACGGTATCCGCCTGGATCGTGTTCCCGTCGCAGTCGACGAAGCTGGTCGGCAGGTTGGCTACCGTGCCGCCCGGATCGGCACACTCGATGATGTTGACCCGCAGTCGAGGTGTGAAGACCGAGTTCGGCCCCACCGACACCGAGACGATCTGACCGTCGTGGTGACGACCGTTCGACGGCGCAGGGGTGATCGTGACTTCAGGTCGGCGGCTGCAGCCGTACCCGCGCTCGATGCGAGCATCGGTCCCAGCGCAAGGAGGCCACGGCGGGAACGATGACCACGCCGAAGCCCCAGCCCGACCGGCGGGCGCGGCCGGCCCGTCACGGACTCTGCCCCGATCCGGTACCGCTGACGAAGAAGGGGTGGGAGAACACCTTGGGCTTGGAGAAGTCGTTCTGGTCCTCGCCCACGTAGAGCACGCACGGGTTGGTGGCGTCGCACACGGGAGTGGACGTCAGGCTCCCCCAGGGAGGTGTTCGGCAGCTTGTAGATCGTGTAGTACGCCTCCGTGAAGCTGCCGTCGGCCTTGGGGATGACCGAGTTCGGCTCGATGGTGTTGCCGTCGCAGGCGACGAACGACGTCGGAAGATTGGCCTCCGTGCCGCCGGGATCGGCGCACTGGATGATGTTGAGCCGGAGGAACGGCGTGAAGACCTTGTTGGGACCCATCGACACCGAGATGGTCTGTCCGTTCGTGAAGGTCCAGTCGGACGGGGACGGCGTGATCGTCAGGCCGGCAGCACCCACGTATGCATCCGGTGCCGTCGCCGGGCCCGATGGCGCACTGCTCGAACACCCGGCACCGACGACCCCGGCCAGCACCACCAGTGCCATCAGCAGGGCGGTGGCCACCTTTGAAGGTCCGGCCTTCAGCGTGACTTCGGTCGATGTCATCTATGCGTCCGATCCGTAGAAGCCGACATTTCCGGTGAAGATCCCGCCGTCGGAGGCGACCAGCCAGTAGCCGGCCCCGCCGGGAGACGACGCCATGCCCACGATCGGGCTGGCCAGCGACAGCGCGCCGGTCGACCCGTGGAAGCCGGCGTCACCGAAGGTGAAGATGCCGCCGTCGGAGGCGACCAGCCAGTAGCCCTCGCCGTCGGGCGTGGACGCCATACCCGACGATCGGCCGGTTGAGGACCATGGCACCCGTCGACCCGTGGAAGCCGGCGTCCCCGAAGGAGAAGATGCCGCCGTCGGAGGCGACCAGCCAGTAGCCCTTGCCGTCGGGCGTGGACGCCATGCCCACGATCGGCCGGTTGAGGATGCATGGCACCCGTCGACCCGTGGAAGCCGGCGTCCCCGAAGGAGAAGATGCCGCCGTCGGAGGCGACCAGCCAGTAGCCCTTGCCGTCGGGCGTGGACGCCATGCCCACGATCGGCCGGTTGAGGAGCATCGCGCCCGTCGACCCGTGGAAGCCGGCGTCCCCGAAACCGAAGATCCCGCCGTCGGAGGCGACCAGCCAGTAGCCCTTGCCGTCGGGCGTGGACGCCATGCCCACGATCGGGTTGTTCAACGGAAGCGCACTGGCCGAGCCATAGAGGTGGGCGTCTCCGTACGAGAAGATCCCGCCGTCGTCGGCGACGAGCCAGTAACCCTTGCCATCGGGCGTCGTTGCCATGCCCACGACCGGCGGCTTCTGGGCCGCGCCGGCCGAGCCGAACGTGATCATGACGTTTCCGTCCACCGGGACGTTGTCGGACGTGTCCACCGCGGTGAAGGTCACCACCTCGTCAACCGTGTCGGTCACGGAGAAGGTGGCCACCCCCGCCGCGTTCGACGTGGGCGAGAGTGGGGTCACCACGGCTGAGCCGTGTGACGCCCCCACGGACACCTTCCGTCCCGACAGCGCTTCTCCGTCGGCGCTGTAGAGGAAGACACTGATGGTGGCGGCCGTCCGGCCGTCGGCAGGGACCACCGAGTAATTGGACACGATGGCGCAGTCGGCCGGAGCGGGGGGAATCGGGGGCGGAGTGCCGAAGGTCACGGTGGCTGTCTGCGTGACGATGAGGTCGTCATCGACATCGACCGCGCTGTACGTCACGTACTCGGATCTCGTGTCGGTCACGTGGAAGGAGGCCATGCCGTGCGCGTTGGTCACCGCGGAAAGCGGCGCGATCGCCGATTGCCCACCCGCCTGGGTCAGCATGACGTGCTTGCCGGGCACGGCATTGCCGAAGTGGTCGTTGAACGTCACCGACACGATGGACTCGGCACTGCCGTTGGCGGCCACCGCACTGGGGCTGGCGATGAGGGTGGACTGGTTCCCGTCGACCACGCCCGGGGTGAACGTCACCTGGATGGGCGCCGGCGGGGTCAACTGCACGTGGTCGGTCGTATCAGTGATGACGAAGGTCACCAACGTCGCATCCGTGCTTCGCACGATGAAGTCGGCTGAACCCGAACTGTCCGTCGTCCCCTCGAGCACGCCCGACTGCGTGGTGATGGGGATGACCGTCACCGAGTAGTTGTTCGGCGTCGTGACGACGGACACCTTCTTGCCCGGCACCGCAGCCCCGAGGGTATTCAGCACGGTGACCCCGATGGTCGCCGCATGCGTGCCGTCGGCGAGCACCGACTTCGGGGAGACGGTGACCGTCGAGAGGGTCGGCGAGGGTGCGGGTGGCCCCGCGACCTGGAAGGTGACCGTGGCCGTGTTCGTGAGCGTGAGCGTATCGGTGGTGTCGACGGCGGAGAACGTGACCGTCTCAGCAGTGAGGTCCGTCACCGTGAATGTCGCCTTGCCGGCGGCGTCGGTCTGCTCCCCCGACGACGGGCTCACGACGGCGTGCGCCCCCGCCGACGCCGTCAACGTGACGCTCTTCCCCGCCACCGGAGAGGTACCGCCGGCCGTGAGCAACGTGACCGTCACCGCCGTTCCCCCGTTCGCTCCGGTCGCCGCCGTCTTACTCGCGGGGGAGACTGTCGACGCGCTCGCCGACACTGACAAGGTCCCGAAGGTGACCGCGGCAGTCTCGCTGATCGTCACGCCTCCTGCCGCGGCTGTGTACGTGACCAGTTCGCTCGAGGTGTCGGTGACCGTGAAGGTGGCCACGCCCGACGCATTGGTCACTCCCGACACGGTGGTGATCGTCGAGTGGGCCCCCGCGCCCTGGGACAGGGTGACCGTTTCTCCCTGCAAGGGCGAATGGCTCGCTGCCTGGTCGCGTACCGTCACCGTGAGGGTCGATGGGGTCGTACCGTCGGCCGGGACCGATGCCGGCGAAGCTGCCACCACTGACGACGAGGCAGAGACGGCAGGAGCGGCGAACGTGACCTGGGCCGCTTCCGTCACGGTGACGCCGCCGCTGGTCGCGGTGTACGTCGCTGCTTCGGCGGTTGCGTCGGTGACGGTGAAGGTGGCCACGCCGGAACCGTTCGTGACATCGGAGCCGGCTGACGCCGGCGTGATGGTCGAGTGACCCGAACCCGCGCTCAGGGAGACCGTCGCACCGGGGATCGGCACCGTTTGCGACTGGCTGTTCGTCCCGAGGAGGGTGACCGTCACGGTGACGGCGTCGACACCGTCGGCCACCGCCGTGGACCGGTTCGCCACCACCGTGGATAGCGCGGCGGACGGCGCGGTTGCGACCGAGGGCGCGCTCCCGTCACCGGGGTTCGCCCCGGTGTCACCGGGCGTCGGATTGACGTAGAACCCCTGGGAGAAGACGTGCGGCGTGCCGGTGATGTTGGTGAAGTCGTTGCCGATGAAGAGCACACATTCATTCGTCAGGTTGCAGACCGGGGTGTGGGTGGTGGGCTCGCTGAGCAACCGTGTCTGGCAGGGCGTAGACCGGGTACGGGGTGAAGTCGATCGAACCGTCGGCGGCGGGGTCGATGGTCGCCGACGAGATGGTGTTGGGGTCGCACTGGTCGGTCTGGGTGGGAAGGACGCCCCCCGGGGCGGCGCACTCCAGGATGACGACGTTCTGTGCCTGTGGGAACACGGTGTTGGCGGGGATCTTCACCTCGATGTTCTGCCCGCTCGAGAACGGCGTGCCGGCAGTGAACGTG
The DNA here is from genome assembly GCA_963838005.1 of uncultured Actinomycetota bacterium. GTDB lineage: Bacteria > Actinomycetota > Acidimicrobiia > Acidimicrobiales > RAAP-2 > CAWIPW01. Next base: position 112,068 of record CAWIPW010000006.1, read on the forward strand.
CCCACCGGCAGGGCCGAACCGGGAACCTGATCGCCGCTGCTGATGGCGCCCGCCTTGCCGTTTGCAGCGATCGCCACGGCGATGGCCACGAGCAGTGACGCAGCCACCACCCGGGCGGCTCGTCGAGGGTGACGACCGCCAGGCCCCTCAACCTGGCCTTCACGGCCGTTCCCCTGCGCCTTGCGATGTTCACCCTCTATCAGCCTCCGCGTTCCCCGTGTGCGTGACTACCTGTCACTACCGCTGTCCCTTGCTCGCTGTCCACTTCGCTTGGGTGCCTGTCGGACCGGGAGTGTTCCGGCCCCTGACACCCGCAAACCCGGGAGGCCGGCGATCGCTCGCCGGACCCCCCGGGCCCTGGGCACCTCCGCCTCCGCCCGGCCGGCTGTTTGACAGCCGGCCGGGCGGCGGAGGTTGTTACTGCTGTTGTTGGACTACTTGTTGGGGAAGGCCACCGACGTGATGGCCGGTGTCCCGTTGCCATAGGTGACGCCACCGCTGACAACCGTCCCGGACGCACACGTGGTGTTGGGTGCGGCCAGTCCGTCGGCCGGCGTTGCCTGCGAGGGCGCCGCCGTTCCGTCGAAGATCCGGATGAAACCGAACGACGAGATGATGTTGGCAATCTCGTTGTCGAAGTTCAGCCCGGTCGAGTTGTCCTTCTGCTTGGTGATGGCCGCGCTCCACCGATGAGCGGTGTGGAGTCGCAGAGCCAGTTGAGGAAGCCTGCGGTCGACGCCCTGACGGTGGTGGACTGGTAGATGTTGTTCAGCGTCCGAGCCGTCGGGTAGATGTTGTTCAGCACTTGGTCGTCGATGGGAGCTGGCCGTTCTCCGTCAGCTTGGTGCCGACTGAACGGTGTTGCCATCGATCGAGCCCGATCCGGAGTAGGGATGGCGCCGTAGACGCCGTTCGACATGAAGTACAGCGACGTCGCCACCTCGATGGCCTGGTCGGCGTAGTCGCCGGGCCAGTCAGCCGGCCGCGAAGTCGGTCGATCTGGGACGCGTTGTTCTCCAGCGCGACGTGCGGCGAGGCGTTGTCACCGGTGGCCGTGGCCGGGTTCGGGTCGCTGAGGCCTTGTTCTGGTCCGTGTTCGAGGCGCACTCCCCACCCGACGCCCCGCTCAAGGCGAAGCTGGCGAAGGTGTACACCGTGCCCGAGCTCGGGTTCACACCCATGATGCGCATCGGGATCCCCACCGGTGCTCCCTGGCCCTCGGGCACCTTTCCGCCGATGGCGAAGGTCAGGATGTCCGAGGTGCTGGAGTTGGTCGGCGGAGGCGACAAGGTCACCGAGTTGGCCGAGACCGCGGAGACCGTCGTGCCGGCCGAGCAGATAGCCGAGGCTGTCCGTCACGGCGTCACCGACGGCGATGCCGCTCGAGGTCCCACCGCTGACACCCGTCGGGAACGTCCCGGAGATCGTGCCCACACCGCTGGACACCGTGACCGGAGCTTCCTTCATGTTCGGGCCGAGATTGGTCAGCGAACCCCAGTCGGTGATCTGGTTGCCGCCGCTCGCACACCACAGCCGGTAGGCCGTGCTGTTGGTCAGGCCACCGTTGTCGATGTCCGAGATGTCACTGAGGGCCGTGCCGCTGTTGGCGGAGCCGTTGACCGGGTCGCCGGGAAGCCAGCCGCTGGTCACCGGGCCCACACTGCCGCCGTTGATCGAGGAGTAGATGCTCCCGGCGGCGGCGGTGCCGTAGGTCGACGGATTGACCGGGTAGTCGACGACCGGAACGCTGTCCTTGGCGAACCCGGTGGCAACCTCGTTGCACGACGCGGCCACGGTGACCGGCTTCGAGGAACGGGCGAAGTCGACCGGGAGGGGCGTGTCGAGGGAGGCGCAGAGCTGGTTCTGGCCAGCGCCGGACCCGACGTCGTCCACGCCCTGGGAGACCTCGGTGCGGTTCCAGTTGTCGGCAGTGTCCGTGGTCGTCTGGTTCTTGTTGGCCTCGCAGTAGTACTGCTCGTTCAACGACGAGTCGACGAAGCTCGAGTTGTACAGCACGTCATTGGAGGAGTCGGGGTTCAGCGTGCAGCCGTACAGCCCGGCACCGGTGTAGAGGTCGCCGAGCTTCTGCATCACGAAGAACGTGGTGTCCGAACCCGAGCCACGGATGGCGTTCACCACGCCGTTGTTGAAGCTCGGGGGCGCGGCCTGGGGGCGGGTCCGCCGGCACGGCGCCGGCGGTACCGACACCTATCCCGGCGGTGGCGATCAGGGCCGTCAGCCCTGCGATTCCGGCGACTGCTACTCGTCGCCTCATACTGAGGGTTCTCATGGTTGTGGGGGTCTCCTTGAGTGGTAGGGGGGGTGCTCTGTCGGGTACTGGGTGGTGAGACTGGTCGGGGCGTCCGGGATCCCCGGTCTGTTGCGGCGATACGACCTGCCGCAACAGACCGGGGACCGGTCGCTGAGCTGGATCAGGCCGCGTCCGACCGGGCGGACCGGCGACGACGGAAGAACAGCACGCCTCCGATGGCACCGGCGGCCGCGATGGGCAGACCGATGGCGAGCGGCGCTTCGGGGGTCCCGTCACCGGGGTTCGTTCCGCTGTTGGTCGGATCGACGTTGATCAGGAACGGCTGCGTGAACACATGAGGTGCGGCCGCGAAGTTGGTGTACGAGGTGCCGACCAACAGCACGCACTCGGTGGCCGCGGTGTTGCCGCACACGGGCGTGTTGGTGGATGGCTCGCCCAGCCCCGCATTTGGCAGGCTGTACACCTGGTAGTTCGTGATGCTGACTGCACCGGTCGCCGACGGGTAGACCGACCCGGGGTAGTTGGTGTTCGGATCACACTGGGAGTCCTGCGTCGGCAGCACACCGTTCGGGGCTGCACACTCGACCACCACCATCGCCGAAGCGCTCACGGGTGAAAGGGTCGAGTTCGCCGGAATGCTCACCGTGACCGTCTGACCGCTGGAGAACGGCTTGCCGGCCGTGAACGGGGCCTGGCCCAGGACGGAACTTGGATACTGCTCACCGTTGGCACCGGCGGGACCGGCCAGCGGGACCAACGCGAGCGTGGCGGAACACGCAATCGCGGCTACCGCAGCGACCTTCGAGGCGGTTCGTCGGAGGGACATCGGGCGACTCCTTCAGGGGGTTGGAGGGGGGGGTGCAGTCGTGCTGTCGTAGGGCATTCGGAACCGGCCGCTGTGGCCTGTTCCAACGCACTTCTCTCACGCCTGGCGCAGGTAGTCAACGGAAAGGTCGGCCTGACACGCAAAGATCATCTGGGGGTTACCGGGAGGTGAGATTGCGTTCGCGAATGACGCGCCGGCGACACCGGAATCCCCCCGGCGGGCCCGGTTCCGCCGGACCGGATCGGGGGCCGGATCCGGGCCCCGGGGGCGGAATTCGGCGACCTCCGGTGACCGTCGGGCTACCGGTGATACCCGGGGATCGGGCCTCGCCGGAGCCCCGCTGCGGCCGCGGTCGACCCCCTCGGCGGATCGGCCGACGGACCGCCGAACGGTTGCCCCCGGCCGGTGTGCCGGGGCGGGAACATCGATCACGGTCTCGACGCCGGGGTTTTCCCACGGATGCCTGCAGCCGTGACTCGTCGGTCGACTGTGGCGGGGTTGTCACCGCGCTCGGTTCGACACGTCGGCGCGTCTGCGGTGACGACGCACCGATGAACGTCAGCGCGTCACCGTCGCGCGGTCCATCGTCACTCACCGAACGCGTACGGACGACCTCGCCGCGTCGACCCGGACGTGCCCGTCAGCGAGAACCGCGCCTCCGTCGCCGGCGCAGCAACGGCGCGCCGGTGACGGAAGGTCGCGCCGCGTTCAGGCGTGCGCGACTTCGGGTGAGCTCGCCGCCAGCGCCGCCAGCTCCCGCTCCACCAGTGCCTGGCGCTCCTCGTCGGCCTCGCGTGCCTTGCGTGGGCTCCACGGTCCGCGCATGGTGAACACCAGCAGCAGGAAGATCACCTGACCGCCGAGGCAGATCCACCACCACCGCTGCCACTCCTTGGGCGCGGCCTTCTGTGCGGGCACGATGACGTTCGCCTTCGCCAGCAGGTTGGCCAGCTGCGGTGAGCCGGCCGCTCTCACGGTCGCGATTTTGACCGGCCCGACCGTACGGCCCTGCTGGATCTGCACCGCCAGCGGCTGAAACGCCTGGAGGGCGAGGACCTGGCGTGCCAGCGGGGCCGGTAGTGACAGTCCCGCCCGCACGGCCTGCGCATAGGTGGCCGGCTGCTTGGCCAACAGGGCCGCCAGCGCCGTCGTCGGCAGTGCGGCACCGGCGTAGGGCTGGTTCGACTGTGGCGCGGTCAGCTGGTCGATGACCGACTGGGGCGCAGGCTGCACCCTGCCGCCGGCCGGTGACGGTACATAGGGCTGGGCGGCCTGGAACGCCTGCAGCTGGGCGGCGTAGTAGTTGTTGTCGACGATGGCGTTCGACGTGGTGATCACGAAGGGCATCACCAGAAACGAGCCGGCCACCACGATGCGGAGGACCCATCCCCAGATCGCCAGCCCGGTGGCCGAAAGGGCCGGGTTGTGGGCCTCGACCGCTTCGGTGTAGCCGGCCATCCACGGCGTGTACGCGGTGGCGATGAACACGCCGAGGAAGATGACCACCGTGACCAACGAGTAGTAGCTGGTGTGCGGATGGTTGGCCATCTGAATGAAGATGAACGTCGTGACGATGAGTCCGACCGCGCCGACCACCATGAAGGGCTTGCGGACCCGGACCTTGTCGGAGATCAGCCCGACGACGATCAGCATGATCGAGTCGCACGCCCAGTACCAGGTGTTGATGCCGTTGGCGTCCGCAGTGGTCTTGTTGAAGACGACCGACCAGTAGATGACGAGCACGCTCACCGACGCGAAGTAGATGAGGAGGTAGAGGGAGACGGCCACGGACGAGACGATGAGATCCCAGTGCAGCATGGACCGCATCGGGTGGGCGATGGCCTGTTCGACGTCGATTCCCTTGGCCCGTGCCTCGATGAGGGCCCGCTCGCGTATCGACACCATGAGCTGATCCCGCAGGGCCGGGGCGAGCTCCTTCAGCCCGAAGAGGGCGATGACGAACACCACCATGCAGACGATGCCCGAGATGATGAACTGGTCTTGCCAGGGATTGAGGTGGTGCAGGGTGCGGGTGGCTACCAGGCTGGCCACCAGACTGCCGAGAGTGGGGCCGAGGGCCCAGAAGCCCATGGCCGCACCCCGGCCCATCTGCGGCGAGAAGTCACGGATGAGCGCCGGCGTGACCACCAGAATGATCCCCTCGAAGAACCCGATGATGCAGTACGCGATCGAGAACTCCCATTTGGTGGTGGCCGACGACATGGCGAACAGCTGCAGCAGCCCGACGACCCCCACCCCGATGATGGTCAGGTTGGCGCGGCCGATCTTGTCGGAGATGCCGCCGAGGAGGGCGCTGAACGCCCCTATGGCGTTGGACACCACCAGCAGGCCGATGAAGAAGGCGAACGACATGTGGAGCGCCGGCAGAAACAGCGTCGTCGTGGCCCCGATGACGTAGTAGAGGTAATAGAGGACGACCGTCGCCAGCACGACGATGGCCAGGTAGCCGTAGCGCTTGCCCGTGGGCGGATAGCTGTCCAGCTCACGGTTGAAGAACCCCTTGCGGGCCGGCGGGGCCGCCGCCGTGGTCCCCCCACCGGTGGTCCCAGCTCCGCCTACGAATTCGGTGCTTGTCATCGTCCCCCCTAGGTCGAGTCCAACCCCCTGAGATGACAGTACCCCCGCACGGGTCGAAAGGCACGAGATAGCGAGGTCAGAGGGTGGCGGACCCCTCGGGGCCGCCCGTCGGGCCGGGCCGTGACCGACCGGTCAGGCGGTCAGGCGGGCGCGTCCAGCACGGCGGCCGCCACCATCTCCTCCAGCGTCCGCTGGTCGTACCAGGACAGCTGGAGCTCCTTCGCCCGGCGGAAGTAGAGCTGGATGTCGAATTCGAGCGTGAACCCGATGCCGCCGAAGATCTGCTGGGCGGTGGCCGTCACGTCGCGGTACGTCTGGCAGGCGAACAGCTTGGCCATCGGCGCCAGCTTGGTCGCCTCGGGACGGTCCCCGGCCCGAGCCCACGCCGCCTGGTGGACCAGTACCTCGGCGCCGTCCACCGCGGTGAGGGCGTCCGACATGTAGTGGGCCAGGGCCTGGAAGGCGCCCAGCGGCTTGTCGAACTGGTGCCGGTCCTTGGCGTACTGCACGGTGATGTCGAGGGCGTAGCGAGCGCCCCCGACGGCCTGGGCCGCGGCCAGGATGATGCCGTCGCGCAGGACGGCGTCCCACGTCGCCCAGCCCGTGCCCGCTCCGCCGATCCGGTCCGACGCCGAGAGCACGACCCCGTCGAGGTCCACCCGGTACTGGGTGGCGGACCCGACCGTGAACTGCTGGGTGAGGGTGACTCCGGATGCGGCCGGATCGACAAGGAACAGGTCGACCTCCTCGGTGCCGTCACCCGTGCGTGCCAGCAACAGAAGGCGCGTCGCCGAGGAGGCGAATGCCACGTGGCGCTTGGTCCCGCTGATGGTGAAGCCCTCGCCGTCGGGCACCGCCCGCACGGCGACGCCCTTCGGCCCGAAGCCGTTCTCCGGTTCCAGCCAGGCCGGGGTCATGATGGCGTCGCCGGAGGCCAGGCGGGGCAGCCACTCGGCCTGCTGCTCGGCGCTGCCCGCCCGGGCCAGGGCGCCGGCGGACAGCACGGCGCTCACGAAGTGCGGGGACGGCACCAGCGCCCGGCCCAGCTCCTCGTAGAGCACCACGCCCTCGACCACCGACATCCCCGAGCCACCGTGCTCCTCGGGGATGAGCAGCCCGACCAGGTCGAGCTGGGCCAACTGCTTCCAGAGCTCCGGCGGGTAGCCCGTCGGGTCGTCCTCGAGGGCGCGCACCACGCTGAGCGGGCTGTAGGTGGTGCACACTCCCCGCACCGTGTCGCGGAGCATCTCCTGCTCGGCGCTGAAGGTCAGGTCCAACATGGTCGGCTCTCCTCTGTCGCTGATCGTGCTGCTCGTGTCGTCGGCGTTTCCCGCCGCGCACCCGGTCGCCGGCGGGGGTCCCGAACCGGCTCACGGCCGCCACCGGTCGCCGTGGCGGGCCCACGGGTTGTCGGCGGCGTCGACCGGTAGGGCCACGGTGGCCGCGCACGTCGTCTTGGTATCGCCGTCGACGCCGAGCGCGATGTCGACGGTCGCCCACGCGCAGCCGACCTCGTCGGTGCCGGTCTCGCGCACGGTACCGGCGAACACCATGGTGTCGCCGGGGAAGACCGACCCCAACATGCGGAACGTCATCCGCCGCAGTCGGCCGTACGGTCCGGTCCAGTCGGTCACGTACCGCTCGAACCACGCGGCCTGGTTGGGCGTGTTGAGGAAGATGTCCTGCACGCCGTTGCGGTACTGGGCGAAGTCCTTGTCGTGGTGCATGGGTCGCCAGTCGCGCGTCGCCAGCGAGCCCAGCACCACCGTGGTGGCCGTCACCGGATAGGCGAGCTCGGGCAGTTGATCGCCGACGGCCACGGTCCCGGCGAGCAGCGTCGGTCCGGTCACCGGGGGCGGGCTCACGACGCCGCCCCGTCGGCGCCGGCACGGCGGTAGCCGAAGCCGGTGTAGCTCTCCACCCCGACCAGCTCTCCCCGCTGGTTGGTGTACTCGACGTCGATGACCCAGAACCGCCCGGTCCCCAGCTTGGTCGTCTTCTCGTCGCTGACCGACCGCAGGAACTGCCGGGTCGTCAGCCGGTCACCGGGGCGCACCGGCTCGTGGAAGATGATGGTGTTGTCGCTCATGACGGCCTCGGGCAGGCCGAGGCCCTCCTTCAGATCGAAGTGGATCTGGAGCGGCAGGGCCTCCCGGCTCCGGCCGGGAGCCCAGTGGTGCGGCCGGAACCACACCGAGAGCATCGTCGGCGGTGCCGTCGGACCGCCGGTCAGCTCGCCGGCGACCCCGTCGTCCCAGTAGAGGGGATTGCCGTTCTCCACCGACGCGCACGACGTCCACACGTAGCCCCGCTCCACCGGGAACTCGCCTTCCTCCTCGTACTGGGCCACACCGATCAGGCCGTCGATGTCGGCCTCCGCGATGGCGCTCACGCCACCACCCCCTTCGCTCGAAGCTCCTCGATCCTCGCCGCCGCCATGCCGGCCGCGCCCAGCAGCGCATCGGTGTCGGTGACGGACGCGTCCCGCACGGCCACGGGGCCGTCGGGACGGCGCATCCCGGCGAGTACCGGCCCGACCTGCCGGAAGCGCCGGCCCGGGGCGCCGGCCCCGTCGTCGATCACTTCGGCCTCGACGAACGCCCCCCTCGACGCGAACTGTTCGTCGTCCACCACCTCGGCCACGGGCAGGACCGGGGCCACGCACGTGTCGGCACCGCCGAGGGCGGAAACCCACTGGTCGCGGTCGCGGGTGGCGAAGGCTGCGGCCAGGTCGGCGCGGATGGCGTCCTGGACCTCGTCGTCGAGCTGACGGTCGGCCCACTGCTCGCAGCCGAGCGCCCGGCAGAGGTTGGCGAAGAACTTGGGCTCGATGGCCCCGACGGCCAGCCACCGGTCGTCGGCCGTCCGGTAGGTGTCGTAGCAGGCGTAGCGGCCGGTGAGGATGTCGTGCCCGGGGCCGGGCTCCACCCCGGTGGCCAGGTGTTCGTCGACGGCCAGCGAGGTGAGCCACAGGACCCCCTCGGCGATCGAGACGTCGAGGTGGGTCCCCTCGCCGGTGGACGCCCGGCCGAGGAGGGCGGCCATGATCGCCATGGCGGCGTGCATCCCGCCGCCGGCGGCATCGGCCACGGTGGCGCCGGGCAGTGCCGGCCCGCCGTCGGGTCGGCGCCCCGACTGGGCCAGGTACCCGCCCACACCCAGGTAGTCGAGGTCGTGCCCGGCCCAGGACGCCCTCGGCCCGGTCTGGCCGAAGCCCGTGGTCGAGCACAGGATGATGCCGGCATTGGCGGCCGACAGCACGTCGAAGCCGAGTCGGAGCCGGTCGAGGACCCCCGGCCGGAAGCTCTCGACGACCACGTCGGCCCCGGCCACCAGGGCCAGGAAGGCGTCGCGGCCGTCGCCGTCCTTCAGGTCGATCTGCACCCGCTGCATGTGCCGGTGGCCGCTGTAGGCGTAGTCGGGCGGGATGATCGGGGCCGCACCCGAACCGGGCACGGTGCCGACCTTCACCACGGAGGCGCCGTAGTCGGCGAGCAGCCGGGTGGCCCGGGCCGCCGGGCCCACCGTGGCCAGATCGAGGACGGTGACCCCGTTGAGGGGTCCCGGCGGCGCCCCGGGCGCGCTGTCGCGCCGCGTGTGCTGTTCGGCCACGGGGGCGGGCCTCAGAAGTTCTTCGGGAGGCCCAGGCCGCGCCGGGCGATGATGTTCTTCTGGATCTCCGACGCGCCGCCGCCGATGGTGTCGATGACCGTGTAGCGGTAGGTCGACTCCGCTCTGCCCTTCATGGGGGCCTCGTCGGTGCGGACCCTGAGCTGGCTGCCCGGGCCGGCCAGGTCCATCGACGCGTTGGCCAGGCGCCGCGAGAACTCGGTGGTGTACAGCTTGTACTCGGAGGCCTCGACCGTCGGCGGGGCCCCGCCGCGGAGCGACGTGAACACGAACTTGAGGCCGAGCCCGCGGGCCACCTCGGCCTGGGTGTGGAGCTGGGCGATGGTCTGGCGGACAACGGCGTCGTCGCGCAGCGGCTCGCCGTCACGGGTGGCCGAGGCCACGTACTCGGTGACGAGCGCCACCCGCTGGGCGACCGGAGAGTAGGTGAACAGCGTGAAGCGCTCGAGGTCGAGGGCCTCGGAGATGTACTGGAACCCCTTGTTCAGCTCCCCCACCACGTAGTCGTCCGACACCCAGACGTCGTCGAGGTAGACCTCGTTGGTCCGCTCGTCGCCCATGGTGTAGATCGGCTTGACGGTGATGCCGGGGTGGTCCATCGGCACGAGGAAGAGGGAGATGCCGAAGTGCTTCGGCGCCTCGGGGTCGGTGCGGGCCCCGACCCAGTACCAGTCGGCGAAGTGCGCGGAGGTCGTCCAGGTCTTCTGGCCGTTCAGCAGCCAGCCATCGCCGTCGCGGGTCGCCTTCAGCTGCATCGAGGCGGCGTCGGAGCCGGCATTCGGCTCCGAGTACCCGACGGCGAATTCCACCTCGTTGCGGAGGATCTTCGGCAGGAACTCGTCCTTCAGCTTCTGCGAGCCGTTGTTGATGATCGTCTTGCCGATGATGCCGACGCCCTTGCCGATCTGGGGCCCGCCCCGGGCGGCCAGCGCCTCGTTCAGGAGGTACTCGTAGAAGCCGTCGCCCTCCTGGCCCCCGCAGTCCTTCGGCCAGGTGATGCCCAGCCAGCCCTTCCGACCCACCTCGGCCATGAACTCCCGGCGCTTGGGGGTGTCGACGATCTGGGCCATGTTCTCGCGGGTCAGGTCGAAGATCTCGATATCGTCGTGCTCGTCGAGGAACGCCTCGACCTCGGCGACGAAGTCGAGTTGCTCGGGCGTGAACTCGAAGTCCATGAAATGGGCCCTCCCCGGTCCCGCCACGGCGTCCGCCGCGGTGGTTTCCTGACTGACCGTCAGATAACGTTCTCATCATAGAATGCAGGGGTGGCCCTGGCCAGCAGTGCGCCTGGGCCTCACGTCATCCCAGCTCAGCAAGGATGTGACTGCGCCGGGGCCGGCACCTGGCCTGCGCCGGCCGACCGGGTGCACCGCCCGAAAGCGAAGGGACCGTCAGAGAATCATGCGAGGAATCGTCAGCATCGCCGGCTACGTCCCCTACCGCCGGCTGCAGCGGTCGGAGATCTCGGGACTGCTCGGCTCGGGCGGAGGCCGGGGGACCCGGGCCGTGGCCTCCCACGACGAGGACACCACCACCATGGGGGTCGAGGCCGCCCGGCTGGCACTGCGGGCGGTGCCGGGGGCGGCCGCCGACGCCGTGTGGTTCGCCACCGCCACCCCGGCCTACCTGGACAAGACCAACGCCGCCACGCTGCACGCCGCCCTCCGGCAGCCGGCCGCCACGGCCGCCTTCGACTTCGGCGGCGGGATCCGTTCGGCCACCGGCGCCCTGCTGGCCGCCCTGGACGGCACGGGGACCACCCTGGTGGTGGGGTCCGACCTCAGGGACGGCCTGCCGGGCTCGGCCGACGAGGCCGCCGGCGGGGACGCGGCCGCCGCCGTGCTGGTGGGGGAAGACGGGCCGGCCGCCCCGGTGGTGGCCGAGCTCATCGGGCAGGCCTCCACCACCGACGAGTTCGTCGACCGGTGGCGCACGCCGGGCGAGGTCCGCTCCCGCACCTGGGAGGAGCGCTTCGGTGAGACCCGGTACGTGCCGCTCGGACGCGAGGCGTTCGCCGCGGCGTGCAAGGACGCCGGCGTCGAGCCCGGCGGGCTCGCCCGGGTGGCCGTGACCGGCATGCACACCCGGGCCGTGCGCGCCCTGACCCGGGCGCTCGCCCTCGGCGACGGGGTCGCACTCGACGACCTCGATGCCACCGTCGGTCAGGCCGGCACCGCCCAGCCCTTGCTGGCGCTGACGGCCCTCGTCGAGCGGTCGTCCCCCGGTGACGTCGTCGCCATCGTGGCTCTGGCCGACGGGGCGGATGCGCTCGTCTTCAGGGTCACCGGGGCCAGGGACGCGTGGGCCCCGGCCCGCACCGTGGACGAACAGATCGCCGGAGGAGCCGGCCTCCCCTACGCCAAGTTCCTCAACTGGCGGGGCATGCTCCCGACCGAGCCCCCCCGCCGGCCCGAGCCCCAGCGGGTCTCCTCCACCGCGGCCTGGCGCTCCGAGAACTGGAAGTTCGGCTTCGTCGGCTCCGAGGACCGCTCGTCCGGTGCCGTCCACCTGCCGCCGGCGCGGGTGTCGATGCGCGGCGGCGCCACCGACGACATGTCGCCCGTCGTCCGGGCCGACACCCTGGCCACCATCGCCACCTTCACCGTCGACCGGTTGGCGTACTCGCCCAGCCCCCCCATCGTCTTCGCCGTCCTCGACTTCGACGGCGGTGGCCGCACCCCGGTCGAGCTCTGCGACGTGGACGCCGACACGGTGGCCATCGGGGACCGGGTCGAGATGACCTTCCGCCGGCTGTACACGGCCGACGGCATCCACGACTACTTCTGGAAGGCCAAGCCGGTCCGCGCCATCACCGCGCCGGCGGACGGCTGAGCACGGACCGATCGGAACGAGGAGGGACGGACATGGCTTCGCACGGCATCAAGGACCGGGTGGCGATCGTCGGCATGGGATGCACCCGGTTCGCCGAACACTGGGACAAGGGCCTCGACGATCTCATCGTCGAGGCGGCCGGGGACGCCTTCGCGTCGGCCGGGGTGGGAAAGGACGACATCGACGCCTACTGGTTCGGCACGGCCCAGTCGGGCATGAGCGGCATCACCCTGGCCCGGCCCCTGCAGCTGCAGAACAAGCCGGTCACCCGGGTGGAGAATTACTGCACCACCGGTTCCGAGGCGCTGCGTGCCGCCGCCTACGCGGTGGCCTCGGGCGCGTACGACGTGGCCATGGCCGTCGGCGCCGAGAAGGTGAAGGACTCGGGCTACCAGGGGCTCAACGCCTTCCCCATCCCCGGTGACGGCACCGGACGCACCCTCACGGCGGCGGCCATGTTCTCGATGGTGGCGCCGGCCTACGCCGAGAAGTACGGCGTCGACGAGGACGAGCTGTCCCAGGTGCTGGCCCGCATCTCGTGGAAGAACCACTACAACGGGGCCCGCAACCCCAGGGCCCAGTTCCGCAAGGAGGTCTCCGTCGAGGCGATCTGCGCGTCCCCCCGGGTGGCCGGGCGCCTCGGGGTCTTCGACTGCGCCGGAGTCGCCGACGGCGCCGCCGCCGCCATCGTGGTCCGGGCGGAGGACGCCCACCGCTACACCGACAAGCCGCTCTACATCAAGGCGCTGTCGTTCGCAGCGGGCAGCGGCTCGGGCCTCATCGACCCCGAGTACGACTACACCCACTTCCCCGAGTGCGAGGCGGCGGCGCGCGACGCCTACGCCCAGGCCGGCATCACCGACCCCCGGCGCCAACTGGCCATGGCCGAGGTCCACGACTGCTTTACGCCGACGGAGCTCGTCCTGATGGAGGACCTCGGCTTCGCCGAGCGGGGGACAGCCTTCAAGGAGATCGCCGCGGGGACCTTCGACCTCCACGGCGAGCTCCCGGTCAACCCCGACGGCGGCCTGAAGAGCTTCGGTCACCCGGTGGGGGCGTCGGGTCTGCGGATGTTCTTCGAGACGTGGCTGCAGCTGCGCGGCGAGGCCACCCCCGAACGCCAGATCACGACCGACCGGACCCTGGCCCTCACCCACAACCTGGGCGGCTACCCGGGCGAGATGGTGTCGTTCGTCTCCGTGGTGGGCACCGAGCCCGGCTGAATCCGGCGGGGCGACCGTTGCCCCGCCGCCGACATCAGGTAGCGGCCGCCGTGAACTCGGCCACGGCCTCGCGCTCGTCGAGGAACGACCACCAGGCCCGGGCGGCACCGCGCCGCGGCGTCGCCGACGACGCCGGGATCGGCGTCCAGTTCGGCCAGGGCGTCGACGGCCCACGACGCCGTGCTCTCCATCCATCACGGCGTGGACGTCCCAGAAGGCGGCGCCGGCGTCGTCGATCCCGTACCAGCGCCGCAGACCGTCGGCCTTCGAGGCGGCGATGGCGGCCGCCTGGGTCTCGTAGGCGGCCAGTCCGGCCAGCGCGCCCGCCGGTCCGTCGGCCACCAGGTCGCGGTAGGTGGCGACGAGCTCGCCGGCGGCCGGACCGGCGGCGGCGGGCGGCGCACCCACGGCGACGGCGAAGCGGTCGAAGAGGGCCAGGTGGGGCTCGGGGTGTCCGAGCTCGTCGGCCAGGTTCTGCGCCACCAGCTCGGCCGGCGCACCTTCGAGCCCGTCGGCCACCGTCGCCAGCCACCCGGGCAGGGCCGCCTCGAAGTGGCGGTACTGGCCGGCATAGGCGGCCAGCTCACCCTCGGCCAGGCCACCGGCCTCCCACCGCCGGTAGAACGGATGGTCGAGGAGCCGGCGCCCTTCGATGGCCGAGGCCACCACCTCGCCCAGTTCGCGTGCCCGTGTCGTTGTGGTCTCGTTCGCAGCCATGCCGCATGGTAACGCCACCGCCGACCGGCGCGTCGACCCGTGGCCCACCGTCAGAGGCGGCCGGACAGGTCCTCGATCGACCGCTGCAGGCGGGCCTGGAGCACGGTGGTGGTGACGTCGGACCGGCTCCGCTCGAGCACGGCCCTGAGGGCGTCGGTGGCCCGTCGAAGCCCGCCGGTCACCCCGTCGGGGAAGTCGATGGTGACCAGCAGGTCGTAGCAGTCCCCCATGGCCACCAGCAGGTGCTGACCGCGATCGAGGTCGCCGTCGCGCAACCGGTCGAGCAGGTGGCGGCGGAGCTCGGAGGCCGCCTCGGCCACGCCGTTCAACCACGCAGGGTCTCGGACGTCGAGTTCCTCCGGTCCGGGCAGGGCCGTGCCGTCGACGAGAGCTGCCGTCAGCCGGGCCTCGGCGAACTCCTTCTCGGCGTCGTGCAGGAAGCCGGCCGCCGCCAGCTGCGGATAGGGACCGAGTGCAGCCTGGGCGAGCCGCAGCGACGCTTCGGCCTCTTCGACGTGGCCGTCGTAGCCGGCGCCATCGAGCCGGTGGACGGCGCGGATGGCCAGCCCGCACGAGCGGATGGTCTGCCGACAGGCGCGCAGCGATTCCTCGCGCGCCCGGTGGGCACCGCCCAGGCGGTCGCGCACGCCTGCTCCCAGGCGGTCGAGGTCGGCCGCCAATCCGGGGGAGGCCGGCGGATCGGGCGCCACGGGTGCCGGCGGGGTCAGCGGGCGGCGACGAGCCGGCCGGCCGGGTGGGCGGAGCGGGACGCCGCCAGCTCCTCGACCCCGACGCCGTCGTAGCCCGCCGAGACCTCGTCGCCGTCGCGGTCGGCCACTGCCACCGCCGCACCCATAGAGGGACGCAGGTAGTGGAGCTTGCGGTCGCGCTCCTCGGTGCGCGCCTTGAGCTGCACGAGCAGCACCACGTAGGCGGCCAGGGCCAGGCCCGACAGCACCGTGACGATCCACGCGGCGCGCACACCGGGGATGGCGCCGGCCAACAGCGTCGTGACGAAGGTGAGCGCCAGCACACCCAACGTGTCCCGCCGGCGCCGGATCACCGCCTGACGTGACGGCGCGTCGGACAGCGGGTGGGCGGGCAGCGGGGTGGCGGCCACAGCCGCGTCCGCGGACGCGGGCGCCGCTTCGGGCCCGGCCTCGAGGGGCGGCGGCGCCGGTTGGTCCGGGGGTTCCGTCCGAGGAACGCCAGCGCGGGGACGGGGACCTTGTCGGAGCCGACCACCTTCAGCACCGGGGTGGCATGCACGTCGGGGTAGCGGTACGAGTGTTCGGTCGCGACCGCCATCCGGGCGTCGTCGGGCCGGCGGGCGGGAGGGGCCGCTTCGCGTCCCGAACGCTGGAGCACCCGCAGTTGGCGATGGAAGTGATGGATGGATCCCACGCCGCCCAGCCCACGCTCTCTGTGTCGCCGCAGGAGGCTCGGACCCAACACAATGATCCACACCGCTGCGAGGAACACAAGGATCACTGGCGTCACCCCTCGACCTACCTTCCTAGCCACAAAACCCTAACGACGGGCGTTCGCGGGTTGGTGGATGGTCGGGGAACGACCGCGCCGCAATTGACCGCCGACACGATCACAACAGCCCTCCCCCGGCTGTCGTTTGCAACGTTGTACCCCCGTGCGGGACGACCCGCAACCGCGTGGCGATGCCCCTGAGTGGCAGGGCCGCGATCCCGGTCAGCGGTCAGCCGGTCAGCCGGTCAGCCGGGGACGTAGTACGGCTGATCGCACCGGTAGCCGTGGGTGGGCCCGTCCACCGGAGGATCATCGAGGCGCTGGAAGCGGCCGTCGGTGATCTGGGCGATGAGATAGCAGCTGGGCGGCACCTTGTCCGCCGGGTTGGTGGCCGTGATCAGGTTGCCCGCCGAGAAGGACGTGATCTGGCGGAGCGCCTGGAGCTCCGATCCCCGGCTCGGATGCATCCCCGCATTCCTGAGCGCCTGGGAGAACAGCTCGGCGCTCAGCCACCCGTAGAGGGTGAAGTAGTCGGCCTTGAACCCCGGCGACACCTTCTGCACCCACGTGTTGAACGTGTCGACCGCCGGGATGCTGCCGGCGTCCTCGCCCAGATAGAGCGACGCGTACTGCCACAGGTACGCGCCGTCGGTGACCGCCGGTCCCCCCGACGCGGACACCAGCGACTCGGAGTAGGACGGTCCCCCGAGTACCACCGTGGGATGGAAGTCCTGCTGCTCGAGTGCCTTGAAGACGGCGGACGTGTAGCTCTCCGGCTCCTGCTCGAGGAACACGATCTGCACGCCCGGCGCTCTTCATGGCCAGGACGTTCTGATTGAAATCGGTCTGCGTGGGCGACAACAGGGGGTCGTAGAGGACCTTGTAGCCGACGTGCTCCATGACCGCCTTCTCCTGGTTCCATGCGATCGCGGTCGAGGGCAGGTCCGCCACCAGGGTGCCCACGTGTTGGATCTCGGTCGGGTACCTGTCCTTGAAGAAGACGAGTGGCCCGAGCGGCCAGCCGGTGCCGTTCGGGATCGGATCGAACGAGTTCGGGAGCTTCGCCGTCGGCGGGTCGAGCACCTCGGACACATTCGGCACCTGCGGGTTGGCGGCCAGCGCCGCCCCGCCGTACCCGTCCTCCAGGGAGAAGCTCCCGACCGTGGCGAAGTCGTGCTGGATGGCACCTTCGGTCTGTTCCTTGTTGGTGGCGCCCGAGAAGCCGTCGTCGAGGCCGTTCACGATCAGCTTCCGGCCGTTGATGCCGCCCTGCGAGTTCACGTAGTCGGCATAGGCCTCCGTCCCCACCACGGCGCCCACGAAGAGCCCGCCGATCTGGGTCGTGATGTTGGCCACCGTCACCGAGGTCGGCGTGACGCCCGTGAAGTCGTTGAACGCCGACGCCGGGATGGTGGCATCCGTCGTCGACGCCTTCGCACCGGAGGTGTTCGTCGACGAACAGCCCGCGAGCACGGTCACGAGGACGACCGCACATGCGCCACCCGCCATCCACGAACAGCGCCTCGAACGCTGGGTGCACTTGTCGGCCAGCTTCATGCTTTCCTCCTCGGGGGTTGAAGGTCGTCGCACATCGTCAGGGGCCGCCCCACGGGCGTCCCCGACGGGTCGGTGGCCCCGGTGGTCCGGCCGGTGCGTGGGCGGCGCCATCAGCGGCCCACGACGGGCAGGTTCCACTCCGTCCAGCCCGTCCCCCGCCGCCCGTCGGCGGTGGTGTAGCGGCACAAGGCCCGCGACAGGCGACTGGTCCGCCCGTCATCGGCGGTGAAGACGAGGGGGCTCACCGCCACGGGTGCGACGTGCAGGGCGAGCGGACCGGGGAACAGCTCCAGGTCGGCCGAGGTCGGGAGCCCGTCGGCGTCGACCGTCTCGTCGGCGGTCACCGATCCAGCCGGGACGGCCTGCCCGTCGGGAGGCAGGAGGTAGCCGAATCCCACCCCGCCCGAGGGGAGGCGGATGTCGGCCAGGTGGAAGGCGGTACCGTCGTCGAGCGCCCCGGCCGACCAGCACCAGGCGAACGCCCACCAGTCGCGCACCCCCCACGAGTGGTCCCGCTGGCCGGTGGCGAGCATCGGCACCGTCTCGGAGCCCACACGCAGCGATCCCTCCACCGAACACGACACCTCGTAGCGACTGGTCACGCCGTAGTGGTAGGGCCTCGCTCGGTCCGTCCACCACAGGTCGAGCTCGACGTCGGTGCGGCCGGCCGGACGCCGGGCCAGTACGGCGGCCGCGTCCTCGTAGTACAGGGCCGGCCCCGACACGACCACCCGCCACCGGTCGAGTGGCTGCTCCGCGGTGACGGCCACGCGGAGCTCGCCGGCCTCTACCGACAGCGTCCCGGCCGCCGGCAGCGCGGCGTCCTCCACGACGACCATGGTCACCGGCAGGCCGCCGCCCACGACGGCGACATGGATCCAGCACTGGTCGCGGTTCGGGTAGAGGCCGAACCTGAGGAACGCTCCCAGGTCCCGCCGGGGATCGGCCACGTCGAAGTACCACGACTCGTTCCACAGGGGCTCCGGCCCGGGCGGGTGCCTCCCCTCGTCGGCGGCGGCCACCTCAGGGGGCGCCGCGTCGACGGCGTCAGGCATCGACCGCCGCCATCGCCGAGGCGGCATCGAGGTCGAGGGCGTGGCGGACGTGGCGGTCCATGTGGCAGGCGAACATGCGGTCGCCCCGCTCGCTCTGCACGACCAGCAGGGAGGCGCCCAACGTCAGGTAGACGCCGTACCACGAGCCGGCCCGGTACCGCTGCCAGCAGTCGTCCCACGCCAGGTCGTCGACGCCGGCGGTGCGCAGGGCGTCGTGGTAGACGTGGACGAGCTCCTCCTCGCAGGTCCGCCGCACCTCGGGCGCCAGGTTGCCGCCCAGGAAGTAGCTCACGTCGCACACCCCGTCGCCGAGGACGAGCGTCTGCCAGTCGACGACCCACAGGTCGTCGGGTCCGTCCCCGATGAGGAGGTTGTCGAGGCGGAGATCGCCGTGGACGAGGGTGCGCGACCCGGTCGGCGCCCGCCACCAGTCGTGCACCCGATCGACGGCCAGGGCCAGACCGTCGAGGACCGCTTGGTCGAGCTCGGATCCGAAGCGGTCGAGGAACCCGGGGTAGGAGGAGGCCAGAAAGGCGGCCGTGACGGCGGCCGCCTCGGGGCTGTTGCGATCCAACCACCCGATCCCGGCCAGTCCGGGGTCGGCCCAGCGCGGGGCCTGGAACGCCACCGCCTGGTGCACCACCCTCTCCGCCAGGTCAGCACCGCACCCGGCGAGCTGGTCGCCCTGGGCGGCCGGGGTGAGGTCCTCGAGGAGGATGAGGAAGTCGTGGGTGGTCAGATCGATCGACGCGTGCAGGCAGCGCGGCGTCCGCACGCCCAGGGATCCGGCCAGGTCGCGGTAGAAGCCGACCTCGACCTCGTAGGCCCTCGTGGCCCTGCCCGTCCGCCGGCTCAGCTTGTCGGCCGACGGCAGCTTGGCCACAAGGGACGCCGGACCGTCACTCGGCCCGTCGTAGCCGAGGTCGAGCCGGAGCGTCTGTGCCATCTGTCCGGTGCCGATGGACGCCGTCTCCACCGTCGCCACCGAACCCGAATGGAGAGCACCGGACTCCCTGAGGACCGCATCGAGGCGGCTCGGGGCGAGCACGCCTTCGGTCATTTCCGGGCGTCGCGGAGCCGTTGTTTGGCCCCGGCGTCGGATCCGACGGCCATGTAGTGCTCGGCGTCGAAGTCCTCCGGCGGTTCCACTTCCGCCACCGCATCCGGTCGGTCGTCCCATTCGAGCCGCAGCGCCCGGCTGATGACCGCGTGCTGCACGTACATGGCGGCGACGTAGGTCGAGCTCGAGGATGGCCTCGTCCGTCAGTTCCCCGCGCAGGGCCGCGAACAGCTCGTCACTGACCCGACCGCCGTCGTAGGCCATGGCGTCCGCGTAGCCGAGGACGGCCCGTTCGGTGCGGGTGTAGGCGTCGGACACCTGCCACGAGGTGAGGTCGTCGATCTTGGCCGGATCGGCGTGCAGACCGCGCAGCGACTGGACGTGCTGGGAGAAGACGAAGGTGCTGCCGACGGCCCAGCCGATGCGCGCCTGCGCCAGCTCGCGCAGCACGCCGTCGAGCGTCCGTTCGGGGCTCCGGTAGAGGACGAAGCCGGCCACCGCGTGTTCCAGCACGTCGGGCACGAGGGCGAACGTCGTCCACCAGTCGCCCTGGCTCCCCGTGCTGGTGCCGGCGACCGGATCGGCGCCCTTGCCGAACACGATGTCGTACATGCCGTTGACGATCGGGTCGTCCGTGTCCGACCGTGCGACCTGTCGCAGACGGGACATTCAGGTGTCCCCGGCCGGCACCGTGTGCAGCACCGGTGACGAACTCGCGGGCGCATGGCGGACATCGTCGTCGTCGAACGTCTTCGTCCACGCGGCCAGTTCGAGGAGGATGCCGTCGGGGTCCTGGAAGTAGACCGACCGGACGAACACCCCGGGGTGCGGCTCCTCGGCCACCGTCCACTCGCTGTCGTCGTGGTTCACCACCACCGAGCAGTCCACGCCCCGTTCCACCAGGCGTTGGCGGTACTCCTCGATTCGCTCGGGCGCCACCTGCAGCGCGATGTGGTTCATCGATCCGACCGCCGAGGTCGACTCGCCGTTGTCGGGCCGGGCGACGGGGGCGGCGATGCCCGGTGCCCGTCCGGGGCCGTCCGCGAACCAGAAGAAGGCCAGGGCGTCGCCGTTGCCGATGTCGAAGAAGAAGTGCTGGCCCATGCCGGCCGGAAGCTCGACCGTCTTGACGAGGTCCAATCCGAGGACGTTCGTATAGAAGTCGACGGTCCTGGCCATGTCGCTGCACACCAGGGCGAGATGACTGACCCCCTGCAGGTCGAACGGCCGCTCATCGTGAGGATCCACGCTCACCCCCTCCTGCATGCACTTTGGCCGGCAGCGCCGCATCCTGGGCGTAGCCTTGCCGTTCGGAGCGAATCATTGCATACAATGAACGGCATGTCAACGTCCCCCGGTCCGCTGGCAGGACTTCGGGTCCTCGAGCTCGGGACCTTAGTTGCAGGACCGTTCGGAGGGCAGCTGCTCGGCGACTACGGCGCCGAGATCATCAAGGTCGAAGCTCCGGCCGGTGACCCGCTCCGTCGCTGGGGCGTGCTGAGCGACGGGGAGTCGTTGTGGTGGACCAGCATCGCCCGCAACAAACGATCGGTGGTCGTCGACCTCACCACCGACGCCGGCGCGGCCGTGGTGCGGCGTCTGGCCGTGGCGGCCGACGTGGTGCTCCAGAACTTCCGTCCGGGGCAGCTCGAACGGTGGGGGCTCCGCTACGAGGACCTCGCCGCCGAGAACCCCGGGCTGATCATGGTGCACGTGTCGGGCTACGGCAGGACCGGGCCGCGTGCGCCCGAGGCCGGCTTCGGGAGCATCGGCGAGGCCATGGGGGGCATCCGCCATACCACCGGTGAACCGGGAAGGGCGTCGTCGCGCACCGGCATCAGCCTGGGGGACTCGCTGGCCGCCATGTTCGCCGTCATCGGGACGCTGGCCGCCGTCCACGAGCGGTCGAGGAGCGGGACCGGCCAAGAGGTCGACGTCGCCCTGTACGAGGCCGTGGCCGCCCTCATGGAGTCGAGCATGGCTGACGCCGAGGTGTCTGGGGGTGGTGCGCGGGCGCAGCGGCGGGATCCTCCCCGGAGTGGCACCGTCGAACGCGTACCCCACGGCCGACGGCAACGAGGTGCTCATCGCCGGCAACGGCGACCGGGTGTTCGCACGGCTGTGCGAGGCGATGGGCGAGCCGGACCTGATCGACGATCCCCGGTTCGCGGACCACCAGTCGCGCGGGGGGAATGCGACCGAGCTCGACGGGGTCATCTCCGACTGGACGGCGGCCCGCACCGGCGCCGATGTCCTCGCCGCCCTGGCCGCCCACGGGGTGCCGTGCGGTCCCGTCTACACCGCCGCCGATGCCTTGCCGCGACGAGCAGTACCTGGCGAGGGACATGGTGCTGTGGGCGACCTCGGCCGGCGGTCGGGACGTGCCGATGCCGGGGATCGTCCCCCGGTTCTCCCGCACCCCGGGTTCGGTGCCGCGCCCGGCCCCCGGCTCGGCGCCGACACCGATGCCGTCCTCGAGATGGTGGCGGGACTGGAGCCGGCGCGAGATCGAGGCCCTCCGGGCCGATCAGGTCGTGCAGTGACCGAGCGGTGTGGCCGCCATCGGCGGCATGTCGAAGAGGGCGTCCACGGACTCGGAGTCGCCCACCACCGTCAGCAGCTGGTCGCGTCCCTGCAGCACGTGCTCGTAGGTCAGGTGGCCGGCCCGCACCGGCTCGCCGGCCTCGACGGCCTCGAAGATGAGGCGGTGGAACTCGGCCGAGCGGCGCATCGCCCCCCGGTCGTAGTGCCGGAACGCCTGGAACACCAGGGGCTGGTCGACGGTGCGGATGAGCGTCTGCGTGAGCCGCTCGTTGCCGGCACTCTCGAGGAGCAGCAGGTGGAACTCGTCGTTCAGGCGGAACACGGCCCGGATGGCCTCGATGTCGTTGACATCGATGTTCCGCACCGCCGATGCAAAGGCGGCCTCGGCCCCGCGCAGGCCTTCGACCTGCGCCGGCGTCGCCCGGCCGGCCGCCAACTCGCCGGCCAGGGCCTCGAGCCGGCCCCGCACTTCGTACAGGTCGGCGATGCCCTCGACCGTCAGGTTCCTCACGGTGGCGCCCCGGTTCGGCAGAGCCACCACAAGACCTTCGGACTGCAACATGCGCAGGGCCTCACGGATCGGGGTCCTCGACAGGTCCAGATCGCGGGCCAGTCGCGTCTCCACCATGCGCTCGCCCGGCCGGTACAGCCCCTCCACGATCCCCTGCCGGATCTTCTGGTAGGCGCCCATGGCGTGCTCTCTGGGCATCGGCCGCAGGTTACCGGCCGGGGGCGGACGTCCCGTGGAAGCCGTCGCCGTGGCGGGGCCCGATGACCGTCGACGGCTACCCCACCTCCAGCGAGGTCCGCGAGGTCGGCCCACGCGACGGATTGCAGACCGAGCCGCCGATCCCGGTCGACGTCGCGCATCCACCTGATCGACGCGCTGTCGGCCACGGGGCTGAAGGCCATCGAGGTCGGGGCGTTCGTGAGCCCGGATGCCGTGCCGCCGATGGCCGGCACGGATCGGGTGCTGCGCGGGATCACCCGGGTGGCCGGCGTGCGCTACCGCGTCCTCGTCCCGAACCTCCACGGCGCCCGGCTGGCTCTGGACGCCGACGCCGACGAGCTGGAGGTGGTGCTCAGCGTGTCCGAGACCCACAACACCCGCAACCTCAAGCAGTCCCAGCTCGACTCGGTCGCCCAGATCGAGGCCGTCATCGCACTGGCCGAAGAGGCCCGCATCCCCGTCGAGGTCATCATCGCCACCGCCTTCGGCTGCCCGTACGAGGGCAAGATCGACCCCTCCAGCACGGTGGAGCTCACCCGACGCCTCGAGGCGGTGGGGGCGACAGCGTTCTCGTTCGCGGACACGACCGGGATGGCCGTGCCGCCGTCGATCACGGCCCTTGTCGAGGCACTGGCCGCCGCCGGCCTGGCCGCGGCCGACATCGCCCTCCACCTGCACAACACCCGCGGCACCGGACTGGCCAACCTGGTCGTGGCCGCCCAGCACGGGGTACGGAAGTTCGACGCATCCGTCGGCGGTCTCGGTGGCTGCCCGTTCGCGCCGGGGGCGACCGGCAACATCGCCACCGAGGACACCGTCCACCTGCTCGATGCGCTCGGTGCCGAAACAGGCGTCGACCTGAACACGCTGATCGAGGTCGCGCTCGGAGCTCGAGGCGGTCATCGGGCGGACCCTTCCGGGCCAGGTCATGCGGGCCGGCAGGGCGTAGGGACCCGGGCACGCAGCGGTGGGGGCCGGCGTCAGACGGGGCCGGATGGTCCGGCGGGGCGCACCGACCATCGACCGGACCGTTCGGACACCTCGACGTCGACGCTGAAACATGCGGACACGGACGGTCCCGCCAGGGTCGCGGCCACCGGACCGGCGGCCACCAGGCGCCCGTTTCGCAGCAGCGCGGCGTGGGTGACACCGGGCGGCAGCTCCTCGATGTGGTGGGTCACGAGCAGCAGCGGGGGGGTCGCCGGGTCACCGGCCAGCCGGGCCAGTCGGGCGAGGAACCGCTCGCGCGCCCCAGGTCGAGCCCGGCGGCCGGCTCGTCCAGCAGCAGGAGCTCGGGCCGGGCCATCAACGCACGGGCCAGCAGCACCTGCTGGCGCTCCCCCTCCGACAGCAGCCCGAACGGGCGAGCGTCGAAGTCGGATCCGCCGAAGCCGGCTTCGGTGAGCAGCCGGTCGGCCTCGGCCCGGTCCCCGGCCGAGTACTCGTCCCACCACGACTCGAGGGCGGCGTGCCGTCCGGTGAGGACGACGTCCAACGCCGGCAGTGCCGGGCGGATAGAGCGGGCGATCGACGCGCTGACCACCGCGATCCTCCGCCGCAGCGCCCGCATATCGACGCTGCCCAGGCGGGCGCCGAGGATCTCGACCGTTCCGGAGGTCGGCCACAGGGAGGCCCCGACCACCCGCAGCAGGGTGGTCTTGCCCGAGCCGTTGGGCCCGAGCAGCGCCCACCTCTCACCGCCCCGGATGTCGAGCGACACTTCGTCGAGGATGGCCGTGCCGTCGCGCACCACCGAGACGTGATCGAGGTGCACGGCTGCGTCGGGAGGAACCGGGGATTCGGCGCCGTGCGTCTCAGGCATCAGTTCGAACGTCGATAGAGAGATCGGGTCTCGGCTCGTCCATGTACCCGGGGCAGCATCTCCTCGTGAACATAGACGGCGCGACGTCAGAATCCGGGCCGTGGAAACCCCATTGCCGGAACCGAGCCTGGTGGTGATCGAACGCACGGAAACGGCTCCTGGGACAGTGTCGTCGTGCAAGCCGGGACCGTACAGATCCGCGACGCAACGGGCGTCGCGAACTTCGGCTCAAACTCCAGCTCGTCGCCGGCGACGCATGGCGACGAAGAAGATGGCGCCGATCAGAACGGCGACGACTGGACCGCCGACGGCACCCACCGGCAACGGCGTGCCCATGGAGGAGACCGTGGTCGCCGACACCGCGCTCGACGCCATGCTGGTCCCTCCGGCCGTGGTGGCGGTCACGCTGAACGTGTAGGTGGCACCGAGTTGGAGACCGCCGACGGTGGCAATTGAGGTTGAGGTCGCGGGGACATCCGTGCCCGTGAACGGACCGCCCGGACCGTCGACGACGACGGTGTAGGAGGTGACGGGGTCGGCTTCGATCGGGATCGGATCGGTCCAGGTGACGGTGACCGTTCCGTCCTGATTGGCCGTGGCCGTCCCGATGGTCGGCGGCGACGGCGCCGGCACTACCGTGGTGGCCGACACGGATCCCGAATCTGCACTGACCCCGGCGTTGCCCACGGCGTCCACGACGAACGAGTAGGTCGTGCCCGGTACGAGGCCGCCGATGGTGGCGCTTGACGCCGCGGGATCAGCAACTGTCGTGCCCGTGAACGGACCGCCCGGACCGTCGACTTGGACGATGTAGGAGGTGACGGGGGCTCCTGTCACCGGATCCGTCCAATCGACCGTGACCGTACCGTCAGGGTTGGCGGTGG
This sequence comes from uncultured Actinomycetota bacterium, assembly GCA_963838005.1. Classification (GTDB taxonomy): domain Bacteria; phylum Actinomycetota; class Acidimicrobiia; order Acidimicrobiales; family RAAP-2; genus CAWIPW01. The sequence continues at coordinate 137,300 of CAWIPW010000006.1, forward strand.
CCGTACCGATCGTCGGCGAGTCCGGCGCGGGTAGCCCAGGGTCGATCACGGTGGAGGCCAGGGTGACGGGTATGAACGGAGGCTCCGGAGAGGAGAAGCTCAACTCCGACGCAGGTAGGGGTACCGTCCCCGTCGGCCACGCAACGATCATCTTGGGAAGAGACTCCCCCAACAGGGAGAAATCGATGGTCGAGTCGTATTCGGTGACGGGGAACGTCAGCTCCGTCCCAATTGGGCCCGTCGGGTCGAGTACGGCGTTGAGCGTCGGGAAGGTCAACGTCGCTCCCGACGGGAAGTATGTCCCACCGGTCGAGATCTCGAGATAGGGAGTGGTCGTCACGCCGGCAAAGGGTAACGATGCGGACGCTTCGTTACTCGGTGCCGTCAGGTTCTGCGGCGTGGCCGTACAGGTCGTGCCGTTGTCGGCCGGGCATTCGGTGATGGACATCGGGAACGTACCCGTCGCCGGAACGCCCGATTCTGTGCCACCGGTCCAGGTGCCTGTCCCGCTCGTGGAACTGCTGACAAAGGTTGCACCGACCGGGATCGGAATGAGCCACTGCAGATTATGGGCGTCGGCGACCGGGAATCCGATGTTCGTTGTCGGCACCGTCTGCTCCTGCGGGGTGATGGCCAGCGTGAAGTCGCCAGGTCCCACCCGAACCGGAACCGTGGCGTCAACGGCCACCGTCAACTGGGTCCAGCCACCCAGGACCAAGGTGCCGGATACGAAATTCGTCGTCACTGGGGCGGCGCCAGCCGGAGTGGAACTCAGCAGAACTGCCCCGGGCACGACCAAGCTCAAGGTGGCGACAACCACCACAAGCGATCCCGCCAGTCGCGCCATTCGCCTGTGCACCATGGGATACCCCCCCCGCCGTCAGCCACGTCTCGCCGTTCCCGGAATGACGCTTCGTACTCCGTTCAACGTGTCAAGAGCGACGGTAGGGATGACGAGCTGCCCTCGCAAGGGCGTTGCCGTGATCCATCCGCGCTGGTCACTTTCCGTGCTGAATGCAGCACACTCCTCGCCTGGGTACAGTCGTGTCATCGCGCACTACTACTCGCATGACCCACGTGTGCCGATGCCGCCCCACCGGACTACGGCTCGCAGCACCGTTGTCAGACGACAGGGGAGCCGTAGAACTGGGCGCCCCCGAAGGTGAAGATGCCACCGTCGGCGGCGACGAGCCAGTAGCCCCCGCTCCCCTCCTGTGTCATGCCCACCATCGGCCGGTTCAGCTGCGTGTTTCCCATCGATCCCGAGAACGGCAGCCCGAGGCAGAACACCCCGCCGTCGGCGGCGACGAGTCGGTGGAGCCGGGACGGGCGCAGTCGTGCGCGCCGCGCTGCACATCCGCGGCTCGACGGACGTCAGGGTCGACGGCTCAGGCTGCGGCTCGCCGCCGGCGTCGCTGGGCAAAGTACAGGATGGCGCCGATGAGGACGGCGGCCACGGGACCGCCCACGGCACCTACGGGTAGTTCCGTGCCCACGGAGCTGACCGTGGTCGCCGACACCGTGGCCGAACCGGCGCTGGCCCCATCGGCGTACGTCGCGGTGACGCTGAACGTGTAGGTGGAGCCGAGCTGAAGGCCGCCGATGGTGGCATCGGTCGAGTTCGCGGGATTGTCTGTGCCCGTGAACGGCCCGCCCGGACCGTCGACCACGACGGTGTAGGACGTCACGGGGTTGGCCCCGACCTGAGCCGGATCGGTCCAGGTGACGAAGACCGTCCCGTCCTGATCGGCGGTGGCGGTGCCGATGACGGGCGGCAACGGCGCCGGTAGCACTGTGGTCGCCGAAGCCGGGCCTGAGTCGGCGCTCACACCGTTGGATCCGACGGTGTCCACGACGAACGTGTAGGTCGTGCCGGGTGCGAGACCGCCGATGGTGGCACTGGAGGCCGCCGGATCGGCGACCGTCGTGCCAGTGAATGGACCGCCGGGACCTTCGACCTGGACCGTGTAGGAGGCGACAGGTGCCCCGGTCACCGGAACCGGGTCCACCCAATCGACGGTGACCGTACCGTCCGGGTTGGCGGTGGCCGTGCCGATCGTCGGCGAAGCCGGCGCGGGCCCGCCGCCGTCGATCAGGGTGGAGACCAGGTTGACCGGTTCGAACGGAGGCTCCGGAGCAAGCGGGCTCAACACCGACGCAGGCAGGGCCGTCGTTCCCGTCGGCCACGCAACCGTGGGATCGGGATGCACGGAGCCCAGTGCGGATACTTCGTAGGTCGAGTCGTACTCGGTCACCGGAAAGCCCAGCACCGTCCCGACGGGGCCGGTCGGATCGAGGACGACGTCGACAGTCGGAAACGACACTGCCGCCCCCGACGGAATCTGAGTCTGACCGGTCGATATCTCAAGGTACGGGGTGGTCGTCACGCCGGCAAAGGGAACTGGCGTGGGCCCGGCAGAACTGGATGCTCCGAGGTCCTGCGGAGTGGCGGTACAGGTCGAATCGTTGGTGGCCGGGCAATTGGTGACGGACACCGGAAATGATCCCGTCGCCGTGATGGTCGTCGCCGTACCGCCAGTCCAGCTGCCCGCCCCGCTTACGGAGCTGCTGACGTATGAAGCACCGGCCGGGATCGGGATGAGCCACTGCAGGTCGTGCTCGGCGATGACCGGGAGCTCAGTGTGCGTAGCCGGGACCGTTTGTTCCTGTGGGGTGACGGCCACCGTAAAGTCTCCCGGCCCAACCCGTCCGGGAACGGTGGCGCCCAGGCTCACGGCCTGCAGTGACCAGCCACCGAGGACATAGGTCCCGGAGGTGAAGTACGTCGTCACCGGAGCGGCACCGGCCGGTGAGGTGCCTATCAGTGCCATTCCGGGAACGGCGACGCCCAGGGTCGCGATGACCAGGGCGAGAGATCCCCCGAGTATCCCGAACCGCGTGTGCAACATGAGAATCCCCCGCCGTCCGCTGTGTCACGCCGTCACCGGACGGGCGCGACACCCGTCATCACCTGTTCCCCAATTGACGGTAGGGACGACCGACCGCGGTCGCAAGCGCGATGCCGGGATACCTCTGCCTCGGTCACTTTGCGTGATGAAGGCAGCACCCACATCGCCTGGGTGTGGTTGCACCACCGCCCGCTGCTACTGGCATGATCCACCTGGCCCGGCGCCGCTACCTACACGTTGAACCGGAACTCGACGACGTCGCCGTCTCGCATGACGTAGTCGCGTCCCTCGATGCGGGCCTTGCCCACGGCGCGGGCCGCGGCCACCGAGCCCGCGGTCACCAGGTCGTCGAAGCTGATGACCTCGGCTTTGACGAACCCGCGCTCGAAGTCGGTGTGGATCACCCCGGCGGCGCGCGGGCGCGGTGTCGCCGGCGTGGATGGTCCACGCCCTCGACTCCTTCGGGCCGGCCGTCAGGAACGTCTGCAGTCCGAGCGTGGCGAAGCCGACGCGCACCAGCTGGGACAGGCCGGGTTCCTCCTGCCCGTAGCCGGCCAGCAGCTCGGCCGCGTCCCCGGGGTCGAGCCCGGCCAGCTCGGCCTCGATCTGGGCGCAGAGGACCACCGACGGGGCCGGTGCCACCGACGCCGCCAGCGTCGAGGCCGTGTCGGCGTCGCCGAGGGCGCCCTCGTCGACGTTGAAGACGTAGATGAACGGCTTGGCGCTCAGCAGGTGCAGATCGGCCAGCAGCGCGGCGTCCACGTCGCCTGCCGCCGCCGCGTCGGCGATGGTGCGGCCGGCGTCGAGCAGGGTCCGGGCGGTCTCGGTGGCCGCCAGCACCGGTGCCAGCTCGGGATGGCGCTTGGCCTCCTTCGCCAGCTTGTCGAGACGGTTGTCCACGGTCTGCAGGTCGGCCAGCACCAGCTCGGTGTTGATGGTCTCGATGTCGCCGGAGGGGTCGACCTTGCCGTCGACATGGATCACGTCGGGATCGTCGAACACCCGGACGACCTGGCAGATGGCGTCGCACTCCCGGATGGCGGCCAGGAACTTGTTGCCCAGTCCCTCCCCCTCGGAAGCGCCGCGGACGATCCCGGCGATGTCGACGAAGGTGACCGTGGCCGGCACGATCTCGGCGCTCGAGAAGAGCCCGGCCAGCGTGGCCAGCCGGCCGTCGGGGACGGCCACCACCCCTACGTTGGGTTCGATGGTGGCGAACGGGTAGTTGGCCGCCAGCACCTCGTTGCTCGTCAGCGCGTTGAACAGCGTGGACTTGCCCACGTTGGGCAGGCCGACGATGCCGATGGACAGTCCCACAGGTGGCTCCTCCCCGGGTTCGGACCGGTCAGCCAGCGTAGGTGATGGCCGGCCCCGTCCGGTCGGGGTGGCGGGCCCCGTTCGACGGCGGCGGGCCCGCCGTCCCGGGTGATGCCTCCGTCAGTCGGCGGCGATGCGGCGGCTGATGCGGCCGGCCAGCCCGGTCACGAACTGACCCCAGGGGCGTTCGCCCGCCAGCCACAGCCACACCTCGCGCCGGTAGTCGACGACGGTCTCGACGAAGTCGTCGCGGGAGAACCCGGCAGGTTCGAGCGCCGGCTGCCAACGCCCCCACAGCCAGATACCGAGGCAGATGTCATCGCTGAACCCCTCGCGCCAGTCCTTGCCCGAGAGCAGCGCATCGTGGAGCGCGACCTTCAGATCCTCGGGTTCCTCGGGGACGTCGAGCCTTGGCCCCCCAGCCAATTCGAGCGTTGTCATCGGGGACAAGCTAGCGAATCAGTGAACTTATTGCTCGCAACGACCCCCGGGGCGGTGTCGTCCCTGGTCACCGGTCCCGGATGACCGGCTCCCTCTTGGTTCCGGCATAGGCGCGGAAGTGCTCGGCGAAGTCGATGAACAGCGGGCCGTCGGGGTCGAGCGTTGCGCTGCGAGGCTCGCACGGCCACCCGCTTGTCGAACGTTGTCCAGCTTGAGCAGCGCCTCGGGATCGTCGAGCTCCCGGAAGTCGAGGCGGCCCCGGGCTTGCTCGAGGGCGAGCCGGCCCCGCTCGGTGCGCACCAGGACGCTCGTCCATCCGTCCATGGAACCCGACGCTGCCGACCGACAGGTCGGCCGCGCGGCCGAGGAAGTCGGCGCACTCGTCGCAGCCCTTCAGGGCGGCGCCGTGGAAGTCCTTGACCGGCTCGTCGACGGCCACCTGGCCGTCGCGGTACTCGACGATCATGCGGCCGTGGATGACGTCGACCTTGCTGACCCGGTCGAGGTCGATGCCCCGCTCGTCGCGCAGCTCCCGCAGCATCAGGCCCTCGTAGTCGAAGCTCTTCGTGCACAGCAGCGCGATGGTGAGCACCACGGCGTCGACCCGGTGGGCCCCGGTCGGCCACTGCCGGGCCTGCATGGCCCGGATCCCCTGGATCTCGCACGGCGTGCCCACCACGGCCAGGCGGGGCTTGGCCGGCAGGTCGTACCGGGACAGGTCGAGCTCGGCCAGGGCCATCGTCTGGTTGTAGAAGCTGCCCGCGGCGGCGAGGATCTCGGCCGGCGGTGGTGGCCACGGTGGCGACGCCCTTCCACGGCTCGTCGGGGTCGTCGCTCGGCTTCGACACCAGCGCGCCGTCGATGTCGCCGGCGGCCAGAGCGGCGAGGAGCAGCGCGGTGACGACGCCGCCGTCCTGGGCGTCGTCGGCGCTTGGCCCCGGCCCGCACGGCGTACTGCTCGAGCACGGCGCCCAGCCCGTCGCCGGGCGGCCCGCCGGTGATCTTCCAGTAGGTGTCGGCGGCGTCGGACCTCGCTGCTCGGACGAGCGGCGGCCTCGCCGGCGTCGTCCGTCGGCGTGGACGGCGGCCACAGCGCCTCGTAGCGGAGACCCGCCGCGCGGGCAGAAGTCCCAGCACAGCGAACAGCCCGTGCACATCTTCACCAGCTCGGGCAGGTCGGTGTCCTCGTCGACGCCGATGGAGTTCGACGGGCAGGCGGCGACGCAGGTCCCGCACTGGATGCAGCGGTCGGCGTCGATGACCCCGGCCTCGAGCTCCCAGAACCACATCTTGCCCGGCGGCTCGGCGATGCCGTTCATCTCCTCGCGGAGCCGGTAGCGCCTTCATCGGTCGGCCTCCCGCGCCGTCGATGCGTCGCGCCCGCAGCTCGTCGTTGGGCGTACGCCGGGCCCAGTTGTGGAAGCGGCTCGCCCGCCGCGCTCGTCCTGGTAGCGCCGACCACCCGCACGAGGGCGCCTCGGGGACCTCGTCGACCGGACGGCGCCGCTCGACCCAGTCGATGAAGGCGGCGTCGGTGCCGAGGATCCGCCCAGGCCGATGTCGACGGCCTCGACGATGTGCTCGCCGACGTGGGCCGATGTCACCGCGGAACCCGATGTCGGCGATCTGCGGCTGGGCGCACGACGCCGAGCATCCCGAGAAGTGCATCCGGATGATCCCGGCGTCCTCGCGCCGGCGGCCGACGGTCCGCCCGGGCACCGCCGGCCCGCTCCACCGCGCCGGCGTCACCGGGCCCGGTCAGCCAGCTGCTCGTCGAGGCACCGGGCCCACTTGACCGCCCGCTCCTTCGTCTCGACGACGGCGAACCGGCAGAACTCGCTGCCCGTGCACGCCACCACGCCCCGGGTGAACGGGCCGGGGAACGGCGAGTACTTCTGCGAGCAGCGTCCTCGGCCAGCAGGTCGTCGACGCGGTCCTCGGGCACCCCGGTGAGGACGAAGTTCTGGTCGGTGCCGAGCCGGACCGTGCCGTCGCCGTAGGTCGTCGGCCAGGCGGGCCACCTCGACCAGGTCGATGCCGCGCATCCGCCCGACCGGCACCGAGCACCCGACGTAGACCAGCCCGGCCTGGCGCTGCGGGTGGACGCCGACGTGGTCGCCCCGGTAGCGGCGGGTCGAGGTCCTCGCCCGGCGGGCCCGAGCTCGAAGCGGGCCCGCTCGGCCAGCGCGGCCCGGAACCCCTCGGGCCCGAGCTCCTGGACGAGGTAGCGCATGCGGGCCAGGCCGCGGTTCTCGCGGTTGCCCAGCTCGCCGAACAGCTGGGCGATGGCCCGGGTCAGCTCGACCGCCTGGTCGGGCCGGACGAAGACGTCGATGTCGGACGCCATGCGCTCGCCGTCGGACAGGCCGCCGCCCACCAGCAGGTTGAACCCGAGCGTGCCGTCGGCGGCCCGGGCCGGCCACAGGCCGATGTCGTTGATCTCGGCCTGGGCGCAGTCCTCGACGGCAGCCGGTGACGCTGATCTTGAACTTGCGGGGCAGGTTGGCGTACTCGCGGTTGCCGGTGAAGAAGTCCGAGATGGCCTGGGCGACCGGCAGGGCGTCGAAGGCCTCGTCGGCGTCGACGCCCGGAGACCGGGCAGGACAGGACGTTGCGGGCCGAGTCGCCGCACGCCTGGATGGTCGTCAGCCCGACCGCCTCGAACCGCTGCCAGATGCGGGGGACGTCCCGATGCGGAGCCAGTGGAGCTGGATGGTCCTGGCGGGTGGTGATGTCGGCGTAGCGGTTCCCGAACACCGGCGCTGTCCTCGGGCCCCTCGCCGAAGGCGTCGGCGACCACGCCGATCTCGCGGGCCTGGGCGGCGGTGAGGAACCCGCCGGGGACCTTGATCCGCATCATGAAGGCGTCGCCGCCCTGGCGCTGCGGGTAGATGCCGGCCCACTTCAGGCGCTCCACCTCGCCGGGGACCTTGGCGATGGCCGAGGGCCCTGCCTTCGCGTAGCGGTCGAGATGGCGTCGGCGACCTCGAGCGGGTGGCGGTCGAGCTTCAGCTGCTCGATCTGGTTCAGCTCGCCGATGTGGCGGTAGGGGTGGACGAACTGCATGGCGCGGTCGTGCCCGCGGAACTCGATGCCGTAGGGGTTGTCGGGGTCGCGGGCCATCAGGCGTGCAGCCCGCACTCGGTCTTGTCGGTGTCCGGCCCAGCGGCCCGCCCGCGGGTCCTCGCCCTCGGCAACCGGTCGGGTCGTGGGTGCGCAGCCGATGGAGAGGTAACCCTGGGAAACCAGCGGGTGCACCGGCAGGCCGTGCTCGGCCAGGTAGCCGGCGATGTCGTCGTCGGTCCAGGTGGCCAGCGGGTTGACCTTCACCATGCCCCAGTCCGTCGTCCCACGCGACGATCGGGGCGTCGGCGCGGGTGGGGGCGTCGACCCGCTTCAGACCCGGTCAACCAGGCGGCTTGACCGGCCAGGGCCTGGCGGAGGGGCGCGACCTTGCGGAACTGGCAGCACTGGGCCGACCCGCACGGCCACGCGTCGGCCTCGGTGCCCGGGTGGGTGACCGTCAGGTTGAGGTCGAGCGGCGCCCGGACCTCCTCGACGAAGGCCAGTGTCTCGGGGAAGTGGGCACCGGTGTCGAGGAAGACGACCTCCATGCCGGGTACGACCTGGATGGCCAGATCGATGAGCACGACGTCCTGGAAGGAGCAGGCCAGGGCCAGGCTCTCGCCGAAGCGTTCGACCGCCCAGCCGATGACCTTGCCCGCCGGGGCCGTCTCGAGCTCGGCGGCGCGCTCGGCCAGCTCGTCTCGGAGCTGGGCCACGTCCGTGCCACGGCACGATCCTGTCCTCCGTGCTCGGCCGCGCTCCGTCGGCCGGTCCTGGCACCCGTGCACGATCGGACCGTCGGCCGCGCCGTGATCTTGTCCGGTGCCCGCCTGGCGAGTATATATGACTAAACAGCTCAGGTTTTCGCCAGCGTCGCTCCGAGGAACCTGACGGCGACCCGAACCAGACCGGGTAGCCATGACGGCGAACACGGAGCACGATCGGCGATGCAAATGGTACGCCGTCGCGACCTCCGTACCGAGTTCGAGGACCCCGCCGGCACGGCCGGCCCGTCGACCACCTCGACCTGCTCGAGGCCCACGCCGTCTTCATCATGCGGGAGGTCGCCGCCGAGTGCGAGCGCCCGGTCGCTGCTGTTCAGCGGGGGCAAGGACTCCGCCGTCCTGCTGCGCCTCGCCGAGAAGGCCTTCCGGCCGGGCGGATTCCCCTTCCCGGTGCTCCACGTCGACACCGGCCACAACTTCCCCGAGGTCATCGAATTCCGGGACCGGCGGATGGCCGAGCTCGGCGAGAGGCTGCTGGTGGCCTCGCGTGCAGGACTCGATCGACCAGGGCCGGGTGGCCGACCCCGGGCCAGGGGGATCGCGCAACCGGCTCCAGACCACGACCCTGCTCGACGCCATCACCGAGCACGGGTTCGACGCCTGCATCGGCGGCGCCCGTCGGGACGAGGACAAGGCCCGGGCCAAGGAGCGAGTGCTGTCCTTCCGCGACGCCTTCGGCCAGTGGGACCCCAAGCGCCAGCGCCCCGAGCTCTGGCAGCTCTACCAGGGCCGGGTCCGCCCGGGCGAGCACCTTCGGGCCTTCCCGCTGTCCGACTGGACCGAGCTCGACATCTGGCAGTACATCCGGCGCGAGCGCATCGAGCTGCCGTCGATCTACTACGCCCACCAGCGGCCGGTGGTGGAGCGCGACGGCATGCTGCTGGCCGTGTCGCGAGTGGGTGTCACCCCGGCCCGGGCGAGACGGCCGAGAATGCGGCCGTCCGGTTCCGCACCGTCGGCGACGCCACCTGCACCGGCGCCGTGCGTTCCGAGGCTGCCACGGTCGAGGAGATCATCGCCGAGGTGGCCGCCTCCCGGGTCTCCGAGCGCGGGGCCACCCGGGCCGACGACCGGTTCTCCGAGACGTCGATGGAAGACCGAAAGCGCGAGGGATACTTCTAGCCCGTGGCCTCGCACCGACCCGGCCGCCCCGCCGCCGGACGGCGATGGGCGCAACCGGACCGGTTCCCCCATCGGCGACCGGTGATGGGCAGGTCATGGACCTTCTCCGGTTCGCCGCCGTCGGATCGGTCGACGACGGCAAGTCGACCCTCATCGGGCGCCTGCTGCTCGACACCCGACAGCTCTTCGACGACCAGCTCGAAGCGGTCGACGCGGCCTCGCGCCGCCGGGGCATCGACGAGCGTCGACCTCTCGTTCGTCACCGACGGGCTGCGGGCCGAGCGCGAGCAGGGCATCACCATCGACGTGGCCTACCGCTACGCCGCCACGCCGCACCGCAAGTTCGTCATCGCCGACTGCCCCGGCCACGTGCAGTACACGCGGAACATGGCCACGGGCGCGTCCACCGCCGACCTGGCCCTCGTCGTGGTCGACGCGACGACGGGCCTGCGCGAGCAGACCCGGCGCCACTGCTGCATCGCCGCCCTGCTCGGCGTGCGCCAGCTCGTGGTGTGCGCCAACAAGATGGACCTGACCGACTGGGACGCAGGCCGCCTACGACGCCGTGGTCGACGAGATGGCCGCCCTGGCCCGGCGGCTCGGCGTGGCCTCGTGCACGGTGATCCCGATCTCCGCCCTGCACGGCGACAACGTGGTCGACCGGCTCGACCGCCGCCCCTGGTACGAGGGGCCGACGGTGCTGGAGGCGCTCGAGACGGCGCCGGCCGGCGGCTGGGCGGCGCCACGGCACCCACCGGCGGCGCCGGGGCCCGACTGCCCGTCCAGTGGGTGCTGCGCCACCCGGGCGGCGGCCGCACCTACGCCGGCATGGTGAACGGCGGGCCGCTGCGCCCCGGCGACGAGGTGGTCGTGCTGCCCGGCGGGGCAGCGCAGCCACGGTCGACCGCGGTCGAGACCTTCGACGGTCCCCTCGACGAGGCCGCCGGTCGGGCTGTCCGTGTCGGTCGCGCCTGGCCGACGACATCGACGTCTCGCGGGGCGACCTGCTCGCCGCGGCCGACGAGCCCGCCGAGGTGGCGACCGAGCTCGAGGCGACCGTGTGCTGGTTCGGCGAGCGGCCGCTCGGCGCCGGCGACCGGTTCCGGGTCAAGCACACCACCCGGGTCGACCCCGGCCCGGGTCGACCGACGTCAGCGGCCGGCTCGACGTCAACGACGCTCGCATCTGGAGCCGGCCGACGAGCTGGTCGACAACGACATCGGCATCGTCCGGCTGGACGTCGGCCACCCCGCTGGCCGTCGATCCCTACCGCCGCAACCGGATCACCGGGAGCTTCGTCCTCGTCGACGACGGCCACCAACGCCACGGTGGCGGCCGGCATGGTCGGGCCGCCCGAGCTCGTCGCCGACGTCCGCCGACCTCGTCGCCGACTGGCGTGGCCCGCGCCGTGCACCTGAGCGGCCCGGCGCCGCTCTACCCGGTCGGTGCTGCGGGTCGCGGGCCGGCCGTGCCTGGTGGTGGGCGGCGGGCCGGGTGGCCGGCCGCAAGGTCGCCGGCCTGCTGGTGCCGGCGCCGCGCGTCACCGTGGTCGACCCCGGCGTCGCACGCCGGCCATCGACGCCGCTGGCCGCGGCGGCCGTCGCGGCCGATCGAGCGGCCCGGTCGACCGTCGAGCGCCGCGCCCTACCGGCCGCGGCGAGGCCGCCGGCTACCGCCTGGTCGTCACGGCCACCGGGGTGCCCGACGGTGGACGGGGCGGTGGCCGCAGACGCCGAGGCCGCCGGCGTGTGGGTCAACAGCGCCGACGACGCCGAGCACTGCACCTTCATGCTCCCCGTCGGTGCACCGCGACGGGCCGGTGACGGTGGCCGTCTCCACCGGCGGAGCCAGCCCGGCCCTGGCCAGGTGGCTCCGCGACCGGGTGGCCGCGGCGGCCGGCGGGGCGGCTGGGTCGCTGGCCGACCTGCTGTCGGTGGCACGGGCAGCGATCCACGACGGTGGCGGCTCGACCGAGGACATCGACTGGCGGGCCGTGCTCGACGGCGGGCTGGCGGCGCTGGTGGACGCCGGCCGCATCGACGACGCCCGCGCCCTGCTGGACGACGTCGGAGGCCTGCCCGGTACCGGTGAACGCCTGGGACAGGAGACACACTTCCGTGACGTTGACACGCACGGGCGGGTGTGGTGACCTGCCAACGATGTCCGCACCCCACGACCAGGCGGCCCGGGCCGGCGGCCGGCCCGGCCGACGCCGGCGTCTTCTCGGTTTCACCGGGGGCACCCTGTGGTTGACGGGTCTGTCGGGCGCCGGCAAATCGACGCTCGCCGGGGAGATCGAGCGTCGCCTCCTCGAGCGGGGCCGCCCGGTCATGGTGCTCGACGGCGACGTGCTGCGGACCGGCCTCAACGCCGACCTCGGGTTCGACCGGCCGGCCCGCGAGGAGAACATGCGCGCGTCGGGGAGGTGGCCCTGTGACGGCAGGCGCGGGCCTGGTGGTCGTGAGCGCCCTCATCAGTCCGTACGCCACCGGTCGCAAGACGCGCGGACCTCCACGCGGCGCCGGGATCCCCTCGTGGAGGTGTACCTGCGAGCGATCGATGGTGCGAGGCCCGGGACCCGAAGGGGCTCTACGCCCGGGCCCGGTCCGGGGGACCTCGTCGGCATGACCGGTGTCGACGATCCCTACGAGGCGCCCGAGCACCCCGACATCGAGATCACGGTGGGCACCGGCGTCGGGGACGCCGCCGGTGCCGTCCTCGACATCCTCGACCGCTGGTAGGCCCCGGTCGGTGGTGGAGGCACGTGGACGACGCCGCCTCGTCCGGCACGGGTAAGCAAGACGACTGGAACCAGCGGGTGCAGAAAAA
>CAWIPW010000007.1:0-150228 GCA_963838005.1 uncultured Actinomycetota bacterium
GATACGGTCACGCCTGCTGCATTGCTCGTTGCGCACGGTCCCACGAAGACGGTCAAGCCGTTATTCGTGATTGGAGGACACGGGGAGAACGGATCTGCGTGGATCGAGGAAGATATCGGCATCACTGTCACCGAGGTGACTGTCTGTCCGCTATTGGCAGGGCAGAACGTGCCGCCGGGCTCGGCGCCGAAGTAGAGCGTGCCTGACCTTGATGCGACCGGGCAGAGCGCACTGTTCATTACTGTCCAGTCGGGCGACCGAGATCGCAGCCGAACCGAAGACGTGGACGACCAGGCTCGGGCCTGGGTGGGTACCCGACGATGGCGGTGTGGAGCTCGCCGAGAAGCAACCAGCCGCAACTAGTGCGAAGGCTGAAGTCATGATCATGCCGAATCGTGCCGTTGTCGTGTACGGCTGGTCGACCCGCTATCGGACTCGCCACCGTTCAGCCGCGACATGTGCTCGGCGCCTGTCCGGTGTAGGGCTTGGAAGCCCACGGCTCCTTTCGGGCTGACCCAACCCAGGGTCCCGCCTGGCCCAAGGCGCATCCACACGTAGAAGTTGGAAGTCGGGCTCGGCGGTGGAAGTTCGGACACCCACTGCTTGTTGTTGAACCAGATCAGTCCGCTGCAGGTCCCTGGCATGGTGTATTCGTAGTAGCGACCCAGGACCACCCCCGGGCCACACGGCGGGATCTTCTCTGTGCCGTTGCAGGTCCCATCTGGCCCATCGCCGTTCCCGGGTCCCGCCATGGGGCCGCAGAATCGACCGTCGGCTTCCACGGGTGTCAGCAGATGGTTCGGGCAGGGCAGAATTTGTGCGGTCCCCGGTGATAGCGAAGAGGCAGCTGGAAGACTCGCCCTTCCTGCGGCGGAGAAGTCACTCATACTCGTTGTGCTCGTCGCCGTCGGTGGGTGCGGATGCGTGCCAGTGGCTGCAAGTTGTGGGCTGGCGCTCAGAACGAGACCCACCACGGCACCAAGTCCGACGACGGCGACAACGGCAGCGCCCACCAACTCGCGAGCCCTGGCGTTTCCTGCGCCTGACGCGGCGTTCGACCACCTGGAGAATCGAGGACGCTGGAACGTCCGGCGAAATCGTGCGCAGTGCCGACCGCAGTTGGACATCGACGTCCAAGATGGATCGTGGTCAGTCATCGACGACCTCCTGCAGGTCGAGAGCGGCAGCGAGGACCGACCGAGCGCGGCTCAGCAGGGTCTTCACGTCCTTATCAGCTATGTCCATCGCCTGGGCGGTCTCGGTCACGCTCAGATCGAGCCGGTAGTACAGCGCCACTGCTCGCGTTGGCGTCGAGATAACGACGCCAACGCAGCTCGCAGATCAACCAGGTCTTCAAGATCATCTACGGCGCCGGGCCCGCCACGGTTCCCCAGTCGACGGACTGCCCGCAGTTCCCGGGCGAGGGACCGCCACCGGTTGCGGAGGTAATTGAGTGCCACTACCCGCACCCAGGCCGGAAGTGACTCGATGATGGTGCCTTTGCGCAGGGCGATGAGCGCGGTGGCTCAAGGCCTCTTGGACGGCATCCTCTGCGGCCGTGCGATCGCCGCAGACCAGGCCCAACGCGGCGACCAGCGGCCCGTATTCCACCTCGACGAACCGAACAAGTTCGTCCTCGTGCACCTCCACCTGCACCGTCCATTCGAGCATTGTGGTCGCCATCTTGTAGATGACACCGCAGCCGCTTCCCAGGTTGACACGGCCGCTGAACCCGAACTCACGGCGATGGGGGCAGCTGCGAAGGTTGGGACTCAGGCGGTAGGGGCGGGGTGCTCCCTGAAATTCGGAAGGTGTTGGAGGCTGCTGTGGATAAGCGGGCTGTTGATAGACGGGCTGCTGTGCAGACCATTGTTGGTGTTGCATCACGCTCATGTTCTGCAGCATGGCTTGCTGAGTGGCAAGCGTCGCCCGTTGGAGATGCTGACTCTTTCGGCTGCTCCTACGTATCAATCGGAACGGGATCACAAATATCCCGAACAAGAAGAAGATGACGAAGTACCAGATCAGGATGAACGACCAAGCGAACAAGGTCGCCACCACAGCGATTACCCAGAACAGCACAGTGAGGCCAGGGTTCCGCTTGCTTGCCTTCGTCGCCCACGCAATCAAGAACTCGTCTGCTGCTTCCGGTGAAGCTAAGTGGCGCGGCGTAGGTTTCTGATTTCAGGACCGGCTGCGTCGGCAATCCCATTGCGGCGGGATCCCTGTAGCCCGTTGCCGTGTATGCCAAACCATGCGAGCGACTGCGAATGCGCATCGAAGGTCTGTTGGCGTAGCGGTGACCCTCTGCCGTGACAGGCCAGCGTCCGTAATTCGGCGTGCTGGCTGTAAAGCGTATTTTGAATTGCGATTGCGAGAGCGTCAGTGGCCCGTTCTGCCTCACCACATTCCAGGTAACGGCTGCCTGAGGTGGGCCAGGCTGCGCAGCAACCGATGAAGGTTGTGGTGGGTACCACTTTCCATCTGATGCCAGCCACCAGCCCGGTCCCAGCGAGGTTTCGCTCATCGAGCCGCCTTTCATGGAGCCTGTGCGGGTCACCAGCGCCTATTTCCGAAAGCTAGCGCCGCCGACTTGCCGTGGCACGTATTCGGGAAAGTTTTTGCAGGTGCAACTGCTCCCGGTCGCAAGAGCCCGCTGCTGTCTGTCAGCCACGTCAGACGCCGGCGCTATGGCCCCCGCCATCAGCGTGCTCCCTGAACGCCTCAACCCGTCGCAAGTGGCCGGCTCCGTCTTGATCTTTGTAAAAGAAGTCCTCACACACCCCTGACCTGGCCTTGTCCGGCTCCGGTTGATCCTTGACAGATTGGCTCCACTTGATGCTTGACACTGCTCCCCATGCTTGTGGAGCTGACAGTGGTCGAGCAGAGGTACCTGGCAGTGCTGGAAGTGGTCTCCGGAGTCCCGGTGACCGAGGTGGCGGGACGCTATGGCGTCTCCCGGCAGTCGGTCCATGCCTGGGTCCGCCGCTACCGAGAACAGGGCATGGCGGGCCTGGTGGACCGCTCGCACCGCCCGAAGCGCCATCCGGCCCAGGCCCCGCCTGAGCTCGAGGCGGCGATCTGCGAGCTGCGGCGGGCCCATCGGCGCTGGGGCCCGCGGCGGATCGTCTATGAGCTGGGCCTGCGGGGCACCACGGTCTCCCGCTCCACCGTCTATCGGACCCTCGTGCGCCACGGGCTGGTGAGCCCGGTGGCCAGGAAGCGCCGGCGTTCGGACTACATCCGCTGGGAGCGTGAGGCGCCCATGGAGCTGTGGCAGATGGACGTGACCGCCAGCGCCTTTCTGCGCAGCGGCCGGGAGGTGAAGATCGTGACCGGCGTCGACGACCATTCCCGCTACTGCGTCTGCGCCAAGGCGGTCCGCCGCCCCACCGCCCGGGCGGTGTGTGGCGCGTTCGTCGAGGCCATGGCCACCTATGGCGTGCCCGAGGAGCTCTTGACCGACAACGGGAGCGTCTTCACCGGCAAGTTCCTTCGGCCACGGCCACCACCGAGGTGCTCTTCGACCGCATCTGTCGGGAGAACGGCATCACCCACCGGCTCACCGCGGTGGCCTCCCCACCACCACCGGAAAGATCGAGCGCCTCCACCAGACCCTCCAGAACGAACTCCTCGACGACCACGGCCCCTTTGCGAGCCTGGAGGAGCTCCAGGTGGCTCTCGAAGCCTGGCGCCAGGAGTACAACACCATCCGGCCCCATCAGTCACTCGACATGACCATCCCGGCCGAGCGCTTCGGTGCGCGTCCCTCTGCGCCCCTCGAACTCACGGTCCCCCCAGAGCTGTCGGTGGTCGCTGGCGCCGGCCGAGGAGAGCAGGCCCGACCGGTCCTCGACCGAGCGCGGACCGAACCCGAGCCCCCCGAGGACTGGACACCGGCGATGGGACTCGAGGTCGACCGGGTGGGTCCGGCCTCGGGCAACCTCGGGATCGGCTCCCAGCAGATCTGGCTCGGGCAGACCTGGGCCGGCAAGCCCATCACCATCTGGGTGAACGACACCTCGGTCCACGTGAGCTGCGAAGGGCGGCGCATCAAGACCCTGCCCTGTCGCCTCTCCGACGCCGAGCTGAGACGCCTGGCCGTCTCCGGCGCCCGATTCTCGGCCGGTGCCGAATCGACTGCCGACCACGGTGGCGCCATCGAACTCGAGCGCACCGTGAACGCGGGCGGCACCGTCGGGATCGGATCGCTCCAGCCCTCGGTCGGCATCGCGCTCGCTGGACGCCGGGTCACACTTCGGCTCGAGGGCCAGGTCATGCATGTCATCGCCGACGGCCAACTGCTGCGCAGCCTTCCCTGCCCGATTCCACCGGAACGACGGATCCGACTGCGCGGGGCACGCCCGGCAGGTCCGAACGAGGCAGCCATCCCCACCGCCGTCACGGTCGAACGCCGGGTGTCGTGTCGAGGCACGCTCGCGGTCGCCGGCCAACGCATCCACGTGGGCCTCGTCCACGCGGGCAAGATGCTCAAAGTGGTGGCTGACTCCGAGAACTTCCTCATCTTCGACGGCGATGACCAATTACGGATCGTCAAGCGACAGACCAAGAAGGAGATCACGGTGTGGAAGGCTCACCGCGAGGAGGTGAAGCGCAAAGCCTCACCTGTTCACTGAATCCCTAGGCGGTGGAAAGCACCATCTGAGGCCAATCCGTCCAGCATCAACTGAAGCTAGGCAGGCCTGAGCTGGCCTGAGCTGGCCTGATGGCGGAGCCACCGGGGAGCGGCCGACTTGATTCCGTCACGCCCGAAGACCCCTGCCCCGGCCCGGACGACCTGTCGACCCCTGCCGGCGGCGCCAGCGCCCGCAGGGCAGTCAGGCGCCGCCGGGGCGGGAAGTCACATCAGAGGAATGGGAACCTGCTGCCGATCCTCGAGGAGGGACCTGGTCCGTCCCTGATGGGGAGCTTGAGGCCGATCAGGCGAGGGGCGGCATGGACGGCACGGCCCCGAGGGCCAGAGGTCGTTTCGCGGCGAGCACGAAGCCGATGGCGCCGTCGTCGACCGGTGCCAACGACGGGCCAGTTCGCCGGCATGGGCGGGCCAAGCTGAACGGGGGCCGACGAGGACCGCCCGGAGGGCGGCGCACTTCGAGTGCACAGGTGTGGAACTCCAATCGTCGCCCTCCGGCGGCACTGAGGGTGACGTTGTGCGGACATGGTGGGCTCGATGCCCATCTGGGCGACGCCAGGCTCGGGAGCACAAGGGAGGGCGCCCTCGGATGCTCTCCGGATCGCGATGAGGAGTGGGCCGGTGACGGCGACGGGATCAGCGGTGTTCCAGGTATTCGGAGAAGACCAACGATTCTCGCGTGGCGCTTGTGGCTCCTCAGAGACCACCTGGCGACGGGCCGCCAACTGCACCTCCAAGGTCACTGCAACGATCACAACGAACCCGGAGATCTCCAAAGCACGCTCGGTTGCGATGCTCATCAGGCCTTGGTGCTGCAGGTTCGGCCAGTCGGCCAATTAAGGCACCCGCCGATTCAGGTATTGAAGAGCAGCGTCTGGACCGCCAGCACGACCAGGAAGACCACCCACCCAACGATGCCGGTAATGATGGTGTTGCGAAACACCACCTGCGTCAACGCGCCCAACACGATGGCCGCGATCACGGCGTTGCGTGCTGCCTCGAAGAAAAGCCGGAGTCTCGAAACGGACTTCTCCGAGTTCGGTCCACGACGTGAGCTCAAACTGGATATCCAAGACGACATGGGTACATTGTCCGATCTGGTCGCGCCTGTTCACCTCTGTGATTCATCGTCATCCGTGCACCACCACCTTTAGAATTCCGGTGTAGAGAGAGATCACTACTAGATCGGCCGCAGGATTTCCGGGAATGAACCCATAGATTGTGCCGACATTGTGACCGGCTTGAAAGTCCGTCTCGACGAATGGATTGTCGGTGCAGAATGGCAACGGATTTAGGTGGAAGTTCGCATTCACTTGTCCGAATGTCCCGTAATGAATCAGGGTGTCAATGGTCCCAAGTTCCGCATTCCCGAAGCCCTCAATAAAGTTTGCTCCGCCTTCCAAGCCCTGGACAGGATTGAACTGCAGGCAGACATCGCCGAGGCAGTCCGGCTCGGACGCGGCTGCCGGCCCTGCGGCGTTCGCCTCGGCCGCGAACTGGTCGAGCGCCGCCTTCTGCGCCGCCGTGCACGGGATGCCGTTGTCGATTGCGTTGTTGTCACCCGGAACCGGGCACATCCCGCTCGGATCAGTTCGGTTGACCGGGTCGTCGCCGGCAACTGAAGTTCCCGACGCGAGTCCCACCGATCGGGCACACCGAATGTGGCCTTGAGCTGGGAGGGTGACGCCGGGGGTGACGTTGATTCGGGGGCGGAATTGGGCGCGAGGCGCGAACGCGTGTTTCGAGCACCTGGCGCCCCGTCGGCCTTTGGTGGTGGTCCCCTCACCCATCACGCAAAGTCTCCCACCGGCGGCACGACAACGCTCGGACCTGGGAGGGTGACGTGGGTTCCCGGTCAGGGTGACGGCAGCTGAGAAGAGGGGTGCGATCGGTGTCGCGATCCGCCATACTTGTGGTGCCGGTTGCGTTGAGCTTCCGGAAGTGGACCCGACCAATCTCCGGACGGTGAGAGGTCGGGTCTCGCGCGTTCAGGCCTCGTGTTTGCGGACGAGCCTGACCATCGGTGCGATGCGCCTCGTCCAGTCGCCGCCGGCCCCGTGTGACCAGGCGACGGCGTCGGCCACCCACAGCAGGGGC
The DNA here is from genome assembly GCA_963838005.1 of uncultured Actinomycetota bacterium. Taxonomy (GTDB): domain Bacteria; phylum Actinomycetota; class Acidimicrobiia; order Acidimicrobiales; family RAAP-2; genus CAWIPW01. Next base: position 6,752 of record CAWIPW010000007.1, read on the forward strand.
TCTTCATGGGGTCGGAGGTGCTCGTAGGTGGCGTGGTCGGGGAAGCGGCCGGCACGGTGCAGTTCGATGAGGTGGCGCTGGTCGGCCACGTCACCTGCGGCTCGCGACTCGAAGACGAGTCGGTGCAGCTCCTCGCCGAGGTCGTCGACAAGCAGGGTGACAAGGCTCGCCCGGGCCGTCGGGTCGTGGGCGGGTGCCGTGTAGAGGGCGACGTCGAAGCCGTGGTCGCAGAGGCGTGCCAGCAGCTCGCGACGGCGGCGGTCGGACTCCTTCGAGAAGTGGATGCGGCGCTCGCCCCTGAGCAGGAGCGCGCGAACAGCGGACCGGGAGGCAGCCAGCCCACGAGGATCGACCCGGACCGCGCAGAGCACGTAGGTGCGTCGCACGCTCTCGTCGACAAAGACGTCCAGCGGCATCGCCGCATCCTTTCAGGTGGCCGTCTCGCCACCAGGGTGACGTCTGTCGGGCCCAGGGTGACGGGCAGCTGAGGAAGAAACGGCGGCTCGTCAGGCCGGCGGTGCTGGTTCTTCGGGGTCGTGGCAGGGACAGTCGCACCGAAAGCCACACAGCTCGCCGTCGGATGGGCCGTAGCGCCACCAGCCGGCGCACTCGTCGTGCTCGCCTGTTTGGCAGCGGACACCGACATAGGTGATGCGCAGTCCGGTGTGAGGTCGGTCGGGCGTGTGGAAGATGGGCATGGTGTGGTCCTCTCTCGTTCGAGGTGAGCGACGCCTCTGCGTCGATCGCCTGGGAGGCCCCCTCGACGCCGCCGGCGGGCGGTCAAGGGCGGCGCAGCCGTCACATGTGATCCGGAGCGCCAGCGGAGGACCCTTGAGGGCACGGTGGCGGTGGCGCACCCCTGCTCGTCAGGCGTGGCCGTCGACGTCGTTGTCCTCGTGGCCGGTCGCAAGGATGGCCCCGGGGTGGGTGGCGGCGTGGATGGCGGCCAGGCGCTGCGGCGCGACGCGGGTGTAGATGTGGGTGGAGCTGAGGTCGCGATGTCCCAGCAGCTCCTGGACGTAGCGGATGTCCGCGCCCCGCTCGACCATGAGGGTGGCGGCGGAGTGGCGGAACAGGTGGCAGCTCCCGGTCTTTCCCACCCCCGAGCCATCGATGTAGCGGTGAACCGCGCCGGTCAGCCACGTGGTCCCGAGGCGCTCCCCGTTCGTCGCGAGGAACACCGCGCCGGGGTCGGCGCCCACGAGCAGCTCGCCTCGAGCGTCGCTGAGATAGCGCAGAAGCCAGGCGGCGGCGCGTTCTCCCATGGGGACCACCCGGTCCCAGCGCGTCTTCGTGTGCCGCAGGGTCAGCCACCGCCGGGCCAGGTCGACGTCGGGCAGGTCGAGCCCGACCACTTCGCCCCTGCGCATGGCCGTGGCGTAGAGCAGCTCCATGACGGCCCGGTCCCGCAGCCCGATCACCGTTGTGGTGTCGGGCACCGAGAGAACCAGCTCGGCCTCTGCGTGGCTGAGGGTGGCACTCGGGAGCTTGTGGTCCTTCCTCGGCATCACCAGCTCACTGGCCGGGTTGTAGGCGATGCGGCGGGACTTGGCACACCACGAGAAGAACACCCTGAGCGGCACCAGGCACTTGGACTGGGTCGACCACGACAGCGGCATGCCGTCGGACTTGCGTCGCAGGCTCACGTGGCGCTGGTAGGCCTCGAGGACGGGCAGGCTCACGTCGCGGGGCCTCGACACCCCCCGCAGCTCGGCCCAGGCCACGAACTTGGCCAGGTAGAAGCTGCGGTCGATGAGGGTCGAGTGCGCGTAGTTGTGGGCGGCCAGCCACTCCATCCAGTCGGTAGCGGCGGCGGCGAAGCCTTCGGGGTCGGACGGGTCGCCGGGGACGGCGAAGGTCTTGCGGCCGCCCCGCTTCGGCTGGGAGCGCCTCGGGCTCATGCGCCTATGACGGCAGAACGGTGGTTCTCTCCTGTCCCGCGGATCGGCCGCAGACCCGGCCGATCGGATGAAGAGGGGTCGTCTTCCCTGGAAGGAGGTGCGTTTTCTGCCACCGGCGCCAACCGGCCGATACCGGCCGATAGCTCGCCCTCGTCGGGTTCTGTCCCGCTGACCTCGGACGACGGGCGCTCGGCACTACGACGGGAAAACCGGCCGATACCCGGCCGATCGCCGGAATCGACCGGCCGATGGGTCGCAGCACCCGGCCGATCGGGGGTCTGGGCCGGCCGATCGGGGTCGTAGGTGGGGGCCAGCTCATAGGACGTGGAGGGGCCGGCCCGCTCCACCATGACGTACTCGAGGTCGCAGAGGCGGGCCAGGTGGACCTTCAGCTGGCTGTCGCCAAGGCCGGTGGCGTCGCGAAGCTCGCGGCGGGTGAAGCGGGGCTGGCTCCGTGCGGCCACGAAGCCGTCGATGGAGTCGAGCAGGCGGCGGGTGGAGGGCGACAGCTCGTCGGTGGTGGTGTCGAGCACGGTGGCACAGATCGACTCGGCCAGGGCCACGTCGGACTCGGCTGCCTCGATGTAGGTGACGGACGTGTCTTCGACCATGACCTGTTTGCGTGCTCGCTGGTGCTGGTGAGCGAGCGCGATGGCCCGGATGATGCCGAGGTACTTGGCGTTGTCCCGGCGGTTCCTCGTGGCCCGATCGGCGAAGCTCAGGCTGGGCGCGTGCGGGTTCACGACCGCCACCGGGGCCAGCAGACGCTGCGCGTTGGCATGCAGGGCCACCACCTCGGCCCGGCGCGCCCTGGCCACGAGGCCTTCGATCGTCTCCGCGTCCCGCTGGGCCGCGTGCACGGCCCGGGTCTGGTTGCGCCCCTCGTCGACACTGAGGACCAGCAACCGGTTGGCCAGCTCCTCGTCGATCTCGGGCGAGGTCGTCGTCATCAATAACGCCACTGGTCCCTTGACCTCATAGGTGTTGGTGGTGAGCCGCCCGGACACCGGGTCCTTGCCCGCCGCCGCGATCGAGAGCCGGCCCTCGGAGACGAGGAGCTTGAGTGCATAAGACGCCCGGCTCGCACCCTGCTCCTCGGCGATCGCCAGCACCTTGTGGGCAAGGTCGGACTCGCCCAGGTAATACAGCGCCTGGCCGGTCATGGCCGAGTAGGCGACGCACTCTTCGGTCGGCATCAGCGCGAGGGCCGCGTCCGCCAGCGTGGATTTGCCCGCGGACGACGACGACTGGATCACCGCACCGAGGGGCCGCTCCGACAGGCGGGAGGTGAGCACGAGCCAGGCCACCAGTGCGGACGTCTGCTCGCCGACGACACCGAGGACCCGGTAGGCGTCGGCCACCGCGTCCATGAGGTCCGGCCGGGAGAGCAGCACCATCGCCGCGTCCCGATCGGCTGCGCTCATCGGTGCGGGTGCGCTGTCGATGTCAGGGGTCGAAGCTGCGGCCTGGGCCGCTTCTGTCGCGAGGAGGACCTGTCCGAGCTCTGTCGCCAGCTGGTCGCGATCGGCCCGGAGCTCCTTCGCCGCGGACTCCGCGAAGCCGTTGCGCTGCTTCGCCGAGTAGAGGTCGACGACATCGACGTGGAACCGCTCGCCCGTTCCCACCATCACGTTCACCCTGAGGCTGCCCGGTGTCGGGACCTTTGCGATGTGGCGGACCCGCCAGCGGTGGGGGCCGATCTCTGTGACCAGCTCGTCGTGGGTCGCGGGCGCGGCCGGAGGAAGGACGGCGGCTGAGGAAGGAACTGGCTCGTCCGCGACGTCACCCTGGCCCGGGGGCACGGTGGCGGCAACGTCACCCTGGCTCAGCTCGACCCTGTGGCCGACGTCACCCTCGACGATGTCAACGTCACCCTCGACGCCGAGTACGTCACCCTGGCCGTCTCGGACGTCACCTTGGCCCACCCGGTCGACACGATGACGCGTCGTGGCCGTCCCCGCCCCCATCCACACAGCTCCGCGCACGAGGCGACCGAGGGCGTCGCGTGGATTCGTGGCTGAGGTGGCCACGTCGTTCACGTCCGCACCGAGCGGCAGCGTGGCTCGGAAGCACTCGATGCCGGACGCCATCAGCTCGGCAGCGAGGCTCCTTGCCGCCGTGTCGCCGGCGGCGTCGTGGTCGTAGGCGAGAAGGACGCGGGCCACCCCATGGCGGGCGAAGGCGGCTGCGTGAGCGGGGGTGAAGCCACTGGTGCCGAAGCTGGCGGTGACGTGCTCGAAGCCGGCAGAAAAGAACGTGAGCGCGTCGATCAGCGATTCGGTGAGGATCACCTCGCCACCGACGAGCCCCTCCTCGTTCCAGACGCCTTTGTGGGGTCCGGGCAGGTAGAGGTGGAGGGGTGTGCCCGCTCGCAGGTTCGGGGTGATCTTTCGGCCGTAGAGGTCGGTGACGGTGCCCGACTGGTCGACGACGGGGACCACGACCGAGCCGGCCAGGTGCTCATGGCCGCTCGTGCGGTAGACGCCGAGGCGTTGGAGCTGGCCCCGGAGCGCGGCCCCGGTCTTCGTCTGCTTGTGGGGCAGCCGCAGCCCGAGGGTCCGGTTGGCGTAGCCCAACGAGAACCGCTCGATGACGTCATTGCCGTCGATCCTGCGACTGCCGAGGTATGCGAGGGCCTCGGGCGAGCCGACAAGGGTGCGGTGGTAGTAGTCGACGACCTGGGCGAGCGCCGCCCCGTCGGAGGCGTCCTGCTCGACCGGGGCTTGGAGCCGGCGCGTCGTCGATCGCCGCGCACCCGAGACGATCGGGACCTCGCCGGCACGGAGCAGCTCGACCGCGTGGCGAAAGGACACCCCCTGGGCCCGCATCACCCAGTCGACCACCGACCCGCCGGCCTGACAGGCGCCCATGCAGTGCCAGAGGCCCTTGTCCGGCGTGACGACCAGGCTCGGGGTGTCGTCGTCGTGGAACGGGCAACGGCCCAGCAGGTCGGCGCCGGCTTTCTTCAGCTCGACGCCGGAGCGGGTGACCAGCTCGGCCAGGTCCACCTCCCTCTTCAGCCGCTCGATCTCCTCGTCCGCGATGCGGGCCATGGGCTCCCTCCTCTGAAAAAAAGATTCTGCATCCCTTTGGACACACTTTATGTGTGTGTCTTAGCACATCCTTGCTATGAAGAAGGGGCTCGGGCGACACATTGGAGGCAGCGGTGGCCACAGAATGGATCGGACAGGAAGAGGCCCACGACGAAGGGGTGGCCATGGCCCTCGGGGAACGCATCAGGGAACTCCGCAAGGAGCACGGCTGGTCCCAGGCCGAACTCGGTGAACGGGTCGGCACCGACTCCCAGCGCATCAGCCGCTATGAGGGCGGCAAGATCACCCCGTCGGTCGACGCCCTCGTCCGGCTGGCCGACGCGCTGGACGCGAGCGTCGACTACCTCGTGCGGGACGACATGCCCCGCCAGGTCCTCGACGGCCACGACCTCGGCAAGTTCGCCGGACGTCTCGGCGACCTCGCTGAACTGAGCGAGAGCGACCAAGAGGTGGTCAGCCAGGTTGTCGACGGCCTGCTGGCCAAGCGCCGGTTGAAGGCGCTCGCCGGCGGCATCGCCTGACGAATACGCGGCAGATCGAATATGCGTGATTTCTTGAATCTTTGTAAAGGAAGTCCTCACACACCCCTGAGCTGGCCTGAGCTGGCCTGAGCTGGCCTGATGGCGGAGCCACCGGGGAGCGGCCGACTTGATTCCGTCACGCCCGAAGACCCCTGCCCCGGCCCGGACGACCTGTCGACCCCTGCCGGCGGCGCCAGCGCCCGCAGGGCAGTCAGGCGCCGCCGGGGCGGGAAGTCACATCAGAGGAATGGGAACCTGCTGCCGATCCTCGAGGAGGGACCTGGTCCGTCCCTGATGGGGAGCTTGAGGCCGATCAGGCGAGGGGCGGCATGGACGGCACGGCCCCGAGGGCCAGAGGTCGTTTCGCGGCGAGCACGAAGCCGATGGCGCCGTCGTCGACCGGTGCCAACGACGGGCCAGTTCGCCGGCATGGGCGGGCCAAGCTGAACGGGGGCCGACGAGGACCGCCCGGAGGGCGGCGCACTTCGAGTGCACAGGTGTGGAACTCCAATCGTCGCCCTCCGGCGGCACTGAGGGTGACGTTGTGCGGACATGGTGGGCTCGATGCCCATCTGGGCGACGCCAGGCTCGGGAGCACAAGGGAGGGCGCCCTCGGATGCTCTCCGGATCGCGATGAGGAGTGGGCCGGTGACGGCGACGGGATCAGCGGTGTTCCAGGTATTCGGAGAAGACCAACGATTCTCGCGTGGCGCTTGTGGCTCCTCAGAGACCACCTGGCGACGGGCCGCCAACTGCACCTCCAAGGTCACTGCAACGATCACAACGAACCCGGAGATCTCCAAAGCACGCTCGGTTGCGATGCTCATCAGGCCTTGGTGCTGCAGGTTCGGCCAGTCGGCCAATTAAGGCACCCGCCGATTCAGGTATTGAAGAGCAGCGTCTGGACCGCCAGCACGACCAGGAAGACCACCCACCCAACGATGCCGGTAATGATGGTGTTGCGAAACACCACCTGCGTCAACGCGCCCAACACGATGGCCGCGATCACGGCGTTGCGTGCTGCCTCGAAGAAAAGCCGGAGTCTCGAAACGGACTTCTCCGAGTTCGGTCCACGACGTGAGCTCAAACTGGATATCCAAGACGACATGGGTACATTGTCCGATCTGGTCGCGCCTGTTCACCTCTGTGATTCATCGTCATCCGTGCACCACCACCTTTAGAATTCCGGTGTAGAGAGAGATCACTACTAGATCGGCCGCAGGATTTCCGGGAATGAACCCATAGATTGTGCCGACATTGTGACCGGCTTGAAAGTCCGTCTCGACGAATGGATTGTCGGTGCAGAATGGCAACGGATTTAGGTGGAAGTTCGCATTCACTTGTCCGAATGTCCCGTAATGAATCAGGGTGTCAATGGTCCCAAGTTCCGCATTCCCGAAGCCCTCAATAAAGTTTGCTCCGCCTTCCAAGCCCTGGACAGGATTGAACTGCAGGCAGACATCGCCGAGGCAGTCCGGCTCGGACGCGGCTGCCGGCCCTGCGGCGTTCGCCTCGGCCGCGAACTGGTCGAGCGCCGCCTTCTGCGCCGCCGTGCACGGGATGCCGTTGTCGATTGCGTTGTTGTCACCCGGAACCGGGCACATCCCGCTCGGATCAGTTCGGTTGACCGGGTCGTCGCCGGCGTACGCATATGATTGCATCGTCTGCGCCAGGTCCGGATCAACCGAAAGGAACTGTGCAGTGGCCGGGTCGTAGTACCTGGCTCGCAGGTAGTACAGGCCGGACTCCGAATCGAGGTACTGGCCAGAGAACATCAGCGGCGTCGTGAGGGAGCCGGAGGATGAGGACAGCGCTCCCTGCGGATCGTAGGTGAACGTCGTCGCGGTCCCAGACGAGCCCGCCGAGTCCGTGATCAGACGGGTGGATCCCAGCTGGTCGTGGTGAAGGTACGTCGTCGTGGAGGTGGCGACCTGTTCAATCGGCAACCCGCCAGCGCCATAGATCCAGGACGTGATCGTTCCGCCAGCGTCTTGCTGGAGCAGGTTCCCGCCCATCCCGTCCCAAGTGAACTGGGTTGTGGTCCCGCTCACGGTCTTGGATTCCCGCAATCCGTCACCGTCATATCCGTAGGTTCCCACCGTCGTCGGGGACGTACATGACGAACCTGCTCCGGTCGTGATGGAGGTCAGACGGTTCGCTTGGTCATAGCCATCGCAGGTCGCGGAGCCAGATGAGGGCACCTCAGACGTCCGGTCACCCTTGGTGTTGTACCCGAAGGTCGTTGCCCCCGTCGGGGCGGTGCCGCAGGTGTTGGCACTGGCCCCGACATATGTCCAGCACAACTCGCCCGCATCGTTGAACTGCTGGGTCGTTCCCTCGTCGTTGGTCAGATCGTTGGCACTATTGAAGGCAAAGTCGTCCGCGCCTGAGGGCGGGCTCCCACAGGCGTTGGTGTTGGAACTGCCTCCGTAGCAGAGCTGGTCCTGGCTCGTGTACTGGTAACTGCCCACGCTGCTCGGGACAGAGCTGTCGGTGGACACCTGGCCGTTGCCGTCGCGCCCGTAGCTGGCGGAGAAGAGCGTCGTGCCGTTGCTGTCCGAGACGCCGGTCATCTGATCGGCGTCGTTGTAGCTGAAGGTGTCGGTCACACTGGTCGCAGAGGGCACCGTCTGGCCCGTCTCGTTGTCGTTGGCGTCATAGGAGAAGGTGACGGTCTTGGAGTTCCAGTCCTCCACGGACGCCAGCGTCCCGTCCGAGTTCCACGTCTGGGTCACCGTGCCGACACTGTTGGGGTACGCGATGGTTAGTGGTTCGTCGAGGAGCTGGTAGTTCGGACTCGACCCGTAGCCATAGGTGACCGTCGCACCATCGCCGTTCTCGTAGCTCGTCAGCCGGTGCAGGGAGTCATACGTCCAAGAGGACGTCCCGGTGCCGTCTGTCATGCCGGTCCGCTGCCCGTCCGAGTCGTACGTGACGGACGTCACGTCCTCCGAGCTGCTATCGCTGTAGGAAACCGAGGTGAGCTCGTTGTCGGCATCGTAGGTGTAGGTCGTGCAGCCGCTCGGGGTGCCGGTGCAGGTGCCACTCGGGTCGATCTTGTGAAGCACGTTGCCGACGGCATCAAGGGTGTAGTGCGTGGTGTTGCTCTGGGCATCCTCCGTCGAGGTCACCTGGCCACGGTGGTTGTAGCCATACGTGATCAGCGTGTCGGCGGCACCGTCCACCTGGGTGGCCACCGTCCCGTCGCCGTTGTACGTCGTGGCGTACGCCGAAGACGGTGGACTGGCGCATGCGTTGGACGAGGTCCCGCCCGGCAGCGTCCAGCACAGCTCGCCGGCCAGGTCGTAGGCGTTGGTGGTCGTGTTGCCGTTGCCGTCGACCGTCGTGAGCGTGTGTTGGTCCGCGTCGTAGGTGTACTCGGTCGTGTGGCTCAGCGGATCCGTGACCGTCCCGACGAGCCCGAACTCGTTGGTCACGGCCGGCGAGGATCCCGGTACGACGTAGCTGTACTGGGTCTCAAACGAGGAGGAACACCCCGTCGGCGGGGACGAGTTCCAGATGCAGCTGGCTTTCGGCGTCCAGCTCGCTACCTTCCAGCCGTCGTTGTTGTACTCCATTGCCGTGACGTTGCTGGCCGGGTCCTTTACCTCGTCCTGGTTCCCGTTGGCGTCGTAGCGGTAGTACGTCACGTTGCCGTCGGGATCGGTCATCGAGGTGACGTCTCCGGGGTAGGTACCGTTGGCGTGCGCATAACAGGTCACCGCTGCGATGGCCACGGCCGTGACAGGGCTGGCGCAGTTCGTGGCAGTGCCAGATGCTCCAGTCAGCGGCGTCGATACCGAGGCCAGGTTGCCGTTCCCGTCATAGGCGTAGGTCGTGGTCACCCCGTTCGGGTCTTTTATCGTCAAAGGCTCGTTGAAGCTATTGAAGGTGGACGTCGTCACCCGGCCGAGCGGGTCTGTCTTGATCAGGACATTGCCGGACGCATCGACCGTGTAGGCCATGACATTCCCGTTCGGATCAACCTCAGTCGTGAGCGCCAGGGTGTAGGGGTCGTAGCCGTAGTACCTCGTGGCGGCGTCGCTCGTTCCATAGCCGTCCGTGGTGGAGATGAGCAGCCCCCACTGGTAGCCGTCCTCGACCTCGTTGCCTGCCGGATCCGTCGTGACGGTGGTCCCGCCGGCCGCGCTCTGGGGACTACCCGAATAGGAGAAGGTTGTCTCCCTGTTGAGCTGGTCCTTCTGCCAATCCACCTCGCCGCTGCCGTTGTAGTCGTTTTGGATGCCGGGGCAGCCTCCCGTTGCCTCGCAGACCGGGTCCTTCATCACCGTGAGCTCGTGGCTGCCGTTGTATTGGAAGTGCGTGTCACCGCCGTTGACGTCCGTGACGTCCTCGAGGTTGCCACTGCCGTCGTAGGAATACGAGACCGTCCGCGTGTTGCCACTGACATTGGCATCCGTGAGCTGAGTGATGCGCCCACTACTCCACGTGAACGAAAGCGTCCGGCCTGCCGGATCAGTCACGGTGCTGAGATCTCCTCCGGAGTACGACAGCGTCGTGTCGTACCCGTTGAGATCGGTCTCCTCGGACAGTTCACCGGAGCTGTTGAACGTGTAGGTGACCTGGCCTTGGCGAAGAAACGTCCATGTGGACGAGCCGCTGTTGTAGGTCAAGGTGGCGATGAACCGGGGAGCCGATGTAGGCCAGACGTTCCCCGACGCCGGCTGGTCGAAGGTCGCCTGGCTGCCGTCCTCCTGCGTGATCGTCGCCACCTCGTTTGGAGAGGTCCCGCTCACGGCGAGCGAGATCCCGTAGTTGTAGGTCCACCCGTACCCGAACGGCCCGTTCGCAGAAGCGTTGGCGGAGTTGTACGTCCTCGTCACTCCGAGCGGATAGCTGCGGCCGGGGATCGAGATGTCGTTGAAGGTTTCGGAGAAGTCACCATTCTCGGTGTTGACCGGGTCCCCGCCGTGGCCCTCGAGGTAGCACTTCAGGCAGAAGTTGCCGTCCGGAGCCTCAGTGTTCGTCAAGGCGCCGCCAGAGGGGCCAAAGGCGATCTCAGCCATGAAGGCGTCCGACGGATTACCCCCATAGGTGGACTGGAGCGGCGAATTGCCGGAGAGAGGACGGACGTGAAGTTGCTAGCCGACGTCAGCCCAGTGAGGTAGAGGTCAAACGATCGGTCCAGTGCAATGCCGTAGACCACTGTGCCGTTGCTTCCACCGGAGTAGCTCGTTCCACCCAGGTAGCTGCTCACGAGCAGTTGAGGTGCTGACGATCCGTCGGCAGGACCAACCTCCCCGTAGACGCCGTCATAGCTGCCGCCCGGATACGACCCCTGGGTCGCGTCCACCATTGGGAAGTTGGACGACTCGGAGTAGCCACCGAAGTATGCATCACCCTCGGCGTCGACGGCTACACCGACCAGGAGGTCGTCACTGCTGCCGCCAATGTAGGTGCTGTACACGAAGGATGCGCCGTCAGCAGCGATCTCCGTCAGTGTCCCGTCGTAACCTCCGGACTTCGAGCCGTAGATCGCATTGACAGTGGGGAAGTTCGTTGAACTGCTGAAGCCGGCGAGAAACACATTGTCGTGCCCGTCAAGTGCGATGCCCTCGGACTCGTCATCGCCGTTGCCGCCGATGTAGGTCGCCCAGTCAATTGCCGATCCGGCCGAGTTCACCTTGTAGACGAGGTCGTCGTTCGCCCCTGCGCCGTATGATGTCTGGGCCGCACCGGCTGTCGCGAGTCCGGAGGAGTCGGTCGTCACCGCGAGATAGGCATCCCCTTGGGCATCGATCGCCAGACAGTTAATTCCGGTCACATCGGTGTTCACACCGCCGAGGTAGGTGCTGTAGGCAAGTGAGCTGCCCGATGTGCTCAGCTCGAAGAGGACGGCGTCGTCGCCCCCCGGATTGCTGGATTGAATTGGGTTGACAGTTGGGAAGTTTGTTGCAGACGTGTAGCCCGCCACATACGCATTGCCCGATCCATTGACCGCGATCCCGTCCAGCTCGGTGTACCCATTGCCTCCATGGACGTATGTGGAGAAGTCCAGCGTGCTGCCGTCAGCACTCAGCTTGCTGACGACGCCATTGTAGTACGAACCCGAGTAGGAACTCTGATAGGCGTTCACCACCGGGTAGTCGGTCGAGGTCGACATACCGGCGATGTAGGCATCACCCCCTGCGTCGACGGCAATGGCGTACCCGACGTCGCTTCCACTCCCACCGAGATACGTGCTGTACACATAGCTGGCGCCCCCTGGGCTCAGCTTCGTAATGCCGATGTCGTGCACCCCGCCGCCGTAGCTGCCCTGATAGGCGCTGGCTGTGGGGAACCCGCCGCCATCCGTATAGCCGACGGCGTAAATGTTCCCGGCGTTGTCTGTCGTGATGCTGTAGTTCTGATCATCACTACTCCCGCCGACGTACGAGGCATAGACAATCGTGGGATCGATCGTCAGCGGCGCGCCGTGATCGTAGGAACTGAGCGCGATGCCGGCCACTCCGCCGCTCAGCGTGAAACTGGAGTTCACGGAATGGTGAACACCATCGATCACTTGGTAGACGGTGGGCGCCTTCTCCAGGACACTGCCAGCCGCCGTGCTGAGAACCAGACTCCCGGAAGGTGCCCTCGTGACTGAGGAGGCTCCGGTAAAGCCGATGTGAATGACGGAGGGATCGGCTCGGGGCGCGACGACGTAGTCGTATTCGAGGTCCCGTGCCGTGCCGAAGTAGTCGACATCAATGCCCGGGTAGACGTTCTGCAACTCGACGCGGCCATAGGTTGGAACGTTGCGATGCCACTGAGATGGGCTCTTGCCGATGAGATAGTTGTCCTTGCCGGGCAGTTCGTCCTCGCCAATAGCGGTCGGGTGATCACTCGCCCCGAGGGAGGTGATGCTCAGTGCGGCCTCTTTACTCGAAGGTGGGCTCGCCAGTGTCTTCGGTGTCGGAGGACTCTGGGGCGTCTCCAGCGTCATGGCGACTGAAGTTGCGGTGAGGTACGCGGTGTATCCAGAGCCGTGTGCGACAAAGAAAACCGACGGATCCGTCTGGCCCACGTTGGCTTCAAATGGGAGCGGAAGCTTTGAGCCGAGTCCCTCAACGGACCGCGATGGTGAAGCCTTGCGCGCCGCACTGGCGACACTGTCCGCGCTCGCTGCCGGCGAGCCCGCCGTCGGCGTGGGTCTCGCCGAGGCCCCGGGTGGCACCAGGCTTGGGAGCGAGGACGGCATGGCAACGACAGTGAGAGCTAGAACGAGAAGGGCGACAGCAGCGAAGAGCAAGGTTCGCAAGCGACCAGGTAACCAGCGAGACGCCATGACGCGCTCCCCTGTGGACCGTTGGGTTTGTCATCGGCGAAGATACAACCTCCACGGAACGCAGGCGACGCTGAGCAACTGCCAAGACGGCCGGATCCCGTTTGCTGAGCCAAAGCGAATTGGCGGATCCCGCTTGCTGGGCCACGTGAAGAAATTCACTTGGATCCGGCCAGTCACTTCCGCGGGCCAGTTCCTGTCCCTACTCCTGTCCCTACAAACGTGTCGCCAGTCGTCGTCACCCGTCGACGGTAGTTTCCGGGTTCAGCCTGGGAGGACAGTCCCACCTGGGATATAGCGACTGCTGTCCACTCACGGCCACTGATGGCGAGCACGGAGATCACTTTTGCAAGCAGGGGGTCGTGGGTTCGAGTCCCATCATCTCCACCGACATCCCGACCATAAGTCGAGGTAGAAACGCTCCTCCCGCTCGCGCACGGCGCACGGGACCGCGCTGTCCGGGCACGGTGATACGAACCCGAACTCAGCGTCGACTTTTTCTCTATGGTTCGGACCACGGCTTGGGCGGGGAGTCGATCGGGGACCGGGTCGTCCCAGTCCTCGAACACGGACGAGGAGAGGGGGAGAGATGCCCAACCACTCTACGCGCCGCCTTGCATGCACTCTGCTGATCACTGGGGCAGCCATCGCCGCGTTCGGCGCTGCGAGCGCTGCGAGCGCTGCGAGCGCCGCGGAGGCGTTGCCGGTCGACTTTTCGTTTCCGACCGCGGAGGCTCTGAGCTGGTTCCATCCTGGGCAGAGCCCGCCCGGAGCGAACAACTACTCCTGCAAGCCCACCGCCAGACATCCGTATCCGGTGGTGCTCGTGCACGGCATCCTCTCCGACGAGACGTCCGCTTGGAACGCGCTGTCGCCGTTGCTCGCGAACGACGGGTACTGCGTCTTTGCCATCAATTACGGCGGTTCCGACCCGAAGAGCAACCCCTTCCTGGCCACCGGCGACATGGTCGCTTCGGCCCACCAGCTGGCGGCATTTGTCCACCAGGTGCTTTCAGCGACAGGAGCTCGGAAGGTCGACATCGTCGGGTGGTCCGAGGGCGGCCCGGTGTCCCGCTACTTCGCAAAGTTCGTCGGCGGAGCTGCGGTCATTGATCAGCTGATCGGGTTTTCTCCGGTCAACCACGGCACGACACTGGACGGACTCCTCACATTCGCCTCGCACCACAGATTGAATCCTCTGATCTACGCTCTGTCGCCGGCGCTCGGCGAGATGGAGGTCGGCTCACCGTTCATGACCAAACTCGACGCCGGCGGGGACACGATTCGCGGCATCCGCTACACGGTCATCCAAACCAAGTACGACGAGGCGGTGACGCCCTACACCTCGTCGTTCCTCAGGGGCCCGGACGTCAGGAACATCCTGCTCCAGAACCAATGCTCACAGGACTTCTCGGAGCATTTGGCGATCATCTATGACCACGTCGCCCTGCAGGATGTGCTCAACGCACTCGACCCTGCCGAGGCGAGGCCACCGAAATGTTCACTGGTGCTGCCGTTCATCGGCGGCTGAGCAAACGCGGCTCGCGTCGACGGTAGTCTCCGGGGTCCGCACGGGAGTCCCGTCCCACCTGGCATACGGCGACTGTCAGACACTCATGGCTAGGTTCGGCGCCTCGTGGTCGTCACCAAATGAATTGCTCCCCGCCGTCGATGTCATAGGTCGCCCCGTTGAGCGCCGTGTTGATCATGATGTGGACGGCGAGCGCGGCGACGTCGGCCGGACCGACGACGCGGCCGATCGGGAGAGTCGTCCGCAGCTCGTTCCGGCGCTCCTCGAGCCGGTCTCCGAGCAGCGATGCCGAGAGGCCGGTATCGACGAAGCCGGCGGCGATGAGGTTGACGCGGATTGGCGCGAGCTCGAGCGCCAGTGATGCCGTGAACGGAGGCAGCGCGGCGGTGGCGGCGGAGTCGATCCCGAGTCCGTGGCCGACGCGGCGGCCGGCGGTGCCGGCCATGAACAGCATCGTGCCCCCAGGCCTCATCTTGCCGGCGGCATTGCGCGCAATCTCGAGGACCAGCACACGTGGTCGCTCATCGCCTGGCGCACCTGGGCAGCGTCCATCTCGAGCAGGGCCCCGTAGTCGGGGCCACCAGCCGTGACCATCACATGGTCGATCGGCTCCGGCAGGCTCTGGAAGAAGTCCGCAAGGGCCGCCGTGTCGTTGGCGTCGAAGGTCGCGCTGTGCTGCGCATCCACCTCGATCGCCGCCTGCTTGAGGCGGTCGGCATTGCGACCGGTGATGATGACGTTGGCCCCCTCGCCCCGGGCCCGTCGAGCCGTCTCGAGACCGATGCCTGCGCTGCCGCCGATGACGACGACGGTCTGTCCGACCATTTCCGCATCGCGGTGGACGGAAGCGGGGAACATGTCACCCATCATGATGCCTCCGGGGGGAGTAGTCGGCCGCCGATCATCGGGCCGCCTTCGGAAGTTCCCACACTGACCTCCTCGCCGAGAGGATCGCAACCTGTACTTCCCTCGGTCCGACCGGTGCCGGCAGGTCCGCGGTCTCCATGGGAGCGCCTTCAACGGCGCATCGTAGATCCAGGCGACGCACGAGTTGGGCTGGAAGGCGTCGGTCGGCACCCCGAGCGGGAGGTCGGCGCCGATGGGGGCCCCACGGGCCGCACCCGCCGGCCGGCCTCCACGGCCGAGCCCGTAGGCGCCCGTGCATCGCCCACCGGGGCCGAGCACCGCCAGGGACAGGTCGGATCCGTCATGGGCCCGGCGGTCGCCGGCCATGTTCGATACCTCGCTCAGCGGGTGGACCTGACCGCCGGGATCCGGCCCCTGCCGGGCAACACATCGTTTTCCCAGTTCAGAGGTCGTTTACGCTGCACGGCGCCCGCACCCGCCCAAGCCCGGAGCGCCGGGCCGAGTGGCCGACCCGGCCCGCGGGTAGGTATCGCATCACGAGCGGCATCGGGTGTGAACTGGGGAAGACCAGAACGAGGGAGTTCAGAATGACAGACGAGTACCGCAAGACCCCCGACGCCGTCGCCAAGCTCAACGACCGTCAGTACGCGGTGACCCAGGAAGGCGCCACCGAACCGGCCTTCGACAACGAGTTCTGGGACAAGAAGGAGGCGGGCATCTACGTCGACATCGTCTCGGGTGAGCCCCTGTTCGCCTCAACCAAGAAATTCGACAGCGGTTGCGGGTGGCCCAGCTTCACCGTTCCCCTCGATCCGGCCAATGTGGTGGAGAAGACGGACTCGAGCCACGGCATGATCCGCACCGAGGTCCGATCGAGCCATGGCGACAGCCATCTCGGTCACGTCTTCGACGACGGGCCGCCCGAGGAGGGGGGCCTGCGCTACTGCATCAATTCGGCCGCCCTTCGCTTCGTGCCCTACGAGGATCTCGAGGCGGAGGGCTACGGAAAGTACAAGACGCTTTTCGACGGACCGAAGAAGGCCGAGGAGGTGGCCCGATGAGCCCACGCACCGAGAGGGCCATCCTGGCCGGGGGCTGCTTCTGGGGCATGCAGGACCTGATCCGCAACCGCCCCGGCGTGCTCTCCACCCGGGTGGGCTACACCGGCGGCGACGTGGCCAACGCCACCTATGGCAACCACGGGACACATGCCGAGGCCATCGAGATCACCTTCGATCCCGACCAGACGTCCTATCGGGACCTGCTCGAGTTCTTCTTCCAGATCCACGACCCCACGACGCTGAACCGTCAGGGCAACGACATGGGCGCGAGCTACCGCTCGGCGATCTTCTACCTCGACGACACACAGCGTCGGGTGGCCGAGGACACCATCGCCGACGTCGAGGCCTCAGGGCTCTGGCCCGGCAAGGTGGTCACCGAGGTCACCCCGGCCGGACCGTTCTGGGAGGCCGAGCCCGAGCACCAGGACTATCTCGAGCGCTATCCCAACGGCTACACCTGCCACTTCCCACGCCCGGGGTGGGTGTTGCCCCGCCGGAGCGACGTCGCCTGAAGCAGTCCGCTGAGTACGAATCGAGGAACCATGAGCCGAGCCACAGCCAACACGGCCGCCGACGACCACCGATGCCGGCATCCCGGTCGCCAGCCAGGAGCACTCGCTCACCGTCGGTCCCGACGGCCCCGTCCTCCTGCAGGACTTCTACCTGATCGAGCAGATGGCCAACTTCAACCGGGAGCGCATCCCCGAGCGCCAGCCCCACGCCAAGGGCGGCGGCGCGTTCGGCACCTTCGTCGTGACCGACGACGTGAGCCGGCTACACCAAGGCGGCCGTCTTCCAGCCCGGGACCGCAGACCGAGGTCGTGGTGCGCTTCTCCACCGTGGCGGGTGAGCGGGGATCCCCGGACACGTGGCGTGACCCGCGGGGCTTCGCCGTGAGGTTCTACACGAGCGAGGGCAACCTCGACATCGTCGGCAACAACACGCCCGTCTTCTTCATCCGGGACCCGATGAAGTTCCAGAACTTCATCCGCTCCCAGAAGCGGCTGGCCGCCAACAACCTCCGCGACCCGGACATGCAGTGGGACTTCTGGACGCTGTCGCCCGAGTCGGCCCACCAGGTGACGTGGCTGATGGGAGACCGTGGGATCCCCAAGTCATGGCGCCACATGAACGGCTACTCGTCGCACACCTACATGTGGGTCAACGCCGGGGGCGAGCGCTTCTGGGTCAAGTACCACTTCAAGTCAGACCAGGGAGTGGAGTAGCCTCACCCAGACCGAAGCCGACCGCATCGCCGGCGAGGACGCTGACTACCACCAGCGCGACCTCTACGAGGCCATCGAGCGGGGGGAGTTCCCGAGCTGGTCGCTCAAGATGCAGATCATGCCCTTCGACGACGCCAAGACCTACCGCTTCAACCCCTTCGACCTCACCAAGGTGTGGCCGCACGGCGACTACCCGCTCGTCGACGTGGGCCGGCTCACCCTGAACCGCAACGTCACCGATTACCACACCGAGATGGAGCAGGCGGCCTTCCAGCCGAACAACACGGTGCCGGGGACCGGGCTCTCCCCGGACAAGATGCTGCTCGCCCGAGGCTTCTCCTACGCCGACGCCCACCGGGCGCGCCTCGGCGTCAACTACCAGCAGATTCCGGTGAACCGGCCGACGTCACCGGTCCACAGCTACTCCAAGGACGGCGCCATGCGGGTGGACAACGTCACCGACCCCGTGTACTACCCCAACTCCATCGCGGAGGCGCCGGCCGCCGACGAGCTCACCTATGCCGAGCACGCGGTATGGGCGGCGGACGGTGAGATGGTGCGCGCCGCCTCCACCCTCCACGCCGAGGACAGCGACGTCGGCCAGGCGCAACACCCTGGTCAACGACGTGATGGACGACGCCGCCCGGGACCGCCTGGTCGAGACCGTGTCGGGCCTGCTGGCCGGCCTCCGGCGCGACGAGGTGCGGCAGCGGGCCTTCGACTACTGGCGCGCCATCGACAAGGTGGTCGGGGACCGGATCGAGGCGGCCGCCCTGGCCAAGCACCGCGCCTGATCCCGCATGCCGGACGGAGCAGGTCCTCACCGAATGGTCGACGGCCGCGTCAGAGCAGGGTGCGTCTCCGCCCCGTCAGGCGTTCCGTAAGAGCGGTATCCGGCGCTTGGCGTCACGCTGAGATTCGAGCACCGACCTCATGCTCGACGCAGCCTCAGGATCGGCCGTGGCCCGGTTGTGGCGCTCCTCGGGGTCGACCGTCAGGTTGTGCAGCTCCCAGTCGGCCTCGACCGGCCGGGCCCAGAAACGGGTTCGGGGCGACGCCCTGGGCGGCGTACCAGTCGTCGAGCCGCTCGTAGTAGTGGTTCAGCTTCCACAGCTCGGGCGCACCGCCGTCACCGGTCGGGAGGGTGGCCAGCACCGACTCGATGTTGACCGGCGGTGCGACGGGGTCGAACGCGGCGCCGGACAGGATGTTGACCTGGGTGATGCCCCTGGTGACGTCGTCCTCGGTCATGAAGTAGATCGGCGACACGACGGACGCCGGTTCGACCTCCCCGAGCACGATCCCGCTCAGATCCCGGCCCGGCAGGGGCTGGACCTCGTCATGGTGGGCGGCGACTCCAGCGGTCGCCCGTTCCCGGTCGATGCCGGCCAGGCCGAGGAGCGTCGGAATGAGATCGACGTGGCTGGTCGGCAAGTCGACACCGTCCCGTCCGGGCTCGATGCCGGGGCCGGCGATGAGCAGCGGCACCCGGGTCGCCTCGTCGAATGCGTTGCACCACTTCTGGATCAGGCCCCCGTGGGCGCCGAGCAGGTCACCGTGGTCGGAGGTGAAGACGACGATGGTGTCGTCGGCCATCCCCGACTGTTCGAGCGATTCGAGGATCCGCCCGATGGCCTTGTCCACCAGCTTCAGGAGGTAGTAGTAGAGCCTGCGGTAGCCGAGATCGGTGGCCGTCTCGAAGATCATCCGGGGCCAGACCGCCTTGAACGCCTCCTGGCACGCCGGGCGCCCGGTGAACGGGTCGGACTGCGACGGCGCCTCGGGAACGTCGGGCACGCTGTCGTCGGGAGGTCCGAAGCACAGCATCTGCTCCCACCCGAAGCCCGAGAAGGCGATGTCGTGCGGATTCACGAAGGAGGCCACGCTCAGCCACGGACCGTCCGATCGGGACGCCGCCAGCTCGCCGAAGAGCTCGACCACCTGTTCGGCGAAGACCCCGTCGCGCACCGTGCCACAGTCGGACTTGTCGGCGCCATGGGGCTCGCGCCCGATCCATCCCGAGAACCCGTACGGGTCGAGCCTGTCGGCCCTTCGGTAGGCGTCCACCGCCGCCGGCAGCGGGTTGCCGCCGTCGTCGGAGGCCTTGAGCCCCTCGTGGGACCCGGGCGTCGTCAGGTCGGCGAAGGAGACGTGCCACTTGCCCCGGTAGTGGGTCCGGTAGCCACCGGCCCTGAACCAGTCGCCCAGGGTGGGGACCGTGTTCGGGTCGAGCCACTGCATCCCGGGGTCGGTGTTCTGCTTGGCCACGCCGTCGGTGGACGTCACCCCGTGCAGCGACGGGTACTGGCCGGTGAAGAGCGTGGCCCGGCTGGGGGTGCACGCCGTCGAGCCCGCGTAGTGACGGTGGAACTCCACCCCTCTGGACCGGATCGACTCCCGGGCGGTGAGCTGGGACTTCCGAAACGACCTGACGGAGTCCGGTTCGTAGGGCGGTGGATACCGCTCTTCGTCGGTCATGATCACGAGGATGTTCGGACGGTCCATGATCAGAAGGTAGTGGGGTGCCCGGTGGAGCGAAAGTGGCCGTAGCTGCCGACATCGGGGCGCACACGGCCCGCTCGTCTTCCCGGTGCGGGCGGGCGATCCGACGACCAGCCATGCCTTCACCGCTCCGCCGACAGGCCTACTCGACCCCCACCAGCACGCACTTCACGGCCGAGGGCGCCACGAACCTGGAGGTGACGCTCCACCGGCCCGACGTGTTGCCCTGGACATTCACGGACGCCGTCCCCGATCCGATCACCGTCGCCGCGCTGTCGGTGAAGTAGACGGTGAGGAGGTAGGAGTGTGCCTGGCCCGCCGGATTGGTGGCGCTACCGCTTGCCTTCCACCCCCCGCGCACGGCGCTGCAGCCGGAGAGGACGGCCTGGGGGCGCAACTGAAGGTTGTTATGGAAGGGGACCGGCGCCGTGGTCGCCGTGGTCGACAGGGCCGCTGTCGTTGTCGTCGTGCCCGAGGAGGAAGCTCGACCCCGAGCACCCCGCCAGGGCGAGGACGGAAAAGAGAAGCAGCGCCGAGACAGGTGCCAACAGTCGCCTACTCAATGTCACGCATCCCTCTCCATTGCAGGTTCCCTTCCGCCGGCCGGTCCGGCGCACGGCGCCCGCCGGGGAGGCCGCCTTCATCCGGCGACGATGTCCACGGGACTTCCCACCGGCACGTCCCGGAGCTGGCTGAGGTCGGCGAGTTGCAACCTGATGCACCCGTTGGACACCTCGCCTCCGGTGGTGCCGATCTCTTTGCTCGCACCGAGCGGGCCATGGATGGCAATCATGGCATCACCCGACTCCTCCCAGTCGGTAATCGACGTCGAGTGGGCCGAGGTCACCATCACGAACGGCCCGTACCCGGCGCTGGGGGCCTGTGCGAAGAACGCCACGAAGAACTTCCCCGGAGGGGTCGGCGACCGGGAGGTGCCGATTCCGGCGGGAGCCGACAGGGTCAGCCTGTTCATCCTGTAGAGCAGGAGATGGGTCGTGGCCAGGTCGAGGACGATCCGATACGGAGTGGAGGTGAAGGCCACGTCCGAGGCACTCACCCAGGCCGTGGATTCGTTGGGCCGCTGCGCCAAGCGGACCTCGACGTCACCGCCCTTCGACGCGATCACGGGCAGCACGCTGGGCGTGCTGTGCCACGTCGCCGGAACAGTTCCGACGATCGCTCCCCCCGGGCCGGCCAGCGCCGGCGTGTCGGCGTGGAACGTGGCCAGCAACGTCGATCCGGATGGCGCGCTCGGCACCGTGCCGACGTCGTGGTCAGCGGTCGTTTGGGTCGTATTCGGCACCGGACGGCTCGATGGCGACGCCGCCGCACTGCAGCCTGCCAGCAGCGACGTGCCGCACAGCGCGGCCGCACACAGCGCCACCCCCCGGCGGGATCGCCGCCCTCCGACGCTCGAGCCCCGCGTCTCGACCGCGACGGGCGAGTAGTGCCCGACCCGGATGTCCCACAGGACCTGTCGCGCGGTCCTGCCGTGAGCCGGGAACAGGCCGGGCTCCCTTCGACCTCCACGATCAGCCGGTCACGCTCACCACGACCGGCGTGATCGGACTCGGCTGGGCGGCGGGTGCAACCGGAGGTGCCGTGGCCGGCACGGCCGCCGTCGAAGGATCCGACGTGATCGGCGGAGACGGCTGTCCGTTGGGGAGTGGTGGGGGCGTGCCCATGACCACGGCCGAGTCGGCGACGAATCCATTGGCGACATCGGCGGCAGTGGTGGTGTAGACGGCGGTGCAGGTCATCGATGCGCCGGGCGCCAGCGTGGTCGACGGGCAGGAGATGTCCGAGAGTGACGAATTCAACGAAGGATCGGCCTGGGTGTCGACGACCGTGACGGCGGTGAGCGTCACGTTCAGTCCGTTCACCACCAAAAACGAATAGTGGATCTGTTGGCCGACGGCGGTCACCTTCGTCGTCGACGTCGTCTTCGTGACGGTGAGCGGATGCTCGGGGGGCACCGGCACGTTCACCGGCACCCGCACGGCCGACGGGGACGAGGTGATCGGCGTGCCCGACGGCGGGGTGCCGGTGGCCGTGGCCGAGTCGTTGACCGAGCCGTGGGTGACGTCGGCGGACGTGACCGTGTAGGTGGCCGTGCACGTCTCGTGGGCGCCTGCGGCCAGGGAGTTCGACGGGCAGTTGATGGCCGACAGCGACGAGTTGAGCGACGGTGCCGTCTGGGTGTCGGTGACGGTGATGCTCGTGAGCACCGTCGTGCCCGTGTTCGTGACGAGGAAGGAGTAGTCGATGGTCTGGCCGGCGGCCGAGACCACGGTGGGATTGGCCGACTTGACGATGGTGATCCCGGTGACCGGGATGGAGAGGGGCGAGGCCGGCGACGTGATCGGGGGGCCGGACGGCGGGGTGCCGGTGGCCGTGGCCGAGTCGGCCAGCGACCCGTGGGCCAGGTCGGCGGACGTCACCGTGTAGGTGGCCGTGCACGTCTCATGGGCGCCGGCGGCCAGCGAGCTCGACGGGCAGTTGATGGCCGACAGCGACGAGTTGAGCGAGGGCGCCGTCTGGGTGTCGGTGACCGTGATGCTCGTGAGCACCGTCGTGCCGGTGTTGGTGACGAGGAAGGCGTAGGGCACGACCTGGCCGACGGTCCGGATGTCTTCGGTCGTGGAGGACTTGACCACCGTCAGGCCGGCCACATCCACGGTGGCGACCGACGGGGTGGAGGTGAAGGGGACGGTCGAGGGCGGGGTGCCGGTGGCCGTGGCCGAGTCGTTGACCGAGCCGTTGGCGATGTCGGCGGACGTCACCGTGTAGGTGGCCGTGCAGGTCTCATGGGCGCCGGCGGCCAGGGAGTTCGACGGGCAGTTGATGGCCGACAGCGACGAGTTGAGGGAGGGGGCCGTCTGGGTGTCGGTGACGGTGATGCTCGTGAGCACCGTCGTGCCCGTGTTGGTGACCAGGAAGGAGTAGTCGACGGTCTGGCCGGCGGCCGAGACCACGGTGGGATTGGCCGACTTGACGATGGTGAGCCCGGTGACCGGGATGGAGAGCGGCGAGGCCGGCGACGTGATCGGCGGACCCGAGGGCGGGGTGCCGGTGGCCGTGGCCGAGTCGGCCAGTGACCCGTTGGCCAGGTCGGCGGCCGTGACCGTGTAGGTGGCCGTGCAGGTCTCGTTGGTCCCGGCCGCCAGGGAATTGGACGGGCAGTTGATGGCCGACAGCGACGAGTTGAGCGACGGGGCCGTCTGGGTGTCGGTGACGGTGATGCTCGTGAGCACGGTGGTGCCCGTATTGGTGACCAGGAACGAATAGGGCACGACCTGGCCGACGGTCCGGATGTCCTCGGTCGTGGAGGACTTCACCACCGTCAGGCCGGCCACGTCCACGGTGGCGGCCGACGGGGACGAGGTGATCGGCGTGCCCGACGGCGGGGTGCCGGTGGCCGTGGCCGAGTCGTTGACCGAGCCGTGGGTGACGTCGGCGGACGTGACCGTGTAGGTGGCCGTGCACGTCTCGTGGGCGCCTGCGGCCAGGGAGTTCGACGGGCAGTTGATGGCCGACAGCGACGAGTTGAGCGACGGTGCCGTCTGGGTGTCGGTGACGGTGATGCTCGTGAGCACCGTCGTGCCCGTGTTCGTGACGAGGAAGGAGTAGTCGATGGTCTGGCCGGCGGCCGAGACCACGGTGGGATTGGCCGACTTGACGATGGTGATCCCGGTGACCGGGATGGAGAGGGGCGAGGCCGGCGACGTGATCGGGGGGCCGGACGGCGGGGTGCCGGTGGCCGTGGCCGAGTCGGCCAGCGACCCGTGGGCCAGGTCGGCGGACGTCACCGTGTAGGTGGCCGTGCACGTCTCATGGGCGCCGGCGGCCAGCGAGCTCGACGGGCAGTTGATGGCCGACAGCGACGAGTTGAGCGAGGGCGCCGTCTGGGTGTCGGTGACCGTGATGCTCGTGAGCACCGTCGTGCCGGTGTTGGTGACGAGGAAGGCGTAGGGCACCACCTGGCCGACGGTCCGGATGTCTTCGGTCGTGGAGGACTTGACCACCGTCAGGCCGGCCACATCCACGGTGGCGACCGACGGGGTGGAGGTGAAGGGGACGGTCGAGGGCGGGGTGCCGGTGGCCGTGGCCGAGTCGTTGACCGAGCCGTTGGCGATGTCGGCGGACGTCACCGTGTAGGTGGCCGTGCAGGTCTCATGGGCGCCTGCGGCCAGGGAGTTCGACGGGCAGTTGATGGCCGACAGCGACGAGTTGAGGGAGGGGGCCGTCTGGGTGTCGGTGACGGTGATGCTCGTGAGCACCGTCGTGCCCGTGTTGGTGACCAGGAAGGAGTAGTCGACGGTCTGGCCGGCGGCCGAGACCACGGTGGGATTGGCCGACTTGACGATGGTGAGCCCGGTGACCGGGATGGAGAGCGGCGAGGGCGACGACGTGAAGGGAACCCCGAGGGCGGGGTGCCGGTGGCCGTGGCCGAGTCGCCCAGCGACCCGTTGGCCAGGTCGGCGGACGTCACCGTGTAGGTGGCCGTGCAGGTCTCGTTGGTCCCGGCCGCCAGGGAATTGGACGGGCAGTTGATGGCCGACAGCGAGGAGTTGAGCGACGGGGCCGTCTGGGTGTCGGTGACGGTGATGCTCGTGAGCACGGTGGTGCCCGTGTTGGTGACCAGGAACGAATAGGGCACGACCTGGCCGACGGTCCGGATGTCCTCGGTCGTGGAGGACTTCACCACCGTCAGGCCCACGACGACCGGCGTGTTCGTCAGGGTGCAGGAGATGACCGCGTTGTTGACCGGCGTGATCGAGATCGAACCCGAGAAGGCCGCGTTGTTGGGCAGGCCGGGTTGGAGACCGGACGAGTCGGTACAGGTGATGGTCGACGTGTAGTTGGCCAGGTTCGCGCCGCCCGCCGGGGCTTCCGTCACGTAGTAGGTGGTGCCGGCGGTCGCCGTGTAGACCCCCGTGGTTCCGGTACCCGGCGTGACCGTGGATCCGGAACCGGTGGTGGTGGAGTCGGTGGTCGCGTTCACCACCGGGCCCGAGGCGCTGCCCGTCCGGATCTGGGTGGTGAACTGGTCGCCGGAGGCGAACCGCGACCCACCCAGCGCTTTCGTCACCTGGAGCGTCGGCGGGCTTACCGGGGTGTTGGTGAAGGTGCAGACGGCCTGCTGCCCGTAGGCTCCCGACACCGGCGGCAGGTTCACCGTGAACGACGTGGTCGATATCGATGACGTCGCGATCTCGGCGTCACCGTCCGCAGTGTCGATACAGCCGTACGTCGTCGTGTAGTTGGAAAGACTGCCGCTGGCGGCCGTCTCGCTGAACGTGTACGTCGTCGAGGCCAGGGCCGGGACCGGTCCCGCCTCCTTCGCCTGCACTCCCGTGGCCGATCCGGTTGTCGTGGCTGTGTTGTTGAGCGCGAGCCCGTCACCGGTGATCGAGAGATTGAACTGGTCCGTGGGCGCAAATCGTGATGTGACGTTCTTCTGCAATATCAGTGTCGGGTTGTAGGTGCACGACGCGAGGTCGACCGTCGCCGCCGTCTGGGTGGTGACGACACCGGACTGGGTACCGGTGCCGGGATCGATCCGGTAGGTGGCCGCATTGTCGGCGATGTAGAGGTAGCCCACACTGTTGAAGGTGACGCCGTTTGCATCCACCGGCAACGAGGTAGAGATGCTGGCGGCCGTGACACTGCCACCTGCGGCCACCTGTGCCTCCGTCAATACCGACAGCGTCTCGCTGGAGACGAGATACATGTCCCCGGCCTTGTCGAATGCGAGGTCACCGTTGCCGCCCGATCCCCCGGCCGTGACCGTCAGGACGTCCATCGTCACCGTGTTGGAGGTCGGGTCGTACATCGAGATGTCGTTGTCGGTGGTACCGAAGTAGTAGTCCCCGTTGAGCGGGTCCACCGCACCCTTGATCTCGTCTGCGGTGGTGGAGGTGCCGACATGCGTCCACGTTTCGCCCACGGCGTCGTACTGCTCGATGTCCCCGCTGGTCGTCTGGATCGCGTAGGCGTCGCTGCCACCATCGGTGATTCCCAGCGCATTGAGGCTTCCGCCGGCAAACGCCGTGGATGCGGTGACCGATGTGGCGTTGCTGTCGGTCCCGATCGACGCCGTGTCCAGCGAATAGATCGTCCCGGCCGAGGCGACGCCGTAGATCGTGGCGGGGGTGCAGTCGAAGGCGGCACCCAGTCCCGGACTGACGGCCGCCGCCGGGGGCGCGCCGATCACGTCGACCGCGATGGACGCCGGCAGACCGGCGACTACCAGCGCGATCGACAGCGTCACCGCACTCGAACGGAAGCCGCTCCTTGCCCGGCCGCGACGCCGTGGTGAACGAGGAGCGACCAGTCCGCCATGCGCACGGGCCGGAACCGCCTCCGACCTGCGCCAGAACCGCAACGTGGACCCGCCTTCACCAGGCGACCTCATATCCGCCTCACCACCCCTCTTGGTTCAGCCTGAAAGGCGGTGGTGGTTGCATCCGTCGACCGACCGACCTTCCGGTCGGGACGATCTCCACGCCATCCGGCACGATGGACCAATGGTCCAGTTCCGATGTGGGCAAGATCATATTCGTGGCCATCCATCGGAACGCGAACCTTTCTGCGACAGGGCGTTCTCTGGTATCGGCAACTTCCTCTGCCGGTTGAGGGTCACGGCACAGCGCGCACGGCACTGCCGACGCTCGGTCGGGAGCAGTTGCCGCAGACAGTGGTGGCACGACGACCACTCCTCCATCTGATGGGGTGTCTCCGCTTGAGCTGCGTGCGCCGCACCCCGACCAGGGAGACGGCGGACGGAACAGCTAGTGCAGGTCCACGCCGAGGCGTTCCCCGAGCGCGCATCGTAGACCCAGGTGACCCCACCGGTGCGGGTGAACTCCGGGGCACGCCCTTCACCCGGCGGGTTGTCGCCGGTCATCAGGTAGGAGCCGACCTCTTCCCCGCAAGGCTGTGACCTTTGGCCCTAAGGAACCCGCCCGGCGATTTTTAACCTCATGATCAGGAGGTCATCCGATGCACATGCTGGCCGCAGTTCTCGGAAGTGTGATCGATCTGGGCAGACCGGGTCACTACGTCCACTGGGGGTTCATCCAGTTGTCGGTGGCCAATCTGGTCGTGATCGGCCTGATGGTGGTGGTGTTCATCGCCGCCATCCTCATCCCGTTCCGTCGTCATGGAGAGCGGGACCGATGACCGTCGGAGTCGAGCCGGGGACCGGACGGCCGGCCGATCCGGCCGATGCTGCCGATCCGGCTGCCGACCTGCCCGAAGACGCCGATCAGTGGACGGCCAAGCTGCGCCATGCCGCCGTCGACGCCCTGCCGCCGCAGCGCCTTCTGCCGGACCGTCAACCCTCGTACGTGGCGTCGTGGATCTACGTCTTCGGCGTGCTGACGCTGGCGGCGCTGGTCGTGGTCATCGTGACCGGGACGGTGTTGGCCATCTTCGGTCCGACCTGGTGGCACACCTCCACCACCGGGCTGTTCTTCAACTCGCTCCACCTGTGGAGCGTCGAGGTCTTCTTCTTCACCATGGTCATCCACCTGTGGGGGAAGTTCTTCATGGCCGCCTGGCGCGGCCGGCGGCGGGCGACGTGGATCACCGGGGTCGTGTCCTTCCTGGTGTCGGTCGGGGCCGCCTTCACCGGCTACCTGTCGCAGCAGAACTTCGACTCCCAGTGGATCAGCACCCAAGCCAAGGACGGCATCAACTCGACCGGCGCCGGGGCGATCTTCACGGTCACGAACTTCGGCCAGATGCTGATGTGGCACATCATGCTGCTACCGCTCGTCGTCGTCCTGCTGGTGGGCATCCACGTCCTGCTCGTCCGTCGGCGCGGCGTCGTGCCGCCGTTCGCCCTGCACGATCAGCGTTCCGGGGACACCGAGCCCACCGTCGACGAGGCCACGACCAGCGGTGCGGGTCCGTCGTGAGCGCCTCCACCGACCGCACTCCCACCAGTCGGCGTCGGCGGTTCAACCCGGACCGCGACGTCGAGGAGTGGCACGGGAAGTACCTGCCGTACGACCTGGTCAAGGAGTTCCTCGTCGCCCTGGTGGTCGTCATTCTGCTGGTGGTGGGGCTCGCGGTCCTGTTCTCGTCGCCGGACGACAGGCCGGTCACCGTCAAGTCGTGGTCCACCGCCAACCCGGTCGACTTCGCCCAGACGGCCATCACCGAGCTCGACGGGACGAGCGGCACCGCCCAGTACGGCCCCCCCTACAACGGCACACCGGGCGCGTCCCAGTCGATCGGCCCGTTCTCGCCCGAGAACTGGGCGGGGGTGCACCATCCCATCGACACCGCCCAGGACTACGTGCTGTCGCCGCTCAGCACGCTGCCCGACCGGCCGGAGTTGGCCGCCGCCCTCGCCGACCTACTCGGCGGCCTCGGCCGACCAGCAGGCCGACTGGACGGCTGCCTACGAGAAGGCCGTGGCCAACGCCACCTTCGACGACGGCACCCTGACGGTCCCCGCCGGCGACTACGGGCCGGTGGCGACGATGATCGGCTCGCTCACCTCCATGGCCCGCAGCGGCGCCCTCGACGGCGCGCTGCTGAGCTCCGGCCAGTTCTACGGGACGGACTACACCAAGCCGTTGCTGTTCATCGCCGACGGCAGCTACCTCGCCGATCTGGCCCAGAGCCAGCATCTGTCCGGTGACCAGTGGGGCATGATGAACGAGACGGGCAACTACCCGGGCCAGGCCTGGCTGTGGCTCTACACCCTCTGGTATCAGGTCCCGCCGATGAACTCGTCGTCGAACGGTGACCTCGAGGTCTGGGCCATCATGATGGGCCTCACCCTGCTGTTGGTGCTGCTGCCGTTCATCCCGGGCCTGCGCTCGATCCCCCGCTGGACCCGCGTCTACCGGCTCATCTGGCGCCAGCACTACCGACAACTCTCGGGCTAGCGGTGTCGTCCACCGTCGTCGCCGACGCCGTCCCGTGAACGAGGCGTTCCCCCGCCGGTAACCGTCCGGCGCCCGCTCGGTCGATGGGAAGGTGGATCCGGGTACGGGCCTCGGCGGGAGGAGCGACGCAGGGGTCCGTCAGTGCTTCGTCGCCGCCTGAGCTGCCTTGTACCTCCGGTGCTGCTCGAGGATGTGCTCCTGGGATGCACCGCCGCTGGGAACGTGCGGGTGGTGGTGCTTGCAGAGGATGTACGGGGTCCCGTCGAGCGGATGGTGACCGATCCTCCAGCACCCCTTGGTGTGGCAGTTCACCTTCCGTACGCCCGTGTACACCCCGATGGCGACGGCACTGATGAGGGTGGCCTCTCCGAGGTCGGAGCCGAACCCGGACCAGAAGTTGTAGTAGAGATCCGGTCCTCCGTGCAGCGTGCCCGTGTGCAACGCGATCCAGTGACGGACCCCGTCGAAGAACACGGCGATGAGGACGATCCCGACGGCGACGAGGAGGAGGAACAGCCACAGACCGACCTTCTTCACCTGGCTTCGACCCGGAGACTCGGCGTCGAAGGTCGCCTGATCGGCGCTGGCCACGGGAGCCGTGGACGGATCCGCCTGCATCGAAGCTGGGGAATCGGGCATCGCCTCTCCTCGTCGCAGGGGTGCTCCGGGCGCCCGGTTGGCGTGGGTCAACCGTACCCGGTGGCGTTCCCCGGACCTCGCACCCGGTACGGCATACCCGCCCGTAGCGGGGACGCCGGACGGCCCGGGCGCACCCGCATCCGGACACGTGGCCCGCAGTGGCGCGCGAAGCTACAGGTACGTCCTATGTCCGACACCGTCGACAGCCTGATCCTCGATCTCCTCGAATGGTTGGGGCCCGGTCCGCGCCCCTACGACGAGGTCATGGAGGCGTGGCGGACGTCGTGCCCGCGCCTCACCGTGTGGGAGGACG
Source organism: uncultured Actinomycetota bacterium (assembly GCA_963838005.1). Taxonomy (GTDB): domain Bacteria; phylum Actinomycetota; class Acidimicrobiia; order Acidimicrobiales; family RAAP-2; genus CAWIPW01. Next base: position 36,557 of record CAWIPW010000007.1, read on the forward strand.
CCAACGACCGGGGCTTCATCGAGCGGCTCGATGGGCCCGGGCCCGGCCGTTCGGTGGCGGTGTCGCCGGCCGGTGCCGAGCACCTGCGGGCGCAGCGCCGGGGCGCCGACGTGACGGCCTGACGACGCTCGTCCCTCACGACCCGACGGCTCGGGCTCGGGCTCGGGTTCCTTCCTCGTCGGCTCCGGCTTCTCGTGGGGTAGCTCCCGGGTGAACGCCAGCGACAGGAGGGCCAGCAGGGCGGCGGCCAGCAGCCCGGCCTTGAGCGAGCGGAGCTGTGCGGCCTCGTAGTCCTCGACGATGGCCGAGGCCGTGGCCGGGTCGAGACCGGCGGCGGTGGCGGCCGCGTGGACCTCGTCGGACGCCACGAAGTTGGTATTCGAGCCGGCGGCCACGCCCACCTGGGTCGCGATCTCCGTGCTGATCCTCGGATCCTTCTCCACGTTCGAGATGAAGGTGCTGGTGAGGCCCATGAGCACGATGGCGCCGATGAGGGCGACCCCGAGCGACGAGCCGAGCTGCTGGCCGGTGTACTGGAGCCCGCCGGCCTCGCTCCGCCCCGAGTCCTCGACCGAGGACTGCACCACGTTGCCGAGCTGGGAGACCATGAGCCCCATCCCGACGCCGAGGACGCCCATGCCGACGGCGAACCCCGCGCTCGACAGCGTGGGCCGGATCGTCACGAGCAGGATCAGCGCCCCGGCGATCGTCACGAGCAGCCCCGCCCGGACGATGGCCCGCACCGCGAAGCGGTTCGACAGTCGCGAGCCGACGGCGGAGGTCAGGAACATCGTGATCGACACCGGCAGCATCTTGATCCCGGTCTCGAGGGCGTCGAGCCCCAGGACGAGCTGGAGGTACAGCGGGATCACGAAGAACACACCCATCAGAATCAGGTTCTGGCTGAACAGGCCGATCAACCCCGACCGCACCGAGGGCACCCGGGCCAGGCTGAGATGGACCAGCGGGTCGCGGCCGACCTTCTCGCGGTGGCGCTGCCAGGTGACGAATCCCCAGATCAGCGCCACGCCGGCCGCCATCACGTAGATCGTCAGGGAGAACCCGAAGATGGTGATGGGCGAGTTCTTCGGCTTCAGCCAGCCCCAGGTGCTCGATTGGAGTACCCCGAAGACGAAGGCCCCGAGACCGGCGGCGGACAGTACCGAGCCGACGTAGTCGAGTCTGGGGGCAGGGACTCGGGCGTTCGGCGTCGTGCACCTTCGGTGTCATGACGAGGATGAAGGCGACGAGGAGGACCTCGCCGGCGAAGACGATGCGCCAGGTGACGTTCGTCGTCGCCCACCCGCCGAGGATCGGACCGATGGCGATCCCGGCACCGGCCACGCCACCGATGATGGCGTAGGCGACCTTGCGCCGGGTCCCCTCGAAGTTGCCGGCGATCAGCGCGGCCAGTGCGGGCAGGACGAGCCCGGCGCCGATCCCTTCGAGCACCGACCAGCCGAGCGCCAGTTGGACCACCGTCTGGGAGACCGCCGTCACCGCCGACCCGCAGGCGTAGATGACCAGGCCGATGACGAAGGCCCGGCGCCGGCCGATGATGTCGCCGATCTTGGCCCCGGTCATGATGAGCATGGCCATCACCAGGCAGTAGAGGGTGATCACCCCCTGGATCGTGGTCACCGTGGTGTTGAAGTCCTTCACCAGCGCGCTGATGGAGACGTTCATCACCGACTGGTCGAGCACCATCACGAACTGGGCCGTGGCCAGGGCGACCAGGGCCAGCCAGCCCTTCTTGGCCGAGGCCGGGGACGTGGCGGTGCTGGGCGCGGCTTCCGTCACCGGCAGCCACCTCCGAGGTCAGGCACGGCGGCCCCGCGGCCGGGACGACCTGTGGGAGGAGCCACCCGTCAACCGAGCAGCTTCGCCTTCTGCTCCTGGAACTCGCCGTCGCTCAGCACGCCCTTCTCCTTGAGGTCGGCCAACTTGGCCAACTCGTCGGCCGTGCTCGAGCCGGCGGCCTCGCGCACCTGGGCGTCGAAGGCCTGCTTCTGCCGGGCGGCGTCACTGACGGCATGCTCGTGCATCTTCCCGCCACGGGCGATGAGGTACACGAGGACGCCCAGGAAGGGGAGGATGATGATGAAGATCACCCAGAGGGCTTTCGCCCACCCACCCAGGTCGTGGCTCCTGAAGATGTCGCTGAAGATCATGATCAGGATCCAGATCCAGATCACGAACAGGAAGAACTCCAGCATGGTCCACAGGACGCCAGCAAGCGGGTAGTCGTAGGCAAGCATTGGTGGATCTCCTTCGTCTCGCGGTTGTCGGTCGTTCCGGCTCGGCGCCAGGGGCCCCTGCGGACCCGTGCCGGGACCCGCCGGAGGACGGGCCCCTCGGGACCGGCCCCTGCGCTGCTAGGCGGTGTCCGCCTTGGCGTCGGCCTCGATGGCCTTCTGGTCGGCCTTCATCTCCTTGGCCTGGATCTTCTGGGCCCGTTTCATGGCCGACTCGACCTTTGCCTTCATGTCCGAGACGGCCACGACGACCAGGCCGGCCTGGCCGTTGTCGAGCTCCTCCCCCAGCTCCTTCAGATCGCTCCGGCTCATGCCGGCGGCCGCGTGCCCCGCCAGCGAGCCCAGCAGGGCGCCACCACCACCGGTGGCGAGGAGGAGTCCACCCCCGATGGCCGCAGCCGGGAACAGCGCGATCACCAACCCGGTGGCGAGACCCACGCCACCCCCGAGCACCCCGCCCACCCGGGTGGGCGTCTCGTGCTTCTTTGCGATCTTCACCTTGCCGTCGGCCTTCCGCTCCACCACGGCGGCGTCGTAGGCGTCGATCAACCCGGCCTCGGTGTGCAGGACGTGGACGGCGTCGTAGTCGGCCAGTGCGTCCTCGACCCTGGCGTACACGCCGGAGTAGACGAACAGGGTGTCGACGGGCATCGGAGTCCTCCTGGTGGTGGCCGGGACGGGCGGGCACCGCCGGCCGCACGATGAATCGGTGTTGGGGTGCTGCACGGCGGGGAACGGGGGTCTGGCCGCGCTTCGCAGCGAGCGTAACCCGCGGCGTCCCGTCCCGCACCCGGAATGCCCGCGACCGGGGGCCGTGGGCCGCCCTCCGGGGCCGGCCGACCTGGGAGGATCGGGGCGTGCGGCTGCGCCTGGGCGTCACCTTGTGGATTTTGTCGTGGGTGCCCTACGGCCTGCTGCTGGACCTGTCCGGCGCCTGGCTGACCGCCGCATGGACGTTCGAGGTGCTGCTCGGGATCGTGGGGCTGGCCATCGCCGGCACCGAGTTCGCCCAGGCCGTCAAGGCGACGGGCTGGAAGGGCGCCCCGGCGGTCGCCTGGCAGGCGATGCTGCACGGCCGGGACGTCGGGGCCGGCAGGTAGCCCCACCCCTCACCTGCGACGGCCGACCGTCACCCGGCCCGGGCCGTGACCCACCCGAATTCGGAGGTGATCCGGATGCCGACGTCCGGATGGTGGAGCGGCGACAGCACATCCTCGAGCGCCCCGCAGTAGGCGTCGTAGCCGACGGCCTCGATGGCCGGCACCGACGGCCCGGCGGCGGCCAGGGCGCGGACGGCCGTGGCCACATCGGGCCACTCGTTGACGACGTCGACGGCTCCCCGCCCGGTGACCGCGAACCCCGCGGCCGACAGCATCTCCTCGATGATGCCGGGACGTCCGGTGTCCCCCTGTTCCATGCTGGCGGCCCCGTGCTCCTGCGGCGAGAGTTCGATGACCTTCATGAAGAACGGCAGCAGGCCGACACGCTCCAGGCGACCCCAGAAGGTCAGGCCCATCCGGCCGCCCGGCACGAGCACCCGGTGGGCCTCGACGAGGGCTCCCTCGCAGCCCTTCCAGATCCCGTTGAAACTGGTGACCACGTCGAAGCTGTCGTCCGCGAACGGCAACGCGAACATGTCGCCGACCCTGAAGTCGGCGCCGGGAGTTCTGGCCCCGGCGATCGTCACCAGAGGCTCGGCCGCGTCCACGCCGGCGACCACGGCCCCCCTGCGGGCGGCGCGCTGGGCGGCGAGGCCCGAGCCGCAGGCGATGTCGAGCAGCCGCACGCCCTCCTCCACCTCGAGGCGATCGAAGAGCGACTCGTTCGCCGGCCACGCGTACGGCTCGAACAGATAGGCCCACTCCAGCGAACGGGCACCCCAACCCCGTCCTGCGGTCTCCCAGTCCACGGCACCCTCCCGCGACGGCGGCGACCATCGCCGGCCGGAGCCATCATGCACCAGCCGCCGGGTGCCGGTCCCGCCGACGACGGGCCCCGCTACGCGGTCCGGCGCCGCAGCGGCGGCAACGTCGGCGGGGGCTGTCGGCGGGGCGGCAGGCCGGACAGCAGCTCGGCGGTCGCCGCCGTGACCCGTTGCACCGCCAGCTCGAACGCGCCCTCGGTGCGCTCGGTGGTCGACTGCACCCCGCTGACCTTCCGGACGTACTGCCTGGCGGCAGCTTCGATCTCGTCCGGCGACGCCGCCGGCTGCAGTCCCCTGAGGGTGGTGATGTTGCGGCACATGGCGCCAGGCTACGCGGGCCGGTCCGGCCGGGGCCCGTCGCCCAAGACAGCTCCGGGGTCCCCGACGATCAGTGGGTGACGGCGCGGGTGGCCTCGACCTCGATGGGCAGTTCGCCCGGGTCGCCTCCACCTTCGGCACCGATCTCCGCCAGCAGCTGGTCCTCGCACCATGCCAGGGCGTCGTCGAGGGTGGGGAAGCGCACGGCGGCGACCTCCCCGCCGATCCGGTGGTCGGGATCGGCCAGCGCCAGGGTGGCCTCACCGGCCAGCACCTCGGCCACGAGCGACCGGAGGATCGGCGTGGCCGCCGAGTGCAGCCTCGTGATCCGGTGCAGGTCCAGCGCGATCCACCTGACCGACTCCACGAAGGGCACCTTGCCCAGGGAGTGCACCAGCGCCTCCGTGTCGGCGAACTCGATGTCGCCCTCCACGCCGCAGACGGCGATCTGGTTCCCGGACCGGCTGAGCCCGTACTCCTCGGCCTCGTTGCGCTTCCGGCTCGAATGCGTCAGATCGGCGGTCGAGGCCAGGTACACGGGCCTCGCCGGCCGGTTCGGCACCCGCATCATGTGCAGGCCGAAGCGCTTCGACACGATCTCGATGGCGGACACCCCCCGCACGCTGTTGCCGTGGTCGTCGATCCGCGGGCTGAACGTCCCCATGCCGAACTGGCCGGGAGTGGTGGCGATGACGCCGCCCGACACCCCGCTGATGGCGGGCATCCCCACCCGCAGCATCCACTCGCCGGCATAGTCGTACATGCCGCAGGTCGACATGACGGTGAGCACGCCGGCCATGACGTCCCGGTCGATCACCACCTTGTCGGTCAGGGGGTTGACGCCCCCGTTGGCCAGGGTGGCGCCCATCACCGCCAGGTCGGCGGCGGTCACCGACAACGCACACTGGCAGAAGTACACGTCGAGGGCCTCGTCGACGTCGCCGCCGATCGCACCGGCGTCACGCAGCGCGCCGGCGAGCGACCGCTCCCGATCGCCGGCCGCTCTCTGGGACGCGAGGGCGGCCTCGTCGAGCACGAGCTCGCGGCCGGCGAAGGCCGACAGCATGGCGCGGATGCGCTCGAACCGCTCGAGCGGATCCGACGCCTTCACCAACGAGGTCGTCACGATGGCGCCCGCGCTGACCATCGGGTTGATGGGGCGCCCGGTGGCGACGTCCAGGTTGGTGGCATCGAACGCCTCCGGGCCGGGCTGCACGCCGACCTGGCGCTCGAACCCGTCCCAGCCGACGTCGCGCAGCGCGAGCGCCAGTACGAACGGCTTGGCGACCGACTGCATAGTGAACGGGGCGTCCGTGTCGCCCACCCGGTAGACGAACCCGTCACAGGACGCCAGGGCCAGTCCGAACAGCTTGTGATCCATGGCCGCCAGCGCGGGGATATGGCCGTCGACGGCGCCGCCGGTTTCGATGATGACCTCGTCGCGCACCCGCTCGAGGGCGACGTCGATCGGTTCGCTCCACGACCTGGGCGAATCCGGGACGCTCGGGACCGGCGCGGGCGTCAGATCCACCCGTTGCCCACTGGACCGGTCTCCGTCTCCCACTTCCCTGTTCCTACCACCCGTGGAACCTCGGGGCCATGGGCGTTGCACTTCAAATTCCGGGACCGGGCGGGGACGGTCGGCCGGGGTCGGCCGGGGCCCTTCTCCGGCCACGGCGTTTGCCCGGCACGCCCCGGCGCATGGCTCCCCCGGGCGGCTCGCTAGCCTCGATTCCACTGTGGGGGCGGGTCGCCGGGAGCCCGGCGGCCGGCCCCTCCCACTCGCCGGCCGGCGGTGGACCCGACCCGCACGAGGGAGCCCGACCGTGACCGCTACCAACTCGCCGTCGGGCGGACCGGCGGCGGCGGGGGTTCCGGGGGCCCGGACGGTCCGGGTCAGGATCGGAAGGGCGGGTCGGCGACGCGGACACAGGAGGCCGCCACCGGGACGGCGGCGCCGGAGCACCAGGCCGGCGACCGCCGGCGCTGGCTGGCACTCGTCGTCGTCTGCCTGGGGATGTTCATGAACGCCCTGGACGCCTCGATCGTCAACGTCGCCTTGCCGGCCATCCAGCGCGAGCTGCACTTCACCCAGGCCGGGCTGACGTGGGTGGTGGACGCCTTCCTCATCACCTTCGGCAGCCTCCTGCTGCTGGCCGGGCGGCTCGGCGACCTCATCGGTCGCAAGAAGGTCTTCCTCAGCGGGATCGCCGTGTTCACGGCCGCGTCGGTCATGTGCGGCGTCGCCTCCGACCAGGCCACCCTCATCGTGGGACGGTTCCTCCAGGGCGCCGGGGGCGCCATGTCGGGATCGGTCATCATCGCCATCATCGTCACCGAGTTCCCCCTGGCCAACGAACGGGCCCGGGCCATGAGCGCCTACATCTTCGTAGCCGTGGGTGGCGGGTCCATCGGCCTGCTGGTCGGCGGGGTGCTGACCCAGACCGTCAACTGGCACTGGATCTTCTTCATCAACGTGCCCATCGGCATCGCCACCTTCGTCATGGGCCGCGCCCTCGTCCAGGAGAACGTGGGCATCGGCATCAGGGGAGGCGTCGACGTCGCCGGCTCGCTGCTCATCACGATCTGCCTGGTGCTCGGGATCTTCGCCATCGTGACGGTCCCCACCTACGGCTGGGGATCCCTGCACACCCTCGGCTTCGGGGGAGCCAGCGTCTGCTGCCTGGTGGCGTTCCTGGTGCTCGAGTCGAAGGTGGCCAACCCGATCATGCCCCTGTCGATCCTGCGCATCCCCACGCTGGCCCGGTCCAGCGTGGTGCGCGGCTTTCTGAACACCGGCATGTTCGCCACGTTCTTTCTGGGCGCGCTCTTCTTCGAGAAGGTGCTCGGCTACAGCCCGATCCTCACCGGGCTGTCCTTTCTGCCGCTGTCGCTCACCCTGGGCGCCCTGTCGACGGGGATCACCGCCCACCTGGTGGCGCGCTTCGGCAACAAGCGCATCCTCGTCCCCGGCATCGTCGCCGTCGTCGCCGGTCTGCTGCTGCTGTCGAGGGCCGGCGTCCATCCCCACTACCTCACCGAGCTCTTCCCCGCCTACTTCCTCCTCGGGCTGGGCGCAGGCCTGTCGTTCATGCCGCTTCTGGCCATGGCCATGTCCGACGTCCCCAACGAGGACGCCGGGCTGGGCTCGGGCATCGTGAACGTCTCGATGCAGGTGGCCGCGGCCGTCGGGCTGGCCGTGCTCGGGACGGTGGCCACCAACCGCACCGCCGACCGGCTGGCCGCCGGGGTCCCGCCGCGGGCCGCCCTCACGGCCGGGTACCAGCTCTCGTTCGTCATCGCCGCCGGCTGCGCCGCCGTGGGCCTGGTCATCGCCGTCTTTGCGCTGCACGACCCGGAGCCGGGCGAGGCCGATGCGGAAGAGCGGCGCCGCATGGTCGCCGAGGTGGCCAACGAGCCCCTGGCCACCTGAACCTCCGTCGTGACGCCGGGGGGCCACCGGGGTGCCCGCCGCGGCCGGCAGGCCGACGACCGTGCCAGGGTTGGGCCGGTCCGGTCCCTTATGCTGTTGCGGCCCGCGACGGCGAGCGCCACTCGATGACCGCAGAACCGAAGGTGGGTAGCTGAGTCTGATGGGGGACGAAGAGAAGCCGGAACACGGCACACCTAAGGACGGCACACCCAAGGACGGCACACCCAAGGGAGCTGGCGCCGGGAGCGGTTCGGGTCAGCCCGCGCCCCGGAAGCCCTCCAAGAGCGGCAAGCGCCCGTCCTCCACCCAGAAGCTGGCGGCCAAGGTCGAGGCCCAGTCGCGGGCGAAGTCGACCGCACCCTCCAAGCCGGCATCGACGAAGCAACCGACCACCGGTGCGGCCCGGCCGGCGGCGGCCGGGCCCCAGGCGAAGGGGTCGGCCGCACGCGGCGCCACGGCCACCGCCACCCGGCCGGCGCCCGCCAAGGGCAGCCAGGCCCGCCGGGATGCGCAGCGGGCCGCGGCCCAGCGCGGCCGGGAGGCACCCGCGGCCCTGCCCGAGCGGTACGGCACCTACATCGCCGTCGGGGCCTTCCTGCTGACGGTGGCCAAGCTGCCCCGGATCAACACCTCGGTGTTCGCGCCCGAGATGGCCGTGCTGATCGTCCTCGGCATCGCCGGGCTGCCATTGCTGGCCGCCCGGGTGATGGGCGGTCCGACGGCCCGCTCCACCACCGAGGTGTGGGCGGCCCGCTGTGCCGCCGGATTTCTGGCCGTCGGCTTCCTCTCGGCGGTGCTCTCGGCCTCGGTGGGACTCTCGTTCTTCGGCATCTACCAGCACGGCACCGGGTGGGTGTTCTTCGCCATGGTGGCCGGGTGCTTCGGCCTCGGGACCGGCATCGGCCGCACCCGGCGGGACTGGCTCGATAACGCGCTCATCGCCGGTGCCGTCGTCAACGCCGTGCTCGCCTTCGGACAGCAGTTCATCGGCCTCAACAGCGTCGGCATCGAGAGCGACAGCGGGATCGCCGACGGCATCCTCGGGAACCCGGTCTTCTTCGGGGCCCTGCTGGCGGCGGCCCTGGCGCTGGTCGCCCCCCGCTTCATCGCCAATCCAAAGCGGTGGTGGCCGGTGCTGGCCGTCGTCGGCACCGCCCTCGGCATCTCCGGTGAGCGGCTGCCGGCCCTGCTGGGCGTGGTCGTCGGGCTGTGGGTGGCGGCCCAGGTCGCCTGGAAGTGGTGGCAGCAGGAGCCGGAGCGCCGCTCGGCCACGGCCCGGCGCGTCCTCACGTGGCCGGTCGTGTTCGCAGCCGGCATCCCCGTCACCGTGGTGGTCGGCTCCGTCCTGGCCCGCATCTCCGGCGGCACCGGCGTCGTCGCCCACACGGCCAACTCGACCGGCAACGAGACCTACGGCCAGCGATTCGACACCTGGAAGGCCGGGCTGCACGCCTTCACGCACAAGCCCCTGATCGGCTACGGACCCAGCCAGTTCCGCACCGCCACCGGACACCTGTACCCGATCCAGGCGGTGGCCCGGAGCGGGGGGACCATCTTCGTCGACGGCCACAACTTCATCATCGAGATCCTGGTCACGTACGGCATCATCGGCCTGGCCCTGTTCCTCGGGTGGATCGTCTTCGGATCGCTGCACCGGCACGGCCCGCTGCTCGGCTTCGCGGCCGTGATTCTGGCCAGCGAGCTGGCCGAGCCGCTCAACACCTCGGTCACGCCGCTGGCCTTCCTGGCCCTGGGGGCGGCCGTGCTCACCCTCCGCGATCCGAGCCCACCACCCGACACGGGCGACGGCGGCCCGGTCCGGCGGCGGGGAGCCCTGCCAACCTGGGTGCGGCCGGCCACGCTGGTGTGCGCGGCCGTGGCGCTGCTCCCCGCCCTGTGGCTGCTCGCCGGGGACATCGTCCTGCAGCAGGCGTACTACAAGGACGCCGACAACCTCCCGCAGCTGGCGGTCGGGCCGGCGGGCTCGGCCACCAACATTCTCTTCCCGTGGTCGGACGGGCCCACCGAGCTGGCCAAGGCCCACAACGCCCTGGCCGGCAGCACCCGTGACCCGACCCAGACGGCGGCGTCCATCGCCGCCGCCCGACAGGCCATCTCCCGGGACCCCACCAATGCGTCCCTGTGGACCACCCTGGCCCAGTACCAGGGCGGGTCGGGTGACCAGACGGGCGCCGCCCAGAGCGCCCGGCAGGCGTTGATGTTCGAGCCCTACTCGCCGGCTGCGCTGTCGATCCTGGCGATCATCGCGGCCGAGCACCACGACAACGCCCAGGCGGAGCACTACCTCGAGACCTCCCTGGCGGTCGAACCGGGCCAGACCAATTTCGAACAGGCCCTGTCGGAGCTGCGCAAGGGGTGCCTGGCCCAGCCGATCACGGCCCAGCAGCCCAACCTGACCTTCACCTGCCCGACGTCGTAGGACGGGCCGCACCGGCGGGCCCGGCCCGCCCCCGGCGTCAGGGGGTCAGCGCACCGACACCCGGTGGGTGGCCGCCGTCTGCAGCCGTCCCGCCGTCGCCGCCCGCGTCGAGCACGCCCTCGTCGATCTCGGCGTCGGCCGAACCGGCCATGCCACCGGCCATGGCGACGTCCTCGCTGACCCGCTCGAGACCGGGACGACGTGCGCAGGGGCTGCTCCTTCAGCAGGAGGGTGATGCCGAAGGTGAGGACGGCCAGGGGCACACCCACCAGAAAGACGGTGTGGAGGGAGCGGACGAACGACTCGAGGATGCCGTTCTGGATGGCGACCGGGTAGGCGTGCAGCTGGGCGGGGGTCATGGAGAAGTTCCCCTGCAGGTGGATCGAGCCCGAAACCGAGGCCGGCAGCAGGCGCGGCAACCAGTGCCCGAGGCCGGCGACGAAGATGGCGCCGAACAGCGAGGTGCCGAACGCCCCGCCCAGGGACCGGAAGAACATCACCGCCGAGGTGGCCGTGCCGAGCTCCGTCGGCTCGACGGCGTTCTGGGTGGCCAGCACCATGATCTGCATGATCATGCCGAACCCGGCACCCAGCACCACCAGGTAGAGGCTCATGGTGACATGGGAGGTGTGCAGGCCGAGATGGCTCAGCAGCCACATGCCCAGGCCCATCAGCACGGCGCCGACCACCGGAAAGATCTTGTAGCGGCCGGTCCGCGTGACGATCTGGCCCGAGCCGACCGAGGCCACCAGCACGCCGGCCATCATCGGGATCACCAGCAGTCCCGACACCATGGCCGACACCCCGTCGACCAGCTGGAGGTAGACGGGCATGTAGATGAGGGCGCCGAACAGGACCATCGACAGCAGGAAGCTGGCGGAGGACGCCACCCTGAAGATCCCGCTGCGGAAGAGGTGGGGCGGGAGGATCGGTTCGGCGGCATGCCGCTCCCACAGGGCGAAGAGCGCGACGAGCACCACTGCCGAGGCGGCCAGGCCGATGATCAGCGGCGACCCCCACGCGTACTGGGTGCCGCCCCACACCGTCACGAGCAGGGCGGACGACACCCCCAGCGTCATCAGGACGGTGCCCAGATAGTCGATGTCGTGCCGTGACCGGGTGAACGGCATCCGCAGCACCGACGAGATGACGACCAGGGCCACGATGCCGATGGGGATGTTGATGTAGAAGATCCACCGCCAGCTCAGATTGTCCGTGATGAGCCCGCCGAGCAGCGGCCCGGCCACCGTGGACAGTGCGAACGTCGCCCCGGTGTAGCCCTGGTAGCGCCCGCGGCTCGCGGGGGGCCACGATGTCGCCGATGATGGTCATGGAGAGGGCCATGAGCCCGCCGGCGCCCAGCCCCTGGATGCCGCGGCAGGCGATCAGCTGCCACATGGTCTGGCTAGGCCGGCGAGGGCCGAACCGACCAGAAAGACCACGATGGCGATCTGGAAGAGATGCCGTCGGCCGTACTGGTCGGAGAGCTTGCCGTAGAGCGGGGTCGAGATCGTCGACGTCAGGAGGTACGCGGTCACGACCCAGCTCAGGTGGTTCAGCCCGTGCAGGTTGTTGACGATCGTGGGCAGGGCCGTGCCGACGATGGTCTGGTCGAGGGCGGCGAGGAACATGGCCAGGATGAGCCCGCTGAAGACCACCAGCACCTGGCGGTGGGTCAGGCCGGCGGGCGACGACGTCGGGGGGTCGGCCGGCGTACCTGCACTGTCGGCCGGTGCCGGGACGGTCGTGCCTTCGGCCGTGGCGACGGCGTCGTCGGTCATGGCCGCGACCCCCGACCGGTCATCCCCTCGGCCAGGCGGGCCATGGACGCGGCCAGTTCCGTCCGTTCCTCCTCGGTCCACCCGTCGAGGGCGACGGCGAGCGCCCGGCGCCGGGCCTCGCGGACCGACTCGAGGACCAGCGCCCCCCGCTCGGACAGGCTGAGCAGCGTCGCCCGCCCGTCCACCGGGTCCGGGGACCGGTCGATGAGGCCGGCCCCGGCGAGGTCGCGCACCTGCCGGCTCACCGTCGAGGGGTCCAGCTCCACGGCCGAGGCCAGATCCGAGCCCCGGAGGGCGCCCGACTCCGAGATCCGCACCAGCAACCAGTAACCGGCCCGGTCGACGTGCTCGCCGTCGTCGAGGGCGTGGCGGGGCACCTCGAGCCGGAGGATGGCCCGGCCCACCTCGGTCAGGGCCCGCTCCAGCCCGATGGGCACGTCCCCGATCGGCGTGGCGGCACGGCGCCGATCGGCCGCCTGACGGTTGTCGCTGCGCTCCCGGGTGGTCACCATCCCTGCCTTCGTTCCCGTCCGGTCGCGGAAGGGGGCCCCCGGCCGGACGATTAGATATGCGTGTAACACGCAACTATATACGCCTACGCCAATGCCCGGTTCGCGCCCGACTGACCTGGGACTATGCCGCCAAGTGGTCCGACCAGAAGGCGGTGCACCACCGGGTGGCCCCGGGCGCCACCACCCGACCGGCCACCGCCACCGCCACCGGGTGGACCCGCGCTGCCCGGAGGGCGGCAGCTGCCGACTGGGCCCTGGCCCCGGTGGTGTAGCTGTCGTCGACGAGCAGCACCCGCCGGCCGCGGAGGGCGGTGCCGGCGGCGGTGACCGCGAACCCGTCGGCGGAGGCCACCAGATGGTCGAGCGGGGCCGGTCCCCTGACCAGGGCCCCCACCAACCGGTGGCGCAGGGCCGGCACGCCCTCGATCAGCCGGTCGACCGGCGGCCGTCCCCGGCGACGGGTGGACGGCACGGTGACCACGGCGTCGAATCGGATCCGGCGGCGGCCGGGCCCACCCTGCTCGAGTCGGTCCGCCACGCCGGCAAGCAGGACCCGGGCCTCGACGACGGCCGCCGCCCGGGCCTCGGCAAGGGGCGCATCCTTGTAGCCGCGGAGGATCCCGTGCACCTGATCGCCCGTCCGGTACCAGGCGGCGGCGACCACGGGCACCGGCGGCATGCGGAGCTGCCGGGCCAGCACGGCGCAGCAGTAGCAGCGCGCCGTCCCCGGTGGGGTCGGGCCGGTGCAGAACCGGCAGACCGAGTACCCGCGGCCGTCAGGGCCCGGACGGGTCATCGGCGCCACCGTCACGGTGGAGGAGGAACGTTCCCGTCGAGCGGCTGATGATGCCGTCGTCCTCGCTGCGGACGGTCGCCTCCGCGTAGGCCACCTGGCGCGCCAGCCTGACGACCTCGCCCCGCACCGTGTAGTGCACCCCGGCCGCCGCCGGCCGCATGGTCTCGACCTTGAGCTCGAGGGTGGCCCGAGACCGGTCCCGCCCGCGGAGGGCGGCGTTGATGGCGAAATTCATCGCCGCGTCGAGCAGGAGGGCGTGCACGCCGGCCTGCACGGTCCCGTGCGGGTTGGTCGTCGCCGCCGTCGGCACGAACGTCCCCCCGACCCAGCCCAGGTCCTCCCCGTCCACCCCGAACGTGTCGAACGAGGCCCCCACGGCGGCGATCAGCGGCATGCCGCCGTCGCCGAGCCATTTCGTCATGTCGCGGGCGGTCCCCGGTACTCCGTCGTCCTCAGCCATTGGCGCACCCTACCTGTGGGGTGTGCCGCCCACCCGGGTCGCAGCCGCAGTGGCCGCCCGGGTGCGGCCCGGGCAGGGTGGGCCCCGGTCGGATATAATCTTGACCGAGCGGTCAAGTTTTGGCTGTTCCTACAGGATGCAGCAGCCGGCGGCCCCGGGGCCACCGGTCACGAAGACGGCCGGCAGGCGTCCGCCGCCGGACCGACCACGTCGAAACCGGGGCCTCCCCGGGGGAAGGAACACCACCATGACGAACGCAGTCATCGTTGACGCCGTCCGCACCGCGGGGGCAAGCGGAACGGAAAGCTCCGCAACTGGCACTCGGTCGACCTGGCATCGGAGCCGCTGATGGCGCTGGTGGAGCGCAACGACCTCGACACCGAGCTCATCGACGACGTCATCATGGGCTGCGTCATGCAGGTGGCCGAGCAGTCGCTCAACGTCGGCCGCAACGCCGCCCTGGCCGCCGGCTTCCCCGAGTCGGTGCCGGGCACCACCATCGACCGCCAGTGCGGTTCGTCGCAGCAGGCCATCCACTTCGGAGCCCAGGGCGTGATGGCGGGTGCCTACGACGTCGTCATCGCCGCCGGCGTGGAGTCCATGACGCGTACCCCCATGGGGGCGTCGGTCGTCCGCGACCTCGGCTTCCCCTTCGGGCCCCGCATGATGCACCGCTACGCCGAGCGTGGTGGGCTCGTCAGCCAAGGCGAGGGCGCCGAGCTGGTGGCCGAGCAGTGGGACATCAGCCGCGAGGAGCTCGACGAATTCTCCGTGCGCTCGCACCAGTTGGCGGCCAAGGCCACGGCCGAGGGCCGCTTCGAGCGGGAGATCGTGCCCGTGGCCATCAGGAACGACGACGGCGAGGACACCGACGAGTTCATCACCACCGACGAGGGAATCCGGCCGGACTCCTCGGTGGAGGTGCTGGCCGGGCTGAAGACCGTGTTCCGCTCCGAGAACGGCAAGATCACGGCGGGCAACTCGTCGCAGATCACCGACGGCGCCTCGGCCGTGCTCATCATGAGCGAGGAGAAGGCGTCGGCCCTCGGGCTCACCCCGCGGGCCAGGTTCGTGGGGTTCGGGCTCTGCGGCAGTGACCCGCTGACCATGCTGTCGGGCCCGATCCCGGCCACCCGCCAGGTCCTCGAGCGCACCAAGATGACCCTCGACGACATCGACCTGGTCGAGATCAACGAGGCGTTCGCGTCGGTGCCGCTGGCATGGGCGAAGGAGCTCGGCGCCGACATGGACAAGGTCAACGTCAACGGCGGGGCCATCGCCCTCGGCCACCCGCTCGGGGCGTCGGGTGCCAAGTTGATGGCCACCCTCCTCAACGAGCTCGAGCGCACCGACCGCCGCTACGGCCTGCTGACGATGTGCGAGGGCGGTGGGATGGCCAACGCCACCATCATCGAGCGCCTCGGCTGACCGTGCTGCCCGGTGCCGTGCCGCCACGGCGGCCGGCGCCGGGGGCGGTCGGGGGCCGTCAGTGGTAGCGGGTGGCCACCATCAGGCCGGCGAACACGCTGGCGATGCCGGCGAGCAGGTACCAGTTGGACGCTGACCCTGGCAGCAGCTTGGCGTAGTTGAGCAGCACGACGACTAGGCCCAGGATGAACAGGGCGATGACCAGCACGCCCATCCACTTCGGGCTGGACTTCACGTTCTTCGGGACGGGGGCCGTGTACCGGCCGCTCTCCTCGGGCGGGGTGTAGCGACCCGACTGCGGACCCTTCTTCGTGACCCTTCCCTGGGAGGCGCCCTTCTTCTGCGCCTTGCCCGGTCCCGGCTTGGCACCTGACGTCGTTGCCATAGTGGCGAAGGATACTCAGTCGCCGGGGGCCCGGGACCGTCGCCACCGGAGTGCCCGGGGGCGGACGTTACGCTTGGGTGGATGGGCCCCCGGGTGCTGGTCATCGACAATTACGACTCGTTCGTCTACAACCTGGTCCAAGAGCTGGGTGAGCTGGGTGCCGACCCGGTCGTCCACCGCAACGACGCCATCGACATCGACGGGATCAGGGCGGCCTCCCCCGACCTGGTGCTCGTCTCCCCCGGGCCGGGCCGGCCCGAGGAGGCCGGCGTCTCCCTGGCGGTGATGTCCGGGCTGGCCGGCGAGGTCCCCATCCTCGGGGTCTGCCTGGGCCACCAGTGCATCGGACAGGCCTTCGGCGGGGAGATCGTGGCCGCACCCACTCTCATGCACGGCAAGACGTCGGCCATCCACCACGACGGGCGGGGCCTGTTCGCCGGCCTGCCGGATCCCTTCACGGCCACCCGCTACCACTCGCTGGTCATCGACCCCTCGACCGTCCCCGACGTACTGGAGGTGACGGCCCGCACCGCCGACGGTGTGATCATGGGGGTCCGCCACCGCGACCTGCCGATCGAGGGCGTGCAGTTCCACCCCGAATCGATCCTCACCCCTGAAGGCCCGAGCCTGCTCTCCAACTTCCTCGTATCGGCTGCCCGGGTCTGACGCCGGCCACGGCCGGGCGACGCCCCCGCCGGGCTGCGGTTCAGCAGTACGAGTAGGTCACCGGCGAACCGGCGCTCACCGAGACACCCGCGCTCGGATTCTGCGCGAACACGCCGTTGCCGCTGTTGCCGAAGCACTGCGACGCGCTGCCCTTGGAGCCGCTACCGGTGAGGCCGACGGCCATGAGGGCGCTGTTGGCCAGGGAGGGGCTCAGGCCCGAGAGGCTGGGCACGGATACCTGCGGCTGCGTCGTGGGCGTGGTCGTTGGCGGGACCGTCGTCGGCGGAAGCGTTGTCGGGGGAGGGCCGGTCGACACCACGATGTCGACGGCCGTACCCGGCGGCACGAGCGTTCCGGTGGGGGGATTCGACGAGATCACGAGATTGGCGGCGAACTGCGTCGACGATTGCGAGGTGATGTTGCCGACGACCAACCCGTCCGACCCGAGAACCTGTCCCGCCTGCGTCTGGGTCTGTCCGGCCAGTGACGGCACGGCCACGCCGGCCGGTCCACTCGACACCGTCAGGGTGACGGTCGTCCCGGCGGGCACGGTCGTGTTGGACGCCGGGCTTGCGTCGAGCACGGTGTCCTTGGCCGCGTTGTTGGTGACGTACTTCACCATCGCCACTAGACCGGCCTGTTGGAGCAGTTGCTGGGCATTGGCGAGGGTGGTGTTGGACAGGCCTGCCGGCACCTGGACCTGGGCGGCCACGGCCACCGACAGCGTCACCGTGTCGCCCTTCTTCACCAGGGTGTTGGCTGCGGGATTCTGGTTGAGCACGGTCCCGGCGGCGTCGGTCGAGACCACGCTCTTCGTCGAGACGACCAGTCCCTGGTTCTTCAACGTGGCCGTGGCCGGTATCAGCTGCTCACCGACGACGCTCTGGAGGCTGAACGACGGCGACCCGCCCAGGTAGCCGAGCGACCTGGCCAGAAAGAACCCGACACCGGCCAGCAGCACCAACAGCACGGCCAGAACGATGAGGTACGTCCGGGTGCGATTCCGCTCCTTCGGCACCTCCTCGTCGTCGGCCGCCCCCCCCGGCTGTGCGGGGACCGCCCGGGTGGTGCCCGCCCCGACGGCGCTGACTGACGCGGTGGCCGCCACCGCCGGCTGCACGGTAGTGGTGTCGCTCATGGCCAGCACGCTCCGGCCCTCGTTGAAGCGCAGCAGGTCGGCGCGGAGCTCCTCGGCGGTGGCGTAGCGGTGGTCCGGATCCTTCGCCATCGCCTTCATGATCACGGCCTCGAACGTCGGCGGGATCTGCGGGTTGATCTCCCGAGGCGCCGGCGGATGGTCGCGGACGTGCTTGGAGGCCACCGCCACCGGGGTGTCGCCGAGGAAGGGCGGACGCCCGGTGGCCATCTCGAAGAGGACGACGCCGAGGGAGTAGATGTCGCTGCGGAGATCGACACCCATGCCCTCGGCCTGTTCGGGGGAGAAGTAGGTGGCGGTGCCCATGACGGCGCCGGTCTGGGTGAGGCTCTCCTCGGTGTTGACGGCCCGGGCGATACCGAAGTCGGTGACCTTCACCTGGCCCTCGTCGGTGATGAGCACGTTGCCGGGCTTGACGTCGCGGTGGATGACGCCGTGCTTGTGGGCGTACCCGAGGGCGGCGGCCACGTGGGCGCCGATGTCGGCCGTGCGCTCGGGCGACAGCGGTCCGGCCGTCTTCAGGATGGAGGAGAGCGGCCGGCCGTCGACGAACTCCATGACGATGAAGTAGGTGCCGCTGTCCTCGCCCCAGTCGAAGACGGGGACGATGTTGGGGTGCGACAGGTTGGCGGCGGCCTGGGCCTCCCGGCGGAACCGCTCGACGAACGAACGGTCGATCGACAGCTCCGGGAACAGGACTTTGAGGGCCACCGGACGGTCGAGCAGCCGGTCGTGGGCGCGGTAGACCTCGGCCATGCCGCCCCGGGCGATGAGGTGGTTCAACTCGTAGCGCTCGGAGAAGACGCGTGGCGTCTGGGTCGAGTCCATGCGGCTCAGAGCCTAGGTCCGTGGTCTGGCTGGACTGGGGCACTCATCGGGACCCTTTCGGTGGTCGTCAGAAGGTCGAAACCGGGGTAGGTCGGGCTGCTCACGAGGGCATTCCCAGGGCCGCAGCCAGGATCTGCTTCATGATCGGGCCGGTCGTCTCGGCGCCCGTCGCCGACGCCGGCTGGTTGGGCACGACCACGGCGACGGCCACCGTCGGGTGACTCGCGGGTGCGAAGGCGATCATCCAGTCGTTCGTCAGCTGGTTGGTGACCCCTGTCTCAGCGGTACCCGTCTTGGCGGCGACCTGCCACGCTGCGGGGAAGCCCACCCTGGCAGCCGTGCCCCCGGGCATCGTCACCACACCCTGCATGAACGTCGTCAGTGTGGCGGCCGTCTGCTGGCTGACCGCACGCATCCACGGGGTGGGCGCATACGACTCCACCAGATTGCCCTGGTTGTCGCGGATCTGGGCCATCAGGTGGGGGGTCATCACCACCCCGCCGTTGGCCACGCCCTCGGCCACCAGGGCCATCTGCAGCGCGGTCGAATACGTCAGCTCCTGGCCGATGGCGGCCTTGGCCCGCCCCGGGGCATTGTGGAGGAGCGCGCCGGCGGTGGGAAACTGCGAGACGCCGGACCCGGGGAGATCGATGGGGATCTGCTGGTTGAAGCCGTAGGCCTGGGCCTGCTGGGTGAGCGTCTGCGGGTTGCCCTGGTAGAGATCCAGGCCGATCTGGGCGAAGTCGGCGTCGCACGAGAAGGCGACGATCTGGGCCAGGTTCCCACCGCAACTCGAGTAGTGGTAGTTGTGCAGGAACTGGCCGCCGGAGTTCGGCAACGGGATCTGCACGATCGACGGGTAGGTCATGGACGCGAGATCCGGGCGGGTCTCGAGGACGGCCGAGGTCGTCACGATCTTGAACGTCGACCCCGGTTCGTAGGTCGTCTGGAAGGCATTCGAGAGGAGCGGCGTGTTGCCGTACCCGCCCTGGTTGTAGGAGAACCAGGCCAGCCGTTGTGTTGTGAGGTTCAGCGACGACAGCGGGTTCGGGTCGAAGGTGGGGTTGGCATACATGGCCTCCACCGCACCGGTGGTGGGATTGAGGACGACGGCCGCCGCCGGTGAGCCGCCGGGGGCCGAGTCCACGGCAGCGGCCGTCTGCTCTTGCAGTCCAGAGTTCACCGTCAGGGTGACGTCGTCGACCTGGGTCCGGTCGGTGAGCAGGTCACGCAGGGTCTTGGCGGGGGGCGTGTGGGCGGTGAGGAAGCTGTTGTACTCGCCCTCGACACCGGTCAGGTGCCCGTAGAGGATGGAATCGAAGCCCGTGATCTGCGCGAACAGCGACGCGGTGTTGGCCGGGTACACCCTTTGGTACTTGTAGTAGGCGTTCGTCGAGGGCTCGGAGTACGCGAGCTGCAGTCCGTCGGCGGAATAGATCGTGCCCCGCGGGTACTGGTACTCGTCGGTGAAGTTGCGAGGATTGGCGGACGCGGTGGCCAGGCCGTGCGCTTTGAACACCTGGATGTTGTTCAGCTGCACGAACAGCCCGATGAACAGCAGCAACATCACGACACCGAGCCGTCGGATCCGTCGCTCCATCAGGCTGTCCCCCCGGTCGTTGCCGCCGCACCTGCCGCCTGGGAGGGACCGGCGCAACCGGTCGCGGGCGACTGTTCGGCGAGGGGCAACTTCTCGCAGGTGAGATTCCGGACGTAGTCGGCGGCCGACTGCGCCGAAGACTCCTCGACACCGCTCTGCAGGGCGGCGTGCAGCTGCGGGTCGGCCGGGATGTCGGCCGTCGTCACCCCGGTCCGCTGATACTCGACGGGGTGGTACCAGAGGAGGCCGCCGATCCGGCCCTGGTAGATCACCAGCTCGTTGCCGTTGAGCCCGACGAAGTAGGAGTTGGTGTCGAACCATTTCACGGCGGAGTAGGCGGCCGCCAGGACGGCGCCGAGGATCACCACGAAGAGCAGCGTGCGGAAGGTGATCAGTCGCCGGCCCCGTTGGCGACGCCGCTCGCGACGCTCGGCCTTGCGGCGCTCGTGCCGCGTCGGGAATTCGCGCCTCGGGAACGGCGATCGGCTCGGGAGGCTGCCGGTCGTCACCGATGATCTCCCCGCCCGCAGGCGCCACGTACTCGGAACCGGCGAGGGTCGACGCGGTGGTGCCGTCGTCCTCGCCCACGACCACGTCGACGATGACGACGGTGATGTTGTCGCTGCCCCCGTGGGTCCGGGCCGCCCTGACGAGCAGGTCGGAGGCCTCCTGGGGATCACCGATGGACGACAGCACCTCGCTGATCTGGTTGTTGCCGAGCTCGTTGGTGAGGCCGTCGCTGCAGAGGAGGTACCGGTCGCCGCGGGAGGGCAGCACCCGCCAGAGGTCGACGTCGACGTCCGGGGAGACGCCCAGTGCCCGGGTGAGGATGTGGCGGTGGGGGTGGACGGCGGCCTCGGCCGTGGTGAGCTCGCCGTTCCTCACCATCTCCTCGGCCAGGCTGTGGTCGACGGTGATCTGGACGAGCTCGCCCTCGTGGTACCGGTAGATCCTCGAGTCACCCACGTTGACCAGCGCCAACACGTCACGCCCGCCCTCGTTGACGAGCGCCACCGCCGTCAGCGTCGTACCCATCCCGTGGAGTTCGGGGTCGTCCTCACTGCGCTGCCAGACGACCGTGTTGGCGTCGCCGACGGCACCGGCCAGCCCGGAGCCGCTCGGCTGGCGGCCGAAAGCCGTGCGGAGGGCATCGATGGCCAGCTGGGACGCGACCTCGCCGCCGGCATGCCCACCCATGCCGTCGGCCACGGCGAACAGGCTGGCCGACTCGAAGGCGAGGTCCTGGTTCGACGAGCGGACCAGACCGGTGTCGGACGCCGAGCCCGAGCGCAGGACCGTCATCTCACTTTCCGATCTCGAACACGGTGCCACCGACCTGGAGGAGGTCGCCCTTTTCGAGGCGGGTGCGCTCCACGATCTGCTGGGAGTTGACCCATGTGCCATTGGTCGAGCCGAGGTCCTCGACCCACAGGTCGCCGTCGAGACGGAACACCCGCGCATGGAGATTCGAGGCGTAGGCGTCGTAGTCAATGGGCACGCCGCAGCCCGCCGCCCGGCCCACCGTCACCTCGTCACCGAGGTCGTAGGCCCGGTTGCGCTGGTCATCGGGTCGCACCACGTGCAGTCGGAGGTTGCGCGTCTTTCGTGAGGGTTTGCTCTCCGACGCGCCGTCGCCTCCTCGTCTGGCCCGGCGACGCACCGGCTTGACCTCGACCCACACGGCACGCACGACCCACATGAAGAACAGCCACAACAGAATGATGACCCCTATCTCCAGTGCCCGTAGGAGCGGCGCGTTGTTGACGGGATTGGGTACGGCGACGAGCAGGGGGTGCATGGGCGGGAGCGGCAGCCGCTACGAGGTCTCGAACCGGAACGAGGTCGTTCCGATCGTGATCTCATCGCCGTCCTCGAGCACTCGTTCCCCGATGGAGGCCCCGTTCACCCGGGTGCCGTTGGTGGAGCCCAGGTCCACCAACACCACGTCATTACCTATCCTGCGGAGCTCGGCATGGCGTCGGCTGGCGTTGGGGTCGCCCACGACGATCGTGGACTCGGGAAGCCTTCCGATCGTCACGGGCTCGGGACCGAGCACGATCCGCGAGCCGTCGCCGAGGACCACCGACGCGGCCCGAAGGCCGGAGGGACCCTCCGCCACCTCGGAGCTGATCGAGAAGCGTCCCCGCCGCAATCGGGGGTCCTCGATGCATGACACCGTCACCGGACCGACGAACACGTAGTCCTCGGTGCGGGCGTGGTCCCGGGCCGCCTCTTCGAGCTCCCGCACCATCGCATCGAGAAAGGGCTCGAAGCGGTCGAAGTCGGTGGGCGAGAGCTCGATGATGAAGCGATTGGGCGCGAGAAGGCCGTGGACCCCCAGCCTGCGCCGGAGATCCATCTCCCTGGTCAGACGGCGGCCGAGCTCCACGGGGTGGAGTTCACCCCGAAACGCTTTGGAGAAGGTTCCGTCGACCATGCGCTCGAGGCGACCCTCGAACTTCTGCAAACCCATGGTGGCATCAGCCTACCGGTGACACACGACATCTAGGGGGTAGGGCGGGGCAATTCCTGCCCGGGAGCGCCCTGCGAGCAGGGACGAAATCGCTGGCCAGAGGGCCCCCTGCGGCTCCGTAGTGCCCCGGCGGGGGCCCCGTAGCGATCGGGTAGTCTCTGGCGGTCGCTCGGGCGAGTGGCGGAATTGGCAGACGCGCAGGATTCAGGTTCCTGTGTCCGAAAGGACGTGGGGGTTCAAGTCCCCCCTCGCCCACCACCACGGGGTGTCGACACAACTAAGCGGGTCACGTCGACAAAACTCGTTGCCACACAGTCGATCTAGGCATGAATCGGATCTTGGACAGGCTCATGGGGTGGTTTGGCCTTCCACCCGTCTCAGTTCGCTTATGGTTGATTCACGGCCCGTTCGGAGGCGCGCTGATCCAGGAGCGGTGCTCCATGCCGATGCGCGTGGCCTGAGTCAGGCGAAGATTCTGGATCAGCTCGTCTCCAGCACCGCCACCTAGCCATCACCGGACTTTTTGGATCGCCCACGACCCGGCGGCGATATGGGTCAGTCTTTGGCGTCTGGTATCGCCGACTGGATTACCCGAAGTTGCAGGTCAGCCCCTCAAGGTGGCCTGGACAAGCCCACACCGCCAGCCTCCGATCCCCTCTCGGCAAACGCTACCGACACGTCAGTGCGGGGCTTTTCTCCGGTTTTACCGGAATGGGAGGCAACCTTTCGAGCACGCAGAAGGGTTGAAGTAGATGATGGACGGACGTCGGCGTCAGAGCCAGCATCGGATTGAGTTTGACCGCTTCGTCGCCCAGACGGCCGATCCCCTGCTGCGGTCGGCCTACCTGATCACCTGGGACTTCGCAGAGGCGGAAGACCTGGTTCAGGAATGTCTGTTCAAGGTCGCCCGCCGATGGCCCCGGGTCAAGAAGATGGAGAAGCCCGTCGCGTACCGCGCGCACGGTGCTCATCCACCTTGCGTTGGACGAGGGGAAGCGGCGGAGCCGGCGGCGCTCAGAACTCGGACCTGAAGCGACCGGGCTCCTCGACGCGTACCAAGACGATGCAGCCGTGCACGTCCTTGGACGCGTCGAGACGAGTACCGACCTGCTGGGTGTGCTCGGAGACCTGCCACCGCGGCAACGCGTCGCCCTCGTGCTGCGGTACTTCGACGACCTGAGCGAAGCGGAGGTCGCTGACGTCATGGGTTGTTCGGTGGGGACAGTGAAGAGCACCACGTCGCGGGCCCTCGGGCGACTCCGTCGGGAAGTCGAAGGCACGGGGGCGGCTTTCGACACCACGGCGGACGGCACGCAGGGAAACGGTACTAGCGGTTCGTCGCGGCCGACCGACCTCCGAACGGCCGCGCTCTCACCTGCCCGGCCAGACGTGGGCGAAATCGCACAAGCGACGACACAAGCATCTGAAGGGAGCACCACATGACGAAGACGACCTTGGAAGACGAGTTGATCTCCGCGCTCAGAGCTCGCGCGGCAGCGCTGCCGATGGACGCATCGGAGAAACTGCGCTCCGTCGATTACCACCCGCGGCATCGCCGCGCCACGCCCGCGGTCCTCGGCGCCACTGCTGTCGGTGCCGCCGCAGCGGGAACCGCCCTGGTGGTTGCCCTCGGTGGGGCTGCTCCGCGTACGCGGGCTGGAGCGCTGCGCCGACCGCGGCCTCGCCCACATCGTCGTCGCAGGCCGGTCAGAGTTGCCTGGGCGCGCTCCCCTTTGACCAGCCTTCTGGCGCCGAGGTCGGCTCGGGGGCCTGGCAGCCGGTACTCACCGACGTGCGTGGTCCGTTCACAGTGGCGCTCTACCAGAACAACAGCGCCTACATGAGCTGCTTCACCAGCTCCTCCTTCACACAGGTCACCCAGGTGAGCTCGGACGGGGGCACCTCGAACGGCGTGCTCAGGATCAGCGGCTCCAGCTCCGGCACTGGCAGTCCCGCGCATGGCTCGTCGACGGTGACGGTGGGTGGCACAACCTCTGGCGATCTCCAAAACGTCGTGCAGTCGCATCTCTCCACGACTGACGGCCCGTACACACTCGTCGACGGGCGGGTCGCGTCAGGGGTGACAGGGGTCACCCTCGTGCTCGATAACGGGCAAAACATCGTGGCCACCGTGGCCGACGGGTGGCTTCTCGCCTGGTGGCCCAGCGACGCCTCGGCAACCTCGTCGCAGGTAACGAACGCATCCGGGACGACCTCCGAAACACTCTTCTCATCGATCAAGGGACCGCCAACGCCCCCCGCCCCCGGTTCCTGCACGCCGACCACGACTCCCGACGGAACCAACGGGGTAGTCCACTGCGCCAGCTCCGGCGATGGAAGGGTGGGGCCGGCGAACTCTGGCAACAACGGCAGCGGCCAGAACGTCACCAGCGCCGGGAACAGCGGGAAAACTGGCGGAACCGGAATCGGCCCGACGAAGCCCTGAGCCCGCCAGCCAACGAACCCGGCGTCACGAGACCAATAGCAATCCAGAATTGCGGAGGCACCGCCCAACGGGTGAGCCAACACCCTCCGACTGGGCACTCACACATTACCGATGGCGGTGGGTGACACTCTCACCCAGAATGTTGCCGCACGATCTAGGGCACCCGTCGGACGACATATCCGTCGGGATGCCTCACGCCCTTCTGCCAGGCGTGTTGCGCTCGTCCCCAGACTTGGTAGCGTCGATCAAGTCAGCGTTCTGGGCTTGGCGGAAAGCGGGGTTTCCCATGAGGAAACCATTCGTACGCATTCTGACATTTGGCACCCTGTTGGCTCTGGGTGCCAGTCTCCTGGTCTCGACGACCGCACTCGTATCCGCGGCAAACGCACCGTCACCCGGCTGGACCGTCGCCGGAGGGGACATCCACAACACCAGGGACGGGGCCTCCGAGCACTTCCTGAGCACGGCCGACGTCTGGGGTCTGTGGCCGCACTGGACGTTTACCGCCAAAGGCAACCTCCCTGCGACACCGACGGTTGCCAACGGGATCGTGTACGCACCCGACCTGGCCGGCAATCTGTGGGCAATCGGAGCACGCACCGGCAGCATCGTGTGGTCGCGAACGATCGCCAGCTACACCGGGATCTCGGGAGACGCCTCCCGCGATAGCCCGGCGGTGGCAGGAGACGTGCTCGTGACCGGAGACGGAACCGGCACCACTAATGACAACGGCGCCTATCTCCTCGGCATCGATGCCTTGACCGGCAGCCTCCTCTGGAAGACCGAGATCGACACCAACCCGCTCGCCATCGTGACCTCCTCGCCCGTTGTCGACAACGGGGTTGCCTACGTCGGCGTGTCGTCCAAGACGGAGGTGACGCTGCCGAATCCCTGCTGTACGTTCCGGGGCAGCGTCGTTGCCGTGCAGGTGAGCACCGGCCGCATCCTGTGGAAGACCTACACGGTGCCAAACAACGACGGGCAACCGGACGAATATTCGGGCAACGCCGTATGGGGAAGCACTCCTGTCGTTGACAACCAGACGGGCTATCTGTACGTGGGAACGGGCAACAACTACACGGTGCCGGCGGGCATCTGCACCGAACCCAACCAGACGGGGTGCACCCAGCCTCCCGCCGACGACTACCAAGACTCCGTGCTCGCCCTCAGCCTGCGAACTGGAAACATCGAGTGGGCCATGCACACACTTACCAGCGACACGTTCCGCCTCGCCTGCATCATCCCTGGCACCCCCTGCGGACCCGACTTCGATTTCGGATCCGGGCCCAACCTCTACACCACGTCGATCGGTGACAAGTCGGTGACGCTGCTCGGCATCGGCCAGAAGAGCGGGGAGTACTGGGCGCTCGACCCGTCGACGGGCAAGGTGGTCTGGCACACGCTGGTGGGGCCGGGAAGCCTGCTGGGCGGGATCGAATGGGGCTCGGCGACCGACGGCACTCGGATTTACGTCGCCGACGCCAACACCTTGCACGCCTCGTACACGATCACTGCTGCCGACGGCACAAAGTCTTCAACCAATGCCGGATTCTGGACGGCGCTCGACGCCGCCAACGGCAACATCCTCTGGCAGACCGCCGATCCCCAGGGCCAGTCCGACGAGGGTTTCGTGTCAACCGCCAATGGGGTTGTCTACGCGAGCTCCGAGGCACCGAGCGGACCCAACATGTACGCCCTCGACGCCGCGACCGGCGCGATTGACTGGTCATTCGCCAGCAGCGGAGCGGTGATCGGCGGGGCCGCGATCCTCAACGGCCAGGTGTATTGGGGATCGGGCTACCCCAGCTGTGGCATCAACATCAGTTGCGGTGTCGGTGACAAGTTGTACGACTTCTCATTCTGGGGTTTCTGACATCGAGTGGGTTGCATCGACGAGCGTCGTGCCGATCGCATGCGGGAATGCCCAAAACGTCACGGCGTCGTGTGAGTCGCCTGGCTTGTGGAGGTCAGTCAGACCGAAGGACCACTGACGACGATCCTCGGCGGCTGCCATGATCCTCCGTCCCTAAAAATCCAAGCGGACGAGGTAGGTCGACTGCAAGCTCGATAAATCCAGACCCATAGCGTTGGTAATGGCTCCAGCCAGGTCGCCGTCAGGCCAGCCCAACCGGGTTTTGTCGACAGCCCACTCACTCAACTGAGGGGTGTCGACGAAACCTGGGGCGTGACGTCGACAACTGTCGTTGCGGCAGAGTCGATCCGGGTAAACCGGATCCTGCACCGGTCGGGTGGGCCGATCAAAAGGCGCACACCGAGGCGGCCCGTCGAACCGAACTGCAAGGCAGTACCGGTGGTCCGGGCATAGCGGCGGCGCGTGAACTGGCGCCTTGGCCCGGGATCACCGAGAACATGCCCCTACGAAGTAGAACTCGTGCTCGTTCCCGGGTAGTCCGTCCCGCAGTATGCCTTGGACGAGATCGGCACGAAGCCCGACTTCTCGGCCTGCAGAATCCAGGCACACTGGGGGAGATCGTGTCCGAAGACCGTCGAGTAGTCGATGTCGACCGGCAGCAGCCCGTTGCCGTTGTAGGACTTGATGCTCCGCAACGACGAGACGACCCCCGCACGGGTCGGGTTCGCCCCGGCACGTTGCAGGCCATCGATGATGAGGTCGCAACCCAGCCACGACAGGTCCTGGCCGTAGCTCGGAAACTCGCTCTGTGAAGCCTGCGTACTTCATCAGGGCGGCCGCCATTTGCTCGGTGCCTGCGTTGGGCAGCGAGAAGGGGCGGGCCAGCGACAAGAAATATGTCCCCTGAAGACTCGGCCACGCGGGCGAGTTGATGACGGACGGCTCATAGCCAACACTGAGCAGCGCTGCCTTTAGCTTCACG
Source organism: uncultured Actinomycetota bacterium (assembly GCA_963838005.1). Taxonomy (GTDB): domain Bacteria; phylum Actinomycetota; class Acidimicrobiia; order Acidimicrobiales; family RAAP-2; genus CAWIPW01. The sequence continues at coordinate 64,313 of CAWIPW010000007.1, forward strand.
CCCTCCTGCTCGAGTGCCGTCACGAGGGCGAAATTCGACTCGCCGTCCATTGTGGGAAGGATCGCGTCCACGTTCTGTTGGTGGGCGGTCAGGGCTTCGGAGGTGAAGACGACACTGCCAAAGGGCACGTTGGTATCCACCACGCCCACCTTGCCGCCTGCTCGGACGAACGACTCGGCGGCGCCCTTTGCCTCGTCGGCCGACAGCGGTGAGACACCGTAGCCATAGGTGCCGATGGTCGTTCCACCGTGTGCCTTCAGAAAGTTGCCGTAGATGCTGTTGACGGGTTCCTCCGGATCCTCGCTTCCCCGAAATGCGTCGAACATGTTCGTGTAGGGCTGCTCGCCCCATTCCGGCCCGTCGGAGGAGTTACCCGTGACCGGTACGCCGGCCTGTTGAGCGAACTTCGCCGCTTCGAAGAAGAAGGGCGTGTTGGACACGATCCCCAACGTGCCGTTGGAAATGGCGCGCTGGACGGCGGTCGAGGTCAGGGCCGGGTTCGTCTGGTCGTCGATGATCGACAGGTTGATCTTCCTCCCGTTGACGCCACCCTCGGCATTCTCAAGGTCCACCCGAGCCTCGCATCCCTGCTGGGAATTGCCGTACTCGGTAGCGGCCGGGCCCGTCAACGAGGAGATGTACGTGACGTTCAGCGGAGCGCCCGACGCCGACGTCGGTGTCGACCCCGAGCACGATGCACAGGTCGTCGCGGCCAAGGTGACCAGGGTCGCGGCCAGATTCCCTTCTTCGTCACACGCAGCAACTTCGGCTCCTGTCGATTGCGCGACGATGGGCCAGGGGCCCGTCGTCACTGGATGAATGAGCGCACCGCCACCGCCTCCGTCCGGGCCGCGTGCACGCAGGGCCCGATGCGTATCGTGGATCGGCGGATCCTCGAAGAGGACGATCCCCGGTGGGATCTCGACGCCCGCCCTATGATCTCCGGGACCGTGCCGCGGCCGGAGCGATAGGCGTCCCACAGGCGCGGGCTTGACGTCGTCCCACCTGCTCGGGGCGCAGGAGTCGAGCGCCCCATTGCGGTACAGCGGAGCTTCGTCCCGGAGCCGACGCCAGGTCGGGTACGGATCGCAGTCGATGTCCACGTCGTAGGGGTCGAAGCGGACGGATGCAGCGGGGGTCGTCAGCGTCACGTGCGTTCTTCGACCGATCCGTCAGCGACCCAGGTGGCCGGTGCCGTACAGGGGCTGGTTCGGTACGCCCCGGAACAAGGGAGCCGTTGGTCCTGCAGTCTCCCAACCCTCCAATTTCGCGGTGAGATGGGGGGCGAAGACCGCGCCGTACAGGAGATTCGCCAGGACGACGACGCCGATGATCGAAAGGGTGGTCGACCGAATGCGGCTCGTCGACCTCGCGTCGGCCAATGCTTCGATGACGGTGCGACCTTCGGGATCCGTTCGGCCGAGGATGTAGGCGAACACCATCACCATGACGCCCATCGCCAGGGCGTCGTAGAGCGGGTACTGGTGCTTGGTCCCCTCCCACAGCGCAAGCCCGGGGATCACGCGGCCGTAGTAGAAGACGCCCATCCGGGCACCCAGGATCCCGTTGAAGAGAAAGGCCCACAGAAAGCCGACGACGAGACCGACGGTGAGGAGGGTGGTCGGCCTTCGCCAGTGGAACCTGGCGCTCAGCCAACGCCCGAGAGCGGCACTGATCAGGGCGGGTGTCACGAAGTAGGAGATGTAGCCGAAGGGCACCGACGCAGGCAGCCCGCCCCATGTCATGTTCAACGGCCACCATGACGGCATGCGGGGGATGGCGGGAGCGAACTGCGCGAAGACGGCCCAGTCGTAGGGCGCCTCGATCCACGAGATCGAGATCGCCGCGATGCAGACGAGCAGTAGCGGATGGAGGCGGCGGTGGCGGTACGTGAGGTATGCGCCGATCACGACGAACGCGAACTCCACCCACGTACGCGAAGCCGATGGATGCCTTCAGCAGGAGCGTCAACTGATGGTTCAACTGTCGCGATCTTGGCTCGGGGCACGACGTGCTTCCGGGTCGTAGCGAAGCACCACGCCGAAGGTAACGACGATCAGTCCGAAGAGCGTGCCCAGCATGACGACTGCGCCCACGTCAGCGACCCCCTCTACTGCGAACTCCGGATGCTTAGATAGTGGAGACTATCCTAAACTCACGACCGGCGAGCGGAGTTCGAGGAGCGGATGACTGTGCCGCAGAGTTCGGCAAAAAAGAAGACGGCGATCGAAACGCGAGCCCAGGCGACACGCCGGCCACGTGGCGCGCCGCGGAAACTCCTGCTCGACGCGGCCCGCGACCTCTTCGCCCGCCAGGACTACCGCAGTACCACCACTCGTGAGATCGCCGAGGCCGCCGGCGTCAACGAACACCTGCTGTTCCGTCATTTCGGCTCGAAGGCGGCCTTGTTCCGCGAGGCCCTTGTCCTCCCCTTCGTCCGCTTCGTCGACGAATTCGGCCGGACATGGCGGGCGGCCGTCTCCAAGGAGACCGACGAGGAGGAGCTCGCCCGACAGTTCGTCGGACAGCTCTACGACGTGTTTGTGGAACACCGCGGCCTCGTCGTGACGCTCTTGGCGTCGGAGGCCCTGAGCGAGGAGGAGAGGGCTGACGCCGGCATTGCCGACATCCGGGGGTCACTGGCGCTGCTCGGCCAGATCAGCGCCGAGGGCACGGACATCAAGGGGATGCGGTCGAACCACCCGGATCTGGCGGCCTACTCGACGGTGGCGATGATCGCCGGCATGGCTGCCCTGCGTTCGACCTACTTCGGAACCGAGCAACCGTCGAGGGAGGCGATCGTCGAGGAGCTCACCCAGGCGAACCTCCACGGCTTCCTGCATCGGCAGGGCTGAACAGCCAATGTGCCGGCGGTCGATTGTCCGGGCGGCCGCGGAGGAACAGCTGGCCGGGCTCGAAGGCGTCCTCGACGCCTGGGACGTCCCGAGCGCCCGGTCACTACAGCGGTATGCCCAGACGGCTGCAGATCGCCGCCACTTCGTCGAAGATCGACGTCGGGACGGTGAACGGTTCGATCGCCGCCACATCGGACATGTGGGTCTCGACGTCCTCGACGGTCGGCGGTGTCCCCGTGGGGGCGATCCAACCCTCGCCGAGGCCGACGAACACGCGGGCAAAGCGACCGGCGCAGGCAGAGAAGTTCTGGTGGGTGAAGGTGCACGCCCGACTGGCCAGGAACACCACCATCGGCACCACCAGTTCCGGTTCGATGGCGTTCAGAAACGGCACGTCGTCTCCGAGCTGCTCGCGGTCGCCCACCGTCTCCGTCACCATGCGCGAGTATCCGAACGGCAACACGGTATTGGCCAGGATGCCGTGGAGGGCGCCGTCGATGGCGATGACGTTGGCCAGCCCGACCAGGCCGGCCTTGGCCGCCGCGTAGTGTGCTGAGTTCGGTTGACCGAACATCCCGGCCGACGACGAGATGAAGACGAAGCGGCCCCCGCCCTGCTCCTTCATCACCCGGTACGCGGGCTGGCCGAGGTGGAACCCGCCGTCAAGGTGCACGTTCAGCATTCGCCGCCAATCATCCTCCTGCAGTTCGTCGAAGACGGCCGTGTCGAAGATCCCGGCATTGCTCACCACCGCGTCGAGCCGGTCGAACCGGTCCACAGCGGTCCGCACGATCGCCTCACCTCCTTCCGAAGAGGCCACCGAGTCGTAGCTCGCGACGGCAATCCGCCCCGGAGCTCGATCTCCTTCACCACCTCGTCGGCGACGCTCGTGTCAGATCCGCGACCCTCCATGGAGCCGCCGACATCGTTGACGACCACCCCCGCTCCCCGCCGGGCCAGCTCCAGCGCATAGAGACGACCGAGACCCCGACCGGCCCCGGTCACGATGACCGCCTGTCCGGCGAATTCGATCATCGGTCAGGGGGCTCCTTCCCGTCGGTGGCCGCGGCCGGGCCGGCCCAGTCGCCCGGACCGAATGTTTGGTAGTGCGGGTACAAGGTAGCGCCAGGGAGGGCGATCGGTGGCCCGGCGGCACAATTTCCCTGCTGGCCACAGACCGTGTGGGTATGCCGTCCGGTTTGGGGCCACCACCGGGTGCTCACCACGCAGAGAGGGCCGGCTGCAGGGCTTTCAACGGTCGGACCGGTCCCTTTCGGGCGCTTGTGTCACGCTGGTCACGCCGGGCGCATCCACGGCGGGGAGCAGGATGTACTTGCGACCAGAGATTTGTTCCACTGCTAGGCTGCACCCAACGAGGCGGATCCCGTCGCGGAGGGACCCGGACGGCACTGGGACCAGGCAATCGGAACGGAGTGTTGCGGACATGGCCGACGATTTCGAGCACACTGACTTCTTCGTCGACGAGTCTCTCTTCGATGATCCGTATCAGTATTGGGAGTACGTCCGCGCCCACAGAGGACCCGTCTGGCTCGACCCTCGCCACAACCTCGCCGTCGTGGTCGGGCACGAGGAGGAGGTCCAGGTGCTGCACGACCACTCCACGTTCTCGTCGTGCAACGCCCCGACCGGCCCGTTCCCGGGACTCCCTGTGGAGGTCGAGGGCGACGACGCCGATCCGGTCATCGACGAGCACCGTGCCGAACTGCCGATGCACGAGTTCATGGTGACGATGGATCCCCCTCAGCACGACGAGTACCGCAGCCTGATGTGGCGCCTCTTCACGCCGAAGCAGTTGAAGAAGAACGAAGATTTCATGTGGCGCCTCGCCGACCAGAAGCTCGACGAGTTCGTCGACGATGGTCAGGTGGAGTTCAGTAGCCGGTACGCCTCGCCGTTCACCGGCCTGGTGATCGCCGACCTCCTCGGAGTGCCCGAGGAGGACATGCCCCGGTTCAGGGCCTGGTTCGAGGGTCAGTTCGACCGGATCGAGGTGGAGGGAAGCAACATCACCGGTGACCCGCTGACGTTCTTCGAGGACTCCTTCGCCACCTACGTCAGCGAGCGCCGGAAGGAGCCCCGGGACGACGTGCTCACCCAACTCGCCGAGGCCACGTTCTCCGACGGATCGACTCCCGGCGTCGAGGACATCGCTCGCGAGTCGGCATTCATCTTCGCCGCCGGTCAGGAGACGACCGTGCGGCTCATCACGTTTTCGATGCGGTACCTCGCCGAGAACCCTGATGCGCAGGAACGCCTGCGCCGCGACCGCGAGCTCATCCCGAACTTCCTGGCCGAGATGTTGCGGCTCGAAAGTCCGATCAAGGTGCACTTCCGGATGGCACGACACACCACGAACCTGGGAGGTGTGACGATCCCGGCAGGAACGTCGGTGATGCTCGTCAACGGCGCCGCCAACCGCGATCCGCGCCGATTCGAGGACCCCGCTGAGGTGCAGATCGAACGACCCAACGCCCGGGAACAATTGGCGTTCAGCCGTGGAGCGCATTCGTGCCTGGGACAGTCGCTGGCTCGCGCCGAATCGCGGGTGACGATCGAGCGGGTGTTGGACCGGATGGCGGACATTCGGGTGTCGGAGACCCACCACGGTCCCGCAGACGCCCGCCGGTGGGACTACCTGCCGACCTGGCTGTTCCGAGGGCTCACCGAGCTACATCTGGAGTTTCGCCCGATCAAGTGACGGCCCGGCCGCGCCCTCCAGGCTGAGCTCCCGAGCACCATGGGGAAACTGCTGAGTGCCCGGATGCCGGGCGAGAAGTCGAGCAGCACACCCGGCTTCACCCGGTAGTCGGGGATCCGGCGGTGCCACTCACGCAGGGCCACCAGCAACTCGACCCGTGCGAGGTGTGAACCCAGGCATCGATGGATCCCACCGCCGAACGCCAGGTGGCGGTTGACCTCCCGGTCCCACCGGACGGTCTCCGCATCGGACGTCTCCTGCCCGTCGACGTTGGCCGCGCCCAACAGCACCATGACCCTCTCGCCCGATTGCACGTCGAGCCCGGCCAGATTCGCGTCGCACGTCGCCACCCGGGCCGTACCCATCACCGGCGTCTCCCACCGCAGCAGCTCCTCGACGACCTGCGGGATCGAGTCGGGGTTCTCGACGAGCTTGTGACGGTCCTCGGGGTGGTCGGCCAGAAAGCCGAAGAAGCAATCGAGGGATGCCGAGACGGTGTCGAGCCCCGCTATCAGAAAGAGGAAACAGATGTCGAGGATGTCGTCGCGGCTGAGTCTGTCGCCATCGACCTCGGCATCGAGAAACTGGCTGATGAGGTCGTCCCGGCGCGTCGATGTTCGCTCGTCGAGGAGACCTTCGAAGTACTCATAGATCGAATCCGCTGTTTTCTGCTGGTACGTGTCGACATCCGGATGCCCGTACTCCTGACCGACGACGTGACCGGGGCGGATGATTCCGTCCTTCATCTCGAGGAAGCGTGGAAGCTCCTCCATCGGTAGTCCGAACATGGTCAGGAATACCCGTGAGGGGAACGGGATCGAAAAGCGCTCGGTGAAGTCGATCTCGTCCTCGTCGATGAAAACGTCGATGAGGTCGTTCACGAGCCGCGTGATCGGCTCCGTCAACGCCTGCATCCGCTTGGTCGCGAACAGGGGATCGAGGATCTTTCGGTACGTCCGATGTGCAGGAGGATCGATCTGCAACGGGATGAGTGGGCGGCGGACCTTGAGGTCGGTGGCCGCGGCGTCCGACGAGTACGTCTCGGGGTGACGCAACACTTCCTCGACCGCCTTGCGCGAGCAGGCCAGCACGCCGACCCCCGCGACCCGCATCGACTCGGAACCTTCGACGAGTGCCTGGTACGTGGGTTGCGGGTTGCGCGCCAGTTCCGGCGTCATCATGTTCTCGAACTGGCCGTCGGGCTCGGGACTCACGGTCCGAGAGTAGCCCAGATCCGGACCCAATGTTTGGTCTGTCAGTTGTCCACAGCGTCTGGGGGGTCACCCCATCCGGTAGCGTTTTCACTCATGCAGACCGACAGCGAGCGCCGGGAAGAGATCCTCGAGACGGCCGCATCCCTGTTCGCCTCCTCGGGAATTCGCACCTCGCTCAAGGACATCGGCGATGCCTGCGGCATCCGACCGGGCAGCCTTTACCACCACTTCGAGTCCAAGGACGCCATCGTCATCGAGCTCGTCCAGCGGTACCGGGACGAGCTCGACCAGGTGGCCAAGGTGGCGCTCGACTCGTTGCATGAGCCCGGTCCACCGTCAACCGAAGCTCGGGTCATCCAACTGGGCGAGGCCATCGCTGCGTGCGCCGTTCGAAACCGGGCGGCGCTGCTGCTCACCCTGTACGAGCCGCCGACGACCGCCAGCGACGTGCTCGTCGAGCTCGCGTTACAGACCCCGACGGCGGTCACCGCAGCCATGACCGAGATCCTCGAAGCCGGTCACCCGGCCGGTGAGATCCGTTCGCAGGTCGACGCATCGCTACTCGGTGAGCGGCTCTGCCAGAGCATGCTGCACGTCGGCGTCGGCGTCTTCCACCGTAGCCAGGCGTCTCGTGGCCTGCCCACGACGAAGTGCCGCGTGTTCCTGCACGGCATCGCCCACCGGACGCCCGCCAACCGCTCGCTGGACCACTCGGCCGCCACGCGGGCCGCAAACGAGGTCATCGCCGGCTGGAGCACGGTCGATGGCGACGATCGGACGTCACATCTCCGTGCCGTCGGTCGGGTCGAATTCGGCCGCCATGGGTACGAGGCGACGACGATGCGTGACATCGCCAAGGCAGCCGGGCTGAGCACGGGCACCGTGTACCGGACGTTCCGTTCCAAGGACGAGTTGCTCGTCGCCATCATGGAGACCTTCTCCGATACTTTCGCGGCCGCTTGGGATGCCGTGCTGCACGTCGTCATCATCCACGGTGGAGAAGTTGGACGGCCTGCTCTGGGTCAACATCAACCTGCTCGACCGTTTCAGCGAGGAGTTCAAGATCCAGCTGGCCTGGTTGCGGCAGTCGCCACCCGACGCAGTCGACCTCGGGGTCTCCTTTGGAACATTTATCCGGCAACTGCAGGACCTCCTCGTTGCCGGCGAGCACGACGGGAGCCTGCGACCCGGCGACGGGACGGTGGGCACCCGCGCCCGTTCGATGTACGAGGTGCTGCTCACCCCGGAGAACGTGGTGCGCCACGCCGGGCCGTCCGGAGCGCTCGCGCTGGCGCTGCGACACGGTGCTGCGCGGTGCCCTGACGCACCCCTGAGCGCGGCAGCCCAGTTCTCACCGGGTACCGCCATCGCCCGACACAGTCGGGCCTGGCTCAGCCGCGAAGACCGGGTCCGTCCCATCCGTCGATCGCGGTGACGTCGGCGAGCGGCCTGCGAGCGGCCGGCCCGGAACGGGTGACGGCCAACCTCGCCACCGGCAACAGACATCCCTGGACGTAGGTCCCTGGGATGTCGAGTTCCGCGCCGACCTCATGCGCCCGCAGCAGGTGGAGGGTGGTAATACAGCTTCCGTAGCCACGCGATCGGCAGCGCGAGCTGCACGTTCCACACCGCCGGAAAGATCGAACCGTAGAGCGTCGCCGCGAAGAAGTCGTCGTCGTCCCCCATGCGGGGCAGGTAGGGCTCGAAGCACGGGATCACAAACAGCGGAACCTCGGCCAGGTGCTCCACGAGCCACTCGGTCGAAGACATCATGCGCCCGAAGTCGTCGTCGCCGAGCACATCACCGACGAACGTGCCGCCGGTCATCGACAGGTAGGCATCGCGGTAGAGCGCAGCGATCCGAGTCCGCCGCTCCGCGTCGGCGACGAGCAGCCAACGCCACGACTGCTGATTCGTCCCGTTCGGCGCCTGGAGCCCCATGCGGAGGCACTCGGCCACCACCGACATGTCAACCGGGGCGTCAAGGTCCAGCGTCCGGCGCGCCGAACGCGTTGACGTGAGCAGCTCGTCGACGTCCATGGAAGGGCTGCGTCAGCTGTGTGGGAGCGCGCTCGTGAGGGTGAGGACGCTCACCGGTTCGGTGCCCTCCTTCTTCAGCCTGGCCGACGACCTGTAACCGAGATCGACGTCGCCCGCCCGGCTGCGGAGGGCACCCACGGTCGCCTGATCCCTCGGCACATGCGAGAAGGGGTCGTAGGAGAAGATCCGAAGCGCGTTCTTGTGCGTCACGTTCGCGACTTCGTCGGCCGGCAGGCCGTCGAGGTAGCCGCCCACGGTCTCGGGCGACAGCGGCCATGTCGAATCCGAGTGGGGATAGTCGCACTCCCAGGTCACCATGTTCATGTTGAGGTGGTCGCGGCTCTGCGATGCCGAAGGCGTCGTCTATGAAACAGGTGACGATGCGATCGAGGAATACCTCGCTCGGCAGTCGGTCGCCGAAGTTCTGGTGGGTCCATGCCCGGTGGTGCTTGTACACGTTGTCGATGCGTTCGAGGAAATAGGGGATCCAGCCGATGCCGCCCTCACTGAGCGCGAACGTGAGGTCCGGGAACTCCCGGAGCGCGCGGGACCAGATGAGGTCAGCCGCCGCTTGCACGATGTTCATCGGCTGGAGGGTGATCATCGTGTCCACAGGTGCGTCGAGCGACGTGATGACGACCTGCGAGGACGAGCCGATGTGAAGGCAGACGACGGTGTGCTCCTCGCTGCACGCCTTCCAGAACGGATCCCAGTGCTCGGAGTGGAGCGACGGGTAGCCGAGCTTGTCGGGGTTCTCTGAGAAGGTCACCGCGTGGCAGCCCTTCTTGGCGACCCGCCGTACCTCGTCGGCCATGAGCATCGGGTCCCAGATGGGCGGTAGCGCCAGGGGGATCATCCGGCCGGGGTGGGTCCCGCACCACTCGTCGATGTGCCAGTCGTTGTAGGCGCGCAGCACGGCCAGGGCGAGGTCCTTGTCTTCGGCCCTTGCGAAGTACTGGCCACAGAACTGCGGGTACGACGGGAAGTTCATCGAGGAGAGGACGCCGTTGGCGTTCATATCCCTGACCCGCTCGTTCACATCCCAGCACCCGGGCCGCATCTCGCTGAACCTGGTCGGTTCGATGCCGTACTCGTCGGGCGGGCGGCCGGCCACTGCGTTGAGACCGACATTGGTCGCCTCCTGGCCCTCGAAGACCCAGGCGTCGGTGCCATCCTCCCTGGTGACGACCTTGGGCGCGTCGTCCCGGTACCTGTCCGGAATGTGACCCTCGAACATTCCCGGCGGCTCGACGACGTGGTCGTCCACCGAGACGAGAATGAGATCGTCGATGTTCACAGTGTTCTCCATCAGCCGGCGCTTCCCCGGATCGCCCATCCGAACGGACGATAGGGCGAACCAAATGTTGGGTCAACTGCTTGCCCACGGGCACGGCCGTCCCTACGCTCGCAGGTGAGCACCGGGAGGGTAGGGGGAACATGTCGACCGTCGCAGCGAGGCGCCCCGCCGGCGACATCGGAACCCGACGGCGCACCGCCGGGACGGTCGGCGGGTCGGTCCGACGCCCATGAGCGTCGGACGGTCTCCCCCGCCTCGATCTTCTCGCCTCCGCCATCGCCGGCGTACCGCTGACGGTGGCACCGGCCGCGCCCGGCGAGCCCTCGTGGACCGATGGCGCCGTCGTCTACGTCGACGGTGCCCTCGTGCCCCCGGCGCAGCTCCGTGCCGTCGGGGTACAGGCCGCGCTGCTGGCCGCCGGAAGCCTCTCGCCCGGCATCGTGGGGAACCTCGATCGGCGCTCGTCGACCGTGGCCCGGTACCTCGCCGTCGAAGGTCACCGGGCGCTCGCCGCCCACGAGTACGTCCTCCCCCCGTCGGTGCGCAGCCTCATCGATCGGACCACGGCCGGCCGGTCGTCGACGCCGGCCGCTTCGCTCGCCATCGCCAAAGGAACGGAGCAGGTCACCGCGGCACCGGCGGCATTCGGCACGATCCGGCCTCGGCTGGTGCGCAGGACGCATCCTTCCGAAGCCGGGGCCGCCCGGCACGACCCCCGCCCGACCCGCGACCGGGTACTGCGCGAGCTCGACGACGGTGAGGAGGCCGATAGTGGCGGTGGGACCGACCTCTTCAACCCGGTGGGCGGCGCGGGCGCCCTCGGCCGCCTGCTCCAGCGGATCCTGGGCACCTCGCGCTCGACCGGTTCGGGCAGCCCGGGCGCCGAGACCGCCACCCATCGCACGCGCCGGGTCGGAGCGGGTCGCCCGTGGCGCCGGCGTCTCCAGCGGCCGGGCCGAACTGCCCGACCACTCGGGCGCCCTCGACCACCGGGGGGTGACCTACCCCGAATGGGACGTCCTCCGGCGGCGGTACCGGGCCGACTGGTGCACGGTCGCCGAGGTCGGGGCAGACGTTTCCGGTGCCGACGTGCCCCCACCGCCTGTGGCCACCGCCCTGCGCAGGTCACTGTCACGCCTCGGTCTCGACCTCGAGCGCCGGCATCGACAGCCCCAGGGCGACGACATCGACATCGATGCCACCGTCGAGGCGCTGGTGGATCTGGCCGCGGGCGCGCCGCCCGACGAGTCGATCTACATCGACAGCGTGCGACAACGACGCGAGCTGTCGGTGTTGGTGCTGCTCGACATCTCGGGCTCGGCCGGCGAACCGAGCAGCTCCGGGGGCACGGTCCACGAGCAGCAGCGCGCCGTCGCCATCTCCCTGCTGCAGGCGCTCGACGACCTGGGCGACCGGGTGGCGCTCTACGGCTTCCGGTCGCAGGGCCGGACCGCCGTCCACGTCGTTCCCGTCAAGCGGTTCGGCGACCGGTTCGACTCGTTGACGCTCCGCCGACTGCACGGCCTGGCGCCGGGGGCGTACACGCGACTCGGCGCGGCCGTCCGCCACGGTGCCTCCGTGTTGGAGACGGATGGCGGCACTGTGCGCCGACTCCTCGTGGTGCTGTCGGACGGCTTCGCCTACGACCACGGGTACGAGGGCACGTACGCCGAAGGCGACGCCCGGCGTGCGCTGGCCGAGGCACGCCGCCGGGGCACCGCGTGCCTGTGCCTGAGCATCGGCGCCGGAACCGACCCTGTGGCCCTGCGGCGCGTCTTCGGCACGACGGCCTGGGCCGGCTTCCCCCGTCCCGACCAGCTGCCGGCGACCGCCGGCCCGTTGTTCCGCACGGCGCTGCAGCTGGCCGACGTCCAGCGACGGTCGTCGCAACGCAACGGGCGGACGCGCGAGCGTCTGCTGGTCGAGGGGAGTTCCGCGTGAGCGAAGGCGACCGTCCCTACTACCAGCCGGTCGGCAACGAGGAGGAGGTGTTCAGGGCCGCCTACCGGCAGGGGCTGTCGATCCTCCTGAAGGGCCCGACCGGGTGCGGCAAGACCAGGCTCATCGAGACCATGGCCCACGACCTCGGGTGCCCCCTCATCACCGTCGCGTGCCACGATGACCTCACCACCGCCGACCTGGTCGGACGCTTTCTGCTGCAGGGCGGTGACACGAACTGGGTCGACGGACCGCTGACCAGGGCCGTCAGGGAGGGCGCGATCTGCTACCTCGACGAAGTCGTGGAGGCCCGGCAGGACACGACGGTGGTGCTCCATCCGCTGAGCGACCATCGCCGCAGGCTCCCCATCGAACGGCTCGGCGTCACGCTCGAGGCCACGCCGGGGTTCTGCCTCGTGGTGTCCTACAACCCGGGCTACCAGAGCGTCCTCAAGGACCTGAAGGACTCCACCCGTCAGCGGATGATCGCCATCGAGCTCGACTTTCCTCCCCCGGAGGTCGAGGAGCGCGTGGTCGCCCACGAGGCCGGCGTCGACGACGACACCGCCGCCCGACTCGTCCGGCTGGGCCAGGTCATCCGACGGCTCGACCATGCCGGACTGCGCGAAGTGGCCTCCACACGGGTCCTCATTGCCGCCGGCCGGCTCACGACCGAGGGCCTGAGCCTGCGCGACGCCGCCCGGGTGGGCGTCGCCGGACCGCTCACCGACGACCCGGTCGTCACCGCCGGGCTGTTCGAGATGATCGACGCCTACGTGGCCCACGACGCCCGCCCCTGACGCCGGTCCTCGTTGACGCATCCGGGACCGTCCACTACCGTTCGGAACAAATATCAGGTTTTCACCGCCCCGCCGCCGAGGTGCGGGCCGGTCGTCCGAGTGGGGAACCGACGTGTCCTACGAGAGCCATGCGGAGCCGATCAAGCTCGGGTACCTCTTCGACTTCAAGCTGCCGGATGCCTATCCGGACGAGATGCGGAAGGACCTCACCAGGCCGTTCGAGCTCGTCTTCAAGGACGGCTTCCAACGGGGCCTGATCGATCGACCCGTCGAGATCGTCTACCGAGAGGTCGAGGGTCTGCCCAAGGGCACGATCAAGGCGGTCATCGACGCCTACGGCGAACTGGTCGATGAGGGCTGCCTCCTCGTGTTCGGTCCGGCGATCACCGACAACTGCGTACCCACCAGGGAGGCCATCGAGGAGCGGTTCCACGTCCCCGCGCTCGAGCATGACGGGGACCGACGACTGGCTGGGGGAGTGGACGTTCTCGCTGCCGCAGGGGTCGATGACCGACGAGCCGATGTTCTGGGCGGATCTCATCGCCAGGGACGGCCACACCACCGTGGGCGCCCTGGTCGAGCAGTCGCTCGTGGGCGAGACCTACATCCGCAACTTCCGGGCCGCGTGCGCCCGCAAGGGCATCCAGATCGTCGCCGAGGCGTCGATCCCGCAGACCGGGCAGGACATCGACGCGCAGGTGCGGGAGCTCCACGACGCCAAGCCCCAGGCCATCGTGCACTGCGGCTTCGGCTTCGGCATCGTCCGCATCAGCCCCGTCCTGGCGGAGCTCGGATGGGATCCGCCCCGCTACATGGGCACGGCGTTCCAGAACGCGTGGATCAACCCGGTGATGTGGAACGCCATCCTCGGCTGGACCGGTCTCGACCAGTACGACGAGGCCAACCTCGTGGGTCAGGCCTTCCTCGACGACTACGAGGCCGCCTACGGCCGCCGACCCGAGTACTGCGTCCCGGTCATGAACCGTGACTTCGCCACTGTCCTGCTGCACGCGTTCGCCGACGCACATCCGCTGACGCCGAGAGGGGTCAAGGAGGCGCTCGAGCGGGTGAAGATGATCCCGGCGGCCGGGGGCGCCCCGGGCACCTACCTCTCGTTCGGGAAGTGGACCCGGCGCGGCTGGATGGGTGCCGGCTACCTGGTGGCCCGGACCCTGGACCCCGACGGCGAGCACTCCCATCTCGTCGGTCGCTTCGGGAGCCTGTGATGGTGACCACGGAGACTGCCTCGGCCACCGAGGCGTCGGCGCCGCCGGCCGGAGCCGAGCCCCCCAGGCAGAAGAGCATCCTCGGGGGCGTGGCGTGGGCGCTGTTCGGGTTGGCGGTGGTCGCCGTCGTCGTCTTCGTCTCCTACCACCTCCAGCCTCCGGGCCACCTCTCCCCGCGGGTCGCCAACCCGGCCGTGCACGGCGCCCCCCGACCGGTACGACCGCTCTTCGGGGACACCCACTGGCTGACCAAGATGCAGCTGGGCACCGTGGGCGCGGTCACCCTCGTCGTCGTGCTCATCGTGGTGTTCTGGCGCCGCTACCCGCGCCACCCGATCCTGCTGTGCGCCCTCGCGTGCTCGGCCATCGTGTGGATGGACCCCGTCATGAACTGGGCGCCGTACGCCGTCTACAACCCCCAGCTGTGGCACCTTCCCTCCGAGTGGCCGCTCGTGCGGCTGTCCCCGACCATCGAACCGTTCGTCGTCCTCGGCTACGTGACCTTCTACCTCGGCCCGTTCTTCGTGGGCATCTGGATCCTCCGCCGGCTCCAGCGTCGCCGGCCGGTCGGCTCGTTCGTGTGGCGGCACCCCCTCGATCAGCCTGGCGGTGCTCGTCTTCATCATCGGGTTCGTCTACGACGCCTGCCTCGAGATCTTCTGCGTCCGCGCCGGGCTATACATCTACTCGCAGGTCATACCGTTCGGATCGGTGTTCACCGGGCAAGGCGTACCAGTTCCCGCTGCTGTGGGAGTCGTCGCTCGTCACGGTGGTGATGATTCCGGCGGCCGTCCTCCTCTACCGCGACGACACCGGGAAGACAGTGGCCGAGAAGCTGGCCCAGCGACTGCGCCTGTTCGGCACGGCGCCCGGCGCTGGCCACGTTCGCCGTGATGTTCGCCATCCTGATGACCGCCTACGCGGTCTACGGACTCGGGTTCGCCGTCATCCGCTGGACCAAGACGGCCACCTCGGTCGCCTGCCCGTATCCCTACCCCGAGGCCAAGGTGTACGACCCGAACGGCTTCTATGCTGAGAACGGCCAGCCGGGTCCGTACTTCGCGGGCAGCTGGGACGGTTGGATGTCGATGCAGCCCGGCGGCCGGCCCAACGTCGCCACCAACCCCGACGGCCGCTGCAGTCCGCAGAGCCTAGGGAAGTGAGCGAGATCCATGCCTGACACCAAGGTCGACTTCGAACCGAGGATGCTGATAGACGGCAAGCTCGTCGACGGATCGGTGGGCACGTTCGCCAACATCAATCCGGCCACCGAGGAGGTGCTGGGGGAGGTGGCCGATGCCTCCGCGGCCGACATGCACCGGGCCATCGACGCCGCCCGCAGGGCCTTCGACGAGACCGACTGGTCGACCAACCATGCCCTCCGCAAACAGTGCCTGGAGCAGTTCCATGCGGCCATCGAGGCCGACAAGGAGAACCTCCGCGAGGAGCTCATCCTCGAGGTCGGTTGCCCGCGGATGATCACGCACGGGCCCCAGCTGGATGCGCCGCTGTCGGGCGCATTGACCTATCCGGCCAAGCTCATCGACGAGTACCCGTGGGAGGAGGACCTCGGCGTGGAGATGAGCGAGCTGACCCACCAGCTCACCCGTCGCCAGGTCTGGCGCGAGGCGGTCGGGGTGGTGGGGGCCATCGTGCCGTGGAACTTTCCGTTCGAGGTGGCCATCAACAAGCTCGGCCAGGCCCTGGCGACCGGCAACACGGTCGTGCTGAAGCCGGCGCCCGACACGCCCTACAACGCCAACCGGCTCGGCCGGCTCATCGCCGAGCACACCGACATCCCCGCAGGGGTGGTCAACGTCGTCACGGCGTCCGACCACCTGGTCGGCGAGGAGCTGACGCTGTCGCCCAAGGTGGACCTCATCTCGTTCACCGGATCGACGGTCGTCGGCAAGCGCATCATGGAGAAGGGTGCCGCCACCATGAAGCGGCTCTTCCTCGAGCTGGGCGGCAAGTCGGCCACCATCGTGCTCGACGACGCCGACCTGCCGTCGGCCACACTCATCGGCATCGCCCCGTGCATGCACGCCGGGCAGGGATGCGCCATTCCGACGCGGATGCTGCTCCCCCGCTCGCGCTACGACGAAGGCGTCGAGCTGTTGAAGGCGATGTACGAGGGCATCGCACCCGGCGACCCGCAGGACCCCGGGACGCTGTGCGGGCCGCTCATCTCGGCCAAGCAGCGCGACCCGCGTGCTCGGTTACATACAGAAGGGCATCGACGAAGGCGCCACGCTGCTCGTCGGCGGCACCGAACCACCGGAGGGCCTCGACCGGGGCTTCTTCGTGCGGCCCACGCTGTTCGCCGACGTCGACAACTCGATGACGATCGCCCAGGAGGAGATCTTCGGACCCGTGCTGTGCGTCATCCCCTACGAGGATGAGGACGACGCCGTGCGCATCGCCAACGACAGCTCGTACGGTCTGGCCGGCAACGTCATGTCCTCTTCACTGGAGCGCTCTCTCGCCGTCACGCATCGCATCCGCGCCGGCTTCATGGGGGTCAACGGGGGCGCCGCCTACAGCGCGGACGTGCCGTTCGGGGGGTACAAGGAGAGCGGCGTGGGACGCCAGAACGGCTACGCCGGATTCGACCAGTACCTCGAGGTCAAGTCGGTGGGGTGGCCGGTGGAGGAGCCGGTCACGGATTGAACTGGCCGGTGGGACGGGCGACCAGCTCGTTGATGCAGACCCCGTCCGGCAGGCTGATCATGAACGCGATGATCTCGCCGAGCACCGACGGATCGGCCGGCACCGTCCCCGGTGCCAGCAGCGGATAGTCGTTCGGCGGGACGTCGCCGTCGATGACCAGGCCCTCGAGGGTCATCGCCTCCGTCTCGAACATGCCCGGCACGACGAGGCCGGCATTGATTCCCCTGGGAGCGAGCTCGAGTCGGAGCGTCTCGAACGCGGCCTGCAGTCCGCGCTTCGACGCCCCGTAGATCCCGACGCCGGGCATCGGCGTGATCGCCGCGGCCGACCCGACCAGCACCACGTCGCGGCGCCCTGCGTCGGCGAAGTGGCCCACCGCGAACCGGGTGCTCGCCAGCGGCGCGAGCAGATTGAGCTCGAACAGCTCGCGCCACCGCTCCGGCGTGCCCGTCGTCAGGCCTCCGACCATGGACTTGCCGGCGCACGCGACGATGCCGTCCAGCCCACCGAGCTGCCGGTCGGCCTCACCGACCGCCGCCTCCAGGGCGCCGAGGTCGGTGACATCACAGGGAACGCCGACCGAACGGTCGCCCAGTTCGACCTGGAGCTCGTTGAGCCGCTCCTTGCGCCGGGCGAGCATCGCGACCGCGCCACCACCGCCCACGACGGCGCGACAGACCTCCGCACCGATACCGCTCGACGCACCGGTCACGATCACCCGACGACCGCTCAGATCAACAGCCCATCGTCTCGCCCTCCCCGACCGCTCTCCCGTCGCCACGGCGGGACGATCACATCGCCATACTGGCAGCGTCGGTGACCCGGGCATGGGTCACATCGAGGATCGTTTCCAGGTTCTCGGCGATGTCCTCGGGGGTCATCGGGTTCCTTCATCAACCCCTCGGCGTGGACGACCGCCAACCGCGCCGCGCCGCCCATGCCCACCTGGATGACCTCCCCGTTGAGCTCGCAGCGTCTCGTGGGCCAGGTACAGCGCCGCAGGCGAGCACATGTCCGGCGGCATGCTCGCGTTGACGGCGGTCATCGTCTCCGCGTCCATGCCGAAGATCTTCGCCAGGCGGCCGCTCTCGGCATCGGACATGCGGGTATGGGCCCGCGGGGCGATGGCGTTCACCCGTATACCGGTGGCCGTCGCCTCCGTCGCCAGGTTTCTGGTCAGCCCGAAGACGGCGCCCTTCGCCGCGCCGTAGCTCGACAGCTCGGGGATGCCGCCCAGCATCGCCTCGGAGGCGGTGTTGACGATCCGGCCGTACCCTGTGGTGAGGAAGTGCTTCCACGCCGCATGGGTGACGAAGAGCGTCCCGAAGAAGTGGACGTCCATCATCCGGCGGAATTGCGCGGTCGTCAGCTCCTCGAACGGTGCAGGATCGTTGATCCCCGCATTGTTGACGACTGCATCGAGCCTGCCGTAGGTGGCGATCGCCGCCTCGATGATCGATGACGCCGCTTCCTCATCGGCGACGTCGGCGACACACGGCACGGCCTCGCCGCCGGCAGTCGCGGATTTCGGCGGCGACGTCCTCGGCGGGCCCCCTGGAGCTGCCCGTCCCGTCGACCATGACGCCGTAGTCGGCGACCACGACCCGGGCGCCTCGCCCAGCGAACGCCAGGGCATGTGACCGGCCGATGCCCCGGCCGGCGCCGGTGACGACGACCACCCGGTCGTCGAAGCGCAGTTCGTCCATCTCTCGTACCCCCACATGGTGGACCGACTATTTGGTTCTGCCAACTATACAGCGCGGCCGTGCCCGCAGCGACGCAGCCGCTGAGTCCACGGTGCCGGCGGTCCCCGGTCCCGGGCCGGCGAGACGGCCGCCAGCTGTGCCGCTCCGGCCGGTTGACCCCGCCCGGGGACGATCGTAGGATGCGGACCAAATCTCAGGTCAGCATGCGCATCGCGCGCGCATTGCCGGCGCCGGCGCCGTCGGCGCCGACGAGCTCGAGTGAGGACGACATGGCTGAGCAGCGGCGGTACCAGAACCTGATCAACGGGGAGCTCGTCCCGGCGGCGTCGGGTCGGTACCTCGAGTCGGTGAACCCGACGACCGGCGAGGTGTGGGCGGAGGTTCCGCTCAGCGACGGCAGCGATGTCGGACGAGGCCGTGGAGGCTGCCGCCGCCGCCTTCCCGGCATGGTCGAGGCTCACCGCGCAGCAGCGCGCCGCCGCAACTCGAGAACGTGGCCGACGCTCTTCGCCGAGCACGGCGAGGAGCTGGCCCAGCTCGAGTCGACCGACAACGGCACGCTCATCGGCGTGACCCGCCCGATGAACGGCATGGCCATGGAGTTCCTGTGGAAGCGGGCGCGCATTCGAGACGCTTGCAGCCACGACCGGTAGGAGCGTCGTGCTCGACCCGAGACGTTCGGGCTCACCCGGCGGGAGCCCTACGGCGTCATCGCGGCGATCGTCCCGTACAACATGCCGATCGCCATGTTCTGCAACAAGACGTCCCTCGCCCTGGCGGCCGGCAACACCGTGGTCGCGAAGCCGCCGGAGCAGGCCAGCACCGGCGTCCTGCGGGTGGCCGAGCTGCTGGCCGACGTGCTTCCGCCCGGTGTCGTCAACATCGTCTCGGGGCTGGGGGACGTCGGGCGACGCGCTCGTCCGCCACGAGAAGGTCATGAAGGTCTCGATGACCGGGTCGACAGCGACCGCCAAGCTCATCCAGCGGGCGGCCGCCGACACCCTCACGCCGAGCATCTTCGAGCTCGGCGGCAAGTCGCCCAACATCGTCTTCGCCGACGCCGACCTCGATGCCGCCGCCTTCGGCGCCACCATCCCGTCCGTCTACACGTTCAATGCGGGCCAGGCCTGCGTCGCCGGCTCGCGCATACTGGTCCAGCGCCCCGTTCTGGACGAGATGCTGCAGCGCATCCAGGCCATCGCCGAGTCGATCGTCATCGGCGATCCCCTCGACCCGGCCACGACGATGGGTCCGCTCATCTCGCAGGCGCACTACGACCGGGTCGTCCACTACATCGAGATCGGCAACAAGGAGACGGAGCTCGTCTTCGGGGGTCGACACGGCGCCGAGGTCGTACCGGAACTGTCCGGACGGCTACTGGGTCGAGCCGACGCTCTTCATGGCGGAGGACAACTCTCCGCGGATCTGCCGGGATGAGATCTTCGGCCCGGTGGCGGCCGTCATCCCCTTCGACACGGACGAAGAGGCGGTGGAGATCGCCAACGACAGCCGTTTCGGCCTGGCATCCGGGGTATGGACCCGGGATCTCGCCCGGGCGCACCGCATGATCCGTGACATCGAGTCGGGCAACGTGTGGGTCAACACCTACCTGCAGACCCGTCACGAACTGCCGTTCGGCGGGCATCAAGGAGAGCGGTTACGGGCAGGACTCCATCCTCGACTACACGTACGAGAAGGCGGCGGTGATCACCGGTACGCCCGCGACGGCACTGACCGGTGGTTCACCCGTTCCCATGCCGCCTTCCGACTGAGACCCCGACATCGAGAGGTGCATTCGATGCGCGGCAACCGCGGCGCCCCGACGCCACTGCGCAGTCCGCAGCAACCGCAACGCGCGCCCATTTGGGTTTCATAGGTGGCGGCGCGCGGCTCGTTTCGCTCGAGTTGCCACTCCCAGTGCTTGCGCGACCTCGTAAAGGCGACCTCGTGGATTTCGCGACGAACGACCGGTTGACCCCTGTCGACGCCGACCGTAGGATGCGGAACAAATATCAGGTTATGCGGGTGACACACGGCAGGTCCCGCAGGGGGGAGAGCAGAGGAATGCGCTGGAGGACACTGGTCCCGTTCGCGGTAACCGTTGTCGCCCTACCGGCGATTCTGGCCGGCTGCTCGAGCTCGTCGACGACCTCGACATCATCGACCGATACCGGATCGCCCATCACCCTGGCGTTGATCACTTCCGTCACCGGTCTGAGTGCACCCGAGACGGGGACCTCACCGGCAGGATTTCTGGCTCGCATCGCGCTCCAGAATTCGGAAGGCGGCGTCAACGGTCACAAGATCGTGCCCCTGGTGATCGACGACCAGTCGAATCCCACCGAGGTCGTCACGGCAGTACAGTCAGCCATCTCCAAGGGCGCCTTCGGCATCGTCTCGGCCACCGCGCTGTTCTTTCTGGCTGCCAAGTATGCGCAAGAGGCGGGGATACCGGTCACCGGTTCGTACACGGACGGCCAAGAGTGGGGCGAACAGCCCTACACGAACATGTTCGCCTCCGATCTCGGAAGTGTCGATCCGACGCTCCCCATCAACTCGCTGGAAGGTTCAATCCTGAGGCAGACCGGTGGGACCGTGCTCGGTTCCTACGGGTACAGCATCTCGCCGACGTCGTCCCGGGAGGCGGTCGCAACTGCGCACTCGTTCCAGCACGCGGGAGGAAAGATCGGTGTGATCGACACCACCCTGGCCTTCGGGTCGGAGGACTTCACGAGCGTCGCACTCACGGCCAAGCAAGCGCACGTCGATGCGATCTTTCCGACAATGATCGACTCCTCCAACTTCGCCCTCGCCACGGCGCTCAAGCAGGCCGGCGTGAAAATCAAGTCCGCGGTCTACGCGACCGGGCTACGACCAGACGCCATCACCTCGCCGGCGTGGCCTATCTGCAGGGTGGCTACTTCCTGTCGATCTACCGCCCCTTCTCACTTCCGAACGCGGGGACCGAACAGATGGCCGCTGCCCTGCAGAAGTACCAAGAACTTCTCGAAGACCCAGTTCCCGACGCTGTTCCAGTACGAATCCTGGGCGGGCGCCGATCTCATGATCCAGGGACTCCACCTGGCAGGGCCCAACCCGACCCATGCGGCCGTGATCAAGGACCTGCGGGGGATCACCGACTACACGGCCAACGGTCTCGCTGCCGAAGCCCATCGACTACTCGACGATCTTCGGCCACGACCCAGCCCAGCAGTGCGTCTGGGTGCTGCAGGCCCACAAAAGACGGCTTCGTCCCGACGTCCTCACAGCCCACGTGCGGAACCGACATTCCCGGGACGTCGACCGTGAAGTCCACGTCCTAGGGAGTTGCACCTCCCCTGTTCGTAACGCCCACCCGGTAGGTGCCGAACATGTCGTCCGACGCCGGTGGCCAGGGCTTCCTCTCAGTCGGTTGCGTCTGCAACCCGGCGTCGACCCGCACCCGGCCGGGGTCGGGCACCATAATGACCCTATGACCAAGATCTACTACGAGGACGAAGCCGACCGCGGGTGCGCTGGTGGGCGAGACCGTGGCCGTGGTCGGCTACGGCAACCAGGGCCGGTCGTGGGCCCTCAACCTCCGCGACAGCGGCTGCGCACCGATGGTCTGCGTCCGGCAGCGACGCGACCCGCCAGCAGGCGGAGGCGGACGGTTTCGAGACGCACGACCTCGAAGCGGCCAACGACGCCGACGTGGTATGCATCCTGGTACCCGATGATGTCGTGCCCCAGTTGGGGATCGCGCCCGGCCCGACCTCGTGCGTGATCGTGGCCAGCGGCTACACCCTGGCGTTCGGTCGCTTCTCCCCGCCGGCCGACGGGGGCATGGTGGCACCTCGCATGCTCGGCCCCGAGGTCCGTCGGTGCTACGAGGAAGGCATCGGCTTCATCTCCGCCGTCGGCGTGCACCAGGACGCGACCGGGCGGGCGCTCGGCCGCGGTGCTGGCCGTGGCTCAGGCCATCGGTGGCTTGCGCCAGGGCGCCATCGAGCTCACGCCGATGCAGGAGGCGGTGCTCGATCTCAGCGTCGAGCAGGTGCTGTCGCCGGCACTGTCGGCGGTGAGCACCGCGTTCGTGCAGACCATGATCGAGCGTGGGATCCCCATCGAAGCGGTGATCACGGAGCTCGTGCTGTCGGGAGAGGTCGAGCGAACGTACCGCCTCCTGCGCGAGGTCGGCTTTGCGGTCCAGTCCGAGTACCACTCACCCACCAGCCAGTACGGGCAGCTGGCCCGCCGCGAGCGCTTCGACCAGCTCGAGCTCCTCCCCGATCATGCGGGCGTTGGCAGATGACATCGACAGCGGGCGGTTCGCCGACGAGTGGGACGCCGAGCGCGACGCCGGCTACCCCAGGCTCACATCCCTCAAGGCGCAGTACGCCGGACCGGCAGTTCGCGAGTACGAGGCCGAGCTGCGGACCCGGCTCGGACCCGGTGTCACCCACTAGCGACGCCGCGGACCGGCCGCACGGACTACTGCCAGTCGTGGTCCGGGGGGATGACGAACTCGATCGCGGATCCGTACCTGGTCATCGACGGACCGTTGAGGGCATCACCCGAATAGGAGGCCACCCACATGTAGGTCCCCGGGTCCAGGTTGACGGGCTCGGACGGGGGACGACTCCATCGGTCACGGTGACCGTCCCACCGGTGGCGACGACCTGCCACTGCCACGACGAGGACGACGAGGACGACGACGGCCTGGCGTACACGCTGTAGGTGACCTGGCCCCCGGCGCTCGACACGTTGTCGCCCCTGAGCGTGGCCATGTCGGTGACGGCGGTTCCCGCCTCCACGGCGATGACCTGACCGGGCCGCCGCAAGAATCTACCGTGCCACTTCTCGCTGCTCTGCAGCACCTGACTGATCCTGGTGGGCTCGGTGCCACTGGTCGACGCCGACACCGTCAGCGTGAACGGCTGGGACGGCGTCCGGACTGACCCCGTTGGTGGCGTCGATGGTGAAGGTGTAGACGCCGGCGGCCAATGACGACGTACCGGCCAGGGTGGCCGTTCCGTCACCGTTGTCGGTCAACGACACCCCCATCGGCAGCGACGGATCCCGAATCGAGGCTGATGGCCGGCGTGGGGGTGCCCGTGGTGGTCACGGTGAAGCTGAAGTCGGCCCCTGCCGGGACGGTATCTGACGCCGCACTGGAGATGGCGGGTGGCGTCGATGTCGTCGTCGACGCCGACACCGTCAGCGTGAACGGCTGGGACGCATCCGGGCTGACGCCGTTGCTGGCGTCGATGGTGAAGGTGTAAGTGCCGGCGGCCACCGACGACGGTGCCGGCCAGGGTGGCCGTTCCGTCGCCGTTGTCGGTCAATGTCACCCCCGTCGGCAGTGAGGACCCCGAGTCGAGGCTGATGGCCGGCGTGGGGGTTCCCGTGGTGTTCACGGTGAAGCTGAAGGCGGTCCCTCGGAGACGGTGTCCGTCGCCGCACTGGTGAAGGCGGGGGCCACCGAGGTCGTCGACGCCGACACCGTCAGCGTGAACGGCTGGGAGGCATCCGGGCTGACGCCGTTGCTGGCGTCGATGGTGAAGGTGTAAGTGCCGGCGGCCACCGACGACGTGCCGGCCAGGGTGGCCGTTCCGTCGCCGTTGTCGGTCAACGTGACCCCCGTCGGCAGCGAGGACCCCGAGTCGAGGCTGATGGCCGGCGTGGGGGTGCCCGTGGTGTTCACGGTGAAGCTGAAGGGGGATCCCTCGGAGACGGTGTCGGTCGCCGCACTGGTGATGGCGGGGGCCACCGAGGTCGTTCCAGAAGCCTGGAAGGTGACCGAGGCAGAGGTGAGAGTAAGCGTGTCGGTCACGTCCACTCCGGTGAAGAAGACCGTTTCGGCGGTGTCGTCGGTCACCGAGAACACCGCCTCGCCGCTGGCGTTGGTGGTCAGCGTGGACGGGCTGACCAGGGCGTGCGACCCCGACGTGGGCGTCAACGAGACGGTCCTCCCGGCGACGGCGGTGCCGTCTGCCGTCAGCAGCGTGACCGTCACCGTCGTTCCTCCGGTTGCACCCGTGGGAACGGGCGTGGCGGCGGCGGTGACCGTCGACGTCGTAGCCGACACCGTCTGCGCCGCCACCGTCAACGTGAACGGCTGCGAGGCGTCCGGACTGATCCCGTTGGAGGCGTCGATGGTGAAGGTGTACGTACCGGCGGCCACCGACGTCGAACCGGCCAGGGTGGCCGTACCGTCGCCGTTGTCGGTCAGCGTCACCCCGGCGGGGAGGACGGAACCCGATGCGAGGCTGATGGCCGGCGTGGGCGTGCCCGTCGTGGTCACGCTGAAGTTGAAGGCGGTTCCCACCGGGACGGAGTCCGAGGTCGCGCTGGTGATGGCAGGGGCCACCGAGGGTGGCCCCGAGGTCGTGAAGGTGACCTGCGCCGTGGCCGTGATGGTGACGCCTCCGGCCACGGCCGTGTAGGTGACCGCCTCACCGGTGCTGTCGGTCACGGTGAAGGTGGCGACACCCGAGGCGTTGGTCGTCCCGGAGACGGTGGCGATGGTCGAATGCCCGCCCGAACTCTGGGACAGGGTCACCGTCTGCCCCGAGAGGGGCGCCGGATTCGCGGCCGTGTCACGCGCGGTGACCGTGAGGGTCGATTTGGTCGTGCCGTCGGCGGGGACCGAGGTCGGGGACGCTGCCACCGTGGACGCCGTCGCCGAGACGGTGGGGGCCGAGAACGTGACCATCGCCGTCTGCGTCACGGTGACACCCCCGCCGGTGGCGGTATAGGTCACCGGTTCGCCGGTCGAGTCGGTCACGGTGAAGGTGGCCTGCCCACTGGCGTTCGTGACGTCGGAGCCGGTGGAGGCGGGGGTGATCGTCGAGTGGCCCGTGCCCTGCGCGAGGCTCACGGTGGCCCCCGTGATCGGCACGGTCTGCGACTGGGCGTTCGCCCCGAGGAGCGTGACCGTGACGGTGGCCGTGTTCACGCCGTCGGCCACCACCGTGCTCGGGCTGGCCACCACCGTGGACAGCGACGCCGAGGGCACGGTCGTCGTGGAGGGCGCGCTCCCGTCACCGGGATTCGCCCCGGTGTCCCCCGCGGTCGGGTTGACGTAGAAACCCTGCGAGAAGACGTGGGGCGTCCCGGTGATGTTGGTGAAGTCGTTGCCGATGAAGAGCACGCACTCATTCGTCAGGTTGCAGACCGGTGTGTTGGTGGCCGGCTCTCCCAGCAGCGCATCCGGGAGGGCGTACACCGGATACGGGGTGAAGCTGATCGAGCCGTCGGCCGCCGGGAGGATGGTCGCCGCCGAGATGGTGTTGGCGTCGCACTGGTCGGTCTGGGTGGGAAGGACGCCACCCGGGGCGGCGCACTCCAGGATGACGACGTTCGCCCCCTGCGGGAACACCGTGTTCGTGGGGATCGACACCTCGATGTTCTGCCCGCTGGAGAACGGGGTTCCGGCCGTGAAGGCACCGACCGGCAGGGCCGAACCGGGGACCTGGCTCCCGCTGCTGATGGCTGCCCCCGCCAGCTCGGTTTCGGTGATCGCCACGGCGGCGATCACGAGCAGTGACGCAATGGCCACCAAAACGGCTCGCCGCAACGACACCGCCGCCCTCCTCTTCGACCCGTCCGTCGCAGCCGCTTCCGTGTTCGTCGCGTTTCGCACCGTGTGCCAACCTCCACATTTTTCCTGCGTCTGACGTGCCGGTCACCGCTGAGGGCGCACCTGTCGTGGTCCACGCCTGCCATGTGCCCCGACCGGCGCGGCCCTAGGCGGCGCGGCCCACGTGTCCTCGGGGTGCCCCGATTAGCAAAGACGACAACGGCCTCGGGCACAAGCAAACTCTGTGTTGCCGTCGGGTGAGCGATCTGTGACCTTCACCCCGAACCGATGAGGCCGGACGTGGCAGGTGCGCCGCTGAACTGGGCGTTTCCATGTCGCGGGACTTCGGCGAGAGAAGGAGGGCGAGCCGGGCGGACATACCGGATTGGGCGGATTACGGGCATGTCGCGCAGAAATCGGAACCGGCGGCCTGGGATACGGAGCCGGCTCTCCGCCCGTCCCGACCAACCGGCCCGGCGGCTCCACCCCGGGACCCCGACATGACCCGGGCCATCGCCTGCCACCACGTGTACGCATGTTTCGCCTTGCGGGCGGGTACCTACGTGCCGAGTGCCGAAAAGTACGGCCGGCATCATCGGGCCTGACGTCGGTACTCATCGATGATTCCCAAGATCCTGCCGTTCCGACGCACCTGCGCCGCCCCGAGATGACCTGCCGGCACCCACAGGATCGGCAGGAGATGCCCGCGTACGCGTGATGGCGGAGCCCGGGCACATGGGTACTTTTCCGTAGAACCCTCGGGCCCAACGGTTGCATGCGGCCCGGCCACGATTTCAAAGAAACTGGAGAGGCCCCGACATGAGCACGATCACAACATCTGACGGCGTGGAGATCTATTACAAGGACTGGGGTTCGGGCCCGCCGATCGTGTTCAGTCACGGCTGGCCGCTTTCCGCCGATGATTGGGATACGCAGATGCTGTTCTTCCTTCATCACGGCTACCGGGTGATCGCGCACGATCGGCGTGGACACGGCCGCTCATCGCAGACCAACGACGGCCACGACATGGATCACTACGCCGATGATCTTGCCGCCCTTACCGCACACCTCGATCTCCAGGACGCCGTTCACGTCGGCCACTCGACCGGGGGCGGCGAGGTTGTCCGCTACATCGCCCGGCACGGCGACAGCCGGGTGGCCAAGGCGGTCCTCATCAGCTCGGTGCCCCCGATCATGGTGAAGACCGACGCCAACCCCGGCGGGCTTCCGAAGAGCGCGTTCGACGATCTGCAGGCCCAGCTGGCTGCCAACCGGTCCGAGTTCTACCGGGCCCTGCCGTCGGGTCCCTTCTACGGCTTCAACCGGCCCGGGGTCGAACCGTCGGAAGCGATCATCGAGAACTGGTGGCGACAAGGCATGATGGGGGGAGCCAAGGCGCACTACGACGGGATCGTCGCCTTCTCGCAGACCGATTTCACAGAGGATCTCAAACAGACGACGGTGCCCGCGCTGGTGATGCACGGTGACGACGACCAGATCGTCCCGTACGCCGACTCGGGCCCGCTGTCCGCCGAGCTGCTGAAGAACGGGACGCTGAAGACCTACGCCGGATTCCCGCACGGCATGCCGACCACCCAGGCCGCGACGATCAACGCGGATCTGCTGTCCTTCATCCAGTCCTGAGGACGCAGGCGACCGAGGCGTCGGGTGCTCGGGACGTCCCGGACGTGGACGCACACGCGGCCAGACGGCCCGGCGCCAAGCCCGCGACCGGGGGACTCTCCACACCGTGCACCGCCCACACCCACGAGCCGTCAATCAGGGCCGGTGGGCGGCCCAGTGCGGCCGCGAAGTAGGCGAGTGCCAGGGGGACGGATCGGGGACGGACGGCGCTGGGAAGTCCGCCGTCAGGTGGCACCACGATCTCGTCGACACCCCAGTCGTGGACTGCGGCCCGGAAATCCTCGAGCTGCGCGTGCGATCCGTCCGGTAAGGGGAGCAGCCTGGTGAGCGGACTCGCCCCGGTGAGGGCCTCGAGCTGCAGTTCCACCCGGGCGTCCCTCAGTTGCGCCGCGCTCGGATGGTCCGGTGGAGCCGGCGTGATGCCCCCACCTCCCACGAGCGACAGGTGCAGGCCGCCGACCGCCACCCAGGTCATCGTCTCCTGGGCCGACGAACCGAAGGGGTACGTCAACACGACGGTACCGGCAGGGAGCCTGGTGGCCGCGCCCGTGAACCACGCGGGCACGGACACGGGCTGGACGACGTACGGCAGCGAATAGCGCACGGCGACCGAACCGACGGCGATGAGGCCGACGAGGGCTGCGACCAGGGGGGCTCGCACGTGCGACCGCGAGATGACCCGCAGCTGCGCGTTGGCCGCATGGTCGAGGATCACCCCGAGCATGAGGGCGGCGAAGAGCGAGCTCAGGGCGGTGAAGCGCTCGGGCACGAAGCTCTCCATGACGGGCAGGTTCTGGAAGATCCGCCATGGATGCGCGACCACGCTCCCGATCGAGAGCCCGCTACCCGTCCCGCCCATCGACAGCCAGTCCACGATGACGAGCATGGCGGCGCAGAACCACAGGCGGAGGTCCTTCCGCCAGATCACCAGGCCGACCACCAGCACGGCCACCAGCACGATGCCGAGGTAGACGGTGGTCACCGGTCTCGATCCGAGGTAGCCGTAGCTCTCCACCGCGGCGGTGGGGCCCCGGTAGGAGGCCGGGGCGCCGAGGACGACGGCCGACCAGCGGTTCCCGATGAGGGGGTTGAACGGCCACACCCGGGTCGGGAGGTGGCGCGGCCCCGCCACCGCGAACCAGGCCGGGTAGGCCAGGAGCACCACTGCGACGCCGGCGCCGAGCGCGGTACCCGTGGTGGCGTGCCGCCACCGGTCCCTGAGCGCCTGGCGCCGGAAGAGGGCGGCCGCCGCCACCACCATGGCCACCCCGATCGCGCCGACGAGGGCGCACATGGCCAGGATCTCCGAACTGACGAAGAACTGGGCGCAGGCCAGCAGACCGAGGGCGATGCCCCACGTCCACCAACGTCCGGTCTGGCGTACGAGCAGCTCGTCGAGGCACAGGAACAACAGCGGCGGCAGCACCAGCAGCCCCGTGTCGACGTGCTCGAGGGCCAGCGTGTTCACGACCCAGGGCGAGAATCCGTAGAGGAGCCCGCCCGCGAACGCCGCCGGGACCCAGGACGTCCATCTCCGCAACAGGGCGAACGTCGACAGCGCGGCGGCGACCGGCGCCAGTGTGGCGGCGACGTTCAATGCCGTCACCGGCCCGAACAGCCAGGTCACGGGGGCCACGGCTGTGCCGACGAGGAGCACCCCCGTGTTGGCGACGAGGTTCGTGCCGTAGGGATGGTGCAGTGCGCCGGTGAAGAGCGGATTCAGTACCGCTGGGATGCCGTGCGCCGGCCACGCCACGAACCAGGTGAAGAGCGAGGTGTCGCCGCACCCGCACGTCGCCGTCGCCGACGGATGGGTGCTCCAGACGTGCCACCACATCGCCACCGAGCAGGCCAGGTACACGGTGCCGGCCACCGCCCAGCTCCGGACGTTCGTCTTCGCCGGTGCGTCAGCCATCTTCGTCAGGCATCACGGACGGGGCGCCGGGAGGACACCGTCGGTGCTCCGGTGTGCCCCGTCTGACGCCTCCGGACGACCCCGGTCGCCTGAGACCGCGAACCACATGACCCCGCCGACCGGCACACGGTCACTGACCGGACCCCTTCCGTCAAGCTGCCGGCCACGAGCATAGAGTGCGCTGCCGGGTCGACCACGGTTGCAGGATCTTCACTGGGGCGGTGTTGTCAGGCAGAACAGATCACATAGGTGGACCTTCCCACGGCGCCGGCGTCAGGACGACTTTCAGGGCCCTGCTGTCGGCCGCGGCCGCGAACACTCCGTAGGCCTCCACGAAGTCATCGAGGAGGAAGTGATGGGTACTGAACCGGGCGGCACTCACCCGGTTCGACGCCATCAGCCGGCTGAGGGTCGGGATCGAGAAGGTGTCGACCAGTCCCGTGGTGATGGTCACGTCCCTGGTCCACAGGGTCTCGAGGTGGAGTGTGGCCGGCTCGCCGTGCACGCCGATGTTGGCGATCCGCCCGCCGGGGCGCACCAGTTCGGTCGCGAGCTCAAACGTGGACGGTGAACCGACCGCCTCGATGGCGACGTCGGCGCCCAGGCCTTCGCTCACGCTCTGCACCATGCGAAGCACGTCCTCGTGACCACTGTTGACGGTGACGTCCGCCCCGAACTGCTTGGCCGCGTCGAGACGAGAGTCGACCAGATCGACGGCGACGATGTGGCTCGGGTTGAACAGCAGCGATCCCGTGATGGCGGAGAGGCCGACCGGTCCGGCACCGATGACCACCACGACGTCACCGGGGGAAACCCCGCCGTTCAGCACGCCGACCTCGTAGCCCGTCGGCAGGATGTCGGCCAGCATCAGCAGCTCCTCGTCCGGTACCCCCGGTGGGACCGGGTACGTGGACGTGTCGGCGAACGGCACCCGCACCTTCTCGGCCTGGGTCCCGTCGATGGTGTGCCCGAGGATCCAGCCACCGCCGCCCAGGCACTGCCCGAAGCGGCCCTGGCGGCAGTACCGGCACCTCCCGCAGGCGGAGATGCACGACACCAGTACCCGATCACCGGGCCGGAGGGTCTTCACCCCGGATCCGGCCTTCTCCACGGTGCCGACGGCCTCGTGACCGAGGATCCGGCCCGGGGTCACCTCCGGCAGATGCCCCTTCAGGATGTGGAGGTCGCTGCCGCAGATGGTGGTGGCGTCGACCCTCACGATGATGTCGGTGTCGTCGACGAGCGCCGGCTCGGGAACCTCTTCCCAGCCCTTCCGGTCGGGCCCGTGGTAGACGAGCGCCTTCACAGCGGCGTTCCCACGGTCGGTGTTCCCGCGGCCACCGTCGCTGTGGTCGGTGCCCTCATGTCCGGCGGCGTGACGGCATCGCCTCGACGCAGTTTCGCCCACGCGGGCAGGGCGACGCGGTCGAGTCCGAACCACCCGGCGTTGCGCCAGGCCAGCACGAGGAGCACCGACAGGATGGCGTACATCGGGTTCA
Source organism: uncultured Actinomycetota bacterium (assembly GCA_963838005.1). Classification (GTDB taxonomy): domain Bacteria; phylum Actinomycetota; class Acidimicrobiia; order Acidimicrobiales; family RAAP-2; genus CAWIPW01. The sequence goes on from CAWIPW010000007.1 coordinate 95,400, forward strand.
CGCCGGCCGAGCCGGAGAACATGTAGACGATGTTGAGCGACAGCCCGGCGAATGCGGCGACCCCGGTGAAGAGCCCGAGAATGAGTGCCACGCCGATCAGGATCTCGGAGACGGTGATGAACTTGGCGATCCACGACGAGTTCGGGATCACGAAGTTGTGGAGGAAGCCGGCCCACCAACCGTAACTGGCGCCCCCCTTGCCGGCGGTGGAGCCGGCCACGCCCGCCGTGGCGAACCCCTTCACACCTGAGCCGCCGTTCCAGAATGCGGCCTTCTCACTGCCCCACAGCTTCTGGTAGCCGGCGTTCAGCCATTCGTAGCCGAGCCAAAGGCGGACGATGAGCCAGAGGAAGCTGGCCTCGGTAGACCGGAAGAGCCAGTCGGAGATCCGGAGTCGCTCGGTCCATAGGGGGTCGGGCGTTCGGTGGCGGTCCTGTCCTGACCGTCGGTGCGACAACGGTGATCGGTGCCACCGCGACGGCGGGCACGGCCGCCACTTGCACAGGATCTGGCACGTGCGCCACCGCCGGCGACATGTCGGGAGCGACGCTCCCCTGGGGGGTGGTGTTCCCCGGCGGGTCATTGGTGGTGCCGGTGGTCGGTATATCGGAGCGGAGTCCCATGGGGACCGCCAATCTTCCTCCGGGAGCGGAGGAGCTTTTGCTCGATCTGAGCGGGTGGAGCAGTTGCGGGAGAACGCACGCACGGCCGCGTCACGAGCGGGCCGTCCCCGTGCCGGATGGCACGTCTTCGGGCCTGCCAGTCAGTTCTTCGACCGTCGCGTGGTCCCGATACCTACGACCATACGCCAGAGTTTCGAATATAGCAATGGATTTCTAGTAATGGTCAACTACACTGTGACCATGCCGGCATGGAGCTTCCTCACGAACCATGCCCGTGCGCTCGCCTGCATCGCCGACGATCCGGGCGTCCGTCTGCGCGACATCGCGTCCACGCTCGACATCACCGAACGCAGCGCGTACGGCATCGTGACCGACCTGGCCAACTCGGGCTACGTGGTCAAGGAGCGGGACGGTCGCCGCAACCGCTACAGCATCAGGACCGAGGCGCCGCTCAGAGAGGCGATGGGAAGGGAGCAGACCATCGGTGAGTTGCTCGACCTGCTGGTGGACACGGGAGCGCGTGACCGGACGGCGAAGAAGTTGAAGACGGCGAAGAAGTAGCGGTAGCGGCCGTCCGGTGGGCGCGTGGCGTCATGTGGATGCCGAGCATCTCGCCGATGGCCGCAGTCCCGAGACGCAGTGAGACGTCTCAACCCACGAGCACCTCACGCAGAAGACGTGGGTTCGACCTCTGGTTCCTCGCCGGTGTCGACCAGGTCCTGGGCCACCTCTCGAAGCTTGACGTTGAGATGCTGGGAGGCTCGACGCAGGATGTCGAACGCCTGGTCCGATGTGACGTGTTCGCGCTCCATCAGGATGCCCTCGGCCTGCCCGATCAGCTCCCTCGTGATCAGGGCCCGCCGAAGGTCGTTGGTCCGGCGATCCTCATCCTCGTGGGTGCGGGCACCGCCCAGGGCCAAGCCGGCGAGAGTGGCGAAGATCACTCCTTTGGCCCGATCGGTTGCACCGAAGGCACCTGGATAGCGTGCGTACAGATTCAGCGCACCCGGGGTGCCGTTCGCCACGAGGCTCAGCGCCAGTGCGCATCGCACCCCGGCAGCTGCCGACTGAGGTCCGAATTCGCCCCAGCGGGGATCGTCGACCAGGTCCTCTGCATAAAAGGTGGTTCCCTGCGTGACCGCATCGAGGCAGGGACCTTCGCCGGTCTTCAATTGCAGGGCGTCTATCTCCGCCACCAGAGGATCGGTGTGGGCAGGCGTGGCTACCTGGGCATCGATCAGAGTGAAGATTCCGGCGAAGTCGCACCCATCGATGGTGAGCACAGCGAGGTCGACGATGGCCTGCCAGGTGTCCCTCACACTTCCAGCCTCGAACAAGGAATGAGCGACTTCAGACAGACTCGCCGAGAGTTCGGTGGCGACACCGTCGGTAGTAGCCATGGCCGTTCGCGATTTTGACACACGACCGGGTCGCCTGCCTCGGCGTAGTGGTCGGCGGAGCACGCAGCCTCCGCCGGGGACGAGGGTGAAGCCACCGATCTGGCCGACGAAGTGGCCATCAGCAGCCCTTGGTCAACCCCTGCAATCGGACGAAGGCGGACGTCGAAATGACGGTGTCGGTGATTTCCGATGCGGAGTGCAGCGGCGCGCCCCGTAGCTCCTCAGGCTACCCAAAAATGGCGTCTGACCAGGTCAATCGGGTCGGGCGGCGGGGTCTGGCGAGCCACGTCGAGCTCCGATGTCACCACATTCGCCTGGGGTGTCCCGGCGGTGTATCGTCCGATTGCCTTCTACAGCGAGGGCTCCGTGGGACCGGTCCGCCGTCCCCAGCGCATCCCTGGAGGCTCTGACCTCGTGTCGCGTTCCCCGCTGTCGATTGAAGCCCGTTGGCGCTGGTCGCATCCGGCCACATCCCCCTCGTCCGAGGACCGCTGCGGCCCGGCCGTGAGTCGTCCAGGCGCCGGTCGCAGCACCGCCGTCATCCTTCCCAGCGACATCCCGTGTCGGTGCCTGAAGTGATCGACAACCCCGTGTCCGTCACCCCATTCGGGGTCAACATCACCTATGCAGACGCCGATGCGACGGTGGCAATTGTCGGCGAGGTCGACCTGCGAACCTCCCATGAGCTCGGCAGAGTCATCGATGCCGTCATCGACCGTGGTCACCGGAAGGTGGTCGTGGACCTGTCCGCGTGCACGTTCCTCGATGCCTCCGGACTGGGGGTCATGGCCGCAGCGGCGGATCGGCTCAATCTCCTGACGCCGAACGTCGCGCTCACACTGCGTTCCCCATCAACCATGGTCCGCCGGATTCTGGAGGTCGCTGAATTGCACAAGGTCATCAACGTTGAAGAACGGCAGACTCCCGCCACTCATCTGGGACGAGCACAGTCCGGACAGGGCACGGCCGGAGGTGGCAGCGGCGAAACCGAGCCGGTGGACCGCCGCGTGAAAGAGATCGCGGCCATCCCCGCCGATCGCGACCTGGTGGACGCAGCCCTGCGGCTGGTAGTGGTACTGGCCCGGGCCGCCGTACACGGCGCCGACGGGGTCAGCATCTCCCTCAGCAGGCACGGACGGTTGACGACGGTTGCAGCCACCGACCAGACCATCTTGGACATGGATACCCACCAGTACGCCACCGGCCAGGGTCCTTGCGTAGACGCTTCGATGGAAGGTCGTTGGTTTCACGTTGCGTCCCTTGCTGACGAGATCCGATGGCCGGCATTCGTCCCCAAGGCCCATGCGCTCGGGATAAATGCCATTCTCTCCAACCCGCTGTTGGTCGATACGCGGTCTGTCGGTGCGCTGAACATCTACTCCACTACGCCCGCCGCATTCGAAGTCGACGACGAGAAGCTGGCGTCCGTCTTTGCCTCCGAAGCGTCGACCATCCTCGCCGAGTCAGGGGCACACGTGACCGACGAACAGCTGGCCGGTCGGTTGGTCGATGCCCTGCGTGCCAGAGAGGTCATTGCCCAGGCCCAGGGCATTCTCATGCAACGTGACAGTTTCACCGCTGCAGAGGCCTACTCCTTCCTCCTCGAATACTCCCGTCGGTCGAACCGGCCGATCCGGGAACTGGCCAGTGAGACCGTGAACTGCATGTTCGTGCCGCACCGTCGCAGTACCGATTCGACGATGCACGGTGGCTGACCCTCCAGCCACCGGTCTGGAGCTGGCGCGCATCAACGCGGGGCTCAGCCACGGCGAGCTCTTTCTGCGCTACTTCGAGCTCGGTGGGATGAGCAGCGCGCTCCAGGTGGAGGCGTTCCTCTATGAGGCCCTCGAGCCGAGCCGCCACGACCATGACATCGTTGCCCACGCACTCAACGAGCGCTTCGTGGAGTTGGGGAACAACCATCCCGTCCCCTACCGGGCCGATGAATGCGACTCATGAGCCCGGCGCAATTTGATCCCCATGTTGGACGAGATCCTCGTCACAAAAGGAACGGGGATCATCCGCGAGCTCGGCTTCGCCGCACCACGAAGGTGGACCGGCCCCAGCTCCCCGCAACCTGATTCGACGATTAGGCTGACGGAGGACCCGCTGACGTCGGTGCCATGTTGCTGCTGCATGCGAAACGGGGAATGCCGTGACCTACTGCCTGGCCTTGCGGCTCCACGAGGGACTGGTTTTTCTGGCCGACACCCGCACCAACGCCGGCGTCGACAACATCAGCTCCTACCGGAAGCTGCACCTCCTCCAACCCACCCCCGACCGGGTCTTCGTGATCGAGTCCGCCGGGAGCCTCGCCACCACCCAGGAGGTGCTCGACCGGATCACGCGGGACCTCGGAGGCGGCAGCGACGAGAGCTTGGCCACCGTCAACCACCTCTTCGAAGCGGCCCTGTACCTGGGGCGCCTGAGCCGCGACGTGGCCGAGGAACACCGTGAGGCCCTGGCCAAGGCGGGTGCCGACGGGACGGCCACGTTCATACTCGGAGGCCAGGTCGGCAACGATTCCCCCGACATCCTGCTGGTGTACCCCGAAGGGAACTACATCCGGGCCTCCGACGAACGCCCATTCCTTCAGATCGGGGAGAGCAAGTACGGCAAATTCATGCTGGAGATGGCCGTCCAGGCCAAGGTCGACATCGACACGGCGACCTCGATCGCGCTCGGCTCGATGATGAGCACCACCCGGGCCAACCTCTCGGTCGGGCCGCCCTACGACGGCTGTGTGTACCTCAACGACTCGTTCGCCCCGACCGAGTTCCGCATGGAGAGTGACTCCCCCCTGCTCGGGGAACTGCGAGAGGCCTGGGAGCGGCAGATGCTGGCGGCCGTGCACGAGATCCAGCGGATCTCATGGGAGAACCCGACCATCGACATCCCGATCATCGGCCAAGATCGGACGCGGTAGCAGGAGCGACCTCCACCGGCTTGGACGCGAAGATGTTGAGGCCGAGCTTCTCGGAGACGTATCTGGTCGCCCGTTGACCCCGGACACTGTTGCCGGCCTCGTCGAGTGGCGGTGAGAACATCCCCAGGCCTCCCTTGCCGGGGGAGATGGTCACGATCCCCCCGCTGACGCCGCTCTTGCCGGGGAGTCCGACTTGGAACAGCCAGTCACCGGAGTGCTCGTACAGGCCGGCGGTGGCCATGACGGCGAGGACGTGCTTGCAGTGGAACGCCTCGATGACCTGTTGGCCGGTCTTGGGGTTCACGCCCCCGCAGCCGAGCGTGGCCCCCATCACTGCCAGGTCGTCGGCGTTCACCAGCAGTGAGCACTGGCGGGTGTACAGGTCGGTGGTCTCATCGGGATCGGCGTACAGCCGGCCGTAGCTCTCGAGCAGGTGGGCGATGCCCTGGTTCCGCAGGTTGGTGTCGGACTCGGATGCGTAGACCTCCGGGTCGAGCGCGAGCGGCCGCCCGGCGAAACGCGACAGCCCCTCCCTGATGAACTCCCACCTGTCCTCGATGGTGGCCCCGGGCACCAGGCTGGTGGTGGCCATGGCACCGGCATTGACCATCGGGTTCATGGTGCGCTCGTCGTTCAACTCGATGGCCATCACCGAATTGAAGGCCAATCCGGTGGCGTTGACCCCGAGCAGCCGGTGGGCCTCCTCGTGGCCCAGGCTCTCGCACACGAGGGCGAACACGAACGCCTTCGAGATGCTCTGGAGGGAGAAGCAGTATTCGGCATCCCCGACCGAGAAGCCTCGACCTCCCACCCCGAAGACGCTGATGGCGAAGAGCGACGGATCGGCGTTGGCCAGCGCCGGGATGTAGTCGGCGACGGCTCCCTCGTCCAGGGACCGGTACCGCTCGTGGACCTCGGTGAGGAGCGACGCGACGACCTCCGGGTCGGGGAGCGCACCGGTGGACACGGCCGAGGTCGTCGTTGTCTCGTGGAACGGCAGCGGGATGTGCACGGCTTCGATCCTTCCCTCGCTCGGACGGACCCGAAGGTTATGCCGTCCGTCGACCCCGGCCCTCACGACGATCCACCTCGGCTGGTGCGGCGCGGCGAAGCCGAACGACCGGGACGGCCACGAGAAGTTCGCGCAACATTCGCGATTCTGCCAGGTCCCGTGTAACCGAAGGCGGGTACCTGTGGCAACTACGAGCGTGTGCTCACGAAAGGAGCAGGTCCCACGATTCCTCCCGAAAGACTTCGCCACATGACGCGGCAACCATCCGATCGACGTCGCCAGCGGCCCTTGGCGCGACGAGTGGTCGCCGTCTTCCTCGTGGTGGCGGGTGCGCTTGCCATCATCCCCGGCAATTTCGCCGCCTCCGTCGCCGGCGCCGCCGCCACCAACATCATCCAGACCTCCGGCAGTCAGCTCATCCTGAACGGCTCCGTCTACCAGTTCGTCGGCGTCAATGCCTATGAGATCGCCACCGACTGGGGGACGAACGCCGGATGCGGGCAGATGGAGACGGACGGACAGCTCGATCAGCTCTTCGCCTCCCTCCCTCCCAACTCGCTCGTGAGGTTCTGGGCCTTTCAAGGAGGGCTGGCGACCGACATCAACACCGGTCACCTCGACTGGGCGCCGATCGACCGGGTCTTCGCGGCGGCTGCCGCCTACCACCAGCGGCTCATCCCGGTGGTCACCGACCAGGGCGGAGTCTGCGACGGGGGTCACTGGCAGGATCCGTCCTGGTACGAAGGTGGGTTCAAGCAGGTCTTCAACGCGCCCTCGGACAGCGACGGAACGGGACACTCTCCCCTGTCGTACTGGACGTACCTGCAAGAGCTCGTCAACCGCTACAAGGACTCACCGGCGCTGGGCATGTGGGAGCCGATCTCCGAGGCCGAGGCATCCACCTGTCCCCTGCAGTACGAGCCCACCGACTGCAGTGGCCACCAGACCTGTCCCGAGGAGTCCGAGGCGGCGTGGGCGCTCCGGTATTTCTTCAACGCGGTGGGGAGCGAGATCCACGCGCTCGATCCCAACCACCTGGTCGAGAGCGGTCTTCTCGGTGGCGGGCAGTGCGGCATCGCCAACAGCGACTACCAGTACGTGTCGGCCAGTCCCGGCATCGATGTCCTCTCCTACCACGACTATTACGGGCCATCGCCCTATGGCAGTTCCAACTGGGGTGCCATCGACGACCGGATCTCTGAGGCGCTCACCCTCGACAAACCGATCATCGCAGGCGAGGTGGGGATATCGGCCGGACCGGTTCGGGGCTGCGTGAGCGCCGCCACTCGGAACACCGACATCCTCCAGAAGGAGCAGGCCCTGCTCACGGCGGGCGGCAGTGGGTCCCTCGTCTGGGACTGGGTGCCATCCGGTGCCACCGGTTGCAGCCTGGACGTCGAACCCACCGATCCGCTGCTGCAGGCCGGCGGCGCCATCAGCTGACCGCCGACACTACGTCGCGCCCACACCGGGAGCGGGAATCGGGGGGCCGTGTTCTTCGCATCGCGCACCACGCGCCCACCGGATGCGGGACATCGCGCCCCACCGTGGCGGTTGCTGGGACCCATCAGTAGTTCTGGTTCGAGTACCCGATCACCTGGTACAGCTTGAACCCGTTGCAGAAACCCCCGGTCGGAAAATTGAAGGTGTGGATCAGCCTGGCCCAGGAGACCGACGCGATGTTGGGATAGAGCGCCAGGAGTGCATCACTGTCCTGGGCGGAACCGACCAGAAGATAGTGGGAATGAAAGATGAGGGGATCGTTCGAGACCGCCTCGAAGTCCCGGTCGTTGTGGATCACGAAGATCCGGGGGTTGCTGACGGTGGTGTCGACGTAGGGGATGCAGCTGTTGGCGTTGTCGACGACGACGTCCCCGTTCGGGAAGTGCTGATCGTCGAGATACCGCGACATCGACGCCACCTGCGCGTACTCGTACTTCGCCTGGTAGGTGTTCTGGTTGAGAGGATGGCTCGGGAAGAAGAAGAAGCCGGTGTATTCCACGACATCGGGGGCAATGTTGTAGTTGGTCATGGCCATGACCGTGCCCGGGAACGACGCCCCGAGGAGCACCACTGCGACCACGCACGCGGCGAAACTTCCGGCGACCTTGAGGACGGCCGGATGTTTTCTCCGTGCCCGGGCACCGGCCCGATCGTCGACCCTCTCCGGGAGTTTCAGCCGAACAGGGGCGGCGAAGAGGCTTCCGACCAGCAGCACCTCGATGGGTGCAACCAGGATGTAGTAGCGGTACCAGGGGAAGATGGCGTTGACGGCGTAGGACGCCATGGTGAAGCCGAGGCCGCCCCCGAGGATCGCGATGACGGCCGCAAGTCCGATGTTCCTCCTGATCACGGCAACGGCGATGGCGATGACGACGATCGCGACCAGCAGCGGAGCCATGTAGGTGATGGCCTTCACCTCGTGCACCAGCCGCTCGTGCATCGTCGTCGGCAACTGCTGGGATTTGGCGAGCAGCGTGGAGTTGCCGTACTTGGACGTGAACTGCTGGAAGGGAGCGCCGGTGATGACGTAGCTCACCGTCGCCCAACCCACGAACGCCGTGACGATGGGGAGGACGAGGAGGGTGACATCGGTGAGGCCCGCCCAGATGCGAACCCGGCGGGTGCCCGAAGACCGTGTGAAGGTCACCAGAAGGACGATGGGCACGGCCAACGCCGCCGCCGCGATGGGTTCGGTCCGTTCGAGGTAACCGAATCCAAGGGCGAAGGCGGCATACACCAGGGACTTCAGATCGCTCCTCTGCAGCCACCGATTGAGATACCGGGTCGCCGACAGCATGCAGAAGAGGTAGAGCGCCTCACTCATCCCGTTGCCACCGAAGTACAGCACCATCGGATTGAGCGCGAAGAAGGCGGTGAGGATCAGACGGGGAGCAGCGCTGACACGCCAATCCCTCAGGAGGGCCCACAGTTGATAGCTGGCGCCGGCCATGGCGAGTGCGGACATGAGTGTGCCGGCGACGTTGTGGGACGCGAGCACCGGGAACCAGCTGTTGAATGCCAGCAGCGGAAGGTCAGCGACGCTCGAGAGCGGGTTCCAGACGAACCCCACGGCCGCCAGGTGCGGATCCCTCGAGTGGAGCACATAGAAGCCATTCGCCATCCGGGCGACGGCGTCGCCCTCGAACGAGTGGTACTTGAAGTCGAGGAGCATGGCCACGATGAAGTAGGCGACGAACGAGACGCCGGTGACAGCCAACGCTTCGGCGCGCCCAGATACCCGACTCCGGCCCGTTGGCGGTGTGCGCACCGGCTCGGGTCTCGGCACCGCCACCGGGCGCGCCGGCTGTGAGACCGGAGGATCGCTGGTGAGGGTCATCGCGGGTTCGGCCACGTGGACACGGCCTGCAAGGTACAGGTCCCGTTGCGCGGCGTACCAGCGGATCCAAAATGTTCACCTGGAGTTCAAGCCGGCGTTACCCGGCGTCGATATCGTTCGCCTCTCGTGCGCCCGACCCAGACATCCGAAGCCAAGACCAGTGCGGCCCAGGTCGTCGCGGCGAGGTACCGGGAGATCCTCCCGACGGAGGTCTCGGTGACCACGGCAGGACCGATCGTGCGCGTCCGGGCCGGAACCCAGGGCTGGACCTTCTTCGGTGGCTTCCTGCTCCACGTCCCCGTCCTCGCACCCAGCTTCCGGCTGCAGCAGTTCGCCCGGTACGCCTTCGCCCCCCTGCCGAGCCAGGTCGCCAACGCCGGAGTGGACTGGCGGGTTTCGACGGGTCTGAAATGTCACGTTCTCGTCACACGGAGCGACGTGAAGGTCTGGTTCGGGCACAGCACGATCCAGGACGAGGCGGTGCTCTCCGTACGGCCCATCGCCAGGTCCGAGCTCGGCTGCTGACCGGGACGGCCGGCCACGGGACCGACAGCTCCCCAGGACGGGCTTCCCCGCGAACTCCCTGGTCAGCCCCTACCGGCGACCATCGTGGCGTCGTCCGGATAGTGCAGGAATTCGATGAGATTGCCGTCCGGGTCGCGGACGTAGATGCTCGACCCGGTGGCCCGAATACCGGCCCTGACAGCGCCGTCGGCCACAGTGCATCATGGGCGCCGTGAGACATCGAGGCACTGGCGGGGAAGCGGGCACCGTCCGCAGGCGGTTCGGCATCACGTTGGCGGGGCTGGCGGCACTGGCGGCGGCCTGTTCCAGTGGCGGGTCGACGATCCCGCCGACAACGTCGCCTCAGGCCGGCCCCACGACCAATCCGGGCCAGGCCCATGCGGTCAGCTGCACCCTCCCGCTCACTCATGACAGCTTCGACGGCTTCCACATCGCCGTCCCCGCGAACTGGGACCTCTCGTCGCTCAACGGCCAGATCGATGTCGAGCAGAACGCCTCGGACACAGAGGGGGTGCTCGTCTACCCGGCCCTCCAGACCCAGGGTCTGAGCCCGTCCGCCTTCTTCAGCTCGTACCTCACCACGCTCGAACAGCAGGCCCAGGGACAGGGCCTGACGCTCACGGCGACCACGCAGCCCGATCAGAACGGCCTGCCCGTGGCCTCCCTCGCCGAGACCGTCGGCGAAACGCAGATCGAGGGTCAGGCGACCGTCGCCGTCCTGCCGCTGGACACTCCACAGTCCTCGTCCGAGCTCGTGTTCCTCGCCTACTTCGCGCCCACCTCGACCTTCGCTACCGACTCGGGGATGCTGTCCTCGATCGCAAACTGCTACGGATCCGAGAACTCCACTCTCTTCCGGGTCTTCCAGGACCAGGCCTTCACCTACATCATGCCGCCCGGCTGGACCGTCTTCGACGAGGAGCAGAACGGCATCGACCTCCACGGCCCCGCCGGGGAGGACGTGAGCTACTCCCTGCTGGAGGCCGTCTCGTCGAGCGACGCCGACTCCCCGCAGACGATGATCAACTTCTACCTCAACAGCTTGCATTTCCAGACAGTTGACTCGGTCTGGTCCACGTCGACCCCGAGCCAGACGAATGCGGGCGGCGGGACCAGTTCGCTGGAGTACGAGGAGTTCACGGCCGACCTCAACGGACCGGTGCACGGACTCATCTACGCGAACACGAGTACCGACGGGGGTGACACGTCCGGAGTCGTCCGCCTCGCCCTGTCGACGGCGTCGGAATGGAACGGCGAGAACAGCGGCCTCATCCAGATGTCGGGCGCCGTCCAGCACGACTTCACCCAGGACCTGCAACAACTGCAGCAGGTCAACCAGGAGTTCCAGAACTTCAGCGGCCAGGTCGCCAACTTCGACGACACCCTGAACAACCAGCAGCTGGTCCAGGACCCTTCGACCGGCACCTACTACGAGGCACCGTACTCCTCGTATCAGGTGGACGGGCCGAACGGCCCCGGGTACTACAACGACCAGCAGCTGCTCAATCCGGTCCAGCGTCCCTGAACTTCCATCCGCCCGAGGCGCCCGGCGCACCCGCCGCACCGCCCCACGAAGGACGGCGCGGCGACCACAGCACCAGAGGCGGGCCCTGGGCGCACCGGTCGACACCGGCACGCTTCGGACCCGCCTCACGGTCGGGGGTCTTCTGGTTGTCGCTACGTCGCCACCCACTGCAACCTCGGCGCCATTGCCGAGGATGCGAGTGGCGAACTTCTGCGCTCAGCTCCCAGGGGTCAGCTTGGCGATGGCGGAATTCGCCCTGGCTGCCGCGGCCGCCTCGTTCGCGGCGTTGTTCTGGACGGTCTGGGCGACCAGGGTCGATGCCGCACGGTTCAACGCTGCGATCTGCGCGGCCTGGTTGGCGGCTGAGGTGGCCTCGGTCGTGGCGATCGCCTGCGTCTCGGTCTGGGTCTGGGCCTCCGAAAGGAGTGCGTAGGCCTCGAGGCTCGTCTGGCTGTTCATCAGGTCGACGCCACCCAGGCCGGGCACGGTGATCGTGGTGGCCGGCGACGTCGCCGTGCCGAGCACGGTGATCGAGGTGGCCGGCGTGGTGGCCGCAGCCGTCGTGGTGGCCGTGGTGGTCGTGGTCGGCGCGGCGGTGGTGGCGGCACCCGACACGCCGGCGAGGGCGGCGACGCTGCCGGCGCCGATGCCGGCCACCAGGGCGGCACGGGCGGCCCAGCGGGTGATGGTCGAAGTGCGGCGGGCGGGGGTCCCGTGCGAGAGGGCGGTGGTGGTGGGGTGCATGGACATGTCGGTCTCCTGTGGTCGAGTGGCCGGTTCGGCCGTCAATGTGTTCGACGCCGGGTACGGAAGATCTCCCTGGTCGGTTCAATAAAACCTTCGAAATTCTTTTCTTTTGTTTCCATGAACCTTTTTCGTTCTCGTTCCGTATCCGCGGGGAGGAGGTGAGGGATGGACCCGGTGCGCGAAACTCGAACTCGTGAGCGAGGTCCTCGACCCACCGGCGTCGATCGGGGATGCACAGCTCCTCGCCGCTGTCGGCGCCGGCGACCGGGGCGAGCCGCTCCGTGTCCTCTACGACCGGTACGCGGGTCGGGTCTTCGGGCTCGGGGTCCAGCTCCTCGGCGACCGGGGGCTGGCCGAGGAGCTGGTGCAGGAGACGTTCGTCCGGGTCTGGCGGACGGCGGCTCGCTACGATCCCGCCCGGGGCTCCGCCCCCACGTTCATCTTCACGATCGCCCGCCACCTGGCCGTCGACCTGTGGCGGCGTCCCTCGTCCCGCGCCAACGATCCCGAGTCACCACCTCCCCCCGACGACGACCGGGTCGACTCGCTGCTGGCGGGTCTCGAGGTGCGCGAGGCCATGAACTCGCTCTCGGACGCCCATCGCCAGATCCTCGAGCTCGTCCTTCGGCCACGACCTCAAACAGGCCGAGATCGCCGAGCGACTCTCCATCCCGATCGGCACGGTGAAGACGCGAAGCCATCACGCCCTCCGCTCCCTCAAGGCCGCGCTCGAACAACGGGGCTTCCGTGACTGACGCCGCCGCCCACACCGAGCCCCACCCCGACGTCGCCGGCTACCTGCTCGGCACCCTGACCGACGAGGAGGCCGCCCACTTCGAGACGCACCTGGCCGGCTGCGCCGCCTGCCGGGGCGAGGTCGACGAGCTCGGCGACCTGCCCGGCCTGCTCGCCGGTCTGCCCCCCTTCGAGGAGCTCCCTCCCGGACTCGAGGCGCGGACCTTCGAGGCCATCGAGCGTGAGGCCGCACGCGCTCCCCGGTCCGATCCTGCCGGCGACGCCGACGGTGTGCGGGCCGCCGGTGGGACGATCGTTCCGATCGAGCACGCCAGGGCCAGGCGGAGGTGGTCGACGGCCCAGCTGGTGCTGACGGCGGCGGCGGCCGGGGTGGTCGCTGTGGTCGGCCTCGACATCGGGGTGAAGGTGGCCGACAACCAGCCGGCGCCGGTCGCGGTCGAGCAGCTGGTCGCGCCGAACGGCGGCCCGGCACGGGGGACCGCGACCGTCCACGCCACCCTCACCGGCGCCACCATCGACCTGCACGTGACTGGGCTCGCCCCCTCGCCGCCCGGCACCATCTACACGTGTTGGCTGGTCGGCAAGGGTGACACGCTGGCCCACCAGAACCGCGTCTCGGTCGGCTCCTTCGTCGTCGGCTCCAGCGGGACGGCGAACGTCCAGTGGGACACGGGGGCGAACCTCCAGCGCTTCCCCAAGATCGGCGTCACCCTGGAACCCGACAACGGCAATCCCCTCCACCAGGGTCCGAAGGTCCTACAGGTCTGACCCGACAGGTGGACCGGACCGCTCAGGCCCGCAGGAGCCGGGCGCCCGCGGGGGCATCCGCAGACACCGACGGGTGGAGCAGCGTCTCGAGCAGCTCCACCCCGTCCACGACGCGGGGACCCGGGACGCGAGAAGTAGGCGTTGGCGTCGACGGCGAAGATGCGGCCGAGCGCACCGACTTCGGCACGCTCCAACAAGCCGGGAGCCTGGGCCACCGCTCCGTCGAGGTCGAAGCCACAGGGCGAGAAGACGGTGACATCCACCGCCTCGGCTGCGATCTCCTCCCACGAGAGCCGGCGCGACCGGTCCCCGGGGGCAGCCAGCACCGGTACACCTCCCGCCGCCTCCACCATGTCGGGGACCCAGTGGCCGCCGTTGAAAGGCGGCTCGGGCCACTCCAGTACCAGCACCCGGGGCCGGGTACGTCCACCCACCCGCCGGCGCACCGCCGCCACCCGGCGGCGCAGGTCGGTCATCAGCGCTTCCGCCGCTTCGCCGGTGCCGGTGGCCGACCCCACCGTGCCGACACAGTCGATGACCTCGTCGAGCCGGCCCGGGTCGAGGGACACCACCCGGGCGTGGCACCCGATGACGTCGAGCGCGTCCTCGACCGCGCCCGACGGCACGGCACAGACCCGGCAGAGATCCTGGGCGAGGATCAGATCGGGGTCGATGGCCCGGATCCGACCGTCGTCGAGGGTGTAGATGGACTCGCCGGCGGCGATCCGTGCACTGACCTCGGTGTCGATCTGCTCGGCGGTGAGGGATCCGTCGGTCGGCAGGGCCGTGCCCGACACCACCGGAACCGATCGGGCGGCTTCGGGATAGTCGCACTCGAAACTGACGCCGTGCAGCTGATCGCCCAGGCCGAGGTCGAAGACGATCTCGGTGGCGGAGGGCAGCAGGGACACGATCTTCACGGCCCCATCATCCCCCATCGGCCGAGCCCGAGCCCGGCCGGCCCGACCGGCGCTGCTCCTCTTCGGAATACGGGCAGTGGCGGCAGCCGCTCCCACAGCATCCGTCCCGGTCGGACAGGGCCGGTGCGGTAAAGACGAGGTAGCCGGTGTCCGGATCGACGTACGTCGGACGCCGGGCGGCGACGGCGCGGTCGTGCGCGGCCTGCGCGTCCGGGCCGATGGCGGCCGTCACGTCCCCGGCTCCCGACCCACCCGTCCGGGTGCCACCACCGTCATCCGTTCCGGCTGCACAGGTACCTCCCGGGGTCGGTTGCTCGCTCGAAGTCCCCGGGATCGGAGCCGACAGCGCGGAACACAGCATTCCAGTGTGGCCCAGTCCGGGCGGACCGACCGGGTCGCCTGGCCGGGCATCCGGTCCGTGCCCGGGCACCGACCGGGCGTGCGGTGACGCACATAGCATCTGCTGCGTGAGCCAGTTCGCACCGTGGGGTACGTTCGCGCGGCGGCGCCGAGCCCACGCCGACGGCGTGGTCGGCTTTCTGGCCGGCCTGCAGCCCTTGGCCCTGCTCGACGGCATGTTCGGCAACGTCGGTGACCATCTGATCTGGGCCGGCACCCGCGACCTCCTGGCCATGGGTGACCTTGCCTGGCAACCGGTGGCCGTCGGCGACATCGCCGGGGCCGACGGATCGGGGCGGACACTGGTCGTCCCGGGGAACAGCGCCCTCCACCGGTTCTGGCACGAGTGGCTGCCGGCCACGCTGCTCGAGGCGTCACGGCGGTACCGCCGGGTCGTCATCCTGGCGTCGACGATCGAGCCGGCGGTTCCGGTGGTCGAGGCGCTGCTCTCGCAGGCCAACGTGTACGCCTTCACCCGGGACCGTCGGTCCTACGAGGCGATCAAGCCGTTCGGGCGGGCGGTGCTGGCCTTCGACCCCGCGCTCTACGCCGGCATCTTCGACCAGCCCAGGTCCGACGCACCCTGGGACGCACCGGACGCCCGCCGGGGAGGCGACGTGCTCGTCGCCCTGCGGGAGGACCAGGGCAGCCCGCTCGGCCCGCTCGGCTTGCGGCCCAACCCGGACGTCAACCGGGATCTGAGCCTGACGGCCACCGACCTCGGTGAGCTCCTCGACGGTGTGCGGGCCGCCGGGGCCGTCATCACCGATCGGCTCCACGTCGCCGTCCCGGCAATCCTCCTGGGTACACCGGTCACCTACCTGGACCCGTACGACGCCAAGATCTCCGGCTACCTGGAATTCGTGTTCGGTGGCACCGAGGGTGGGCACGTCCGCCGGTGTGACGTGGAGTACCTGAGGGAACGGGACCTGGTCGTGGCGGACGGGGTGGCGTGATGAAGGACGCCGTGGTTGGGCTCATGGTCCTGAAGGACGAGTGGCCCCTCTGCGCGCTCTCCGTGTCCCACGCCCTCGAATGCCACGTCGACACCCTCTGGGTCGTCGACCACGGGGGCGGGGAGGAGGCCCGGGCCGGGCTCGCCGAACTGCAGTGGCTGTGGGGCGACCGCCTGAACGTGCTCCGGCTGGACGGTGTGGGCTTCTGGCAGGAGGCGATCACGGCCGTGCTGCTGGAGGCGTGCGGTGCTCGCGAGCGGGACTGGATCTACGTCCTCGACGCTGACGAATACGCCATCACCGGGTCGGGCCAGTCGCTGCGGACGGTCCTCGGTGCCCTCGACGACGACACCGCGCTGGTCCGCTACCGGGTCGAGAACTGGATATCGGAACGGGACTTCGACGAGTGGTCGCTCGGCTCCTACCGGCGGCTGGTGCACCGGGCCGTCCCCAACGTGTTCGTGGCCGAGGGCCTCGAGATGGTGGAGGACGAGATCCGGCTGGGACACGTCAACTACTTCGACGTCCCGTTCCACTCCAAGATCGTCTTCCGGAAGGGCAGTGGAACGTGGGTGGCCAGCGGGACCCACGCCCTGAAGGACCCGGCCGGCATGGCCGAGGTCGTGCTCGACTGCGACCAGCTGCGGGTCGCGCACCTTCCCCTGCTGACCCGCGATCGCCTCGCCGGGCGGGCCCGGCAGGGGGCGTTCCTGGTCGCGCACGGCTTCCCCCGGGATCACGGCTGGCAGTCCCAGATGATCCACCGGATCTCCGAAGAGGGCGGGCTCGACGCCTTCTCGGGCGCGGCACTCCATCGAGCCCGGCGGCGGGCCCGGCGGCGCGAGCTGTCCGACGTCGCGCCGTGACGAGTCGCTCGTGGACGTCCTCGAACCGACGCTGACCCGGCTGGCCAAGCACTTCGGCGAGCGTCTCGACACCCGGCGGGCCCGGACGGGGTCGCCCCACGAGGCGGCACCGGCCGCCACCCTCCCCCTGGCGACCGGCGTCCGGGTGGCCCGCTCAATGCAGCTGCACGGCGACCGTCTTATCGCCGACAACCGTCACCTGCAGGCGGGCCACGACCGGCTCGCCACCGAACGCGAGCGTCTGGTCGTGGACCGGGACTGGCTCCTCGGCGAACGGGCGCGGCTCGAAGGCGAACTGGCCGCGCTGGCAGGCGAGCTGGTTCGGTCCGCCGCCGACCTCGCCGAGGTGGCCGCTGCCCGCGACGGGCTCGCGGTCGAGCTCGTCCGGATGGAGGACGAGCTCGCCCGAGCCTCCGCCGAACCGGTCCGCGACCCACCGTTCGATCGGCTGGCGCGTCATGAACCTGGCACGCGGCGCGGCTGCGCGTGGGTCCGGCGCCGCTGGAGCCGGTGAGCAGGGTTTTCACCCGCCGCCGGTCGGCCACGCACCCGGACGGACGGGGCCGTCCGCCCTCCCCTACCCGCCGGGCCGCAGGTGCCGCCCGAGGGCGTCGAGCCAGTCACCGGTGCCTTGTTCCCTCCACTCGGGCAGCTCACGGCCGTCGAGATAGGCACCGGCCTCCACCAGCGCCAGATGGGTACCGTCGCCCTCGGCGGTGAGCTCGACGGTGGTCAGGGACACGGTCGCCACGTCGCCGTCCACGGCCAGGACCGACGTGTAGACGATGCGCTCGGGGACGACGATCTCCCGGTAGAGCGACTCCCAGGTGATCCGCTTGCCGTCGAGGAGGTTCGCATTGCGCTCGATGCCACCCGGACGGAAGTCGAGCTCGTAGCCCTCGGGATTCCCGGCGAACCACCGGACCTTCGCCGCCGGATCGGCCCACGCGTCGAACACGCGCTTCGGGTGATGTCGGGTACGTGCGCTCCAGGGTGAAGGTGGCATGGGTGACGCTGCGATCTGACATCGCTGATCTCCTTGTGAGGCTGTCGTCTCCGGTCGGGTCGGCGGATCTCCGGCCCGCCGGGTCGGGCGCCGAGGCGGACGGGGCGGTGCGCCGGTGGCCGGGCCGGCTCCGCCGAACGCTTAACCATCTACCTAAGTGTGTAGGGATTCCGTGGGGGACGTCAAGTGCCGGCCGCCACCATGCGTTCGCCGTTCGCCCTGACGGCCCGTTGCCCTCGCCGGGACACTACGGAGCGGGGAACGTCGCCGTCGCCCGGGGAGCCCCGGGCCGGTCGACCTCCACCAGGGTCGCCCCTGGGACGTAGGTCAGGTAGGCGACGGTGCCAGGTGATCCCTTCCGCTCCACGACCACCTGACCGACGTAGGCACCCTGGTCCGGTTCGAGGCGAGGGGTCCGGCCGTCGGCGAAGAGCCTCCACGCGACGCCGTAGATGAGCTCGTACTCGCCGATCGTCCCCTGGCCCCGGGTCGTCACCAGCACCGGCTGCCTGGACGTATGGGCTTCGATGAACCGCGAGACGCCGGTGACGTTCTCGATCGTCCCCCATCCACCCAGGGTGGGCGATGCCGTTGTCAGGGCCCGGCCGGTCGACCAGGCCGCGACGGCACCGCACACGCAGAGTCCTACCACCAGAAGCCGTCCGGCCGGCCTGTTGGCCCCATGGGAGGCCGCCCCCGGCCACGAGCCGGCCGCAGCGGATGGGTCGGGATCGCGGTTCCGGCCGGATCGGCGGACGCCGTCCGCGATGCCGACCCAGAGCGCCCAGGCGTAGACCATCACGATGCCGATGCCGACGGGCCAGACCGACGGGTAGAGGTACGTGAGGCTCAGCGTGCCCGACACGGACATCGAGGCCACCGTGAAGGCGAAGCTGGCCCCGGCGACGAGCAGCAGGACGGCCGCACATGTGACCGATCGCTCCCGACGGCGCCATGCGAGCACCGCAACGGCGCCCGCTCCGAGGACGCTCGAGACCGAGACGGCGATCCCGTGCGCCCGGAGCGCGCCGAACACGGAGAAGACGTTGGCCGCATCGGGATGGAGGATCCACGTCGGCCAGGGGAGAATTCCGCTGGCCATCGTCGTCCATCCCATCCCCGTCCCCAGGTGCGGTCCGGTCGACGCCGTGCCCGCCAGAAGGGTCATGTTGCCCGGATGCGTCGTCAACTGCTGGACCAGGGGTGCCGTCCAACACAGGGCCCCGACCCCCGCCGAGAGGCAGAGCGGCCTCCTCCACCGGCGCCACGCACACCCGCGGGTCCACACGGCGAGGACGAGGGCCGACACCACACACGTGAGGGACGGGACCAGAAAGATCAGATGGCACTGGCCGGCCATCGACGCCGCTGCCACGAGGACCGGAAGCCACGAGAGCCTGCCGCTGCCGACCGCCCACGAGAGGGCCAGGGTGGCGATGAACCACGAAAGCCCCATGTGCGGATTCCAACCGGGGTCCGTGACGACCCCGGGATCGGCGACGACGGTGACGAGGATGACACCGACGACGGGGACCACTGTCCGCATGCCCGCGATCGACCGGGCGGCCTCCACCGAGAGCGCGAAGGCGGCCCCGACCATGAGGGCGGCTCCCCAGAGCATCCCCTGGCCGGGATCGAGATGCACTGGGAGCGCCAATCCCCAGTAGAGGAGCGGACCCGTATCGAAGATGCTCCTGTGGTCGGCGAGCGACGCCTGCGTGAACTGGCCGACCAGGGGGGTGTGCGCCGAGAACACCATCCACGAGCGAAATGCGATGTTGGCGTCGTCAGAGGTCGGCCTCCACCCCCGGAGCAGCTCCACCACGACGGCCAGCACCAGCGGGAACTGCACCGCACCGTGACCGAGGAGGTGCGCCCGTCGGCCGGGGACGCGCCGCGGCCGGTCGGCAACCTCCGTCGTGAAGGGCACAGCCGGCCGCTCCACCGCAAGCACCCCGGCCATGCGGCCGCAGCGTAACGGCTGGTCGCTGGCCGCCCCCGCATGCCCGCCCTCCCCACCCGGTCGTCGGCCCCCTCCCCCCGCCAGGGGAGGGGGCCGTCGGTACCAGGGAGCTCAGCTACACCACCATGTGGCCACGCCGGCGGCGGTGGCGCAGTTCGAAGTACGCACCGACACCCACGATGGCCAGGCCGGCCAGCGGGAGCAGGACCGCCAGCGGCACCTCCGGCGTCGACGCCGGCGGCGAGGCGTTGGTGCCCGGCGTGAAGGAGACGCCGCGGATCACCTGCCCGTACGTGGCCGGCATCACCGTCGAGAAGTTCTCGCCGGGGGCAGCGTGGTGCTGGCCAGGTTGTCGTTGATGGACACAAGCATGTTCGGGTCCGCACCCTGGTCACCGGCCCCGCTCACCGTCGAGGTGGTGGCCCAGATGGTGACCGTGCCGTCCGGGTTGACCTCGCCCGTCAGGTTGCGCAGGCCGTCGGTCCCGGGGCTCCACGGCGAGCCCTTGCCGCCGTCGGTGTTGTTCGGTCCGGTCGGGTAGACGTCATTCGAGGCGTCGTTCGCCACGGAGTAGGGCACGCCGAGGTTGAGGCCGCCCTGCAGCGTGTAGTCGAGTCCCCACTGACCGGTGGTCGTGTTGAACGTCCACTTCTGCAGCCCGGCCGTCGTCGAGGCCGCCGCCGCCGTGTAGGTGACGGAGGTGGCGTTGTAGGTGGCATCACCGGCGCCCTCGTCGGCCACGTAGAGGGTGGTGGGGTTGGCGAACCACATGCCGAACGGGTACAGGCTCGAGTCGGTGGCGCTCTTGGCCAGCGTCGTCGGGAAACCCTTGAGGATGCACATGTTGGTCGGCGTGAGCCCCGGGTTGCTGGTGGTGAGGCCGAGCGGCGTGCTCGCCGTCGAGAACGTCGGCGACGAGAAGCTCAGCGCGGTCGGCAGCGTGGCGCTGGCCGAGGGGATGCCGACCCCTCCCGACGGGCAGGCCGTGCCCGTCGTGTCGACGAAGTAGACGGTGTCGACGCCGTTGCTCCCGCTCCCTTTGGTCGTGTAGATGACGCTGCCGTTGACGGTCAGGCCGCGGAAGTTGTCGTCCTTGGCCGACTTGTCGGCCTTTTGGCCGAGCTGGGTGATGTTGAAGTTGCCCAGCGGGGTGGGAGCGCCCGGGGTTCTGGGAGGACTCGGACGCGTTGGCGTCCGGGAGGATCTGGGATCCCACGCCCTGGACCACGCCCTGGGGCTCCGGGTTGGCGCCGTTACCGGCGTTGCCGGCGGTGTAGATGCTGTTGTTGCTGGGATTGAGAATGGCGGCGCGGCCGTTGTTGCCGCTGTAGGCGTTGGTCTCGGTGAACAGGAAGTTGCTGTTGGCGTCCACCTGTCCGACCACCCGGTACGCGGCGTCGTTGACCCTGAGTTGGTGGGGTCGACGGCGCCCGGCGTGTTCGAGTTCGAGACGTCGAGGGAGCCGACCGGGGCGTTGTAGCCCATGAAGGTCACGTAGTTGCCGTCGGTCGACTGGTTGAGGGCCAGCTCCGACTTGGAGGAGAAGCTGGTGACCATCTGGTCGGCGCTGGTACCGAGGCCCTGGGAGCTGTTCGGCACAGTCAGGGAACTGATCAGCTGGCCGTTGCTCGGGTTGAGCTGGTCGAGCACGATCGGCTGGCTCACGCCGAAGCTGCCGTCGACGGAGTCGTTGTTGAAGACGAGGGGGTAGGTACCGGGCGCGACCGCGGTCGACGCACGGGTTGTCGGCGAGGGTGCCGCAGCCCGGAGGAAGCTCAGTGGTACCGGGGGTGATGGTGGGGCTCTGCGACCAGATGCTGGTCGAAACGAGCAAATTGCCCGCAGCCAGCGACCCGCTCGCAGACGCCGAGCTCGAAACGGTGGTGACGGTGACCGTCGCGGCCATGGCGGCGACAACTGCTATGAGCGTGACAGGACGACGCCAGCGCGTGGACGGACGGTACCTCTTCATTCGCTATCTCCTTTGTCGGGATGTGACGTGGTAAGCGGGGGGCTACGTACAGCGGTTGTTGTCGTACGCCTGTGCGCACGGTTCTCAAATCGAGCTGCGCGGGGGATGACGTCAGCCGCCGCTGCACGGCGTTGGAGGGCAACTTAAGAACCGCTGATGAACCGGCCGACACGGTTGCTTGAACTCGGGGCGAACCTTGCGCGGCGCCTTCGCGACGGTTCTGCGGCCGTTCCGTGACCGTTCCGCGACGGTTGTGAAAACCGTCAGGTGAGCGCACCGCCGCGCCCCGGAGCGCCTCCCGCCGGGGCGCGCCGTCCGACGGACGGGACGCCCGATCGGCCCTAGGCCGAGGTCGCCCTCCGGAGGTGGGCGGCGATGGCGGCGTAGGTCTCACGGGCGAGCCGGTCGTCCTTGAGGTCGTAGCCGTGGTCCGCCCCCCTGAACCCGAGATACTCGATCAGCGATCCGGCGGCTTCGAGTCGATCGGCGTAGCGCCGTGCCTCGTCGCGGAGGATGTCGTATTCGGCCGCGATCACGACCGCGGGGGCGATGCCCGTCAGGTCGGCGTCATCGGCGGGAGCGGCCGGGGAGGCCAGCCGGTCCGCCCGCAGCACCGGGTCCGGGACGTAGGCCGTGTCGAAGACCTCGGCCATCCACGGCCGCAGCACCGGCTTGGAAACAACGGACCGCTTGGCCGCGCCCGGGACAGTGAGGTCGAGCGGCGGGTAGTGCAGGACCTGCAGGGCGATGGCCGGTCCACGCCGCTCGAGGGCGAGCCGGGCGCCGGCGGCGGCCAGGCCTCCCCCGGCACTCTGCCCACCGACGGTCATGCGGCCGCCGTCCCAGCCGTGCTCGGGACCGTGCCCTTCGACCCAGGAGAGAAGCTCGTGTACCTGGTGCGCCGCCGCCGGGAACGGGTGTTGCGGCGCCACCACGTAGTCCACGTTGAGCACGACCGCACCTGCCTGGGCGGCGAGGGACCGGCAGAGGGGGTCATCGATGGCGGTCAGCGCCATGACGTAGCCGCCACCGGGCAGGTTCACGTGCACCGGGGGGAACATGGTCGCCCGGATCGGGTCGGTAGAGGGTCACCGACGCCGGCCCGAACGACGTGGGAACGGCCAGGTGCTCTGTTCGGCCCGGGACGTCCGTCAGCCGGGCGGCCGCCGAGCCGCGCCATGCGACCGGAGGCGGCGGCCGCCCCGAGCTGCAGCAGGCGGGCCGCCGAGCGGGCGACGGTGGGATGGGAGAGGATCGACATCGTTGCGCGGGCCGCGGCCGGGTTGTCAGGCCCCCTGCGGTCCGGTCCCGTCCGGGTAGAACTGGCGGAACCAGCGGCGGTACTGCGCGACCGGGCCGTCGACCTTGGTGACGATCGGCCGCTCGCGGTAGATCTTGTTCTCCCAGATCGGCACGTCCTGCGTGAACTGGAGATTGGTGATCTGGTCGTTGAGCTCGGAGATCGACTCGGTGGCGCCGGCGTCGGGCAGCCACTTCATCGAGAAGTGCAGGCTGACCTCGGTGAGCTCCTCGTCGATCGGGGTCTGCGTGATGTAGGTGAGCATCTCGATCGGGTCCTGCTCCACCTCGACGGCCACGATGCCCGGTCCGCACGTCGTCGACTTCGTCCTGCACCTCGTAGCCCGCCTCCGAGACCGCGGTGACCTTCAGGCTCTGCTCGACGATCATCGATGCGCCCGGCGAAGCGCACCTCGAAGTGCTGCTGTTCGGGTGGCGCCATGTCGTGCACCGACGAGAAGTGCGACCGGTCGATGATGTTCTCCGTCAGGTCCTGGACGTGGACGCGCACCCGGTAGGTGTTGCTCCTCCACGGCGTCCACTCCGCCTCGTCCGTCCGGTAGCCGATCACGTCGAAGCTCGGCGGCAGGCCTCCGGCGTGGTGCCAGACGAAGATCCGCCCGTTGCGCTCAGCATACCGGCCAGGCCCGGGCGGCGGCCCGGGGCGGGCGATCGAGTCCCGGCACCTCGACCAGCTGGCCCTCGCCGTCGAACCGCCAGCCGTGGAACGGGCAGGCGATGCCGTCGCCGCACACGCGGCCCCCGACGCCGAGGTGGGCGCCGAGGTGGGGGCAGTGGGCGTCGAAGACCCGGGCCGTCCCGTCGTCGCCGCGGAAGAGCACCAGGTCCCGGCCCAGGTAGCTCACCGGCCGCACGTCACCCGGGGCCAGGTCCGCGGCGGCGCCGACACGCGAACCAGCCGTTGGGCGAGGCGGGGAACGGGTAGCGGGAGCCCATCAGGTCGCCCCGCTCGAGCCGGCCGGCGCGCTCCGTCGTGGAATCGGCCGGCGAAGGCCCGCAGCGGGAGGTCCGCGCTGGTCAGGAGACCCGGTCCGGCGCTCGCACACCGCACCGCATGGCGTTGAGCGCCGGCATGCCGGTGATGGTCATGCCCAACGAGGCGAAGTAGTCCGCGTCCATGACGCCGTGCGGCGTGCCCGTCGCCGGGAAGATCATGTGGCGGTTGATGATCGTGGGGTCGCCCTCGATGGTGGTGATGTAGCAGCCCTGGACGTTCCACCGCGGCTCGGTCTTCGGGGTCATCTGCCATTCGAGGTGCACCTCGATCTTCGGCTCGCCGCCGGACATCCCCTTGAACTTGGCCAGGCTGCCCCCCACCGATCCCTTCGGCAGCGTCCACCAGCCGAGGTCGACGTCCTCGGTGCAGGCGCCGAGCTCGCACTCGAAGACGACCTCGTCGATCCGCAGGTCGAGGCAGTCCGCCATCAGGTAGATCGAGTCGGCGAAGACGGTGCAGCCCGTCTCGAGCAGGCCGGGGACCTCGGGATCGTCCACCGGTCGGCCGTAGCCGACGTTCTTCCACGTATCGACCGAATGGTGGCACGAGACGTCGACCGTCTCCAGCACGGTGATGTGGTCCACGCGTCCCATGCCGGCCGTGGCCACGACGCTCAGGATCTGGGCGAGGCCCGGGTTCATCCCGGTCCCGTAGAAGGTGGCGCCGCCCCGTTGGCAGGCGGCTTCGATGAGCTCGGTCGGTCTCTTGCCGGAAGGGTGCGGGTGGTTGCGGTCGCGGTGGTGGCCGGTGATCCAGTCGGAGGTGGTCACGACGTTGATGCCGTGCTCGAGCAGGGTGCAGAACAGGTCGACGTCCGGCCACACGCCGTTGAAGTTCACGACGTCGGGCTGCAGGCCGAGCACGTCCTCGACGTCGCCGGTGGCCGTGACCCCGAGCGGGGCCCGTGCCGACGATCTCGCCGGCGTCCCGTCCGACCTTCTCCGGGCGAGTAGCAGTAGAGGCCGACCAGTTCGAGGTCGGGGTGTTCGACGATGCGCCGCACCATCTCGGAGCCCACGTTGCCGGTGGCGAACTGGACGACCCGGAGCGCTCTCTTCGACAAGACGCTTCCTCCCCCACGCCGACGGGTCGTACCGCGTCGAACCGCATCGTAGGGAATCACTGGACACCCGTCCAGAAGCGGTTCTTTACAGCTGTCCGGTCCGTCGACCCCCGCCGCCCCCGGGGCGTCAGCCCGGTGGGCGCAGGCCGTCCTCGATGACGACGAGGAGCCGCTCGCTCTGTCCGGGCGTCAGGGTCGCGCTCATGCACATCGAGCCGAGGAGCTGCATGAGGTCGGCGCCGTCGACGTCCGTGGCGGACCACGCCGGCCGCCTGGGCCCGGTCGAGCACCGATGTCGACGGCTTCCTCGATGCGCTCGCGGGACGCCGACCTGCAGCTCGGGGTTCTTCTCGAAGGCCTCGTGGAGCTCGTTCAGGAACGTCCGCTTGCTGCTGCGCGTAGCGCACGAAGGCCTCGAGCCACGCCGACCAGGGCCGCCCACGGCTCGAGCTCGGCGACGAGCCGCTCGGCGGCAGTCGACGAGCTCGTCGACGTCGTCGCGGTAGACGGCCTCGACGACGTCGATCCGCTTGGGGAAGTGGCGGTACAGGGTGCCGACGCCGACGCCGGCCTCCTTGGCGATGGCCTCCATCGAGGCCCCGCCGCCCTGCTCGGCGAAGACCTGCCGGGCCGCGGCCACCAGACGCTCGTAGTTGCGCCGGGCGTCGGCACGCATCGGGCGCGGCGCGACTCGGCGTCCCCCGTGCGGCCGGGCCTCCGTCCACCGCCGCTGTCGTCGACTGCGGCCGACTCGTCATCATCCTCCGCTTCCTTCCTGCACGACCTACGATTCGCAGGGCTTGCAAAACGGAGGCACCCTCCGTATACTAACCGGAGGAAGCTTCCGCTTACTCGTCAGCGATACCAGCGGAAAGGTCGAACGTCCATGCCACACTCCCCGTCGTCCAACCGCGCCCCGCTCCGCCAGAAGCCCCGCTCCAGCGGTCGCCGGCGCCTGGCCGGCGCCTCGCCAGCCCGTCGGTGTTCCTCTTCGTCATCCTCACCGCCCAGCTCATGGTGGTCCTCGACGCGACGATCGTCAACGTGGCCCTCCCCCACATCCAGCAGGGCCTCGGCTTCTCCGGGAGCCGAGCTGTCCTGGGTGCTCAACGCCTACATCCTCACCTTCGGCGGGCTGCTGCTGCTCGGGGCCCGGTCCGGCGACCTCCTCGGCCGGCGGCGGACCTTCCTGCTCGGCATCGCCCTCTTCTCGCTGAGCTCGCTGCTCGGCGGGTTCGCCGTCACCGGCTGGATGCTGCTCGCCGCCCGTGCCCTCCAGGGGGTCGGCGCCGCCCTGGCCGCGCCCGTCGTCGCTGGCCCTGCTCACCACCGTCTTCTCCGAAGGGCCCCAGCGGGTGCGGGCCATCGGGCTGTTCACCACGGTGTCGGCCGCCGGCGGCGCCATCGGCCTCGTCGCCGGGGGCGTGCTCACCGAGCTGGTGTCGTGGCGCTGGGTGATGTTCGTCAACGTGCCGATCGGCCTCGTCGTCTGTCGTCGTCGGGCGGCTGGTGCTCGCCGAGACCGAGCGCCGCCACGGCCGCTTCGACATCGCCGGCGCGCGTCACCTCGACGCTCGGCATGGGCGGCATCGTGCTCGGCCTGGTCGAGGCCGGCACGAGCGGCTGGGCGAGCCCGGTCACCGTCGGTGCCCTCGTCGTCGGCGTCGCTGCTGCTGGCCGTCTTCGTGCACATCGAGACCCGTGCCGAGGAGCCGATCCTGCCGCTGCGCCTGTTCGCCGACCGGACCCGGACCACGGCCAACGTCGCCCGCGGCCTGGTCTACGCCGGCATGTACGGGATGTTCTTCTTCCTCGGGCAGTTCCTCCAGGACGTGCAGGGGTACTCGCCGCTGCGGGCCGGCGTCGGCTTCCTGCCCGTCCCGCTCGTCGGTCTTCCTCTCCTCCCAGCTGGCGAGCAGGGTGCTGGTGCACCGGGTCCGGCCCAAGGTCGCTGATGCTGTCCGGCATCGGCCTGGCCGATCGTCAGCCTGCTCCTCGCCAGCCAGCTCCACGCCGGCGCCTCGCTATCCCCAGATCCTCGTGGGCCTGGTGCTGCTGGGCCTGGGCTCGGGCACGTCGCTGGTGACGCTCACCACCGCCTCGCTCGCCGGCGTCGACCCGGCGGACGCCGGGCGCCGCATCGGGCCTCGTCAACGTCGTCCAGCAGGTCGGCGCGGCGCTCGGCCTGGCCGTCCTGGTCACCGTCTTCGGCGCCGTCGTCGGGCACTCGCAGCTGGGTCCGGCGCGTCGACCGCCGGCTCCGCCGGGACGCGCCGCCATGGTGCACGGTCTCGACGTCGTCTTCGGAGTGGCCGCTCTTCGCCCTCGTCGCCCTGGTGCTGGTGGCCGCACTGGTCCGGCTGCCGGCCGTGGGCGACGCCCCCGGGGAGCGCGGCGATGCCGAGCTCGTCGACTTCGGGGAGCCCGAGTGGGGGGGACCCGGAACTGGTGGCGTGACCGGGCGACATCCGGGTCGACACCCGGATGTCGTGCGCCGTTCGCAGTCCCGACGCGGAGAAATTACTGCTCGTTGGTGGGTCGTTACCGGCTCGTTCACCGGACCCTCCTACCGTCGTCCCATGTCCACTCCAGACGAATCCCTGTCGCATCCCGATGACGGTTCCTCTCTGCCGGGCGCTCCCGGACGTGTGAGTTGGCCGTCACTCTCCCGCCGGCAATTCCTCGTGGCCGCATCGATACTTCGCCGGCTTCGCCGCCGTCGCCATGACGTACGGCCTCGGCGAGGGCTACGCCTTCGCCGCCGGCCCGGGGGCCACCGCTCGCTCGGCACGGGCACCGTGCCCGAGCAGATCCACCTCACCTGGGGAGCCGACCCCTCCACCGAGGTCACCGTCTCGTGGGCGTCGCCGCAGCCCAGGCACGCCGCAGGTCACCCTCAGCCCGGCCGTGGGCGGCCAGACGGTCTTCGACGCCACGCACGCTCACCTACACCGACGGGCTCAGCGGCGAGGTCGTCCACTGCTACCACGTCCCGCTGACCGGGCTCAGCCCGGCCACCACCTACACCTACACGGTGGCTGACCCGGGCGACACCCGGCGACCTTCCAGTCACGTTCACCACCACCGGCACGGGCCGCTTCCCTTCGCCTTCACCAGCTTCGGCGACCTGGGCACCCCGGGGGCCGGCGCCACCTACACCCTGGCCGACGGGTCGACCATCTCCTCGACCACCTACAGCGAGTCGCAGTGGAACGCCTACAACGCCGTCGGGCGAGGTCGAGGCGCTCGGCGCCGCTGTTCCACCTGCTCAACGGCGACCTCTGCTACGCCGACAAGGAGACGATCTCACTCGTCGGGGCGACCACGACGCGGGATCGCCGGCGTCCAGCCGGCCCCCGAGGTGTGGCGGGACTTCGCGCTCAACGCGCAGCGTCGGCGGCCAACCGGCCCTGGATGCCGTGCATCGGCAACCACGAGGCCGAGCTGGACAACGGCCCCTACGGCTACACCTCCTACAACACCCGGTTCCTGCTGCCCGGCAACGGTACGCGCGCTTCCCCGGCAGCTTCTACTCGTTCCAGGTGGGCTCGGTGCTGTTCATCAGCCTCGACGCCAACGACGTCTGCTACCAGGGCGGCGGCGCCTACAACGTCGGCGGCGTGGCCACCACCGACGCGCGACGGCAACCCGATCTCGGCCACCGCCCACCAGTACAACCAGTACTACACGGGCACCTTCACAGCCAACGCCGACGGCACCCTCTCCCCCGGCGGGGCCACGCCCAACGCCCAGACGCCCTGGCTGGAGCCGACCCTGCCGCGGCCCGGGCCAACACCACCATCGACTGGATCATCGTCCAGATGCACCAGTGCGCCCTGTCCTCGTCGACCGACAACGGCTGCGACGCCGGGATCCGCCAGGCCTGGCTCCCGCTGTTCGACCAGTACCAGGTGGACCTGGTGGTCAACGGGCACGACCACGACTACGAGCGGTCCTATCCGGTGCGCGGCTTCACCGCCAACCACGGGAACGTCGACCTTCACCGGCGGCACCGTGACCCAGGCCTCAGGGCACCGGTCGACCCTGCCCTCGACCAGCGGGGCGACGGTCAACACCTTCACCCCCACCGTGGTCTCCAGCGACGAGACCAGCCCCTTCGACACCACGCAGGGAACCGTGTACCTGGCCCTCGGCGGCGGCGGCACCAACAAGCGGGACAACACCTACGGCGCCGACCTGGCCAACGTCACCACCTTCACCCAGATCCGCACCGGCAGCACCAAGCCGCCGGCCGACGCCACCGAGCCGGCCGCCTGGTCGGCCAAGACGGACACGACCGACGCCTACGGCATCGCCTACTTCTCGTCGACCCGGGCAGCGCAGGGCGGCAACACGACCATCACCGTGACCTACTACCACGCGGGCACGCAGCCAACACCGGCAACGACGCCCCCCGCCGAGCTACGGCGTGTACGAGACGTTCCAGCTCGACCCGGCCCGCGGTCCGACGGCCCGCCGGCCAGCACGCCGGAGTTCGAATGCCGGCATTCGTGGTGGGTGGCACCGCTCTGGCCGCCGGCGCCCTGCTCGTCGAGCAGCACCGGCGCTCCGTCAGGGCCGCCCACCGGGCGGAGGTCGGGCACCACTCCCAGCCTCTGAACAACTGAGGCACCGGGAGACCGACCCCCGGATGGCCCCTGGCGCCGCCGGCGGCACGGGCCCGGGCGGCACCGGGGATGCAGCCCGCGGCGGAAGCGTGCCACCATCCTCTGATGGCCTCGTCGACCGATCGGTTCCACCCGGATCTCCGGGGCGTCGCCCGCTGGCTGCCACGATCACCCGTCGGCCCACGGACCCTGCGGGTGACCCGGGCGCTGTCCTCGCTGCCGATCCCGCCGCCGTCGCGGGACGCCACGGTGGAGACCGTGGGCGCCGTCGCCGTCCGGGTGCACCGACCGCCCGGTGGCGGCCCCCGCCCGGCCATGCTCTGGATCCACGGAGGCGGCTACGTCATGGGCACCGCCGCCCAGAACGACGCCGTGTGCCGGTACTTCGCCTCCGCCCTCGACATCGTCGTTGCCGCCGTCGACTACCGGCTCGCACCCGAGTCGCCGTTTCCGCTGCCCCTGCACGACTGCCACGACGCCCTCAGCTGGCTGGCCGGCCGGCCCGACGTCGACCCGCACCGGATCGCCGTCGGAGGGGCGAGCGCCGGTGGCGGGCTGGCGGCCGCCGTCGCCCTGCTGGCACGTGAGCGGGGGGAGGTCGAGCTCGCGTTCCAGCTGCTCGTCTACCCGATGCTCGATGATCGCACGGCCACCCGCACCGACATCGACGAGCGGCACCTCCGGCTGTGGAACAACAAGGCGAACCGCTTCGGCTGGCAGTCCTACACCGGACTCCCACCGGGCTCGCCCGGCGTCACCGGACTGGCCGCCCCCTCCCGGCACGGAGATCTGAGCGGGCTGCCCCCCGCATGGATCGGCGTGGGGACGCTCGACCTCTTCCATGACGAGGACGTCGCCTACGCCGGACGGCTCGAGTCGGCCGGCGTCCCCTGCCGGCTGGACGAAGTGGACGGCGCCTTCCACGGGTTCGATGCCATCCGACCGAAGTCGGGAGTGGCCCGGGCCTTTCGGGCCGCCCAGGTGGCGGCAGTGTCCGACGCCCTCGGCTGCGCACCTCGCCGGTGACGGCGACGCCGCCGGTCGTCAGTCGGTGGCGACGGCGAGCAGCGCGTCGGTGACCGCCTGCGGCTCGGTGATCATGAGATCGTGCCCGGTGTCGATGTCCCAGAGCCGGCCCTCGGCCCGGGCCTCTTCCATCAGGGCCGGATCGCGGGTCGCCAGGGTGGAGGTGCAGACGATGTGGTACCGGGGGATGCGGGCGCCGTCGGCCTCGTGCCGGAGCTCGAGCGGCTGCTCGAAGCACTTCCAGGGATGGCCGGTGAGGCGGTCGGCCATCCAGGCCAGGTCGGCGGGGTCGGTCACGCCGTAGAAAGGCGCCGGCCTCGGGAGACGGCAGCAGGACCAGTTCGACGCCGTCGACGGTCTCACC
The DNA here is from genome assembly GCA_963838005.1 of uncultured Actinomycetota bacterium. Taxonomy (GTDB): domain Bacteria; phylum Actinomycetota; class Acidimicrobiia; order Acidimicrobiales; family RAAP-2; genus CAWIPW01. The sequence goes on from CAWIPW010000007.1 coordinate 126,502, forward strand.
GGCCGGCCGGGTCATCTCGATGATGGGCCCGGCCACGTCCACCAGGGACTGACCGTCCACGGGGTTGGCGGCGTCGAGGAAGACGAGCTTTCCCACCCGGTCCGCCGCCCGGTCGGCCACCCCGGTGACGACCATCCCCCCGTAGCTGTGGCCGACCAGCACCACGTCGTGCAGGTCCTCGTAGTGGAGCACGGCCACGATGTCGTCGATGTGGAGGTTCAGGTCGACCCGGGGGCCGACGAGGTGTGACCGCTCACCGACACCGGTCATGGTCGGTGCGTGGACCTCGTGACCGGCCGCCCGGAGCAGCCGGCTGACACGCCCGTAGCACCAGCCCCCGTGTCCGCCGCCGTGCACGAGAACGTACGTTGCCATGGTGCATCCCTTCGCCGGGCGGGTACCGATCCCCGCCGGGCACCCTACCGAGGGGAGGACGCCCCGGAGGCCCCGCACGGCTCGGGACGGTCCGCCGGCCGACAGGGTCCGGTGGCGGTCGCCCCCTCAGCCCGGCAGTCTGAGGAAGCGCTGCGTCTGGCGGACGAGGTGGGCCTCGAGCGAGTCCTTGTCGAGATCGGCCACCAGCGGGTGGGTGACCGCACTGCCGATGGCACCGGTGATCATGGCCACGGCCACGCGGGCCCCGGCCCCGTGCCTCCCACCGAGCAGGGCGCCATACAACCTGCGCATGAACTGCTGGAAGGGCTCGTGATCCGCGAGGAGGCGGACGATGACCGGGTCGTAGAGGAGGGTGCTGACCATGCGCCGCCGCTCGATGGCCAGGTGGATCACCTGGCGCAGCAGCATGTCGAGGGCGTGCGGTCCGTGATGGGCGGCGTCGGCCGCGTCCAGCGCCGCTTCGAGGCCGGCCAGCTCGACGGCGACGGCCGCCACGACGATCTCCTCCTTCGTCTTGAACTGGTGGTAGACGGCCGCCTTCGTGACCCCGAGGGCATCCGCGATCATCTGGAGCGAGGTGGCGTTGACACCGTGTTCGGCGAACAGGTCCAGCGCCACGGCGACGGTCCGGGCCTGGGCGGCGCTGTGGGGTCCGGACCCCATCCGGCCGACAGCCGGGGGGAGGTCCGTGCTCACGTGCGGAGGGTAGCCCGGCCGGATCGCAGCCGTCGGCCGCTCACCTGGCGGAGGGTGTCGCCGCCCCGGTCGCCGTCACGCGCCGACGACCTTGGCGAGCACCTCGCCGAGCAGCGTCACCCGGCCCTCGACGTGGCCGTTCACCGCGGCGTTCACCGTGAAGCCGTCGAGCCCGTCGACGAGGCGGGCCGCGAACAGCTCACCGAGCTCGTCCGGGTCGCCCAGAGTGACCATCGAGCGGAGCTGTGCGGCGTCATCGGCGTTCATCGAGGCGAGGTCGATCCCGCGGCCGGCGAGAAACGCATCCACATCGGCCACAGCCTCGTCATGCGTCGGTGCCACACAGGCGTTCACCTGTACCGAGACCACGATCTCCGACCGGTCGCGTCCCACCGCCTCGCAGTGGGCGGCCAGGGCCTCGAGCTTCCGGGGCACCTCCTCGGGCCCGCAGATGAGGTTGGACTCGTCCGCGTACTGCGCCACCAGCCGCAGGGTCTTCCGCTCGCCGGCGCCGCCGATCATCACGGGGATCCTCGACAGCGGCGCCGGCGCGTTCACGGCCTCGTTCACGGCATAGAAGCGGCCCCGCACCGTCGGCCGCTCGCCGGCCAGCATCCCCTTGATGATCTGCAGCGCCTCCTCCAGCCGGGCGAACCGGTCCGTGAACGTGCCGAACTCGAACCCGAGGCTCTGGTGCTCGAGCTCGAACCAGCCCGCACCGATGCCGAGCTGGGCGCGACCGCCGGAGACATGGTCGAGCGTCGTGATCTCCTTGGCGAGGAGCGCCGGATTGCGGTAGGTGTTGCCGGTCACGAGGGCCGAGAGCCGGACCTTCTGCGTGTGCTGGGCCAGGGCGGAGAGCAGCGTGTAGCACTCGAGCATCTCGTTGTCCGGCGGTCCGAGCATCGGCAGCTGGTAGAAGTGGTCCATCACCATGACGGTGTCGAAGCCGGACGCGTCCGCCTCCTTGGCCTGACGCACCACGGTCGGAAAGAGGTCCGACGGTGGGGTGTCCGGGTAGGTGAAGTTGGGCATCTGGTAGCCGATTCTGGTCACGCCACCCACCCTATGCCGCCCGCCGCGGCGATGGTCCTGTCGGACGGCCGCTCCGGGTCGCGCCGGCGAACGTCCCCGACCCCCGGCCCGAGTTCAGCGACCCGGACTCAGTGGCCGGCGTCGGCCATGCGCTCGCAGCGGGCGCCACCGGCTGCCTTGGCCCGGTACATGGCCGAGTCCGCCTCGGCCAGTAGCACGTCGACCCCGTCCCTCTCGGTGGCCAGGGCGGCGCCGATGCTGGCGGAGATGGTGACAGGCGCGGCCGCACCGGTGATCGGTCGGCGGACGGCGTCGAGGATGCGATCGGCGAGGGCGGTGATCTCGGTGTCATCCTGCACCTGCGGCAGCAGTACGACGAACTCGTCTCCCCCGATGCGTCCCACCGTGTCGCCGGCACGGACGGCACCACGCAGCCGGTCGGCCACCTGGGACAGCACATCGTCACCGGTGGCGTGGCCGAACCGGTCGTTGACCGCCTTGAACCCGTCGAGGTCCACGAACAGCAGTCCGGCGGTCTCCCCGCGGCGCCGGGCGTTGAACAGCGCCGTGGCCGTGAGCTCCCGGAACTGCCGCAGGTTGGCCAGACCGGTGAGGGGATCGTGCCGCGCCTGGTGCTCGATGCGTTGGATGAGCAGGGCGTTCTCGAAGGCGGTGGCGGCCAGCCCGGCCACCACGGCCAGGGTGATCGGGTCCGCGTCCGCGCCCACCGGGTCGACTCCCCGGTCCATCGTCGCGGGATCGGGATCCCGCCCGAGCACGATCATGGCCAGCAGCTCCCCGTTGGCCGCCACCGGCACGAGGGTCACGCCGGTACCGATGTCCAGGGCGTCGAAGACACGTTCGAGCTCCGGCACGTCGTCACCCGCGACGGAGGGTTCGCCCAGGATGGTCAGGCGGCGGCGGACCGCCGGCGGCAGCTGCACCCGCAACTCGTCGCGCCCCGAGCCACCGGGGGTGGACAGGACGAAGTGGTCGTCACCCGCCTCCCACACGAGCACGGCGCATCGGTCACAGGCGACGACGCCGGGAATGGCCGCGCCCAGGCGGCCGGCGAGCTGTTGGGCCGTGGCCACCTCCGCCAGTGCGGTGGACAGGCTCAGGAGAGCGGCGTTGGTCTCGGCCTGTCGGTGGCGGTCGGCCATGAGCGCAGCCGTCTGCAGCGCGGCACCGGCATGGCCGGCGTACGCCGTCAACAGACTGCGTTCGGCGGGCAGGAAGCGGTGACCGCTCGGGTAGAACGCGCCCAGCCGGCCGAAACTGGTGCCGGCCGCGACCACGTCGACGATGAGGTGGGCGCCGTTGTCGTCGTCGGGGGCGTCACGAAGGATGTCGGCAGCCACCCGGTCGAGCTCGTCGTCGTCGAACCCGACGTGGTGGACACGGGGCCGGCGGTCACCCGGGAGGGTCACGGCGAGCAGGTACCGGGGCGCCCGGACGGCAATGCCGGCACGGTGGATGATGCGATCGAGCAGTTCGTCGACCTCGGTGACCTGGGCCAGGTCGATGGCCATCTCCTCCAGCGCCTCGAACCGACGGGCCATGGCGTCGACCCGCTGGCGCAGGTAACGGACCTGCACCTCCGGGTCGTTGGCGGCCTCGGGGTCCCAATGGATCTCGAAGAGGCACTGGTCGTCCCCCCGGGCGATGCACTCGAGCTGGGTGACGTCGGCCGGTGGCATCCCCTGATGCGTGGGGAGGGACATGAAGATGCCTTCGACGTACTCACACGTCTTGGGAGAAGGGACGGAATCCGTCGTCAGGCGGCACGACACCAGCGCGTGCCGGTCCCCGATCTCCAGCAAGGTGGAGGTGATCGCCGTCGACATCTTGCTGGCCGCCTCGGTGACCAGCTGCAGGCCAACGCCGATGTCCTGGAGCGATCCGAATACGGCGATTACTTCGCTGCTGGCGTAGCGGGTCAGCAGGCTGGCGCCGACCTTGCGGGGTAGGTCGTCGTCGCCCGTGACCAGTCGGGCCGCCCGGAAGAGCTCCTCGGACTGGTCGGCGGTGCTCCAGAAGGTGGGGTCGCGCAGCTCGGCCATAGGGCGGGTCTCGCCCGCCTCGCGCAGGACCTCTGTCACCGTGTCATCGCCCCAGGTGTCACCGACGTACCCGAGGAGCGCGCCGATGGCCGAGTTGCTGCTGGTGCGATCGTCGCCGTCCACCCCCGCCTTCTCCTTCGTACTCGCGCCAGTCGGTCGCCGTTCCAGCATGCCAGCCGGCTCTCGGATCCGCCTGTGCACCCTGGTCATCGACATCTCCGGCACCCACCTTGAGGACGGGCACCGGTTTCCCGGTTGTCCCGGACGGGCCGGCCACCGTCCTGACCTGGGACGATGCGACCCGCCGGCACGGCGGCGCCCGTGGCCCCGGGCCACTACCGGGATCCGGACGCCGGTTCCGACCGGGCGGTGCCGTTCGCCGCCACAGGTCCGGTCCCCGCCGCAGCCACACCGTCGTCCCCGACCCGGTCCGCACCGTCGTCCCCGGCCCGGCCAACACTGTCGTCCCCGGCCCGCCTGCCCTCGTCCGGCGGGGCGGTGTCCACATGGGCGGTCGTCTGGAGCGGGATCTCCTTGATGAGCCAGCTGAGGATGAAGCCCACCACGACGACGGGCACGGCCACGAGGAACGTGGTCTCGACCGAATGGCTGAAGGCGCTGACCACGAAGGTGCGCTGGGACGGCGGCAGGTGGGCGATCTGGCTCGGATTGGCGGTGACCGTCGAGCCGCTGATCAGCTTGAGCACGGTCGGGCTGGCGTGCACTTTCAGCTGCGAGATCAGGCGGTTGGCGAACACGGCGCCGAGGACGGCCACGCCGAAGGCGCTGCCGATGGTCCGGAAGAACGTCGCCGTCGCCGTGGCCACACCCAGCTCCGAGTGCGGGACGGAGTTCTGCACGGCCACGACCAGGACCTGCATCACCAGGCCGATACCCAGCCCGACGACGAACATGAAGGCGGCCACCTTCCAGTACGGGGTGTGCGGGCCGAGGAAGGTGAGGAGGAGCACGCCCACGGCCAGCACGGCGGTGCCCACGATGGGGAACACCTTGTAGCGCCCGGTGCTCGTGACCAGCCGCCCGCTGGCGATGAAGGTGAGCAACATGCCGGCGATCATGGGCAGCAGCTCGAGTCCCGACAGCGTGGGCGACGCCCCGTGGACGATCTGGAGGTACAGGGGCAGGTAGACGAAGACCCCGAACATGGCGAAACCGATGATGAAGCCGACCCCGGAGGTGGCCGTGAACGTCCGGTTCTTGAACAGCCAGAGCGGGATGATGGGCTCGGACGCCTTCGACTCGATCCAGCAGAAGATGCCCAGCGCCACCAGGGTCACCACCGCCAGGCTGACGATCACCGTCGAGCCCCAGGCGTACTGCGAACCGGCCCACGTGGTCAGCAGGATGAAGCACGTCACGCCCACCGTCAGGACCGCCGTCCCGCCCCAGTCGATCTTGTGGGGGACCCGCTTCACCGGGATGTGCAGCACCGCGGTCACGACGAGCAGTGCGACGACGCCGAGCGGCACGTTGATGTAGAAGATCCACCGCCACGACAGCTGCTCGGTGAACCATCCCCCGAGCAGTGGACCGGCAACCCAGGTGACCCCGAAGATGACGCCGAAGTACCCGAGGTAGCGGCCCCGCTGCCGGGCCGGTATGACGTCGCCCATGATGGCCTGGGCCCCCACGATCAGCCCGCCGGCCCCGATGCCCTGGACGGCCCTGAAGGCGATGAGCTCGGCCATGGATTGCGACAGTCCGGACAGCATGGACCCGGCCAGAAAGATGGCGATGGCCAGCTGGAAGAAGCCCTTGCGGCCGAAGAGGTCGCCGAGCTTGCCCCACAGCGGCGTCGAGATGGCCGTCGCCAGCAGGTACGCGGTCACCACCCACGACAGGTGGTTCAGGCCGTGGAGGTCGCCGGCGATGGTCGGCAGCGCCGTGGCCACGATCGTCTGGTCGAGGGCGGCCAGGGCCATGCCCAGCATCAGGGCGGCCAGGACCACCATGATGCGGCGGTGCTGGGCGTCGGCTTCGGCGTCGGCCCCGTCGACGGCCTCGTCGACGGGTGCGGTCGTCGTGTCAGTCACGGGCTTCCTCCGAGTCGCGTTCGAGGTCGTCGGCGAACCGGCCGAGCAGGGTGGCCAGCGTCGACAGGTCGTCGTCGTCCCAGCCCACGAGCAGGTGGTCGAGCCAGGCCCGGCGGGCCCGCAGCATGCGGTCGAGGGTCCGGCGCCCGGCCGGCGTCAGCCGGATCCTCGTGGCCCGGCGATCGTCGGGGTCGGTGTGGCGCACGACCATGCCGTCGCGTTCGAGTTGTTGGACCTTCCGGGTCACCGATGGGGCATCGACGCCCAGCAGGTCGGCCAGATCGGTCACGCGCAACGAGGCGCCTCCGATCGACAGCTTGTGGAGGAGGGTGGCCCCGGCCCGGTCGAGGCGGACGCCGGCGGACCGCAGGAGGCGCTCGTGCAGCCGCACCTGCATGATCGACCGGGCCACCGTCTGCAACGCCTCCTGGAACTCGTCGACGTGGCCGGCCGCGGGCCCCGGCCGGCCGGCGCTGGCGGGACGTGCAGTAGTTACTTTCATCACACAAGTATTTTAGCCGTCACGCCCCCGACCGCAAATCGCCGGTGGCGGCGGCCGGGGCGGGCCCGGCGGCCGGGGCCATCCGCCCGGCCTGCACTAGGTTCTGGCAGCAACCGTCGAGGGTGACGGTGGGATGTGCGCCGGTCGTAGCTGCTCGCGCCCGGCGGACGCATCCGACCACACGCCGGACCCACCGGCCGACGCCGACATTGGAGACCCGGGTGCCCGAGGGCCTGTCGCCGAGCGAAGTCGGCAAGGAGATCGCCGAGCACAGGGAGCACCACTCCCACGCCGCCGACCCCGGCGAGGACCGCGGCGCCGCCCGGTGGCTGACCATCATCGAGGCGATCCTTCTCGCCACCGTGGCCGTGCTGGCCGCCTACTCGGGCTTCGCCTCGGCCAAGTGGAGTACACAGTCCTCCCTCGACCTGGCCAAGGCGTCGACCGCCCGCAATCTGGCCAGCCGGGCCGAGCTCGAGGGCCTCGAGACGAAGAACTTCGACGGGCTGGCCTTCAATGCCTGGTTCACCGCCTACGAGAACGGCGACCAGGCGGCCATGGCGGTGGCCGAGCGTCGCTTCCGACCCCAGTTCGACGTGGCCTTCAGGGCGTGGCTGGCCACCGACCCGTTCACCAACGCCTCGGCGCCCCAGGGCCCGACCTACATGCCCCAGTACGTGCAGCCCGGTGCGGCCGAGACGGCCATGTACGACAGCCAGGCCAACGCCGATTACGACACGGGCTCGACCGACGGGGAGACCGCCGACAACTACGTCCGGACCACGGTCTTCCTCGCCACCGTCCTCTTCCTCGTCGGGATCTCGGGGCACTTCAAGGTCCGCAAGGCCCGCATCGGGCTGATCGGGGTGGGTGCCGCCATCATGGTGGTCGCCGTGGTCCTGCTCATCGTGGCGCCCAAGCCGCCGGTGTGAGCCGGAGATGACCGCACCGGCCTGGGATATCGTCGACCACTGCGAACCCCCGAAGGAGCCGCCGACATGGTGATGGCCGACCGCCCCGATGTCCGCACCGCGTCGCCGCCGGTGGCGGCCATCGACACGGTGCTGCTCGCCCAGCAGATGGCGGCGGCCCTGGCCCGCCTGCCGTTCCGGAACCCGCTGAAGGGCACGTCGACCCGGCTGTCCAACTTCGGCGTCAGCCTGACCCGTGAGACGCTGCGATCGTTCATCGGGTACTGCTCGTCGATGCCGATCGTCGAGTTCCGCTCCGTCGAGAAGCTGCTCGACGATCTCTGCCGGGTGGCGATGCCCCCGGTCGTGCGCGCCTTCGACGTCACGCCCAAGAGCATGTCGCTCGGCGGCGTCCCCGGCATCCTCTACCAGCCGCGCACGACCGAACCGCGTGGGGTCATCCTCTACCTGCACGGCGGCGGCTACATCGGGACCTCGCCCACCATGTACGCCTTCTTCACCGCCCGCATCTCCGCGGAGACCGGTTGCGCCGTCTTCGTGGCCGATTACCGCATGGCCCCCGAGTTCCCCTTCCCGGCGGGGGTCGTGGACGCCGCCCACGTGCTGGCGGCGCTGGTCCGCCGGGGCGTGCCCAGGGAACGGCTGTTCGTGTCCGGGGACTCGGGCGGCGGCGGGTTGGCCAACTCGCTGGTGCTGGCCGCGCCCGAGGACGTCCACCTGGTCCGGCCGGCCGGGATGATCCTCTTCTCGCCCGAGGTCGACCTGCGGCTGGACGAGCCGTCGGTGACCGAGAACGCCGAGCGCGACATCCTGCCCTGGAACATACCGACGGCCTCCTACCTGCACGGGTTCGACGCCGGTAGCGGGTACGTGTCGGCGGTGGACGCCGACCTCGACGGGTTCCCCCCGACGTCGGTCTCCTGGGGAGGGGACGAGATGTTCCGCGACCCCATCCGCCGCTTCGTCGAACGATTGGAGAAGGCGGGCGTCCCCACCCATGCGCACGAGGTTCCCGGGATGTTCCACGTCTTTCAGATCCTCATGCCGTGGGCCGAGGAGAGCCGCATGATCTACCGGCACGTAGACCGGTTCGTCGGCGACCTGCTCGAGACGGCACCGCCGATGGCGCCCGAGGTGCTCGCCGGGCTCTGAGCCCCGTCCCGCCCGGGCCGGGCGTGGCCGCGGCGCGAACGGTGGCGCCCGTCGACAGCCCGGGCGCCACCATCCGGTCGATCCGGAGCAGGATCCCTCCGGTCCGGCCCCGTCAGAAGGCCACGATGCCCTCTCCACCGACGGCGCCCGGGACAAGCTCGGATCCGATGCCGGTCAGCGAACCGTCATGTCCGACGCTGAACTCGTCGACGGTACCGGTCCCACCGGTCTGGACGTACAGGTAGCGGCCACCCGTCGAGGCCGACGCGTCGACCGTGCCCCCGCCGGTGGTGGTCGAGCCGAGCAGGGTGAGCTGGCCACCGTGGGCCACCTGGTACCCGCTCACGGCCGCACTACCGGCGTTGGAGGCGTAGAAGTACCCGCGGGCCGGGGCCACCCAGCAGGTGGCGGCCAGTCCGGTGCCCACCGACTCGATGAGCGTCACCGTGCCATCGGAGCCGACGGTGTAGGTGGCCAGGGCGTTGGTGCCGGCATCGGCGACGACGAGGTCGCCGGCCCGGTCGAAGGTCACCGCGAAGGGCGTCGTCGTGCCTTCGGTGTTCACCGCCGGCGTGGCCGAGAGCAGGCCGGAACCGTCGACGCCGAACACGTCGATGGCGTTGCCGTTGGCCTTGGTCGTCACGATCAGCTGGGAGCCGTCAGGCGTGAAGGCGACCTGTCCGGGTGTGTGGGTGAATTGAGTGGTGTCGGACGGGACCACCAGCCCCAGGTTGCGGTTCGATCCCTGGATGGGGAAGAGCCGGCCGTCATGGGCCCGGAACCCCTGGACGGACGCGCCGTCGAGGGCGTTGAGGACGTAGACGACGTCGCCACGGACGGCCACGCTGACCGGGAAGGTCCCGCCCGAGTCGACCACCTGACGGAGCGAGAGGCGGTCGCCGCCGACGGAGAACACCGACACGGTGTCACTGCCGGCGTTGACCGCGTACAGGGTGCCGTCGGTCCGGTTGTAGGCGAGGGAGCCCTGCGAGGCCAGGTGGTCGACGGCCGAGCCGTTCAGCACCCCGCCGAGCCCCTTGGTGTCGTAGGCCTTCACAGGGGTGAGGGTGCCGTCGTCGTGGCGCTGGTAGGCGACCACCTGGTTGCCGGCGACGTTGTCGGTCTGGACGAAGACGGCGTCCTGGGCACCGGTGCCGGAGGACGGTCCGTTCTGGAGCCCGTCGGCCCCGGCCGCGACCGGTGCGACCGCGGTGGCCAGTGCCAGGGCGGCACCGAACCCTACGGCGATGCGGATGGATCTCTTCATGACAACTCCTCGGGGGTTGGGGGTGACGTACGCGAACACAGTCCCGGTTCACCGCCGGAGCGTTACGCACCCGCCGCCACGCGTCACCGTCCGTAACGGTGCGACGCCGTGACGGGACTGAGGGGTGGTGGCCGGGCACGGATCTGGAGGGAGGAGACGGGATGGAGGCTGTGAGAAGGTCACCACCGCGAGCCACTCGGTGCATTCCGGCCGTACGCTGCCGGACGTGGAGACGGACGACGAGCTGCTCCTCCGGCTGCGCGACGGCGACGAGGCCGCGTTCGAGGTGCTGGTGACCCGTTACCACCAGCCCCTGCTGCGGCTGGCCCGATCGATGGTCGCGAGCCCGGCGGTGGCCGAGGAGGCCGTGCAGGACACGTGGATGGGCGTGGTCCGCGGCATCGAGCGGTTCGAAGGGCGCTCCTCGCTGAAGACGTGGCTGTTCCGCATCCTCGGCAACCGGGCCCGCTCGGCGGGCTCCCACGAGCCGGCCACGGTGCCCATCGAGGCGCTCCACGCCGTCGACCCGACCCGCTTCGACGCCGGCGGGGCGTGGGCGGATCCCCTCGAGCCGTGGACCGACGCCAGCGACCGGCGGCTGGACGCCTCCACGTGGTCGCCGGTCCTGAAGGCGGCCCTCGACGATCTGCCGCCGCGGCAGCGCCAGGTGGTGCTCCTGCGGGATGTCGAGGGGCTCGACCACGACGAGGCCTGCGACATCCTCGGGATCACCGCCGGCAACCAGCGGATCCTGCTACACCGTGGACGTTCGCGCCTGCGCGAGCTCCTCGAGCCGTCGATCGGGAAGGGCTGAGCGATGCTGTCGCTGCGACGGAGGGACATCGTGTGCCGGCAGGCCGTCGAGCTCGTCACCGACTACCTCGAGGGCGCCCTGTCACGCGCGCGACCGGAGGCGGTTCGAGGCCCACCTCCGGGCCTGTCCCAACTGCACCGCCTACCTCGAGCAGATCCGGGTGACCATCGGGCTGGCAGGTACCGTCGAGCCCGAGGACCTGAGCCCCGAGGCCAGGGAGGACCTCACCGACCTCTACCGGCGCTGGCTGGACGGATAGTCGCAGCGGCGCCCGCGGGTACCGCACGGGCACGACCGCGGCAGTGCGGGGACCCGGCCCTCGGAGGAATGGGACTTTCGCCCCGTTCGCCTTCGGACCCGCCTCCGTACACTCCAAGGGTGAACGGCAATTCGCGCCCGAGCCCGAAGGTGGCGGTGGTGACCGGGGCGACCGGCTTCGTCGGGATCAACCTGGTGTGCCATCTGCGCCGGCTCGGATGGCCGGTCCGGTCCGTCGATCTGCGACCCTTCACCGGCATCGACGCCGGCGGTCCCGACACCGACGGCATCGACCACGTCATCGCCGACGTCCGCGCCCCCGACGAGCTCCGCCCGGTCTTCGACGGTGCCGACGTCGTCTTCCACCTGGCGGCCAAGATCACCCTCGCCAGCGTCGATCCCGAGGCCTGGGACATCAACGTGCACGGCCCGGCCGCCGTCGCCCGCGCCGCCCTCGAGACCGGCGTCCCCCGGCTCGTCCACTGCTCCTCCGTGCACGCCTTCGACCTGCTGCGGTCGCGCCCGCGCCTCGACGAGCACAGCGTGCGGTCCACCCACCCGGACCGACCCGTCTACGACCGCTCCAAGGCCGCCGGTGAGGCCGAGGTGCGCAAGGTGATCGACGCCGGCCTCGACGCCACCATCGTCAACCCCACGGGCATCATCGGACCGATCGATCTGGGACCCTCGCGCATCAACGCCATCATCGACCAGGCCGCCCGGGGTCACCTGCCGGTGGTGGTGCACGGCGGGTTCGACTGGGTCGACGTCCGCGACGTGGTTCTCGGACTGGTGGCGGCGGCGGCCCACGGGCGGAGGGGTGAGAACTACCTCCTGCCGGGGCACCAGGCGACCGCCCTGCACCTGGGACGACTGGCCGCCGGCCTGAACGGCCACCTCGGGCCGGTCGTCGCCCTGCCGGCCGGCGTGGCCCGGCGCATGGCACCACTCGGGGAGCGCATCGGCCGGCGCCTGCACTCCGACGCGTTCACCCCGGCGTCCATCGGCACCCTCCTCGACGATCCCACCGTCGACGGGTCGAAGGCGGTGGCCGAGCTCGGGCACCGACCGCGGCCACTCGAGGACTCCGTGCGCGACACCGTGCGGTGGTTCGAGGGCGAAGCCCGGCCCTGACGCCGGGCGCCGGGCGCCGGACACCGCCAGGGTCCTTGTCCCCTGTCGGGCCGGCCCGGGCTGCCCCGAGAATTGCCCGCGGAAGGCGACACCCTCCCACGAGCACCTCCAACGGTGCCCGTGCGACCCGAGGACGGTGAACGGTGGCCGATGCACGCGGACAGGACGGGCCCGGCACCCCCGGGACGACCACGGTCGATCAGGCACCTGGCGGCGGGCCGGCCGCCGACGGTGCCGCCGGGCCGGCCGCCCATCATCGGCACCATCCGGTGCGCGATGTGCTGCTCGTGGTCGGCGCCGTCGTGCTCGTCGGCTGCGCGGTGGTGGCGCTGAGCTACGTCTTCCGCAGTCGACCGGGCGCCAAGTCGCTCGGATCGGCCGCCCAGCAGTTCCATGCCACCTCGACCACCGCGCCCACCGCCAAGAACTTCGTCCTGCCCCCCGCCGGTGTCTACCAGGCCACCGGATCGGGCACCGAGACGATCGACAAGCCTCCCAACTCCCAGAACGACAGCCCGGCCATGCCGGTGTCGGTGACCTACCTGCCCGGCGGCTGCTGGCGGTGGCACATCGACTACAACTCGGCCGCCTGGCACGAGTACGACTTCTGCCCGGTCGGCAGCCGCCTGCTGCTGGTGGCCCAGCGCAACTACCAGGCGTGGAACTTCGGGATCACCTCGGTGACCAACCTCGCCCGGTTCACCTGCAATCCACCCAGCCCGATCGTGGTCGGCTCCCCGACGATCGGGAGCACCTACCCCCTGGTGTGCGTGGGCACCAATACCGCCGTCTCCGGTGCGAGCACGTCCCGGGGTCCGGTCACCATCACCGGTACGGGGACGCGCACCGTCGGCGGGGTCCGGGTGCCCGCCATCCGCATCTCACGCGACCAGGTGATCACCGGGGGACAGACCGGCCAGCTCAACGAGACGTGGTGGTTCGACGCCGCCACCGGCATGCCCCTGCAGTCCAGCCGGAACTACCGGCTGGTGACGAACTCCCCCATCGGCAGGATCACCTACACCGAGGTCGGATCGTGGACGCTCGACTCGCTCACGCCCAAGGTCTCCTGAACGAGAGGTCACCCACATGTCAGACCGCCAAGGCACGCAACATTACGACGAGGAGTTCGACGTCGTCGTCGTCGGCATGGGGGCAGCGGGCTCGGTGGCGGCCATACAGGCCGCCGACAACGGCGCCCGGGTGGTGACCCTCGACCGGTGGGGTCGGGGCGGCGCGTCGGCACGCAGCGGCGGCGTCGTCTACGCCGGCGGGGGCACCCGGCAGCAGCTGGCCGCGGGATTCCACGACGACCCCGACCGCATGGAACGCTACCTGTCCCTCGAGGAGGGCGTGCCCGTGGACGACGCCCGCCTGGACAGCTTCTGCGACCGCAGCCTCGAGGACCTCGGGTGGCGACACCGGAGCAGTCGCTGCGCGCCGCATGGGCCGCGCGAGCGCGCACCGCCACGTCCAGCATGCAGATCGGCCAGCTGATCGAGCGAGCCGCGTCTGCCGTGGACGTCGCGCTGCTCACCGCCGCCGGACTGACCGAGGACGACCTGCTCGGGCTCCTCGGGCAACTCCTCGCCCAGCCCCCGCCCCCGGCAGCGTCCCCCGCCGGCGAGGAACCGGAGCAGCTGTCGGCGGCCGAGGTCACCGGCCAGAAGCTCGCCGAGCGGCTGATGTCCCGCGCGCTGAACCGGCCCGAGTACGCCGCGCTCCGGGCCCTGGCGGCCCTCGCTCCCCGCTTCCCCCAGGCTGGCGAGCTCCTGGCCAGCCAGCTCGGCCAGCTGGCAGCCAGCCCGGCCCTCGCGGTACGAGCCCTGGTCATCGAGATGTCCCCGACCCAGTTCCCTAGCGGCCCCGCCGCCATGATGGACATCGTCAATAAGGCTCTGGACAGTACAGGCGTCGCAGCGGACACAGGCCCGGACCCGCTGCCCCCTGACCCTCGTGTCCTGCTGGCCAGCTTCCAGCTCCGCGCCCTGCTGCTGCGCCTGTGCTGGTCACACTACGACGTCACCGCCCCCGTCCTGGCCCGCATGACCTCCTTCTACGACGCCACGGCCGTACAGGCTGGCGCCGCCGCGGAACTGACGGCCGCCGCCGGTCAGGCGGCGCACAGCGCCGCGATGATCGCGGCCGTCGCCGCCAGCAGGAACTCCGAGGCCCTCGCCCTCACCCAGCGGCTGGCTTCCCGGGAGCTCCCGTTCCGGCAGGGCATCACCGCAGCGCTCGGCCAGCTCCTGCCGCTGGGGGAGATGCCGGACGAGCTCGCCGGGATCCTCATCCAGTTCTTCGACGACGCCGACGCCGACCTCGCGGTCCTCGCTGGATCCGCCCTCATGCACCTGCCCGCCCGCCACGACGACCTAGCCAGCCGCCTGCTGTCCGCCGCATGCCAGGCGAAGACCTTCGCCATGCAGCCCGCCCAGGTCGTCAACGCCGCCGACCGGTACCAGGGCGACATCCTCGCCGCCGTGCTGGCGATCGCCGAACGGTTCTTCGCCCTGCACCAGTCGCAGGCCAGCGACCTCCGCGGCAGCGGGGCGCACGCAGCAAGCGTCCTGGGCCGGATCGTGGTCGGTATCTACGAGCAGGCAGCACAAGATCCCCAGCTCGCGTCCCGGATACTTGACCTGATCGACGCGATGGTCCTCGCACGCAGCTACGGGCTCGAAGAGCAACTCGCGAAACTCGACCGCTAGCCCCCGGCCCGGTGCGGGCAAGCGGCGGAGACAGTCGTCTTCACCTGGCGGCCGGACCGGACGGCAGCAGAGGGCGCGGCGAGCGCCCGCGTGGCCCGGTGTCCCCGTAGCATCAGGTGGCGTGGAAATGGGTCAGGGGACGCTGAGCGCCTTGCAGGGTGTGCTGAGCGCGTCCGAGCAGACGGTGTTCGTCCGCGCGGCCCTGCACTCTGGTCGGCGCGCGGTGCGGTACCTCGACGTGACTGCGGGCCGCCGGCCAAGCCGCCCGGATGGGAGCCGGGGGTCTGGGAGTACGAGGGCGTCTGCTTCATCGCGGCGCCGGCTTCGTCGCGGGCACTGGCTGCGCGCTCGACCCCTATGACGCGCAGGTCCTGCCGCTCGGGGACCTTATCCTGACACTCCCCGTGTTGTCCGGGCAGCAGTCGTGGCAGCACAAGCCGAGCCGCGCCCGCTTCGACTCGTCCTGCTCCCGTGGCCGGCGGTTATCTCCGAGCTACACCTGCCCGGTGGCCCGGAGCGCAGAGCCCGCCTGGGCTCCTGATCGGGGATGACTGCCCGTCGTTCCCTTCCTACGAGCGGCGTTCCGCGCCTTCTTCTACGGCGACTTCTCCGGGCGCCGGCGGCCAGGTACCCCGGGTTCGCCACGGTACGTGTCGTCGACGGCCGAGCGTGGCTGGACCGGGTGCGCGTTACCCCGGCGTCGCTGGACGTGCGCCTGGACGGCACCGCAGTCGCCGGCTACCAGGGTTGAGCTCAACGGCGAGACATACCGGTGCGATGCCCGCGCCACGGCGGACGGCCAGGTCACGCCTGCCGCTCCCGGACGGGCTGCCCCCGGGGCATGGCTGTACCTGAGCCGGGACAGGAAATGGCTGGACTACCGGGCCATCGGCGAGTACACGGGAGCGGCCGACCTGGCCCGCGCGGGCGTGGACGTGGAGGTTCCCGAGGACCCCGAATCAGAGATCCAGGCGCTGCTTTCACAGGGCGAGGGCCTGCAGGTGGAATTCAAGCGCCAACTGCCCGGCGACTCGGCCGAGTCCAAGCGGACCGTCTTCAAGACCGTCGCCGCGTTCGCGAACGGCCACGGCGGCAGCATCGTGTTCGGCGTCGAGAGCGACGAGGCCACCGTCTGCGGCCTGAATGGCATCGACCCGGTCGCCGAGCGGACAGGCTGGCCCAGCTCGCCCGGTCGATCGTCACCCCGGCACCGGAAGTGGAGGCCCGCGCGTATGAACACGACGGCAAGACGCTGCTGGTGCTCGCCGTCAGCCGCGGAGCCAGACCCGCCGTACGGGACCACCCTGCCCGGCAAGCAGGGCAAACCGGTCGAGTTCTACGTCCGCCGCGACGCGACGACGTTCCCGGCCCGGGCGGACGAACTCAGGAACGCCGTCCTGGCGGCGGCGCCGTGGCAGGGCAGTCGTCAGTACTTCGCGGATGTCCGGCACCTAGAGGTGCCGGACATCCAGCGATCGCCCATAACGAGTGACGCGTAAGTCCTGACACCAGCCCGACGCCCCGTTCCTTGTCCCCGGGGCCGGGCTAGTCACCGCCGGGGCGGGCGGCGCAGCAGGAGGGTGAGGGTGTCCCGCTGCTGTTCGGTCAGCGGCGGGGCGGCATCGGCCAGCCGCTGGATGTAGGTATCCAGGCCTGTCTCGCAGTAGGGGAACGGCGAGCTGCTGTTGCCGTGCTCGCCTGCCAGGGGCGCGGGGGACTCCGGGCTGGCGGATGAGGCGCCGTTCGCGGAGCGTCCCGCGGCCGCCGTACCGCCGCAGCCGGCGCGTTTCCGGTTCCCCATAACCGCAAGTTACCCGCGCTTGCGGAATGCCCGGAACGGGTGCGCCGGAATGGCGAACAATACGGCACTATACGGCACGCCTGAGACGCAAGAAACTTCTGCGAGACCCCTCGAATGGCTCTCACCAGCCATTACTGATTATGGGCGCCTGTTTTGTGTTAACACAACGGGCGATGCTAATCCGCATTAATCCTTTCCCGTCATCACTGAGCCTGCCTGTTCATCATCGCGCCGCCCGCGGCCGACCCCCACGGTCCGCCGTCCTGCCTGCTTAAGGAGTTCTTACGAAACTCCCCAGGACCGTCGGCCTGGTGCCGGGACGCTGTCGGCACCGCCCCCCACGGGTGCTCGGCGCTCCGTTCCGGTGACCGCTGACGGCGCGCTTGGCGCCCTGCCGGGAGCATTCCGCGGCCTGACTGACGGAGCCGGAAACCACCGGAAGCAAGATGTGGGCTAATACCCCCTTTACGTCTAGACCGGGCGCGGTCCCGACATACACTGGCAGCAGAGCATGGCCACCGGCAAAACCCCCGCCCGAGGAATTCGGCGGGAGGTACAACAAAGGCGGTCAGGAATTGGGCGCAGCTAACGGGGAGCATTAGCAAATGGCAGGAACCATCAGCGGCAGCAGCCCGGCCTGCCCCAGCGGGCAGGGCCCGCGGCGAGCCCCGGCAGCCGGTCCCGCGCACCCGGATCGTGGAGTTCACGCTGAACAGTGAGGAGTGCGCGAGCCTCGTCGAAGCGGCCAGGCAGGCGGGGATGGCCCGCGCCGCGTACACCGCCCAGGCGGTGCTGACTGCCGCAGCGAACGACCAGCCGGCCGGCGGCCAGGACCCGCTGGAGCTGATACGTGAATGATCCTCAGCTGTGCAGGCGGCAGCGGACCCGTGCCGGTGATGTGGCTGGGGCCTGCCGGAGGCGGGCGGTCAGGCGGCTGGCTGGAGGGTGACGGTGTGGCCGAGGGCTTCGAGCTTGGCGATGAGCCGGCGGGTCTCCCGTTCGGGGTCCCGGCGGCGGGTGAAGTAGTCGGCGCCGAGTTCGTGGTAGGGCTTTCCGGTGGCCAGGATGTGCCAGATGATGACGGCCAGGGCGTGGGCGACCACGATGATGGCTTTCTTCTTCGCGGTGGCGCTGCGGTAGCCGCCCCATTTCATCACGTGCCGGTGGTAGAGGGATTTGAGGTAGCCGTCGTGGCGGACCGCGGCCCAGGCGCACTCCACCAGCAGGGACTGCAGGTGCTCGTTGCCCTTGCGGCGCTTGCCGGAACGCCGTTTCCCGGCGGATTCGTGATTGCCCGGGCACAGCCCGGTCCAGGAGGCCAGGCGGGCAGCGTCAGGGAAGAACTCGCGGACGTCGGCGCCGATCTCGGAGATGACTGCGGCGGCGGACAGCGGGCCGATGCCGGGAGCCGTGGTCAGCAGGTCCCGGGCGGCGCGAAAGGGGGTCATCATCACCTCGACCTGGGCGTCCAGCCGGGCGAGCATCGCCTCGAGGTGATCGATGTGGTCCAGGTGCAGCCGGCACATCAAGGCGTGATGGTCACCGAACCGGCCCTCCAGCGCCATGGACAGGTCCGGGATCTTCGCGCGCATCTTGCCCCGGGCCAGATCGGCCAGGACCGGGCCGCGGCGTTCCCCGTCGATTAGCGCCTCGATCATCGCCCGCCCGGACTTGGTCGCGATCGAGGACGCAACGGAGTCGATTTTGATCCCGGCGTCCTGCAGGACGTTGCCCAGCCGGGCGATCTCGCTGACCCGCTGCTGGGCCACCTTGCCGCGGTAGCGGAGCACGTCCCGGGCCGCCTTGATCCCGGCCGGGGGGATGAAGCTGCCGGCCAGCAGCCCGCATTCCAGCAAGTGCGCGAGCCACTCCGCGTCGGAGAAATCCGTCTTGCGGCCCGGCACATTCTTGACGTGGCCGGCGTTGCACACCAGCACCTTCTCGAAGCTCCCGTGCTCAAGCAGGGCGTGGTAGACCGGCATGGAATAGATCCCGGTCGCCTCCATCGCCACATGCGTGACACCCAGCCCGGTCAGCCACCGGGCCGCCTCCGCGAGCACCCCGTAGAACGTCTTGAACATCCGCTTGACAGTGGACCGGCCGTCCGGGCCGTCACCGGGCAGCCGGACCGCGACCGCGATGACGTCCTTGCCGACATCGACCGCGGCGCACCGCTGATACACCACCTGCATGCCTGCCTCCTCGGGAAGGGACCACGACACGCGCCGCCCGCGGAATCCGCAGGAAACCAGGAAACTGATACTCGCGTCCGCAACGCAACCGGGAACACCCGAAGACACGGACTCCAGCGTCAATCTAGTGCACGGTCTCACGAAGCCAAGCTCAACCGACGTCGGCGGGCAACGCGCGCACTGCCATTCTCATCCCCGAGGGGGAGCCGCAGGGTCCCTTCATCTAGTGCTAATCGAGTTCATCCGCGCCGCCGGGCTGGTCCGCCGCATCGGCGTCAACCTCAACCAGGCAGTCGCCAAGCTGAACGCCACCGGCCAGCGCAGCGGCGACCTGCTCCCCTACGCGGCCGAGAGCATCCGCCGCGCCCAGCTCCTCGACCAGGCCGCCGAGGAAGTCCGGAAACGGATCCGCCAGTGATCGGCAAGGTCGGCCCGCGCGGCAGCCGCGTCTCCGGCCTGATCTACTACCTGTTCGGCCCCGGCCGCAACGAGGAGCACACCGACCCGCACCTCGTCGCCGGCTGGCGCCACCCCGCCGAACTCGAACCCCCGCTCCGCGACGACGGCCACCGCGACTTCCGCCACCTCACCGGCCTGCTCCAGCAACCCCAGGCCGCGCTCGGCGACGCGCGGCTCGCCCAACCGGTCTGGCACTGCTCGGTCCGCGCCGCCCCGGCGACCGGATGCTGTCCGACGACGAATGGGCCAGGTCGCCTGCGACATCATGCACCGCACCGGCCTCGCCCCCTACGGCCAGGACGACGACGCGGTCCGCTGGGTCGCGGTCCGCCACGCCGCGGACCACATCCACATCGTGGCGATGCTGGCCCGCCAGGACGGCGCGCGCCCCGGCCTGTGGAACGACTACTACCAGGTCGGGGAGGCCTGCCGGGCCGCGGAGCAGCGGTTCGGGCTGCGGCTGCACCGCCCCCGCGACCGTACCGCGGCCCGCCGCCCGACCCGCGCGGAGTCGGAGAAGGCCCGCCGCCGCGGCTTGCAGGAGGCCCCCCGCGTCACGCTCCGGCGGGCGGTCAGCACCGCCGCCGCCGGGGCGGCCAGCGAGCAGGAGTTCTTCGCCCGGCTCGGACCGGGCCGGGGTGCTGGTCCGCAAGCGGTTCAGCACCCGCAATCCCGGCGAGGTCACCGGGTACGCCGTCGCGCTGCCTGGCGACACCGCCCGGAGGGCGGCCCGGTGTGGTTCGGCGGCGGGAAGCTCGCCGCCGGACCTGACCCTGCCCAAGCTCCGCTGCCGCTGGGACCCCGCCCGGCACCCCGGCCGCAGAGGTCCGGACCTGACCGCCGAGGAACGGAACGCGATCTGGGAGCACGCCGCCCGCACCGCCGCCGACGCCGCCGGGCAGATCCGCTCACCGGCCCGGACGACCCGCCGCCGCGGCCGACGCCGCCTGGGCTGCGGCCGACACGCTGCACGCGGCCGCGGCGGCGCTGGGCAGCCGGGTGCTCCGCCAGGCGGCCGACTCCTTCGACCGGGCCGCCCGGCCCCGTACGGCCGGGTGCCTCCGTCGTGGCTCCGGACGGGATCAGCCTGCGCCGGTCAGCCCGGCTGCTGTCCGCGTCCGCCTCCGACCGGCGACCGGTCGATGGCCCCGATCGTGCTCATCTCCCGCTGGCCAGGCTCGCCGAAGCGGTCGCCGAACTGCGGGAGGCCCAACGGCACGCCGCCCAGGCCGCTGCCGCCCGCGGCCGCCGAACGCCTCCACGCCGCCGCCCGCCCGGCACCAGCACCGCCGCGTCCGGCTCAGCGTGCCAGCACTGCCGCCCAGCTCGCCGGGCTGTCCTTCCCCACACCAACCCGGCCGGTCCTGCGACCACCCGCACCCGGGCAGCCCTGCCCAGATCAAGGCAGCTCGCGACTACCACGCAGGCCATCACCACCACGGCCACGCGGCCCTAGCCGCTAGCCTTCACGAGTCGGCGTGCCTCTTTGCCCTGCGTGCGTCTAGGATGGGATGCTGCCTCGTCAGCTCATCCAGGCGGACGCGGAGGCATGGTGCGCGAGATCGAGGTCAAGTACCACGTTGACGACCTGGAAGCGCTGCTAGTCGCACTCAAGGACCGAGGTATCGAGCTGAGCGATCCCGTCTGTCAGGACGATCAGGCGTACGCGCCTGACGGCTGGCAGTTCGGCGACAGCAAGCTCGGCGTTTCGTTCGTGCGCCTGCGTACGGTGGACGGTCGGCACTACTTCGCGCTGAAGAAGCCGGGCGAGAACGCCCAGGCATGCCTGGAGTATGAGACCGAAGTCACTGATCGTGCTGCTATGCACGGTGCGATCCTGCACATGGGTTACCACCTGACCGTGCGCGTTGCCAAGACCCGCCGCACGGCCACGCTGGAACACTGTTCGCTGTGCGTCGATGACCTGGAAGGCGTCGGCGCATTCCTTGAGCTTGAGCGCATGGTGCCAGACGACATGCCAGCCGAGGCCATCCAAGCCGAGCTGGCCGCGTTCGTCGCGTCCTTCGGCGTCACGGCTGTACGCACCGATGAGACCTACGATTCGCTCGTCCGTGCCGCGCAGGGTTAAGCGACGCCCGGCATGAACATGTTGCGACACCTAGCGTGAGCACGGCCGTGGCGGTCCTCTCCCGCCCCGCCAGTGACAGAATCGTGAGCAAGCGGTGCTGGGAGCCGTTGTCGTGATCCGCGCTTGGGCGTCCATCACAACGGCGGGTGACCATGCCAGGATGCTCACGGACAGGGCAGGAGCGTTTCGGAACGAATATTTCCGGCTGGCGCTCCGACCACCGCATTCCTGGATTCAATGTGTGGCGGCCCACTCGACTACGCCATTCATCTGCCCGATCCAGAACGCGTCCTTGGCCTCTTGTGACATGCGCTCGGACGGGATGAGGTTCAGCTTGACAGCTTTTCCGTAGAACCCTCTACCTACTCCGTTTCCGCCAAGGAACATGACCAGCGCAGAGATCATCAGGCCGCCTCCGAGCCGATCTTTTGTTTCCGCGTAGCTCCGGTCTACGAGCCGTCCCAGCAACTCACCCATAGCCGCACGGTCTTTCGTGTAATTGAAGTTCCACGACGGCTGGCCCGTCCGGGTGGCTAGCTCATTGTTCATTTCGGTGTAGTCCGTAGTCGGGTCGGGTTCTCGTGCCCGATTTACCAGGAAATCCCATCCTGCTGCTTCCAGGGCTTCCCATTCGAGTTCTTCTGACCGTAGATTTCGTCAGTCACTTCGGTCCATCCATTTGCGCCCGGCTGCCTGACCAGGCTTCGGCGAGGAATCTGCACCGGATAGTGGTCCGACGGGGAGTACCGGGTGAGAAGTGGCCTAACTTAGCCGCCACAGATGGCCGGTGGTGACCCTCGGCGGGTGCACGGGCGCGCCGGCGCTGGCCTCGCCTCGAAACGACCTCAGGCCGCAGCATCTATCAATCGCTGAACTATCGGACGTGCGGCTTCTGCCGCACCAAGATCCAGCGCGGCGGCCGACGCTGCCTCGTCTGGTTCAATGTGCACGAACTCCAACTGACCGTGACCGGCGAAGGTGGCCGATCCCCGAGAGGCCATCTCCGAAATCTTGCCGACCGTCGTGAGCGACGCTGGGTCAATGCCTGCTGCGACGGCAATGTAGTCCGTACCCAGGATCTGCAGTCGGCCGATCAGCCTCAATGCCTCGGTGATACGAGCAGCCAGATTGTCCGGATCTAGCACGGCCAGAGCCAGCCTGCCGCCTCTGGGCAAGGTGTACCACAGCGAGATCTGCTTGGAGGTAGACAGGCGGACGCCGCATAGCGTTCCCGTGTCGATCTCATCGAACCTTCTACGCGTCTCCGGCAACCGGATCATTACGGCTCCAGACGGTTCTCTGACGGGCTCCAACCCGACGTCCATGGGAACCCCTCCGCTAGCGCGAAGAGACGCCAGAAGCCCATAGCTCGACTCATTCATGGCCCGCGCCGACAACGTCGCAGGTGTCGGGATGGGCAGAACGTGTATCTCCAAGCATGCAGTCAACCCGAGCCCGGAGGACATCGACGGCCAGTTCCGCCGCCATTCGGTGGTCACTGGCCCAGGGAGCGGGATAAAGGTCAGCGGCGTCGGCTGCTCCTGGACTTGCTTGATCGCTCGGACTACCTTTGCCTGAATGTCCGTTGCATCAGTGAAGGTGTTCCAGAAGACGCCGGTTCCATAATCACCGACGAGCTTGATGAAATCTTCTTGCTCTGGATCGAACCGCACTCCCGTCTTTTGTAGGACGATCCGCGGTATCCCTTTTTCTTGCGCAGCAACGAACTCATCATGAGTGGCCGACTGGCCAGTTTCGGGGAAAACGTGGCCGTAGTGTGGGCCGAGGATGAGAAGGTAGACGTCCGATTCGTGTACCGCGTGCATGCATGCTTCGCGGCTCGGCCGAGGCAGCGCGCTGAAGTCCTCAAACCGGACAGGGTCATGCCCCAGCGCCATGATCAAACCCGGTAGGGCGTCCCGTTCGGCTTCCAGCCCTCGCCGGACTGAGCTGATCATCACCTTCATGGCTCCAGCATGCCAGAGGCCAGCGGAGGACGCGCTCAGCCGAGCTGAACTGGCGCGATGAGCCTGTGGCCGTTCCGGATATGTTTTGGGAACCGCGATATCGGGCCGCATCTGGCTGTACACCTCCGAATGCGCCGATTCGGCATAAAGCCAGCTCAGCAACCATATGGCCTGGCAGGAAGCGACCTAAGCATCACCCGCCGGA
>CAWIPW010000008.1:0-29139 GCA_963838005.1 uncultured Actinomycetota bacterium
GGTTTCTGACAGTGCCCCCACCACAAACGAAATCCCAGGTAAGAGCCCTCCCAGCGGGAGGGCTCTCCTGTATTCTCGTGGCCATCCCACAGATCCCATGAGACAGGGATACGCGGCGCTTCGGGTATCAGCGGGGGTCTGGTGGTCCAATCTGACCACCACGCTGCTCGCGCTCGTCCCCTTGCCCGGCATTTGGGCGTGTGGACCGTCACGATTAGGAGACAATGCGGTATCGGATGTGCGTGGCCTCGGGGGTGTCGATCACTCGAACGATCTCCGCCTCGACCCTCCCAGCCAACACGTCAAATAATCGGCGCCCGCCACCAAACAGCACCGGCACCTGGTCAATCTGTAACTCGTCGAGGACACCTGCCGCTAGCGCCGCCTGGGCCGTATACGCGCCATGGACCAGGACGTTGCGGTCACCAGCGGCGGCTTTTGCCTGTGCCATCGCGCTGGCGATCCCATCCGCCACGTAGGTCACCAATGGGTACTTGGCAACCGATGGCCCCGGCGGCCGGTGACTGGGCACAAATATTGGAACGCCGTCGTGGTGGTCACCGCCCCAGTGATCGACCTGTTCCACGGTATTGCGACCGGAGAGAACGGCGCCGGTCCTCTTAATTTCATCCAGAAATTGTCTGCCGACTCCCGACGCACTAGCGGTATCCGCCGTTGGTGCAGCATCCGAAGCAAACCCATACCACTCGTGGAGCCGCATGAAGTTGTCGCCGCCGGGGTTGCCCGGTTTGTCGTTGGGGCCAGCGATGTAACCGTCAAGTGACATCGACATGTAGAGGACGGAACTAGCCACAAGCGCTACCTCTTGGTCGATCCGTGAGAAGCCGTTCGAGCTTGTCGAGCTGCTCCGACCAGCCCTGCTCGGCACCGGCCATCGCCTCAGCGGGCGGCATCGGCTCGAAGTAGGACTGTCGCACGGTGAGCGCGGTGCCCCCTTCGCGAGCCTCGAACGTCACCTCAATGAGCGTTGCGAAAAGTTCGCCCTGCTCGTCGTTGACAGCCCGGCCGCTCATGACCAGCCGACGCGGACGATCGATCTCGTAATACTCACCACCCATGTAGTGGGAGAACTGGGCCTCGGCAGGGATCGAGCCCGGCCATTCCATCGCGAGCCGGTACTTACCTCCGATCCGCAGGTCCACCTCTGCGGCGGGGCAAGCGAAGCCAGTGGGCCACCACCATTTCGTGAGCTGGTCGGGGTCTGTGAAGGCGTCAGACGCGCTCCAGCGAGGACCTAGCCCTGATCGTTCACGGGAACTCTGAGGTCGGGCCGGGAGGCATAGTTCGGACCGAGTTGGCGAGTGGACCGATGATTTCGGATGCGGGCAGATCACGTCGGCGGCATTTCGGTGAATTCGGAGGCCGAAGCCGACCTGGTGATCGGCTCGGGACGCGCGTCGTTACGCAGGTGCCTTCTGGCGGGGTGCTGGAAGTCGTCAGGTGATGAGTGCGATGCGCCGGTAGGCACCGAGCAGCGCGTCGGTGCCGGGCCAGCCGTCGATGATGCGCACGACCTGGTGCCGACTCTTCGTGACAAGTCGGCCGGGGGCGTGGAGGATGGCCCAGCGCATGGCCTTCGGCCGAGTATTCACCCAGTGGCTGTCCATGCAGAGGAGCTGGAACCAGCGGAGAAGGTCGGCGGCGATGGCGACGGTCAGCATCCAGTTGGCGTTCGCCTCGAAACTGGTGAAGGGGAACCGGGAGAGTCCGGAGTCCTTCAGGCGCTGGATGTGCTGCTCCACGTGGGCGTGGGCCCGCATGGTGGCGTCCAGTTCGGACGGCGTCCCCTCCGCATCGGTGTAGAAGCCCCAGTAGCGGAACTCCAGGCTCGGGAACAGGCTGCGCTGGGCACCGGGGTGCAGCGGCTCGCGTCGGACGATCAGCCGCGTGGCCGCGGGGAGCTTCTTGTCGTCGATGAGGGACGTCAGCTCGCAGACCGATGCCCCGATCCGGGGCGTGCCGTCCTGGGCGACAGCCTGCTCCCAGACCGTGTCGAGCCCGATGGCATCGAAGATGGCGGCGGTGACCTGGGGATTCGAGCGTGCCGTGACGAAGAAGGTGACGTTGCGCTCACGGCAGGCGGAGAGGAACCCCTCGGTGCAGCCAGCCGAGTCGGCACGGACGATGACGGACCGGGTGGCCATCTCGGGCGGGTCGCCCGGTCGGTGGCCGGAGGCGATCGTTTTGGGCAGCTGGGCAATGGCCTGGTCGAGGACCGCCACGTGGTCGGCCACCGTGTTGGCCCCGTCGTTGCCGGGACGGAGCACCCCCGCGAGCGTCTCGCCCGTCGCGTCGGCAACGCAGAACATCGGATGGAAGCCGAAGCCACCCTTGAAGGTGGCGGCTGCACCTTCCTTGCCTTCGGAGTGGACCTCGACCAGCGGACGCGTCGATGTCGAGGACAACCGGAGCCCTTCCGGTCGTCGCGGCCGACCTCGCCCACACCTTCGCCCGGACCTCGGCCATGGCCAATGCGATCGACGACCTCGTCTCGGGAGCGATCTCGTGGAAGGTGCGAAACACGGTCGAGTCCGAGGGCACCGACCCGAACAGGTCGGCCTGCACGCGCAGGTGCTCGATGTCCGCGCAGCTCTCACCGCCGCCGGCCAGCACCAGCGACGTCTGCACGAGAACCTTGCCCCGGTCGTGGACCGGGAGCCGCTCGCCCGTCCGCGGGATGGCGGCCGAGAGGGCATCACCGAGTCCCAACCGGTCGGCGAAAGACCCAAGAGCGTGCAGGCCGACGTGGGCCACCACGCCCTTCCCGCCGGGTTCCACCTTCACCGCGCCGTGCTGTTACCGTTCATCTTGGAAGTGCCCTCCTGTTGCTGGGATCCTGTTGCGTCGAGAACAACAGTTTCCCTTCTGCGGAGGGCTTTTCCGCGGACGCGCGGTGGTCAGTTCACGGGGCTCGGTGAATGATCGGGGCTAGCAGCGGTTGGCAACTGTGCTACTCCCTTGCCGTCAGAAACCCATCGGCATTTCCTGAACTAGAGCCATGTAGCACCGTCGGTCGAAGTTTGAATGGACCACTGAGGCTGAACTCGGGCCAATTGGTCTGGCTGGCTGAGCCGAACGGATTGAACAACTCTGGTCCTAATCCCTGCTATCTCCCGTATGGTTGAGTGCGTCAGCTAACGCCGGGTCAGGGACCAGGCCCGAGCACCCCTCCGCATGTCAGCATCCGGGAATGTCACTCGACCAAGGAAGATCGACACAGACCCTCTGACTGGTATCCCCGACCGGCACGAGTGGGACACCCATCGCCTTGCAGTTCAGGGCCTCGTAAGCTGGTTGGCGTGTTGGATCGGGACAGCGATGGCTCGTCAGCGGATCCGCAATCTTGCCGAAGCACTGCAATCGCATCACTTACTCAAGCCGCAGCAACGCTCCGAGATGCTCACCTGACCCGGCGCTTGAGAAGCCACGGCTGGTCTGAAGAAAATGCCGAGGCTCTGGCGGCCTACTTCGTCAACTTGCCGGAATCGCCGGATCGTCCGAGCGACCGAACCCCGAGGACACGACCAACATGGCCGTGTGGTTCAACTACGAAGGGATCACGCTGAAGGCGACGGATGAGCTGTTGCACGCTTCATATGTAGCAGCCGAGCGCTTCAACGACTACGTCCGCCTGGTCTCATAGAAGTAACGCCTGACCCCTGACCCATACCGCCGGATAGGAGACCAGGCTTGACCACCCCGCCCCATGTGAGTATCTAGTCCCTCGACACTCCGGCGATTCGAGTCAGCCCACGACCCCGCGGAGCTTGAGGTCGAGGACAGAGTCCCAGTCCAGTCCCAGCTCCTCCAGGATCTGGTCGCCGTGCTCGTGGAGCTCCGGTGCCCGTCCGGGGGCCGCCGGCTGCTCGTTGAACTGCACCGGCGCGGCCGCCAGGCTGAACGCCGTACCCGCGGCGGTGTGGCACTCCTGGACGTAACCGTTGGCCACGGTCTGCGGATCCGACGACGCCTCGATGGTGTCCTGGACGACGGCCCACTGGCCGCTGAACGGGGCGAGGCGGACCCGCCACTCCTCCAGGGTGGCGCCCGCGAAGACTTCCTCCAGCAGCGCCCCCGCCTCGGCATTGTTGGCCATCAACGATGCGTGGTCGACGAAGCGGGGGTCATCGGCCAACTCGGGCCGGCCGACCACCCGGCAGAGCTCCCCCAGTACTTGGCGACCTGCAGGCAGGTGAACCACAGGACGCGACCGTCCTTGGTGTCGTACGTCCGCGTCAGCGGGTTGGCGCCGACGGCCGTCGCCGGCGGGGGAGCCCACGGCCGATCGAGGATGAGCGACAGCGCCAGCGCCTGCCCCATGGCCCACAGCCCCGTCCCGAGCAGTGAGACGTCCACGGTGGAGGTCTCGCCCGTCCGCTCGCGGTGGAACAGCGCCCCCATGATCCCACCGGCGATCGTCATGGCCCCGATCGAGTCGCCGAACCCCGGAGCCGGCGGCGGCGGTACCAGGTCGTACTCGGGGCGCTGGCCGCCGACGGCGATGCCCGAGCGGGCCCAGAACGCCAGCGAGTCGTACGAGCCCTTGTCGGCATCCGGCCCCCGCTCGCCCTGGCCGGTACCGCGGACGTAGATGATGTCCGGGTTGTGGGCCCGGATGTCGTCGACGTCGATCTTCAGCTTCGTGCGCACCCGCGGCAGCTTGTTGGTGAGGAACACGTCGGACGTGGCGGCCAGCTTGTAGAGGATGTCGATGCCGTCGGGCGAGTTCAGGTCCAGCGCGATGCTCTTCTTCCCGCGGTTCGAATGCTCCAGCAGGACATGGACGTCCTGGGGCACGATGGCCAGACCCGTCGACGCCAGTCCCCGCATGGCGTCCCCGCGCTCCACCGGCTCGACCTTGATGATCTCGGCACCCCAGTCGGACAGCAGCGCCGAGGCGGCCGGTACGAACGTGTGCTCCGCCACCTCGAGCACGCGCACGTCTTGCAGGATGTCACTCATCTCTCACTCCCGATCCTCCGGGCGCAGGTTGCGCCCGTCTCTTCGATTGATCTCCGGTGTCGCCACCGCGGCCGTTCGCTCATGCCGGCGGCCGGGGGAGCACGGCGACGGTGGGGATGTCGGCGCTCGGACCGCACCGCAGGATGTTGTCGATGACGCTGACCAGCTCGTCGACCTCCAGCAACGTCCCGGTGATGAGGTTGCGCGCCACCCAGGTCTCGGCCAGCTCGGCCACGAGGTCCTGATCCCAGCTGAAGGTGAACTGTGTCATGGCGTCGCCCTCCCCGCCGGCGCAGTCGCCCACGGTGACCCGGGTGAAGCCGACCCGGGGGTGCTCGGCCCGCCACGCCTCCACCAGCTTGTTGAGCGCCGCCTTGCTCACCATGTACGCGCCCAGTCCCGGCCACGGCGGCGTGATCGAGGCGCTCGTCGACGACAGGTAGACCGCCGTCCCGCTCGACGCGGTGAGGTGGGGGATGGCCGCCGTCGTGACCAGGGCGGCCCCGATGACGTTGGTGTCGAACACCCGCCGCCACGTCTCGACGTCCATGTCGACCAGCCGCGCCAGTGGCCCGATGCCGGTGGCGTACACCACGGCGTCGATACCGCCGAGCTCGCCCGCGGCCTCGTCGACGGCGGCCCGGCACGACGCTTCGTCGGTGACGTCGCAGGTGACGGCGAAGGCGTCCGGCCCGGCGTCGACGGCGGCATCGGTCAGGTGCTGCTTCCTCCGCGCCAGCAGGGCCACCCGTGCGCCCCGCTGTCCCAGCCCGACGGCGATGCAACGACCCAATCCGCTCGAGGCACCGACGACGACCGTTCTCATAGGGGCTCGTTCCTCCGTCTCGTGGTCCATGGGCGACGTGCCGGTCACGGCGTGAACACCGGCAGGCTCTCCCAACCCCGCACGGTCGACGTGCGTGCCTGCTTGGCGTTGTCCCAGTCGATCTCCCACGTGGGGAAGCGCTGCAGCACCTCGTCGAGCACCACCCGCCCCTCGAGCCGGGCCAGGGCCGCACCCAGGCAGAAGTGGAGGCTGTAGCCGAACGACAGGTGGCGTTCGATGGTGCGGTTGACGTCGAACCGGTCGGCGTCCACGAACTTCCGTTCGTCGCGGTTGGCCGACCCGTTCAGCAACAGGATGGAGCTGCCCTCGGGCACGACCTGGCCGTAGTGCTCGCTGTCCTGGGTGACGTAGCGGGCCTGCACGGGCGACGGCGCCTCGAAACGGAGGAGCTCCTCGATGGCGTTGGGCACCAGATCCCGGTTCTCGACGATCTTGCGGCGCTCGTCGGGATGCTCGGCGAGCACCTTGCCCGTCCACCCGATCAGGCGGGTGGTGGTCTCGTTGCCGGCCGCCGCCAGCAGGTTCACCACCCCGATGACCTCGGGACGGGTCAGCCGGCGGGTCGTCCCCGTCTCGTCCTCGAATTCCGCCTCGAGCAGCTCGGTCATCAGGTCGTCCGACGGGTGCTTGGCCCGCCACTCGATGTACTCGTCGAAGCTGGTGGTCTGCATGTCGAGGCCGAAGTCGCCCGGATCCGGCATGGTGCCGTCGCCGAGGCGGAGGCCCTCGTCGATCTGGTCGCGCAGCGCCTCCTGGTCCTGCTCGGGGATGCCGAGCAGCATGCCGATGGTGCGCATGGGCACCATGGCGCCGAGATCGGCGATGAAATCGAAGCCGCCCGACCCCACCAGCGGGTCGAGGCTGCGGGCGCAGTAGGCCCGCACCTTGGGCTCGATCAGGTTCATCTTGCGCGGCGTGAACACGCGGGACACCAGCCCGCGGTGGATGTTGTGGCTGGGAGGGTCCTCGAAGATGATCGACCCGGGCGGCAGCTCCATGCCGCTCGTGATCAGCTCGAGGAGGGTCCCCTTGGCCGAGCTGTACGTCCGCCAGTCGGCCAGGCACGGCTCGACGTCGTCGAACCGGCTGAGCGCGAAGAAGTTGTAGCGCTCGTTGAAGTACAGCGGCAGTTCGTCGCGGAGCCGCTTCCATACGGGATACGGATCGGTGTCGATCTCGAAGTCGTACGGGTCGTAGTAGATCTCGGTACCGGTTGACGTCATTGCGAGCCCCCTTGGGTCGACGACGGAGAGAAAGGGCGACGCACGGGTGAGCGCCGGAGACGGTGGCTGCGGGGCAGTGCGCTCACGGGGTGCCCGCCACCGATATCGACCTCAGCTCGAGGTAGGCGTCGAGGCCCTCGCGGCCCAACTCGCGGCCGATGCCGCTGGCCTTCATGCCCCCGAACGGGGCCGCCGGGTCCATGCTGTAGGGCTGGTTGACCCCGAAGGTCCCCGTGCGCACCTTGCGGGCGACGTCCAGCCCACGCTCGGTGTCGGCCGTCCACACCGAGCCCGAGAGCCCGTAGTCGGAGTCGTCGGCGATCCGCACGGCATCGGCGTCGTCACCGAAGGGGATGACGGACAGCACCGGCCCGAAGATCTCCTCCCGGGCGATCCGCATGTGGTTGTCGACCTCGGCGAAGAGGGTCGGCCGCACGTACCAGCCCGCGGTCCACCCCGGCCGGCAGCTCGGCGCCGCCCACCACCAGGCGGGCCCCCTCGCCCTGGCCGGCGTCGATGTAGCCCCGCACCCGGTCCTGCTGCCGCCGTGCCACCAGCGGCCCCACCTCGGTGGCGGGATCGCTCGGATCCCCGACCGGGATGTCGTCCACCATCGACGCCAGGGCGTCGATGACCTCGTCGTAGCGACTCCGCGCCACCAGCACCCTCGTCTGGGCCACGCAGGCCTGGCCGCTGTTCATCAGGCCGGCCGTCCTGATGCCGGCGGCGACGACGGCGGCGTCGGCGTCGTCGAGCACGATCGCCGCCGACTTGCCCCCGAGCTCGAGGCCGACCCGCTTGAGCGACGCGCCGCACGAGGCGGCCACCTGCCGGCCGGCGGCGGTGGAGCCGGTGAAAGACACCTTGTCCACGCCCGGGTGGGCGACGAGGGCCTCGCCGAGCTCACGGCCGCCGGGCAGCACGCTGACGACGCCGGGCGGCAGATCGAGCTCGTCAACGAGCTCGGCCAGCAGCAGGGCGTCGAGGGGCGTCTCGGGTGCCGGCTTGACGATGACCGGGCAGCCGGCCAGCAGGGCGGGCGCCAGCTTTCCGGCGATGAGGAACTGCGGCATGTTCCAGGGGACGATGGCGGCGACCACACCGGCCGGTTCCCGGCGGACGATGATGTCGTCCCCGAACGCCCCCGGTCGCCGCTCCTCCCATTCGAGGTCGGCGGCCAGGTCGGCCAGGCCGTTCATCAGCAGCATCGGCAGGGTCGCCTGGGCGAACTTGGAGAAGGTGATGGGCGAGCCCATCTCGGCAGTGATCAGCTCGGCCATCTCGCGGCGCCGCTTGGCGTAGAGCCCGGACAGTCTGCGCACGGCGTCGATCCGCTCGGCCGGGTCGAGCCGGGGCCACGGGCCCTCGTCGAAGGCGGCCCGGGCGGCGCTGACGGCACGCTCCACGTCCTCGGTACCGGCGGCGGCCACGGTGGCCAGGGCGTCCTCGGTGTGCGGCGAGACGACCTCGATGACCTCGTCCGTGCTCGGCGCCGCCCACGCACCCCCGACGAACAGCCGTTTCTCCTCTGTCACCGGACCCCCTGTGCCGTGAACGGGCACGCTCGCCATCCGCGGAACGACGGTTACATTAGATCAAGAAGAGGATTCTCACACGTCCCCGGGACGGGGCGACGGCCCGGCCCGGGTGGGGCGGCACCGGGTAGGGGCGCCGGTGCCCCTCCGCCACCCGCACCGCCGGGTGCCGCGGGCGCCGGCCGGCACCACCGACGGGCTCGCCGGGACGGACGTTCGGGCCGGGCGGGGGTGTCCGGACCCGCCCCGGAGGCACCTCCGGGGGAGTGGCGACCGCTGGGGGCAAACGCTACTCTCTTTTCTTAGCAAGCTCGTTCTCACGTGCGAAAGGGAGGGGCCTGTGGCGACGCAGATGCTCGATGTACCGGTGTTCGATGCCGACAACCACCTCTACGAGACCCGCGACTCGTTGACCAAGTTCCTCCCGGACCGCTACCGGGGCGTCATCGACTACGTGGACGTCCGCGGCCGGACGAAGATCGTGGTGCGAGGGCAGATCAGCAACTACATCCCCAACCCCACCTTCGACGTCGTGGCCCGGCCCGGCGCCCAGGAGGACTACTTCCGCAAGGGCAACCCCGACGGCAAGAGCCGCCGCGAGATCTTCGGCGAGCCCATGAAGGCCATCCCGGCCTTCCGCGAGCCGGCGTCGCGGTTGCAGCTGATGGACGAGCAGGGGATCGACCGTGCTCTCATGTTCCCTACGCTCGCCAGCCTGGTGGAGGAGCGGCTCCGCGACGCCCCCGAGACCATCCACGTCGTGATCCATGCGCTGAACGAGTGGATCTACGAGACGTGGCAGTTCAACTACGAGGACCGGATCTTCTCCACGCCCGTCATCACCCTCCCCATCGTGGAGCGTGCCATCGAGGAGCTCGAATGGGTGGTAGAGCGGGGCGCCCGGGCCGTGCTCATCCGGCCCGCCCCCGTCCCCGGGTACCGCGGGTCGCGCTCGTTCGGCCTGCCGGAGTTCGATCCCTTCTGGGAGAAGGTGGTCGAGCACGACGTCCTCGTGGCCATGCACTCCTCCGACAGCGGGTACGAGCGCTACGCCAACGAATGGATGGGCGACGACAGCGAGATGCTCCCGTTCGAGCCCCAGGCGTTCCGCATGCTGTCGGCCTGGCGGCCGATCGAGGACGCCGTCTCCGCCCTGGTCTGCCACGGCGCCCTGTCGCGCTTCCCCACCCTGAAGGTGGCCGTCATCGAGAACGGCAGCAGCTGGGTTGAGCCGCTCCTGAAGAACATGGCCGACATCTACAAGAAGATGCCGCAGGACTTCCTCGAGCCGCCGGTCGACGTCATCAAGCGCAACATCTACATCAGCCCGTTCTGGGAGGAGGACCTGGGGGAGCTGGCCGACCTCGTCGGGGTCGACCACGTCCTGTTCGGGTCCGACTTCCCGCACCCCGAGGGCCTGGCCGAGCCGGCCACCTACGTCGACGAGCTCAAGGGCCTGCCCGCCGAGTCGGTCCGCAAGATCATGGGCGGCAACCTGGCCCGCCTGATGAACGTCGAAGACGCCATCCTGCGGCGGTGACCCCCGCCGGCGGGCCCGGGTGGGACAGCATCGCGTCGATGATCGCCGGCGCGCGCCGGGCGCTTCGGCGACCACCCGGCGGTCATCGACGGCGACACCGTGCTCTCGGGCGACGAGCTGGTGGCGGCGGCCCGCCGGTTCGGCGGCGCCCTCGTCGTCTCCGGCGTCGAACCGGGCGACCGCGTCGCCGTCTGGGCGCCCAACCGGGCCGAGTGGGTGGTGGCCGCCCTCGGCGTGTTCCTGTCCGGGGCCGTGCTCGTGCCGGTCAACACGCGCTTCAAGGGCGCCGAGGCCGCCGACATCCTGCGCCGGGCCCGGGTGAAGGTCCTCGTGACGGCCGAGGGGTTCCTCGGCAACGACTACGTGGCCATGCTGGCGGCGTCGGGGATCGAGCTCCCCGACCTGGCCACGACCGTCGTGCTCGGCGGCACCGGCGCGGCCGGTTCCCCGTCGTGGGAGGAGTTCGTGGCCCGCGCCGACGATGCCGCCATGGCCGAGGTCGACCGGCGGGCGGCCGCCGTCGGTGCCGACGATCCCTCCGACATCCTGTTCACCTCGGGGACGACGGGGATGCCGAAGGGGGTCGTGCAGACCCACGGTCGGACGCTGCGGGTGGCCGCCGACTGGGTGGCGATGACCGGGCTGACCGCCGGCGACCGTTACCTGATGGTGAATCCGTACTTCCACATGTTCGGCCTGAAGGCCGGGGTGCTGGCCGCCTGCTGCGCGGGGGCCACCATGCTGCCCGAGGCCGTCTTCGACGTCGACCGGGTGCTGGCGGCCGTGGCCGGCGAGCGCATCACCGTCCTCCCCGGGCCGCCCACCCTCTACCAGGCCATCCTCGACCATCCGGCCCGCCACGACCACGACCTGTCGACCCTGCGGGTGGCCGTCACCGGTGCCGCCGACATCCCGGTGGAGCTGATCCGCCGGATCGACGCCGAGCTGCCGTTCTCCCTCATCGTCACCGGCTACGGCCTGACCGAGGGGGGCACGGCCGCGGCCACCGGGTCCGGCGACGACGTCGAGACCATCGCCACCACCGTCGGCCGCCCCGGCCCGGGTTCGAGCTGCGGATCGTCGACGCCGACGGCCGCGACGTCGAGGCCGGCACCCACGGGGAGATCCTGCTGCGGGGCGGCAGCGTCATGTCCCACTACCTCGACGACCCCGGGGCGACGGCCGAAGCACTCTCGGAGGACGGCTGGCTGAAGACCGGCGACCTGGGCACCGTCGATCCCTCGGGCTGCCTGCGCATCGTCGGGCGCTCGAAGGACATGTTCATCGTCGGGGGCTTCAACGCCTACCCGGCCGAGATCGAGAACATCCTCCTCAGCCACCCCGATGTGCAGCAGGCTGCGGTCATCGGCATCCCCGACGAGCGCCTGGGCGAGGTGGGCATGGCCTTCGTCGTGCCGCGACCGGGCGCGACCACGACCGCCACCGACCTCATCGAATGGAGCCGCGACCGGATGGCCAACTACAAGGCACCCAGGGTGGTGGAGCTGGTCGACGACCTGCCCCGCACGGCCACCGGCAAGGTCCTCAAGGACGAGCTGCGGGCCGGCGTCCTCGGCGGCGTGGGCCGGGAAACGGCGTGAGCGACGACCACCCGCACGGCCTGTCGTCCCTGGCCGACCTGCGCGTCGTCGAGCTGGGGGTGTGGGTGGCGGCGCCCTCGGCGGCCGCCCTGCTCGCCGACTGGGGCGCCGAGGTCATCAAGGTGGAGGCGCCGACCGGCGATCCCATGCGCAACGTGTTCGGCTCCATCGGCATCGGCAGTGACCTCCCGAACCCGGCCTTCGCGCTCGACAACCGGGGCAAGCGCAGCGTCGTGCTCGACCTCCGCCGGCCCGGCGACCGCGAGCGGCTCGAGTCGCTGCTGGCGACGGCGGACGTGTTCATCTCCAACCTTCGCCCCGACGCCCTCGACAAGCTCGGCCTCGAGCCCGAGGCGACCACGGCCCGCCATCCCCACCTGGTGTACTGCAGCGTCAGCGGCTACGGGCTCCGGGGCGAGGACCGCAACCGCCCCGCCTACGACATCGGGGCCTTCTGGGCCCGGTCGGGGCTGTCCAAGCAGATGGCCGACGGCGACGGCAACCCGCTGAACGCCCGGGGCGGCATCGGCGACCACATCACCGGGCTGGCCGCCCTGTCCGGCATCCTGGCCGCCGTGCTCGAGCAGCGCCGCACCGGGTCGGGACGGGTGGTCGAGGTGTCGCTCCTGCGCACGGGCGCCTACATCCTCGGCTGGGACCTGGGGCTGCAGATGACGCTGGGCAAGGTGGCCGACGCCGAGCCCCGCCAGCGCAATCAGGCGCCGCTGATGAACCCCTACAAGGCCGCCGACGGGCGCTGGTTCTTCTTCACCGGGCTCGAGGCGAGCCGCCACATCGGCCCGGTGTGCCGGGCCCTCGGCCGCGCCGACCTGCTCGAGGACGAGCGCTTCGCCAGCGCGTCGGCCATCCGCGCCCACCGGGCCGAGGTCATCGCCATCCTCGACGGGATCGTCGCCGAGCGGCCGCTCGACGAGTGGGCCGAGCGGTTCGACCGCGAAGGGGTGTGGTGGGCGGTGGCCCAGTCACCGGCCGAGGTCGTCGAGGATCCCCAGCTGCTCGCGAACGACGGCATCGTCGAGATCGAGGGCGGTGCCCTGCGCTCCGTCAACGGCCCC
Source organism: uncultured Actinomycetota bacterium (assembly GCA_963838005.1). Classification (GTDB taxonomy): domain Bacteria; phylum Actinomycetota; class Acidimicrobiia; order Acidimicrobiales; family RAAP-2; genus CAWIPW01. Next base: position 12,806 of record CAWIPW010000008.1, read on the forward strand.
GTCAGCTTCTCGGGCGTCAGCCACGACAGCGCCACGGCCGTCCCGTCCCTCGGTGCCGACACCGACGACGTGTTCAAGGAGCTGGAGGCCGGCGGGGGCGACCACCGGAACTGACCGGCCGCCGGCCGGTCAGCCGCCCCGGGCCCGGGACAGGAGGCCCCGGGCGATCACCAGGCGCTGGATCTCGTTGGTGCCCTCGCCGATCACCATGAGCGGGGCGTCGCGGTAGTAGCGCTCGACCGGCAGGTCGGTCGTGTAGCCCACGCCACCGTGGATGCGCATGGACTCGGTGGCCAGATCGAGGGCCGTCTCGCTGGCGAAGAGCTTGGCCATGCCGGCCTCCACGTCGCAGCGCAGCCCGGCGGCCTTGCGCTCGGCGGCGTTCCTCGTGAGCAGCCGGGCCGCCTCGAGGCGGGTGGCCATGTCGGCCAGCTTGAGCGCGATGGCCTGGTGCTCGCCGATGGGCTTGCCGAACGTCTGGCGCTGGTCGGCGTAGACGAGGGCGGCGTCGAAGGCGGCCCGGGCGACACCCACGGCCCTCGCCGCGATGTTGATGCGCCCCACCTCGAGCACCCCGAGGATCTGCGGAAGGCCCCGGCCGGCCTCCCCGACGAGGCTGGCGGCCGGGATCCGGTGGTCGGTGTAGGCCATCTCGACCGTCTCCACGCCCCGGTACCCGAGCTTGCCGACGTGCCGGCTCACCGAGATGCCTTCGAACCGCTCGCCGGGCTCCTTCTCGACGATGAAGGCGGAGATGCCCTCCTCGGTGCGGGCGGCCAGGGCGACGAGGCCGGCCCGCTCCCCGTTGGTGACCCACGCCTTGGTGCCGTTCAGCACGTACTCGTCGCCGTCGCGGGTGGCCCGGCACGAGATGTTGCGGGTGTCGCTGCCGGCATCGGGTTCGGAGAGCGACAGGGCGCCCCGGCGCTCGCCGGAGGCGAGCACGGGGAGCCAGCGCCGCCGCTGCTCGTCGCTGCCGTGCGCCATGAGCAGGGTGGCCGCCATGGTGTGGGTGTTGACGACGCCGGTCAGGCTCATCCAGCCGTAGGCCAGCTCCTCGATGACGCCGATGTAGGTGAGCAGGTCGAGGCCGAGGCCGCCGTACTCCTCGGGGATGGTGATGCCGAACAGGCCGAGGTCGCGCATCTGGGCGACGATCTCCGCCGGGTAGCGGTCCTCGTGCTCGAACTCGGCGACCACCGGGGTCACCTTGTCGGTCACGAACCGGCGGACGGTGGCGACGATCTCGTCGCGGACGGCCTCGTCCGTGCGGCCGGCGGTGACCGGGCTGCCTGCCGACTCGGACATGTAAGAGAACACTACATCCCCACCATGTTGACGTCGATCTCGTCAGCGAGAAGAATGTTTTCAATGGCAGCGGCCCGCATGCACCGCGCCCTCGAGCAGGCTGCGGCGACCTACGGCGGGCGCGACGCCGTGCTGGCGGGCGATGAACGGTGGTCGTTCGCGGATCTCGACGTCGCCAGTAACGCCTTCTCGTGCCACCTGACCGGCCGGGGGGTGGTCGCCGGGGACAGGGTGGCCGTGATGATGTCCAACCGGCCCGAGTTCGTGGCCGCCGTCCACGGCATCAGCAAGGTGGGTGCAGCCGCCGTGCTCCTCTCCCCGGCGTGGAAGGGGACCGAGGTCGGCCACTCGCTGGCGTTGACGTCGCCGGTCCACGCCGTCGCCGACGGGCCGTCGGCGGCGCTGCTGGCCGAGTGCATGGGCCGCGAACGGGTCACCGATCTCGACGATGCGTCCGCGGCCGACGCCGCCCTGTCCGGACACCACGACGCGCCCCCGGCAGCCGACGGCGGCGACACGGACGAGGTCGTGCTGGTGTTCAGCTCGGGCACGACCGGACTGCCCAAGGCGGTGCGCCACACCCACGCCTCCATCGGACATGCCACCGCCCACTGGGTCCGCACCCTCGGCCTCGGACCGGACGACCGGTTCCAGGTGGCGACGCCGCCCTCGCACATCCTGGGGCTGCTCAACCTGCTGGCGGCCGCCTCGGCCGGGGCCACCGTGCGGCTGCACCGCCGCTTCGACCTCGACGAGGTGCTGCACCGCATCGAGGCCGAGCGCATGACCCTCGAGATGGCGGTCGCTCCGATCGCACTGGCCATGGCCAACCATCCGCACCTCGAGGACTTCGACCTCTCGTCCCTGCGCTACATCATGTGGGGGGCGACGCCGGTGAGCGAGAGCGTGGCCGCCGTCGTCACCGAGCGGACGGGCGTGCGGTGGCTGCCCGCCTACGGCGCCAGCGAGCTGCCCGTCATCGCCGGCAATCCGGTGGGGGAGCCCGACCGGTGGCGGCTCGACTCGGCCGGCCTGCCGCCCGAGGGTGTCGACCTCAGGGTGGCCGACCTCGACAGCGGCGCCGTCCTCGCGCCGGGGGAGATCGGGGAGATCCAGGTCCTCAGCCCGTCGGTGATGGCCGGCTACCTGCCGGAGGAGGCCACCGCCGACGCCTTCGCCGACGGCTGGTACCGCACGGGCGACGTGGGCTGGCTGGAGCCCGAGGGGTGGGTGCACATCACCGACCGCTCCAAGGAGATGATCAAGGTCAGCGGCTTTCAGGTGGCCCCGGCGGAGATCGAGGAGGTGCTGCACGGGCACCCGGCCGTTCTCGACTGCGCCGTGTTCGGCCTGGCCGACGAACGCAAGGGCGAGGTGCCCGTGGCCGTGGTGCGGCTCGACCCGGACGTGCCTGTCGGCGAGGGCGAGCTGGCCGACCTGGTGGCCGGCTCGCTCGCCGGCTACAAGCACCTCGGCCACGTCGTGGTCGTCGACGAGATCCCGCGCCTGCCGTCGGGCAAGGTGCTGCGGCGGACGCTCCGCGACCAGTGGACGCCGTCGCTGCTGGCCTCGGCGGGCGACGGCTGATGGACGTCCGCCTCTCCAGCGAGCAGCAGGCGCTCCAGGACGCCGCCGCCCAGCTGGCCGACCGGATGGGCCCGGGGACCGTCGGGCAGCTGGCCGAGCGCGAGCGCACCGACAAGCTGGACGCCGCTGTGGCCGCGTCGGGCTGGCGCGAGCTGCGGACCACCGAGGACGGGGGCCCACCGCTCGGGTCGGGGGTCGAGGCGGCCGTCATCGCCGAGGAGTTCGGCCGGCGGCTCGTCGACACCCCCTACCTGGGGCCGACGCTCGCCGCCGACCTGCGCCGCCTCGCCGGCGTGCCCGCGGCCACCTCGGTCGAGACGGTGGCCCTCGACCGGTCGCACACCGGCCTGGCGGTGGCCGTCGACGGCGCGGCCCCGCCGGCCACGCTGGCCGTCGACGCCGCCGGTGCTGGGCGCGCCCTGCTGCTCGTGCCCACCCCCGCCGGCCACGTGCTGGCCGCGGTCGGGTTGCAGCCGGCCGACGACCGCCCCGATCTGACCCGGCCGGTGGCCACCGCCGAGCCCGGCGCCGCCGTCACGCCGCTCGAGGGCATGGCGCACCCGCTCACCGGCGACCAGCTGGCGGCGTGGACGGCCCTCGGCCTGGCCCTCACCTGTGCCGACCTCGTCGGCACCATGCGGGGCGCCGTCGAGCTGAGCGTCGACTACGCGTCGGCCCGGCGCCAGTTCGGCCGGCCCGTGGGCTCGTTCCAGGCCGTCCAGCACCTGCTGGCCGACGCCCACGTCCTCACCGAGGGCGCGCGCAGCGTGTCCCGCCACGCGGCCTGGGCCGTCGACGCCCTGCCCGTCGACGCCGCCCTCGACGCGGCCGCCGTGGCCAAGGCCTACTGCGCCCGCGCCGCCCTGGCCGTGTGCGAGACCGCCATCCAGGTGCACGGCGGGATCGGCAACACGTGGGAGTGTCTCGCCCACGTCCACCTGCGCCGGGCCCTCCTGTCGACCGAGATCCTCGGCGGGGCGGACGTCAACATCGGGCGCGTCCTCGCCCACCGGGGCATCGGAGGTGGTCGTGGACTTCGGTGACTCCCACGACGAGGCCGCGTTCCGGGCCCGCCTGCGCGAGTGGCTCCGCCACAACAACCCCGGCCTGCCGGCCTCGTCGACCGACGACCGCTACTGGGCCGGCCAGGCCGAGTGGCACCGGTCGCTCTACGACGGCGGGTTCTTCGGGGCCACCTGGCCGGAGGAGATCGGCGGCCAGGGCCTGCCCAGCGTCTACGACGTGATCCTCGACGAGGAGCTGGCCGCCGCCGGCGCCCCGCCCCGTCCGAGCCTCGGCTACCTGGTCGAGGGGATCCTCGAGCACGGGAGCGAGGCCGTCAGGCGCCGTTTCCTGCCCGGCATCGTGAGCGGCCGCGAGCGGTGGTGCCAGGGCTTCAGCGAGCCCGACGCCGGGTCGGACCTGGCCTCCCTGCGCACGCGCGCCGACCGCCTGGGCCACGAGTACGTCATCTCCGGCCACAAGGTCTGGACGAGCTACTCCGACGACGCCGAGTGGTGCCTCGTCCTGGCCCGCACCGACCACGACGTTCCCAAGCACAAAGGGATCTCCGCCTTCGCCGTGCCCATGCGCCAGGCCGGCATCGAACAGCGGCCCCTGCCGATGATCAACGGCATCACCAAGGAGTTCGGGGAGGTCGACTTCAACGAGGCGCGGGTCCCGGCCGCCAACATGATCGGTGGCAAGGGCGAGGGGTGGGCGCTGGCCATGACGGTGGTCAGTCACGAGCGCGAACCCCACGAGCTGGGCTTCGCCGGCCGCTATTCGAAACTGGTCAAGGACCTGACGGCCAGGGTGCGCGACGAGCCCGACGCCTTCGGCAGGTGCCGCGGCACGAGCTCGGCTGGGCCATCGTGGAGGCGGAGATGCTCCGGCTCCACGTCTACCGGCGGCTGTCGGACCGGCTCGACGGCATCTCGCACGGTCCCGAGGGCTCGGTCGACAAGCTGCTCATGACCTCGACCGAGCAGACCGTCGGCCACGCCGCCCTGTCGGTGGGCGGCATCGGCCTCGGCGGCGAGGACGACACATGGCTGAAGATCTATCTCTATAGTCGTGCCCAGAGCGTCATGGGCGGCACCTCTCAGATCCAGCGGAACCTGGTCGCCGGACGCATCCTCGGCCTGCCGGCGGCATGAGCGCCTACTCGCCTGACGGCCGAGCTCGCGGTCGAGGACGACGGGCCCGTCCGGGTCGTCCGCCTCAACCGGCCCGAGCAGCTGAACGCCACCAACGACGGGCTCCACCGCGGCCTGGCCGAGCTGTTCCCCCAGATCGACGCGGACGAGGAGGCGCGCGCCGTGGTCCTGACCGGGGAGGGACGGGCGTTCTCGGCCGGCGGTGACTTCGAGTACCTCGACGAACTGACCCGCGACGGCGTGCTCCGCAAGGAGACCCTCGTCCACGGCAAGCGGATCGTCACCGGCATGGTCGCCTGCCGGGTGCCCATCGTGGCCGCCGTCAACGGGCCGGCCGTGGGCCTCGGCTGCAGCCTGGTGGCGCTCTCCGACATCGTCTACATGGCCGAGAGCGCCCACCTCGCCGACCCCCACGTGGCCCTGGGCCTGGTGGCCGCCGACGGCGGTCCGGTGACGTGGCCGCTCCTCACCAGCCTGCAGCTGGCCAAGGAGTACGCCCTGACCGGGGACCGCATCCCGGCGCAGCGGGCGGCCGAGATGGGCCTGGTCAACCATGTGTGCCCCGACGGCGAGGTACTCGAGCAGGCCCTCGCCTGCGCCCGGCGGATCGCCGCGCTCCCGCGGCGGGCGGTGGAGGACACCAAGCGGATCCTCAACCTCCACATGGAGCGGGCCGTCGTGGCCACCCTCGATTTCGCCCTGGCCGCCGAGGACCGGTCGTTCACCTCGCCGGAGCTGCGGGCCAATCTCGACCGGCTGATGGCCCGCCGGGAGGCCAAGGGGTGAGCCCACCCGGAGGGACCCGTGCCGGAGGTGCCGGCTCCGGAGAACCCTATTCTCCTGAGGATATGCGATCATTGTCGATCGACGTGCCGGCGCTGCGACCGACCGAAAAGGGGTTCGTCTGGTGACGAAGAACGAATCGGTGGCCGAGGACGATCCGGCGTCGGGGGATGCCGGGGTGAGCCGGCGCGAGCTGGCCGTGTCCAGGTCGCTGTACACGGCGCGGGCCCGTGCCGAGAACCGCCTGCAGCGCTTCCTCGACGCCGCCCTCGAGCTGATGACCGACGGGGACGGCAAGGACTTCACCGTGCACGAGGTCGTCGAGCGCTCGGGGCAGTCGCTGCGGCTCTTCTACCAGTACTTCGGGGGCAAGCACGAGCTGCTGCTGGCGCTGTTCGAGGATTCCGTCCGGTCGACGACGGAGCTGCTGCGAGACACCATCGCGGACGAGACCGATCCCCTCGAGCGCATGCACCGCTTCGTGGTCGAGTACTACCGGCTGTGCCGACCGGTGCCCAAGGGGAAGGGGGCGAAGACACTGCCGGCGGCCGCCCCGATGATGGTGGACTTCGCCCAGCAGCTCCTCACCAGCCATCCGACGGAGGCGGCCGTCGCCTTCTCACCGCTGGTCTCGCTGCTGAACGAGGTCCTCGACGAGGCCGAAGCCGCCGGGTCGATCCGGGCCGGTCTCCAGCGCAGCCCGTTCGCCGGCATCGTGCTCGAGGCGATCATGTTCAACGCCTTCTCGGCGACCATCGGCGGCGGCACCGCCCATGCCGGTGACGCCGACCCGGCCGAGGGGCTCTGGGACCTCATCCTCCACGGGGTGGGGGTGCCGGGTCGCACGTAGCCCCGGTCGCCGCCGGGCGGGCGGCGGTAGCGTGGCGCCGATGGACGACGACCTCGGGTTCGCCGGCGCTGCGCCTCGAGCGCGAGGGGCCCATCGCCTGGTGCATCATCGACCGGCCGTCGGCCCGCAACGCCCTGACGCCGGCGATGTACTACGGGATCAAACGGGCCGTCAGGCTGGTGAACGCCGACGACGGACTGGCCGCCCTCATCATCACCGGCACCGGTGACGTCTTCAGCCCGGGCGGGGACCTCGGCGGCCGGTCGGTGGAGGGGGAGACCGTTCCCGACGCGGCCGGCTTCGACGTCCTGCCGTTCCTCGCCATCCGCGACAGCCGGGCGCCGGTGATCGCCGCAGTCAACGGCATCTGCCAGGCCGGAGGCCTGCTGATCGCCATGATGGCCGACGTGGCCGTGGCCAGCGACCGGGCCACCTTCCGGGTGCCCGAGCTGCTCCGCGGCATCCCCGACGCCCTGTACGCGGCGGCGCTGCCCGCCCACGTGGGCGTGGCCGTCGCCCGGGACCTGCTGTTCACGGCCCGGCCCTTCGACGCGGCCGAGGCCGTCCGTCTGGGGGTCATCGCCCGGGTGGTCGCCCACGACGATCTGCGGACCTCGGCCCTGGCGGCCGCCCGCGAGGTGCTGCAGACCGCCCCGGTGGCGCGGGCCCACGTCAAGCGCATGCTGAACGAGCGCTACGGCTCCATCGACCTGCTGACGATGTCGTGGTCGATCGAGGAGTCGGACAAGCCCCGCGAGGGGATGGCCGCCTTCATGGAGAAGCGGCCGCCCCGGTGGGCCCGCCGGGTTCCTAGCCCGATCCGGTGCCGCCGCGGGCGCCGACGGTCAGGCAGAAGGCCACGATGTGGTCGATCTCGGCGCGAGCCGGCCGAACCTGCTGCCAGAGATGGTCCGCCAGCCGGCCGACGACGGCGTGGGCCACCAGCGACGCATCGAGCACGGGATCGGCGCTGCCGAGTACCGCGAAGGGCTCGTGGAGGAGCGCCGCCAGCGGCGCGCCGGCCGCCGCCGGCGGGGAGATCATCGCCTGGTCGAGGCTGCCGGCGTTCCACAGGACCGCCAGCGTGGTGGCGGCGATCTCGTCGTCGGCCGCCTGCGACATGACGCCCTCGACCCACCGGCGGACCTTGCCCCGCGGCGTCCGCTCTTTGGCCATCTGATGGGCCAGGTAGCTGCAGAGCCGCTCCGTGCCCTCGTCGAGGATGGCCACCACCAGCGCGTCCTTCGAGGCGAAGTGCCGGTAGAAGGCGTCGTTGGAGAGCCCGGCGGCGGCCACGATGTCGGCCACCCGGGGCGCGAACGGGTGCCGCAGCTGGCCATGACCTCACGACCGGCATCGAGAGCCGCCGCACCTCGCCCGGGTAGTCGGGTCCGTGCCGGGCCAGCGACTGCATGGCGATGCGGGCCGCAACGTCATTCTGGGATTCAAGATGAACATTCTCCATAGAAGAATGTTATTCTACCAGCCGGACGAGGAGGGGCGCCATGGCATGGGAGTTCGAGACCGATCCGGAGTTCCAGCAGCAAGCTGGACTGGGCCGACGCGTTCGTGCGCGAGGAGGTCGAGCCGCTCGACCGCTGTGGCCGGGGCTCGAGTTCACGCCGCCCGATGACACCCTGCGCGCGATCATCGACCCCCTCAAGGACGAGGTGCGCCGCCACGGCCTGTGGGCCACCCACCTCGGTCCCGAGCTCGGCGGCCAGGGCCACGGGCAGGTCCAGCTGTCGCTGCTGAACGAGATCCTGGGCCGGTCGTCGTGGGCGCCCGTCATCTTCGGCTGCCAGGCACCCGACACCGGCAACGCCGAGATCATCGCCCACTACGGACCGCCCGCGCAGAAGGAGAACTACCTCCGCCCGCTGCTCGACGGCGAGATCTTCTCCTGCTACTCGATGACCGAGCCGCAGGGCGGCGCCGACCCGACCCTGTTCACGACCCGGGCGGTGCAGCGACGGCGACGAGTGGGTCATCAACGGGTGGAAGTTCTTCTCCTCGAACGCCCGGACGGCCGCGCTTCCTCATCGTCATGGCGGTCACCGACCCCGACGTGAGCGCGTACCAGGGCATGTCGATGTTCCTCGTCCCGACTGGCACCCCGGGCATCGAGATCGTCCGCAACGTCGGCCTCGCCGGCGAGCCCGAGGGGGAGGGCTCCCACGCGCTCATCCACTACGACGACGTGCGGCTGCCCGCCGAGGCTCTGCTCGGCGGCGAGGGCCAGGCCTTCGCCATCGCCCAGACCCGGCTGGGCGGCGGTCGCATCCACCACGCCATGCGCACGATCGGCCTGGCCCGCCGAGGCGCTCGACGCATGTGCGAGCGGGCGCTCAGCCGCCAGGTGCAGGGCGGGCTGCTGGCCGACAAGCAGTTCGTCCAGGGCTACATCGCCGACTCCTACGCCCAGCTCATGCAGTTCCGGCTGTTCGTGCTCTACACGGCCTGGTCGATCGACAAGCACAACGACTACCGCAAGGTGCGCAAGGACATCGCCGCCGTCAAGGTGCTCATGCCCGGCGTGCTCCACGACATCGCCTGGCGGGCCATGCAGGTCCACGGCGCCCTGGGCGTCAGCAACGAGATGCCCTTCCACGCGATGATGCTCGGCGCCAGCGTCATGGGCCTGGCCGACGGTCCGACCGAGGTGCACAAGGTGACCGTCGCCCGCCAGGTGCTGCGCGACTACTCGGCCGACCGACGATCTGTGGCCGACCCAGCACCTGCCGAAGCTGCCGCGACGCGGCCCGCGAGAAGTTCGCCGCAGTCCTCGAGCACGAGGTGGGGAACCTCTGATGATCGACGTCGAGCGCCTGGCCGCCTGGATGGACGAGCACGGGCCTCGGCAGTGGGCGAGCCCATCGAGCACGCGCTTCATCTCGGGGGGCACCCAGAACGAGATCTACGAGATCCGGCGGGGCGACCTGCACTGCGCGCTGCGCATCCCGCCGCCGTCGGCCCCCGACGAGCCGCGACGACGGCATCATGCGCGAGTGGCGGATCATCGAGGCGCTCGACGGCACCGACGTCCCCCACACCGCGGCCGTCGCCGCCTGCGACGACCCGTCGGTGCTGGGTCGCACCTTCTATCTCATGGGCTTCGTCGACGGCTGGTCGCCGATGGGCACCGACGGCTGGCCGGCGCCGTTCGACACCGACCTGCAGGCCCGGCGGGCCTGGCCTTCGAGCTGGTCGACGGGCATCGCGCTGCTGTCCAAGGTCGACTGGCGGGCGAAGGGCCTCGACGACCTCGGCCGGCCCGACGGGCTTCCACGAGCGGCAGGTCGACCGCTGGACGGCGTTCCTCGAGCGGATCAAGGGCCGCGAGCTGCCCGGCTTCGAGGTGGCGGCGGCATGGCTGCGCGCCGCACCGGCCGATCGACTTCATCCCCGGCCTCATGCACGGCGACTACCAGTTCGCCAACGTGATGTACGGCCACGGCGCGCCGGCCCGGCTGGCCGCCATCGTGGACTGGGAGATGGGCACGGTCGGCGATCCGAAGCTCGACCTGGCCTGGGTGGTCAACGAGCTGGCCCGAGGACACCAGACGCGGGCGGCGGCGGCATCAGCTACGTGGACATGGCGGGCATGCCGTCGCGCTCGGCCGTGCTCGCGCACTACGCCGAGGTGTCGGGCCGGCAGGTCGACGACATCGACTACTACTGCGTGCTGGCCAAGTGGAAGCTGGCCGTCGTGCTCGAGCAGGGCTACCAGCGGGCCGGCGACAACACCACGCTGCAGGCGTTCGGCCCGGTCGTCCTCGAGCTGATGGCGAGGCGCCGCCGAGCTGGCCGAGACCACCGACTACGACCGGTGACCGACTCGGTCGCCGGCCCGGCCGGCGGGTGGGGCCCAGCGGGTGCGGGACCTGACGTGCGCGCCGCCGTTGCCACGCCTACGGAGGGCCGGAGGTGGTCACGGTCGAGGACGTCCCTCCACCGGAGCCGGGCGGCAGGCGCGGGTCCGGGTGGCCGCAGCCGCCGTCAACTTGCCCGACGTGCTGCTCGTCGCCGACCGGTACCAGCTGACGGTGGAGACCCCGTTCGTACCGGGGAGCGAGTTCGCCGGCGTGGTCGAAGAGGTCGCCGCCGACGTGCAGTCGTGGCGTGTCGGCGACCGGGTCATGGGGACGTGCTGGTCGGGCGCCTTCGCCGAGGAGGTGGCGGTGCCAAGGGGAGCGCCTCGCGGTGCCGGACGGGGTCGACGACCGCCAGCGGCGGCCTTCGGCGTCGCCCACCGGACCGCCTACCACGTGCTCGGTCGGTGGCCCGCCTCCAGCCGGGAGGAACTCGTCGTCCTCGGCGCCGGCGGCGGCGTGGGCCTGGCCGCCGTGCAGCTGGGCGCTCCTCGGCGCGTGGGTGACGGCGGTGGCCTCGTCGGCGGCCAAGCTGGAGGCCGCCACGGCAGCGGGGGCGACCACCTCATCGACCACCGCCAGGTCGACCTGCGGCGGCCCTGCGGGAGCATCTTCCCGGCGGTGCCGACGTGGTCGTCGACCCTGTCGGTGGCGAGCTCGCCGAACCCGCGCTCGGGCACTCAAGTGGGGCGGGCGGTTCGTGACCGTCGGCTACGCGTCCGGCGTCATCCCGCGGATCCCCCTCAACCTCGTGCTGCTGAAGGGCTGTCGCACCTGGGCTTCCAGTTCATCGACTTCGCCACCCACGCCCCGGACGAATTGGCCCGCAACGACCGTGAGCTCTGGGACCTGCTGGCGGCAGGCGCCGCTGTCCCCGCACATCGGCGCCACCTTCGACCTGGCCGAGGCGTCGGCCGCCCTGCAGCTGGTGGCCGACGGCCGGGCGGTGGGGAAGGTGGTGCTCGACGTCACCGCAGGGGCACTTCGGAATTGAGCGGGACGGAGCGCATTCGAGCGTGTGCGCCTGGCGCTGAACCCGCGAATTCGATGCGCCACCGAACCGGCGGTATGGCGCGGTCTTGCCGGTACCGTTCAGAGCTTTGCTGAAACGCTCCCTACGAGCTCATATGAAGGCGCCTGCTGGTCCGGAGTTGATAGCGCCGAACCACCATAGAAGAGGCTCAAGGCAGCCTTGACTCCGTCCGGGAGCGTCTTCTCCCAGAACGAGGAATATCCCAATTTCTTGTGACCGGGGGCTGTGCTCCAACCATGAGCAGGCGCATATGCATCGTAGAAGGAGAGGACGTCGGCCAGAGTGCCACGGGATTTCATATCCACCTCGACGTCCGGACCGTTCCAGAGGCCGTAGCCCGAGTCCCACTCTGCCGGAACCTTCTGGATTGGCCGGGTCAGAGCCGAATCAGGCGGCAGAACTTGAAAGATCGGATCGCCAGCCAGCGTGTTGAGTCGCGGATTGCCCGGATCGCCCGTTCCGGGAGGAGGCGAGTACGAGCACGCAGCAAATGCAAAGACGACTGGAACTACCAGGAGCATGGAGCTGGTTCTCCGCAGCCGCCAATCTTTTGAAGTCACGCCCACCTCCCAATTCAGCAAACTTTTTGGATTTACCCGCTTTTGCGAACACCGATGCCGAGCCTTCGTTCGGTGACGCAGCGATCCGCAGTCAGAGATGATTGAGGATGACGGCCAAAGCCCCCTGAACTTGGGATTGGCTCAGGCTCATCGAGGTGAGCGTGACGACGTATCCACTCTTCAAGCTGCTGATGCCTTGCGCGTTGCCGGGACCTGGAACTGGACTGACTTGCCAATATGCGGGTACTCCGGCCACGGTCACCTTGAGGTACTGCGGCGGTGCCTCTCCATTCAGGTACTTGGCATGACCACTGTGGGCCACCGTGAAGGTGGTGACGGTTTGCTTGTCCCACGAGACATGGACCAGCAGTGTCCCCGGTCCATCCGAAGGGTGGTAGAGGCCGCCACTCTGGTTGCCGGCATACGTTGTGCATTCGCTGGATGTTTGAACTGGCGCCCCGAGAGCCTCCGATGCCTCCTGGGTGCTCAACAGCGAACATGCTGACTTTGGCGACGCACTCTGCTCGACGGAGCCGCCCGAGGAGGCACAGGCCGAGAGGAACATCCCGATCCCCAAGAAGAGAGAGACGCAGAGAAGAGCCCGCCGAGCAACCATGGCCTCAGTCTTGCCGATTCCAAAGCTGCCTTCATCGGGGTGGAAGCCCTAATGTTTGGCGCAGCCGATTCTCGGCAGTCAACGCAGTCTTTTCAGTAGCGGCGAGGTTCCTATAGTCAGTGCCAAGGACCGGATTCGTACCGCTGACCCCATCTATGGAGCGAATCTCGGTCGCTTCCTGTGACAATGCAGACTCAACCGCACCCGCGTCTTCGGTGGCCGGCTGTGGCCACGAAATGGAGGTCAGACTCTTCCGGTAGCGATCGACCAGATCGGCGATCTGCGAGTCCTCGGCGGATGTCGGACGGTGGGATTCCGGGAGCGTCGCCGTCGGCAACGGGTCCTCTTTCTGAATCGCCCTGCCTCCAGCAAGGAAGGATTTGTATGCAGCGGTGAAGTCCCTGGCTGCGTCTGGCTTCGACAATGGCGGCGCACTTGATGTGCAACCAGCAAGGGCAGGATGCCGACGGCAAGAACCACTAGCCCTGATCGTTCACGGGAACTCTGAGGTCGGGCCGGGAGGCATAGTTCGGACCGAGTTGGCGAGTGGACCGATGATTTCGGATGCGGGCAGATCACGTCGGCGGCATTTCGGTGAATTCGGAGGCCGAAGCCGACCTGGTGATCGGCTCGGGCACGCGCGTCGTTACGCGGGTGCCTTCTGGCGGGGTGCTGGAAGTCGTCAGGTGATGAGTGCGATGCGCCGGTAGGCACCGAGCAGCGCGTCGGTGCCGGGCCAGCCGTCGATGATGCGCACGACCTGGTGCCGACTCTTCGTGACAAGTCGGCCGGGGGCGTGGAGGATGGCCCAGCGCATGGCCTTCGGCCGAGTATTCACCCAGTGGCTGTCCATGCAGAGGAGCTGGAACCAGCGGAGAAGGTCGGCGGCGATGGCGACGGTCAGCATCCAGTTGGCGTTCGCCTCGAAACTGGTGAAGGGGAACCGGGAGAGTCCGGAGTCCTTCAGGCGCTGGATGTGCTGCTCCACGTGGGCGTGGGCCCGCATGGTGGCGTCCAGTTCGGACGGCGTCCCCTCCGCATCGGTGTAGAAGCCCCAGTAGCGGAACTCCAGGCTCGGGAACAGGCTGCGCTGGGCACCGGGGTGCAGCGGCTCGCGTCGGACGATGAGGCGCGTGGCCGCGGGGAGCTTCTTGTCGTCGATGAGGGACGTCAGCTCGCAGACCGATGCCCCGATCCGGGGCGTGCCGTCCTGGGCGACAGCCTGCTCCCAGACCGTGTCGAGCCCGATGGCATCGAAGATGGCGGCGGTGACCTGGGGATTCGAGCGTGCCGTGACGAAGAAGGTGACGTTGCGCTCACGGCAGGCGGAGAGGAACCCCTCGGTGCAGCCAGCCGAGTCGGCACGGACGATGACGGACCGGGTGGCCATCTCGGGCGGGTCGCCCGGTCGGTGGCCGGAGGCGATCGTTTTGGGCAGCTGGGCAATGGCCTGGTCGAGGACCGCCACGTGGTCGGCCACCGTGTTGGCCCCGTCGTTGCCGGGACGGAGCACCCCCGCGAGCGTCTCGCCCGTCGCGTCGGCAACGCAGAACATCGGATGGAAGCCGAAGCCACCCTTGAAGGTGGCGGCTGCACCTTCCTTGCCTTCGGAGTGGACCTCGACCAGCGACGCGTCGATGTCGAGGACAACCGGAGCCCTTCCGGTCGTCGCGGCCGACCTCGCCCACACCTTCGCCCGGACCTCGGCCATGGCCAATGCGATCGACGACCTCGTCTCGGGAGCGATCTCGTGGAAGGTGCGAAACACGGTCGAGTCCGAGGGCACCGACCCGAACAGGTCGGCCTGCACGCGCAGGTGCTCGATGTCCGCGCAGCTCTCACCGCCGCCGGCCAGCACCAGCGACGTCTGCACGAGAACCTTGCCCCGGTCGTGGACCGGGAGCCGCTCGCCCGTCCGCGGGATGGCGGCCGAGAGGGCATCACCGAGTCCCAACCGGTCGGCGAAAGACCCAAGAGCGTGCAGGCCGACGTGGGCCACCACGCCCTTCCCGCCGGGTTCCACCTTCACGCGCGCCGTGCTGTTACCGTTCATCTTGGAAGTGCCCTCCTGTTGCTGGGATCCTGTTGCGTCGAGAACAACAGTTTCCCTTCTGCGGAGGGCTTTTCCGCGGACGCGCGGTGGTCAGTTCACGGGGCTCGGTGAATGATCGGGGCTAGGCAGCCGATCCGCCTCATCGGTACAAACTAAACCCATCGCCAGCGATTCTGGAGAAGGCGTTATCCACCGGCCTGTGTAGATGCCGATTAACCGCGGGCGATGATCGCCGACCTACCGGCGATCGGGGGCAGGTGGGTCGACTCGAACTAACTGCGGATCGCCCGATGACTCAGAAGATGAAGGGGATCAGCATCTTGGTCGAGCGCCTGTACTCCGGATAGGTGCTGGGGAAGAGGCGCTCCATGATGTGCTCCTCGACGGTGGCGCTGTAGATGAAGTAGGCGGCCGACAATGCGACCACGATTAGCCAGTACCAGCTGACTGCGACCGCCGTTCCGATCGCGGCGAGGATGATTCCTGAGTAGATGGGGTTCCGGACGTACCGGTACGGGCCGGAAGTGACCAGTTCTGCGTCCTCCTTCTCAGACATCGGAGTTCCCCAGTTTCGACCCAGGTGTACCCGTGCCCATACGGCCAGACCCAATCCGATCAAGAAGAGCATCATCCCGACGCCTTGAAGAACAGGGCTGCTCACGACGGCACGATGGCCCTTCACAACACCGAAGCGAATGAGCAAGTACACGATGACAAGCGTGGCGAGTCGCAGGCCGACGAACTGCCCCAATCGTGACTGAGCGGCCCGCTTGGCACTCGCGCCAGCGATCAGCCATCCCAGCCAGAAAACAACCCACAGGCTGTAGATGACGTAATCGATGGCGTGCATGGGCTCGTTGCCAATGGTAATGGGTAGCAGGTGTCGGTCCGAGATCCGTGCCCTCCGACCGGTACCTCCCAGAGGTCGTTCTTACTAGAAACGTGCTATCGGCCACTCGAGCGCGAGCCGCACGTCTAACGCCCGCAGATGCCGCCGGTGAATTGCCGGCGACCTTGTGCCTGATGGTGAGCAGTGACAGCCGCTCATCACCGGCGTTTAGGAAGCCCAGGGGCTACGGTCGCCGAGTGATCAGTGGGAGTCGGTGACTCCCGTCGAAGATAGAAGGGACCGATGTTGGGGTGGCAGGGCGGCAAGCTGACATTCAAGAGTGATGCTGGACCCCCGCTAGAAGAATGCGGCCCGAACCACCTGTCCCTCAACGATCATGAGATTGAGGCGGTTGGGCCGGAGGTCAGCCGTCAAGGCAGTGTAGGGCGGGATCGGGACTTCCATGACTCGGACCTGAGCCACCCCGTTTGCGTCTGCGGCAGACAGAGCCTCCTGTCGACTCATCCCGACGTAGGGCAGTTTGACCGTAGGTTCGGCACGATCGAACCAGGGGTGAGGGAATGGTGTTGGCGTCACGGAGCCAGTTTGTTCTCCATCCGATCGCTTTCGCTCTGCGGACACCGACCCGGCGATAGGGGACACCCGCCGGGCGTCTTCTGCTGG
>CAWIPW010000009.1:0-273632 GCA_963838005.1 uncultured Actinomycetota bacterium
ACCGGGTGGTGGCCGCCCTTGACTGACCCGGCGGCGCCCAGGGCGCCGACGCCTGCGCCGTGGTCTTCACCGCCCACAGCCTGCCGGGGCGCGTCGATCGACGGCGGCGACCCCTACGCCGGGCAGGTGGCCGCATCGGCCGCCGAGATCGCCGCCGTCGCCGGCCTCGACGACAGGGGGGTGTCGTGGTCGGTGGCATGGCGGAGCGCGGCCGGACGCCGGAGCCGTGGCTCGGCCCCGACCTCGGCGCCGAGCTCCGGCACCTGGCGGCGACCGGCGTGCGGGCCGTGGTCGTCTGCCCGGTCGGGTTCGTCGCCGACCACCTCGAGGTCCTCTACGACATCGACATCGAGGCCGCCGCCGTGGCCGCCTCGGCCGGTCTGTCCCGGTTCGGGCGGACGGCGTCGCTGAACGACGATCCACGCTTCGTGGCCGTCCTCGCCGACGTGGTGGAGACGGCCGCCGGCGGGGGACTCGTTGACGGCCGTGCGGCGACCGACGGTGGTGGTGGTGGGCGCCGGGATCTCGGGCCTGGCCGCCGCCTGGGAGCTCGCGCGGCACCGGCCCGCCGCCAGGGGCGCCGAGCGGCCGCACGTCGGTCATCGTGGTCGAGCGCGCGGGCGCATCGGCGGCAAGCTGCGGGCCCGTGAGTTCGCCGGGCGCACCGTCGACATGGCCGCCGACGCCTTCCTGGGCCGACGGCCCGAAGCGGTGGAGCTGGTCGAGGAGGTGGGCGCCACCGACGACCTGGTGCCGATCGGGGCCACCGGGGCGTCCGTGTACGCACGCGGGAGCCTGCGGGCTCTGCCCCCCGGCCTCAACCTGGGGTTGCCGACGAGCTGGTGGCCGCTGGCCCGTTCGGGCATCCTGCTGGGCGGAGTCCCTGCGGGCCGCCCGGGACGTGGGCGGTGTGGCACCCGGCGCCGCCCGCCCATATGGGCGACCGCTCGGTGGGCGAGATCGTCGGTACCCGGATGGGACGGGCCGTCGTCGAACGACTGGCCGACCCTCTCATCGGCGGCATCCACGCCGGGTCGGTCGACGACCTCAGCGCGGCCGCCACCTTCCCCCTGCTCATCGGGGCCGCCCAGCAGCCCGGGAGCCTCATGCACAACCTGCGGCCGCGCCCGGTGCCGCCACCGGCGGCCGGCGACGTCGGCCGACCGATGTTCTGGTCCCTCACGGACGGGGTGGCGTCCCTGGCGACCACCGTCGGTGACGCCCTGGCCGCCGCCGGCGTCGAGATTCGCACCGGCGTCCAGGTCGATGCCGTGACCAGGGAGGGCGACCGGTGGGTGCTGGCCACCGGTCCCAGAGAGCGCCGCGGGCGGTCGCGGCCGGGCCGCCTCGAGGCCCACGGCGTCGTCCTGGCCGTCGACGCCCGCCGGGCGGGTGTGCTGCTGGCACCGGTCGCCCCGGTGGCAGCCGGGCTGCTGTCGACCATCGAGTACGCGTCGGTGGCGGTGGTCACCCTCTCGCTCCCGCCCGACTCCGTCCCCGGGCCGCTCGCCGGCACCGGGTTCCTCGTGCCCCGCACCACCGTCCTCGACGGTCGGCCGGCGCTGATGACGGGCTGCACCTACCTGTCGAACAAGTGGCCGCACCTGAGCCGGCCCGGGGACCTGCTGGTGCGCGTCTCCGCCGGCCGCTACGGCGACGACCGGGCCGGCGACCTGGCCGACGAGGAGTTGATCGCCACGGTCTGCGGCGAGCTCGGGAGCGTGCTCGGGATGTCCACGTCGCCGTTGGACGCCACCGTCGAACGGTGGGCGCCGGCACTGCCCCAGTACCGGCCGGGCCACCTGCTGCGGGTGGCCCAGATCGAGGACGCGCTGGGCGCGGTGCCGTCGATGGCCGTCGCCGGCGCCGCCCTGCGGGGGGTCGGCATCCCCGCGTGCATCGGCACCGGCCGCCAGGCGGCCCGCAGCGTGCTGGCCGACCTGGCCGACCGGCCGGCCGCCGGGCCCGCCACCCCCGCCGCCGGCAACGGCGCCACGGCGTGAGCGACCCGGGGGGCGACCCGGGCACACCCCGCACCGCCCCGCCGCCGGCCGCCCCTCGGCCCCCGGCCCCGCCGCCTCCTCCTCCGCCCCCGGCCGCCGACGCCCTGGCGGCCGACCCGGTCCCTCCGCGCCGGTGGCGCCGCCCGGCCACCGTGGCCCGGTCGGCTGCGCCCCGCCGCGGAACGGTCGCCCTCCCGTCGGTGGTGGCCGGCCTCGGCCTGGCGCTGTCGCTGCCCCCGTTCGGCTTCTGGCCGCTCGCCTTTCCGTCGGCCGGCCTCCTGTGGTGGCGGCTCGGGGGCCTGGGCCCGGCACGGCGCCTGTGGGCCGGATGGCTGGCCGGCATGGGCTGCTTCGTCCCCGGACTCTGGTGGGCCCACGCGTTCTCCCTGGTGGGGGCGGTGGCGCTCATGGCCATCGAGGCGTTGACCTGGGGACTGGCCTGCGTCGTCGTCCCCCGGTGGGGCGCCGGCGCCCGCCTGTGCGCCTTTCCGGCCGCCATGACGCTGGCCGAGGCCTTCCGTCAGGCGTGGCCGTTCGGGGGACTGCCGATCGGGGGGGTCTTCCTCGGCCAGGCGGCCGGGCCGGTGGTCGGCGTCGCCCGGCTCGGCGGGCCCTTGCTGCTGACCTGGGTGGTGTTCGCGGCCGGGGCCGGACTGGCCGCGCTGGTCGAGTCGGGTGTCCGTGCCTGGTGGGAGGCACGCGCCACCGCGGCCGCCATCGCCGAGGGCGCACCCCCGGGGTGGCGGTGCGCGGCCCGAGGGCGCCCGCCCCCATCCGGCTGCTGGTGACCGGCGGGGTCACGCTGATCGTCGCCGGGACCCTGGTGGTGGCGGCCGCCCACGCCCCCGACGGCGGCGCGGCCACCGGGACGGTGCGGGCCGCGGCCGTGCAGGGGGGCGGCGTGCGAGGCCTCGACAAATCGCAGGTCGATCCGGCCACCGTGCTGGCGGCCCAGGTGGCGGCCACCGCCCGGGTAACCACCGACCCGGGTCCGGCACCATCGCTGGTGCTGTGGCCCGAGGACGTGGTGTCGCTGCCGTACGCGCTCGACGGGTCGCCCGAGGAGGCCATGCTGGCTGCGCTGGCCCGCCACCTCCGGGCGACCCTGGTGGTCGGCGTCACCGAGTCGGTCACACCGGCGACCTTCCGCAACGAGGTGGTGGCCTTCGGGCCGGACGGCGTGATCACCGACCGCTACGAGAAGGTCCACCGGGTCCCCTTCGGTGAGTACGTGCCCTACCGGGGCTTCTTCCGCCACCTGGCCAACCTGTCGGCCGTGCCCCAGGACGCCATCCCCGGAACCGGCACGGGACTGCTGTCGACACCGGTGGCCCCCCTCGGGGCCATGGTCTCCTTCGAGGTCTTCTTCGCGACGCGCGGTCGGGCCGCCGTGCGGGCCGGCGCCACTCTGCTGGTGGTGCCGACCAACACGTCGTCGTACGCCACCGCCCAGATCCCCACCCAGGAGATCGCGGCCTCCGAGATCCAGGCCGTCGCCCAAGGGCGCGACCTGCTGCAGGCCGCGCCGACCGGTTACAGCGCGGCCATCACCAACCGGGGGGTACTCCTGACGCGGTCCGTGCTCGGCGCGCCCCAAGTCGTGACGGTCACCCTTCACACGCGGACGGGCCGGACGCTCTACGTCAGGTTCGGGGATCTGCCGGTGGTGCTGGCGGCGCTCGCCCTCGTCCTCCTCGGCTGGTGGCTGGCCGCCGTGGGCGGGCCCGTGCACCGGGGCCGGATGCTCGCCTGAGCACTCGCCATGGCATCAGTGGCCTCACCGCATCGAGGCGCACCGGTGCCGGGGAGGTTCCGACCGGTCGCGGTAGTGTCTGCGGACCGTACCGACCAGGTCCGAAGGACTGCTGCAGGGTGACCCAGCTCGGCGTTCCCGACGCCCATCGACAGAGTGCCGGCGAACGGGCGGGCACGGATGGCCCTGCAGGTGGCCCCGGGAGCGAGGCCGGACGGTGGGGGCCACGGGGTGACCGGCGGCGCACGGTGGCGATCGTTTCCGTGGCCGTCGTGGTGGTGGTCGTGGGCGCACTGGTCGTGGCCACCCGTCCCGCCGGGCTGCCGGCGGCCGCCCCCACGGCGGACCCGGCCGGCCTCGTGGTCCGCAATCACAACTTCGGTGACCCCTTCGTCCTCGTCGACGGGTCGTCCGCCTACCTCTACTCGAGCGGCCGCTCGGGCGCCGGCGCCTCCCACGTACCGGTGCGGGCCTTCACCACCCTGACCTCCCTGCCGGCACCCACGGACGCCATGCCGGTGCTGCCGCCGTGGGCGGCCAGCTGGATCTGGACGATGGATGTCCGCCGGACGGCGGCCGGCACCTACGTCATGTGGTTCACGACGCTGTCGTCGCGCAACATCAATCCGGCCGGTGTGGACAGCGCGTGCATCGGGACGGCCACGGCCGCGTCGCCGACCGGTCCGTTCACGCCCTCGGCGTCGCCGGTGATCTGCCAGCAGTGGGGCAGTATCGACCCCCGTACGTTCGAGGGCGCCGACGGGCGCGTCTGGCTGATCTGGAAGTCGGACACCAATGCGGACCAGACCCAGACCATCCCCACGACCATTCTGGTCGCAGCAGCTCGCCCCCGACGGGCTGACCCTGCTGGGGACACCCACCCAGATCGCGGTGGCCACCCAGCCGTGGGAGAACGCGCTCATCGAATCACCGGACATGGTGCGCGACGGGAGCCACTACTACCTCTTCTTCTCCGGCAACCAGTCGGTCACCCCCTTCAACGGCGTCGGCGTCGAGACGTGCGACGGCCCGCAGGGTCCGTGCCGGGACACCCGCACCACCCCGTTCGTCAGCAGCAACGCCCAGGGACTCGGCCCCGGGGAGGAGTCGCTGTTCACCCGGGACGGCACCACCTGGCTGCTCTACTCGCCGAACGGCGTCTTCGGACCGGACCTCTACCGCCCCCTGGCGGTGGTGCGGGTGGCCTTCGGCCCCGACGGGCCCTACCCGGCGGTGTTCGGCGGCGTCCAGCCGGGGGCGTGAGCGGGCCGGGCGGCACCGCCCCGGGCGAACGTGGCCGCCGTCACTCGTAGTAGCCGGAGTGGATGTAGACGCACGGGATGCCCACGGCGTGGAACATCGCGAAATTGTCGGGGTCGTCCTCGAACGCCAGGCGCAGGTCGAACCCGTAGGCGCGCAGGTCGTCGACGACGTCGCGCTTGAACCACGTCACCTGCGAGTAGTCGCCCCGGTTGCGCATCACGAGCAGATCCCAGCGCAGGCCGTAGCGGGCCAGCCAGGCCAGGGTCTGGGGCCGGACCCGCAGCGGCCGGCCGGTGAGCAGGATGACCTGGAGCCGCTCGTCGAGCAGCTCGACGAGGCGGGCCACCTCGGCGATGACCGGATCGTCCCCGCACGCCTCGAAGAAGGCGTCCCAGTTCCGCCGGCCGTGCTCGATGAAGTGCTGGCGACCGACGGCGTCGGAGAGCACGCCGTCGACGTCGAAGATGACGGCCCGACCCGGGCGGGCGACGGGGCCGTCGCGCCACGCCCAATTGGCCGGCACCGCCGGCACGGGCGGCGGACCGGTCACTCGTCACCCGACGCGCCGGTCGCCCGCGTGCGGAGCTCCTCGACGACGCCGGGATCGGCCAAGGTCGTGGTGTCGCCCAGGTCACGGCCCTCGGCCACGTCGCGCAGCAGCCGCCGCATGATCTTGCCGCTGCGCGTCTTCGGGAGCTCGTCGGTGAAGACCACCGTCCGGGGCCGGGCGATGGGGCCGATGACCTCGGCCACATGGGCGCGCAGCACCTCGCCGTGGGACTCGCCGGCCGGTCCCACCTCGGACCGCAGCGTGACGAAGGCCACGATGGCCTGGCCGGTGGTGGCGTCGGTGGCCCCCACCACCGCCGACTCCGCCACCGACGGGTGGCCGACCAGCGCCGACTCCACCTCGGTGGTGGAGATCCGGTGCCCCGACACGTTCATCACGTCGTCGACCCGGCCCAGCAGCCACAGGTACCCGTCGTCATCGGTCTTGGCACCGTCGCCGGCGAAGTAGCGGCCCGGGAACCGGCTCCAGTACGTCTCCCGGTACCGCTCGGGGTCGCCGTAGATGCCGCGGAGCATGGACGGCCACGGCTGCGTCAGTGTCAGGTAGCCGCCCCCCCTCGCCACCGGCACGCCGGCGTCGTCGACCACCTCGGCCCCGATGCCGGGCAGGGGGAAGGTGGCCGAGCCGGGTTTGGTGGTGGTGAGGCCGGGAAGGGGGCTGATCATGATGGCGCCCGTCTCGGTCTGCCACCAGGTGTCCACCACCGGGCAGCGCCCGCCGCCGATGTGGTCGTGGTACCACATCCACGCCTCGGGGTTGATGGGCTCGCCCACGGACCCGAGCAGCCGCAGCGACGACAGGTCGTGGGCGGCCGGATGGCGGTCGCCCCACTTCATGAAGGTGCGGATGGCCGTGGGCGCGCAGTAGAGGATGGTCACCCCGTAGCGCTCGATGATCGACCACCACCGGTCGCGCCCGGGCGTGTCGGGGGTGCCCTCGTAGAGCACCGAGGTCGCCCCGTTGGCGAGGGGGCCGTAGACGATGTAGCTGTGGCCGGTGACCCAGCCCACGTCGGCCGCGCACCAGTACACGTCGTCGTCGGGGTGGAGGTCGAACACGGCCCGGTGGGTGTAGGCCACCTGGGTCAGATAGCCGCCCGTCGTGTGCATGATGCCCTTCGGCTTCGCCGTCGTCCCCGACGTGTAGAGCAGGAAGAGCAGGTCCTCGGCACCCATCTGCTCGGGCTCGCAGGTGTCCGCGGCCGGCCCGCCGGCCGCCGGATCCTCGCCCGACACCAGTTCGTGCCACCAGTGGTCACGCCCGGACGTCATGATCGCGGGCGCCTCGGCGGCGCCGCCGAGGCGGCGCGCCACCACCACATGGGCCACGCACGGCGTCTCGGCCACGGCCGCGTCCACCTGCGGCTTGAGCGCGGCCGGCTTTCCCCGCCGCCACCCGCCGTCCGCCGTCACCACCACCGACGCGTCGGCGTCGAGGATGCGGTCGCGGAGCGCCTCGGCCGAGAACCCGCCGAAGACCACGGAGTGGGCGGCGCCGATGCGGGCACAGGCGAGCATGGCCACCGGCAGCTCGGGGATCATCGGCATGTAGACGGCCACCCGGTCGCCCCGGCCCACCCCGAGCCCGCGCAGCACGTTGGCGAACCGGCAGACGTCGGCCAGCAGCTCGGCGTAGGTGACGGTCCGGATGTCGCCCGGCTCGCCCTCCCAGTGGAATGCCACCCGGTCGCCCCGGCCGGCCGAGACGTGCCGGTCGAGGCAGTTCACCGACACGTTGAGGGTGCCACCGTCGAACCACCGGGCGAACGGCAGGTCCCACTCGAGGACCCGGTCCCAGGGGCGGTACCAGTCGAGCGCGCCCGCCTGCTCGGCCCAGAAGGCCTCGGGGTCGGCTGCGGCCCGCCGGTACACCTCTTCGTCGGCCACGACGGCGCGGCGCCGGAACGCCTTGTCGGGCGGGAACGTCCGGACTTCGTCGAGGTAGTCCTCGATGGCGGCCGCATCCCCGGCGCCCTCGTGCTGCCCTCCGTCGACCATGGCATCCCCTCCGTGCTCGGTGATCGGCTGGGGCGCCTGCCGGGGCGGCCCACGCCAGGGGCGAGCCTAACGTCGGGTGACGCCCGGCCCCCGAGGTGCCCCGGACCGTGGCCTCCATCGGGGGCCCGGCGGCCCTGGAATTCCCCCGTTGTGACCGATGACGATGCCCAGGCGGGCGCGGACGGCGCGCGCCCGGTCGATCCGTCACCGGCCGCACCGGAGGTGACCGTCGTCGACGTGGCCATGGGCCGAAAGGTCATGGTGGTCAGCGACCTCCTGCTCACCGCCACGGCCACACCGTCGTCGACGGCCGTGAGCGAGGAGCTGGCCCGGGCGCTCGACTCGTGGAACGGCCCCGGCGTCCTCGTCATCGCCGGCAACCTGCTCGATCTCACCGACGACGCCACCCCCATCGAGCAGGCCGAGCGGGCCATGGCCGCCCACCCCCGGCTGGCCGAGGCCATCCGGCAGTTCAGCGACGGCGACGAGCGGCGCGTGATCCGCCAGACGGGCACGCACGAACCGGGCCTCGACCACGACCCGGCCACCGTGGCCGCCATGCAGGCCTTCGGCGTCGAGCCCCACGGCCCCGTCGACCTCCACCTGCAGGCCGGCGACGGCACCCACGTGGTGCGGGTGGACCCCGGGGAAGACGCCTATGCCACCGACACCGACACCGACACCGACACCGGCACAGACGCCGGCGCCGGGGCCACGGCCGATGCGGATGCCGGCTCCCCAGGGCCGTCCGCCGACACCAAGCCGGGCGGGCTGGGTGCGGCACGCGACCCGTCCCCGCTGCCGGCCCTGACCCTGCGCTCCCAGGAGGACGCCCCGTGGTTCGCCGGCATCGACCGCCTGAGCGATCCGTCCGCGGTGTCGCGCTTCGTCACGTCGCGCACCCTCTACCGCCGGTTCGGCCGCTTCGCCTGGTGGCTGCTGGTGCCGTTCGTGGTGGCGCTGGCGCTCCGGTTCCTGCTGCCCGACATCGTCGTCAACCATGTGGGGAGCAGCCTCCCGGGTCGCGCCATCCGCAGCGCCCACACCGCCGACTGGGAGGACCGGATGGTGATCTCGGCGCTCTTCGTCGTCATCATCCTGGCCGTGCTGGCGCTGGTCGTGGGGCTCCTCAGCCGGCGGATCTGGTCGGTGCTGGGGGGCGGGGCGCTCGTCAGCATCCGCACCGAGGCGTGGGCCAACGACCGGGCCCGGGACTCGGCCCGCCAGCTGCTGGCCGACGACCGCTCCGGTCTGATCACGGCGGCCACCTTCCAACCCGAGCTGACCAACCTGGGCGTGGGCTTCTACGCCAACGTCGGCGCCACCGCCGAGGTCGTGGAGGAGCACCGGGGACGCTTCGGCCTGCCGCCCGTGTTCATCCACCGGCGACGGGTCAGCTGGGTCGAGCTCGAGACGGGTGCCACCCTCCATGCCCGGCTGCTCGTGGCCGAGAGCGACCTGTCATCGCCCAGCCTGATGGAACGGATGGTCTGCCTCGACAGGGCGCCCGGGACGGTGCAGCCGGTGGTGGTGGCTTCGTACCCGAGCGGCGACTCGTGGCCGCCGGCGCCGGACCTGCGCTCGGCCCACCGCCACACCCGCAGGGTGCGCAGGGTGGCGGCTGCGGCCATCCTGGCGGCGGGGATCATCGACCTCCTCGACGCCGTCACCCCTCCCATCCGCGCCCGCCTGCACCTCGTCCTCGACGTGCTGCCGTTCCAGGCCACGCAGGCGGCCGGGGCCCTGGTCGCCCTGGCCGGCATGGCGCTCATCGCCCTGGGCCGCGGCATCCTGCGCGGCCAGCGACGGGCCTGGCGCGTCTCGGTGGTGCTGCTGGCCGGATCGATCGTCCTGCACCTGGCGGCGGGCGGGGACTTCGAGGAGACCCTCATCGCCCTGGCCGTATTGGCCGTGCTGCTGGTCAACCGGCACGAATTCCAGGCCGCGTCCGACTGGGCCTCGCTGCGCTCGGCCGTGGTCGTCCTCGTGGGCGGGGCCGTCGCCATCGCCGCCGTGGCCACGGCGTCGGTCGAGGTCTACACCCACACCGGGCACCGGCACGACCGGATCGGCTGGGCGCACGCGTCGTGGGCCGTCTCCGAGCGGCTGGCCGGTATCCGCACCATCGCCCTGCCCCGGCACCTCGACAACTTCCTCGCGCCCAGCCTGCTCGTCATCGGCCTGACCCTCGTCGGCATCGCCCTGTTCCTGCTGAGCCGACCGGTGGTGGACCGGCGGCTGTCGTCGGGACGGGTGGCCGAGTACAGGGCCCGCGACATCGTCCGCCGGCACGGCCGCAGCACGCTCGACTACTTCGCACTGCGCTCGGACAAGCGGTGGTTCTTCCACCGGGACAGCCTGGTCGCCTACGCCATCTACGGCGGCATCTGCCTCATCTCGCCCGATCCGATCGGGCCCGCCAACGAGCGCGCCCAGGTGTGGTCGGCGTTCCGCCGGTTCGCCGACTCCCACGGGTGGGTCACGTCGGTGGTGGGCGCCGGCGAGGACTGGCTCCCCTACTACGCCGAGTCCGGCATGCACCACGTCTACATCGGCGACGAGGCCGTCGTGGACGTGCAGCGGTTCTCTCTGGCCGGCGGCGACAAGAAGGGCCTTCGCCAGGCCCACAACCGCATCGGCAACAAGGGGTACACGGCCACCTTCCACGATCCCACCCACATCGACCGGGACATCACCGACAAGCTGATCGAGCTGATGGGACTGAGCCGCCAGGGCGAGCACGAGCGCGGCTTTTCGATGATGCTCGGCCGGGTCTTCGATCCCCGCGACACCGGGTTGCTGCTGACCGTCGTGTGGGCACCCGACGGTCGCCCGGCGGCCATGTGCCAATTCGTCCCGGCCCCCGCCATCCGCGGCTTCTCCCTCGACCTCATGCGCCGCGACCCTGCCGAGCACCCCAACGGGCTGCTCGACTTCGCCCTGTGCTCCACCATCGAACACCTGCGAGCCCAGGGATTCGGTGGGCTCAGCCTCAATTTCGCGGCCATGCGCTCCACCCTCTCGGGCGAGAAGGGCGACAGCCCGGTGCAGCGCAGCGCCCGGTGGGCGCTCAAGCGCATGTCGAGCTTCGTCCAGATCGAGAGTCTCTGGAAGTTCAACGCCAAGTACGACCCCACCTGGCTGCCCCGCTACGTCATCTTCGACGCCCCGGAGCACCTGGTGCCGGTGGTCACCGCCATCCTGCGGGCCGAGTCGCTGTGGGAGGTGCCGATCATCGGCCGGCTGCTGGCCGTGGGTGCGGAGCGACGGATGGAGGCGGCCCGGGAGGAGACCGAGGCCGCCCGCGACGCCGTCGAGGTCACCGGCGACGAAGTCGGGACAGGCGGGGTCGGGACAGGCGGAACCGAGGTCGAACCCGAGGCCGAGGCGGCGCCCGACGGCCTCCGGGGGACGGCCTGAGCCCGACGGGTCGGTGCGGCGGGCCAGTGACGATGTCAACGGTGCACGGGCGCACCGGGCTCGAGGTTGCACACCGGAGGGCGGGGCGGCGGGTGTTGCTCAGACGAGCAGCAGCACGATGGTGGCCACGGTCAGCAGCGCCACGCATCCCGACAACGCGGCCAGTAGTCGCGGCGCCGGTCGTGGAGGGTCGACCAACCTCGACGGCGAGAATCGGACGCGGCCCGCAATCCAGATGAACGCGCCGAGCGCCATGTAGGCGGCCCCGAGCACCTCGTGGCCCGTCACCGACTCGAACCCGGGGAAGCGGAGGACGGCCCCTCCGGCGGCGATCGGCAGGAGCCCGGTGCGGATCCACGCGAGCGACGTACGATCGCCGGCCCGGCCGGGGTCGCCCTCGTCCCAGACGGTCGTCGTCCCGGCTCCGGGCGTCATGCGCCCGGCCAGAAGAGCACGAAGACGAGGCCGGTCAGCGCCACGACGCCGACCACGATGGCGACGAACGCCGGGAACGTCGTCGCCGGGACGATCTCACCCCGACGCATCGCCCGCTCGGTCTCGATCCAGCGCCTGAAGCACCACAGGGAGACGGCCGCCCCGACGGCGATGAGCGGTACGCCGAGGATCCTCCGCCCCGCCGCGATGCTGAACGGCCGGAAGAACTGCGTCACGGCCAGGCCGGCCACCACCAGCGCCAGGCCGGTCCTGATCCAGGCGAGGAACGTGCGCTCGTTGGCCAGGGTGAACCGTGGGTCGATGGGGGACTCGAGGTCGCCCGGGTCGTCGCCGGTCGGGCCGGCCATGGGCGCGCCGGGGTCGTCAGGTGGCGGCATCGACAGGCGGGGACGACGACGGACCGCCTGCGACGGCAGGCGCCGCCGGGGGTCGGCCCGACCTGAACAGGCTGACCAGGGCCACCAGGGCGATGACGATCAGGGCGACGACGAACACCACCAGAGGGGTCGGGCTGGCCCACAGCACGAGGAGTGCGAGGCCGACCCCGACGATCCCCCATCTGACGCCCTTGTGGTGGGCCCCGATGAAGATGGGGACCCGACCGCTCGACAGCCAGTCCGGCACGTCCTTCTCCCGCAGCCACCCGCGCACGTGCGAGTTGCCCACGAGGACGGCCGCGATGAGGGCGACGAGGGACAGCACCAGGATGATGCGGAGCACCTCGCGCAGGTGCGCCGTCAAGGTGTCATAGACGGCGCCCAACGCGTCCGTCGGCAGTGTCCCGTTGAGCGCATTCAGGTACTCGGTGCGTCCGATCGACAGCGCCACCAGCAGCAGCGCCATGGCAAGCGCCAGCGTGCCGGCTGCGTACTCGAGTCCCCGGCGCCGGTTGCGCGCCAGCAACACGGCGCCCGCCAGGCAGACGAGCATCAGGAGCGGCAGCAGCAGGGCCAACCGATTGAGGTTACGCGTCGCCTTCTGCGCCCTGACCAGCTGCGTCGACTTGAGCAGCGTGTAGGTCGGCAACTTGGCCGTCGGCACCTTGTCGAAGACGCTGATGCCCTGGGCGTCGAGCTGCTTGATGACCCGATCGGCGACCTTGCTGGTGTCGAGGCTGACCGTCCCGTTGGACGCCGAGACCGATCCCTTCGAGCCGCCCGTCAGCACCTCGACGACCTCACTGTGTGCCTGCCGGTTCATCTGCACCCACAGCTTCTCGAACGCCGACGACTGGACGAACTTGAGCGTGGCCGCGTTCACCACCGTCCCGAGGCCGTCGGCGATGGGTGTGGCCAGAAAGGACGCCCTGGGCGGCAGGGCATTGCGGACCTGGGCGGTGACGTTCACCTGTGCCAGCAACTGCTGGCTCACCTCGTCGGCGATGGCGGTCTGGACGGCGGGGTTGGAGGCGAGCGGCGCCACCGTTCCCACGAACGTGTCGGTATTGAGGATCTCGTTGCGGACGTACACGACGAGCACGGAGACGATCGCCAGCAGGAACGCCAGCACCAGCAGCACCCACGACGAGATGGTGCGCGCCCTTCCCCCACCGCCGGGTGCGTTTCAGCGCGGTGTTCTCGCGTTGCAGCTCGTCGACCTCTTCGCGGAGGTGCTCGACCTCCTCGGACGGATCGGCGGCGTCCGCGCCGACAGGTCCGGCGGGGGGCCCGGTGTCAGGCTCCGGCGCCGGATCCCCGCCCGGATCGGATGGAATTTCGCCGCCGGTGTCGGGGGTGTCGTTCTCGGTCACCGGATCACACTACCGCCGCGACCCTTTCCCGCTCCGGGATGAGTCCCCAGGTCAAGCCAGGTGCGGACGGTAACGTGGCGGGCGTGGACACGACGGGGGCATCCGGCCGGCGCGTCCGGCCGCCCAGCTGGTGGGAGACCGGCCTCATCCGGCAGGTGATCCACACGTCGGACAGTTACGGATTGCTGCTGGCACTCCTCCTCGTCGACTACATACTCCTGTCGCTCATCGACGACCCCCGGTGGATCGAGCTCACCGTCATGGTCCCGGTCTGCCTCACCGTGTTGCTGGCGCTACACACATCGCGGGCCGGTGCCCGGTTGGTGCTCGTGGCGCGCATCGCCGTCGTGATCGCGCTGGTGGCCGGCGTCTCCCAGGCCATCTCCGGTGACGTCGTCAACGTGCGCGGTTGGGTGATCCTGATGATGTCGGCCCTCCTCCTCATCACCCCCATCGTCATCCTCAAACGGGTGCTCGGACATACGAAGGTCAGCATGGAGACGATCCTCGGCGCCCTATGCGTCTACGTCATCATCGGGCTCTTCTTCACCGTGTTCTTCATCGGCATCGCCATCTCGTCGTCCCACCAGTTCTTCGCCCAGACCGCCCATCCCGATTCGCCCGAATTCGAGTACTTCAGCTTCATCACGCTGACCACGGTCGGGTTCGGCGACTACACCCCGCTGTCGAACGTGGCCCGGTCCGCAACCGTCCTCGAGGCCATCATCGGGCAGATCTTTCTTATCACCCTCGTGGCCCGGTTGGTGTCGATGTACGGGATGGCACTGCCCGAGCACGTCACCACGCTCGACCGCACGGTGCGGACGAAGACCGGCGAGGAGGCATCGAGGCAACCGCGCCGGAGAACGAAGGCGGACGGCATCGCCGGCGACGACCCGCCGGGCGGCGACGCCCCCGCCAACGACGACGACAGCGGCAGCGGCAGCGGCCCGGCGCGTGGCGACGGTGCCTGACGGCCCCGACCCGGCCGGGTCCCCGAGGTCGCATGGGCCTCGCTGATGCCGCCGGCGCCGGATTCGTCGCAGGGTTCGTCGCCCTCTATGCGGTGCTCCTCGTCGCGTCCATCGGCGGGCTCGTCTTCACCATCTTCGCCATCGTCGACGCCGCCCGGCGTCCCGACTGGCAGTTCAAGCTGGGCGGGCACGACAAGGTGCTCTGGATCATCCTGTGCATCGTGCTCGGCTGGATCACCTCGCTGATCTACTGGTTCGCCATCCGGCCCTCGCTCGTCGCCGTCGAACGTGCCGCCGCCGCCGGTGCCTACGGTCCGGGCCAGTGGGTGTTCGGGCAGTGGCAACCGGTGGTCGCGCCCGTGCCGGCCCACCCCGCCGGGTGGTACCCCGACCCGGGCGGCCGCCACCGGCTCCGGTACTGGGACGGTTTCACCTGGACCATCCGGGTCTGGGACGACGGCCCGTCGGATGACCCCGTGTGACAGGGCCGACGGCGTGGTCAGGCCGCCCGACCGGGCCCGCCCTCCTCGGAGGCCTTCTCCTTGCGGCGCCGTTCCCGTTGCCAGATGATCAGCCGGTCGATGACGATGCCCAGTGCCACCGTGAAGATCAGGACCCAGATCAGCCTGACGTCCGAGTGCCAGAAGACGAAGCTGACCCGAACCCGCTCCGAGTTGCCGATGATGAACGCGATCAGCAGCACCAGCAGCAGCCCGATGACGATCAACCGCGTGACGTCCTTGCGATTGCGGTCCTCAGCGCCTCCGACCGTGGGTGTCCTGTCGGAAGTTGCCATCGTGCCTCCTCGCCGTTCGCCTCCGGAGCGACCCTACCGCCCCGGTCCGGAACGGCGCGGGACGGACGGCCCGGGCACGCTCAGCTGAACAGCAGCGTCGCCTGGTGCGCGAAGTCGATGACGGGGCCGGGGATGATGCCGAACACGAGCGTGAAGGCCACCGACAGGCCGATGGCCACCCGGGTCGCCGCCGGCACGGCTACGACCCGCTCGCCCACGTCGGGGGCGGGCGCCTCGTCCGTCAGCAGCAGCAGGGCGGCCGCCCCTGCGAATTCCGTACCCAGCTCGGCGTCACCGCTGCCGTCCATGTCCCCCGTCCCGCCGCCGCCCCCCGGCCACGCCCCGGGAGCACCGCCGCCGTCACCGACCGCCGGGTCCGCCACCTGCCCGATGGGCGAGTACATCGTCACGGCCAGCCGGAGATAGAAGACGGCGGCGATGGCGGCCGACAGCATGGCCACGACGGCCAGTGCGTAGGAGTGGACCTCGACGGACGCCTCGACCACCTGGAACTTGGCCAGGAATCCGGTGGTGAACGGGGCGCCGGCCTGCCCCAGCAGCAGCACCGCGAAGCAGATGGCCAGGACCGGTTGGCGCCTGGCCAGTCCCCGGTAGTCGGTGATGCGGTTGCCGGTGTCACCGTCACGGGCCATCACCGTGATGACCGCGAACGAGCCGATGATCAGGAACGTGTAGATGAAGACGTAGTAAAGAGCGGCGGCCACCCCCTCGGCGGTGGCCGCCTGCACACCGAGCAGGATGAAACCGGCCTGGTTGATCGAGGAGTACGCCATCATGCGTTTGACGTCGCGCTGGACCAGGCCGAGCACGGCCCCGCCGAGCAGGCTGAGCACGGCCAGTGCGTAGATGACCGGCTGCCACTCGGCCCGCATGGTGCCCATGGACGAGACGAACACCCGCAGCAGGGCCGTGAACGCGCCCACCTTGGCCACTGCCGCCATGAAGCCGGTGACCGGGGACGGCGAGCCCTCGTAGACGTCGGGTGACCACATGTGGAACGGCACGGCCGCCACCTTGAAGCCGAACCCCACGATGAGCAGGGCCATGCCGGCCAGCAGCACCCCGTTGCGGGCCACCACGTTGTGGGCCAGGTAGTCGGCGATCTGGGAGATGTTGCTCGAACCGGTGGCCCCGTAGGTCAGGGCGATGCCGTAGACGAAGATGGCCGAGGAGAAGCCCCCGAGGACGAAGTACTTGAGGGCGGCCTCCCCGGACTCCTCCCGCTTGTGGTTGAACGCAGCCAGCACGTAGAGGGCGATGGACAGGATCTCGAGGCCGAGGAAGATGACGATCAGGTCGTTGGCCATCCCCATGACCATCGCCCCCGAGGCCGACAGCAACGCCAGCACGTGGAACTCGGGGCCCTCGATGCCCTCGCGCCGCAGGTAGCCGTCGCCGACGAGGGCGGTGAGGATCATGGCGGTGGCCACCGTGACGTCAACGAACACCGCGAACTTGTCGAAGGCGACGGCACCGCCGATGGTGACGCTGGGGCCGTGGGCCGAGACCAGGGTCCAGTCGACGAGCGAGGCCACCAGGGCCGCCACCGAGGTCACCACGGTCAGGACCGTCGCCACCGTCACGCCGAGGATCTTCCGTAGCAGCGACGAGAACAGCAGGATGGCGACGGCCCCACCCATCATGATGAGCACCGGCAGCAGGGCCGGGTAGTAGATGGACGGCAGGTGGATCGTGGGGGCCGCGGCCGGGGCGGCGGCGATCATCGGTACCCTCCGCGGCCGCCGCCGGACGGCAGCGTGGTGGCGGTGGCCGGCCCGGACAGGGCCGCCCCACCGGTGGCGACGGCCGGTTGGCGGGTGTGGGTGACCTGCTCCACGTGGGCCACCAGCTGGTTGACCGACGGGGTGATGCGGTCGAGGACCGGCTTCGGGTAGACGCCGAGGAACACGATGAGCAGCAGGAGCGGCGCCATGATCAGGCGCTCGCTCCACCCGAGGTCGCGGGTCTGCCTGGTGTCGTCGGTCGTGGGCGTGCCGTGGAACACCTGTTGAAACGCCCACAACATGTAGAGAGCGGCCAGGATGACGCCGATCGTGGCCGCCACCGCCCACCACCGGTGCACGATGAAGGTGCCGGTCAGCACGAGGAACTCGCCGACGAACCCGTTCAGCCCGGGCAGGCCCACCGACGCCAGCATGACCACGGTGAAGATGCCGGCGAGGACCGGTGCCGGCCCCTGGAGACCTTTCAGATTGGTCACCTGCCACGTGCCCCGGCGCTCGTAGATCCAGCCGATGAGGATGAACAGTGCGGCGATGATCAGCCCGTGGTTGATCATCTGCAACACGCCGCCCGACACCCCCTGGGTCGTGAGGGCGAACGTACCGAGCACGATGAACCCGATATGGGCCAGCGACGAGTAGGCCACCAGTCGCTTGAGGTCGCGCTGGGCGCAGGCCACCACCGCACCGTAGAGGATGCCGATCACGCCCAGGGTCAGGAGCAGGGGCGCGAGGGTGTGGGTCGCCTCGGGGAACAGGTTGAGGTCGAACCGGATGATGCCGTAGGTGCCGAGCTTGGCCATGATGGCGGCCATCAGCACCGCACCGGCCGTGGGGGCCTCGGCGTAGGCGTCGGGCGACCAGGTGTGGAACGGGAAGATGGGCGCCTTGACCGCGAAGGCGGCCGTGAACGCCAGAAAGAGCAGGATGCCGGCGGTCGAGGACAGGTGGGTTTGCATCAGCGCCGGCAGGTAGAAGGTCAGCACACCGGTCTGCGCCTGGTGGATGAAGGCGATGGCCACGATGCCCACCAGTAGGAAGGCCGACCCGGCGAAGGTGTAGACGAAGAACTTGACAGCCGCGTACCCGCGGCGGGAGTAGCCCCAGCCGCCGATGATGAAGTAGGTCGGCACGAGGGTCAGCTCGAAGAAGAGGAAGAAGAGCACCAGGTCGAGCGAGACGAAGCTGCCGAGGCAGGCCGCCTCGAGGAGGAGGATCCACCCCACATAGGCCCGCGGATCGCGCCTCGCCCTCGCCCCCAGCAACGTCAGCGGGAACAGCACGGCGGAGAGGACGACGAGGAAGAGCGAGATGCCGTCGATGCCCAGCGACCAGCGGATGCCGAGGGCGCTCGACCACTCGTGCGACGACAGCATCTGGTAGCCGCCGTACCCGGTGTGGAACCGGGCCGCGATCACCGCCGCCAGCACCAGGGTGGCGACCGAGACGGCGATACCCCACGCCTCGTGGAACCAGGCCGGCACCACCCCTCCCGGGGAACGACGGCCGCCACGGCGGCCCCGCCGGCCGGCAGCAGGACCAGAACGGTCAGGAACGGAAAGGCGGTGTCGGTCATGCCGGCCACCACAGGCGGGTCACCATGAAGCCGACGATGAGCACGAGGCCGAGCACGATGGCGAGCACGTAGTTGCGCACATAGCCGGTCTGCAGGCGACGGACGGCACTGCCGGAACGGCGCACCAGGCTGGCGACCCCGTTCACCGCGCCGTCGATGACCCCGGTGTCGATGGGCCCGGCGGCGAACTGTGCCAGCTGAGCTCCCGGCCGTCCGATGGTGGTGTCGTAGAGCTCGTTGACGTACCACTCGCGCTTGAAGAACGTGGATTCGAGCGACCGGTGCTCGGCGCTCCGCACCCAGACGAACATGGCGACCGAGACGCCCAGGACGGCGATGACGGCGTCGAGGGTGGACAGCCCCCACTGGACCCGCGTCGACTCGTGGAACGGGTAGAGGTCGGAGCCGAAGACCGGATCGACCCACTTGAGATAGGTGTGCCGCTGCGTCCAGGGCAGGCTGAGGATGCCGCCGGCGGCGGCCAGCACGGCCAGCACGATGAGTGGCAGCTTCATCGTCCAGCCGGGCTCGTGCGGGGTGGGGATCGGGTAGTGCTCGGCGTGGTAGCCGGGCTCACCCGGGTCGATGGGCTCGTCGAGCTCCCACCGGCCCTTGCCGAAGAAGGCCAGGGCCCCCAGGCGGCTCATGTAGTACGCGGTGAGGAACGCGGTGATCACGCCCACCGCCCACAGGGCCGGGTGGACGGCCCATGCGTTGTCGAGCACGTCGCCCTTGGCCCAGAAGCCCGACAGCGGCGGGATACCGGCGATGGCCAGCCACCCACGCCGAAGGTGACGAACGTCAGCACCATGACGTGGCGGAGGGCGCCCATGCGCTTCAGGTCCTGCTCGTCGTGGAGCCCGTGGATGACCGAGCCGGCGCCGAGGAAGAGCACTGCCTTGAAGAAGGCGTGCATCACCATCAAGAAGATCGCCGCCTCGTAGGCACCGCAGCCGATGGCGAGGAACATGTACCCGAGCTGGGAGACGGTCGAGAACGCCAGCACCTTCTTGATGTCGTTCTGGGCCGTGGCCATCGTGGCCGCGACCAGGGCCGTGGCCGCGCCGACGATGGCCACCGTCAAGGCCGCCGACGACGAGGCGTGCAGCAGCGGGTTCACCCGGCACATCAGGTAGACGCCGGCGGTGACCATCGTGGCCGCATGGATCAGCGCGGACACCGGCGTCGGGCCCTCCATGGCGTCGGCCAGCCACGGGAACAGCGGGATCTGCGCCGACTTGCCGGCGGCGGCCAGAAAGAGCAGCAGGGCGATGGCGGTGATGGTCGACCCGCTCATCTGGGGGATCTTCGAGAAGATGACCTGGTAGTTGAAGGACCCGGTCGATTCGTAGGCCAGGAACATCGCCAGTAGGAAGCCGACGTCGCCGACGCGGTTGTAGATGAACGCCTTCTTGCCGGCGCTGGCGGCCGCCTCCCGGGTGAACCAGAACGCCACCAGCCAGTACGAGCAGGCACCCACGCCCTCCCACCCGACGAAGGTGACCACCATGTTGGCCCCGAGCACGAGGATCAGCATCGAGGCCACGAACAGGTTCAGGTAGACGAAGAACTTCGGGTAGTCGCGGTCGCCCTTCATGTACCCGATGGAGTACAGGTGGATGAGGGAGCTGATGCCGGTGACGAAGAGCACCATGGTCATCGAGAGGGGATCGACGTAGAGGGCCGCATGCACCTGGAGCCCACTCACCGGGATCCACGTCCACAGGTTCTGATTGAAGGAGCGCACGGGCGCGTTCACGTGCAGCAGGCCCACGAAGACGATGCACGAGATGACGAACGACGCGAACACGAACGCGGTGGCCACCGCCCCGGCCAGCGGATCGCCGAGGCGCCGGCCGGCCACGAGCTGCACGGCGAAGCCGACGAGCGGCAACAGGATGATCAGGTACGTCAGGTGGAGCATGCCGCCCTCAGCCCTTCATCACGTGCAGGTCGTCGGCCGTGGCGTTGGCCCGCCGCCGGAAGATGGCGACGACGATACCCAGCCCGACCACCACTTCCGCCGCCGCCACCACCAGGACGAAGAACACCAGCACCTGCCCGCCGATGTCGTTCAGCTGGCGGGCGAAGGTGACGAAGGCCAGGTTGGCCGCGTTCAGCATGAGCTCGACGCACATGAACATCACCAGCACGTTGCGGCGCACCAGCACGCCGATGGCGCCGATGGCGAAGAGCGCCATGGAGAGGGCCAGGTACCACTGGGACGAGATGCTCACCTGACCGACCTCGTCTCCGCCTGGTCGTCGGCCGGCGCCCCGTCGGCCCCGTCCGACTGGCCCGTCGTCACGGCGGCGGCCGCGCCGGTGCCGTCAGCGCCGGTACCCGCGTCGGCGGCCCCGTCGAGCTCGTCGTCCACCGCCGCCCCGGGCCGGTTCCCCACAGACGGCGGCCGGCGGGCCAGCACGACGGCACCCACCACGGCGATCACGAGCAGGGCGGCCGTGATCTCGAAGGGGAAGAGGTAGGTGGTGAACACCGAGCGGCCGATCTTGGCGACGTTGCTGCCGGGACCGTCGGCCGCACCCGCCACCGACGGTGCCCCCGTGGTCCACTTCGAGACGAACCCGAGGATGAGCGTGCCGGTGAGCCCCAGTGCGATGAGGATCACGGCCAGGGGGCGTTGGCCGCGGAGTGGCTCGACCGTCAGGTCCTCGGGCCGGTCGACCCCGAGGAACATGATCACGAAGAGGAACAGCACCACGATGGCGCCGGCGTAGACGATGACCTGGACGGCGGCCAGGAAATCGTCGTGCTGGAGGACGAAGAGCACGGCCACCCCGAACAGCGTCATCACCAGCATCAGGGCGGCGTGCACCGGGTTGCGGGCGACGACGACGCCCACCGCACCGGCCAGCACGATGGCCCCGGCCACCGCGAAGGTGACGATGTCGACGGTCGTGGCGTGCGCCGCCGCCAGCATCATGGTCGTGGCCACGGGGTTCACGGGTGCTCCCCCCCGGCGGCGGCGTCACCTGCGTCCGCGGCGTCATGTTCGACGTCCGCGACGTCACCGGCGTCATGCTCGACGTCCCCGGCGGCCAGGTCGGCCCGGTAGTCGGCATCGGCCTGGTCGCGGTACTTGGCGCCGGCACCGGGCGAGAACCGCTCGAGCTTCTCCTTGAGCCGGCCCATGGCGCCCCGCCCGCCCCGCTTGGCTGCCGGAAGGTCGGCCGGGCGCAGGTGGCGCTCAAGGGTCTCGCGCAGCGGCTTGGACCCGGTGGCGGCGTCGTCACGGCCACCGCTCTGGCCGCCCTCGGGGGCGCGCACGCCGTAGCCGAGCTCACCCGACCACTGCACCTCGCCCTCGAATGCGGCGCTGCCGGAGGGGGACGTGGCCCGCATCCATCCGGAGGTGTGGAGGTCGTCACCTTCCCGCCAGTCCTCCCAGGGCTGCGGCCGGGGCCGGCCCTCGTCGTCCACCAGCAGCTCGTCCTTGGTGTAGATGGCGTCGTCGCGGTTGGTGAAGGAGAACTCCATCAGCTTCGATTCGGTGATGGCCTCGGTCGGGCAGGCCTCCACGCACAGGTCGCAATGGATGCACCGGAGGAAGTTGATCTCGTAGACGTACCCGTAGCGTTCGCCCGGTGAGACCGGGTGGTCGGGCGGGTTGTCCAGGCCGCGGACGTAGATGCAGTCCGCCGGGCAGACACCGGCGCACAGCTCGCAGCCGATGCACTTCTCCATGCCGTCCTCATAGCGGTTGAGGACGTGACGGCCGTGCTGGCGTGGCTGCTTGGGACGCTTCTCCTCGGGGTACTGGCGGGTGACCGGCAGGCGCCCGAGGTGTTCGAGGGTCAGCTTGAACCCGCCGAAGAAGTGCTGGCGCTGGCGGGGGACGTCCGGTGAGGTCATGTCCCCTCCCCTCCCGGTGCCGACGGCGTTGCCGGCGCCAGGGGCGCGGCCGCCGTGGCCGCCTGGCGGGACCACAGCCGGGGCCCCACCTCGGGCAGGATGGCCCGCTCGGCGGCTCGCGCGGCCCCGATGGAGAAGGACCGGGCCGCCAGCACGCCGGCGACGATCACGGCGGCCGTCACGCCCAGACCCCACCACGCCCCGGAGATGAAGGCGGCCACGATGAGCAGCCAGCCCAGGGCCAGGGGGATCATGCGCTTCCAGCCGAGATCCATCAGCTGGTCGTAGCGGAGGCGGGGCAGCGCGGCCCGCAGCCACACGAAGACGAACAGGAAGATGATCGTCTTGCCCAGGAACCACAGGATCGGCCACACCCAGTAGATGCGTGCCGGGGATGTGGGGCACCGGCCCGTCGGGGCCACCGAAGAAGAGGGTCACGGTGATGGCCGACATCGTGATCGTGTTCATGAACTCGGCCAGGAAGAACAGGGCGAACCTCAGCGACGAGTACTCGGTGTGGAAGCCGCCCACCAGCTCGGACTCCGCCTCCACCAGGTCGAAGGGCGGCCGGTTCGTCTCGGCGATGATGGCGATGAAGAAGATGACGAAGGGCACCACCCCCAGCCGGATCACGTTCCACTGCCAGGCGTGGACGGACTGGGCCACGACGATCGCCCGGGTGGTGAGCGACCCGGTGACCAGCACCACCGTCACCACCGTCATTCCCAGCGCCGCCTCGTAGGAGATCATCTGGGCGGAGGCCCGCACCGAGCC
This sequence comes from uncultured Actinomycetota bacterium, assembly GCA_963838005.1. GTDB lineage: Bacteria > Actinomycetota > Acidimicrobiia > Acidimicrobiales > RAAP-2 > CAWIPW01. The sequence continues at coordinate 22,970 of CAWIPW010000009.1, forward strand.
GAGCAGCGGGTACTTCGAGCCCGAGGACCAACCCGCCAGCATCACGCCGTAGACGGCGATCGACGACATCGCCAGCAGGAACAGGATGCCCATCGGCGGGTTGGCCAGCTGCAGCAGCACCACGTGGCCGCCGATGACCACCACGCCCCCGATGGGAACGATGGCGAAGATGAGAAAGGCCGGGATGATGGCCAGGAACGGTGCCAGCTTGAACACGAACCGGTCGGACCGGTCGGGGATGAGGTCCTCCTTGAAGAACAGCTTGATGCCGTCGGCCATCGTCTGGGCGATGCCGAACGGACCGGCCCGGTTGGGACCGATGCGGCTCTGCATGTCCGAGATGACCTTGCGCTCGAACCAGATCATCAGCATCACCGACACCAGCAGCGCCCCGAAGACGACCAGGGCCTTGATGACGACGATCAGGACGTCGACCCACGTCACTCCGCTGGTGAAGAGGGGATCGCTCGTGGTGTCGGCCAGCAGGTGGAGCACGTTCACGGCGTCTCCAGCCGCAGTTCGGTCACCGGCGCGCCGGCGTCGATGAGATCGGCGATGGTGCCGTCGTCGATGGGCACGTTGAAGGCGGTGCCGCCACCACCTTGGGGAGGAGGGACGCATCGGGCACGGCGTCGACCACGGCGGTGGCCGTCGCCGTCGTGGCCCGGAGCCGGCCGCCGTCGGGGATGCCCAGGTCGGCCAGGTCGTGCGGATTGACCCGCAGGGCGCCCTCCGGCACCAGCGCGGCCAGCGCCGGCGAGGCCCGAGCGCGGCGTCCCCTTCGTCGTAGAGGACCCTCGAGGCCACCATCCGGAAGGAGTAGCTGTCCGTGACCGGCACGGTCGGGGCCGCCGCCGGAGCCGGGGCGGCCAGCACGGTCGGCGCCGGTATCCCTCGCCGGACAGCGGCGCCGGGTCGCTCGCCGCCGGGTCGGCCACCTCGGCCGTGGGCTGTTCGCGCCACCCGGCCCGCGGCGGCGCGCCCTGCCGCTCGACCGATTCCACCCCCGGCAAGGCGATGGGATCGATGGGCACCACGACCCCTGCCGGCCGGCCGGGGGTCGTGTCCAGTGGGACGACGACCCCGTCGCGGGCCGCCGGGGGCGAGAGCACCTCGGCCGTGACGCCGCGGTAGGCGGGGGCCAGCCGCTCGATCTCGTCCCAGACGCCGGCGACCGAATCGAAGCCCAGGTCGCCGCCGAGATGGGTGGCCAGCTCGCCGGCGATCATCCAGTCCGGCCACGCCTGCCCGGGGGCCACGAGCTTCTGGCCGAGCCGGCTGACCCGGCCCTCGATGTTGGTGGTGGTACCCGGCCGCTCGTGGGCGGCCGCCGCCGGCAGCACGACGTCGGCGGCGTCGGTGGCGGGACCGGGCGACGTGGCCACCGCCACCACGAAGGCCGGGCCCTCGAGGGCGCGGCGAGCCAGGGCGCGGTCGGGGAAGTCCGAAGCGGGTCGGCGCCCAGCAGGACGAGGGCGCCCAGCGGGTCGTCCCCGCGGCCTCAGTTCCGGACGCGGCGGCCAGCATGGCGGCCGTGTCGCGGCCCGGGCGTGGCGGCACCGGTGTCCCACTCGGCTCGTCGAACCAGTGGCGGCCGGCCTCGAGGGTCACCCGCCCGGGCAGCAGTCCGGGGGCCATGCCCATGTCGAGCGCACCGCGCACGTTCCCCCGCCGCAGGCCGGGGAGGAAGCGGGCCCGGGCAGGGCGGCGGCCAGCCGCCGGGCGGCTTCGGCCACCAGCCGGGCGTCCTCGGCCAGGGAGGGCCGGCCGAGCACCACCACCACCCGCCCGGCTCCCAGGCCAGCCGCCGGGCGGTCTCCAGCGCGTCGACGCATCGACCCCGGACGGCGTGGGCCCGCCGGTGTCGACGGAGGGCGCCGACCACGTCGGCCACCTCCCCGGGCCGGTGCCGGAGCGATGCCGCCGCAGTACGGCGTCAGCGAGGTGGCGTGGGCCGAGAGCTCGACGAGCGACGTCGATCCGTCGACGGCGGCGGCCCGGAGCCGCAGGAACAGGACCGGCAGCTCCTCGCGGACGTCGCCGGTGAGCAGGACGACGGTCTCGGCGGCGGCGGCGTCGTCGATGGTCGCCGCGCGGCAGACCGAGCACGGTCGCCGCCGGCAGGCCGTCACCCAGCTGGGCGTCCACGGAGTCGGTGCCGATGACGCCCTTGGCCAGCTTGACCCAGGCATAGGCACCCTCGTTGGTGAGCCGGGCGCCGCCGATGACCCCGACCGCCTCCGGGCCGCCGTCGGACCGGGCGGCGGCGAGCCCCTCGGCCGCCGCCGCCAGGGCCTCGTTCCACGTGCTCGGGACCAGCTCGCCGTCGACCCGCACCAGCGGCCGGGTCAGGCGGTCCTCGTCGTTGACCGCCTCGAATGCGAACCGGCCCTTGTCGCACAGCCACCCGTGGTTGACGGGCTCGGAGTCGATGCCGAGGAGCCGGGTGAGCCGGTTGGCCGACGACTGGACGGCCACCCGGCAGCCCATGGCGCACGTGGTGCACGTCGACTCCACCTGGTCGAGGTCCCACGGCCGGGCGGTGAACCGGTAGGGCGTGGCCGTCAGCGCGCCCACCGGGCAGATCTGGACGGTGTTGCCCGAGAAGTACGACGTGAAGGGCAGCTCGGGGAAGGTGTCGACCTCGAGCCGCTCGCCCCGGCCGATGAAGTCGATCTGCGCCTCTCCGGCCACCTCGTCGGCGAAGCGGGTGCAGCGGCTGCACTGGATGCAGCGCTCGCGGTCGAGGAGGACCAGGTCGGAGATGGGGATGGGCTTCTCGAAGTGGCGCTTCTCCTCGACGAACCGGCTCTCGCCCGGCCCGTAGGCGAGGGTCTGGTCCTGCAGCGGGCACTCGCCGCCCTTGTCGCACACGGGGCAGTCGAGCGGGTGGTTCACGAGCAGGAACTCGAGGACGCCGTCCTGGGCCTTCTTCACCTTCTCGGAGTCGGTGACGACCTCGGAGCCCTCGGTGACCTCGATGAAGCACGACGGCTGCACGTCGCCCCGCGCGGGCCGACACCTCGACCAGACACATCCGGCACATCCCGACGGAGCTCATCCGCGGGTGGTAGCAGAAACGCGGGATGAAGACGCCGGCGCGCTCGGCCGCGGCGATGAGCAGCTCGCCCTTGCGGGCCTGCACCTCGCGCCCGTCGAGCGTGAGGTGACGGCTCGCACCGGGACGTCGTCCGGCGTCCCCGGACGGGTGGCGCTGGTCAGTCAAAGGGGCACCCGCCGTCCTTGATGTGGACGAGGAACTCGTCACGGAACATGCGGATGGCCGAGGCGATCGACGACGGGATGGACGGCCCGAGCACGCAGATGGTCGTCTGCTGGGGCGGCCACGCCAGCCCGGGGAGATGTTGTCGCAGGCGTCGAGCAGGAGGTCGAGGTCCTCCTCGCGCCCGTGGCCGGTCTCGATGCGCTCCATGATGCGCTCGAGCCAGCCCGCAGCCCTCGCGACAGGGCGTGCACTGCCCGCAGGACTCGCGGGAGAAGAACTTGGTGATGCGCCAGGCCGCCCGCACCACGCAGGTGTGGTCGTCCATGACCACGATCGACCCCGAGCCGAGCATGGACCCGGCCTCGCCGACCTCGTCCTGCCCGAGGGGGAGGTCGATCTGGTCGGGACCGAACCACGGGCGCCGAGACGCCGCCGGGGATGAACGCCTTGAGCTCGCGACCGTCGGGGATCCCGCCGCCGAGCACGGGCGCGTAGATGAGGTCGTGGAAGGTCGTCTTGACCATCTCGAGCTCGAAGACGCCCGGGTTGTTGACGTGGCCCGCCAGGGCGAAGAGCCGCGTGCCGGTCCGAGCGGCCGCCGCCGAGGGCGGCGAAGGCGGCGCCGCCGTTGAGGATGATCCAGGGCAGGTTGGACATGGTCTCGACGTTGTTGACCACGGTCGGCTGGCCGTAGAGGCCGATGGCGGCCGGGAAGAACGGAGGCTTGATCCGGGGGAACCCGCGCTTGCCCTCGAGCGACTCGAGCAGCGCGGTCTCCTCGCCGCAGATGTAGGCGCCGGCACCCGGGTGGACCACCAGGTCGATCGAGAAGCCCGACCCGAAGATGTCGGCGCCCGACGGCCCCGTGGGCGTAGGCCTCGTTGACGGCCGACTGCATGCGTTCGAGGCCGAGGGCGAACTCGCCCCGGATGAAGATGAAGACCCGGCGTGACCTGCAGGGCGTAGGCGGCGATGAGCACCCCCTCGACCAGCTGGTGGGGGTCCCGCTCGATCAGCAGGTGGTCCTTGAAGGTGGCCGGCTCCGACTCGTCGCCGTTGACCACCAGGTAGGTCACCGGTGCCTTGCGGAGCATGGCCCACTTCCGACCGGCCGGGAAGCCGGCGCCGCCCCGTCCGAGCAGGCTGGCCGTGTCGACCTCGGCCGCCACCGCCTCCGGCGTCATCGACAGGGCCTTGCGCAGGCCCTCGTAGCCGCCGGTGGCCAGGTAGCCGGCCAGGGTGTGGGCGTCGGGGTGGTCCAGCCGGGAGGTGACGATGCGGGGGGCCTCGGTTCACCGTCATCGCGGCGCCCCTGCCGTCCGCGGCGGCCGCCCGCGTCGGCCATCGCCGGCGCCATGGCCGAGCCTCGGCCGCCACCGCCGCCGGATCGGCCTCGACGCCCAGCCAACGGTCCGGCGGACCCGGACCAGGGTCCCGTGCGCCGGGATGTCCGTCGGCCCGGGCGCCGCTGCGGAGGTCGGCGATCAGGGCGTCGAACGACGCCGGCGTCTGCGCGCCGACGAAGCGGTGGTTCACCTGCACGCACGGTGCCCGGTCGCAGTCGGCGAGGCACTCGGCCTCCTCGAGGGTGATGGCGCCGTCGGGGGTGGTGCCCCCGGCGTTGACCGCCAAGGGACGTCCTCGGCGTGCTCGAGCAGCTCGGCGGCCCCGTTGAGCAGGCAGGCGATGTTGGTGCACACCGCCACCAGGAAGGGTGCCGACCGGCTCGGTGTGGAGCATGTCGTAGAAGGGGCCGTGCCGAGCACCTCGGCCGGGGTCAGGCCGACGAGCTCGGCGATCTCGACCATGGCCTCGGGCTCAGCCAGCCGTCCTGCTCCTGGGCCAGGTGGCAGAGGGGGATCAGGGCGGAGCGCGGCTCGGGGTAGAGGGCGATCAGCTCCCGGACGTCGGCGCCAGGGGGTGGCGCACGTGCCGGCGCACAGGGGGCGATGGCCGCTCACCGGTCCACCTCCCCCATGACGGGGTCGACGGAGGAGACACGGCCACGGCGTCGGCCATCAGCCCGCCGCGCATCATGAGCGGGCAACGCCTGCAGGTTGACGAAGCTCGGGGCGCGGATGTGGAGCCGGTAGGGCTTGGACGTCCCGTCGGAGACGAGGTAGCAGCCGAGCTCCCCACGGGGGGACTCGATGGCCACGTAGACCTCGCCCTCGGGCACGCGGAACCCCTCGGTGAACACCTTGAAGTGGTGGATGAGGGCTTCCATCGACTCGTCGATGCGGCCGCGCGGCGGCGGGGTGACCTTCTTGTCCTGGACCCGGTAGTCCCCCGGGGCATCTTGTCGAGGATCTGGCGGACGATCCGGACCGACTCGCGGATCTCGTTGATGCGGATCGAGTAGCGGTCGAAGTTGTCGCCGAAGGTGCCGACGATGACGTCGAATTCGACCTGGTCGTAGCGGAGGTAGGGCATCGACCGCCGGAGGTCCCAGGGCACGCCGGTCGACCGCAGGATCGGCCCGGTCAGCCCCAGGGCCAGCGCCTCCTCGGCGGAGAGGCGCCGACGCCTCGGTCCGCTGGCGGAAGAGGGGCTGGCCGGTCAGCAGCTCGTCGTATTCGTCGACACGGGGTGCGATGGTGTCGCAGATGACGGTGATGTCGTCCTCCCACCCGTCGGGCAGGTCGGCGGCGACGCCGCCGGGCCGGATGTAGTTGTGGTTCATCCGCAGCCCGGTGGTCTTCTCGAGGAACGACAGGATCATCTCGCGCTCGCGGAACCCGTAGATCATCATCGAGGTCGACCCGAGGTCCATGCCGTTGGTCGCCATCCACATCAGGTGGGACGAGAGCCGGTTCAGCTCCGACATCAGCATCCGGATCCACAGGACACGCTCCGGGAGCTCCAGGCCGAGCAGCGCCTCCACCGCCAGCGAGAAGACGAGCTCGTTGTTGAGCGGCGACAGGTAGTCCATGCGCGTCACGTTGGTGGCGCCCTGCACGTAGGTAAGCTCCTCGCCCGTCTTCTCCATGCCGGTGTGGAGGTAGCCGATGATCGGCTTCGTCCGCAGCACGGTCTCGCCGTCGAGCTCGAGCATCAGCCGCAGCACCCCGTGGGTGGAGGGGTGTTGCGGACCCATGTTGATGATCATCCGCTCGTCGTCGGTCTGCTCGATGTCGATGTCGCCGATGTCGACGCCCGCCCCCTCGGGCAGGCGCAGCACCGAGCCGACCTCGCGCCGGAGCTCGCCGGGTTCCTGTCCCGCCGCCGCCGCAGCTCCTGGGGACCCTCGGAGGTCTCGACCACCAGGCCGGTGCTGGTGCGGGTGTGGTCGGCTCGGGATAGGCTGGCCCGACACGGGACGGGCAGGTCGGTGTCGGGACGGCGTAGAGATCGTCGCTGTCGTCGGTCATCGCGGCCCCGGGGCTCCCTTGAACTGCACGGGCACCCGTCCGACGCCGTAGTCCTTTCGCAGGGGGTGCCCCTCCCACTCCTCGGGCATGAGGATCCGCGTCAGGTCGGGATGCCCGATGAAGACCACCCCCACCATGTCGTAGGCCTCGCGTTCCATGGCCTCGACGCCGGGATAGAGATCGAAGATGGAGGCCACCTCGGGTGCCGACTCGGGTACCTGGACCCGCAGCCGGAGCCGCTGCCGGGCGCTCAGCGACAGCAGGTTGACGACGACCTCGAACCGCTCGGCGTGGATGCCCTCGGGCACGGCGTGGTCCGGGTGCGACAGGTAGTCGACGGCGCACAGGTCGGCGCACAGCTCGAAACCGCCGTCGCGGTAGGTCTCGACGGCCGCGTGGTAGCGGTCCCGGTCCACGTAGACCAGGTCGGGCACGTCCGAGGTCACCGCACCGGCCGCCGTGGCGGCGAGACCCGTCGGTGCCAGGTCACAGCGGCTTCCCCACCGACCGGGCGATCACCGGGTTGCGCTTGGGCGTGCCCACGTGGACGGCATCGGGTCGACCGGGCGTCCATGCCGGGTCCTCGCCGTCGCGGCCCCGGGCATCGTCGGTGTCGGCGCCCTCGTCGGCCGACAGCGGCGCCGCCTGCGCGGCCAGGGGGCCCGACGGGCTCCAGGTGTCGCGCCGGCGGGTGAGCTCGCCGGTGCGGACCTTCTCGTGCAGCGTCAGGATGGCGTGCATAAGGGTCTCGGGCGTCGGCGGGCAGCCGGGGGCGTAGACGTCCACCGGGACGATCTGGTCCACGCCCTGGACGATGGCGTAGTTGTTGAACATGCCTCCCGAGCTGGCGCAGACGCCCATCGACAGCACCCACTTGGGCTCCATCATCTGGTCGTAGACCTGGCGGAGGACGGGGGCCATCTTCTGGGAGACCCGTCCGGCCACGATCATCAGATCGGCCTGGCGCGGGGAGGCCCGGAAGACCTCCATGCCGAACCGGGCCAGGTCGAAGTCGGCGGCCCCCACGGACATCATCTCGATGGCGCAGCATGCCAGCCCGAAGGTGGCGGGCCACATCGAGTACCGCCGGGCCCACTTGACGAGGTCCTCGATGCGGCCGGTCAGGAAATTGTGCTGGAGGTCCTCGAGTCCCATGGTCGCCCCGGCCCCGCTCAGGCCGCCCGGCCGGGGCCGACGGGCCCGGCCGGCCCCGCGGGCCGGTCCGGCTCGCCGGGAGTGCCGCTGATGCGGACGATGGTCGACCGCGACGTCCGCTCCGGCATGGCCGATTCGAGTCGCGGGCGGGGCCCCAGGTCAGGGCGCCGTTGCTCACCAGGTAGAGGAAGGACGCGAACACCACCACCGCGAACACCAGCACCTCGACCAGTCCGAACGAGCGCAGCTCGTGGAAGACGACCGCCCACGGATAGAGGAAGACGATCTCGATGTCGAAGATGATGAAGATCATCGCCACCAGGTAGAAGCGGACCGGAAAGCGGGTCGGCGGCTCGAAGTCGGGCACGATGCCGCACTCGTAGGGCGCCACCTTGGCCGCGGTCGGCCGCTTCCGGGGCCCGAGCAGTCTCGACGCCACGATGGAGATACTGGCGAAGAGGAAGCTCAGGGCCAATAGCACGAGGATCGGCAGGTAGTCGGCCACGACGGTCTCGGTTTTACCACGGGCGCCTGCGCTGAGGCACATCCGCCGGCCTGGCGTCGGGCCCGCCATCCGGGGCCGGCGGAGCCGGCCCGGGACGTGCCGTGAGCGCAGCGCCGACGGCGCGTCACCATCGGGGGTCGTGACCGGACAGATCCCCCCGACCCGATCCCGGGCACCTCTTCGACGTGCTCGTCGTGGGTGGCGGCCCGTCGGGTTCGGCGTGCGCCTACTGGCTGGCGGAGGCCGGGTGGGATGTGGCCGTGGTCGAGAAGAAGGTCTTCCCCCGTGAGAAGACGTGCGGGGACGGCCTGACCCCCCGATCGGTCCGCCAGCTGGCCGACATGGGGCTCGAGGGGGCGCTCGCCGGCGCCCACCGGGTCGACGGCCTCAGGGCCCATGCCTACGGGCAGGTGCTCGACATGCGGTGGCCGGACCACCCCAGCTTCCCCTCTACGGGTACGTGATCACCCGCCACGACCTCGACCGGCTGGTGGCCGAGCGGGCGGCCAAGGCGGGTGCGACCATCTGGCAGGGGGCCGAGGCGGTCGCCCCCCTCCTCGACGGGCCCGGCGGCGGCAGCCACAGCAGCGGCAGCCTGCCGGGGTGCTCGGGTGCCGTCGTGCGGGAGGCGGCCTCGGGGACGGCCCGCGAGGTCCGGGCCCGCTACGTGGTGGTGGCCGACGGCGCCAATTCCCGCTTCGGACGTGCCCTCGGCACCTCCCGCGACCGTCGCCAGCCGATGGGCATGGCGCTCCGCGGCTACTACCGCTCACCCCGCCACGACGACCCCTTCATCGAGTCCCACCTCGACATCCGTGACGGCGCCGGCGAGGTCGTCCCCGGCTACGGGTGGATCTTCCCCCTCGGGGACGGTCGGGTGAACGTGGGCGTGGGCCTGCTGTCGACCGACAAGCGTTGGAAGGGTGTCAACACCTCCCAGCTCATGGAGGCCTTCGTCGAGTGGGCTCCGGCGTCGTGGGAGCTGTCGCCCGCGGCCACGCGCTGGGCCCGGCCACCGGGGGGAAGCTGGCCATGGGACTGTCCGTCGGCCCGAGGGTCGGGAGCCACCACCCTGGTCGTCGGGGACGCCGCCGGCGCCATCAACCCGTTCAACGGCGAGGGCATCGCCTACGGGTACGAGACCGGTCGCCTGGCGGCGGCGTCGGTCGGCGAGGCGCTCTGCGGAGGGGGCCCGGCGGCCCTTCTCGGCTACGAGGAGCGGCTCGAGGAGCTCTACGGTCTGTACTACCGGGTGGCCAAGGCCTTCATCAGGGTCATCAGCCGTCCCGAGCTGATGCGCCTCTGCGTGGGGACGGGCATGCACTCCGAGAGCCTGATGACGTGGGTGCTCCGCATCATGGCCAACCTGCTTCGGCCGGACGAGCTGGGTCCGGCCGAAGCCGCCTACCGGGCGCTGGCCGGGCTCGCCGGGGCGCTGCCCGCCGCCGGCTAGGGGCGGATGCCCCGGCCGGGGCCGGCCGGGGCATCCGCCGCGATCACTTCGTGGACGCGGCCGCCATGTTCTGGAGGAGCGCCTGGTACGACATGTTGAAGGCGTCGGACGGGAACGGCGGCACGTTCGTCACCGGCTCCAGCACGGCCTCGACCCGGCCGCCGAACACGAATGCCTGGCCGTTCACGACGGTGCCCTGGTTGGGGATGGTGACGGTGGAGATGTAGCCGTAGGACACCACCGGGGCTGCTGCGGCCAGCTGCACCTGCGACACCTGCACGGTGGTGCCGGCGGCGGCCGCACCGTAGACACTCTCCTGGAACGTCTGGAAGCAGCTCACGAACTTCGGGCTCTTGAACGGTGCCTGGTCGGCGGTGACGGCGGCCGAGCTCCGCAGCACCGCCGAGCGGGAGTCGATGGTGGTGGCCGGACTGCCCGCGAGGGCGAACCGGGGCGACGCCGACCGGGCCGAGACGGCGGCGCCGACGGTGTGGCCGAACTGGCCCGAGACGATGGTCTCGGACACGCCCAGGCACGAGGCGAAGGCCGGGACGGCGGCGGCGGTGGCCGCCCGTTCGGCCGTGGGCACCTGCAGCACCTGCCCCGGCGTGCCCGACACCGTCCATCCGGCCGGAAGGTCGGCCCGGGTGATGTTCACGCTGGCGGCCAGGGCGGCGTCTGCGCCGATCGAGCTCCCCGTCGAGGGGGTCGAGATGGTGGTGGTGGTGGTGGTCGACGAGCTCTTGTGGTTGTGCCAGTAGTAGAAGCCGCCGGCCGGCGCGATGACCACCAGCAGCCCGATGAGCAGGTACAGCGGCCTCCGGTTCTTCTCGGGCGTTACCGGGGCGGGTGCCACCGGCCCTACCGGCACGAGTCCGTTGGCGCTGCCGGGCTCGGAGGCCTGGTAGGCGTCGGGCGCGGGCGGCAGGTCGACGGTGCCGGGTGCGCCCGGCGGCGGGGGCGGGGGCGCGAACCCGGGTGCGCCGGCGGCGCCGGGTGCGCCGGGTGCGCCGGGGGAGGCGGTGGGAAGCCGGGCGCCCCGGCGGGCGGCGGGGGCGCACCCGGCGCGGGCGGCGCCGCCCACTGCGCCTGGGGGGCGCCCACCGGTGGAGGGGGCGCCGTGCCCGTGCCGCTGACCACGGCGGCGGTGGCCGCCGCGGCCACGGCCGCGGTGGCCGCCTCTTCGGCACTCTTCTTCTTGCGGCCGAAGCGCGACTTCTTCTCCTTCTGCGTCGGCGCCAGGATGACGTCGCCGCCGGCGGCCATGGGATCCGGCCAGACGGCCGCGCCCGTGGCCGGGTCGATGGCGGCCGCGTCCAGCAGCCCGCCGTCCGGGGCCACCCCTTCGGTGGCCGCCGCCGGGATGGCACCCTCGGGTGCCGCCAGGGGCGTCGTCGACGCCGCCGGCGCCGGGCCCTGCGGCGCCGGGGGCGCGGCCGGAGAGGTGGTCTGGACACCCGGTGACGTGACCACGGCCGCCGCCCCGATGGCGGTGGCCGCCATGCCCGCCGTGGCCGGCATGCCTGCCGACGGCGACGACGCCGCCTGGGCGGCCGGAGCGACGGGCGCCACGGGAGCGGTCGGGGCCGGTGCGGGCGGCGCCGGAGCGGGTGCGGGCGGAGGGGGTGCGGCCGCCGGCGCGGGCGGGGGCGGGGCGGTGGCCGCCGGCGGGGGCGGCGGGGCGGTGGCCTGGGCCGCCTGGCCGGCGGCCCGGTAGCGGTCCAGCCACTGCGGGAGGGCCTGATCGAGGTAGGCCGCCTGGCCCGGTGACACGTTCGACGACGGCAGGAGGAAGCGCACCGACTGGCCGGACGCCGTCAGCACCAGGGCGACGGCGTCCTCGCCGTTGCCGAGCTGCGTGCGCTCGTTGCACGACGCCGAGTCGAGGCCCGTCCACGCCAGCAGCCGCTCGTTCCCCGGCTGGGGCCCCTGGACGGTGATGCCCGCCGCCGAGAAGAGGAGGCTCAGTCCCTCGGTCGTCGCGGTGCCCTTGGCCGGGTCGCCCGCCAGGGCGACGCCGCCGAGCAGCATGCCCTCAGGGGGCAGATCTGTTGCACCCAGCGTCATCTTGAGCTCCTTTTTACCTCGTACAGCATGCGCCCTCGTCCACCTGCCGGCGGTCACATCCGGCAGGCGTCCCCGACAGCTTTGCAAACTCCTGACTCCGGGTGCCGCACGCCTCGGGGACGGCGTACGGCCGGTGTGTTGCCCCCGACGCTATGCGCGGCGACGGGCGCTCCGCCCATCCGCCGGCGACGGGTCGCGGCCCTCGTCATCGCACACCCGCCGCCACCGCCGCCACGGCCCGTTCGGCCGCGGCCACGGTGGCGTCCAGGTCGGCGGCGTCGTGGGCCATCGAGGTGAACGCCACCTCGTAGGGGCCCGGCGCCAGCGCCACCCCTGCGGCCAGCATGGCCGAGAAGAAGGTCGAGTAGAGGCCGGTGCCGGCCGAGTCGGCGGCACCGTCGTAGTCGGCGACCGGCGGCACGCCCGCGTTGACGAAATAGATGCCGAAGAGCGGACCGACCACCGGGACCTGGGCGCCGTACCCGGTGCCGTCGAGCCCGGCCGCCAGCACGGCGCCCAGTGAGGACGCCAGGTCGGCGACCCGGGCGGCCAGGCGCTCGTACGCGGCCCGCGTCCACGGTCTCCAGTACGGCCAGGCCGGCCGCGGTGGCGAGCGGATTCCCCGACAGCGTGCCCGCCTGGTAGACGGGCCCCTCGGGCGCGAGGACGGCCAGCACGTCCCGCCGGCCGCCGAAGGCGCCCACCGGCAGGCCCCCTCCGATCACCTTGCCGAAGCACCACAGGTCGGGCCGGACGCCGTACCGGCCGGCGGCACCGGACTCGCCGAGGCGGAACCCGGTGATGACCTCGTCGAAGATCAGCAGGGCGCCCGACGCGTCGCAGGCCGCCCGCAACCCTTCGAGGAAGCCCGGTGCCGGGGCCACCAGTCCCATGTTGGCGGCCACCGGTTCCACGATGACGCAGGCCACCTCGGCGTCGAGCTCCGGCACCACGTTGTAGGGGGCGACCACCGTCTCGGCCACGGCCGCCTCGGTGACGCCGGCCGAGCCGGGCAGGCCCAGGGTGGCCACCCCGCTGCCGCCGCCGGCGAGCAGGCCGTCCGAGTGGCCGTGGTAGCACCCCGCGAACTTGACCACCCGCGACCGTCCGGTGGACCCGCGCGCCACCCGCACGGCGCACATGGCCGCCTCGGTGCCCGACGACACCAGGCGCACCTGGTCACAGCCGGGGACGCCGCCGGCAGATCGCCTCGGCCAGGGCGACCTCGCCCTCGGTCGGCGCACCGAACGTCGTGCCGAGGGCGGCCGAGCCGGTGACGGCCTCGACGACGGCGGGGTGGGCGTGACCGAGGAGGACGCGCCGTAGGACTGCACGTAGTCGAGGTACCCGTTGCCGTCGACGTCGACGACCTGCGCCCTCGCCCCGGGCGACGAAGTAGGGGGTCCCGCCCACCGAGCGGAACGACCGGACCGGCGAGCTCACCCCGCCCGGGATGACCCGCTGGGCCCGCCGGAAGAGCTCGGCCGACCGGGCCCGGGGCCGGGTCGGTGGCCGTCACCGGCCGAGCTCCTCGGCCAGCTCGGCCGCGAAGTAGGTGATGACGGCGTCGGCGCCGGCGCGGCGGATGGCGCCCACGTGCTCCAGGGCCACCGCCGTGCCGTCGAGCCAGCCCCGCTCGGCCGCGGCGCGGACCATGGCGTACTCGCCGCTCACGTGGTACGCCACCAGCGGCACGGGGACCCGGCGCCGTACGGCGGCGATCACGTCGAGGTAGGACAGGGCGGGCTTGACCATCACCATGTCGGCTCCCTCGGCCAGGTCGAGGGCCACCTCGGCCAGCGCCTCGCGCCGGTTGCGCACGTCCTGCTGGTAGGTGCGGCGGTCGCCGCCACCGGTGATGGCCACGTCGACGGCGTCCCGGAACGGGCCGTAGAGCGCGGAGGCGTACTTGGCGGAGTAGGCGAGGACGGCCGTCTCGGTGCGGCCGGCCTCGTCCAGGGCGGTGCGGACGGCGCCGACCTGCCCGTCCATCATGCCGCTGGGGGCGACGACGTCGGCACCGGCGGCCGCCTGGGCCAGGGCCACCTCGGCGTAGCGCGCGCAGGGTGGCGTCGTTGTCGACCTCCCCGGTGTCGGGGTCGAGGACGCCGCAGTGCCCGTGATCCGTGTACTCGTCGAGGCAGCAGTCGGCGATCAGCACCATGCCGTCGCCGACGGCCTGGCGGGCGGCGGCCAGGGCCCGCTGGACGATGCCGTCGGTCGCCGACGCCGCGCTGCCGGCGGCGTCCCTGCCTCGGGGCGGGGATGCCGAAGGCGATCAGCGCCGGCACGCCCAGGTGGCCGCCGGGCCACCTCGACCAGGAACGTGGCCGGCGTGTGTTGCACGACGCCCGGCATGCGACGCGATCGGCCGGGGGTCGTCGATGCCGTCGCTACGAACAGCGGGGCGATCAGATCGTCGACGGACAGCGAGGTCTCGGCCACCAGGCGTCGGAGCGCCGGCGTGCGCCGGAGGCGGCGCAGACGGCGCGCCGGAAACCCCCCACCGCGTTGGCGAGCTGCTGGCCCGGGCATCCTGCGAGCCTACGGCAGGTCGCCGGGCGTGGTCGCCGCGCCGTGCTCCGTCCCCTTCGGCCGGCCCGGCCCCCCTCCGGCCGGACCGCGCCCGTGGCCGCCCACACGCGGGCGACGGCGTCGACCAGGCCGGCGGCGTCGTGGCGGTCGGCCACGGCCGCCACCGCCAGGCCGGCCGAGGTGGCGGCGGCCGCCGTCGTCGGGCCGATGCAGGCCACCAGGGGCGCCCGGTCCGTCCGACCGACGCCGGGCCACGCCGTGGGCTTCCATCAGGTCCACGAAGCGGGCGACCGTCGAGGGCGAGGTGAAGGTGACGATGTCGGCGGACGCCGCCGCCACCACCAGCGACCGGTCCGGCCGGGCCGCCACCGTCCGGTAGGCGACGACCTCGTCGACCATCCAGCCCTCCGCCCGCAGCCCGTCGGCCAGCACCGGCGAGACGGTCTCCGCCCGGGGGAAGAGGACGGCCGTGTCGCCGGGCACATCCGGCGGCGGGACGGCGGCGGCCAGGGCGGCCGCGGTGGCCTCCGTCGCCACCACGTCCGGCGGCCGCACCGCCGCCTCCAGCTCGGCCGCGGTGGCCGGACCCACGGCGGCCAGACCGGTCGCCGGCGGCCAGTCCCGTGCCGGTAGCCCGGACGCCATGCGACGGGCGCCGTTGGCCGAGGTCACCACCACCCACCGGTAGGCGCCGGCGGCCACCCGGCGGAGCGCGGCCGCCAGGGCGGCCCCACCGTCGACCGGGTCGACGATCTCGACGACGGGCAGCTCGATCACCTCCGCCCCCAGGGCGGAGAGCCCGGCGGCCAGCGACGACGCCTGGGCCCGGGCCCGGGTCACCACCACGGTGGCCCCGGCGAGGGCGCCCGGCCCCGGGCCGGTCACCGGCTCGTCGCCCGTCCCCGGGTCGCCCAGGTCCAGGGCGGCCACCTCCCCGACCACGATGACCGAGGGCGGCGGCAGGTCCACGACCGCCAGCCCGTCGAGGTCGGTACGGACCACCTGCTGGCGCCCGGTGGTACCCCAGTGGACGACGGCGACCGGGGTGGACCGGGCCCGGCCCGCCGCCACCAGGGCGGCGGCGATGCCGTCCCGCTCGGCCATGCCCATGAGCACCACCAGCGTCCCGGGCGTGGCCGCCAGGGCGCCCCAGTCGACGGCGCCGCTCCCCGGCCCGTCCCCGACCCGGCCGGTGACCACGGTCACCGACGTCGACAGGCCGCGGTGGGTGACCGGGATGCCGGCGGCCGCCGGGGCCGCGAAGGCCGAGGACACGCCCGGGACGACCTCGAAGGGGACGCCGGCCGCGGCGAGGGCCTCGGCCTCCTCCCCGCCGCGGCCGAAGACGAACGGGTCGCCGCCCTTGAGGCGGACGACCTCGGCCCCGTCACCCCCGTGCTCGACCAACAGGGCGTTGATGGTGCGCCTGGCGCCCGGACCGCCCGGGCACCGGCCCACGTCGACGAGGGCGGCGCCCGGTCGGGCCAGGGCCAGGATGCCGGTGGACACCAGGCGGTCGTAGACGACGACGTCGGCCCGGGCCAGCAGGTCGGCGCCCCGCCGGGTCAGCAGCCCGGGATCGCCGGGGCCCGCCCCGACCAGGTAGACGGTCACGGCCGCGCCTCCTCGGGCCAGCCGACCCCGGCGGCGGCGGCCGTCGGCCACCAGTCCCTCCGCCAGCGCCCGGCCGAGTCGCCGCCGGCCCCCCGGGCCCGTGGGGATCCCCGGTGACGGCCCGTCCCGCAGGACGACGTCGTCGCCCCCGGGCCGCTCCTCGGCCACCATGCCCTCGATGCGCAACGTGCCGTCGGGCGCCCACGACGGCCGACGCCGCCACCGGCAGGGTGCAGCCACCGCCGAGTCGGCCAGGAAGGCCCGCTCGGCCTCGAGCTCGCCCGTGGGCGACGGGGTCGTCGATCTCCGCCAGCAGGGTCCGGAGTTCGGCATCGCCGGCCCGGCACTCGACGGCCAGGGCCCCCTGGCCGACCTGGGGCAGCATCTCGTCGGCCCCGAGCGTCACGGTGGCCAGGCCGTCCGGCGCCCGCCAGCCGAGCCGGTCGAGCGGCCGCCCGGGCCACGACCACGGCGTCGACGCCGTCGTGGCCGGCCACCGCCAGCCGGGTGGCGATATTGCCCCGCAGCTCGGTGAAGCGGAGGTCCGGCCGGAGCCGGCCAGCTGGGCCCGCCGCCGGACGGCCCCGGTGGCCACCGGCGGCCCCGGCGGCAGACGTCGAGGCCCGCCTCGAGGCGCCCGACCACGGCGTCGCGCGGGTCGGCCCGCTCCGGCACCGACAGCCAGCACGAGGCCCCGGCCGGCGACGAGGCCGGCAGGTCCTTGGCCGAGTGGACGGCCAGGTCGGCCCGGCCGGCGAGCCACGGCCGCCTGCACCTCCGTGACGAAGATGCCCTGCCCGCCGACGGCGTGGAGCGGCACGTCCGGCTCGGCGTCACCGGTGGTCGTGACCACCACCAGTTCCGTCGGCCGGCGCCGGCGTCGGCCAGCAGGCCGGCCACCCGGGCCGCCTGCCACCGGGCCAGCGGAGAGCCACGGGTGGCCATCCGGAGCCGCGGGCGCCCGGTCACGCCTACGAGGTCGAACAGGGCGCGGAGCGCCTCGACCAGGCGCTCACCCCGCGGGGTACCGGCCGCCTCCTTCACGGCCACCGTCGGCTCGTGCAGGAGCTTGGCCACGACCGACCTCGTGACCTCGTCGACCTCGTTGCCACTGGGCGTCCGTCAGGTCGCGCCGGCGCGTCCGGCGGCGCTCGATCTCCGACGAGCGGGTCGCCTCGGCCCGGGCCCGCAGGGCCGACACCACGGGGGCCGCGCTGCGGGCCCGGGTGGCGACCTGGTAGCGGTCGAGTCCTCGGCCGCCACGATGTCGCCGGCGTCCCGGCACCGCGGCCTGGCGGCCCTCGATGGCCCTCGGCCACCGCGGCCGTCAGCACGTCCATGTCGAGCAGGGTGACGCCGGCCAGCTCCCCGACCTCGGGGTCGACGTTGCGGGGCACGCCCAGGTCGACGACGAGCAGCGGGGCGTCCGAGCCCACCGCCTGGCGGGCCGCGATCACCAGGGGGACGTCGAGCACCGCCCGCGTCGTCGCCACCGAGGAGAAGATGACGTGGTGCGAGGCCACCAGGTCGCCCAGACGGTCGAAGCCGGCCAGCCCGCAGGTGGACGCGAAACCGGCGTCGTCCAGGCCGTCGAGCCGCGTCCCGGGCCCGGGACGGCGTCCGGTTGGCCACCGTCACCGCCGCCGGTCGCTCGCCCGGCGGCCGGGCGGCCAGGGCGGCCAGCACGCCCTCGCCCATCTCGCCGGCCCCGATGACCAGCACCCGGGAGCCGGCCAGGCCGCCGACCACCCCCGCCGGTCGGGCCTGCTCGGCGGCCAGGGCGACGGCGCCGTGCGACAGCGACGTCGATGCCGCGGGCGATGGCGGTCTCCGACCGGACCCGCTTGCCGGTCTCGACCGCATGGCGGAACAGGGCGGCCAGCACCGGGCCCGACGCCCGCTCGGGCGGGCCCGCTCCCACGCCCGCCGCACCTGGCCGAGCACCTCGACTCCCCCACCACCGCCGACTCGAGACCGGCGGCCACCGCGAACAGGTGGCCGGCCACGTCGTCGTCGAACCTGACCGTCAGGTGCTCCTGGAAGGTGTCGAGCGGGACGCCCGCCGTCGTGGCCAGAAACTCCTGCGAGCTCGGCCACACCGTCGTGGAACCGCTCGACCACGGCGTAGATCTCGGTGCGCTGGCAGGTGGAGAGGACGGCCACCTCGGACAGGTTGGACCGGTCGCGGAGGTTGCAGAGCGCCTTGTCCAGCGCGTCGTCGCCGATGGTCACCCGCTCGAGCAGTTCGAGGGGCGCCTGGCGTTGATCGAGGCCCACGACGACAACGGACACTGCTGGTGCACCACTCCTCGAGCTGGGTCGGCACGGCGCCGCCTCCGACGCTACCGGGCGTCGGCCGGGCATCCAGCATGCCGGTCCGGGCCGGGTACCGCCAGTCGTCAGGCCGGATCGGGCGCGCCCCGGTCCACCTCGGCGCCGGTCACGCCCACCGATCTGATGACCGGCATGGCCCCGCCGGGACCGTCGGGCACGTCGGGGGACGAGGCGTCCGCGCCCCGGCGTCGCGCCCGGCCCGGCGCGACTCGTAGAAGCTGATGACCTGGAGCTCGATGCTGAGGTCCACGTAGCGGAGGAGCACGTCGGGGGGGACGGTCAGCACCCGGGGCGCGAAGTTGAGGAGCGAGCCCACCCCGGCCGCCACCAGTAGGTCGGCCACCTCCTGGGCCACCCTCGCCGGGGTGGCGATGACCCCGATGACGGGCGGGTCCCCGGCCATCACCTCGGTGAGATCGTCGAGGTGCCGCACCACGGAGCCGCCGATGCGGTCACCCACCACGTCCCCGTCCACGTCGAGCAGGGCGGCGATGCGGAACCCGCGGGAGGTGAACCCCTGCGAGTTGGCCAGGGCCCGGCCCAGGTTGCCGATGCCGACGATGGCCACCGGCCAGTCGCGGTCCAGCCCGAGCGCCCGGTCGATCTGCTCGACCAGGAAGGCGGTGTCGTAACCGGCGCCTCTCGTGCCGAACGAGCCCAGCAGCGACAGGTCCTTGCGGACCTTGGCCGCGTTCAGCCCGGCCGCCGAGGCCAGCACCTCGGAGGACACCGTGCCGGTGCCCGACCGCAGCAGTTCCTCGAGGATCCGCTGGTAGACGGGCAGCCTGGCCACGGTCGCCTCCGGGATGCGGCGCGCCGAGGTCGGGCGCCCCGACCGGTCCGCGTTCCCGTCACCCACGAGCGCGGATCGTAGTGAGACCGGGCGGCGTCGGCGATTCGGCCCCTGGCGTCAGGAGCGGGTCGGCCGCACGACCACCGGCGTCCCGGCCCCCACGGGCCCCAGCCGCCGGGCCGCGGACGCCCGGTCCTCGACCAGCGACAGGTGGCCGTCGGCGTCGGCGAGCAGGCCCAGCTCCCCGGGTGCGAGGGCGGCGAAGGCGGCAACCCGGCGGGCGAAGAAGATCCGCGATCCCACCACTACCTCTGCCCGCCCGCCGCCGGCCGGCCCCAGGGCGTCGAGGTCGCCCGGGGCGGCGTCGAGGGCGACGTTGCCGAACCCGTCGATCCAGCGCACCGCCGTGACCAGCCCGCCGGAGGGATCGCGGCCGGCCGGCGGGCGCGTCGGCGGTCGGGCCAGCGACGCCGGCTCCACCGCCGGCCCCAGCTCGCCGGGGTCGCCCCCGGCGGCCAGGTGGGCGGCCGCCGGCGCGAAGACGTCGCGGCCGTCGAACGTGGACCGCCCGGCGAGGGCGACCGCTCCGGCGATGCCGCCGGCCCGCTCGGCCGCCGGCACCAGCAGGCCGTTGTCCGGCCCGACCAACCACCGCCGGGAGCGCCCGGCCGTCTCGACGGCCACCCCCCGGCGGTCGCCGCCCACGCCCGGGTCGACCACGGCCAGCACGACGCCGGGACCCAGGTGGTCGACGGCCCGCTCGAGCGCCAGTCCCCCGCCGACCACGTCGAAGGGCGCCACCCCGTGGGTGAGGTCCACCACCGCGATCCCCGGTGCCCGGGCCGCCAGCACGGCGCGGACGACGCCCGCGAACTCGTCCCGGTAGCCGTAGTCGGACAGGAAGAAGACGGTCGCCGCGGCCACAGGGTGGGCGGCGGGCGGGCTCAGCCGGCCCGCGTGTACCGCTCGGCCAGGTAGCGGGTGAGGTCGTCCTCGCGGATCCGGAACGACTTGCCGATGCGGATGGCCGGGAGCTCGCCCGTGTTGATCAGCCGGTAGACGGTCATGTTCGACACCCGGAGGGTGGCCGCCACCTCGGTGACGGTCAGGAACCGCGCGCTGCTGCTGTCATCCATGTCCACTCTCCTCCGCTTGTCGGCGACTGTACGCCAACGGTGGTGGCCGGGAAAGTGGGTAATCCGGGCCGTCCGGCGGTCACGGCCCCCCGGGCGGGCCTCGGTTAGGTTGCCCGGACATGAGCGGTGCCGCACCCGTACCGACCGTGGTCGAGCGAACGCCGGCCGCTCCGGCCGGCGAGGCCGGTGCCGCCTCCGGCCGGCCCGGCAATCCGCCTCCGGCCGTCGGCCCGGCCGCCCGCCGGCTCACGTGGCGGGCCGGTTGGCCGGTGGCCGTCTCGGTGGCCGGCTACGTCGCCCTGGGCGTCACCCTGTTCTGGCATGTCTGGTCGAGCAGTCCGGCCACGGTGTCGATGGTCGGCGGCGATCCGTCCTCCGACATGTGGTTCCTCCGGTGGGCACCGTTCGCCGTGGTCCACGCCCACAATCCGTTCTTCTCCACCTTCGTCAACGCCCCCTACGGCGTGAACCTGCTGACGAACGTCAGCTTCCTGTTGATCGGTGCGGCCGTCTCGCCCGTGACCCTGCTCTGGGGTCCGATCGCCGCCTTCAACGTGGCGGCCACGGTGGCGCTCCCGGCGTCGGCCACGGCCGGCTACTTCTTCACCCGCCGGTGGGTCGCCTGGCGGCCGGCCGCCTTCGTCGGCGGGCTCCTCTACGGCTTCTCCCCCTACGAGATCGGCCAGGCCGGTGCCCACCTCAACCTGTCGCTGGTGGTCTTCCCCCCGCTCATCTTGCTGGTCACCCACGAGCTCGTGGTCCGCCAGCACGGGTCGCCCCGACGCTGGGGCATCGTCCTCGGCCTGCTGCTGGTGGCCCAGTTCTTCGTGTCGATCGAGGTGCTGGCCTCGACCATCGTCATGGGCGCCGTCTGCACCCTGGCGGCCGCCGTCATGGGCTGGCGCCGCCTGGGCGACCGCCGTCGCCCCCATCTCCGATTCCTGGGGATCGGGGCGGCCTGGGCCGCCGGCCTGTCCGCGGTGGTCCTCGCCTATCCCCTGTGGTTCGCGGTGCGCGGCCCCGGATCGATCCGGGGGGCCATCCAACTGGTGCCCCAGGCCTACCGGGCCGACCTGGCCGGCCCCGTCGTCCCCGACTCGCTCATCGAGTTGGCGCCCCACCACCTGGCCTCGATCGCCGACCACTTCGCCGGCAACGCCAGCGAAAACGGCTCCTATCTGGGCATCACCCTGCTCCTCGTACTGGCGGCGGCCACCGTCCTGCTGTGGCGGCGGTCTGCCGCCGTGCGGGTGGCGGCCATCGCCGGAACGGTCGCCTTCGTGTTGTCGCTCGGGGGCGCACTGGTCGTGAAGTCAGCTCCTCCGGCCTCGGTGAACGGCTTCCCCCTGCCCGAGCGGCTCTTCACCCATCTCCCGCTCCTGACGAACACGGTGCCCGCCCGCTACGCCCTGTACTGCACGCTCTTCGCCGCCCTCATCCTGGGCATCGCCGTGGACCGGACCAGGGGGTGGCTGGCGGGACGCCCCCTGGCCGCCGGGCGGGATCCGGGGCGCGCCGCGCACGACCGGCGGGTGGTGGCCGCCGGTGGCGGCCTGCTGGTGGCCGCCGTCGCCCTCGTACCCCTGCTGCCGGTCGCACCCTTCACCGCCGGCATCGCACCGGTGGGCACGCCCGCCTACTTCACGTCGCCGGCGGCGGCACGCATCGCCACCGGCAGCATCACCGTGCTCTATCCGTTCCCGTCGTCGGTGTACCCGGACGGCCAGGCCTGGCAGGCGGTGGGCGGGCTCCGCTTCAGGATGGTCGGCGGCGACGTCCTGGTGCCGACCGGACCGGGCGGGACCGTCGCCTTCACCCCGTCCCTGGGCTACACCCGCGATTCCCTCACCGGCCGGGTGCTGACCGCCCTGGCCGCCGGTGCGCCACCCCCTCGCACCACCGGGCTCCGGGCCGCCGTCCGGACCGAGCTGCGCGCGTGGCGGGTAACCAACCTGGTGGCCTTCCCCCAGCTGGCAACGGACCCGGCCGGGGCCGCCGCCTACCTCGGCTGGCTCATGGGGTCGCCGGGACGCCCCGGCCCGGGCGGCGCGCTGACCTGGATCGGGTTCGCGGCCTGAGACCGGTCGTCACAGGCGGGCGGCCGCCTTGGCGATGATGGTGGTCAACTCGGTCGTGGTCGGGACGACCGAGGCGAAGATGAACATCAGGCCGTGGTCGCCCTTGGCCACGAAGATCACGTCGAGATAGTTGTGCTGGCTGCCTTCGCTGAGGGTGACCTGGGAGGCGAATCCGGTGGTGCCGGCCGGCAACGGTGCCGGCGTGACGGGCGCCACCGTGAGGAGGGCACTGGACTCGCCGCTGGTGATCGTCTGCCCGTTGCAGCTCATGAGGGACTGCTCGAGTGCGTTCGACGCGGCCGCCGCCCCCGCCGGGAACTCGCCCGCGGAGACGAGCAGCACCCCGATCAGGTCCGTCGATGTCGACGGCGCGATGTAGGCCGCCTTGAGGTGGGCGGACGAGCCCGTGAGCTCCACCGGCCCGGCCAGGCACGGGGGCACCCCGGCGGTGCTGGTCGACTGGGGCGACGGGTTCGTCGTCCAGCCGGCCGGCAGGTCGGCCAGTGTCGGCAGGAGGGCTGACAGCTGCGACTTCTGGGAGGCGGACAGGGTCGACGAGGTGGACGAGGACGGCGACGTCGTCGTCGTCGAGGACCCCGACGAGCCACAGGCGCCGAGTGCGGCGGCAGCGACGGCCACCCCGGCGACGGCGAGCACCGCCCGTGCCCCGATGCCCCGGTACGGCACCCTCATCGTCCGAGCTGCCGGGAGCGTTCGGTGGCCGCGGCGACCGCCTCGATGAAGGCCGAGCGGACCGCCTTCGCCTCGAGGACCCGGAGCCCGGCCGCGGTCGTGCCGCCGGGCGAGGTCACGTCGCCCGCAGGACCGCCGGTGCCTCCCCCGACTCGGAGGAGCTTGGCCGAGCCGGGCAGGGTGGCCACGACCAGGGTCCGGCTGACGTCCCGGGGCAGGCCCACCACCACGCCGGCCTCGATGAGCGCCTCGGCCACCATGAACATGTAGGCGGGGCCCGAACCGGACAGTCCGGTCACGGCGTCGAGCTGGCGCTCGGGCAGTCGGACCACGGTCCCCACGGCGGCGAGGATGCCCTCGGCCCAGTCGAGATCGGCCGAGGTGGCGTTGCTGCCGCCGACAGGGCGGCCACGCCCGCACCGACCAGCGACGGCGTGTTCGGCATGGAACGGACCACCACCGTGCCGTCGGCAAGGCAGGCTTCGAGGCGCGGCCGCGGCCAGTCCCGCCACCACCGACAGGATCCGGGGGATCCCGACGGCTCCGAGCGTCCGGCAAGCGCCTTCGGCCACGTCCGGCTTCACGGCCAGCACGGCACCGTCGGCCGCCACCGGCTCGGCGTGCACGGCGACCCCGGGGTGCGCTGCCGCAACGGCGTCGCGCTGCGCGTCGTCGGGGTCGGACACGGCCAGCTGCTCGGCCGGCGCCCAGCCGCCGGCCACCAGGCCGGCGCCAGGGCGGCGCCCATCCGTCCACCACCGACCAGCAGCAACTTCGGCTTCATGGCGGCCAAGGGGACCGACGCGTACCAGTCGCCGGGCTCGGCGACCCCGGGCACGACCGGGCCAGAAACGAGCGCCGGGCGCCGGGCGCCGTTGTAGCGGCCGCGACGGGGGCGGCGGTAGCGGCTTCGAAGCCGAGCGACATGGCGGTCGGGAAGCACTCGTCGACGTACGCCAGCGACCCGCCGAGGATCCGGTCGAGCTCGTCGTCGTCGACGCGTTCGCTGCGCAACGCTGCCGACCAGGTAGACGGCGTCTTCGGGCCCGAGGGCGAACGACATGCCGCTGAAGTCGGCGTTGCGCCGCAGCAGGTACTCGAAGGTTCGCCGCGATGTTGTCCTCGGGCGCGGGCATGACCTGGACCTCGTGGTGCAGCGTCCGCTGGCGCAACGTCAACCAGACGGTGACGAACTCCTTCTCCTCGCCCCTGCAGCCGCAGGTACCAGCGCGGGGCGCCGTGACGGGTCGCCACCCTGCTGGCGGTCGACCGCCACCAGGGCAGCTCCCGTTCGGCCAGGCCGGGCCGCCCAGCCGACACGTTCTCGCACACGGCGTCGTCGGTCGGCGCTCGACGGCGATCCCGCGGCGACCGGCGGCATCCCCGGCGCGGTCGCGTCACTGGCACTCCACGAGGCGCCCGCCATGAGCTCCTCGTAGATGGACCGAGCAGGCGGCGGCCTGGGCCCACGTGTAGCGGCGGGCCCGGAGCACCGCCCCGGTGGCCAGGCGCTCGGCCAGCAGCGGCTGCGCCAGGATCTGGCGCACCAGCCCGGCGAAGGCGTCGGCGTCGGGTTCCTCGACCCGGTACCCGGTGCGGCCGTGGTCGACCAGGGTGCGTGAGGCCCCCCACGTCGGACGCCACCACCGGTGTCCCGCAGGCGGCCGCCTCCAGGGCGACCAGGCCGAAGGACTCCGACCGGCTGGGGACGAGGCAGACGTCGGCCGCCCGGTAGTAGGTGGACAGGAGCTCGTGGGGTTGCGGGGGCCACCAGGTGCACGCGGTCGGCCGAGACCCAGCTCGTCGACCATGTCGCCTACGTGGTCGACCTCGTCCTCGCCGCGGGGGCCGCTGGGGCCGCCGACGACCACGAGGCGGGCGTCGGGATGGTCGTCCGGCCAGGGCGGCCAGGGCCCGCACCGCCACGTCCGCGCCCTTCAGGGGCTGGATGCGCCCCACGAACAGGAGCAGCGGGCCCGCCTCGGGCCGGATAGGGCGAGGGCCCGGCGGGCCTGGCGCCGGTGCCCGGGGCCGAAAAAGGCGTGGTCCACCCCGGGGGCCACGATCCGGATGCGGGCCGGGTCGGCGTGGTAGAGGTCGGCGAGCTGCTTCGGCCTCGACCGTGCACGAGGCCAGGACGGCGTCGGAGCAGCGGATGATGTCGGCCTCGGCCTCGGCCCGGCGGTGGGGCGCGTCGGCCTCCACCTCTTCGGGGCTGGCCTCCGCCTTCACCCGGTCCAGGGTGTGGAAGGTCGACACCAGCGGCAGGTCGAGCTCGTGCTTCAGGACGTGGCCGGCCAGACCCGACAGCCAGTAGTTGGCGTGCAGGGCGTCGTACGCCGGTCTCGCTCGCCGTACGTCCGGATCGCCTCCGGCGCCGGCCATCCGCTTGAGCACGCCTTCGGTGAACTCGTCCACGATCGCCGGAGCGGCTCCTTGGCCACGGGCCGCCAGCGGGCCGGCGGGCACGTGGTGGACCCGGAACCCGGGCTCCACGTCGACCACGGCGGGCAGGTCGTCCGACCACGCCCGGGTGTAGACGTCGCAGTCGACCCCGGCCCGGGCCAGGGCCGAGGACAGCTCACGGACGTAGACGTTCATGCCGCCGCCGTCACCGGTGCCCGGCTGGGCGAGCGGCGAGGTGTGCATGGAAAGCACTGCGAGGCGGCTCATGCGGGCCGAGCCTACCGGTGGACCCCGCCGGAGCGTCTGGTCGGCGGGACGGCGGCAGGCCGGGCGCGGGGGCCACGGTGACGCTGGTGGTCAGCCGAAGGTGGCCGTGCCGGCCCCGGACCGGTCGCCCCCGGGCTCGACCGCCACCTCGGCGGCCGCCGGGGGGCCGTGCACGACGCCGTTGTCCCTCGACACCGCCGGGCGGGTGGCGGCCGGCGCCGGGCGCATCCCCAGGGGACCGGCACCGCCGTCGTGCTCGGCGTCGACGTCGTCGTTCTCGTGACGGAAGGACAGATAGATCCGGATCAGCGCCTGCTTCTGCTCCTCGGTGAGGTAGCACGTCCGCGAGGATGTCGCGGGCCAGGTCGGCGTCGCCGGTGGGCTTCTCGAGGATGCCGGCCTGGACGTAGAGGGTCTCGGCCGAGATCCGCAGGGCTTTGGCGATCTGCTGGAGGATCTCGGCCGACGGCCGGCGCAGGCCCCGCTCGATCTGGCTCAGGTACGGGTTGGAGATGCCGGCCAGCTCGGACAGCCGTCGCAGCGACAGGCGGGCGGTGTTGCGTTGCTCACGGATGAACGATCCCAGCTCGTTGAACCGGTCGGGCAGCTCCTTGACGAAATGGGCGCGCTCGGTCCGCGCCGGTTCCTTCACCCCGGACATCCGGTCACCCCCGCCACCGGCCGAGCGCCCCGGCGTCACGACAGAAGGCCGTCGACCGTGGCCCGCCCGGTCTTGTAGCGGCTGACGATCTGGGCCTGCAACGCGTCGATGCGGTCGTGGAGCTCTGGCGCTGGACGAGATGCGGTGCTCGATGACGGTCGAGACGGTGGCGACGTCCTGGAGCTCGTCGACGCCCATGGTGTGGAGCGTGCCGAGCGCGACCGCGTCGAGCACCGCGTCGAGCTCGGCTGTCAGCTCGGGCAGCTCGGTGTCGGGCGCCATCAGCATCGGCAGCCGGCCGGGACCGGCCGGCCGGTGGTGGCCTACCCGACATGATCTTCGGCATGTCCTCGACCAGGGTGGCCAGCTGTCGGCCCGCTCGTCGTCGCCGTCCCCATCGTCCGGGGAGCCTGCGGTGTCGAGGGCCCGGTGGACGATGTCGAGGCGTCCCTGGGCCAGCCGCCGGATGTAGGAGAGCCCGACCTCGGTCTCCTCGCACTCGGCCCGCATGGCCCGGATGTCGTCCAGCGAGCGCTCCGCCAGCCCGTCGAGATAGCCCTCGGCGAGGAGGCGGTCCAGTTCTGACGATTGGGCCGGTGGTTGGGCTGCGCATCACGGATGAGCGTAGCCCGCACCGGGACGGCGCCCCGGCACGAACCCCCGGCCCGCCGGCCGCACCCCGGCGGCGGCGTTCACGCCGGGCGTCCGGTGCGGCCGGCGGGGGCATACCGGTAGCGGACGGCTCCGACGTACGCCGCCAGCGGCAGCGGCCCGAACGTGCGGCTGTCCGTGCTCTCCCCGGGGGCGTCGCCGAGCACGACGGCGGTGGCGGCCCCCGGGTCCACCGAGGCCACCCGCTTCACCAGCATCCTCGACGGTTGCCGTGGGTCGCGGACGGCGACCACGGTGCCGGGAGCCGGCCAGCGCGCCGGGCGCCGGAGCGGGCCCACCACCACCAGACGGTCACCGGGCACGAGGGCCGGGGCCATCGATCCGCCCACCACCTCCACCCGCCTGATCCTTCCCCCGAGGTGCCACCCGGTGGCCACCGCGGCGGCGACGGCGGCCGTCGCCGCCGCCAACCACGCGGCCCGGGGCCGCGACCGTCCACCGGCGCGGCGACTCATCGGCGGCGGCCTGTCGCATCGCGGGGCGTCTGGGTAAGGTGTCGCTCGACGGCGGCCTCCCGGACCCGGTGCCGGCCGGAAGCCGTCGGCGCCGCCGGCGCCGCCGACGACCGCAGAAGACCTGCCGACGACAGCCCAAGGAGACCCCATGCGCATTGCCGACCGACTGCTCACCCTCCTCGACCGCCGCTCGGCTCCCGTGCCCGTCCATGCCCACTGCGACCTGCCGTGCGGCGTCTACGACCCCGCCCAGGCCCGCATCGAGGCCGAGTCGGTCAAGGCCACCATGGAGAAGTTCAACGGGTCGAGCGACGAGACCTTCAAGGTGCCGCGCCACCCTCATCAAGGAGGAGCGGGCCGAGCTGGTCAAGCACCACCTCTGGGTGCTGTGGACCGACTACTTCAAGCCCGAGCATCTGGAGCGCTTCCCCAATCTCCACGACCTGTTCTGGAAGGCCACGAAGACGGCGGGCGAGGCGAAGAAGACGAACGACGTGGCCGTCGGTGAGCGGCTGCTGGCCGAGATCGCCGAGATCGACAAGGTCTTCTGGGAGTCCAAGAAGTAACTCGCGTCGGGGCGTGCGCCCGGCGGTGCGGCCACACCCCGCGGCCGGGCGGAGGCTTCAGGCCACCGTGGGCGTGCACGGCTCGCACAGCTCGGCGACCGGATCGCCGGCGAGGCGGGCGTCGTCGACGGCGCCACCACAGGATCGGCACCGGCCGTAGGTGCCGTCGTCGAGCCTGCGCAGGGCGGCGTCGACCCCGTCGAGGATCGCCTCGAGGTCGTCGATGACGGCGGCATCCCCACCGGACTCGGCCCCGTCGGCCCCGGTCGACGGGGACCCCGTCGGCCCAGGCGATGGTGCGGTCGCGATCGGGCCGGCGGCCCCCGGCCGGGCGGTGGTGGCGATCGGTCCCGGGAGGTCGTCGGCGGCGGGCATGGGCCGATGGTACCGGCACCGAACCCGGGCGACCCGACACGGGGGCCGTATCGTGAGGTGATGCCCGCCCCGCAGCCTCCGGTCGAACGCCCGCTCGTCGAGCTGGTGGGGACGGGCGCCGTCGTGCCGTGCGTCGACGGGGTGGACCGCACGGCCGTCGAGCTCGACCAGGGAGCGTCGACCCAGGCCCACCCAGCGGCCGTCGCCCGGGTCGACGACCTCCTGCCCTGGTATTCGAGCGTGCACCGGGGGGCCGGCTTCCGCTCCCGCCGCTCGACGGCCGCGTACGAGGGCGCCCGCCGGGCCGTGCTCCGGTTCGCGGGACGCGTCCCGGACGGGTCCGACGTCGCCGTGCTGTGCCGCAACACGACCGAGGCCATCAACCACCTGGCCTACCGGTACCCGCTGCCGGCGGGCTCCACCGTTGTGACCACGGTGGTCGAGCACCACGCCAACCTGCTGCCGTGGGGCCGGGTGGCCGACCGGCGCTACGTCGAGTGCGACCAGGACGGGACGTTCTCCGCCGACGACGTGGCCGCCGCCCTCGACGCCGGCCCGGCCGCACTGCTGGCTGTGACCGGGGCCTCCAACGTCACCGGATGGCTGCCCCCGCTGGCCGAGATCCTGGCCGTGGCCCACGAGCGCGACGTGCCGGTGATGGTCGACGCCGCCCAGCTGGCCCCCCACCGTCCACTGCCGCCGGACGCCGACATGCTGGCCTTCAGCGGACACAAGCTCTACGCCCCCTACGGGTCGGGGGCGCTGGTGGCGCCGCGGGCGATCTTCGAGGAGGGCGACCCCTTCCTCGCCGGGGGCGGGGCCGTCGACCTGGTCGATCTGGACGAGGTCGTGTGGACGGCGCCCCCGGACCGCGAGGAGGCGGGCTCGCCGAACGTGCTCGGGGCGGCCGCCCTGCACGGCGCCATCGACGCCATCGAGGGACTCGGGTGGCCGGCCGTCATCGCCCACGAGCGGGCCCTGGCCGCCCGGCTCCGCGGGGGTGTCGACGCCGTCGACGGCGTGCGGCTCCTGGGGCCGCCCGTCGGATCGGGGCACGACACCCTGGCCGTGGCCGCCTTCACCGTCCCCGGCATGCACCACGCCCTGGTGGCGGCCCGCCTCAGCGCCGAGTACGGGATCGCCGTCCGCCACGGGTGCTTCTGCGCCCACCCCTACGTGATCAGGCTGCTCGGGATGGGGCCGGCCGACGTGGCCGCCTACCGGGCGCGGGTGCTCGCCGGCGACCACCGGGACGTGCCCGGCGGGGTCCGGGCCAGCGCCGGCCTCGGGACCTCGTCCGCCGACATCGATGCGCTGCTGGCCGCACTGACGGAGGTGGCCGGGGGCAGGCCGGCGCCCGTTCCCTACGAGCAGGACCGGGCCACCGGCGACTACTTCCCGGTGACGGATGCGCCCGGCTGGGCCGGTGCGGCCCGGGAGCCCGGTGCGGCCTGCGCCCCCGGTTGACCTGCGTACCATCACCCGGATGCCCGCCAGACCCCGAGCCGCCGCCGTCCTCGCCGGCGCGGCCGTGGCCCTGGCCGGAGGCTGGCTGCTGGCCGGGTGCGCGTCCGGCGGTCCGGGCGCAGGCGGCGGGTCGGCGGCGTACGTGGCCAACCTGGCCGGTGCGGCCACGCCCGGCACCACCGTGTCGGTCGTGCCCACCGACGCCCCCCACCCGACGCCGACCACCGTGTCGACGGGCACGCTGCCGGCCGGGCTGGCGGCCCTGCCGGACGGATCGGCCGTGCTCGTGGCCGACAAGGGGGTCGACGATCTGGCCGAGGTGGCCACCGCGTCCGGGGCAGTCGTCCACCGGGTGACGGTCGGGCTCGAGCCGGTGGCGGTGGCCGTCACCCCGGACGGCGGCCAGGCGCTGGTGGTGAACTACGGCGACGGGACGGTGACACCGGTCACGCTCGACGGCTTCCGTGCGGGCCGGCCCGTCCCGGTGGGCCGCCGACCGGACGCCGTGGCCGTCACGCCCGACGGCCGTCTCGCGCTGGTGGCCAACTACGGCGACGGGACGGTGACGCCGGTGGCGCTGCCCTCGCTCGTGCCCGGGACGCCGATTCCGGTCGGCCCCGAACCGGTGTCGGTGGCCATCGCCCCCTCGCAGATGACGGCCGTGGTGGCCCTCTTCGGGACCGACCAGCTGGCCACCATCGACATCGGATCGCTGGTCGCCGGAGCGCCCGTCGCCCTCGGGGGCAACCCGACCGATGTGGTCACCGGCCCGGGGGGCGCCGGGGGCGAGGCCTTCGTGGCCGGCGGCAACGGCATCACGCCGGTCGACCTGGCCACCATGGTCGCCGGCGCGCCGGTCACGCTGGCGCAGCCGGTCGCGGCCGTGGCCGTCGGCCCGGGGTCGACGGTCGATGCCACCACGCTGTGGGCGTGCACCATCGACGGTGGCCTCGTCCGGGTGCGGCTGCAACCGGGTGCGGCTCCCCTCGTCACCCCGTGGGCGGAGGTCGGCGGTCGGCCGTCGGCCGTCGTCGTGCCGGCAGCCGCGCCCTCGACGTCGTCGACGTGAGCGGCGAGCGGGGCTCGGAAGTCGATGGGCGCGAACGGCGTCCCTGTACGATCTCGCTGGGTCGTTAGCTCATCGGGTAGAGCAGGGGACTTTTAATCCCAAGGTGCCGGGATCGAGACCCGGACGGCCCACCAGTTCAGGAGCACCACGACAACCGAATCTGTGGATCTGCGGGTGTTCCTCCTCCGTGACGACCGAGCGCGAACTCCCGACTCGTCGCGGCACTGAACACGAGCCAATCCCGGCGGTCAGATCTCCAGGCCTCGGAGTCCACGCCGTGAGCTGATGCCCAACTTGTCGTAGATGTTGCGCAAGTGGTACTCGATCGCCTTTCGGCTTACGTAGAGTTCTGCCGCCACCTCGGGGTTGGAAAATCCTTTGCCGACCAGAACCGCGACATCTCGCTCGCGGTCGGTGAGCTCAAGTGAGGTTCTGCCCGATCTTCGCCCGGATCCGATCCCCGCGTCCTTGAGGTCTGACTCCACCAGCCCGACGAAGGGATCGGCACCTATCGACACCAGCGCCTCCCAGGCCTGGCGTAATGAGTTCACGCCGCGATGTCGAGCACCTTGCCGCAGCTGTACCTGCGCGTGAGCGTGGACCAGAAGCGTCCGTTCGAGAAAGGGATCGTCGGGCCCGAAGTCGTCCAGGGCCTCGCGGAAGAGTTCGTCGGCCTCTTCGAGTTGCCCGCGAGCGGCCGCCACTCGGGCCCGTAGCCCGAGGATCCGGGCGTCCATGTCCAAACCTCTCGCATTCGCAGCTTGCACGAGCCCGTCGATACGGTCTTGGGCACGGTCGATCCGGCCCGTATCGAGTAGCGCTACCACCAAGGAGGGCCAGAACGTCAGCGCAGCCAACATCGGTGCGCCCTCAGCCAGAGGGTCCAAGGACTCGATGACCCGCTCGGGCTCGCCGCTCGCCGCTGCCAACGCCGAGTCGGTGATCCGGACCAGGGCCATGGCCTCAATGGCGCCCAGGCGATCGGCAGCGGCAGCGGCAGCGGCGGCGTGCGTCGCCGCCTGCTGGTCGCCCCGGTAGGCAAGGATGGTACCGAGCACGGCATGGCAGGCCGCGTCCTCGATGCCTCGTCGATCATCGACGGCGATGGTCAGGCCCGTATGGGCCTGCACCAGCGCTTCGTCGAACTCCCCTCTGGTGACCAGGAGCGTGGCCAGTTCCCTGTGGCAGCGAGCGAGTTCCACCGGCACATGGCCGGCCCGGACCAGAGCCAAGGCCGCCCGCAGGTCGGCCACAGCCGTAGTGGTGAATCCGGCAAACATGGCAAGGGTGGCCCGGACGACCAACAGGTCGACCTCGTCACCGGGGACCTGCTCCGCTGGTTCTGGCAGACGCAGGCGCAGACGCGCCAGTCCCGACGCCGCCCCGTGTAGGTAGCCCTCTGCGAGCGAACCGTGGAGTTGGGCAAGCCGCTCGGATGAGGAATTCGGGGAGGCGAGAGCCAGTGCCTGGCTCGCGGCGTGTGCCGCTTCGGGTGCCTGTCCGAAGGCGATGGAGATTTCCGCCAATTCGGCCCACGCACGGGCAACCGTGTCTCTGGCATCCGATCCTTCGGGGTCTTGGGACTCGACAACCCGCTCAAGCCAGCGTCGAGCGCTCTCGGTGTGACCCTTGTCCCACTCGAGCATCCCCAGCACCAGATTCCGAGCAGGTCCATCCTCGATCAATTCGATTTCGCGGCCGAGCGCGTCGGCTCTGGCAACGTGTCCGGCGTCGATGTAGTTGCGGACGGCATCCACCAGTCGGCGTTCCGCGTCGGGTTGCCGGGTGCTCAACGAGGAGGCCCACTCGAACGCTCGAGCGGCCTGGACCTTGTCCCGTTGACTGAGGGCCCGTCTGGCCTGCGCCTCGAGTTCATGTGCCAGTTCCTCGTCCGCACCGTCGGCCGCGGCCACGCGGTGGGCGAGGCTCGCCGTTGCGCTGGATTCTCGGGCGGCGGCACGGTGGAGGTCACGGCGCACACTCGGCGAGAGATCCTGATAGATCGCCTGTCGGAACAACGGATGGGTGAACTCGATGGGGGGTCCAGGCTCCTGCGGATCCCAGCCGACGAAGCCGGTATCCAACAGCTGCTCGAACGGCTCGATCGGGGCGTCGACACCGGCGATGCGACCCACGAGCGGAAGAGCCGCACGTTGGTTGAGGACCGCCAGTGAGGCGGCCAGAGATCGGGCCGCTTCCGGCATCTCCGAGAGGCGGGCGGTCACGGACGAAGTCAGGGACTTCGGCGCCGGCAGATCACCGTCGGGAGCTCTGAGCTGGTCGACGCCCAACTCGGTGAGGAGGGTCCGTACGTACAACGGGTGGCCTCCGGTATGGGCGCGGAGGCGTTCAGCCTGATACGGGGTGAGCTCGATGCCGGCCGACGAGGCGACTGCGGCCACCTCCTCTTCATTGAACGCTCCGACCTCAATCTTCCGGCACCGCTCCGAGTCGCGGCGGAAGCGCCCCCAACCGTCCTGGGCGTCTGGGCGAGTCGTCACGATGATGGCCACCCGATCCTCGTCGAGCCTCTGCACCGCGGTCAGGAGGGCTCCGGCCGAAGCGGCATCGGCCCAGTGCAGGTCCTCGACCACCACGACCAGAGGTCCGCTGTCCTGACGGTCCGACCAGCCCTCGAGGATCTCCATTCCAGCCGCGAAGGTCTCGGTGGTACGAGCTCCGAGCCGCTGGGCGAGATCGAAGGGGACGTGGCTGGCCAGTTCCTCCGCGGCGACCTGCAACACCTGGACCCCGGTCGGCAGCTGAGCTACGACATGGCGGACGAGTGTGGTCTTCCCCATGCCGGCTTCGCCCTCGACCCAAGCCACTGCTGGTCGGCCGGAGACGCCCACGTCGATGGCGGCTGTCATCGCCTCCCGCTCTCGCTGCCTGCCAACCAGGAGGTCTGCGGGGCCGAGCCGCTGCACCATCACCAAATGGTAGCGATGGTGGCCGACGTCACTACCGCCCGTGGTCGGCGGACTGCCCCATGTCCGCTCCCCTCGTACCGAGCGACCGCACTCGGTCATCGGTGCCCTCGGCCTCGCCGACACCGTGTCGGGACCAGATCCGGACGTGAGTTCCTGCTGATGGCTCCGAGCTCGCCCGAAGGGTCAGCATCCGATCAGTCGGAGGGGGCCTCGCCACGTGCCAGGTCGGTCTGCTTCTGCGTGTAGAGAAGAGCCAACAGGAGGGCGCCGAAGGGGACGACCAACCTCAGGATGAACTGACGGGAGTCCTGGGACCCGGCGATGATCAGTGAGATCGTGCCTACCAAAAAGGCCAGGCCCCACACCGCCGAGAGCCGGCGGTTGAGCTCGTGGAACCGTGTGGTCCCCCACAGGCGCTCCGGAGCCTGCTCGCGTGCGTAGGGCTCGGTGAATGGCTTTCCGATGAGGATGGAGCCGAACACGATCGCAGTAAGGGAGCCGTGCGCAACAGCCTGTGCGTAACGCCCCCAGGTGCTGATGTCACCGGGGTGGACAGCGGCGAGGAGCACGAGCAGTCCACCAAAGTAGACGGTGCCGATGACGTCAAACAGGTGTACGGAATGACGGGTGATCGCTCGGACGAGCACGACGAGGGCGACCGCGAGCCCGATACCCGCACCCCAGTAGACCCCACCGACCCGGACGCCCAAGAGGAAGGCCACCCAGGGGGAGAAACTCCAGATCAAGTTCTTCACGACAACTCCTCTTCATTCGATACGTCGTCGCCAGCGGCACCCCGAACGGTCCGATAGAGGTTTTCGATCACGGCCAGGAATTCGAGATTTCCGGAAAAGGCCCTGGAACGCGTGTCCCCCGCTGCCCGGACTGTTCCGACCGCCCGTCCATTCCCGTCCAGGGAGATGTCAACGATGATCTGCACATTCCGCAGCTTGACGAGTTGAGAGCCGGGGAGCACTAGGGAGACTCCCTAAATGTTCGGCTCGCCGCCTCGTGCCGTGCTCCATCACCCGCTCGGCCTGGTGCCGTGACACCGGACCGTGGACGACGTAAAGCACACCGGGCCGACGAGGGCTCCCGGTAGAGAGCTGCAGGGGCCGACGATGGCGGATAGCGTGCTCGCACATGGTGTCCGGGGCGCCAGCAGGGGCGGCCGGGGGTCGCCGGCTCGTCCTGGTGGCGATGACGGTCGCCAATGCCATGATCCTGGTCGACCAGACGGCGGTGCCGCTGGCCCTGCCCTCCATCGAGAAGCAATTCGGGGTCGGCACGCAAGAGGCGCAGTGGGTGCTGAGCGCGAGCCTGTTGTCGCTGTCGGGACTCCTCATCCTGGGGGGTCGGCTCGGCGATCTCTTCGGCCGGCGTCGGGTATTCGTGATCGGTACGGTGGGTTTCAGCGCGGCGTCGGCGGTCGGCGGTCTGGCCC
Organism: uncultured Actinomycetota bacterium; assembly: GCA_963838005.1. Classification (GTDB taxonomy): domain Bacteria; phylum Actinomycetota; class Acidimicrobiia; order Acidimicrobiales; family RAAP-2; genus CAWIPW01. Next base: position 58,242 of record CAWIPW010000009.1, read on the forward strand.
CCGATTTTGCGCTCCTGTTGGCGGCACGGGTCGTCCAAGGTGTGGGGGGTGCGTTGATGCTGCCGGGGAGCGTCGCCATCGTCAACAACACCTTTCCGAGTGCCGAGCGCGGGAAGGCGCTCGGCACCATGGGAGGGGTCGCGGCCGCATCGCAGGCGCACTCGGCCCGACCATCGGCGGGGCGCTGACCTCGGCAGTCAGTTGGCGCCTGGTGTTGCTGGTCAACGTGCCCCTGGCCATCGTGTGCCTGGTGGCCACCCTGTTGGCCGTACCCAAGGATCGGGAGCGCCAGGGCAGCGTGCGGGTCGATCTACTCGGGGCCGGACTCTTGTGCCTGGCGATCGTATCCCTGGTGTTCGGGCTCACCGAGGCCCAGTCGTCATCGCTGGTGTCGATCTCGGTACTCGGTCCGGTGGCCGTGGCACTGCTCGGCGCGGCCGGGTTTCTGTGGTGGGAGCTACGGGCAACCGATCCACTAATGGACGTGGGCCTCCTGCGCCGCACCCCGAACTATCTCGGAGCCACGATCAGCCAGGCGCTGGCCGGATTTGTGGAGATGGGCCTCGGTCTGATCTTCCCATTGCTCCTCATCCTCGACCTCGGGATGAGTCCCTTCGTGGCCGGTCTGGCGCTGATCCCGACCACCGTGCCCATGGTCCTCCTATCGACGACCGTCGGTCGCTGGTACGACCGCTCGGGAGGCCGACCACCGTTGGTTGTCGGTTTCGGCGTCCTCGCCATGTCGGGGCTCGCCCTCGGCGTGGGGGTACACCTGATCCAACCGGCGGCGCCCAACTACTTCTTCCTGCTTCCCGGCCTGCTGGTGTTCGGCACCGGTCTGGCCTTCGTGCTCACCGCCTGCGATCCGGTCAGCCTGGACTCCGTGGATGAGAACCTCGCCGGCCAGGCTTCGGGAGTGTCGGCGACCGCGGAGCAGGCGGGAGGGGCAATCGGGATCGCCGGGCTCTACGCCATCTTCCACGAGGTCTATGTGCGGCGACTCCAACACCTCACCGCCAGCAGTCTCACCCCGCACCAAGGCCAACAGCTCCGCCAGGCTCTCCAGGCGGCCGAGCAGACCGGCCTCCAGCCCCACCATTTCGACCAGACGTTGGTCCGCTTTCTCATTCCGGCCTTCAACGCCTCGAAGCTCGGCGTATGCCGCGGTGTTCTTCTCGGTGCTGGTTGTCTCGGCATTGGGCGGCCTGGGTGCCTGGCGTCTCGTCCGGAAGCCATCCGGAGCACGCCAGACCCTGGCTGGCTGATCACCTCGGACAGCCATTAGGGACTCACGTCGGGCGGAACTAGGGAGTCTCCCTAGGGTCCTCGTCCGGTCGTTCCCTCAAGGTGGAACGATGGCCGGAATCGCTGGTGCACTTCGGGTGCGAGTGGACGGGCCAACCAAGAGCGTGGCGAAGGTGGGCGCTTCAGTCATCCCCAAGACCCGTGACGATCCTGCCTCTAGGGTCGAGTGGCCTTGGGCTACCCCCAAGGAGGATCCATGAGTGCAGCGCTGTATCGGGTGGGTCAGTGGTGCTTCCGGCGACGCCGGTATGTGCTCGCAGGATGGGTACTGGTGATCGCCGTCCTGGCCGTGGTGGCGGTCAACGTCAAGCAGCCGACCAGCGACTCCATCGCCATTCCCGGCACCGAGTCCCAGCAGGCTCTCAACCTCCTCGACCAGAAGTTCCCCGGTACCGGCGGCGCCCAGGCCCAGGTCGTCTTCTCGGTGCCGGCGTCGCAGTCGTTGACCGACGCCGCCGACCGCCAGGCGGTGGAGACGACGCTGACCGAGCTCCGCAAACTGCCGCAGGTCGTCGAGGTCACCGACCCCTATCAGGCGGGAACGGTGTCCAAGAACGGCCGGATCGCCTACGCCGTCGTGGCCTATCCGGTGGCGGTGGCCGACGTCACCACCGAGGCCCAGAACGCCCTGCTCGCTTCGGGGGGGCCCGCCAAGGCGGCGGGGATCGACGTCAACTTCGGTGGCCAGGTGGCCCAGGCCGGCACGAAGACCGACACCGACGCCATCGGCGTCCTGATCGCCTTCCTGGTGCTGCTGATCGGGTTCGGGTCGGTGGTGGCGGGACTGCTGCCCCTCTTCTCGGCGATCGCCGGCGTGGCCCTCACCAACCTGGCACTCCTGGCGCTGACCGCCAAGATCAGCGAGTCGGCTACCACGCCGGTATTGGCCACCATGATCGGTCTGGCGGTAGGGATCGACTACTCGTTGTTCGTGATGAACCGGCATCGACAGCAGGTGGCCGGCGGCATGGACGTGCAGGAGTCGGTCGGCCGGGCAGTGGCCACCTCCGGCTCGGCGGTGTGCTTCGCCGGTCTGACGGTGCTCATCGCCTTGGCCGCCCTCAGCGTTGTCAACATCCCGTTTTTGACCGTCATGGGCCTGTCGGCGGCCGGTGCGGTGGTGGTGGCCGTGGTGGCCGCCACCACCCTGATGCCGGCGATGCTCGGCTTCGCCGGTCACCGGCTCATCTCCCCCCGCTGGGCTCGCCACAAGATCGAGAAGGCCGCTGCGCCCGGGTACGAGCCCCTGTCGTGGCGTTACGTGGTCACCCTCAAGCGGGCCCCCATCCTGGTCGTCCTGGCCGGAATCGTCCTCCTCCTGTTCGTGGCCACTCCGTTCTTCAACATGAGGCTCGGCCTGCCCGACGCCGGATCGCAACCGACCAGTCAGACCACCCGGCGCGCCTACGACCTCATCAGCGAGGGGTTCGGGCCGGGCGCCAACGGACCGCTCCTCATCGTGGTCTACGCCCCCGGAGGAATCACTCCCACCCAGAAGCAGGCCTTCACGGCGTTCTACCAAGAGCAGACGAAGCACCTGCCCAGCGACGTGGCGTCGATCGGGGCGCCCATCCCCAATCAGGCCAACGATGTCTTCTTGATCCAAGTGATCCCCAAAACCGGACCCAACGCCACCGCCACCACCAACCTCATCCACGGAATCCGGAGAGTGGTGGCCGAAGGGAAGGTGAAGTACGGCCTCGAGACCTATGTCACCGGTCAGACGGCGCTGAACGTCGACGTCTCGGCCAAGCTGTCGTCCGCCCTGCCCCTCTACCTGGCGATCATCATCATCCTCTGCCTGCTGCTACTGATCCTGGTGTTCCGCTCCCTGTTGGTACCCCTGGCCGCCGTGGTCGGCTACGTGCTCAGCATTCTGGCGGCCCTCGGCGCGGTGACCTGGGTGTTCCAGGAGGGGCACCTGTCCGGGGTCTTCGGTATCGCCAGGCCGGGGCCGATCCTCAGCTTCCTGCCCATCATCCTGCTCGGGATCCTGTTCGGTCTGGCCATGGACTACGAGGTCTTCCTCGAGTCACGGATGCGGGAGGAGTCCCTCCAGAAGGACGCCACCACCGCCGTCACCGACGGCTACCGCGGGAGCGCCAAGGTGGTGGGGTCGGCGGCGATCATCATGGTCTCGGTCTTCGCCAGCTTCATCCTGTCCCCCGACCCGACCACCAAGTCCCTGGGCTTCGCCCTGGCCATCGGCGTCCTGATCGATGCCTTCGTGATCCGCATGACGGTGGTGCCGGCCACCATGTACATCTTCAAGGGCACCGCCTGGTGGCTGCCACATTGGATGCGTCGTGTGCTGCCAGATCTGGACATCGAGGGAAGCAAGCTGGCCGAGAAGGACCCACCGCTCTCCCCTGCGCAGGCGCACTAGGCAGCGGGACAAGGAGAGCTATGTATCTGTTTTGCCCAACTTTGACCCAACAATTCCATCCTCCCGGGTCGCAGGACGTCGAGAGACGTCTCGGCCACTTCCGAATTCACCACAACCAACCTGCGAAAACAGAACCTGCTGCGACACGGGAAGACCGGCAGCGAAATCTCAAAACGCCCTTTTAATCCCAAGGTGGCGAGATCGAGACTCGCACGGCCCACCAGTTCAGGAGCACTTTATGTGGCCGACACGCGCTTGACTTCCGTTCGTGACTACATTTCCGGATCCACGTCACCAAATCGGATGGTCCGGGCGCCTGATCCACGTTCGCCGATGGCACGGATCTCGTCGACCAAGTACTCGTCCCGCTCCAGATGCGGATACGCCGCATGGTAGAGATCGGCAGCCTGTTCGGGAGACTCGAATCCGCACGCATTCCAGATGGTGGTGAGGTCGGTGACATCGACCGCCCGAGCTGCGAAGAGCTTCATGACAAACACCTGTTGCAGGGGCGCTCCGAGGACTCGAAGCCTGGGGTGGTCAAGTTCAACGGTACAGCCGTCTTCGTCAAATGTCCGAGGAGCGAAGCCAGCCGCCGAATCGTTGAGCCACCGAGGGGCGAGTCCATGGCGGTCCGCAACTTGCGCAACGGCATCTTTGAGCGATGTCCCGAGTCGTTTGATGCTGTCGACGTCATTGGTCGCCTCACGGAATCCGAGCAGCGCGAGCAGGGACCCGCCGACCACCACGATGCACTAGTCGGGCGTTAGCAGCGGGTCAGGCACCGACGATTTCGGGGTCTCGCCACAGGCTGGGCTCGTCGATGACCAGCCCTCGTTCGAGTAGCTGAGATGGGGCAGTGCTTCGCCACATCGCCCGCATTCGGGGCGAACCAAACGGAGACCACTCCTCGCTCAGGCCCGGGGTACGTCGGGTCCAAGCCGGCCGGCCCAACCCGGCATCGTCAGCCAGCTTCTCGGCGATACCGGCCAGCAGCGTGTCGAGGACCGGAGACGGAGACTTGGCTGGGCGACGAATGATCGCCGTTTCCACACGATCGGGGTGCAGAGAAAGGTCATCGAGGAGCGACCGGAGTCTCGTCCAGTCAGGATGTCCGTCGGATGACTCCACCCAGGCATCTGCCAGTTCAGCGAGGACAGGTCCACGCTGCGACGGGGGCCTACGGATTGGCCTCAGATGCAGATCCTGCCCTGCAGCCTCGAGGAGCCTCTGCAGCATCCCAACTGTGGGGTCGACTTTTCCCGACTCGATGCGGAGGACGGTTGACGAGGGGACTTGAGCCAGCCTTGCAAGAGCGCGCGCCGACAGGCCGGCTGATTGCCGGGCGTGGCGAAGGAGACCAGCCGGACTTTCCATGTATGAAAGCATATATGCATCGGGCTAAGAGCCGTCCACAGTCCGGTACCACCACCGCCGGTGAGGCTCCCTTGGTGTCACACCCACTTCGTCCCTTCGGTGGTCACCACCACCAAAGGAAGTTCCCCGTGCCCAAAACGATGCAGATCCGAGGCCAAGCGACCCTGCGGCATCCAACGCTCGCCGGGTCCGACCCCAGACCACCAACCCCGACGCCCGTGACCGACCCTGTCAGGAAGTGCAGGTCAAGTGGACTGGTGAGCGGTTACGCGAACTCCCCGCCCGGAGTACACGGAACGCGGCCGTGTCGCCGGACCGTGAGCGTTCTTCACGTGGCGAGCAGACGGTTCACCTCCTCGGTGAATCGGACGTTCAAGTTGTGCCAGCGCGGCAATCCGTTGTCACCGGGCTCGAGCAGTTCCGGGAAGAGGACGGTGCCGAAGCTCCCCTGGATCAGCGGCACGACCGAGAAACCGGCACTGCGATACCAGGGCGCCGCCCGAGTAGCGACCTCCTCGGGCGTCCCCACATACATCAGGTGCTGAACGTCCTCGTCGCTCATCATGGCGCAGACACTGAGCAGCTCGTCGCGGGAAAACTTGGTCGAACGGTGCGTGAGGCTGAGCGCCCAGTCGTCGCCCAGTGGGTGTTTGCCGCCCCATTTGGACCAGTGATGACCGACAGGGGTCAGATTGAGCACAAAACTCCGGACGAACGGACTTTCCAGGGCTTCGGAGATCTGGCGGTCGTTCTCACATAGGACCATGGTCATGCCCGGTGCGATGACCAACGACTTGGGGTCGCGGCCGTGGCGCTCAGCTTCGCTCCACATCTCCGCGAGGTCGGCTTCCCAACTCATGACCTGGTCGGCATATCCTCCGGGCAGATAAGTGAGAAGGCCGTCTGCGACGCGCCCAGCGATCCGCATCGGGCGCGGGCCGCCGCCCGCAAGCAAAACGAGCGGCGGGTGTTCGGGATTGTAGGGCGGCAGCGCGACGAGTGCCTCGTCCAGTTTCCAGAACCGGTTGTCGGGTTCCGTCACGGGCAGCGTTGTGCGCATGAGGGTCTTGATGATTCGAATCGCCTCTTCGAGATGCGCGTTGCGCGGCTCAGTGCGTTCGAGTCCGTAGGGCAGGAACTGTTTGTTCTCCCCGGTACCGATGGCGATCATCACCCGACCGTGTGAGATGTGGTCGAGGGTCAACAGCTCCTGGGCGAGGATCGACGGACTGCGGCGATAGCAGTCCACGATGGTGAACAGAAGGATCTCCTCCGTGTGTGACGCGACGGCGGCGAGCAACGGGACGGTGTTGTAGCACGCCTCGTAGTCCGGCACCTGTGCCGCCGTCGGGATGAGCTCCGGCGACCAGATCGAACGGAAGATCCACGACTGCATTTGGTCGGAGTAGCCGGTGGCAACGTAGCCCAGCTGTTCGTAGAGTCGAGCGGCACGGATCGCATCGCGAACCCCACCTGGCCGGTGCATCTCCATCCCCGCAGTGCCGGCGAAGGGGATGTTCCAGTCGAGCTGGTCCGTCATTGGTCGCGTCTCGGATCAGTCGTTTTCATTCAGTTCTCCCGGTGCATATGCGGCTGGCGGCGGTCGATGGTTCGATGCCGCCGAGGATGTTTGACAAAGTGGTCTTGCAGGACCCCGACGGTCCCAGGACGACGAGAAGCGCGCCGGGTGCAATCTCGAAGTCGATGTTCTCAAGCTCGTGCACCGCAGCGTCGCCCGAAGTCAACGTCACACCCTGCATCGTGGCGATGGTGGATAGTCGGTGTGCCAATGTCATGGTCAGGCGCCGTTCTCTCTCCAAGCCGAAAGTTCATGAAGCAACTGCGGCGGCCACCTCGGCGCTCAACAGACCGATCGGTGAAAGTCGTCCACCGAGAGAGTGCGCCATGCTTGCCATCCAGCGAACCTAGCCCTTTGATGACCCTAACATTTGTTCGCGCCGGACTTCAACCAGTTGGGTTGTCTTTGCGCTGTGGGCGAAGGTAGCAACGTCGTGCGGGCGAGCTAGGTCGCCCTGCTGACTACAACGTGACTACAACTCCCGGCCAACGCCGAGTAGAGATGAACAGCTGCGGGGAATGTACGTGCTGCTCATCGACAATTTCGGTGACCGGCGATCAAGGGTGGGAAGCACCAGGACCAACTTTTAATCCAAAGGTGCCGGGATCGAGACCCGGACGGCCCACTGGTTCAACGAAGCGACTCGACACTCCCTTTCGTCAGGGCTGCTCGCGATGGACCAGCCACACGCGGGCCTGATCCCGCGGACGGATGACGATGGTGTCGATGTCGACGTGGCTCGGCCGAGTCACCACGAAGGCGACGACCTCGGCGACGTCCTCGGCACTGAGCGGAGTGAGTCCTTGGTAGACCTCGCCAGCCCGTTCCTCATCCCCGCCGAAGCGCACGAGTGAGAACTCGGTTTCCACCAGCCCGGGGTCGATCTCGCTGACCGCGCACCGGCTGGCCGATGAGTTCCATCCGCAGCACGTCCATAACGGCCCTCACGGCATGCTTGGCCGCGTTGTAGCCCGCCCCCCCCGGCGTATGGCTCGAAGGCGGCAACCGATCCGATGGTGACCACGACCCCGTCGCCCGACGCGACGAGCTTGGAGAGCAAGGCTCTCGTCATACGCATGGTGCCGAGGACGTTGCTGTCGTACATAGCTTGCCATCGAGCCTCGTCAGCCTGTGCAATCGACTCGAGTCCGAGCGCTCCGCCCGCACAATTGACGAGCACCCGGCATTCGGAAATGGCCTGGCTGAAGGTGTAGACAGACTCGAGGTCTGTCACGTCGAGGTGCAGCGCTGTGGCCGCCGAGCCGATCTCGGCGGCCACAGCGGCCAACCTGTCGTCGCGCCGCGCCCCAAGCACGACCGCGAACCCGGCGGCGGCCAGAGCCCGAGCGGTGGCGGCTCCGATCCCGCTCGAGGCACCTGTCACAACCGCCGTCCCGTGAGCGCTCATGGGGTCGGTCCACACGGAACGGCGGGCGGGAATGTAATTGGTCGGTCCCGTCGGGCAACTCGTTCGCCGACCGCACGCAGATCGGTGTCGGAGATGTCTACGACGACGCCGGCCACCTCGAATTCGGCAGCGGTTGACGGATGCCTGCCAGCGTACGATGCCCACGCCCAGGGACCCCGTCCAGGGCTTCGGTGCAGGTTGAGCATCGAAATCACGACTTCAGCCACCGTGCCGACCATGACCTGCTCCCTCCGACGCGAACCTCTGAATCTGTCAACACACCGGCGACAGTCTCCAAGAGAACGCGAAGCGCCGCCAGGGCTTCGGTTCACCGGACACCGGCAGGAATCCGCATGCTTCTCAGGCCCTCGCCGCCGCGGACGCCAGGTCGCAGAGGCATCGGAAGGTCGCGTCCCCGTGGACGCCGGTCGGTACCACGATTTCCTGTGGCAGGACCCATTGGTCGGTGGCGTGAGGACCACTTTTTGCAGGCCCTCAGGGCCCCACATGACAGTGATCGGCCAAGGGCACAACGGCGCTGATCTGCGTGCCATCGGCGATGGAGGCCAGTCAGGGGGGTCGAATGGTGCCGCGTGACCTTCGACCCTGGTGGATGAGGTCCATTCGCAGAAGACTCGGCGTCGAAGCCAGGGACGCTGGCCCCGACTACGAAAGGACGACCGTGCAATCCGTGTGCGGCAACCCTGTGCAGTGCAGGAGTCGACCGGTGAGTGGCGGCATGCGCCGTCGGGGACCCGGCCGGACGGCCAGCGCCCGATCGAAACGGGGCTCACCCTGGCTGACGTCATCTCCGACACCGTGAACCCGGACCTATCGGCCGGACCAGCGGTCTGAACTGTGGAGACCGTCACCGAAGAGCAGATCGTGGCCCGGCTGGCGGCACTGCCCGGTCCTGAGCCCCGGGTGGTAGTGGCCGGGAACTTCGCCACCCCGACAGTCCTCCTTCACGCCCTGGACGTCGCCCTGGCCTCCGTCCGCACCTTCTCCCTCAACGCCCAGCCCGACTGGCCCAGGCGTGCCGGCTTCGTCAACGAGACACCCTTCGTCGGGCCCGGCGTGCGAAACGACCCGGCCCTCGTGTACCTCCCCATGCGGCTGTCCCTGGTCCCGCGCCTGTTCGACCTGCTCCGACCGGTCGACGCCGTCCTGCTCCATACCTCGGTGCCCCGCGGAGGCAAGGTCTCCCTCGGGATCGAGGTCAACATCCTCCCCGCCGCCATCGAGCGGGTGCGGGACCGTGGCGGACTGGTCGTGGCCCAGATGAATCCCCACATGCCGTACACCTTCGGCGATGGCGAGATCGCCATCGATCAGATCGACCTCGCCCTTGAAGTCGACCAGCCGTTGCCGACCCACACCCCGCGCCCGGCCAACGCCGCGGAACGCGAGATCGGCCGGCACGTGGCCGCATATGCCGACGACGGCGCCACGCTGCAATTCGGCATCGGCCGGATCCCCGACGCCGCCGCCGCCGAGCTGGTCGACCTGCACCATCTCGGCATCTGGTCCGAGATGATCAGCGACGCCGTCCTGACCCTCGAGCGGACCGGAGCCCTCGCGGCCGACCGCCCCATCCGGGCGTCGTTCCTCTTCGGCTCGCCGGAGCTCTACGACTGGGCCGACGGCAATCCCCGCCTGCACATGACACGGACCGAGATCGCCAACGATCCGCTCCGGATCGCCGCCCAGCCGGCCATGCTCTCGATCAACTCGGCCCTGCAGGTCGACCTGTTCGCCCAGGCCAACGCCAGCTTCGTCTGCGACACCATCTACTCGGGCTTCGGGGGCCAGCCCGACTTCGTCGCCGGGGCCATCCATTCACGCGACGGCCACGCCGTGGTGGCCCTGCACTCCTGGCACGACAAGAGCGACAGCTCGGCGGTGGTGCCCATCCTGACCAACCCGGTCACCTCGTTCCAGCACACCGCCATCGTGAGCGACCGCGGTTCCGCCGACCTCTTCGGCCGTTCCGAGCACGAGCAGGCCCGCAGCATCATCGAGCGGGTGGCCGACCCCCGGGCCCGCGACCCGCTGCTCGAACAGGCCGGTGCCTTGGGTCTGCTCCGCGCCCGAACCTGATCCCGCCGGTTCCGGTGCGCCTCCGGGGACCACCGGTCAGCGGCCGCCGGGGTCGAACGCCGCCGGGATCTCGTAGATGCGGCCGTCGAAGCCCGCCCTGAACAGCCTGCCAGCGGAGAAGCCGGTCGTGCCGTGTCCGTACGCCACCACGCTCGACACCGTGGGCAGCGTCGGAGAGATGGCAGATCCGGCCAGGGCCGTCGACCCGGAGGATCTCTCCGCTGATGTCGGTCGGGATCACCGGTCGGTTCCGCGAGTCAAGCGTCAGCCCGTCCAAGGCATCGAAGGCGGCGGATCCGCTGAGGGTGATGAGGCTCTGAGGGTGGCCCGGGTCCGCCGTCGGTATCCGGCTGACGCCCGGGTCGACGAACGTCCGGTCCACGTACAGGTACCTCCCGTCCGAACTGAGGACGGCGCCGTTCGCACTGGGGAGATGCGCCCAGTCAGGATCGACATGGCCGCGCCGACTGACCCGCCCGACGAGGTCGCCGAAGTCGTTGGTCGCGTAGATCGTGCCGTCAGCTGCGACCGCCAGTCCGTCCGTGGCCGAAAGGCCGGCGGCGATCTGGGTCACGACGCCGGTGGTGAGGTTCATCCGCTCGATGTGGCCGGGGAGCAGCAGATCGCCGAGGAGCTGGGCCGGGCTGCTGGCGTACCCGATGAGCAGGTCCCCGTCGGGTTCAAAGGCGAGGCCACCGGCCCCGTTGCCGGTCGGCACCGTGGTCAGGACGGTCGGTGCGGCACCCGGGGAGGCGAACCGGTACACGTTCCCGGTGATGAGATCGGTGGCGTAGAGCCGGCCCTGGCCGTCGACGGCCAAGCCCTCGAACGCGGCACCGGTGACCGATCCGACCAGGACCGGTTCGGGCTCGTTCGCCATGCACGTCGGAAAGGGGGCCGACTGCGTGGCCACCGTCGCCTGCGCCGGTGCGACACCCCATGCGATGCCGGCGACGACACCGACGACCACCGCCACCGCGCCGACCACACGTGTCCCCTTGGTGCTGGACATCCCGTCCCTCCGTCCCCTTGGCGAGCGCCGCCTATCCGTGCCGGGCGACCCACCCGGCACTGGCTGACTACCCGTGAACCGGGACCGGTGTTCACCGCCGAAGGGAGATTTCGCGCCAGCACCGCGCAGCGTGATGCTGCAAGTTGCTCACGCGAGATCTCGGGCGCCGCTGCCGACGCCGGCATCAGCGGAGGATCTCGACCAGCAGCACCCAGGCGTTGACCGACGCGGCCACGAAAGTGAGTACCGTCCCGAGGAGGATCCAGTACAGCCCTCCCCCACTCCCGGCGAGAAGGCTGATGCCGCCGCCGAAGAGGGCGAGGGTCGGAACCAACAGCAGCGGCAGCGCACCGAGGGTCCAGCTCCTGGGATCGCCCGGCTGCCGCTTCCCCACCGACACCCAGATCGCCTGCACGGCTGCGAGCCCGGTGACCACGACGATCTCCCAGCCGAACGCACTCCGGCCCTGATCGGGCGCCAGGCCGAAGCTGCAGACCACCAGCACGGTCAGCAGCGATCCCAGTGTGGCCGCCGCCCTCCCGGGGAGATGGGGATACTTCAGGATGTGCTCGAGGTTGATCGAGACGGTGACGAACAGCAGCCCCAACAGGGCGGCCGAAGCACCGACGGCGGCGATGAAGAAGTCGTGCCAATCGACGGCCGAGTAGGAGGACATCGGGTGATCCTGGCACCGATGCGGGCGACGGCTCGACCGGTCGAGCCCTGACCTCCGTCGGCCACTCCGGCCCCCCCTACGGGAGGACGTTCGCCGGCAGCGGGTGGCGGTAGAGGGCGGCGGCGTTCTGGCAGCACATCCGGCGCAGCTCGTCGTCCGGGATCCCACCCCAGTATCTCTCGATGACGGCCTGGGTGTCCGGCCACGTGCCGTCCCCGTGGGGATAGTCGACCTCCACCATGACGTGGTCGACCCCGATGGCGTGACGGGTGTCGATGGTGGAGGGGTCGTCGATCGTGCAGAACCAGAAGTTCCGCCGGAGCACGTCCGCCGGCCGGGTCTCCCATCCCTCGCCGTAGCCGGAGCGGTCGACCACATTGTCGAGCCGGTCGATGAGCATGGCCACCCAGCCGATCCCGCCTTCGGACATGGCCACCTTGAGGCCGGGGTAGCGCACGGCCCACCCCGACCACAACCACTCGGCGCAGGCCGTCAGCGACATCTGGCCGAAGAGGGTTGCGCCCAGTGCGACGACCGGTGCTCCGGCCTCCAGCGGGTAGTCGGCCATGCCCGACGACCCGACGTGGAGGCTGATCACGGTGTCCGTCTCGACGCACGCACGGATGAACGGCTCCCAGTAGTCGTCGAAGACGGAGGGCAGGTCGATGCGGTGCGGCCGTTCGGGCAGGGCCACCGACCGGAACCCCCTGGCCGCATTGCGACGGATCTCCGCCGCGCCGGTCTCCGGGTCGGTCAGGTAGGTGATCCCGAGCGGGATGATCCGGTCCGGGTACGGCGAGTACCACTCCTCGAACAGCCAGTCGTTCCATGCCCGGGTCACGGCCTTCCCGAGGGCGGGATCGGAGCACTGGCTGTAGACCCGACCGCAGAAGCCGGTGATCATCGACGGGAAGTTGAGCGACGCCCAGACGCCGTTGACGTCCATGTCGGCGACGCGGGCGTCGATGTCCCAGCATCCCTTCCGCATCTGATCGAACCTGAACGGCTCGAGCCGCACACTCTCGGGCCGTCTGCCGGCGACGGCGTTCATGCCCACCTGTGAGAAGCGGCCTCCGTCGAACTCCCAGACCTGGTGGCCCCGTGACGTCTCGACGATGCGAGGGGCACGGTCCTGCAGCCCGCCCGGGAGCCGTCCTTCGAACATGTGGGGCGGTTCCACCAGGTGGTCGTCGACCGAGATGACCGTGTAGCGCACCTCCCGCGGTTCGGGCTCGGGAAGGAAGAGGTCCTCCCCGCCGTCCGCCGTCACGGCCTCTCCACATGTTCGAAGCGGCCGGTCCACTTGAACGGGCCCGCGTTGGAGCCGGCAGGCCGGCACCAACGAAGTCTCGACCACGTCATCGGGCCACCATCGTAGGTCCGCTTCCGCGTCCTCCACTACGGGTACGCCCCGATTCCCCCTGCCGGCGCTACGGTCCGGACACCGCCCAACTACCGATGCCGGACACAACCGGGGGTGGCATGATCTGATTGGTGCACCAACTGGTGGGTGCATCGGTGTCTGGGGGGAGTATGCGGCGAACCTGTACACGACCGGTGCGGAACCGCTCCGGTCGGGGGGGACGAGGTCGGCGAGCCCGCTCCTGCCGGCCGCGTGGTGCCGGGTGACCGGAACATCGACCGTCGCGCCGACGGACGCCATCGCCCCGCCGTCAGGGAGGGCCGTCGCCGGTCGACTGAGGGACGCCCTCCCCTGGATGCGATCACTGCTCCCGATCGTCGCCGTGTTCGTCGCGCAGCTGTTGTTCTTCCCGATGCCACCGGCCGTCTGGGTGCAGGGGGTCGTCTTCGGCCTGCTGGGCTCGTTGATGGCCGTAGGCCTCGCCCTCGTCTTCCGCCTGAACGGCATCGTCAATTTCGCCCAGGGCGACCTGGGCAGCAGTCCGGCCGTCCTCGCGTTCGCACTCATCGGCTTCTCGGGGGTCAACTACTTCGTCGGCTTGGCCACCGGACTGGTGGCCGCGGTCGTGCTGGCCCTGGTGGTCGAGGTGGTGATCATCCGCCGCTTCACCAGGTCCTCCCGCCTCATCTTCACGGTGGCCACCATCGGCCTGTCGCAGGCGCTGCTGGTGCTCAGCCTGGTCATCCCCGACCTGTGGGGATCCACGCCCATCGGCTCGGTGGCCGCCAACTTCCCGTGGCACCTGGCCATCGTCGTCCACCCGGTCGTGTTCAACGCCAACCACGTCGTGGCCGTGGTCGTGTCCGTCGCCGCCCTGATCGCCGTGGCCGTGTGGTCACGGGTGACCAATGTGGGGATCGCCACCCGGGCGACCGGGGACCGTCGCGACAGGGCCGCCATGCTCGGCATCCCGGTCAACCGGCTGCAGACGGTCACCTGGGTCGTGGCCGGGGTGCTCTCGTTCGTCAGCATCTTCCTCAAGGCCGCCATCGTGGGCCTGCCGCTCGAGTCGACGTTCAGCCTCATCGCCCTGGCTTCGGCACTGGGGGCGCTGGCCCTCGGCGGCTTCACCGACCTGCCGCTGGTGGCCGCGGCCGCCGTGGCCATCGGGGTGCTCGAGCAGGGCGTGTCGTGGGACGACTCGGACCGGCCGGCACTCGTACTGGCGGTGGTCGCCGGCGCCGTCGTCGTCGGCATGCTGGTTCGGGGTGCCGGCGGTCGCCTGCAGCGTCGCGACGCCGGTTCGCAGGGATCGATGGTCGCCGTGGTGGCCGATATTCCGCCCGCGCTCCGCCGGCTGGGCGAGGTGCGCGCCGCCACCGTGTGCACGTGGATCGTGCCCGCGGCCGTCCTGGCGACCCTCCCGCTGTGGCTCTCACCCGGCTCCCTGCTCGAGATGTCCACGCTCCTCGTCCTGGCCGTGGTCGGCTATTCGGTGGTGGTGCTCACGGGTTGGGCGGGCCAGGTCACCCTCGGCCAGATGTCGTTCGCGGCCGTCGGCGGCGTGGTCGGCGCGGTGGCACTGTCGGACTGGCACTGGGACCTCAGCCTGGCCCTCCTCGTCGCCGGCGCGGCCGGAGCCGCCATCTCGGTACTGGTCGGATTGCCGACGCTCCGGCTCGACGGGGTCTTCGTCGCCGTGACCACCCTGGTCTTCGCTCTGGCCGTGTCGGGCTACTTCCTCGTCCGCGCCCAGTTCAGCTGGATCCCGAACGTGCAGCTGTCGACGGTGTCGCTCTTCGGGGTACCCCTCGGCTCGCAGTCGGCCGTCTTCTTCGTCTGCCTGGTCGCGGCCGTGCTGGGGTACGTCGCCCTCCACGGCCTGCGTCACAGCCGCACCGGGCGCGTGTGGCGTGCGGTCGGTGTGAACGAGCGGGCGGCAGCAGGCTTCGGCGTGGGGGCTGCCCGCACCAAACTCAGCGCGTTCGCCACGGCCGGGCTCATCGCGGGTATGGCCGGCTGCCTGCTCGTCGTGGTGAACAACCAGTACATCGAACAGCCCTACGGCGTGCCCCAGAGCCTCCTCGTCCTGACGGCGACCGTGGTCGGCGGCGTCGGGTCCGCCGGAGGCGCGATCGCCGGCGCCGCGCTGATCGAGGGAAGCGCGGTGTTCCTCCCGCCCAGCTGGCAGCTGGTCCCGGCCGCCTTCGGCGTGCTGATCGTACTGCTGGCGTTCCCGAGCGGGATCGCCGGCGCGTGCGCCCGCGGCCGCGATCGGCTGCTCGACGTCGTGGCCCGTCGGCACGGCATGGGAACGCCGTCGTCGAACGGCTCGGGTCCCGCCCCGGACCCGGGTCCGGTTCCGGGGCCCACCGCCCGCGTGCACCTGACCGCCGGCACACCCCCGCATGACGGCAACGGCGCGGGCACCGCCAGTGAGCCGGTGGCGTCGTGACCACCGGCTGGCGACAGCGGTTGGGCGCGGGTGCGCCGTTGTTCCCCCTGGCCGTGCTCCTCACGCTGCAACTGATCGACCAGGGGATTCAGGCCGCGTTCGGGGTGCTGATCCCCAACATCCGCGACTCGTTCGGGCTCACCAACGCCGGAATCCTCACCATCGTGGCCGTCGCCGGCGCGGCCGCCCTCCTCTTCACGGTACCGGTCGCGCTGCTGGCGGACCGCCGCCCGAGGGTGGCCATCGCCCTCATCGGCGGCGCCGTGGGCGCCCTGTTCGCCGTGGGCGTCGGGGTGGCATGGACCGCCGTGCTGCTGGCGGTGATGTTGAGCGGCGTGACCATGGGCCAGGCGGTCATCTTCCCGACCCACAACTCCCTGCTGGCCGACTACTACCCGGTCGAGACGCGGACGCGGATCTATTCGACCTACCGCTCGGGGGCTTCCGTCGGCGCCATCGTCGGCGTGCTCGCCGGCGCCGGCCTGGCCCATGCCTTCTCGTGGCGGGTCCCCTTCGTGGTCTTCGCGGTGCCGTTGCTCATCACCGTGGTGATCGGGCTCCGCCTCCGCGAGCCCGCCCGCGGCCGTCACGAGCTCGAGTCGCTGACGGGCACGGTGGCGGCCGGCTCCGGCGCCACGGCGTCCGAGCTCCCGCCCGAGCCTCCCCCGTCCTTCGGCGAGGCGTGGCGCCTGGTGTGGAAGATCGGCGTCCTCCGACGGACGTTCGGCGCGCTGCCGTTTCTGGCGGCGTCGATCGTCGGCTTCACGTCACTCGCCTCCCTGCAGTACCAGCAGACGTTCCATCTGGGAGTGGTGGAGCGGGGATTCATCATCGCCCCGGTCCAGCTCTTCGACCTCGCCGGACTGGCGGTGGGCGCCGTCGTCGGCACCCGCCTGGCGGCGCGCAGCCATCGGCTGGTGTTCCGTCTGCTGGCCGGGGCGGCGTTCGTGGCCGCCGCCTTCGCCGTGCTGTTCGCGCTGCGCGCCCGACGTGTGGGTGGCGTTCCTCGCCAACGGAGGGATCGACGCCTCCTTGGCCGTGGTCGGTCCGGGGGTACTGGCGGCACTGTCCCTCGCCATCCCGGCACGGGCGAGGTCGATCGGCTTTTCGATCGGCGCGCTCTTCGTCCTCCCGGGCCTGGTGGTCATCCCCATCGTGGGAGCCGTGGGCGATGCCGTCGGGCTCCGCTGGGGCATGTTGGTGCTGGTCCCGGTGTTCATCATCGGCGGGGTGATCCTGGCCAGCGGCGGCTCACTGGTCGAGGCCGACATCCGTAACGTGTGGACGTCGATGCACGCCCGTGCCGCCATGGCCGAGGAGCGCGTCCAGGGTCGCCTGCCGCTCCTCTCGGTGCACGACCTCTCCGTCGGGTACGACGGCGTGGCCGTGCTGTCGGGTGTGGACTTCGAGGTCCGCGAGCACGAGATCGTCGCCGTGCTCGGCACCAACGGCGCCGGCAAGTCGACCCTTCTCCGCGCCATCGGCGGTGTCACCGAAGCCGACGCCGGCGCCGTCGTCTTCGATGGGCGCGACATCACCCATGCGCCGCCCGACGAGATCGCCCGCATGGGCGTCGCCCAGATGCCGGGCGGCGAGGGCGTGTTCCCGGCACTGACGGTGGAGGAGAACCTGCGCGCCGCCGCCTGGCAGCTACGGGGGAGCCGTCACGAGGCGGCCGGACGCATCGACCGGGCCATGGAGGACCTGCCGCTGCTGTCGGGACGGCGCCACAGCCGGGCCTGCGACCTGTCCGGCGGCCAGCAGCAACAGCTGGCACTGGCCATGGCGCTGCTGACAGAACCGAAGCTGCTCATCATCGACGAACTGTCCCTCGGCCTGGCGCCCATCGTCGTCGAAGCCCTCCTCGAGTCGGTGCGCGCCCTGCGCGACCGTGGCACGGCCGTGGTCCTCGTCGAACAGTCGGTCAACGTGGCACTGTCGGTTGCCGAACGCGCTTACATCTTCGACGGCGGGCGGGTGCGATTCGAGGGAACGGCGGACGAGGTGGCCGCCCGACCGGATCTGCTCTGGTCCATCTACCTCGAACGGGCCGCCGCCGCCGGGGCGCCTCGATCCCCGGGCGGGGACACCGGCGCAGCCGTGGACGCGGCCACCACGGTCATGGCCCCGGCGGCCATCCCCCTCCCGGACCGCGAGTCCGCGCTGCGCGTG
Source organism: uncultured Actinomycetota bacterium (assembly GCA_963838005.1). Lineage (GTDB taxonomy): Bacteria > Actinomycetota > Acidimicrobiia > Acidimicrobiales > RAAP-2 > CAWIPW01. The sequence goes on from CAWIPW010000009.1 coordinate 76,075, forward strand.
CGCGGCCTGTCGGTCGCCTTCGGCGGCATCAGCGCCCTCGACGAGGTCGACCTCGTGGTTGCCGAAGGAGACGTCGTCGGGATCATCGGTCCGAACGGTGCCGGCAAGACGACCCTGTTCGACGTCATCTCGGGGTTCGTACGGCCCGATTACGGGCAGATCCTGCTGTCGGGCAGCGACCTGACCGCGTGCTCGGCGGCGGCCCGGGCGCGCCTCGGCGTCGGTCGATCGTTCCAGGACTCGCGGCTCTTCGGTCCCATGTCGGTCCGCGAAACGCTGGCGGTGGCGTTCGACCGGTTCGTAGACGCGGCCGATCCCCTCAACGCCGTGCTCAGGCTGCCGGCGGAGCAACGCACCGAGGCGGCCGTGGCCGAACGGGTCGACGAGCTCATCGACCAGTTCGGCCTGACCCGCTACGCCGATCGCCTGCTCGATCACCTGTCCACGGGCACGCGGCGGCTCGTCGACCTGGCCGCCGTACTCGCCCATCACCCGACCGTCGTGCTCCTGGACGAGCCGACCTCGGGGATCGCTCAACGAGAGGTGGAGGCCATGGCCGACCTGCTGCGGAACGTCCGGGAGAGACTGGGGGCCACCATGGTCATCGTCGAGCACGACATCGCCTTCGTCGCCGGACTGTCCGACCGCCTGGTGGCACTGGACCGCGGCCGCGTGCTGGCGGAGGGTCCGCCCGACGAGGTGCTGTCCCTTCCCGAGGTCGGGGTGGCCTTCCTCGGCACCGACACCGTCGTGCGGTCGCGCTCCGGACCGCGTCCGGCGCCGGCCCCACGGGATGACGCCGCCTTCACCGGGGGGCCGTCGTGACGCCGCCGGTGCGGGACGGCGCCGCCGCGTCCGGCGCGGCCCGGCCGTGGCCGCGGGTCGGTGTCCTGCGACGGATCGGCCCCGCCGTCGTCGTGGTGCTGGCCCTCGTCGTGGCCGGCACGGTGGCGACCGTCCACCGGAGCACGGCGTCCTCTGCACAGACGGCCGGCGGCCAGTCGACCTCCGGCGCGGCCAACGGGGTGCCGGTCACGTACCAGATCGCCCACGCCGCCGGACGGGCCGGCGACTACAACTGGGGCCCGGGCTGCGATACGTCGACCGGCCGGCTGAAGATGCCGATCGCGCAGGCCCTTCCGTGCGTGCCCGTCGCCACCGGCTCGAACGGTGGCAGCACGTGGCCGGGCGTGACCGGGTCGACCATCACAGTGGCGTTCTACGAGCCCGAGCCGGGCGACCTGCTCTCGTCGCTGCCGGGCGCCTCCGACCCGCCACCTGAGGAGTTGGCCGACGTCCAGGACTTCGTGGCCATGCTCAACCGGATCGCCACCACCTACGGGCGCCATGTCGTCCTCGTCCCGTTCCAGGGCACCGGTCTGAGCGACGACCCCGTCGCCGCACGGGCGGACGCCATCGACGTGGCCGAGGATCTGCATGCCTTCGCGTCCATCGGCGGACCGTGGCAGACCGCCGCCTACCAGGACGAGCTGGCCCGGCGGCACGTACTGTGCGTCAGCTGCGAGCTTTCGGTGCCCTACTCGGACTTCGCCCAGGACGCCCCCTACCTGTGGGGCGTCCTCCCCACGCCCGACGCCCTGCTGACCGACGTCTTCAACTTCGTGGCGTCCCAGCTCGTCGGCAAGGACGCCGTCTACGCCGGCGAGGCCCAGTTCCGCAGCCGAAAGCGCGTCTTCGCCGTCGTGCACTACGACCAGAACCCGCCCGTCTTCGGGCCGCTGACGGCGACCCTGACGAAGGAGTTCGCCCCCAAGGGCGTCCGCGTCGCCGACAACGAGTCCTACCTGCTCGACATACCGGAGCTGCCGACCGAGGCGGCCACGATCGCCGAGCACCTGGCGGCCTCGGGCGCGACGACGGTCATCTTCGCGGGTGACCCGATCATGCCCATCTACCTGACCAAGGCAGCCGCGGCCATCGGGTACTTCCCCGAATGGGTGATCAGCGGCACCGTCTTCACCGACACCACCACCCTCGGCCGCCTGTACAACCAGCAGGAGTGGTCCCATGCGTTCGGCATCTCGAGCCTGCCCGTCCCGCTGCCGGCACCTGTCAACGCCGCCCGGACCCTCTACCGCTGGTACTTCGGGGGGAACCCTCCCGGACTGAAGACGGCCATCGTGCTGTTTCCGGAGGTCCTGTCGCTGTTCGAGGGCATCCAGCTGGCCGGGCCCCACCTGACACCGGCCGCCTTCGAGCAGGGCATGTTCAATTATCCGGTCACCGGTGGAGGGCCGACGACGCCGCTCATCGCCTACGGCGACAAGGGCGCCCCACCGCTACCGGCGTACACGGTCCCGGCCGACTACACCCTCATCTGGTGGGACGCCACCACCACCGGCCTCGACGAGGAGGGCGTCTTCGGGACGGGCGTGATGCGCTACGTGCAGGGCGGCAAGCGGTACAAGAGCGACACCGCCCCGATTGGGACGCTGCCGCCTTTCGACATGACGGACACGGTCACCAACTACGCCATCCCACCACCGGGTGACCGGGCGCCCATGTACCCGCCGTGGCCGGGGTCGCCCGTAGCCCTGGCCGCCCACTGACCGGCGCGGCCGGCGGGCGCGACGACGGGAGCTACGCGGCGGCGACGGAGCTGTGGGCTTCCCAGTACCGGTTCAGGTGACCCTGGGCCTTGATGACCCAAATGAACCAGCCGACGAGCGGGATGAGTATCCAGAAGCCGGTGAGTGCGCTGCACGGCTTCTCGTGGCCGTCGGCGGCATAGAGGTTGCCGACCTCGGACGGCATCACGAAGACGTTGACGATCACGATGAAGATGGCGAACACCAGACCGAGGACGCCGCCGATGCCGACACCCGAATTCTCCTTCATCTCCCGGAAGACCTCGTACTGCCAATACCACGCATAGAAGCCGAGGGTGATCACGGTGAACAGGATCACCAGCCAGGGATTTCGAACCTTGCCGACGGGTCCTGCAGGCATGGGTCGCTCCTTTGTTGGGGTCGGGCCACCCTACCGACCGCCGCCCCGCCGAACGGGGATCGGCGGGGCGGTCCGTCCCGGCGCCGGCGCCGGCGTCGGCGTCACCCGTGCGCGGGGGCGACCGCCGAAAAGATCTGGTAGCGGAGCGGCACCGCGAAGCGCCCGTCCGGACGGGCGAATCGGGACAGCTGCGCCTCCACGGCGTCGGCGGCCTCGGCCAGCCGGTCGGCCGGCACGCCCACGAATCGCAACTGGGCGTCATCGACGATGGCATCCCGCGCCACCGTGACGACCCTGTCGAAGGGGATCCGCACCACATCGACCCAGCCGGCCGCAGAGAGCACGCCTGCGGTCCGCTCCGGGTCGGAGAGCGCGAACGGCCCGGTCGGGCTCTTGCCCGGCCCGGGGGCGGGCGGGGCCGGCAGCAGATGGCCGACGGCGTTTCCCAGAAACCACGGATTGCGCGCCATCTCCTGCCAGCACGCGATCACCAGCCGTCCCCCGGCCTCGACATGGGTCCGGATGTTGGCGAACGCCCGCTGCGGCTCGTCGAAGAACATCACGCCGAACTGGCTCATGGCCACGGAGAACGGCGGCGGATCGATCTCGTCCACCTGCACATCGGCGCACACGAACGTCACGGTCGGCACCGACCCGGCCGCCGCCCGGCTACGGGCCAGGGCGACGAGCGCCTCCGAGATGTCGACGCCGACCACGGACCCGGTCGCGCCCACGAGCCGGCTGACGGCGATGGTGGTCGCACCGGCGCCGCTGCCGACGTCAAGTACCCGGTCGCCCTTACGGAGCCGCAGATGGTCGAGAAGGTCCCCGGTGACGGCGCCGGTGAGCGCCTCCCGTCGCGGCCACACCGACGTCCAGTAGTCGTCGTTCCACCGTCGCCGCTCGGCGTCGTTGGCCTCCGTCGCACCCTCCGTTGCCACGTCGTCCTCCTGTCGTGCCCCGGTGGCACCACTCCCGAGCACGTCACGGGGGTCCATCGCACCGTCGCGGCGCAGCGCCGGCTGGCGGCGGCGCCGCGGCGACCCGTGGTACCACTGCCATCCGACCCCCCGCTGCTAAGTTCCCCGGGACGTGTCCTCCTGCTACTGAGTCCCCGTCCACTCCCGAACAGCAGCTCCCTCCCGCAGAGGGTGCATCCCGGACGTGGGCGGTGCGACTCGGGCGGCCGTCGGTTGCTCGGGGCCTGTCTGGCACCGCCGGAATTCCCATGCCGTTTCGGCCGTCGACATGCACCTATCGCCAACACAGCAAAGCGCCCACATGCAGAGTGTCTTGACGGCTGAAACGGACCACGAGGAGCAGGCACGCTCGACTCGGTGGCCCGGTCACCTGGCCTCTTTCATCTTTCCGGCCCTGATCGTCATCGGCCTCGTGCTCCGGGTGCTCGCCATGCGAAGCACCTGGGCCCAGCCCGACGGGGACGAGGCGATGGGGATGCTCATGGCCGTGCGGGCCTCGCACGGCAGTCTGTCGCTGCTCTTCTGGGGTGGCAACTACGGCGGTGCCGTCGTGACGTGGATCGAGGCGCCGTTCGTCCTCCTCTTCGGCGACCACGTCTGGATCTTCCAGGTCATCGACACCCTTCTGGCGTTCGTCTGCGCACTGCTCCTGCGGTCGATCGGCCGCCACGTCACCACTCCGATCGCAGCGGACGTCGCCGCCGGCACGTTCTGGTTCTTCCCTGCGCTGTGGATCTTCTGGAGCAGTCGCGAGTACGTCTTCTGGCTTCCGGCCATTCTGTTCGCGTTTGCGACCTGCCTGTTGACGTTGCGCTGGTTCGACAACCGCAAACCGCCGCTGTTGATCCTCATCGGCCTCAGTGCCGGGTTGAGCGTCTGGTCGTATCCACTGGTCATCTCACTGCTGCTTCCGGCCCTGGCCGTCCTCGTCTGGGTCCTGCGGAGAAGCTGGTCGTCGATTGCCCGGATCGCCGTGGGCGGATTGATCGGCGTGTCGCCGTGGCTCGCCTATTTCGCCTGGCACGGCCGCTCCGCCTTCGGCGTGCAGGCGGCACAGGGAAGCCGCACGTCCGCGGCCGTCCACTCGATCACGCAGGTCCTTCCCACCGCCCTGATCGGAGGACAGAAGAGGTTCGACCTCATCTGGCAGGGCATCGAACCGTCTCCGGGACGCCTGGCTGTCCTTGGCATCTCGGTCTATCTTGCCGTCCTCGCGTTCACCGTTTACGAGGTCGCACGGCGCAATGTGGCCCTGGCCGCCTGCGGCGCCACCGTGGTGCTGTGGCCGATCGTGCTCGCCGTGGGGCATGTACCTGTCGGTCCCGACACCTACCGGTACGGGCTGATCGTCACCGGGCCCATCCTCCTCATCACCGCCCACGTGTTATCACGCGTCCGCCTGGCGCCCCTCCTGGCGCTCGGCGCACTCGTGCTGGTCGTCTTCACGGTGTCCACGGACACCGCCCACCTGGCCGCCGCACCTGTCTGCAACCCCTCCCTCCAGGCGACGAGCCAGTATCTCGAGGGACAGCACCGCACGTCGGTGTGGGCGAGCTATTGGATCAGTACCCCCCTGGAGGTGTGCACGAACGGCCACGTCGTCGCAAGCTCGGTCGCTCCCATACGGGACGCCTACTCGCAGGAGCTTGCAGCAGCCGCACCGCAGTCGACATTCGTCGTCTTCCCGGGCAATGCGCTCGACGAGCAGATCTCCCAGTGGGTCACCGCCAATCACGCCGATGCCGTACGGACGGTGGTACCGGGGGGCTACGCGGTGTGGGAGTTCCACGAACAGGTGCCTCCGTCGACCATGGGACTCGCATCGGCCTTCTGACGTCGCGGGGGCGGCCCTGCCGACATCCGACGGCCGTTCGTATCGGTCGCGGGAGGCGGACGGAGCGCGCTCGCGCCGGGGTCCGGGCCCCGGACGGTGAACGGCTGTCGCGGCCGGACCGCCCTATATTGCTCGGATGCCCACGGATGGCCGGGAGGGACCTCCGGCGGCCCCCCCGCCTGGCAGATCCGCAGCCCTGAGCCGTCAGTACCGACGACGTCGCCTGGTCGTACTGGCCGCGGTGGTCGTCGTGGTCGTCGGTGCCGTCGTCCTCTTGCAGTCCTCGCCGCCGTCGACCCCGCGTCGTCAGGCCGCGCCGAGCACGACGACGACGGTCGCGACCACCGCCACCACATCGCTCGGTCCCGACGGGATGGTGTCACCGGCCGTCGTGGCTGAGAACCAGCGGCCCGGGACCACGGCCTGGGAGATCGAGGGCACTCCTCCCGGGATGATCGAAGGCTTCGCCGGTCTCAATTACGCGGCGGTGGGCCAGACGGTGCCCCTGTACGTGTCGACCGACGCGCCCCAGTTCCGGGTCGTCGCCTACCGGATGGGCTACTACCAGGGGCGGGGAGCCCGCGCCGTCTGGACCTCACCGGAGACGGTCGGGAAGGTCCAGCCGGCCTGCCCGGTCACCCCCGACGTCAACATGGTCGGCTGCGACAACTGGTCGGCCTCGCTCTCCGTGCCGATCACCTCGGCCTTCGTCCCCGGCGACTACCTCCTGAAGCTCGACGGCAGCGCCGGCCAACAGAGCTACGTGCTGCTGACCGTGTGGAATCCGAAGAGCCACTCCGCCTACCTGATCATGAATCGATCCTTCGTCGAGCAGGGGTGGAACGACTACGGCGGGTACTCCTACTACACCGGCAAGGGCCCCTGTCCCCCCGGCTGGGGGGACTCCTACCCCGTGTGCAACCGGGCGAGGATCGTCTCGTTCGACCGGCCGTACGCCGAGGGCAACGGTTCGTCGGACTTCCTCTCCAACGAGTACCCCCTCGTCTCCTACTGCGAACAGCACGGGCTCGACGTCTCCTACGTCACCGACCTGACGGTGGACGAACACCCCACCGTGCTCCTCCACCACCGGACCCTGCTCGGGCTCGACCACGACGAGACGTGGACGAACTCCGAGCGAACGGCGGCCCTCACGGCCCAGGCCAGGGGCGTCAACATCGCCTTCTTCGGCGCCGCCACCCTGGTCCGCCATGCCCGCCTCCAGCGCTCGCCGCTGGGTCCCGACCGCGAGGAGGTCGACTACCGGAACTCGAGCGAGGACCCGCTGAACGGCGTCGGGGATCCCATGGAGGTGACAGGGAACACCTGGGCCTCGCCGCCGACCAACTGGTCGGCGGCACCCTTCCTCGGGGAGTACTACAGCGGCTACATGGAGCCGAACACGCCACCGGTGGCGTTCGTCGTCTGGGACGCGGCCGACTGGATCTTCAAGGGCACCGGCCTGCGGAACGGCTCGGCGGTACCCGGGATCATCGAGTCGGATTTCGACCATCTCGCCCCCGATTCGGAGACGCCGGCGAACCTGCAGGTCCTCGGACACTCCCCGGTCCCCCTGAGCAGTTCGTACACGAATCAGGGTGAATGGGGTCAGTACACCTACTCGGACATGACGTACTACACCGACCCGACGAGCAAGGCCGGCGTCCTCGACACCGGCGACAACAACTGGGTCAATGCCCTCACACCGTGCCCGGTCTCGGTGCCCGACTGCGCGGCGACGGCCGTCGGGCAGATCACCGGCAACGTGCTCCGGCTCTTCGGCCAGGGCCCGGCCGGCGCGACCGAGCCGTCCGTCGCCAACTGGCGACAGGTGACGCCGCCGGGCTCATAGGCCGCTCGGGTCGAGGGACTGTGTGGTCCGACGGGCGAGCCCATCGCAACCCGCCCCTGCCCGGTCCAGCTACCGCGCCGACCCGAACCCGGGAGCGACCGCGACCTCGTCCACACCCTCGACCACCAGTCGGCGCCGAGCGATCCGCCACCCGTCGGGCGTCCGCCGGTAGTCGTCGAGGTAACGGACCGTCCACACGACATCGACACCGCCGAGTGCACCGGCACCTGCGGCGAGAAGGTGGTGGGCGACGCAGCGGACCACGCCCGACGCCCGGTCGCCGTCCACCCGGTAGGACCGGAGGCCGACGGCATGGGCCGTCCGCTCGTAGCGCTTCAGCCGGTCGGGGACACGGCGGAGCTCGTCGCGACCGGCGCAGACAGCGGCGACGCCGGTGCCGTCGACCGTCCCGACCACCAACTCACCTTCGGGGAGGAAGAGCGCCGCCAACCCGTCGCCGTCCCGGGCGTCGACCGCCAGGGCGTAGGCGTCCGAGAGCGCACCCAGGGCGGCCTGATCCGACATCACGCGCCGCCGTCCGCCGTCGCCAGCGCGAACCGGGCGGCGAAGGCGCTCAACTGGTCGCAGACGGCCTCGATCCGGGGCTCGGCCGTAGACAGCACCATGCGGCTGGCACCCAGGTCGGCGGCGTCGCCGACGGTGTCCTCGGTGACGGCGGGCAGGTGACCGCCCAGGGTCAGCTCCAACGCGGCCGGATCGCGCCCGGCCCCGGCCGCGGCCGCCCGGGCCTGGTCCATACGGACCCGCACCCCCTCGGGGTCGAGTCCCAGGGGCTGGAACCCCTCACCGCGGCGGCCGGCGCGGGCGGCGGCCGCCGCGCTGTGGCCACCGACATGGACGGGAACCCCGCCCGGGCGGGCCGGCTTCGGGTACGACCGCACCCCGGAGAAGGAGACGAACTCGCCGTCAAAGGACACTCCGGCGTCGTCGTCGTCCGCCCACAGGAGGCGGAGCACGTCGATGGCCTCGTCCATGCGCCCGCCCCGCGTCGCCGGATCGACGCCGCAGGCGAGCAGCTCCTCGGCCATCCACCCGCCGCCGACGCACAGGCGCACCCGGCCGCCCGAGAGGGCGTCCACGGTGGCCACCCGCTTGGCCAGCACGACCGGGTGGTGCACCGGCAACACCAGCACCCCGGTGGCCAGCTGGATGCGGTCCGTGCACGCGGCCAAGAAGGACAGCAGGTCGAGCGGATCGGGCACGGCGCAGTCGTCGGCGAGGGGCATGCGCCCCGACCGGGCGTAGGGGTAGCGGCTCCGGTACCCGGCGACGACGGCGGGGTGCTCGACCACCACCAGCGATTCGAATCCCGCACGCGTCGGCGTGGCGGGCGAAGCGGGTCATCCATTCGGGGTCCGCGGTGACCCCCGAGGCCACCGGCGGCAACACTCCGAACCGCATCGTTCGCTCCTCACCTCGTCCGCACCCCGCCGGCGTCGCGGATCGGCGGCGCCCGAGGCCCGTCGTCCCGCCGGGCCGATCGTATCCCCGGGGCCCGGCCGTCGCCCTGGGTGCCGCACCCCCGATCGGGGCCACGACGTCCCGGGGCGGTCGCCGGGTCGGCAGGTCAGGTCAGTCGAGGCTGATCGGTTGATCGTCGGGGTCGGCCACCCTGTCGGCATCGGCCGCGTCAGTGGCGACGTCGGCGAGGGCGACGTCGGCGTCGGTGGCGGCGGCGGCGTTCTGGGCGGCGAGGTGCTCGCGGATTCGCTCGTCGATCTCCGCCATCAGCTGTGGGTTCTCGGCGAGGAATTGCTTGACGTTCTCCCGGCCCTGGCCGAGCTGCTCGCCCTCATAGGTGAACCACGCGCCCGACTTCTTGATGAAGCCGAGCTCCACACCGACATCGAGGAGCGAGCCCTCGCGGCTGATGCCCCGACCGAAGATGATGTCGAACTCCGCCTGCTTGAACGGCGGCGACACCTTGTTCTTCACCACCTTGACCCGGGTGCGGTTGCCCACCTGCTCGGCGCCGTCCTTGATCGTCTCGATCCGGCGGATGTCGAGCCGGACCGACGAGTAGAACTTCAGCGCCCGGCCACCCGGGCGTGATCTCGGGCGATCCGTACATCACGCCGATCTTCTCCCGCAGCTGGTTGATGAAGATGGCGATGGTCCGCGACTTCGAAGGGTGCCCGTCAGCTTGCGGAGGGCCTGGGACATGAGGCGGGCCTGCAGCCCGACGTGGGAGTCGCCCATCTCCCCCTCGATCTCCGCCCGCGGGGTGAGGGCGGCCACCGAGTCGATGACGATCACGTCGAGCGCGCCCGACCGGATGAGCATGTCGGCGATCTCGAGGGCCTGTTCGCCCGTGTCGGGCTGGGAGATCAGCAGGTCGTCGATGTTCACGCCGATCGCCTTGGCGTAGACGGGGTCCATGGCGTGCTCGGCGTCGATATACGCGCAGATGCCCCCGTTGCGCTGGGCTTCGGCCACCACGTGCATGGCCAGCGTCGACTTGCCGGACGATTCGGGTCCGAAGATCTCGACGATCCGGCCGCGGGGGAGGCCACCGATGCCGAGGGCGAGGTCGAGGGCGAGCGCGCCCGTGGGGATGGACTCGATGTTCATGTGGAGGTTCTCCCCCATGCGCATGATCGAGCCCTTGCCGAACTGCTTCTCGATCTGGCCCAGTGCCATGTCGAGTGCCTTGTCACGTTCCATGTCCTTGCTCTCCTCGCTCGGTGTCGTCGTGGTCCCTGTTGACGTGGGCACCCTACGAACGGGCTGTGACATACCCCATTCCGGGGTGGGCCGGACGGGCGGCTCCCGGTGACCGTCACCCTAGACCCGAACGCATGTTCGATGGTGGACCCGGCCCTCACCCCGCCGCCGGCGGCAGGGCCAGCGCCGAGACGACCCGGTACCGCCGCTCCCCGGCGACCTGCTCCGACGCCACCAACGCCACCTCGTCGACCGCCCACCCGGTGCCGGCGCCGCCCACGTCCCGGCCGGCCCACGCCCGGACGTCCCCGCCCCGGCGGGCCCGGGCCACCGTCACGTGGCCACGGAACGGCGGGAGGCCCGGCCCGGTGGTGACGGTGGCGCCGACTCCGGCCAGCGCGGTGCGGACGGCCGCCGCCAGGCGGTCGAGTCCCCCGACCTCCACCACCAGCACCGACGGCCCGAACGCCTCGGTGACCGACCCCACGCGGGCCACCGTGCCGACGTGGGCCTCCGGATCCAACCCGGCGAAGCCGGTCGCCACCTCCCCGGCGTCGCCCTCGCCGACGAAGTGGAGGGTGACGTGCAGCCGGTCGGCCGCGACCCACGCGAGCCCCGTCCGGGCCCGCCGTTCGGGCCCGGGCCCCGGAGGCGGTCCCGCCAGCGAAGCCGCCAGATCCGGCGGTAGCCAGGCCGCCACGAAGAGTCGCATCCGGTCCAGCATCGCCCGTTCGGGAGGCCCGTGCGCCTTCCCCGCAGGCCAGGGGGGTCAACGGATTCCGGGATGCCCACGAGTAGCCTCTTGGCCCGATGGCAGACGACACGACACCTTCCGTACCCCCGTCCGATCCGACCCCCGGGGGCGACACCCCGCCCGCCGTGGTGACCCGCAGTGAGCTCCAGGCGTCCAAGTCCGGTGCGGCCAGGCCGTGGCTGTGGGCCGTGGTCGGCGTGGTCGTGGTCCTCCTCGCCGGCGGCATCGCCCTGGCCGCCACCTCGAGCTCGCAGAAGAAGGCCGACGCCGCTCCCACCACGACGGCGGCGGCGGCCGCGCCGGTGGCACAGCCGACGACCTGCCCGCTGACGGGCACCCCCGCCCCCAACGGCGTGGTCCCGGCCCGGCCGGCCCTCGGCATCAAGATCGGCAACCTCTCAGATGGCGGCCAGGCCGACGACGACCGGCCGTCGTCCGGGCTCAACCAAGCCGACGTCGTGTTCGAGGAGCCGGTCGAGGGGACCATCACCCGCCTGGTGGCGGTCTTCCAGTGCCAGTCGGCGACGCTCGTCGGTGACATCCGCTCGACCCGTGAGCCGGACGTCGGCATCATGTCGCAGTTCTCGGATCCGCTCTTCGCGCACGCCGGCGGCATCGATCCGGTCATCGCCCTGGTAGCGGCGGCTCCGCTGAAGGAGATGAACCTCCTCGACGGTACCTATGACTCCGCCACCCTGCACCAGTCGGGTCGCTATGCGCCCTACGCGACGTTCGTCAACACCAACACCCTGTGGGCCCTGGCGCCGACCGACACGACGCCGCCGGCACCGATCTTCACCTTCTCACCGGCACCGCCGGCCGGGACGGTGGCCGGTTCGGGTGGCAGCGTGCACATCCCGTTCTCGCAGTTCTCCGACGTCACCTGGGATTGGAGCCCGACGCAGGGGACCTACCTCCGCAACTACGCCTACGGACCCGACAAGCTCATGGACGGCTCGCAGACATCCGCCACCAACGTCATCGTGATGACGGTCCCGACCACGCAGGGACCGTGGGTGGAGAACAGCGAGGGCGGCCTCGAGGTCCAGATCAACCCGATCGGCAGCGGTCCGGCGACGGTCCTGCGCGGTGGCGTGGCCATCGCCGGCACCTGGACCCGCACCTCGCTCACGTCACCGACGAAGTTCACCACCGCCGCCGGCCAGCCGATCTCGCTCGCCCCCGGCAACACGTGGGAGGAGCTCGCACCCCAAGGGGTGCCCGTGACCACGGCGCCGGTGGCACCGCCGGCGGCACCCGCCCCGGCCAACGGCTGACCGGAGCCCGGCCGGACCCCGCCGCGGGGCCCGTCAGTCCTCGTCGAGCCGCCGCCGGAGGTGATCGAGCGCGGTGATGGTGGCGTACTGGCGGACGCGGTCACGGTCGCCGGGGACCGTCACCTCGGTGGCGTCGCAGTCATCGTCACCAATGGCTACCCCGATGAAGACCGTGCCGGGAGGCCGGCCGTCCTGCGGCTCGGGACCGGCCACGCCCGTGATGGACAGTCCGACGTCGGCACCGAGCACCTTGCGGGCCCCGAGGGCCATGGCCCGGGCCGCCTCGTCGGACACGACCGGTCCGTCGCCCACGCCCAGCAGGTCCCGCTTGACGTCCGACGCGTAGCTGACGATCGAGCCCCGGAAGAACCGGCTGGCGCCGGGCACGTTGACGAGCCGTGCCCCGGCCAGTCCGCCGGTCAGCGACTCGGCCAGGCCGACGGTCAGCCCGCGGGCGGTGGCCACCCTAGCCACGGCGTCCTCGATCCCCTCGCCGTCGACCCCGAAGACGATGTCGCCGCCCTCCTCGGCCAGCACCGCCCGGACGGCGGCGTCCTCCTCGTCCAGGCGGGCCGTGGCTTCGGCGTCGCTCTCGGCCCGGACGGTGATCCGCACCTTGATGCCCTCGATGCCACTGGCCAGGAAGGCGATGGTGGTCGTGCCCCCGGTGGACCCGGCGGCCCCGGGCGGCCCGTCGAGCTCGGCCAGGCGGCCCCCGAGGGCCTCGGCCAGGCGGGCTTCGCTCATCCCCCAGGTCCGCAGCACCCGGCTGGCGATCACGCCGCCGGCCTCGCCGGCCGCGGCCGCCCGGGCCCGCAGGTCGGGGATGACGGCCCGTTCGACCATCTCCGACATCTCGTGGGGGACCCCGGGGACGGCGTAGACGACCTTGTACCCGAGCGGGCAGATGAGCCCCGGGGCCGTGCCCACGGCCTGGGGGATCACCGTCGCCCCCGCGGGCACCAGCGCCTGGCGGAGGTTCGACTCCGGCATGGTCCGGCCCCGCGCGCCGAACATCGCCCGCACGGCGTCCACCACCGAGTCGTCGGTGCGGAGCTCGGCCGACATGACCTCGGCGATGGCCTCCCTGGTGATGTCGTCGGGGGTGGGCCCGAGGCCGCCGCACACGATGACGGCATCGCTGCGGGCCAGGGCGGTCCGTAGCGCCAGCACGATCCGCGCCTGGTTGTCACCGACCGCCTGGTGGTAGTGGGACGAGAAGCCGCCGGCGGCCAGGCGGTCCCCGATCCAGGCCGAATTGGTGTCGGCGATCTGCCCGAGCAGCAGCTCGGTGCCGACGGCGACCACCTCGACGCGCACCCCGGTCAGGCTCCCCGGCCGGCCACGGCCCGCCGCCCGTCGAGCAGGTACTGCACGCCGGTGACGACGGTCAGCACGGCCGCCACCCAGATGCCGGCCTCGAGCAGGCGGTGGTGGGACGCCAGCGGGGGCAGCAGGCAGAGGAAGACGGCCAGGTCCTGGACGAGGGTCTTCACCTTGGCGGTGTTCCGCGCCGGAATGGACACCCCGTGCCGCCCGACCACGGACCGGTAGATGCTCATCGACACCTCGCGGACGGCGATGATCGTCACCGGCAGCCAGCCGGCGATGCCCTTCACGACCAGCGCCACCAGTGCCCCGAGGACGACGACCTTGTCCGCCAGCGGGTCGAGGAACGCACCGGACCGGGTGGCCCCCTGGCGGCGGGCCACCCACCCGTCGATGCCGTCGGTGATGGAGAGGACGATCCAGATGGCCGTCGTCTCCCAGCTGGCGCCCCATGCGACGATAAGGGCGATGAGCACGGGCGTGGCCAGCAGTCGCAGGAACGTGAGCCCGTTGGCCGGCGTCGCCAGGGCGGAGGGGCCGAAGGTCTTGTCATTCCGCCTGGTCACGGGCACGTCGGTCACGCCGGCACCCCGATCAGGTCCGGCCCGTCCGCGCCCTTCACCACGACGTCGACCACCGTGCCGGGGACGAGGTCGTCGGGCACGGCGACGGTCCCGTCGATCTCGGGTGCCTCCCGGTAGGTGCGGGCCTCCCCGGGCGCGTCCACGAGCACCGAGACGGTGGCACCGATGAGGGCGTCACGGTGGTCGGCGGTGATGGCGTCCTGCAGCTCGGTGCACTCGGCGATGCGTTCGCGCACGAGCGGCTCGGGCACCTCGCCGTCCAGGACGGCCGCGAATGTCCCGTCCTCGCGACTGAACGGGAAGAAGCCCACCCAGTCGAGGCGGGCCTCGGCCAGCCACGCCAGCAGCCGGTCGTGGTCGGCCTCCGTCTCACCCGGGTAGCCCACGATGAAGGACGACCGGAAGGCGGCGCCCGGCTCCTGCGCCCGGATGGCGGCCACCCGCTCGAGGAACCGGTCGCCGTCGCCCCAGCGCCGCATGGCCTTGAGCAGGGGCCGGCTCACGTGCTGGAGGGAAAGGTCGAAGTACGGGACGCCGGTGGCCAGGACGGCCTCGATCAGCGCCTCGTCGAGGGCGGACGGGTACAGGTAGAGGAGCCTCGTCCGGTCGACCCGCCGGGCGACCGCCCCGATGAGGCCCACGATGGGACGGGCCGCGCCTCGTGTGGGGGCCGGGGCGGGACCGGCGGCGCGGTCGAGACCCCATGACGCCAGGTCCTGGGCGACGAGCACGATCTCGCGGAGGCGGCCGTCGCCGGCCCCCAGGGCCTCGAGCTCGGCCTCGATGGCCTCGGCCGTCCGGGAGCGCTGGGCGCCCCGGAAGGAGGGGATGGCGCAGAACCCGCAGTTGCGGTCGCACCCCTCGGCCACCTTGAGATACGCCCACGGCGCCGTGGCCGGGGGCCTGGGCAGGTTCAGGAGGTCGAAGGACGGTACGGCCGGCCGGGCCGTCAGCTGCACGGCCACGCCCCGGTCGGGGGCCGGGCCGAGCAGGGATTCCCCGAAGCCTGCTATCAGGTCCGCTTCGGGGAGGGCGTCGGCCAGCTCGTCCCGGTAGCGCTCGGCCATGCAGCCGGTCACGACCAGGCGAGCACCGTCTCGTCGGCGGTCGGCCATGTCGAGCACGGTCTCCACCGACTCCGCCCGGGCCGCCTCGATGAAGGCGCAGGTGTTGACGACCACCAGGTCGGCGTCGCCGGGAGCGTCGGCGGCCACCATGCCCGCCCCGACCAGGGTGCCGACCAATTTGTCCGAGTCCACCTGGTTCTTCGGGCACCCCAGGGTCTCCAGCCAGTACCGCTCGGTCACCCGGACAATCTACCGGTGCACCGCGTTGCCGTTCCGCGCAGGCGGACACTTGTGGAGGGTGAGGCCCGTCGGCACCGGCAATCGACAGAAGGCCCGGTCGGAGTGACCGGGCCTTCAGCGGAGAGGGAGGGATTTGAACCCTCGGACCCGGTTTCCCAAGTCAACTCATTAGCAGTGAGTCCGATTCGGCCGCTCTCGCACCTCTCCGAGTGGCTCGTACCTGCGCCGTGCCGTGATCTCCCTCGCGAGCTTCTCTCGGGGGAGGGGGCAGGTGCAGACCGTCGCCGCCCAAAGGGTACAGGGTCGGTCCATGGCGGGCAGATCGTCCCGCGGACCGGACTTTGGTCGCCGCATCCGGGTGTGGGTGTGAGCCTGGAAGCTGGAAAGAAGGCTGCAGGCGGCCGATTCCCGGGCGCCGCCCGAATATCGATTGAACAACCCATCTCACCAAACTCGTGCGTGGTTCGCCATGACAGGCACCGTGCTTGAGCTTTGGTCCTGGGCCGAAGTTGCCGAAAACAGCAGGAGGATTCCGGCGCATGAAAGCGATCCGGCCGCACCAGGACTGATGCCCTTGATGATTGTGAGCACTCACCGGAAGCGTTGTGGAGTGTTAGCTCTCGATGTTCCATCGCTGGCGGTTGGGGAGCTCCCCCGTATCCCTCTGATGTTGGCGGACGCCGCATCCGAGTGGAGATGCAGGGCAGTGAGCGCACTACAACGTCAGCTTCCCGGGGACCGGAGCCATCCGCACGACGCGAATTGCGGCCACGGGGTCGGTGCCACGATCTGGATGGCCGCGGCCGTCATCTGTGCAGCCTTCTTGTTGGTCGTACCCGTGATCGGGTCCGTGATCAGGGCGGAAGCTCCCACCGATGAAGCCCGTTCGACGCGCTCATCGGCAAACGCAATGTCATCGCCAAGGGGCATTCCGGCCGGCCTGCAACGGGCGATCCACAAGGCCCTGGGACCGGGACCTGTCGGAGTCGGGACCTCGCCACTTGTTTCAGGCGTTGCGCGGTCATCCGGTGGGTGGAACGCACTGGCGCCCCATCAAGGGATCTCAGCCGTCATCTCTGATTCCGGCTACCTCGACGTCAGGCTCGACAACGCGGGGCTCGACGGCACCCTCTTCCCCCGCTCGATCGGCACCGGGCAGAGCGCAACGCCGTTGCACGTGGAGTCGAGCGCTCAGACCGGGAACCGGCTGACGCAGTTCATGGGACCCGTCACCACCCACTACTTCGTGACAAGCGGAGGTCTCAAACAGGAGTTCACCATTTCCAAGGGGCCGAAGGCTCTACACCACGATCTCGTGATCAGCCTCGGACCGGGGGCCGGATGGGCCGTCGAAGGCGACGGAACGTCCCTCATCAAGCGCGGTCCGAAAGATGCGGTATCCCTCGATTACGGTGCGCTGAAAACCACCGACGCTGGCGGCACTGTCCTCGCCTCGCACTTGCAGATCGTTCACGACACCGCACAGATTGTCGTCGACACGCCCGCGACCACTGCCTACCCCATTGATGTTGATCCAACCTGGACGTCTACGGGGACTCCTTCAGCGACCTTGTCAAACTCCGGTGGCATGCCGCAGGAATATTTCGGCTATGCGGTGGCGATGTCATCTGACGGCAGCACGGCGGTCATCGGTGCCTTCGGCGTGGGAGCGGCGTACATCTTCCACACCTCGGACGAGAAGACCTGGTCGACGTCCGCCACACCGACGGCGACCCTGACCGACCCCGTTGGCATCGCGCCTGACCAGTTCGGTAGTGAAGTTGCGATGTCGGCCGACGGGACTACCGCCGTCATCGGAGCTCGTGGCGTCGGTCCGGGATATCCGACCGGAGCTGCGTGCGTCTTCCATGTCTCAAGCGAGGATTCGTGGGTGTCGTCAGCCAACCCGACGGCGGTCCTGACCAACTCCGGTGGTATCCCGAATGACTATTTCGGCCAGTCAGTGGCAGTTTCGGCTGACGGGAGCACCGTAATTATCGGAGCCCCGGGCTCAATCGCACAGGCTGGCGGGGCATACGTCTTCCACGTCTCTAGCGGAGAGTCGTGGGCGTCGTCTGGTGTCCCGACGGCAACCCTGACACTGTCGGGCGGCGCGCCACAAGACTACTTCGGCTATTCGGTGGCGATGTCGGGCGACGGGACAACAGCGGTCATCGGGGCTATCGGCGCGAGCTCAGCCACGGGTGTGGCGTATGTCTTCCACGTCGCAAGCGAAGGATCCTGGGTGACGTCAGCCATTCCGACAGCGACCCTGACCAATGCAGGCGACACTCCGAGCACTCAATTCGGCGTCTTCGTGGCTCTGTCCGCGGACGGAAGTACTGCGCTCATCGGCATTTGCAACGAGGTGATCGCGTACGTGTTCCACGTTTCGAACGAAGGATCGTGGTCGACGACTGGTGTACCAACAGCGACCCTGACAATTCCCAACGGCCCGTCGGAAGACGAAGCCGGCGTCCCGGTGGCGTTGTCGGCGGACGGGTCGACGGCGCTCATCGGTTCGATTGCTGTTGGTTCGGTGTTCTGGAGCGGTGCCGCCTTCGTCTACCACGTCCCGGGAGAGGCGTCCTGGACGAGCTCGGCCGACCCGACTGCGACCTTGACCGATGCACACAGCGGTGAGTACGGCTATTTCGGAAGCTCAGTGGCGGTGTCGAGGGACGGGACGACGGCGATGATCGGGGCAGCGACCGATGGCCGTGACCCCGGCGTCGTCGATGTATACCGCGTCCTTTCGAGACCCAGTGCGCCACTCATCTCCGACCTTCCCACGACGGGCACCTTCAGAGGTGGATTCACCGCGACGGTGGCAACCACTGGGGATGGAGCCAGGTCTGTGACATCGAGCACCACGAGCGTCTGCACCGTACGCGGCTCGAAGGTCCTCTTCGATGGCATCGGCAGGTGCGATCTCACCGCGCATGTCGCGCAGGGGGCCGACTACGCGGCAGCCAATGGCGGTGCACAGTCCATTTGGGTCCACTACCCGGGACAGGGTTACGTCCTCGCCGCCGCCGATGGTGGGGTCTTCACCTTCGGTGATGCCGGGTACTTCGGCTCCGAGGCCGGCAAGCACCTCGGTGCGCCAGTGGTGGGAATCGCGCCGACGCCGGACGGCAAGGGCTACTGGCTGGTGGCCGCCGACGGCGGGGTCTTCACCTTCGGTGACGCGGGCTACCACGGCTCCAAAGTGGGCCAGCGCCTGTCAGCGCAGGTGGTGGGCATGGCGCCGACGCCGGACGGCGACGGCTACTGGCTGGTGGCCGCCGACGGCGGGGTCTTCACCTTCGGTGATGCCGGGTACTACGGCTCCAAGGCCGGCAAACCCCTCGGTGCGGCGGTGGTGGGAATCGCGCCGACGCCGGACGGTAATGGCTACTGGCTGGTGGCCGCCGACGGCGGGGTCTTCACCTTCGGTGATGCCGGGTACTACGGCTCCAAGGCCGGCAAACCCCTCGGTGCGGCGGTGGTGGGAATCGCGCCGACGCCGGACGGTAATGGCTACTGGCTGGTGGCCGCCGACGGCGGGGTCTTCACCTTCGGTGATGCCGGGTACTACGGCTCCAAGGGCGGCAAACCCCTCGGTGCGGCGGTGGTGGGAATCGCGCCGACGCCGGACGGTAATGGCTACTGGCTGGTGGCCGCCGACGGCGGGGTCTTCACCTTCGGTGATGCCGGGTACTACGGCTCCAAGGGCGGCAATCCCCTGAGTGCGCCCGTGGTGGGGGACGCCACCGTCTATTGAGCACACCCCTGGGGCATCACGTGTCCGGATCCACCGTCACGTTGCTCGCGGGGCAACCTCTCCAGCTGTGATTGCGCGAGAGGCAAGGCCGTCTCCGGTCACACCACCGGGCGAAGCGGCATCGGAGCCGTCGACGGATTCCGCCGGCGGCCGGTCACGGCGATGACGGCGTCGGCCACCGCGAACAGGATGCCGTACGCGAACTCTGCCGGCAGCCAGCGGTCTGACTCGTTCTGCATCCACAGGTGGAGCCGGGCGACGACCCGGGGGAACGGATCGCGTCCGAAGAAGTGGATCGACGGCTTGTCCAGGTCCAACAGGACCGCACCGACCATGGCCGCCACCGTGGCGGCGCGGTCGTCGCCGTCGACGGCCAGTGTCGCCACCGCCATGGCCCCCAGGCCCAGGACGCCGTCGCGGCGGGCCGCCCGCAGGAACCGCTCGGAACCACCGGCAACGCGGGTATTGCACCCCCAGTGGGGACAGGCGTCGAGGACCAGGTGCGAGGCCACGCCGGCCGCGAACGCCACCGCCGGACGCCGTCGGAAGGCGCGCCCGACGATGACCCCCGAGAGCACGTGGTTGGTGACGAACACCCCTGTACTGTGACAGCCCGCCGGTGCCGTACCGGGTCGGCCGGCCGGCGGACCGGGCCGTCACCTGCGTCCTCCCAGGTCAGCCGCGCCTGCACGGCCACCGGCACCGGGCTGTTCACTGGGGAGAAACCTTTTTTCGCAACTTTTACGCGCGCTCACGGTGCACCCCAGTTAACATGGAGGAAACAAAGCAGGGCCCCGAGGGCCGACCGGCCGGGGAGAGGTGAA
This sequence comes from uncultured Actinomycetota bacterium, assembly GCA_963838005.1. Lineage (GTDB taxonomy): Bacteria > Actinomycetota > Acidimicrobiia > Acidimicrobiales > RAAP-2 > CAWIPW01. The sequence goes on from CAWIPW010000009.1 coordinate 96,237, forward strand.
CCATGTTCCAGCGCATTCTCACAGCCATCGACGACACCGCGGCCGGAGAGGTCGCGCTGAGCTTCACGACCGCACTGGCCAGGCAGAACTCCGCTACGGTCCGCGTCTTCCACGCCAACCAGTACATGGTGGGCGGGCGCGGCCACACCGTGGAAACTTCCGACGAGGCCATCAAGCTGGTCGACGACGCCGTCGAGGAGCTCCGCGACGCCGGCGTTCCGGCATGCGGCTCTGTGCGCCTGGCCACCTGCTTCACCGTGCCCGACCGCATCGTGGCCGCCGCCCACGACTGGCAGGCCGACGTGATCGTGCTCGGCTCGTCCCGCCGCCGCTTCCTCGCCCGGCTCGGCGGCCAGGGTGTGCGCGAGCGGGTGCAGCGGCTGACGCCACTGGCCGTGCTGACGGCGCCGGCGCCGCTCGACCTCTCTGCCGGCCACCGTGGCATGATCGAGATCCCCGCGGACCTCGCCGGCGACGCCGCCCCCGCCCGCAACCTCTGACCGAAGCCTGACCCCGACCGGCTGCCCCCGGCTCCGGGGCCGTCAGGTCCGGTCGGCGTAGACGGTGATCGACAGGAACTCGATGGGGACCTTCACGAGCATGGTGGGCCCGTGGGGGATGTCCCCCTCGAACTGCAGGGTGTCACCGGGCTCCATCCGATAGACCTGCTTGCCGTAGTAGTAGTCCATCACCCCGGTCAGCATGTAGAGCATCTCGATGCCGCCGTGCTGGAATTGGGGAAGACCTCCGCCGTCTCGGTGAGCGACACCAGCAGCGGCTCGATCCGCTTGTACGGGCCGCGCAGGCTGCCGAGCAGCTCGTAGGAGTGGCCCGACCGCGTCCCCTGCCGCACGATCTCCGGGCCACTGCCGGCCTTGACGAACACGGCGTCCCGCTCCTCGGCCAGCCCCCGGAACATCGACGTCACCGGCATGTCGAGGGCGGAGGCCAGGCGCTCGAGGGTGGACAGGCTGGGCGACGTCTGGGCGTTCTCGATCTTCGACAGCATCCCCTTCGAGATCCCCGAGCGGTCGGCCAGCTGGCCGACGTTGAGGCCGATCTCGAGGCGCCGTGACCGGACGTGGTTGGCGATCACCCAGCCCAGCTTCCCGCTGTCCATCTCCTCGCTCGGATCGGCGGGCCGGGCCGACGGCTCGACCGGGCGCGGGACGGGCGCCGGCGTGACCCGCCCCGCCGACCTCGCCTTCTTCGCCGGAGCCGGCGTGCGGGCCTTGGCGGCCTTCTTGGCCCTAGCTCCGGCCGGCGCGCGGCCGCCCCGGCGGTGGGCGACCCGGCAGGTTTGCGTGAGGACGCAGGCCGTCCCTTGCCGGCACGCCCGCTCGTCGTCACGGAGTGCAATATATGTTCGCTGACCGTCACCGCCATCTATGACCCGTGATCAGCGCATTTGCCCGGCGCCGGCATACGGGTGGGGGCTGGCCAGCAGATCGCCCTCGGCGAAGCGCTCCCACCGGAAGTCGCGGTGATCCACGTCGGGTTGCATACTCCGGCCGTAGCAGACGAGGTCGGCGGCCAGGTCCCCGACCGCCGGCGAGATCTTGTACCCGTGCCCGCTGAAACCGGCGCACACCCATGACCCCGACAGCGGCGTGGGCGAGATGACCGGGTTGTAGTCGGGGGTCACGTCGTAACAGCCGGCGTAGCTCGATGCCAGCCGCGACCCGGCCAGGCCGGGGAAGCGGTGCTCGAACTTGCCGATGGCGCGGAGCACGAAGTCGTCGTCGGCACGGTCCGCGTACCGGTCGGGATCGGCCCACTGCGGTTCGGTGTGGTCGCTGTCGCCCACCAGCAGGGCGGTGGCGCCCTCGCTGCGGACGTACTGCAGGGAGACCAGGTCGGAGAGCACGGGGACGGGGCCGGTCGGTGTGCCCGGTTCCACCAGCAAGATCTGCGCCCGCTGGGCCCGTACCGGCAGCTCCTCGCCGACATGCTCGAACAGCGGTACCGACCACGGTCCGGCCGCCACCACCACCCGCTCGGTGGCGATCCGGCTGCCGTCGGCCAGCCGCACGGCCATGACGCGGTCCCGTCCGACCTCGAGGGCCACCACCTGGCTGTGCTGACGGATGCGGGCCCCCTTCCTCCGGGCGGCGGCCGCGAAAGCCAGGGCGGTCAGGTGCCCGTCGCCGTACCCGCCGCGGGGCTCATAGGCGAAGGCGGCCACGTCCTCGAAGTTCGCACGGGGCCACAGCGCGGCGGCCGTGGCGGCATCGAGGAGCTCGACATCGATGCCGAGCTCGCGCTGCATGGTGACGTTGGCCGCCAGGGCGTCGGCGTTCTCCGCCCCCACCCCGACCAGGTACCCGGTCCGGCGGTAGCCCGACTCGTGGCCGAGCACCTCCTCGGCGTTCTCGAGCACGGTCAGGGAGTGCCAGGCCATGGCGGCGAGCGACCGGATGCCGTAGTGGCAGCGCACGACGCCGCTCGATTTCCCGGTGCCGCCCGACGCCAACACGCCGCGTTCGAGGACGAGGACGTCGTCCACGCCCCGGTCCACCAGGGCGCGCGCCGTGGACAGGCCGGCGACACCCCCACCGACCACGACCACGTCGGCCCGGTCCGTCACGGTCGGGGCCGCGCCCACCCTGTCACCGCCACCCGGGGATCCACTCCGTACCGGCGAGAGGGACCTTTGCCATGGCAGCCGCCTCGACGGTGAGGGCCACCAGGTCCTCGGGCTCGAGATGGTGCACGTCGGACTTGCCACAGGCGCGGGTCAGCGCCGTGACCTCCATGGTGAGGGCCCGCAGGTAGTTGGCCACGGCCTCGCCCGCCCGCTCGGCATCGAGCCGTCGCTCGAGGCTCGGCGTCCTGGGTGGTGATCCCGACCGGGCACCTGCCGGTGTGACAGTGGGCGCACTGACCGGGCGCCGTCCCGAGTGCGAGATAATCGCCGGTCACGTCGACCTCGCCGGAGCGCTCGACGTACGACGGCCGGTTGCATCCCAGCGCCAGGAGGGCAGCCACGCCGATGGAGACGGCGTCGGCCCCGAGGGCCAGCGCCTTGGCGACGTCGGCACCCGACCGGATGCCGCCGGACACGATGAGCTGCACCTCGCGCTCAACTCCCAGTTCGGCCAGGGCCTCGGCCGCCTGGCGGACGGCGGGCAGCGTGGGGATGCCGGCGTGCTCGATGAAGACGTCCTGGGTGGCGGCCGTGCCGCCCTGCATGCCGTCCACCACCACCACGTCGGCCCCGGACGCCACCGCCAGCTTCACGTCGTGGTCGACGCGGGTGGCCCCCATCTTCACGTAGACAGGCACGGACCAGTCGGTGGCCTCGCGCAACTCCTCGATCTTGATCCGCAGGTCGTCGGGACCGACCCAGTCGGGGTGCCGGCTGGCCGACCGCTGGTCGATCTCCGGTGGCAGGGTGCGCATGGCCGCCACCCGCTCGCTCACCTTCTGGCCGAGGAGCATCCCGCCCCCGCCCGGCTTGGCCCCCTGGCCGATCACGATCTCGACGGCGTCGGCCTGGCGGAGGTCGGCCGGGTCGAAGCCGTAGCGCGACGGCAGCACCTGGTACACGAGGAGCTCGGACGCCTTGCGCTCCTCGGGGGTCATGCCGCCGTCACCGGTGGTCGTGGAGGTCCCCACGGCGGTGGCGGCCCGGCCGAGGGCCTCCTTGGCCGGGGCCGACAGGGCCCCGAAGCTCATGCCGGCGATGGTGACGGGGATGTCCAGGCTGAGCGGGCGGGCCCCGTGGCGGGCGCCCAGCTCCGTCCGGGTCTCGCACCGCTCGCGGTAGCCCTCGAGGGGGTAGCGCGACGCCGAGGCGGTGAGGAAGACGAGGTCGTCGAAGCCGGGCACCTGGCGTCGGGCGCCCATGCCCCTGATCGGGTAGAGGCCGCTGTCGGCCATCCCGTGGATCCGCGCCATCACGTCCGGCGGAAAGCTGGCGTTGGCCGGCTGGGGTACCACCCCGGGCTCCATCAGTACGACCCGTGGTTGTGGGCGGAGAAGTGGTACAGCTCCCGGGCCGACGTCACCTTGGTCACCCGGTCGGGGTCGATGTGGTCGAAGCCGGTCGCCTCGACCAGCCGCTTCACGTCCAGCACGTCGTCGTCGGTGAGGTCGTCGACCCTGGCGTCGGCACCGAGGGACGCGATGGAACCGGCCACGTAGATGACCGCCTCGTAGAGCGAGTCCCCGAGGGCGTGACCGGCGTCGCCGCCGATCAGGATCGTCCCGGCCTGGGCCATGAAGCCGGTCATGGGACCGGCGTCGCCCCCGATGGCCAGGGTGGCGCCCTTGAGGGAGATCCCCGCCCGCAGCGAGGCCGCACCTTCGACGACGACCATCCCCCCGTGGGCGCTCGAGGCCGCGCTCTGCGATGCGCTGCCCCGCACCCGGATGGTCCCCGACATCAGGTTCTCCCCCACCGACCAACCGACGAACCCGTCCACGGTCACGTCGGGGCCCGTCCCGCCCCGGGTGCCGCACAGCCCACCCGTGAAGTACCCGGCGTTGCCGGCGATCCGCACCGACACCTCCCCGGTCAGGCCCACGGCGAGGTTGTGACGACCGCCCGGGTCGGTGACGACGGCCCGGGCGCCCGGCGGTAGCGCCCGCAGTGCCGCGTTCACCTCGCGGACACTGCGCTGCTCGCAGCTCAACGCGTCCATGTGTAGACCTCCTCGGGGTTCGGCTCGAAGACGTCGGCATCGGCGACGCCGGGCAGCTCGGCGAGGGCCCGGTACTCCGAGGCCACGGCCACGTAGCCGGCGGTCTCCGCCACCACCGCCGGCTTGCAGGCGAAGGGGTCACGGACGACCGACATGCCCGTGGCCGAGGTGATCACCATGGTGAAGAAACCGTCCATCTCCTCCATCACCGATCGGGTGGCGCCGTGGAGGTCGTCGCCCCCGGCCAGGCGCACCGACAGCAGCCGGGCGGCCACCTCCGAGTCGTTGTCCGTGTCGAAGGCCGTGCCGGTCGCCTCGAGACGGCGCCGGACACTGGCGTAGTTGGAGAACGACCCGTTGTGGACGACGCAGAGGTCGGGCGAGGGGACGAAGGGATGGGAATGCAGCACGGTCACGGCCGACTCGGTCGCCATCCGGGTGTGGGCCACCGCCAGGTAGCCGCCCCACCCCTGCACCCCGTGGCGTCGGCACATGTCCTCGGGCCGGCCGGTGTCCTTGATCACCGTCAGCGCGGCCCCGGTCCCGATGACGCGCGTCCCCGGCCACCCCCCGCCGACGTAGCCGGCCAGACGGTCCGCCTCGGCCGCGGCCACCATGGCCACCGCGCCGGAGGGGAAGGTGCGCACCTCGGCGCCGGGGAACTCCCCCTCGATACCGGCGCCCACCTCCGGCCAGTCGGCGCCGGCATCGCTGCCGAAGGAGATCCGCACCCGGGCCGCCACCCCATCGCCGTCACCGCCGTCACCGGCGCCGGCGTCCTCCGCCCGGGCGGCCCCGTCCGGCCGCGAGTAGATGGCGATGCCGGCCGAGTCCGGACCGCGGTCGGCGAGGGCCGCCACCATGGGCACGAGCATGGCGCCGAGCCCGGGCTCGAGGGCAGGGTCCTTCGCCAGCAGGCCGACGACGCCGCACACCGGCTCAGCCCGTCCTCGAGTAGCCGAGGACGTAGGTCGGGGTCGGGCGGGGTGCGTCCATGGCCGGATCGGGCAACGGCCCGGTGGCCACCGCTCTCATCGGGACGACACCGGCCCAGATGGGCAGGGCGTAGTCCTCGTCCTCGTCGGCCGGCCAGCCCGTGCGGACCTTGGCCGAGGCCTCGGTGATGGGGAGGCGCAGGAGCATCGTGGCCCGGAGCTCCTTCTCGGTCGGGGGGCGGGCGTCGGCGGTGCGGCCCGGCAGGATGTGCTCGACCAGGGCGTCGAGCCCGATCCGCTTCTCGTCGAGGTCGGCGATCTCGGTGGCGTCCCCGATGATGACCACCGACCGGTAGTTGATGTCCGTGTTGTAGGTCGAGCGGGCCACGACCAGGCCGTCGACCAGGGTGACGGTCACGCACAGCTCGACGCCGGCCGACTTGGCCGTGCGGAACAGGCGGCTGGCGGCCGAGCCGTGGAGGAGGAGCTCGTCGCCGCGCCGGCCGTAGGCGAGGGGGATCACCACCGGATACCCCCGGTCGGTCTGCAGCCCGGCGTGGCACACCATGCCCTCGTCGAGGATGGCGTCGATGGTCGGCCGGTCGTAGTGGGCCCGGTGGGCGTAGCGGCGCACGGCGGTGCGCTCCGACGCGGGTCCGCTCACGGGGTCGTTCACGGTCTCGGTGCTGGCCATGTCGGTCCGTCGCGTCCTCTCCGTCGGTGCGGGCGGTACCCCGCCGGTTGCCGCCCCCTGGGAAACAGTGTTGCACGGAGAGAAACGACTTTGGTTTCCGCAGTGTTACGGCCGTCGTCCCGTCGGCGGCGGCCGCGACGGCCAGGACACCCCCTCCCGGCTGGCTTCCTGTTCATCGTGTCGCAACATTTCGCAACGAAGCGGAAACCCACGACTGTTTCTCCGGGTGCAACCTTGTTGACAAGAACTCGCCGACCACGTGGCGATCGGCGAGTGGCCCGACCGAGGCGGAAAGGATGCCCATGGGACCTCCAGCAGCCGCAGCGAATGTGCAGGTGCCCGAGGACCGGAGCATCGCGACGGAGGACGACCTGCGGCAGGCGCTCGCCGAGGACGGGATCGAGTTCCTGTTCGCCATGTTCGTGGACCTGCACGGCAAGCCCTGCGCCAAGCTGGTCCCCGTCTCCGCCCTCGACGGACTGCTCGAGAACGGCGCCGGCTTCGCCGGGTTCGCCGCCGGGGCCATCGGGCAGGTGCCCTCGTCGCCGGACCTGGCGGCGATGCCCGACATCTCGTCCTACCTCCCGGCGCCGTGGCAGCCGGGGCTGGGGATCATCCAGTGCGATCCCCACTGCGAGGGCGAGCCGTGGCCGTTCGCACCCGGGTCATCCTCCGGCGCCAGCTCGGGCGGCTCGATCAGGCCGGCCTGGCCATGAAGGTCGGGGCCGAGGCCGAGTACTTCCTCGTGAGGAGGTCGCCATCGGGGGAGATCGAGGTGGCCGACCCCCTCGACCAGGCGTCCGCCCCGTGCTACGACGCCCGCGCCCTCACCCGGATGTACGACCACCTCACCACGGTCTCGAGGTGCATGAACGCCCTGGGTTGGGCGAATTACGCCAACGACCACGAGGACGCCAACGGCCAGTTCGAACAGAACTTCCGCTACGCCGACCCGATGACCACCGCCGACCGGGTCATCTTCTTCCGCTACATGATCCACTCGCTGGCGGGCCAGGCCGACATGCTGGCCACGTTCATGCCGAAGCCGTTCTCGAACCTGACCGGCAACGGGCTGCACCTGCATCTGAGCCTGTGGCAGGGGGACGACGAGGTCTTCGCCGACACCGCCGACCCCCGCGGTCTCGGGATCTCCGCCCTCGGCTACTCCTTCATCGGCGGGCTGCTCGAGCACGCCCGGGCCCTCACAGCGGTGGCCTGCCCCACCGTCAACTCCTACAAGCGCCTGGCCAGCGCGGCACCCGAGTCGGGGGCGTCGTGGTCGCCGGTGTTCGCCACCTACGGGGGCAACGACCGCACCCACATGCTCCGGGTACCCGAGCCGGGCCGGGTGGAGGACCGCTGCGTCGACGGCGCGGCGAACCCGTACCTGACGCTCAGCGCGCTGATCGCCGCCGGCCTCGACGGTATCGACAAGGGGACCGAACCGGGCGACCCGTGCGACCTCAACCTTCTCAAGCTGAGCGAGGACGAGGTGGCCGCACTGGGCCTGGTGGCCATGCCCCCCACCCTGTGGCACGCGCTCGAGCACCTCGAGGCCGACCCCGTGCTGCGCGACGGCCTGGGCAAGACCTCCGACAGCGACTACGTGGACTACTTCGTGGCCACCAAGCGGTCCGAGTTCCGGGCGTCGCACGCCCAGGTGACCCCGTGGGAGGTGGAGCGCTACCTGAGCGCCGTGTGACGCCCGTCCATCGCCGCGGAGACGCCGTCGGCGACCGGACCGTCGTCGCGACCAGCACAGACCGAGTTCCGAATTCGGACGAGACATGAGGAGAAGAGCCCATGAGTACAGAGACCGGACAGGCCCCGGGGGAGGTGGCGACCTCCCTCCACCGGGGTACCAACTGGTGGGGCGCATTCGTCATCGGCTTGGCCGGGACGATCCTGGTGACGGGCATCGTCCCCTTCGCCGTCCAGTCCATGGGGGCGGCCGCCATCCCGGCCATCGCCCTGGTGGTGGTGATCGGCATGATCGTGTGCCTGTGCATGGGCGAGCTGGCGGCGCTGCTCCCCCACCGCACCGGCGGCATGCCGTCGTACGCCTATGAGAGCTTCAAACCCGTCGGCGAGACGACGGCCAGGCACGTGGGCGGCCTGTCGGGCTGGGGTTACTGGCTCGGATGGTTCCCGGTGGCCCCCATCAACATGCTGCTGGCGGCCAGCTACATCGCCGTGCTGTTCCATGTCCCCCTCGGCCCCTCCGTGGACCCGCTCGGCAGCCTGGGCACGCCCGTCGCCGTGGGCGTGCTGGTCATCACCATGGTCGGCCTGGTGGCGCTGTTCATCCCCTGCTATCTCGGGATCCGCCTGGGCGCGACGTTCGCCACCATCCTCGGCGTCACGTCCATGGTGCCGCTCACGCTGCTCATCTTTCTGCCGATCTTCAAGCCGAGCAGCTTCCACTGGTCGAACATCTCCGGCTTCCACTACGCCAGCCCGGCCACGTCGGGGACGATCTTCTTCCTCGCCTGGATCTTCGTGATCTCGTGGAACGCCATCGCCATGGAGGCGGCCGCCTGTTACATCGGCGAGTGCCGCGACCCCGCCCGAGACGCCAAGATCGCGCTCACGGCCGAGGGGCTCTACGGCGTGTTCGTCTATATCGGCACCGCCATCGTCTTCGTGGGAGTCCTCGGGGCGTCCCTCAAGACCGCCGACCCGCTCACGCTCTACACCAGCTTCTGCGACGCCATCTTCGGCAACGCCGCCTGGGTGAAGTACGTGATCGGCATCCCGCTGATCTTCGCCCTGCTGCTGTCGGTGCTCAACGCCATCATGGGAGTGGCCCGGTCGCTGTTCCAGGCCTCGGAGGACCGGCTCCTGCCGAAGTGGTTCGAGCACAAGAACAAGCACCATGCTCCCGCCCACGCCATGTTCTTCAACCTGGTGTGCGCAGGCATCGTGGCCCTGTTCGGCTCGCCGGTGCGGATCTACATCTTCTCCAACGTCGGCTACATCGTGGCCGTGGCCGGATCGCTCTACGGCTACTTCCTCATGCGGCAGTTCCGCCCCCAGATGCGGAGCCCGTTCCGGATGCCGGGGTTCTTCAGATGGGTCGCCCTGGCCTGTGCCCTCTTCCTCACCTTCGACTACTTCGTGGGCGGGTGGAACTCGCCCGACATCGTGGTCGGACCGGGGGAGGGGCACACCCTCTACATCCTCGGCCTGGTCATCGTGGCCGCCTACGTGCCGCTGTACCTGTGGCGCAAGGCCAGCGACAAGCGTGCCGGCCTGGCCCCGCTGGGTTCGCTCCCGGTGGTGGAGGGTGCTCCCGGGGGCATCGACTACGACACCGACGAGCCCCACATCGCCGAGCCGGCGCCGGCGCCGGTGGCGGCCGGTGACACCAGAACGGCGGACACGACGGGTGCCGTCATGCCGACCGTGTCGCAGATGCGGTCGGAACCGGACCTGTGAGCACGGACCCGGCCGGCAGCGGGGCGGGGACGGCCATGGCCGAGCGGCCGGGCGGACCGAGCCCGATCAGGCTCCGGTTCGGACGTCGGAAGTTCGACCGGCAGCCCACGCAGCACTCGGCCGTGCTGATCGCCTCGATCGGGCGGGCGTTCCCCGACCGGGCCATCGCCCGGGCTCTACACCTGGCCGGTGGCGAGCCGGTGGCGGTGGTCGACATCGCCCGGATCTACGGGTCGTCGCTGGGGCTGGCCAACCCGGGCCTGATGCCCTCCAGGCGGGAGATGACCACGTACAAGGAACACGTCGCCGAGGCCATCGCCGCCATCGAACGGGGCGGCGTCGAGGCCTGGGGCCAGGTGGCCGCCACCCGGCGCTACGCCAAGACCATCGCCCAGGTGGCCGCCGCCCGTGGCGTGCACCACGTGCTGGTGGTCACCCCCGAGGTGGCCCGGTGGCGCAGGATCGTGGAAGGGGACGTGGCCACCGACGTCCGCCGGAAGCTCACCGTCGACGTGAACGTCGAAGCCGTCCCCACCTAGCCGCCCCCACAACCACTCGGCAGCCGTGCCCCGTCCGAACCACCGTCCCACTGAACCTCCGGCCTCACCGGCCGGTTGCACCGAACCGAAAGCGAGACCATGGCGATCTACCTGAGCATGCAGCGGGTCCGTTTCTCCAGCCCCGACGCCTATGCGAAGTTCCAGACCGTGTTCAGCGACACCCGGAACCACCTCATGGACAAGCCGGGGTTCATCCACCTCACGTGGTGGGAGCACCCCGATCTCCCGGGTTGGTACAACGAGATCAGCATGTGGGCCTCGAAGGAGGCGCTGAACGACTGGCACATGGACACGTACCACAAGCATGCGAAGGAGTGGGCGGCCAACGGCGCCATCATGGAGGACATCATCACCAACTTCGAGCTGGTGGGAACCCGCCTGCTCCGCATCTGTCCCACGTGCGGCGAGTTCCAGGACAAGCCCTACGACCTGGCCGCCGAGCTGGCCGTGCTGGCCGAAGCCTGTCCCAAGTGCGGTTTCCACTTCCCCGTCCCCACCGAGACGCCCACCAGCACGGCCGTCTTCAAGGACGTCGTCGGGTAGATGACGGGCGGGCCCGTCCCGTGAGTGGGCGGTTTGACGGGCCCGCCCGTCCGGAGACGCAATCTGGCGCGGCGCCAGCCCATGGCGGATCGACTATGAGCGATAGCCCGAGTCGGGCCGATGAGCGGCAGCCCTAGGTGCTCAGACCGTGGCGCATGAAGTCACAGGTGAGGGCGGCGGCCTGGTCTCGCGGGGGCGGCTGAGGATCGCCGGCCCGCACGGACATGGCCCCGTAGATCTGCTGCCCGATCAGTGAAACGGCGGTGTCGGAGTCCATCACCCGGAAGCGCCCGTCCTTGACGCCGTCCTCGTAGAGGTCGAACAGCAACCGCGAGATGGAGAGCCCGATGAGGGCCAGCTCCGAGCCGACGGCCGCGCTGCCCTGGCCCACGGCCTCCTGGGTGTTCACGGCCAGGCGGAAGAAGGCCGGATTGTCGTCGAGCCGCTCGAACATCCCCTCGACCAGGATCTGCAGCCGCTGGACCGGGTCATCGGTGCGTTCCCAGGCCATGGCGATGCCGTCGAGCAGCTGGTCGTGCATCCGCTTCAGGCAGGCGCGCAGCAGCTCGTCGCGGTTGGCGAAGTAGACGTAGACCGTCGACCGGGCCACGCCGGCCTCGGCCGCGATCTCGTCCATCGACACGTCGGTCGACGACCGCTCCCCGAAGAGCCGCCGGGCGACATCGATGACCTGGTCCCTCCGGAAGTCCCGGATGACCACCTTGAGGTCATCCGAGGATCGGCGCGCCATGGGTCAGGAGGCTATCGGTGCGGCCGGCGGGAACGACACCGGAATGTGCTTCACGCCGCTGATGAACTCCGACCTGAGCCGCTTGACGTCCCCGTTGAGGGTGAGGTCGGGGACCCTGTCGAGCAGGTGCTCGTACATGACCTTGATCTCCATGCGGGCCAGGTTGGCGCCCAGGCAGAAGTGGGGGCCGCCGCCGCCGAAGGCGATGTGGGGGTTCGGGTTCCGGGTGATGTCGAATTTCTGCGGGTCGTCGAAGATCTCCTCGTCCCGGTTGGCCGAGATGTGGAAGAACACGACCTTCTCGTCCGTGCCGATCTTCTGGCCGGAGAGCTCGACCGGCGCCGTCGTCTGGCGGCGGAAGTTCATCACCGGCGTCACGTAACGCAGCATCTCCTCCACCGCATTCGGCAGGAGCGAGCGGTCGTTGCGCAGGAGCTCCCACTGGTCGGGGTTCTCGAAGAAGGCGACCATGCCCCCGGAGATGAGGTTGCGGGTCGTCTCGTTGCCGGCCACCGTCAGCAGCAGGAAGAAGAGCTCGAGCTCGAGCTCGGAGAGCTTCTCCCCCTCGATGTCCACCCCGTTGAGCACGCTCATCAGGTCGTTCTGGGGGTCGATCCGCTTGCGGGCGTACAGCTCCGAGGCGTAGGCGTAGAGCTCGACGGAGGCCAGGTTGGCGTCCTCGTCGGTGATCCCGTACTCGGGGTCGGCATTGCCGATCATCCGGTTCGACCACTCGAACATCCGGTTGCGGTCCTCCTGGGGAACCCCCAGTAGGTCGGCGATGACGATCAGGGGCAGCTCGGCGGCGATGTCGGTGACGAAGTCGGCCTCGCCCCTCTCGATCACGGAGTCGAGGATCGAGTCGGTGGCCGCCTCGATGCGGTCGTGGAGCTGGGCGATCATCCGCGGCGTGAAGCCCTTGTTCACCAGGCGGCGGTAGCGCGTGTGGATCGGCGGATCCATGTTGAGCATGAGCATCTGCAGCTGGGCCAGCTGGTCGTCGGGCAGATCCCAGATGAACGTGGCCTTGCTGTGCGAGGAGTAGTGCTCGTAGTCCCGGTTGACCGTGTTGCAGTCGTGGTAGCGGGTCACCGCCCAGAATCCGGGGCCGTCCTTCTCCTCGTGCCACCAGACCGGGTGGTTCTTCCGGAGATAGGCGAACCACTCGTGCGGCACGCCGTTGACGAAGTTCGCCGGATCGGTGAGATCGATATCAGCGATGTCGACAGCACTGATGTCGAAATCGGTGGTTGCCATCGGACGCCCCCTCCAATAGATCGGACACCCCGTCCGATGCCCCGGATCGTACGTCCGGACTCCCCGGTGTCAATCCCCCCGGGGGCCGTCCAGCCGGTCGAGCACCACCACCGGCGCCTCGGTCAGGATGAAGTCGAGGTGATCGAGGTCGAGGAATCGGCCCAGGTCAGCGGAGATTTCGGCGAAGTCCGCCGCCTCGATCGACGCCCGGTAGGCGTCCATCGACGCGAACCACTGCACGGTGACGCCGTCGTAGGCCGACCCCGTGCCCCGCCCGTAGTCGCCGAGCGGTCGGGGGTGTTGTTCGTAGCGCAGGACGTGCCGGCCGCTCTCGGAGGCGGCCACCAGCGGGGCGTGGCGCTCGAACCAGTGCTCCCGGAACTGCTCCGGGGTGGTTCCGGGCTTCCGGCGCAACAGGCAGGTCAACCTCACCATCCTCGGACTCCTCCCTTCGACCCCCGGCCGTCCGGGCGCCCGGCCCGCATCTTCGCATCGGTTACCGTCAGGCGGTGCACGACCCGACACCGCCCGAGGCGCCCCGGCCCGGCCCGAGGGCGGCCCCCTCCCGCCGCGGCCGACGCTGGCGGTGGACGTCCGCCGCCATCCACGCCGGGTGGGACTGGCTGGTCGCCCACGGTGCCACCGGGCCGGACGACGCACGGGCTTCTGCGTTCGGGCACTTCGGCCGGGGCAGCTGCCTCTCCTTTCCGCCGGGGGCGCTCTTCGGCGAGCGCTACATCCACGTCGGCGATGACACCCTCATCGGCCCGTACACGAGCCTGTCGGCCGGCATGGTCCCGGGCCAGACCATGGTCACCGACCCGGTGGTGCGCATCGGCGACCGCTGCATGATCGGGCGGGGCAGCCACATCGTCGGGCACTTCAACATCGAGATCGGCGACGACGTCTACACCGGCCCCTACATCTACATCACCGACCAGAACCACGGCTACGAGCGCACGGACGAGGTCGTCCACGCACAGTGGCCCCACGACGTGCCCGTCGTCATCGGCACCGGGAGCTGGATCGGCACGGGGTCGGTCATCCTGCCCGGTACCCACCTGGGCCGGAACGTGGTCGTCGGAGCCGGCGCCGTCGTGCGGGGGACGTTCCCCGACCACTGCGTCGTGGCCGGCGTGCCCGCCCGCATCGTGCGCCGCTACGTCGCCGGTACCGGCTGGGTCAGCGAACCGACTCCCTCCTGAGCGGCGCCGTGCCGCCCGGGCCCGGGTCCGGGGTCAGCCGGTCGGTCCGGCCGTCATCCCCGAGGTGTCGGGCCGGTCGGGGAAATGCCGCCACCTCCGGAGCTCCCGCACGTCATCGAGCTGATCGAACCAGGCAGGAACAGAACCGGCGATGCCGGCGCGCTCGTACAGATTCGTCGGCCCGAACTGACGGGTTGGGGCACCGGGAGTCCGGAGGTGGGCGGCGGGCCGACGCCCCCCGAGCCGGGAACGGGGATCCCAGTCGGTAGCGAGGGACGCAGGGGCGCCGGCGATCCTGGAACACCCGACCCGTCGTCACGGGGCGACGACGCTGGATCGGGCGTACTTCGAAGATGTGACACTGCCTGCATGGTAGGCACCGGGGACGGCCAAGACGCGGACCGCCGGAGTGGACGGGCACGGGAGACCGACCGCCGTCGAAAGTGGGGTCCGTGTCGGACGCGGCCCCCGTACCGGTCCGGGGATGGGATCCGGGAGTGGACGCACACCGTGCCACGTCGATGGTTTCCATGTTGTGATCACGATCGCAAGGTCGGCGGCGGCCCGCATCGACGTGCCTGTCGGGCCGCTCGCGAGGAAGATTCTTACCCGATTAGGTTTCACTCTCCGTAAGATGGGCATCACATAGAGCGATAATCAGGCACCGCTCCCCGTGAGGTCACAACTACGAGTAGCGTCTATCACAGGCGCTTACCCAGTGACCATGGGGGTCGGTGATGGGGCGCGCGAGTGAGGTCTGGTCGTAATGACCGTAGTGGGCGATGTGACAGCGAGGATGATCGAGGAGAGGTGGCGGCAGGCATCCTCGAACGGTGGCGGTCACTCCCGCGGCTACATCTCGAGCTCGGTCTACGGACCGACGACGGCGGCCAGCCTCGACTCCTCGATGCTCAGCAGCGCGCACGACGCCGACGGCGGCGGGGACCCCTGGCCGGAGGAAGCCGCCGTCCGGCTCGTCGCGGCGATGCTGGCCGGCAACACGCACGCCAGCGACCTGTTGCCCGAGCGCGCCCACGCGCCGCACAGCTCGGCCGAGGCGGGACAGTTGTGGGCCGAGGCCCACCGATCGGCCGCCACCATGTGGGCGCGCATGGTCGTGCTCGAGACCGTCCTGGTGTCACTGGCATCCGATCCGGCCGTGGGCACCCGGGCCATGACGGCGTGGCGGGCCGCCGCCGACGCGGCCGTGCTGCGCTCGCTCGAGCGGTTGGAGGAGGCCGCGCTCGACCGACCCGCTCACGGGTACGGGCAACCGGCGCGCCCTCGACGAGCTGCTGGAGCGTTCGACGGCGGCCGCTCGTCGACTCGGCTACAGCCTCGTCCTGGTGGCCATCGACCTCGACGGTCTGAAGCGCATCAACGACACCAGGGGACACGGCGCCGGCGACGAGGCGATCGTCGGTCTGGTCCGCGCCCTCCAGCATCACATCCGCGCCAGCGACGCCCTGTTCCGCACGGGCGGCGACGAGTTCATGCTCGTACTCCAGGGCGCCTCCGCCGCCGACGTGCCGGCACTGATGGGTCGGGTCAGGGATGGCGGGGCGCCGGCCTTCAGCTGGGGCATGGTCGAACAGACCGACGAGGTCAACGACAAGTGGGCACTGCTGGCGCTGGCCGACGAGGACCTCTACCGGCGGCGGCGCCACACCTCCGGACGCGGCCGTCGCCGGCCGCCGAGGGGTCCGGCGCGGCGCGGGTCCGGGAAGTCCGGCGGCGAGCCGACCGTTCCCCGCAAGCGCATGGCGGTGGCCGCCGCCGCCGGGAGCCTCATCGCGGTCGCGGGTACCGGATTTCTGGCCGGGTCGGGCACTCCCGTGCTGGACGTGGCCCAGCCGACGCCCATCCACATTCCGGGTGCGGCCGTACCGCAGGAAGGCCGGGGAGGGAGCGGTCCCGGCGTGACCTATGACAACGGCGGCGGTGTGGTCGCCTCGGGTGCGTCCGGGACGACGGCCTCAACGCAGGGAGGCGGACCGGTCGACGTGATCGGTGCCATCGAGACGGTCGCCCACATCGAGCACACCGGCAGCGGCGCCACCCCCGGCATCACCGCCGTCCAGGGCTCGGGCGGTGGCGGCGGGTCCTCGACGCAGGGGTCCGGCGGCCAGTCGGGCGGCGGCGGTGGGTCGGGCTCGGGATCCGGGCGGGGTGGTTCCGGTGGCTCGGGTGGTTCCGGTGGTTCGGGTGGCGGCGGCGGGGGCTCGACCGGTGGCTCAGGTGGCGGTGGCGGCGGCTCGACCGGTGGCTCAGGTGGCGGTGGCGGCGGCTCGACGGGTGGCTCGGGCGGCGGTGGCGGGGGCTCGACCGGTGGCTCGGGCGGCGGCGGGGGCTCGACCGGTGGCTCGGGCGGCGGCGGGGGCTCGACCGGTGGCTCGGGCGGTGGCGGCGGTTCGACCGGTGGCTCAGGTGCCGCCGGTGGTTCGACGAGCGGGGGCGGCGGTTCGACCGGTGGCTCGGGTAGCGGAGGTTCGACCGGTGGCAACACGACGGGCACCGGATCTGGTGATGGTGGCGGAAGTGGTGGATGGCGCGGCGCCACCGGAGGCTCCGGGGGATCCGGCGGCTGGGGCAACCAGGGCGGCGGATCCGACGGCTGGGGCAACCAGGGCGGCGGTTCCGGCGGTTGGGGTAACCAGGGCGGCTCGGATGGACGTGGCGGCGGCTGGGGCGGCAATTCCGTTGGTGGCGGTGGTGGCGGCTGCGGGCAGGGCGGCGGCCGGTAGCTCCCCGCCTCCGGTCCGACGCACCACTCACCGCCGTCCGGCCACGCGCCGCCCGTACGCCGAGAACCGGTCCGACACCCTCCTCAGTCGGGAACCGGCCCGCCCGCTTCCACCGGATCCACACCGGCCGTCACCGTGCCGGCCCCGTCGACGGCGGCCTCGAGTCCGTCCATGCCCGGCGCCGCCGACGCCGGCGGATCGGTGACCGCGCCGGCGTCCCGCACCGGCGCGTCTACCGGACGCTCGTCCGACGCGGGGAGCCGGGTGGATGAGGGTCCTTCCGGAATCCTTGATGGTGCCCGGTCATCGTCGCTGTTCCCGTCGGTCGCGTTGGTGTCGTCGCCGGCGGCCGCCGCCGGCGACGGATGTTCCGTCGCGTCCCCGGTGATCAGGCCACTGCGACCGAAGACGGCGACGGCCGCCGCCCGCCCGGCGTCGATCAGCGCCTCGGTGTCCGAGAAGTCGGTGTAGTCGCGGGTCTGGGCGGTCTCCACCCCGCACACGATGACCTCGACCCCCGGCGGCATCCTCTTCATGTCGGCGTGGAACCGGGCGTGGACGGCGATGAAGAGCGCGGTGAGCATCGCCTCGATGGGCCGGCGACTCGGCGGCGGGTGGTAGTCCTCGGGACCGCACAGCAGCACGATGATGCGCTCGGCCCCGGCATCGACCGCCCGCATGATGGGCACGTTGTCCACGACGCCGCCGTCGATGAGGAGCTCACCGTCGATCTCCATCGGGGGAAAGATGGCCGGAATGGCGGCCGACGCCAGAATGGCGTCCGCGGTGGATCCCGACGTCAGCCACCGCTCGGTACCGTCGGTGAGCGACGTCGCCGTCACCTCGAACCGGACCGGGAAGTCCTCCAGGCGGTCGAACTTGAGGCTCTCCTCGACGATGCGTCGCAGCCCCGTGCTGGGGTGAACGGCATCCCGGTGCTGGAGGAAGCGCCACATCCCGTGGAGCCGGCTCTCGGGGTAGACGACCTCACCCCGGAGCCCCCTCCAGACCTCGGCCAGGTGGGCGACCCCGGCCTCGGTGGGGTCACCCGCGAACGCGGCGCCGTTGACGGCGCCCACCGACGTGCCGAAGACCATGTCGGGCACGATCCCGTGCTCAGCCAGGACCTGGAGCATGCCGACCTGGGCCGCACCCCTGGTGCCACCGCCGGCGAGCACGAGTGCCGTCAGGGTTTTGGCCGGTTCGGCCTGCGACGGACCATGGTCGGCCCTCCACCGGGTCATCGCCACTGAGTTCCACTTGAAGGCGAAGCGCATGATGAGGACCGCCAGCACGACAAAGGCCACGACGAAGACCCCGAACCCCACATCGAACGTGCTCACGGACCCGACGGTCACGCTCACGAGGCTACCCACGTCCCGGTCGGCGACGGCTCCGGGCCCTCCTGCACGCGGGGACGCTGGACATTGCCGCCGGCGGTGGCGATGGCGGCGGTGGTGGTGGTCGTGGCGGCGGTGTCATATCGCCGTGCAACCCTTGCGCCATGCAGTTGCTGGATCGCACCCCCCCAGAGCGGACCTCACCGCCGGCCGGCGGCGGGACCGGCGCCGGAGGTGGCGGTGGTGGTGATCGGGGCCGGGATGGGAGCCGGGATGGGAGCCGGGGCGTGACGATGGGCCGTGGCGGGGGACGGGGCGTCAACGGGGGCAACGTCGGCGACCCCGGTGCCTGGGAGCCGCTGGCGGGCTCCGACATCCTCAATCGGCTCCGCTTCACCGGCCGGGCCCGCCCGATCGCCCGGCCGGACCTCGCCGACCATCTCCGATGGATCATGGAGGCACGCCTCGGACCTGTCGCCACCCCGGCGCCCGGAGCTCGGCTCACGGTGACGAGGCACCGGCTGACCGAGGCACTGAGGTGCGAGTCCCACCGCAGCTCGCCGGAGCACGGCGCCGGTCACCTGTCCGTTGCGGTCGCCTGCGGCGCCCTCGTCGGGAGCCTGTTCCGCCAACTGGTGACGGTGGGCCGGATCGAGGACCCGATGGACGACGGCATGGGAGCGCTGCGGGCCGAGGACCGCAGCGACCTCGTCGCATGGATCGACGGGCTGCCGGCGGACCGGCGGTCCGAGCTCTCCGCCGAGGTGGAACGACAGGCGGAGGCGCTGGCGGCCCGGTGGCCGGCGCTCGCACCCGGATGGCTCCCTCGCACGCAACAGTCGATGCACGCCGATCTGTGCTCGGGCACCGTCCGCTTGAGTGCCCGGGTCGACCTCGCCCTGGGCGTCCCCCTGCCCGGCAGGTCCTCCGTGGGACTTCTGGAGGTGAAGTCGGGCAGCCGGCGGATCGAGCACTGCGCCGACCGGCAGTTCTGCGCCCTGGTGGAGACGCTGCGCCGCGGCGTGCCGCCCTTCGTAGTGGCGACCTACTACACGCGCACCGGGGAGCTCGACGTCGATCCCGTCTCAGAGGATCTGCTCGTCGCCGCGGCCCTCCGGGTGGCCGCCGCCGCCGAAGCACTGGGTGCGGCGGGCGCGGATGGTGCTCCGGCTCCATCGACGTGGGCGGCGTGCGAGCGGTGCGCTGCGGGCGCTGAGTGGACTTCCACCCTGGCCGGACCAGCGGTCGCCGACCCGCCCGACGCGGCGCCCGCAGTGGTGGCGGCACTGGCGGCAGCCGTCGAGGCAGCCACGGATTCGGGGATCGGCCACGCGCGGACGGGTGGGCGCGGGCCAGGCGGTCGGGGACCCGCACCCGTGATCGAGACCTACGCGACGGCGGCGGCCACCACGGAGGCGATCGCCCGCCCGGCACGGCGGTCGTTCGGCGACAGCGAACGGCAGGCCACCATCGACACCCTGCACGCCGGGCTTCCCCCGAGGGTGGCCCGCCTGGCCGGCACGGGGCGCCTCTTCGTCGACTGGCATCTCCTGAGAGTGGCTGTCAGCCGACCCGAGGCGCTGGCCAGGCCGGACGAACCGTTCCGCTGGCAGCCCGCATTCGTCCGCCGCTCACTCGGGCTGGCCGTGTTGGCCCACTGCCTCGACGGACCGTCGTCGACGCCGGCCCAGGCCGCCGCCATGGTGGCCGACGCCGCCGTGGAAGCGTGGCGCCTGTCGGGCGATCGCAGGTTCGGGTGGGAGCCGTGGATGGCCGGGCTGGGCACCGGGGCCCGTGCCACCGTGCTGGCCGACGCCATCACCTGGTCGACCGGAGCCCTGACGGCGGTGGACTGGACTCGGTTGCCGCACCCGGTGCGGGTGGCGCCGCCGGACGACGTGTGGAGCTGCGGCCGAGGCCGGAGGGTCGTCATCCGTGGGAGGAGCGAAGCCGGAACGGTGACCCGCGACGGTCATCCGGTGATTGTCCTGGTGTGTGCGGGGGCCCCGACGCGGGGGCTCCGCCTCGACCTGGGCCTGCCCGCCCTGGCGGCCGTGCTCCGGGCGCCGCACCGACCGCCTCCGGCCAGGGTGGTGGGCGTGTGGCCCGACGCCGGCCTGGCGGCGTCGGTCGAGGTCGACGGCGCCCTGCTGGAGGCGACCACACGTGGGATCCTCACCGCTGTGGACGCACTCGTGGCCGCACGCGAGCCCGCCGGCGGTGGGCCCTGTGGTGGGGCCGCAGGCTGGGAGGCCGGCGGTGGGGCCGTCATACCGGCGGCGGAGCCGTTACGGCAGGCGCCCGGCGTCGAGGGTCATGGAGCGGCCGCGGCGACGGCGGCGTAGGCGGCCGCGCCGTCGGGCAGGGGTTGGGATCCCGGAGCCGCTCCACGTCGGTGGCCCACCTGCTCCAGGGATCCGGCCCTCCGGCCGACCCCCACCTGTAGCGTTCCGGCCATGCACGCCGTGGTGAACCATCTCACGTTCCGCGAACCCATCGATCCCACGCTCTTCGAACGGGTCCAGAGCGAGGTCGCACCGCAGGCGCGGTCCATCGACGGGTTCAAGAGCTTTCACATCGTCCAGACATCGGACACGGAGGCGATCCTGGTGATCTTGGGCGACGACGCCGACACGCTCGACCGGATCGCCACCGAAGTGGGCTCGCCGTGGATGATCGCCAACGTCGTACCCCTTCTGGCGTCCCCGCCCGAGCGGCACCTCGGCCGGGTGGTCGCGTCGGCGGAGTAGCGGGTGCGACAGCCGGCGGCGTCGGCGTCGGCGGCGTCAGCGGCGTCAGCGAGGGTGGTCGAACCCGTAGGCGTCGGGACCATCGACGCCGACGGTCACCTGCCTGTCGGCCCGGCGTCGACGGTCACATCAGAACAGTGCCTTGGTGGCCTTGGCGTCGGGCTTGCCGGCGGCCGTCATCGGAAGTTCCTCCACGATGACCATGCGACGAGGCACCTTGTACCCGGCGATCACCCCCCGGCAGTGCTTCTGCAGCGACTCGAGCGAGAGGGTGCTGCCGGCGCGGGGCCGCACCGCCACCGCCACCTGCTCGCCGAAGCGCTCGTCGGGGACACCCACCACGATGGCGCCGAAGACGTCGGGGTGCGACGTCACCGCCGCCTCGACCTCCTCCGGGAACACCTTCTCACCCCCGGAGTTGATCGACGACGAACCACGGCCCAACACGAGGATGGTGCCGTCGGGGTCGACGGAGGCCAGGTCCCCGGGCAGGGACCACCGCACCCCGTCGGCGTCGACCGGAAAAGTGGCGGCCGTCTTCGCCTCGTCCCGGTAGTACCCGAGGGGGATACGTCCGCGACGGGCCAGGCGTCCGGTCCGACCGTCCCCCGGAGTGAGGGGTCGCAGATCGTCGTCGAGCACGGTCGTGTCGTCGCTCATCACGAAGTGGGGTCCCTTGCCCTCGCCCTCCACGGCGCCCTGCGCCCCGGCCTCGCTGGAGCCGAACCGGTCCATGATGATCCGGTCCGGCAATTGAGCGACCAGCTCCTCCCGCACCGTCGGACTCAGCATGGCCCCGCCTGACGCCACCACGAAGAGCGACGACAGGTCGAAGCGCCCGTCGTTGGTCGCCACCGCGGCGGCCAGCGGCCGGGCCATGGCATCGCCGACCAGCGCCCACGACACCACCCGCTCGCGGTCGGTGAGGCCGAGGATGACCTCCGGTGCGAAGTGGTGCTCGGTGTAGAGCACCACCGTGCCCCCCATGAGCAGGCCGTTCCACATCGCCCACTGGGCGTTGCCGTGCATGAGGGGCCCGACGACCAGCATGACGTTGCGGTCGGCATCCTCCATCGGTAGCCGCGCCCCGACGTCGCTGGGTTCGGCGACCGGCGGCCCGCCCCATCCGTTGCCCCCCATCGCCGCGAAGTAGATGTCCTCCTGCCGCCACATCACGCCTTTCGGCATGCCGGTAGTGCCACCGGTGAACAGCAGGTACCGGTCGTCGGGGGAACGGGGCCCGAACCCGCGGCGGGGCGACGACGCCGCCAGGGCGTCCTCGAAGGCGATGGCGCCGGGGCCGGGACCGCGTGGCGGTTCCCTGCCGGCGCCGGATCCGCCGTCACCGATCTCGATCAACGACGGCGGCGCCTCGATGCCGTCGAGCGCCTCGGACACCAGGGAGCCGAAGCTGCGTTCGTAGACGAGCACCACGAGGTCGGCGTTCTCGACGACGTACCGGAGCTCCGGCGCCACGTAGCGGAAGTTGAGGTTGACCGGCACCAGCCGGGACTTGTACGACCCGATCATCGCCTCCGCCCACTCGGCCCGGTTGCGGGCCAGGATGCCGACGTGGGCACCCACGGCGAGGTCCAGCGAGCGCAGGTGGTGCGCGAACCGGTTGGCCCGCTCGTCCAGCTGGGCATAGGTGCGGCGCTCGGGATCGGCCACCAGCGCGTCCCGCCCGGGCACGATGTCGGCGACCAGTTCGAACAGGTCCGCCAGATTGAACTGGTGCCCGGCGGTCCGGTCCGTCCGGCCGCTGCTGACATCGGTCATGTGGTTCCCCCGGTCACTCGGCTGCGTCCCCATCGGGTCCTGCCCGTAGCATCGACCGGACATTCTGCAGCACAATCGGTCGGCGCCATGACGGTCGGCACCGGCGGTCCGTCCGGCGACGGGGGGTCGGGGTCGGCGGCGCCAGCGTCGCCGGGGTCGGCGGGCCGGCGGGCCGGACCGATGGCGGCAGATCCGAATGCAACAGGTGAAGGGAAACCACATGGCACAGGACGGCCCCGGCCGGGGCATCACGGGTTACACCGCCCTCGTCACAGGTGGCGGCAGCGGTATCGGACTCGG
The DNA here is from genome assembly GCA_963838005.1 of uncultured Actinomycetota bacterium. Lineage (GTDB taxonomy): Bacteria > Actinomycetota > Acidimicrobiia > Acidimicrobiales > RAAP-2 > CAWIPW01. Next base: position 119,179 of record CAWIPW010000009.1, read on the forward strand.
AACTGCCCGGCGCCTGGTGGCCGACGGCGCCCACGTCACCATCTGCTCCCGTACCGAGGAGAAGCTGCGGGCCGCGACCGATGAGCTCACCGCCGTGGCCGAGGAGGCCGGATCGGGTGGATCGGCCCAGTACGCGGTGGCCGACGTCACCGTGGGGGAGCAGGTGGCCGGGGCGGTCGAGGCCGCCGCCCACCGGGGACGGGGCCGGCTCGACATCCTCTTCGCCAACGCCGGCGGCTCCATCCACCTGGGCCCCCTCCCCGGCGCCGATCTCGACCAGGTCCGGGCCACGGTGGAGCTCAACCTGATCGGGACGGTGGCCACGGTGACAGCGGCGGCGGCGCTGATGGGGGCGGACGTCGCCGGGGGTGCGGGCGGCGCGGCCGCCGCCGGCAGTGACGGGAGCGACGGCAACGCCGCACCCGTCGGCGGCTCGATCATCGGCATGTCGTCGGGGGCCGGACACTTCGTGCACCGGAACCTGTGGGCCTACGGCATGGCCAAGGCCGGTATCGACATGTTCTGCCGGTACACGGCCGAGGAGCTCGGCGAGCGCGGCATCCGCGTGAACACGGTGCGCCCCGGGATCATCGACGACGAGCTGATGTCGTTCATCACCGCCGGTGGACCGCTCTTCGACGACTACCTCGCCCAGACGCCGATCCGCAGGGCGGGCACGGTGGAGGACGTCGCCGAAGCGGTGCGGTTCCTCGCCGGTCCCGAGTCGGCATGGATCACGGGCGAGTGCCTCGCCGTCGACGGCGGCCACCATCTCCGCCGGGGGGCCGACTACCGGCGCATCTTCGGGGACCTGCCCGCCGACGGCTGACGCCGACCGACCGGGACCTTCGCCCCTGGCGCGTCGGCGCGCGCCAGGTGAGACTCACGCCCGATCCGATCCCCGCCGAGGAGGAGCCCGATGGCACCACCCGTCATCTCGACCGAGCGGCTGACCAAGCGGTACCGCTCCGTCGACGCCCTCGTCGATCTCGACCTGGACGTGGCCCGGGGTGAGGTGCTCGGCTACCTGGGACCCAACGGTGCCGGCAAGACGACGACCATCCGGTTGCTGCTGGGCATGGCCTCTGCGAGCAGCGGCGGCGCCACCATCTTCGGCCTCGACTGCTGGCGCGACGCCGTGGCCGTGCACGAACGGGTCGCCTACGTTCCGGGCGAGGCCAACCTGTGGCCCTCGCTCACGGGGACGGAGACGCTGCACCTGCTCGGAAAGGTGCAAGGCCAGGTCGACACCTCCTACCGGGACGTGCTGATCGACCGGTTCGCCGTCGACCCCGACCGCAAGGTACGCGCCTACTCCAAGGGGAACCGGCAGAAGCTGCTGCTGGTGGCGGCGCTGATGACCCGCCCGGACCTGCTCCTCCTCGACGAACCCACCGCCGGACTCGATCCGCTGATGGAGCAGGCCTTCAGGACGTGCGTGGCCGAGGCCAAGGACCGGGGCCAGACGGTCTTCCTGTCGTCGCACATCCTGAGCGAGGTCGAGGCGCTCTGCGACCGCGTCGCCATCCTCAGGAACGGCCGCCTGGTGGAGATCGGCACGCTGGCCGACCTGCGCCACCTCTCCGCGTTGACCGTCGAGGCGACTTTCGACGGGCCCGTACCCGACGTCGCACACGTGCGCGGCGTGACGCAGGTCACCGTCACCGGCCGTGTCCTCAGGTGCCACGTCCGCGGCCCGGTGGACGAGCTGCTCGGGGTGTTGGCGGCCTCACACCCGATCCACCTCGTGAGCAGGGAGCCGTCGCTCGAGGAGCTGTTCCTCGCCCACTACGGTGACGGCCCCGCCGCCGAGTCCGGTGCCGCCGTCTCCGATCCGGCCTCGCCGGCTGCGCCCGCTCCCCCGGCCGCGCCGGCCACTCCGGCCGTGCCGGGCGCCCCGGCCGCCCCGGATGCCTGACCCGTCGGGCCCGCCCGCCGGCGACCTCCGCCCGGCGGCCACCGCCGGCCACCACCGGGGACGCACCGTCGTCGCCGGCCGCACGTTCAGGGCCGTGGCCCGATCGGCGGCGGTCTGGGGCGTGATCTTCGGCGGCTACATCGCGTCGTCCGAGCTCGCCTACTCCTCCGCCTACCCGACGGCGCGGTCGAGGCGGCAATTGGCCGACGCGTTCGGCGGCAACATCGGCGTCAATGCACTCGTCGGGCCGGCCCACGTCATCTCCACCGTCGCCGGCTTCGCCGAGTGGCGGTCGATCGGCGTGCTCGGCGTCGTCGGCGCCGTGTGGGGGCTCCTGACGGCCACTCGCCTCCTCCGGGGCGAGGAGGCAGCCGGGCGGTGGGAGCTGCTGCTGGCGGGCCGGACGACCAGGGGACGGGCCACCGCACTCGGCCTGGCCGGGTTGGCCGGCGGGCTGGCCGTGCTGTGCGCCATCACCGCGGTCCTCGTCGTGGCGGCCGGGCGGGACCACACGGTGGGGATCTCCGCCGGGCCGTCCGTGCTGTTGGCGGTGGCCGTGGTGGCCGGGGCGGCGATGTTCCTGGCGATCGGGGCGCTGACCAGCCAGCTGGTCGATTCCCGCCGCTCGGCGGCCGCGCTGGGCGCCGCCGTCCTCGGAGTGGCCTACGCCCTCCGCATGGTGGCCGACTCGACCGCCGGCCTCGGGTGGCTCCGTTGGGCGAGTCCGCTCGGTTGGGTCGAGGAGTTCCGGCCCCTCACCGGCAGCCGCCCGCTGGCGCTGCTGCCGGTGGTGATCCTGACAGTGGCGGCCGGGGGCACCGCCGTGCTGCTGGCCGGCCGCCGCGATCTCGCCACCGGTACCTTCGCTGTCCGGGACGCCGCGCCGGCCAGGCTCGGGTTGCTGTCCGGGCCGGCCGGTCTGGCCGTCCGTCTCGTGCGGCCGGTCGCCGTCGGCTGGTTGGTCGCCGTGACGTTCTTCTCCCTGCTGATCGGCGTGGTCGCCCAGTCGGCCAGCGGCGCCGTGGGGGGATCGACGGCGGTGCAACAGGTCGTCGTCCGCCTCGGGGGCCACGGATCGGGCGCCGCCGCGGAGATGGGGCTCTCGTTCCTCGTCGTCGTGTCGCTCATGACCCTGGTGGCGGCGGGCCAGGCCGCCGCCGTGCGGGAGGAGGAAGCAGCTCAACGCGTCGACCACCTGCTGGTGCGCCCGGTGGCCCGCGGTCGCTGGATGGCCGGACGGCTGGCGATCGCCGCCCTCCTCCTCGTGGTCTACGGCGTGCTCAGCGGGGTGGCGGCCTGGGTCGGGGCCGCGTCCCAGCACACGGGCGTGAGCATCGCCGCGATCGTGGGTGCCGGACTCAACACCGTGCCGCCGGCGGTGTTCGTCCTGGGAGTGGGCGCCCTGGCCTTCGGTCTGCGGCCCCGCTGGACGGCCGGCGTCGGCTACGGCCTGGTCGCCTGGTCGTTCCTCGTCGAGTTCCTGGGCGGCGTCGTGCGTGCCAACCACTGGCTCCTCGACACCTCGGTCCTCTTCCACGTGGCCCCGTCCCCGGCCGTCGGGCCCCAGGTGGAGAGTGCGGCCGTCCTCTGCCTGGCGGGGGTGGCCGCCGCCGTCGTGGGTGGCGTGTGCTTCCGCCGGCGGGACCTCACCGGGGAGTGAGGGCGACTTCGGGGAGCGGCACCATGATGAGACAGACGTCCGGAAGTAGTCTCATCTGCATGGAACCCCGCGAGACCCTCTCACTTGAACAGATTGACCTGTCCGACCTGGGGGGGTTCTGGGGACTGCCCTGGGAGGAGCGGGAGGGGGCCTTCCGGACCCTCCGACGTGAGGATCCCGTCCGGTTCTTCAAGGAGCCCGACGTGTCGGAGAGGACCTCCATCCCGGTACCGCCGGGGCCGGGGTACTTCGCCCTCACGAGGCATGCCGATGTCACCTTGGCCAGCCGGCGGCCGGAGATCTTCACCTCCGGTCAGGGCGCCACCAGCGTCGTGGACCTGCCACCCGAGATGCTCGAATACTTCGGCGGGATGATCAATCTGGACAATCCCCGTCACGCCCGGCTCCGGCGCATCGTCTCCGCCGCCTTCAATCCCCGCATGATCGCCAGCGTCGAGGAGGACATCCGACGGGTGGCCAGCGGCATCGTCGACAACCTCGTCGACAGGGGCGAGTGCGACTTCGTGGCCGACGTGGCCGCCCGCCTCCCCCTCACGATCATCTGCAACATGATGGGCGTGCCCGAATCGCAGTACGACACGGTCTTCCGCTGCTCGAACATCATCCTCAGCGCCGGCGACACCGAGTACGTGCCGGAGGACGCCGACATCGTCGTGGCGCTGCTCGAGGCCGGTGCCGAGCTCACCCAGCTGCTGCAGGAAGTTGCCGTGCTGCGCCAGAACGAGCCCGCCGACGACCTCATCACGGCGTTGGTGACCGCCAACGTCGACGGGGAGCACCTCACCCATGAGGAGATCGCGTCATTCTTCATATTGCTGGCCGTGGCCGGCAACGAGACCACCCGCACCGCCATCTCCCACGGGTTGTGGGCGCTGACACAGCATCCGGCGCAGCGGGCGCGGTGGTTGTCCGACATCGACGGCATGACCCCCACCGCCGTCGACGAGATCGTGCGCTGGTCCTCGCCGGTCATCTTCATGCGCCGGACGCTGGCCACCGACACCCCCGGCGGAAGGCCGGTCGAGCTGGCCGGCACGGAACTGCACCCGGGCGACAAGGTGCTGCTCTTCTGCAATTCGGCCAACCGGGACGAGGACGTCTTCGACGATCCGTTCACCTTCGACGTGGGCCGCGACCCCAATCCCCACCTCGGATTCGGCGCCGCCGGTCCGCATTTCTGCCTGGGTGCGCACCTGGCCCGCCAGAGATCTCCGTCATGTTCCGCGAACTGCTCGAACGGGTGCCGGCCATCGTCGCCACCCGACCACCCGACCGCCTGCTGTCGAACTTCGTACACGGCATCAAGCACCTGCCCTGTGACGTGTCGGGCCGGAACCCGGCCGGCTGAGCGCTTCCCCTTCCCGGGGTCGGCGGGTGGCCGTCGCGAGCCCGCTGGGACCCCGGGATGGGGATGGGAATGACGCCGGCGCGTTGGGTATGGGTGGAGATGTGTCGCTCGTCGGCGCCGAGCGGGCGGGCCGTCGGGTGACAAGCGGGCCACGCCGGTGTTGCCGGCGGGAAGGCACCACCGAAAGGAATTAGTGATGCACCAGACCACGACCTCGTCCGGCACCGTCCCCTCCCTCACCCTCAACGACGGGCACACTCATCCCGCAGCTTGGGTTTCGGCGTCTTCCAGATCGACCGGACGAGACGCGGCGGCGGTCCACGGCGCTCGAGGTCGGCTACCGCCACATCGACACCGCCGAGATGTACGGCAACGAGCAGCGAAGTCGGGCAAGGCGATCCGCGACGCCGGGCTGGACCGCGACGAGTGTTCGTCACCAGCAAGCTCAACAACGGCTATCACCGGCCCGACGACGCCGGCGGGCGTTCGACGCCACGTTGGCCGGCTGGGGTTCGACTACGTCGACCTGTTCCTGATCCACTGGCCGCTGCCGACGCTCTACGGCGGCGACTTCGTCTCGACGTGGAAGATGCTGGAGGAATTCGCCGGCGACGGCGCGCGCGGTCGATCGGCGTGTCGAACTTCCAGGTCGCAGCACCTGCAGCGCCGGCTCGCCGGCGGTGCGAGACGGCCGGCGGTCAACCAGATCGAGCTGCATCCGTACCTCCTCAACGACGAGGTTCGCGCCTACGACCGACGCGCACGGCATCGCCACCGAGGCGTGGTCGCCGATCGCGCAGGGCGCGGTGCTCGGCGACCCGGTCGATCACCGCGATCGCCGCGAGCTCGGCCGGACGCCGGCCCAGGTCGTGCTGCGCTGGCACATCCAGCGCGGCAACATCGTGTTTCCGAAGTCGGTGACGCCGGCGCGGATCAGGAGAACTTCGAGGTCTTCGACTTCGAGCTCGACCGCGACGACATGGACGCGATCACGGCACTCGACCGGGGTGAGGCGGGCGAACCGGACCGGACCCGGACAGCGTTCGACTACATCCCCGACTGACTGGCCGGACCCGGAGACGCCACACGGGCGCGTGACCGGCACGGGGTGCGCCCGACAACGGCGACCCGACCGACGACCGACGGGCCCGCCCACACCACGAAAGGCGGACGATGAGTCCCCTCGCAACCTACGCACTCGACGGTTCCACCGCCACGATCACCATGGACGACGGCAAGGTGAACGCCCTGTCCCCGCAGATGCTGGCGGAACTGAACGATGCCCTCGACCGGGCCGAGGGTGACCACGCCGTCGTCGTCCTGACCGGCCGGCCGAAGCTGCTGTCCGCCGGCTTCGACCTCGATGTACTGAACGCCGGTGGATCCGGTGCGGCCGCCATGCTCAGGTCGGGCTTCGAGCTGGCGGCGAGAATCCTCGCCTTTCCCACCCCGGTGGTGATCGCCTGCGGCGGTCATGCGCTGGCGATGGGCTCGTTCCTGCTGCTGTCGGGCGACTTCAGGGTGGGCGTCGACGGACCCGCCAAGATCGGCGCCAACGAGGTCGCCATCGGCCTGACCATGCCCCACGCCGCCATCGAGATCTGCCGGCAACGCCTGGCCACGGCCTACTTCAACCGGGCCGTCATCAACGCCGAGATCTTCACACCGGCAGAGGCCGTCACCGCCGGCTTCCTCGACAGGATCGTGCCGGCCGGGGACGTGCTCGACGAGGCGTACCGGGTCGCCACCGGACTGGCGTCGCTCGACATGGCCGCCCACGCCGCGACCAAAGTGCGGGTCAGGCGAGACCTGATGGAGGCGCTCGGCGCGGCCATCGACGCCGACGACGCCGACGCCCACGAGCTGCTGTCGTAAGGGGGTCAGGCGAGGACGGGTCAGCCGGCGGCGGGCCCGGCCGGGGCGTGGCCGTCGCGGAGCCACTGCCGAAGCACGGTCTTTTTGATCTTGCCGGAGGGGGTGCGCGGCAACTCGCCGACCACCCTGAGCTGCTCGGGCCACTTCTGCCGGGCGAGTCCGGCCTCCCGCAGCAGCTCGCGACGCCCGCCAGATCGGGGGCCTCGGCACCGGGAGTGAGCCTGACGAATGCACAGACCTGCTCTCCGAGGCGGTCGTCGGGCGCCGCCACCACGGCCACCTCGGTCACGCCGTCGAGTCCGGCCAGATGCTCCTCGACCTCGGCCGCGCTCACGTTCTCCCCGCCCCGGATGATCACGTCCTTCTTGCGGTCGGTGATGGTGAGGTAGCCGTCGTCGTCGAGGACCCCGATGTCCTCTGTCCGGTACCAGCCGTCGACATCGAAGAGATCTTCTGTCAGCGCCGGATCGGTGTAGCCGATGCAGCAGTCGGGTCCCCGTGACCAGATCTCCCCCGGCCGGCCGGGGCCGACAGGGCGGCCGTCGTCGTCGACAAGACGGATCTCCACCCCGTCGAGCGGACGGCCGTCAGTGGCGATCCGGTGCCGCTCCCCGTCCTCGTGGCGAGACCCGGTGATCGACGGGTGCTCGGTCGATCCGTAATCCGCACGATGGAGATGCCCTCTCTTCGCCCGCTCACCGGTGGCGGTGGGGACGGCCGAACCGCCCAGGCCGAGGTGACGCATCAATTCGAGGTGGTCGTCGGTGCGGTCGGGGTGGTCGAGCAGGCTCAGGAGGAAGAAGGTGGCCCCCGACCCGCAGGCCAGGCGGTACTCGAGCATCGGCTCGAGGACCCTCGACGGGTCCCAGACGTCGATGAGGTGGACGGGCTCGCCCTCGAGCACGGGGATGAGCAGCCCGCCGAGCATGCCCATGGCGTGGCCGACCGGAAAGCCGATGAGCGCGGGAGGCCCCCGTTGGCCGCCATGGCGCCGAGCTGGCGGACCTCGGAACCGATCGTGCGGTGCGAGTGGATGACCCCCTTGGGATCGGCCGTGGTACCCGACGTGTAGGCGATGATGGCCGGTGAAGAGGGATCGACCGGAAGGGGCCCGTCGATCCCCGCCGGGTGGGCCTCGAGCGCGTTGAAGGGGATGGCGCCGGCGGGCAGCGGTCCGTCCACGTCCCCGACGACGGCGACCGTCCCGACGCCGTCCAGCGCGCTTTCCATACGGCGCAGGCCGTCGAGATAGTCGGTCCCGCCGAAGCTCGCCGCCGTGACCAGCACCTCCACCCCGGTGCGGCGGAGGATGTACGCCACCTCCTTCGTCCCGTAGAAGTGCACGATCGGCACCACCACCGCCCCCACGAACGCGGCGGCGTAGAAGGTCACGGCCGCCTCGACCCAGTTGGGGAGCTGGAAGGCGACCGGGTCACCCGGTCGGACCCCCCGCTCCACGAGGGCGGCGGCCACCCGCCGGGACCGGTCCCGCAGCTCGCCGAACGTCCCGGACCACGGTCGCAGCCCCGAGTGGACGGCGAACACCTGGTCGGCGTGGGTCTGGAGGGCCCGGTCGAGCAGGACCCCCAGGGTGCGGTCGTCCCACCACCCGTCGTCGAGCCAGCGCTGCTCGAGCTCGGGCGGGACCGAGCGCAGCTTCCACCGGCTCGTCGGGGACACCTCGGGCTCCTTCAGTCCCACGGCACCGGGGCCGGTGCGGCCTCGAAGACCGAGACCTCGGACGACACCACCGGGATCGCCGGTCCCTTCGACTCCGCCGGACCGTCCGACCTGGCGGCCGCCTGCAGCGCTTCGACGTGCGCCGTCAGGTCTCCCATGGTCTCCCACCGTTCGATGAGGCGGACCGTCCCGGACGCAGCCGCGTCGGCCGAGTACGCGTAGTCGATGCACCCGGCCTCGTCGCGCGTGTGCGCGCCATCAGCCCGCGCTTGGACGCGAGGAACGCGCTCCGGTCGCCCGGCGCGACTTCGAAGGTGCCCACGACGATGATCATCAGAGACGCTCCCTCTCGGAATGTGGTCTGGTCGGCTCTCGCATGATGATAGGACCACTTCCATTACGGTGATCCTGATCCGACGAGGAGGACTGAGGAGGCACGGTGGAACCGTCGGCATTCGTCGAGCGCCCCGACTACCGGGTGGACATCCTGGCCCGGCGCAACCGGGTGACGGCCTCGATCGACGGTGTGGTCCTGGCCGACAGCCAGCGCTGCCTGCTGATCGACGAGCAGGATCACGGGCTGGTCTTCTACTTCCCCCGCGACGATGTGCGCCTCGACCTGTTCGTCCCGGACAGCCACACCTCCCGCTGCCCCTTCAAGGGCACGGCCACCCACCGGCGCTACGTCCGTGACGGGGGCGACGTGGTGGCGTGGTCCTACGAGGACCCCTATCCGGAGGTGGCCCGCCTGGCCGGCTACGTGGCCTTCTACCAGGACACCGTCGAGGTCCGGATCGGGGTTGCCCACCCGGCCGTGTCCGGGAGATGAAGGGGGCCGGCGGACCGGACGGCAACCGGGCGAGCGTGGCCCGCATGCTGGAGATCTTCGATGTGGCGCCGGCCGCGGAGGGGCGGTACGGCGGTACCAGCGACGGCGGCGGGCGACGGGTGGTCGACGGCAGCCAGCTGCTGGCCCAGGCCATCGTGGCCGCCTCGAAGTCCCATCCCCGCCACACGGTGCGCTCGGCCCACGCCGTCTTCGCCCGCGTGGTCGACGATCGGCATCCGGTGTGGTTCGCGGTCGACGACTTCCACGAGGGGCGGACGTTCGCCACCACGACGGTGACCGTCGGCCAGGGTGACCGGAAGTGCGCGACGGTGACCGTCCTGCTCGACGTCGTGCAGCCGGACGTCGCCGCCCACGCGACCCCGCTGCCCGCGGTCGGCCCGCCCGCGGCCGCCAACCCCTACGACATGCCCATGGAGGGACGGGAGCTGCGGCTCGTCGGCGTCGACGACCCCAACGACCCCGACGAGGTCGGATCCCCGGTGCTCGACGCCTGGGTCCGGTACTCGACGGTTCCTAACCGTCCCGACCTGGCCAAGGCGCTCGTCAGCCACTTCACCGGCCACCTGTCGATCTCGACCACGCTGCGGGCCCACGACGGGCTCGGCACGTCGATCGCCCACGGCACGCTCTCCACCGCCGTCATCAGCATCGGGATCACCTTCCACGAGCCGGTCGCCTGGGACGGTTGGCTCCTCTACCACCACGAAGGAGTCCAGCTCGGCGGGGGCATGTCGTACGTCCGCGGTCAGATCTTCACCGAGGAGGGCGCGCTCGTCGGGTCCTTCCACCAGGAGGGCATGATCAGGGCGTTCAGCGACGACACCGGCGCGCTGTCGAAGCCGGTGAGCGAGCGCCTGTAGACGGGTGGTCGGTGGCCGGTCGGCGGTGGCCGGTGGCCGGCCGGCGGTGGCCGTGGCTGGTGGCCGGCGGGCGGCCCAACCCACGGAGGACGAGCTGCCATGTCGAAATCCCCCCTGAACGAAGAAGGTCTCGCCCACCTCCACGACGTGCTGGCCGGCCACGTGGAGCGGGGGGAGCTGCCGGGGCTCATCGCACTGGTGGCCCACGGGGGATCGGTGCACGTCGACGTGATCGGCACCGGAACGTTCGGTGTCGACGCGCCGCTGGAACGGGACGCGCTGTTCCGCATCGCCTCGCTGACCAAGCCGATCGCGGCCGCCGCGGCCATGGTCCTCGTCGACGACGGCGTGCTGCGCATGGACGACGCCGTCGACGACCTGCTACCCGAACTGCGCGACCCGAGGGTGTTGCGGAGCCCCGAGGCGGACCTCGACGACACCGTGCCGGCGGTCCGTGCCATCACCGTGGACGACCTGCTCACCTACCGCATGGGCTTCGGCAATCTGATGGTCCCTCCGGGCACGTATCCGATACAGCGGGCCGAGGAGGAGCTCCGGTTGGCGACCCTGATTCCGCCGTGGCCGCCGACACCCCACACGCCGGACGAGTGGATGGCGCACTTCGGGTCGCTGCCGCTCATGTACCAGCCCGGCGAGCAGTGGCTCTACAACACCTCGGGGCAGGTCCTTGGCGTCCTGATCGAGCGGGCGGCCGGGATGCCGCTGGGCCAGTTCCTGCAGACGCGCCTCTTCGAGCCGCTGGGCATGGTCGACACGGGCTTCTCGGTCGCGCCGGACCGCCTCGACCGCCTGACCACCGCCTACAGCCCCGATCCGGAGACGGGGACCCTGGACGTCCTCGACGGCGTGGAGGCGAGCTACTGGCGCGACCCGCCGGCGTTTCCGAGTGCGGCCAGCTGGCTGGTGTCGACCGTCGACGACTACTGGGTGTTCGTGCAGCTCCTCCTCAATCGGGGCGTCCACGAGGGTGTGCGCATCATCTCCGAGGCGTCGATCGACCTGATGACCGCCGACCACCTCACCCGACCGCAGCGGGAGTCGGCCCGCCTCTTCCTGGGAGAGCACGGGAGCTGGGGCCTCGGCCTCAGGGTGCCGGCGACCGGTGGCGACCGTGGGGAGGTCCCCGGCGGCATCGGCTGGGACGGCGGCACCGGGCTGACGTGGCGCACGGATGCCGACCGGGACGTCACCGGCATCCTCTTCACCCAGCGCGCCATGACGTCACCCGAGCCGCCGGAGCTGTTCACCGACTTCTGGAACGGTGCCTACGGCACGGTCACGGATTGAGCCCGGACGGGAGGTCGGAGGTCGGAGGTCGGGACGCGGAAGCGCGCCGATGCATGCGACCGGTCGATGCCCCGACGGTGGTCAGGTTCAATCGCGACACCCATCCGTGAGACCCTCGAACGGGTCGCACCTGCTGTTGGACCAGGTCATTCCAGCCGGGCGTCATCGGCAACCCACCGACGTAGGTCGCGCATTGCGTTCGACCCTCCTACTCGGAAGCGTCGCAATTACCCACCATCGGCACACCCGTCGGCTCCGTCACGTGTGAAATAACATTCTAAGCCAACCCTGTTATTTGAATCTTGACCGGCAATTGCTGCAGTCAAGAACGGTTGGGAGTTCGAGCTTCGCCGACGAACGCGCCGGCGCACGAACCGCGCGAAGGGCCCGCGTGCTCCCGAGCAGGTCGATGGTCGCGGATCGCAGGAGCCTCGCGACCGTACCGTCGCTGTCAGGCGCGGATGCGGTACCGGAGATAGACCACGCCACCGGGGAACCGGCGCTCATCCAGCAGTTCGAGGTTCGCGCGGACCTTGTCCGGCAGTGCGTGCTTTCCGCCACCCACGAGCACCGGAACGACGAACAGACGGCACTCGTCGACCAGCCCTGCGGCCATTGCCTGACCGGCGAGCTCGGCGCCCCCGACCGTGAGGCCTGCTTGCGACGCCTCCTTCAGTACCCGTATCGCCTCGGGCTCGAAATTGGGCTCGAGGCGCGTCTTGGCGCTTGACGGCGCCTGCAGTGTCCGCGAGAACACGACCTTCTCGGCGGCGCGCCAGATCGAGGCGAAGTCCCTCGCCACAGCATCCCAATCCTCGTCGGTTTCCCAGTAGACCATCGTCTCGTACATCCGCCGGCCATAGAGATACGTGCCGATCGGTCGCTCGAGGTCGTTCACAAAGGCATGCACCTCGGAATCCGGCCTCGCCCAATCGAATCCGCCTTGGGCGTCCTCGACGAATCCGTCGAGGGAGGTGATCGCCGAATAGTTCAGCATCGCCATGCACCTATTGTATCGAATCCCGACGCCAGCTGGCGGGGCCATTGTTCTGCTCGACGGAGACTCGCTGGTCCCCGAAACGGGGATAGTCCACCTCGCGGAGGGAGTGGGATTCGAACCCACGGAGGCTTGCGCCTCACGGCTTTTCAAGAGCCGCGCATTTGTCCGCTCTGCCATCCCTCCCTTTGTCCGCCGACTTCCCCGACGGATCCGCTGGCAAGGGTAGCGCCGCGCCGTTCCCGCCCGACGGTGCACTCACCCACGAAGGGGGTGACACCGGGCCACCGGCGCAGCCGCGCAGCCACGCGGCGACTCAGCCGCACAGCCCCTCAGCCCCTCAGCCGCGCCCGCCCTCCCCTACCTGGGCGCGCAGCCCGGCGATCCACTCCTCCGCCTTCGTCCACGCCGCCCCGGCATCGCGTCGGATGTCCACGGCGGCCGCCCCCGCCGCCGGGTACGACCCCAGAAACTTCACCTCGGCCAACTCGGCGTGCAGCGACCGCAGGCAGTCGGCCACGATCTCGTCGGCAATGTGGCCGTCGAGGTCGAAGATGAAGCAGTAGTCGCCCAGGGCCCGCTTGGTCGGCCGCGACTCCACCTTGGTCAGGTTGATGTTCCGCGCCGCGAACTCGCCGACGATACCGTGGAGGCTGCCGGGACGGTCCGCCCGCTGGAAGCAGACGATGCTCGTCCGGTCGTGGCCGGTGGGCGCAGGGATACCGCGGCCGGCCACGGCCACGAACCGGGTCTGGTTCTCGGGATGGTCCTCCACGTCCTCGACGAGGATCTCCAGGCCGTAGAGCTCGGCCGCCAGCCGGGGGGCGATGGCGGCGGTGGGCACGCCGGACAGCTCCGCAGCGCCTTCGCCCAGGAGCCGGGCGGCGTCCGCCGTCGAGTTGGTGGCGGCCACCTCCGCCCCGGGCAGCGTCGTCGTCAGGAACCGCCGGCACTCCGCGGTGGCGACCGGTATGGAGGCCACCCTTCCGATCTCCTCCAGCCGCACGCCGGCCCGGGCCATCAGATGCAGGTGGATGTCGAGCACCACCTCACGCTGGATCAGGAGCTCCGTCTCGAAGACGAGGCTGTCCACGGTGTCGCGCACGGTGCCCTCGATGGCGTTCTCGATGGGGACGAACCCGAGGTCGACCCGCCCGAGCTCGACCGACTCGAGAACATCCGCCAGCGACGCCAAGGCCACCTTCTCGGCCACCGCGTAGTCGGGCTGGGTCAGTAGCGCCTCCTCGGTGAAGGTGCCCTCCGGTCCGAGGAACCCGATGCGCTGGGATGCGGAAGCCGCGGCCATACCCGGGCAGGATAGTGAACGCCATGGACCGCATCGCCCTCGAACGTCTGCTCGACGACGTGCGGACGGGCACGTGCAGTCCCGACGACGCCGTGCGCCAACTGTCGAGGCTCCCGTTCGCCGACCTCGGCTTCGCCCGCGTCGACCACCACCGGGCGCTCCGGCTGGGCCTCCCCGAGGCCGTCTACGGCCAGGGCAAGTCCCCCGAGCAGTGCGCCGCCATCGTCGGCGAGCTCTTCGACGGCGTGGGAGCGGCCGCGGGCCCGGTCATCCTGACCCGGGCCGATGCCACCCAGGTACGGCTGGCCACCCGGGAGCACCCCGGCGGCACCGTCACCATGACCGGCCCGGCCACCGGAACCGACCGCTCCCGCGGCCGCCTGGCCACGGTCACGTGGCGGTCGGCCGCGCCACGGGCCCACCGTGTCCTGGTGGTGACCGCCGGGACGTCGGATCTCCCCGTGGCCCGTGAGTGCCAGGCCACCCTGGACGCGCTGGGCCTGCGGCCGGTCGTCCTGGCCGACTGCGGGGTGGCCGGCGTGCACCGCCTGCTGGCGTCGACCGACGAGCTCGCCGGCGCCGACGCCGTCGTCGTCGTGGCCGGCATGGAGGGCGCCCTCGCCAGCCTCGTGGGCGGGGTGACCCCCGCGCCGGTGGTGGCCGTGCCCACCAGTACCGGGTACGGCGCCGGCCTCGAGGGGATCACGGCACTGCTGGCCATGCACGCGTCGTGCGCGTCCGGCATCGTCGTCGTGGGCATCGACAACGGTTTCGGTGCCGCCTGCGCCGTCGCCCGGATGCTGCCGTGACCGCCGGGGGCGGCCCGGCGAACCGGCCCGGCACGGTCACGGTGGCGTGGTTCCACTGCTTCGCCGGCATCGCCGGCGACATGGCCCTCGGCAGCCTTCTCGACGCCGGTGCCGAGCTAGACGAGGTCCGTACCTCCCTCGAAAGACTCCCGCTCGACGGGTGGTCCCTGGCGGTCGAGGACGTCCTCCGTTGCGGCGTGGGGGCCACCCGGGCCGTCGTCACCGTGACCGACGACGTCGCCGCCCGCACCTATCCCGAGATCGCCGCCCTCGTCGACAAGGCGGACCTGGCGCCCCGGGTCGCCGAACGCTCCCACGCGGTGCTGGCCGCGCTGGCCGGGGCCGAGGCCCGACTGCACCGCACCACCCTCGACGACGTGCACCTCCACGAGGTCGGCGGCCACGACGCCCTCATCGACGTGGTCGGGACGGCGGCCGCGCTCGAGGCACTCGGCGTCGATCGGGTCGAGTGCAGCCCGGTGGCCCACGGGACCGGCACCGTCCGCGCCACCCACGGGGTGCTCCCGAACCCCCCGCCGGCGGTCGTCGAGCTGCTCCAGGGCGTGCCCTCCTACGGTCGCAGCCTCGACGTGGAGCTCACCACACCGACGGGGGCCGCCATCATCGGCGCCCTGGTCGAGGCGTCCGGACCGATGCCGGCCATGCGCATCACCGCCAGCGGTTACGGCGCCGGGCGGCTCGAGCTCGACGAGCTGCCCAACTGCACCCAGGTCGTCATCGGCACCGCACCCGTGGCCGCCGGCTCCTTCGGCCGCCGACCGGTCGAAGAGGATGGCCTCGGGGTCGGGGTCGGGGGCCTCGACCTCGAGCCGGGGCAGCCGGTGCTCGTCCTCGAGGCGAACCTCGACGACGCCACCGGCGAGCAGCTCGCGCACGCCGTCGAGCGCCTGCTCGAAGAGGGCGCCCACGATGCGTGGCTCACACCGGTGATCATGAAGAAGGGTCGGCCCGGGGTGATCGTCCAGGTGCTGTGCGACCCGGCGGTCGGTCCCCACCTGCGGCACGTGCTCCGCGACGAGACGGGCTCGAGCGGCGCCCGCGGATCCCTGTTCGAGCGCTGGCCGACCTCGCGACGGAGCGTCGACGTCGACGTGGACGGGCACCGGGTCCGGGTGAAGGTGTCGGGTGGCCGGGCCAAGGCCGAACACGACGACGTCGTCGAGGTCGCCGCCGCCCTCGGCCTGCCGGCGCGCCAGGTCGCGGTTCGTGCCGAGCACGCCTTCTTTTTGCAGGGCGGCCGCTGACCGAGGGCGGCCGGCCACGCCGAGGGTCGCGTCCGCCGGTGTCGTTCCTCAGCCCGACGGCGACCCGCGGGCATCCGGGACCCGGCCGGGCGGCCCGGTCGCCGACGACTCCGTGACCCCGCGGGCCTCGGCTCCGTCGTCTCCCTCGGCCATCAGATGGGCGGGCTCGTCGGGAGCCCACCACTCCCACTCCGCGCCCACCCGCCGCAGCCGGTGTCCGTGGTGGGTCTTCAGGTAGTGGTGCCACCGGCACAGGCGGGCGAGGTTGGCGAGCGACGTCGCACCGCCGTCGACGAACGGGACGATGTGGTCGATCTCGAGGCCGTCGGCGGCATCGCACCCCGGCACCACGCATACCGGATCGCGCTCGGTCAGCGCACGCCGCACCGCCACCGGGATGGTGCGGCCGGCGTGGCCCACCGCCAGCACGTCGACGCCATCGGTCACCAGCACGCTCAGGACGGCGTCGGACGCCAGCCGCCGGGCGACGTCGACCGGGATGGGCCCGATGCCCGGGATCTCGCAGATCTCCCCGGGATCGACGCGGCCGCGCAGCAGGGCGGCGTGATCGACGCGCACGTGCACCATCGTCCCCGGCCCGCGGCGTCCCCGGCCGTCCGGATCACCTGACCCGGCGCCGTCGGACGGCGGTCCCGCCGTCAATGCCAGCAGGGCGTCGGCGGCGAGGGCGTCCGAGGACTCCCGGCTGCCGACCCGGGCCGCCTCCCTCCCGAGTCGGGCCGCCTCCGCCTTGACGGCCTCCACCACCCTGGCACCGTCGTCGGGGGTGAGCCGGGCGTCGAACCGCACGGCCCCCTGGTCGTCGGTCCAGTGGCGGAGGTAGCGGTTCCGGCGAAGCCGGTCGTAGCGCTGCGCCTGGTCGTCGGCGGTGGCCCTGACCCGGCGGCACCGGAGCTTGAGGACGCTCATCGGCTGCTTGCCGGCCGCGTCGACCAGCTCCTGCTCGGCGCCGGGGACGAGGGCCGCCGCCCCGGCGATCTCGCGGGCCTGCTCCTCGGAGAGCGCACCGTCCCTGACCGCCCTGTCCGTCGCCGGCAGGGAACCCAGCCGGCGCGCCGTCTTCAGCGTGTTGATCGCCGGTCCCAGTCCCGTCCCCGTCACCTGAGCGACACGGGCCGCCGCCGAGCGATGGCCCCCCTTCCGCCACGAGTTCGACGACTCGACCCGCCGGGCGGCCAGCAGCTTGCCGGCGGCGGCGAGCCGTTCGACCTCGGCGAAGCGCTCGAGGAGGCGGTCGGCGTCGGGGCCGGTGAGGCACTCGGGATCGAGCCCGGCCAGCATCCCGCGGAGGTCGGCGGCCACCTTGTCGAGCAGTGCAATCGTCACACCGACATCGTGCTCGGTGGGTATGACACCAGGCGCCGACGGCGCTCAGGTGACGCCGGACGCAATCCTCACATCCTCGGAGCGATCGGGCGCGCCCGCACCGGCGCCCTCCGATCGCTCCCGGCCTTCGAACCGGGGACATGCCACCGCCACCGTGAGCAGCAGCAGGCCCGACGTGGGCCACCAGACCCACTCCGCGGAGCCGTGGAAGTTGGCCATCCACGTCGTGGCCACCGCCAGCACCGACGCCGAGGCGAGCCGAAGGGGCGAGCCCACCGCGGCCACCACGACGGCCACCGCCACCGGAGGCCAGACGTAGTACGGGGCCACTCCGGCGTCGAACAGGTAGCGCAGCGAGAGGGCCGCCGCCGCCAGCCAGACCATCGCCACCGGTGCCGGGCCGGTGCGGGTCCAGCGCCGCATGAACCACACTCCCATGGCGATGGCGATGAAGGACGCCACCAGCCGGGTGGGCCCGCCCGCCAGGGTGACCCCGCGGTACTCGTCGATGCTCGGGATGCGCGGCGCCAGCGGGGTCCACGGCGTGCGACGCACCAGATCGGGGAAGACGGGCTGTTCGACGATGGCCCGCCACGTCGCGGCCGGATCGGTCACGAACGGGATCAGCAGCAGCATGGCCGCCGGCAGGACCGTCCTTCCCGCCAGGCCCGGCAACCGTCGCCATCCGGCCGGCAGGAGGAGCACCGGCAGCGCCAGGACGACCAGCGACTGGAAGGCGACCCCGATCCCGAGCAGCCACGCCGCCCGCGTCCACCGCCCGCCGGCGATCTCGACCACCGCGAAGAGCACGAAGGCCACCGCCAGGGCGTCCTCGGGATGTCCCCACCAGAGCACGTTGATCAGCAGGAGTGCGCCGACCAGCGACGCCGCCAGCCGGTGGCCCGTCGGGGCGTGCACGCGCACGAGGACGGCGTCCGCGCCGAACAGCACCGGAGCGCACAGCAGCACGGCGAAGGGCGCCACGTACGGCCACGCCGACGGCCGGGGCACGGGGATGGCGAAACCCGTGGTCCACTGGAAGTGGTGGACGATCGCCTGCATCGGGAGCAGGACCAGCAAGATCGCCGGTGTGGCGTTCAGGTTCGGCGAGTCGTAGATGCCGGCGTAGTCGCCGACCAGGATGTTCTGGGCGTGCTGCAGGTTGTCCCAGAGGTCGTTGGGAGTCTCCCAGACCCTGACGTGGTGCACCCTCCCCACGATCACGAAACTGGTCACCAGGTACGCGACCAGCAGCACCAGGGCACCGGCGACGGGCACGATCACCCGGTGCGCCGACCCGGCCGGCGTTGCTTCCCCGGGTCCCCCAGCCGGCGCCGCGGCCTCCGTGTCGGCCACATCCTGTGCACGATCGGTCACTGACGGAGGTTACTTCACCGCCATGGGTTCATCGGCGGATCACCGACGAGAGCGCATCAGGATTCAATCCCCGTGGAGGGCGGCCCGCACCTCCCCGACCGGATCGACGGGTGTCCCGGGCGCCTCCACCCGGACGGACACCACGTTGCCGGAGAACGGTGCGGGAGGCAGATAGCGCTCCGACACCGGCAGGCCCGTATCGAAGCCCAGCCTGAGGCCGGCGCCACCGTGCTGGAGAACGACCGGCAGGCCGCCGGCGAACGCCGTCCGCCCGACGGCACGGCCCCCGTGGAAGAGGGTGAACGAGCCGCCACCCCCGGCCCCCCGGCCACGCCCGCCACCCCCGGCTTCACCGTCGCGGGCGTAGATCACGCCCACCGGCGTCAGGCCGGCCACGACCGGCTCCTCTCCGACCACCTCCAACCGGTCCCCGGCCCACGCGAAGGCGAACACCAGGCGCCCCCCGTCCACGAAGAGCGCCCAGCCGCCGTTCCAGTCCCCGAGCGCACAGATGACGCCCTCGCACGCCGGGCCCTCCCCGGCGGCGGCGACGGGCACGTCCACCTCGGCCGTCAGCCGGAACCCGCCGAACAGCCAGGGCACCGACTCGTCCGCCACCGGCCCGCCGCCGGGCACGAAGGTGCGCGTCGCCACCCGCCGGCCACGCCGGTCCGATCAGCGCCCCGAAGCGGTTGATCAGGCCGTCGTCGACCGGCAGCACCCGGTTCTGCTCGGCCGCCGCCGCCCACTAGGTCCTCGAGGGTGCGCACCACGTCAGGGTGCCCGGCGGCCACATCCGTCGACTCGGAGAAGTCGACGGTGAGGTCGAAGAGCTCCCAGCGGTCGGCGGCGAAGTCCCGGCTGCCCGACGAGCAGAGCCTCCTCGTCGAGGACGCCGGAGGACACATGGTCGGTGGTGGCCTTCCAGCGGCCGCTGCACCATGGACCGCGAGCCCATCATCTCGAAGTACTGCGAGTCCCGGGGGCTCGGGGCCCCGGCGTCGGAGAAGGTCGCCAGCGCAGGCTGGCGCCGTCGACCGGCTGCTGGGCGACCCCGTCGACCTCCGGCGGCGCCGGTACGCCGGCGGCCTCGAGGATCGTCGGGCCAGGTCGACGGCGTGGACGAACTGCTCGCGCACGGCCCCGCCGGCCCCGGATCCCCGACGGCCAGTGGACGATCAGCGGGGTGCGGGTCCCCCCGAGCCAGGTGTAGCGCTTCCACAGCCGGAACGGGGTGTTCCCGGCCCACGCCCATGGCCAGGCGTAGTGGTTGTAGGTGCGGGGCCCGCCCCAGTCGTCGATGGCGGCCAGGTTGTCGGCGAGGGACTCCGGGACCCGGGCCGTGAAGCGGTGCTCGTTGACACTTCCGGCCACGCCGCCCTCGGCGCTGGCGCCGTTGTCCGAGAACAGCAGGAGCAGCGTGTTGTCGAGCAGGCCCCGTTGCTCGAGAAAGGCGAGCAGCCGGCCGATCTGGGCGTCGGTGTGGGTGAGGAAGCCGGCGAAGACCTCCTGCTGGCGGGCGTAGCATGCGGCGCTCGTCCGGGCGCCAGGTTCGTCCCACGCCTCGACCCACGGCGGTCGCGGCGGTCAGCACGGTCTCGTCGGGGACGACGCCCCACGCCTGCTGGCGGGCGAAGATCTCCTCGCGCCAGGCGTCCCAGCCGTGGTCGAACCGGCCCCGGTAGGGCGCCACCCATTCCGGCGCCACGTGGTGGGGGGCGTGCATGGCGCCCGGGGCGAAGTACAGGAGGAACGGCTTGCCCGGCGCGGCCTGCTGCTGGTCGAGCACCATCCGGATGGCCGTCGACGCCAGGTCCTCGGTCAGGTGGTAGCCGGCGTCGGGGCCCCCGGGCGGCGGGTCGACGTAGTGGTTGTCCACGACCAGGTTCGGGGCCCAGTGGTTGGCGTCGCCCTGCAGGAAGCCGTAGTAGCGCTCGAAGCCGAGCCCGAGGGGCCAGTGGTCGAACGGCCCGGCGGCCGAGCGCTCGAACCGCGGGGTCAGGTGCCACTTGCCGACGGCCATGGTGCGTGTAGCCCGGCGTCGCGCAGGATGCGGGGCAACGTGGCCGCGGACTGCGGGGGATGCGGGCGGTGTAGCCCGGGAAGGCCAGGGGGATGTCGGCCAGAAAGCCCATGCCCACGGCGTGGTGGTTGCGCCCGGTGAAGAAGGCGGCCCGGGTGGGCGAGCACAGCGAGGTCACGTGGAAGCGGTTGTAGCGGAGCCCGCCGGCGGCCAGCCGGTCGATGTGGGGGGTGGCGATGCCCGAGCCGAAGCAGCCGAGCTGCGCGAACCCGACGTCGTCGAGCACGACGACGACCACGTTGGGGGCGTCCGCCGGCGGCCGGGGCCGGTCGACGTCGATCCGGCGGGCGCCGGCGGCGGCGAACCCCGGGGGCAGGTCCGCAGGGCTCACCGGGCGGGGCGATCCGCCACGGCCGGGGACTGGGGTGCGGTCACCGGACCACCATAGGTGCACCGGCCGTGCCGGTTCCGGGTGCGGCCGACCGGACCCGACCGGACCCGGCCGCGGCCGCCGGATCGCCGGCGCCGGTCCCATCGCCCATACTCGGCGGCGTGTCGACCCCCACCGAGCCGCTGTTCGTCTACGGGTCCCTCACCTTCGACCAGGTGCTCGCGGTCCTGCTGGGGCGGGTGCCGGCCTCGGTGGCGGCCGGACTTCCCGACCACGAGGTCCGCTGTGTGCGGGGCGCCGCCTACCCGGCGCTCGTCCCGACCACCAGCCCCGGCCGGGAGGCCGCCGGGCGCCTGCTCACGGACCTCACCGCCGGGGACTGGCGGATCCTCGACAGCTTCGAGCACGAGCTCTACGACCTGGTGGGGGTGGTGGCCGTGGTGGCCGACGGCGCCCGGTCCGGGAGGGACCCGGTGGCGTGCCGGACCTACCTGACCGCCCCGGGTCGCACCGGGGAACTGGGCGGGCCCTGGGACCGGGCCGTCCTCGAGGCCGCCATCGACCCCTTCCTCGACGGGTGCCGGCGCTTCGTCCGCGCCTATCGCGCCGGGGCGTACCGCCCGGAGCGCCTCGGGGACTGAACGGGGGCGCCGTCGGCGGCTCTGGGCGATACTGCTACCCCGCCGCCACGGCACAGATGGGGGGAACCATGTTCGAGCGGACCAGCACCGTCATCAGGGAGGGCCTCTCGTTCGGCGAGGCACCGCGTTGGCACGGGGACCGGCTGGTCTATTCGGACTTCTACCGGCATGCCGTCTTCTCGGTCGCCGCCGACGGCTCGGACGAGCGGGTCGAGGTGGAGGTGCCCACCCAGCCGTCGGGGCTGGGGTGGCTGCCCGACGGGTCCCTGCTCATCGTGTCGATGACCGACCAGCGAGTGCTGCGGCAGGATGCGGGCGGGACGCTCGCCACCCACGCCGACATCTCCGAGTACTGCGGCTTCTGGGCCAACGACATGGTGGTGGCCGCCGACGGGACGGCCTACGTCGGCAACTTCGGGTTCGACCTCGACGCCTTCCTCGAGGAGCAGGGTGTCGACGGGGTGCTGACCCCGCCCGGTCCCCCCACCGCCAACCTGGTCGTCCTCGATCCCGGCGGCCGGGTCATCCAGGTCGTCGGGGACATGGCCTTCCCCAACGGCACCGTCCTCACCCCCGACGGCGGCACCCTCATCGTGGCCGAGACCATGCGCATGACCCTCACCGCCTTCGACGTCGCCGGCGACGGCACCCTCGGTCACCGGCGCACCTTCGCCGACATGCCGCTGGTGCCGGCCGACGGGATCTGCCTCGACGCCGACGGGCAGGTGTGGGTGGCCAACGCGCTGGCGCCCGAGGCCCTCCGTGTGGCCGAGGGCGGGACCGTCACCGGGAAGGTGGCCACCTCGCAGACGTGCTTCGCCTGCATGCTCGGTGGTGAGGACGGCCGCACGCTTTACACCCTGACCGCACCCACCTCGACGGTGGCGGTCGCCTCGACCACCTCGAACGGCCGGATCGAGTCCGCCGTCGTCGACGTCGCCGGCGCCGGGCTGCCGTAGGCACGGGCGCCTGTCTCAGCGGAGCAGGGCGACCGCTTCCAGCACCAGCACCGTCCCGCCGAGCATCCGGCGGAACGGGTTGACGCCCCGGACGATCTCGTCCACCGCCCACCAGGCGAGGGAGAGGGCGGCCACGACCTCCACCGCCGTGAGGGCGGCGCCGGCGTGTCGGAGGATCAGGCGGAGCACGGTGGCCACCAGAAAGACGGAGAGGCTGAGATTGGGCCGCTGCCCCACGGTGATCCCTCCGGTGGCGCGGTTCCTGAAGAGCCAGTCGACCACGGTCCCAGTCTGTCGTGCCGGCGGCCGGCGGCCGTCGTGGTCGGGACGTCAGGAGGCCGGCGCGCCCTGGAGGCGGGCGGCGAACCGCCGGAGGCCCGTATCCCATCCCCCGGGGGATCCGACGGCGCCGTGCATCTGCTCCCATCCGTCGCCGTGACGGTCGATGTGGCGATGCTCGAGCTCGACCCGCGTGCGCTCCGGCGACTCGGGGAAGAAGCGGACCTCGACTTCGCTGGTCCTGGCGGGATCGGTCTCCACCTGCCACGCGAGCGAGACGTCCCACGAGAACACCACCCGGTGCGGCGGGTCGTAGGCGAGCACCCGGGCCCAGCGGCACTCGCTCCCGTCGACACCGCGGTCGTACACGCTGCCACCCTCCCGGGGCTCGAAGACCATCTCGGCGAGCTCGGCCTCGAGGATGTGGTGCTCGGGAGGCCACCAGCTGCCGATGTCCTCGGTGAAGACGGCGAAGGCCCGGTCGATGGGTGCTTCCACCACGACCGTGGACCGCACGGAGGTCTGCTGTAGGTCGGTCATGCGTCGGTTCCTCCCGTTGTCGACTCTGTTTTTGAACGCGAGCAGCGCCGTGTCCCAGAACCTGTCGAGGTAGGCGCGCAGCTCGCTGATGCCGTCCGGATCGAGTTGGTAGATCCTCCGGGTGCCGTCGGGCCGGTCGACCACCAGCCCGGCCTCCTTCAACACCTTGAGGTGCTGGGACACCGCCGGTCGGCTGACCGGAAGGCGCTCGGCCAGCTCGCCGACGGCCGACGGCCGCGCCGCCAGGTGCTCGAAGATGGCCCTTCTCGTCGGGTCGCCGAGCGCGGACAGCGCCAGTCCGTTCGTCATCACTTACCGTAAGTATTGCCTTACCGATATCGTCCGTCAAGGCCCGGGCCGGAACAAGGTCGATGCGGCCGCGTGCCCGCCCGGAGTGTGCGGGAGCCGGTGACGCCTCCCTACGAACTGCAGCGGTCTCCCAGCCACGGCTGCTCGCCGTCGAGGGCGTAGAGGGCGACCGCCACCGCGTCCTGGTCGGCCTCGGACGCCAGGTTGGGGGGCACGCCGACCAGGCCCGGCAGTCCGGCGTCCTGGGCGGCCAGGTTCCACGTCGACTGGCTGAACTGGAAGGCACCCATGTAGAGGCCGTTGGGGGAGACCGCAGAGTAGTCGCCACCCGACTCGGCCTGGACCACGCACTGGAGGAACGGGTTGAGCACGGGATCGGCGGGATCGGCCGAGGACGCCGGGGGCGCAGCCGTCGGGGTCTGGGTGGCGGCGGGTGCCGTCCTCGCCGTGGCCGCCAGGCGCGCCGAGGCGGTCCGGTCCGCCGTCGCCCGGGCCGCCTCGCTCCGGGCCGCGGCCACCGCCGCCGCGGCCGCGGCGTCCTGGGCCGCGGCCTGCTGTGCCACCGCCGCCGCCAGTCGGCCGGTGACCTGCGCCTCCAGTGATCCCAGCTGGCGCTCGGTGCTCTCGGCCTGGCCGAGGGCGGAGGTCTTCTGCGCCTGATCGGATCGGTCCTGGGCCTGCTGCTGGCGTTGTGTCGCCTGCATCGCCTCCAGGGATCGCTGGGCCGCGTGCAATCCGTCGAGCGTGGTCTCGACGTTGCCGACGACCAACGATGTGTACTGCCTCGTCGACTGGGCCGTCTCCGTGTCGGCGGTGAACAGGCCGGCGTCCGACCGCGAGCGAGTCGGTGCCCTGGTCGATGTAGGCCGTGATGGCCTCGCGTCGGATATCGCGCGTCGCCCGCCTGATCTGCCGCTCGTCGGCACCGATCTCCTGCCCGGTCAGCGCCAGGGCCTGGGAATCGGCCACGACCAGTTCCGACACGACCGAGAACTGCACCTGGGCGGCGCCGATCCGTAGCTGCTGCTCGATCTCCTGTTGTGAGACGGCCCGCGCCTGGGCCTGGAGATCCGCGACCGGGTCGGCCCCGGCCGGCCGGGAGAGGGCGGAGGCCGTCAGCACGGAGGTGGCGGCGATCAGCGTCGAGAGGAGGGCGGCCACAATGCTGCGTCGACCCTGCAATCGGTAGCGCCACCCCGCCGTCGGTCGGGACCGGGCGTGCAACACGAAGAGCCAACGCTACCGGTCCCCGGGGGCGGGCGACAAACGACGGCCCGCGGGCGACCCTGCGTGCCAGGGCGGGGACGGCCCGGGCCGGGTCCCGTCGGCGGAGGGTAATTTGAGGTCGTGGCCGGTGTGGTCGACGATCTGTCGGAGCAGCACGCCGTGCTCCGCACACTTGTCGAACGGTGCGGCGACTCCGATTGGCTGCTGGCTACGCCGTGTGAAGGCTGGGATGTCGGAGATGTGCTGCTCCACCTGGCCCTTTCGGACGAACTCGCAGTGGCCAGCGCTCGGGGCGAATTCGACTCGTACGGAGAGGGACTCCTCGGGCCACGTGACGGGACCCGTGTCACCGTCGATGCCGCCGCCGCGGCCCAGGTGGGCGCGGAACGCGCCATCGGCGGAGCGGCCATCGACTCCCGTTGGAACGAGGCGTCGCGATGCCTTCTCGCCGAGCTTCGGGGGGCTGATCCCCATCGACGGGTCACCTGGGTGACGGGGCAGCTCTCCCTGCAGACGTTGGCGACCACGCGCCTGGCCGAATGCTGGATCCACACCGGGGACATCGCATCCGCACTGGGAGTCGAGCTCGTGCCGACGGATCGGATCCGCCACATCGCTCGGCTGGCATGGCGGACCCTGCCCTACGCCTTCGAAGAGGCAGGGCTGTCACCCCGCGGACCGGTGGCGCTCAGCCTCATCGGCCCCGGCGGGGATCGCTGGGAGTTCATCCCTGAGGACCCACCGTTGACGACCATCAGCGGGAGTGCCGCCGAGTTCTGCGAGGTCGCAGGCAGGCGGATCGCTCCTGACCAGACGGATCTGGTCGGGATCGGTCCGGACGCCGAGGCCGTGCTCAGGCTCGTTCGCACCTACGCGCGGTAGCCGTGCCCGGCCCGGGCGCCGATCCGCTCGGCGGCGCTGATCCCACGGTCGCCGGTGCGCCGGCGGGGGGCGTCCCGACGATTGAACCGACGAGACGACGGGACCGCCCTCGCCGCCCGATCAGTTAGAAATTGAGGATGCGATCTCGAATCGTGGCGACGGGAGCAGCCGTGCTGGCGGTCGCAGGTCTGAGCGGATGCACGCATCCAGCGGCGACCTCCCCCACCCGGGTCACGGCGTCGGCACCCGTTACCACCTCGGTCGCGGCGACGGCACCCGTGACCACCTCGGTCGCGGCCTCGGCTCCGGTGACCACCGCTGCCTCCCAGTGCGTTCCCGTCACCATGTCCCCGACCGCTTCGGCTCTGGCCGTGGGACTCCGTCCGCTGCTCTTGACCCTGTCGGATCTCCCCGCGGGCTACTCGACGAGCCCGTCCTCCATCATCGGGCCGATCGGTGACTTCAATGCAGCCGTGACGGCCTCCGTACCGGTCGCCGCCATCACGTTCAACGACACCGGCAATCCGGACTCGTACGACGAACCCGTGAACTTCGGGGTCGGGCTCAGCGAGGCGCTCGGGGAAGCAGTCTCGGCCGCGTCCGCCACCGGCATCTCGGAGAAACTGGCGACGATCGACGCCCGCTGCAATCCGGGCCCGACGGTTGCAATTCCCGGAACCGTGGCGAACGTCGAGGCCAGGGTGTTCTCCGGAGCCAACAGCGACCAGCGCTACACGTACGCGATCGCCTACGTGACCAAGGGCCCCTACGTCGTGCAGCTGACCTGGGGCGCCGTGCAGCTGCTCCGGGCCGGCACGGATTTCGTCCTTCCTCCACAGGCGGCAATGGCGCCGCAAGTGACGTCCGCGTTGGACCACCTTCCGTCGTGAGTCCCCTCATCGGAACCGCCACCCGGAAACCCGGACGGCGGCGGCGGCGGCGGCGGCGGCGAACATGATCCCGAGGTCGGGACGTCGGTGTTGCGCCTGAGCGCAGTGGGATCAGGCTTCCGATGAAAACCTGTACACGTTCGTCTGCCGGGGCTCGAACCCCAGCCGTACGTAGAGCCGGTTGGCCGCCTCGCGGCTCGGCCGCGACGTCAGGTCCACGCTCTTCGCCCCCGCCTCCTCGGCCAGGCGCACCGACGCCATCACCAGGGCCTCACCCACGCCCGCCCCCCGTGCGGCGTCGTCGACCACCACGTCCTCGATCCACGCCCGGACGCCCGTCGGCACCCGGAACAGGGCCAGGGTCATCGAACCGACGATCACGTCCTCGCCGTCGCGGGCCACGAGCAGCGCCGTCGCCGGCGACGAGACGATGGCGTCGAGCTCGTCGGCGGTGGGTGGTGGGGACGACGACGACAGCTGGGGCACCAGCCGGGCGAAGGCCGCCACCAGGGCATCGTCGACCGCGGTCGCCTCCGACACCGTCACCACCCGGCCGTTCCCCCCACTGCTTCCGGTCGTCACAGACGGCGAGTGTAGTGAGGTTGTCCCCCGGACCCCCACACGTGCCCCACCCGCACCACTCTCCGTGCCGCCCGACTCTCCGTTCCGCGTTCCGGGTCACGACCACACGGCCCTTCGGCGCGGTGGCGTCCGCCTCAGGTCCGGTCGGGGTCCCCGCGCCACATCGGCTGGCGTACCGGGTCGTAGAGCACGTCCACGGGTTCCCCGCTGAGGGCGGCGAAGACGTGCGCGCCCCATCGCTCCGCCCCGGCCAGCGGTTGCGGCAGGTCGTCGAGGGGGAACCACCCGACGTCCGCGCACTCGAGCGGGTGGGCACGGAGCTCACCGCCGATCGGCCGGCACTGGAAGACGAGGGAGTACAGGGGGATGCGGCTGAATCCGACCCGCAGCCCGTCGAGCACGGCGATGAGACGCACCGCCTCGACCTCGATGCCCGTCTCCTCCTGGACCTCCTTCACCACCACCTCGGCCGCCGAGTAGCCGACGTCGGCCCAGCCGGTCGGGTACAGCCAGACCCCCGAGTCGGCCCGCTGCACGAGCAGCAGTCTCGCCCTTGTCGTTCCCCACGGCCGCGCCCACGGCGACCTTGGGGGTGACGTAGCCGGGGACGCCCTTGCCGACACTGGTCATCCACTCGTGGACCAGCCCGGCGGCGTCACCGGTGCCGTCGGCGCCCTCCTCGGCGGCCACCCGGATGTCGGCAGCCACCTTCAGGACCTCCTCGAACCGCTCCTGCTCGTAGAGGGACTCGGTAAAGCCGAGCCCGGTCCGGGCGATCCCGGCCAGGGCCTCGCTCCACCGCAGGAGCTGCTTGGTGGTCGGTACGTCGTCGGAGCCCGGTTCCACACAGCCGACGCTAATGGGAATCGACCGGATCGGTCACGACGCAGCCCGGGTGCCACCCAGGGCGCCCGCTGTCCACCTGCCCATCCGGCACAATGGGGTATGGCCGTAAACGAGGACTGCCGGCACTACATCATGCAGACGACCAACCGCGAGGACAAGCTGGAGCGGTGCCGGGTGGGCGCCAACCAGCAGCTCCCGTTCGCCTGCCCCGACGGATGCCTCTTCTACGAGCCCCGCTCGGTCTCGGGTGCCGGGTGGACCATCCGCGCCACCGACGACTGAACATCGCCGCCGACCCGGGGCGCCGACCCCGGGGCCGCCGACCCGGAACGGCCGGCGGAATCAGCTCTCGACCACGTCGCCCAGCAGGTCGACCTGCACGCCGGCCTCGCGCAGCCAGGTGACCGATCGCTCGACATCGGCGGCATCGCCGTCGAGCTCGCAGACGATCCAGCCCGAGTGCTCACCCACGTCGGCGCGGCGGATGTTCGGGACAACGTCCAGCTCCCGGACGAGCCGGGCGATGATCGGCTCGCGTACCAGGGACTCGGGGAAGGTGAGCTTGACCCGCATCCCGATCATCGTGGCCCTCCCACGGGCGCGGCCCGGCCGAGGGCGGCGTTGAGGTTGCCCGACCGCAGCCCGTCGAGGTCGAGGGTCACGTAGTGGTAGCCGGCGGCGTGGACCACCCCGACCACGTCGGCCCGTCGCTCGACCACGGCGCCGATGGCAGCGAGCGGCACCTCGATGCGGGCCGTGTCGCCGTAGTGGCGGACCCGCAACTCGTCGAAGCCGAGGGCGCGCAGCCCCGACTCGGCGTCGGCCACCGTCGCCAACGTGGTGAGGGTCACCGGCGTACCGTAGGGCACCCGCGAGGCCAGGCACACGGCCGCCGGCTTGTCCCAGGTCCTCAGGCCGAGGTGGCGTGACCACCGGCGGACGTCGGCCTTGGTGAACCCGGCGTCCACCAGAGGGAAGGCCGCGCCCCGCTCGGCCGCGGCCGACTGGCCCGGCCGGTGATCGCCCAGGTCGTCGAGGTTCACGCCCAGCACGACGGTCGAGCCCCCGTCGCCGGCGGCCCGGGCGAGCGGGCCCACCGCATCCATCAGCGACGACTTGCAGTGGTAGCACCGGGTGCCGTCGTTGGCGGCGTAGGCCGGATCGGCCAGCTCGTCGGTGGCCAGCTCGACGTGGGTGAGCCCCCACTCCCGGGCCAGGGCCCGGCAGTCGGCCAACTCCTCGGGGGCGAGCGACGGCGAGACGGCGGTGGCGCACACCACCCGGGACGCGCCCAGCGTGTCGGTGGCCACCCAGGCCAGAAAGGCCGAGTCGGCCCCCCCGCTGAACCCGACCACCACCCGGTCGTGGCCCGCCAGCGACGCCCGTAGCCCGTCGAGGTCGGCACGCCCGGTCCGCGGACCGGCCGGGGCCTGGGCGGTGGTAGGAGCGGCTGGGGCGGCAGCGGCGGTGTCCTCCACGGCGCCGCCGGTCACGGACCTTCCCCGTGGGCGGCCGTCCCGTCCAGCACGGCGTCGAGCACGGCGTCGAGCGGGGCCACCATCCCGGTGATGAACGGGCCGAACTCGCCGAACCGGGCGGACGCCTCGTCGAAGCGCATGCGGTAGACGCACTCCTTCAGGTCGTCGGGGTGCACGCCGAACAGCGTCACGCCCCACTCCCAGTCGTCCACCCCGGTGGAACCGGTGACCACCTGCAGGATGCGGCCGGAGAACTCGCGGCCGACGGCCCCGTGGGCGTACATGAACGCCTTGCGTTCGTCGTAGGGCAGCGAGTACCAGTTCGAGCCGTCCACGTCGCCCCGGCGCTTGGACATCGGGTAGAAGCAGAACGCCGGCTTGCCCTCGGGCGGGAGCGACGGGTGGAGCCGGGCCTCCTTCATGGCGTCGGGGATGCCCCCGGAGTACTCGGACAGCTCGGTCATCGAGACGTAGGAGTCGACGACGTCGACCCCGGCGGCCTGCAGACCTGTCTGCAGACCCCGCAGGCGCCACAGATCCTCTGCCAGCGCCATCACCCCCAGATCGGCCTTGTGGCCGAGCACGGCGACGGTGACGACCTGGACCCCCTCGGCCCGGGCGGCGGCCACGGCCTCGAGTGCACGGGCCCGGTCGACGGCTCCGGGTCCGGGGCCGGCGACCCGGCAGAACAGGTGGAGCACGCCCCAGCCGGTGGAAGGCGACACGGGGGTGGGCACGGCGGTCAGTCTAGGGAAGCCGCTGCCGCCCGGGGCCGGGGTGGACCGGTGCCCCGATCGGACCAGGCCCGCCGGAGCCGGGGCGACGGTCCGGAGACCGGAGACGGCCGAAGGGCGCCCCGAGGGGCGCCCTTCGTGCACTGCGTGACCGGTCCAACCACCCTCGGGGCGGCCGGGGCCGAGCCTGAACGGCTCAGAAGTCGTCCATGCCGCCGGGCATGGCCGGCGCCGACTCCTCGGGCTTGTCCACGATGACGGCCTCCGTCGTCAGGAAGAGGGCCGCGATCGACGCCGCGTTCTGCAGCGCGGACCGGGTCACCTTGGCGGCGTCGATGACGCCGGCGTCGAAGAGGTCGACGTACTCGCCGGTGGCCGCGTTCAGCCCCTCCGAGGGCGTCTTCAGGTTGCGCACCTTGTCGATGATGACGCCGCCCTCGAGGCCGGCGTTCACCGCGATCTGCTTCAGCGGCTCCTCCACGGCCCGGGCCACGATGCGGGCACCGGTCCCCTCGTCGCCCTCGAGCTTCTCGGCCACGTCGAGGATCGACGACTGGGCACGCAGCAGGGCTACGCCGCCGCCGGGCACCACGCCCTCCTCGATGGCGGCCTTGGTGGTGGACACGGCGTCCTCGATGCGGTGCTTCTTCTCCTTGAGCTCCACCTCGGTGGCCGCCCCGACCTTGATCACGGCGACGCCGCCCGACAGCTTGGCCAGGCGCTCCTGCAGTTTCTCGCGGTCGTAGTCGGAGTCCGTGTTCTCGATCTCGGCCTTGATCTGGTTGACACGGCCCTTGATGTCCTCCTCGGAGCCGGCGCCCTCGACGATGGTGGTCTCGTCCTTGGTGACCACCACCTTGCGGGCCTTGCCCAGCAGGTCGAGGCCAACCGAGTCGAGCTTGAGCCCGACCTCCTCGGTGACGACCTGGCCGCCGGTGAGGATGGCGATGTCTTGGAGCATGGCCTTGCGGCGCTCGCCGAACCCGGGGGCCTTGACGGCCGCGCTCTTGAAGGTGCCGCGGATCTTGTTGACGACCAGGGTCGCCAGCGCCTCGCCCTCGATGTCCTCGGCCACGATCACGAGCGGCTTGCCCGACTGCATGACCTTCTCCAGGATCGGCAGGAGGTCCCGAACGGCCGTGATCTTCTGGCTGACGAGCAGCACGTAGGCGTCCTCGAGGACGGCCTCCATGCGCTCGGGGTCGGTCACGAAGTACGGCGAGATGTAGCCCTTGTCGAAGCGCATGCCCTCGACCAGGTCGATGTCGAGCCCGAAGGTCTGGGCCTCCTCGACGGTGATCACGCCGTCCTTGCCCACCTTGTCGATGGCCTCGGAGATCAGCTCCCCGATTTCGGGGTCGGCGGCGGAGATGGACGCCACCTGGGCGATCTGGCTCTTCGACTCGGTCTCGCGGGCGATGCCCTGCAGTGAGCTCACGGCCGCCTCGACGCCGGCCTCGATGCCCTTCTTCAGGCCCATGGGGTTGGCCCCGGCGGCCACATTCCGCAGGCCCTCGTGCACGAGCGCCCACGCCAGCACGGTGGCCGTGGTGGTGCCGTCGCCGGCCACGTCATCGGTCTTCTTGGCGACCTCTTTGACGAGCTCGGCACCGATCCGCTCGAAGGGGTCCTCGAGCTCGATGTCCTTGGCGATCGACACACCGTCGTTGGTGATGGTCGGTGCCCCCCATTTCTTGTCGAGGACGACGTTGCGGCCCTTCGGGCCGAGGGTGACGCGTACGGCGTCGGCGAGCTTGTTCATCCCGCTCTCGAGTCCGCGCCGCGCTTCCTCGTCGAATGAGATCAGCTTGGCCATCTGGCGTTCCTCCGTGGTGGTTGCAGGCGACGGCCCCTCTCCGGGGTCGTTAGCACTCTACCTGTCCGAGTGCCAAAAGCAAACCGCGCCCCGGTGACCTGCGCAACCCGGCCCGCCCGACCCCCGGTTCCGCCCGGACCCGGGGGCGCCGCCGCCGAGCCTCAGCCGCCGGCGACGGCCGGCACGATCGAGAGGGTCTGCCCGGCGATGACCGGCGTGGACAGGCCGTCGAGAAAGCGCACGTCCTCATCGGCCAGGAATACGTTGACGAACCTCCGCAACTCACCCGAACCGTCGAAGAGCCGCTCACCGAGTCCCGGGTGGGCGGCGTCCAGTGCCTTGAGGACCTCGCCGACCGTCGAACCCTCGACGACGACCTCGCCGGACCCACCGGTGAGCGGCCGGAGCTGGGTCGGTATGCGGACGGTGACGCTCACCGGTCGCTCCCTGCAGCGGATGCTGCGCCCCCGGGACCGCCGCCGGGACCGCCGCCGTCGGCGTCCGCACGAACCACCTCGTCGAACGCGGCCAGCGTGGCCGGAATGGTGGCCGTCGGCCTGACCGTGCCGGCCAGCGCCTCCACCGTCTTCAGCCCGTGCCCCGTCACCAGGGCCACCACCCGCTCGTCCGAGCGGACGACGCCCTCGGCCGCCAGCTTGGCCAGGGTGGCGATGGTCACCCCTCCGGCCGTCTCGGCGAAGATGCCCTCGGTTCGGGCCAGCAGGCGGATGCCTTCGAGGATCTCGTCGTCGGTGACGGCCCCGCAGGCGCCCCCCGACTTCCGGATGACGTCGAGCGCGTACCAGCCGTCGGCCGGGTTGCCGATGGCCAGCGACTTGGCCACCGTCGACGGCTTGACCGGCCGGAGGGCGTCGGTGCCCTCGGCGAAGGCGGTGGCCACCGGGGAGCACCCGGCCGCCTGGGCGCCCGAGATCCGCACCGACGGCTCGCCGTCGAGCAGGCCCACCGTGGCCAGCTCGCCGAACCCCTTGGCCACCTTGGTCAGCTGGCTGCCCGAGGCGATGGGGACGACCACGTGGTCGGGCGCCTGCCAGCCGAGCTGCTCGGCGATCTCGAAGGCCAGGGTCTTCGACCCCTCGGCGTAGTAGGTCCGGAGGTTGACGTTCACGAACGCCCACGACGGCTGCTCGCTGGTCAGCTCGGCGCACAGCCGGTTGACGTCGTCGTAGGTGCCCTCGACGGCCACCACCCGGCCGCCGTAGACGGCCGTCATGGTCACCTTGGCCACCTCGAGATCCGACGGGATCAGCACCACCGACTCCATGCCGGCACGGGCCGCGTGGGCGGCCACCGAGTTGGCCAGGTTGCCCGTCGACGCGCAGGCGGCCACCTTGAAGCCGAGCTGGCGGGCCTTGGTCAGCGCCACCGACACCACGCGATCCTTGAACGAGCCGGTCGGGTTGGCGGTGTCGTCCTTGATCCACAGCTCGCCCAGCCCCAGCTCGGCCGCCAGCCGGTCGGCCCGCACCAGCGGGGTGAAGCCCGGCGCCCAGGTCGACCGGGGACGTCGTCGTCGACCGGCAGCAGGTCGGCGTAGCGCCAGATGGTCCGGGGACCGGCGGCGATGCGGTCGCGGCTGGTGGCGGCGGCGATGGCCTCGTAGTCGTAGATGACCTCGAGAGGGCCGAAGCAGAAGTCGCACACGTGGAGCGCCTCGGCCGGATAGGTGCGGCCACACTCACGACAGCGCAGCCCTGACACGAAATCCACATGCAACCTCCTCATCGCTCGGGCATTGGCACCTGGCACCGCGAACCGTGGGCGGCTCGTCGGTGCTGGTTGCCGCGGCGTCACTGGGCCCGGTCCCTCAACCGCTCTGGATGATGGCCTCCATCGTACGCCGATCGCCGGCGCCGTCCGTCAATGCGGCCCGCCGGTCGGGCGGCGGCTGAGCGCGACGATGGCTCCCATCCGATGCACGGGATGCCGGATGCCGCCGCCGCCGACGGTGGTCCCGCACGTCGTTCGACGCCACCACCCTGGTCGGTGGCGAAGCCGGGGGCGGGTCGTCAGTCGGTGTGCGTGCCCGCCCGTGACGAGCGTTCGACCATCGCCGGCGTGGTGGCGCCGATCGTGGCCGGCCTCACCGCGGCCGGCGGCGGCCGGCCCCTCGTCGACGAGGTCCTCGTGGTCGACGACGGCTCCCGCGACGGCACGGCCCGGGCGGCCCGGGCGGCCGGGGCCACCGTCGTCGGCACGGACCACGCCGGCGGGTTCGGCGGCAAGGGACAGGCCATGCGGGCCGGCCTCGAGGCGAGCCGAAGGCGACCTGGTGGCCTTCGTCGACGGCGACGTGACCAACTTCGGCCCGCACTTCGTGACCGGGCTCCTCGGTCCGCTGCTCCTCGACGACGCGGTGGCCCTGGTCAAGGGGTTCTACGAGCGCCCGGTCGAGGGTTCGCCCGACGGCGGCGGGCGGGTCACCGAACTGGTGGCCAGACCCGTCATCGACCTGCTGTTCCCCGAGCTGACCTGCATCGTCCAGCCCCTGGCGGGCGAGACGGCGGCCCCGCGCTGGGTACTGGAGAAGTGCGGGTTCGCCGACGGCTACGCCGTCGAGCTGGCGCTGCTCGTCGACGTGGCCGCCCGCTTCGGCGCCGGCTCGATCGCCCAGGTGGACATGGGGTCGCGCGTGCACCGGAACCGGCCCCTGGCCGAGCTCCGCCCCCAGGCCACCGACATCCTGCGGGTGGCCCTGGAGCGGGCCGGCCTCGACGTCGCCCGCTGAGGCCGGCCGGGGCGGCCGCCTCGGCCGACCCGGCGCGGTCAGACGAGGGCCCCGGCCACCTCGGGACAGCCTTCGCCGGGCGACCCGGCGCCGCCCTCGGCCCTCTCGGGCCCGTCGTCGGTGACGCCGGCCGTGCCGCCCGCATCCACGGCCGCCACCGACGGCTTCGCCGCCCGGGACCGCCTCGGGATCAGGAAGGCCACCACTGCGCCGACCGCCACCACGGCGGCACCGACGAGCGTGGCCGGCACCAGCCCGTTCACGTAGTCCTGGCCGACGAGTAGCCGCCGTTGGAGGCGAACACGGCTCCCAGGACGGCGATGCCGAGCACGCCGCCCAGCTCCCTGAAGGCGGCGTTGGTCCCGGACGCCACACCCTCGAGCGCCGTCGGCACCGATCCGAGCACCAGCGAGGCGAGGGCACGAAGAACAGGGTCATGCCCATCCCGCCCACGATGAACGGGAGGACGAAGTCGCCGTAGGGCGTGGTAGGGCGTGGTCAGCAGCGCCAACCAGGTCAGGGCGACGGCCTGCAGGGTCAACCCGGCCACGGCCAGCACCCGGCCGCCCCAGCGCTCCGCCAGCATCCCCACGAAGGGCGCCAACAGCATCGGCATGGCCGTCCACGGGAGCATCCGGAGGCCGGCGCCGAACGGCGAGTAGCCCTGGACGGTCTGGAGGAACTGCGACAGGAAGAAGATCGAGCCGAACATGCCGAAGCTGAACAGCAGGGCCGACAGGTTGACGGCCGCGAACCCCCGGCCCGTGAACAGGCGCAACGGCAGCATGGGCGCCTCGACGCGCAGCTCCCACCAGACGAAGGCGGCCAGCGTGATCACGCCGACGGCGAACGAGACCAGCACCCCGGTCGAGGTCCAGCCGTGGCCGTTGCCGCGCACCAGACCGAGGACGACCCCGAACAGTCCGACGCTGGCGAGGACCACGCCGACGACGTCGAGCCGGGTGGGACGGCCCCTGGACTCCGACAGCTTCCACCACGCCAGTGGCAGCAGCGCCAGGCCGATGGGCACGTTGATCCAGAAGATGAACTGCCACGCCCACCCGCTGGTCACGGCCCCGCCCACCAGCGGACCGACCGCCACGGCGGTGCCGCCGATGGCGCCCCAGAGTCCAGGGCGGCGTTGCGGCGCTCCTCGGGCACGGCCGCACTCAGGAGGGTGAGCGAGAGCGGCATGATCATGGCGCCGCCGGCGCCCTGCAGCGCTCGGGCGGCGACCAGGATGCCGATGGACGGGGCCAGGGCGGCGGCCGCCGAGCCGAGGGTGAACACGGCGATCCCGGTGAGGAACGTGCGGCGGCGTCCGAACCGTTCGCCCACGGCCGCCGCCGTCAGCAGCAGCACCGCGAAGGTGAGGGTGTAGGCGTTGACGGTCCACTCGAGGCCCGTCGAGGCCGGCGTGGAGCTTGACCCGGATGACGGGAAGGGCGGTGGTCACCACCAGGTTGTCGAGCGACGCCATGAAGAGCGCCATGCCGGTGATGGCCACGGCCCAGATGGCCTTGCTTCGGGCGGCCCGTTCACCGGCCGAGCGGACCGGGCGTGCGGCGGAGGGGTCGGTCGGGGACTGCAGGGTCTCGGTCATCGTGCCTCCTGCGCTGTGGTCGTACGGGGTGGGTGGAGAGCTGCGCCCGGCCGGGCGGTTTGCCTCGGACCGGTGAGTTGTGAGCACTTCTCATACGGCGGTCAAAAAAAGGGGCTGCGGTAGCCGGCACGTGCCGGTGCCGACGAGGTCGCCGGGGTGGCCCGGGTCTGCCGGGTGGCCCGGGTGGCCGGGGCGGTCATGCCGGCACCTCGTGCCCGACCGCCGCGGGAACGGCCTTGACACCGGCGGCGGCCGCCACACGGCCGCCAACTTCTCGGGGTGCGGGCAGAACGACTGGGCCCACGGATCGGGGACGGACAGCAGGTCGATGGCCGACATCACCGTGAGCAGCATCCCCTGGGCGAAGAACTCCCGGAGCTCGTCCTCGTCGAGCCCGGTCCGCTCGTCGGCCAGGTGCCACAACACGTCGAAGGTCGACCGGCAGTGCGGGCGATGTCGGCGTCGGCGGCCGCGGCCGCGTACCCGTGCAGCTGGACCTGGAGGAGCTCCGGGTCCTGGAGGAACTCGAGGTAGGCGGCGCCCATGGCCTCGCAGGCCTCCTCGCCGCTCAGGCCCTCGGAGGCGTCCCGGTAAGGACTGGACGATGCGGTCGCCCACCAGCTCGTAGGTGGCGATGAACAGGTCCTTCTTGGTGCCGAACAAGCGGAACAGATAGGGCTGGGAGATACCGGCCCTCCGGGCGATGGCCTCGGTTGACGTGCCCGCGTAGCCGGCCCGGGCGAACTCGGTGATGGCCGCGGCCAGCACCGCCGTCCGGCGCTCGCCGCGGTCTGTCTCGACGATGTCATCATCACGGTTCGTTATTGTAAGTGCTCACTCACTACATGTCAACGGTCGGTTCGGGCGCCGGCGGGGACGGTGGGGGGTAACTTCGACGGCATGGCGGTCAGCGAACGAGCGGACCGGGAGCCCGAACACGTCCCGGCACCCGATGCGGCCGGTACCGTGCCCGACGACCGCACCGCCCCGACGCGGCGGCGAACCCGACCGTGCTGGTGTCCAACCGCGGCCCGCTGTCGTTCCACTTCGACGACGACGGTCTGCTCGGTCCAGGGGGTGGCCGCCGGCGGTCTGGCCGGGACCCTCCACCCGCTGCTGGCCGGCACCGGGGCGACGTGGATCGCCTCCGCCGTCGACGATGCCGACCGCGCGGCCGAGAAGGCCGGGCTCATGTCCGTGGACGGGCTCCTCATCGACCTCGTCGATATCGATCCCGAGATGTACCGCCTCGCCTACGACGAGGTTTCCAATGCCACGCTGTGGTTCTGCCACCACCATCTGTTCGAGTCAGCCCGCCAGCCGCGCGGACCACCAGTGGCGCCTGGCGTGGGACGCCTACCGCGATGTCAACCGGGCCTTCGCCCTCCGGGTGGCCCAGCAGGCGCCCGAGGGGGCACGGGTGCTGGTGCAGGACTACCACCTGTGCCTGTCGGGTCGATGCTCCGCCAGGCCCGCCCCGACCTGGTCACCGTGCACTTCACACATACGCCGTTCGCCGACACGCCGGTGCTGGGCATGCTGCCCGAGGCGGTCGTCGGCGAGCTCCTCGACGCCATGGCCGGCTTCGACACCTGCGGGTTCCACACCGCTCCGGTGGGCCGGCGCATACCTGGCCTGCCAGGCAAAGCTGGGCAGGCCGGGCTCGACGGACGCCCGCCGCCGACCTTCGTGTCCCCGCTCGGCACCGATCCCGACGTCTTGACCGCCGAGCTTGACGACCCTGCCGTGGCCGAGGGCCGTCGCCAGCTCGACGAGGAGCTCGGCGACCCGGGCCGACAGGTCATCCTCCGCGTCGACCGCATGGAGCTCTCGAAGAACCTCCTCCGTGGGTTCTGGGCGTTCGACGAGCTCCTCGAGTTCGAGCCGCACCGCCGCGGCCGGGTCACCTTCCTTGCGCTGGCCTATCCGTCCCGCCAGGGCCTGGACGAGTACCTCTCGTACCAGCGCGACGTGGAGGAGACAGTGGCCCGCGTGAACGCCCGATGGGGGACACCTGACTGGACGCCGATCCTCCTGCAGGTGGGCGACGACTACCCCCGGTCGTTGGCCGCGCTCACCCGTTACGACGTGCTCCTCGTCAATCCGGTCCGCGACGGGATGAACCTGGTGGCCAAGGAGGGCCCGATGGTGAACCAGCGCGACGGCGCCCTGGTGCTCTCGAGGAGGCCGGCGCCTACGCCGAGCTGGCCCCGGGGTCGCTGGCCATCAACCCATTCGACGTGGGGGCGACGGCGGCCGCGCTCTCCCAGGCGCTCGATCTCGCCGCCGGTGAACGGGCGGCCATGGCCGCCGCCCTGCGGGAGATCATCCTGGCCCGCCGGCCGGCCGACTGGCTCCACGAGCAGTTGCTGGCGGCGGAGCTCAGTCCGCCGTCGCTGACGCCAGATAGGTGAGCAGGCCCAAGGCGCCGGCGGGGCCGTCCACGACGGCGTCGGCGGCCAGCAGCAGCTCGTCGGGGCACTCCGGTTCGGCGGCGGCCACCCGGACGACGGCCGCACCGGTGCGGGACGCCAGGCGGCCGAGGGCGTCGAATGCGGCCAGATCGCCGGTGTCGTCACCGAGGTAGCAGGCGGCCCGGGCGTCCGCGGACAGCTCGTCGACCACCGTGCCCTTGTCCACGGCCAGCGGCGGCCGGAGCTCGACCGAGGCCCGGCCGGCATGGGCGCGCAATCCGACGGCGGCGGCCACGTCCCGTGCCGCTGCCTCCGCCTCGGCCGCCCGGTCGGGCGCCTGGCGCCAATGCACGGTGACGGCCAGTCCCTTGCCTTCGACGACCACGCCTTCGGGTGCCCACGCCGCCAGACGGTCCTCGGCGGCGGTGACGGCGGCCCTCCAGTCGTCGACGCCGGCGGCCGGCGTCACCGGGCCGGCGCCGGTCGCCCGTTCGAGCCCGTAGAGACCCGCAAACCGCAGACCGCCCACCGCGCCCAGGTGCTGCTGGAGGAAGGCCACCGGGCGGCCGGACACCACGGCCACCACGCCGAAGCGGGCCACCAGGGCCTCGAGCACCCTTGCAGCGCCGTCGGACGGCCGCGCCTGCGACGGGTCGGCCACGATCGGGGCGAGCGTCCCGTCGAAATCGGTGAGGACGGCCGAGGTCGCCGGCCCGGCGAGCAGCGGGGCCACGAGGGTCGCCGTGGCCGTGTCCACCGCCGGGTGGGTCAACTCACCGTGCTGCCGGTGGCGGCGGCAGTGGCGGTGGACGACGTCGGGACACCGTTCTTCCCGATGACCACGACCACGTCGGCCCCGGCGGCCGAGGCCACCGGCACCGACGTCGTGAACGGTGCCACCACCGACGGCGAGAGGTGCAGTGCCGCCGCGACGGCGTCGGCCGCGGCCGACTGCCCGGCCACGAAGTAGACGCCGGTCGTGGCGACGGTCGCTGTCGCGTTCACCGGCGGGATGACGTCCCACCCGCCCGCCGACAACTGCCTCGAGACCGTGGCCGCCTGTCCCTGGACGCCGGACCCGTTGGCCACGAGAACCGGAACCTTGCTCGGTGGCACCGTGGTGGTCGTGGTCGGCGCGACCGTCGTGGCCGTGGTCGTGGACGCCGTCGACGACGACGTCGACGTCGAGGTCTTGGATGGGTGCACCAGCCCGAGCGTGAGGACGAGCACGACGACGAAGGCCACGAGCACCGCCACCGCACGGGCCGTGGGCGTGTGCGCCGGTTCCCGTGGCGCTTCGGGACCGGGCCCGTCGTCAAAGGAGCTCGACATGGGGTGCAGCCTGCCCCGGCGCCCCGAAGTGGTCAAACGGGCCGCGGGTACCGGGGCCGCGGGCCGGCGGCCGTTAGGCTGCGGCGGCAGCCGGGATGTGTCCCGGACGCCCGCCGGTGTGGCGCAGTTGGTAGCGCAGACGACTTGTAATCGTCAGGTCGTGGGTTCGATTCCCACCGCCGGCTCCAATAAGTCCAGGCCAGAGACTTGACCCTCGACAACAGCTTGGCCGGTAGGGTAGAACCCAACGGTCAACCCAACAACCCGAGGGACACATGGCAGGAAGCATTCGGCAGCGAAGTCCAGGCGTCTTCGAACTGCGCGTCTACCTCGGTCGCGACAGCACCGGCCGGATCCGCCACAAGCACGCAACGTTCATGGGCACCAAGCGCGCCGCAGAGCGTGAACTGGCCCGGCTCGTCACCAATCAACAAGAGGACCCTGCCCGCGCACCGCAAGAGGGGGAGCAGGCGTGGGGACCGACGACCACCATCAATGACGCCATCGAAGGATGGAAGCAGAACGGTTGGCAGGACCTGAGTCCCAACACCGTCCGGGGCTACGAGGGGGTGTGGCGGCGCAACGTGCGCGACTCCATCGGCAGGCGTCGGATCGCCACGCTCTCCCCCTACGACGTCGAGCGCTACTTCCGAGACCTCAAGGCGGCAGGAGCGGGCTATACGACGGTCCGACTGGCCCGGGCCCTTCTCAACCGCTCGTGTCGCCTGGCCCGGAAGTGGAGCGGCAACGTGCTCCCCAACCCGGTGGTCGACACCGAACTGCCGTCCTGGGGACCCGACGACCGTCCCAATTCGGTGCGGTCCCCCGAGCCGGCGGAGGTCCTCGCCCTCCTCGAGGCCGCTCGGATCGCTGAGATCCGGGTGGCGGTGCTGATTCGCCTGGTTGCCGCTACCGGAATGCGACGGGGGGAAGCCTGCGCAACTCGATGGAACGATGTCGACGAGAAGGCGGGCACGGTGACGATCGATGAGGGCGTCGTCAGTACCCCGGCGGGAGCTGAAGCCCGCCAGCCCAAGACCCGGTCGAGCACCCGAAAGGTCGCGCTCGACAGGGCCACCCTCAGGGAGATCGCTGCGCTCCGGCGTGAACAGGACGAGTTGGCCGGAGCCTGCGGGCTGCAGCTCTCTCCCGAGTCCTTCGTGTTCTCCTTCGAGCCTGGTGGCGAGGTGCCACCACACCCCGACAACGTCAGCCATGCTTTTGCCAAGATCCGCATCAAGGCCAAGGTCGCCTCCGACATCCATCTACACTCCCTTCGTCACTTCCACGCGACACAGGTCGATTCGGTGATTTCCGAGGCCCAGAAGCAGGTCCGCCTCGGTTGGTCCACAGTGCAAATGGCCCGCCACTACACCGACGGCGTGCCGGAAGAGGACCGCCGGGCGGCCAATCACATGGGGCGAGTGCTCATGGTGAAGTCCGGCAAGCGCCCGGGCAAGGTGTCCGCCGGCTGACCGCTTCGCAGTTGACCTCAGGCCAGCTGTGATGGCGTGGGGGCCTGCTCGGGATCGAGCCCCTCGATGAGACGTTCAACGGCGCGCCGTGGAATGCGGATACGACTCCCGATGCGAAATGCGGGAAGGGGCAACGTTCCCGCCTTGAGCGCCCGGTACAAGGTGGATCGGGTCTCTCCGAGCAGAATCGCCGTCTCATCGACGCTGAGCAGGGGTCGGAGCGACGCTCGGGACGAATTGTCACGCATGGATGTTCACCGGTCTCGTGTGATGCCAGGCGGAGTGCCGTGGTCGCAAGGCATCCTCCGCATCGACGTCACCCCAAACGTCACCCCGCATCATCTGGCGCATTCAGTGCCGAAGGGTGACGTTGTTGAATGCCCGCGTCGAATGTCACCCTGATCCTGCGCTAGACGTCACCTTCCCTGGTCAGCGACCTGCCGCTGCAGCCGATCGTGGCCGCATTCATCCGGAGCTCAAGACGACGCGTGAGTTCTGCCTGGATGACCCACCGACAAGCGAGCGGACCGTCAGCATCGACGACGAGGAGCCGTGGAAGGCAGAGATCGGCCGCTGGCATAGTGCCGCATAGTTCCCGAGCCCCCACGCCGGTTGATCGCCGCTGGCACACGCGTGGCGGGATCGCCCGACGTGACTATCGGCCATCTATCGCCTGAGCGAAGGGTGCATTCGTACCGCAACCGGCTCTCGGCGCCCCAGGAGCGTCACCTTGGGGGTGTCGTCGACGACTCCCAGTGAGTTTCGGCGTGGAGCCTCCGAGAAGTCGGCGGCGACATCAAAGCACTCACTCACGATCGACCGCCGTCGTTCTGGCAGGACGAATGGGTGGTAGACCGCAATTCGTAGGGTTGCAATGCCCAATCGGAAGGGTCGTGCCGCCAAATCTAGGGTTGTCGCCTCGGCTTCACCTCCGTAAGTTCGCAGGTGATTACGGCGCGGAATTCTCTACACACGGACGGCGGAGGTCAGTTCCCGTCATGAACCTCACACGACATACTGCAGGAAGTTGGCGGGTTGGCCAGATTGCAGCGGTTTCGAGCAGCCTTCTTGCCCTACCGCTGGCTCTCGTGACAACGATCACGTTCGTTGCGACGACACCGGCCTCGGCAGCAACAACCGGATCGTGGACGTACACCGGGAGCATGGTCGTGGCTTGTGCTGGGCCTACGGCCACCCTGTTGCCCGACGGTCAGGTGCTGGTCACCTGTCCTTCCACCGTGACTGACGAGCTGTACAACCCGGCCACTGGAACTTGGCAGGCGACGGGATCGATGACCGTCGCCCGAGATGGTTCCACGGCCACCCTGCTCTCAGACGGTGAAGTGCTGGCCGCAGGCGGCACGGGTTCAGGTGGAGTG
Source organism: uncultured Actinomycetota bacterium (assembly GCA_963838005.1). Classification (GTDB taxonomy): domain Bacteria; phylum Actinomycetota; class Acidimicrobiia; order Acidimicrobiales; family RAAP-2; genus CAWIPW01. Next base: position 162,349 of record CAWIPW010000009.1, read on the forward strand.
CTGGCGAGCGCCGAGCTGTACAACCCCTCCACCGGCACCTGGCAGGCGACGGGAACGATGATCACGCCGCGGGCCAACTTCACTGCCACGCTGCTTCCAGACGGAGATGTCCTCGCTGCCGGCGGCGAAACCACTGGTGGGGCCGCGACCTCGAACGCCGAGCTGTACATCCCGTCCACCGGCACCTGGCAGGCGACGGGATCGATGAACACTGCCACCATGGAGCAGTCGGCGACCATCCTCGGAAATGGCTCCGTGCTTGTTGTTGGAGGCTTCACTAATGGCACAGCGGCCCCGTTGTATGCGGCCGAGATCTACAGCCCCGCCACTCAGCAGTGGGTGTACAGCACCAGCTCGACATTGGAGAATTTCGGAGCGGGGAGCACCCTCACCGCGCTTCCTAACGGCGACGCCCTACTGGCCGGAGGCGACACGCTGGACTCCGATCTTTACAACCCTGTGTCGGGGACTTGGCAGCCGGCCGCCACGATGGCCTACGGCCTTGCCTTTAGTACAGCGGTCGTACTCGGGGACGGGACGGTCCTGGAAACGGGCGGAGGTAACGGCGACTCCGTATCCGATACCGAGATATACAACCCAACGGCAAACACGTGGACTATTGCGACAAACATGAACCAGGCCCGCCAAGGCCAGTCGGCGACTCTTCTTCCCAACGGAGACGTTCTCGTCGCGGGCGGCCAATTCATCGCTCCGGTTCCGGCGAACACCGTTTATGCCCTGGCGAGCGCTGAGGTCTACAACCCCACCGGAACCCCGCCCTCTGCCCCAGCCGTCACTAGCGTCACACCGAACACTGGACCGGGTACCGGCGGGACCGTGGTCACCATCAACGGGACGAACCTGACGGGAGTCAGTGTCTTCTTCGGATTGACCGCCGCCACCGGCGTCACCTGCACCGCTACCGCATGCACGGCCACCTCCCCTGCTGGGACCGGCACCGTCAACGTCACCGTGTACACGACCGCCTCTGGACCGAGCGCAAGCAGTTCGGCCGACCAGTTCACCTACGTTGCCCCGGCGTCGACCCCGACAATCACGTCGATCTCCCCGACCTCTGGGACCACGGCCGGTGGGACTTCGGTGACCATCGTCGGGACCAACCTGGCGGGCGCCACCGCGGTCAAGTTCGGTTCCACCGCCGCCACAGTCACGGCCGACACGGCCACCTCGATCACGGCCACCGCTCCGACGGGATCCGCCGGAGCGGTCACCATCTCAGTCGCAACAGCCGGGGGCACGGTGGCCGACGCCGCCGCCTATACGTATGTGGCCCCAGCGCCTGCCGCCCCGACGATCGCCTCGATCAGCCCGACCTCGGGGAGCACAGCCGGTGGGACCCAGGTCACCATCGTCGGGACCAACCTGACCTCGGCCAGCGCCGTCGACTTCGGATCCTCTGCCGCCGCTTCCTTCACGATCAACTCCGCGACGTCGATCACGGCCACCACCCCGGTCGGTTCGGCCGGGGTGGTCAACGTGTCGGTCGCAACAGCCGGGGGCACGGCCAATGACGTCAGCGCCTACACCTACGTTGCCCCGGCGTCGACCCCGACAATCACGTCGATCTCCCCGACCTCTGGGACCACGGCCGGTGGGACTTCGGTGACCATCGTCGGGACCAACCTGGTGGGCGCCACCGCGGTCAAGTTCGGTTCCACCGGCGCCACAGTCACGGCCGACACGGCCACCTCGATCACGGCCACCGCTCCGACGGGATCCGCCGGAGCGGTCACCATCTCAGTCGCAACAGCCGGGGGCACGGTGGCCGACGCCGCCGCCTATACGTATGTGGCCCCAGCGCCTGCCGCCCCGACGATCGCCTCGATCAGCCCGACCTCGGGGAGCACAGCCGGTGGGACCCAGGTCACCATCGTCGGGACCAACCTGACCTCGGCCAGCGCCGTCGACTTCGGATCCTCTGCCGCCGCTTCCTTCACGATCAACTCCGCGACCTCGATCACGGCCACCACCCCGGTCGGTTCGGCCGGGGTGGTCAACGTGTCGGTCGCAACAGCCGGGGGCACGGCGACCGATTCTGCCGCCTTCACCTTCGTGGGCGCCGGGTCATCTTCGAGCTTGATCCCCAACCCTGGCTTCGAGACCGCCGGGGTGCCAGCGGACAACTGGGGATCAACCCTGGCCCGTTCTCAATCGGTGGTGCACTCCGGCTCGTGGTCCCTAGCCCAGACTGCTACCTCGACCAGCGGCGGCTGGGACCTCGACTCGAATGTCGCTTGGTGCGCCCCGATCACCTCCTCCAAGACCTACACCGCCAGCATCTGGGTTCGGGCGACCGCCACGGTGCAAGTCGACCTCAACGTCGATCTGCTGACCTCGAAAGGCAACTACGTCAACAGCGTCAACGGGCCCACTGTGACATTGGCGGCCAACACCTGGACCCAGCTCACCCTTACCGGAATCAAAGTCACTTCTAGCGAAGTCCTAGCCGGCATGGAACCCAATTTCGCCAAAGCCACTAAAGGTACCATCATCTACTGGGATGACATGTCCCTTACTTCCCCCTGACTACTCAGGATAGGTTGCGCCTTTCTGCTCCGTCTAGTTGCAATTGAAGCTGTGTATCGGCGGTTGGTGTCAAGGTACATGCGACAAATTCTTCCGGTTGTCCAAGTGCGACAATTCCCACGCCTCACTGGGAGAATGTACTAGTGCTCCGGTAGACACATTCGACTTCGTCTCAATCATTCAGCGCTTTCCACGAAATCCTGGGACCTGGTCTTACATGGATTGACGGTAACAGATGCATACGGCACCTGGCACAACCAGGGGACCCGCGCCCTGCTTCCGTGGACCTTCACCAACGTCAGGCCCGCTCAGCGCTGAGGTCGAGGCCGATTCTCGACCGCCAGCTACAACCCCAGTGCGTCAGCGTTGGAGAGTGGGGCAAACCCATCTGCCTCGACACTGACGTTGACGACGGATGTCGGCCCGAATGTCGTGAAATCGCTAGCCGGAATGGTCCACGTGTATTCAGTGCCACTGATTGCGGGAACAATCGTGGATGGCGACGAATTCTGGTTGAAGTCGAAGCCCGTACTGGGGCTGACGCTATGGACGAAGAAGTTCCAGAGACCTCCGTCAGATTCAACGAAGTAGTCGGCACCGATGCTCGAGTCCCAGCTCAGTTGATCGCCGGTGTCGGCTTGGTCATCGCTGTCGATCCAGAGCCGAATGAAGGTGTACGGCTCGTAGACGTTGGCGCTGACAACCAGATTCCCCGTGTCCGAGTATGACCAGGTGCCAGCGGCCTGTACGGCATTCCCATTGCCTGGGATGGAATCCGTGGTGACTGTCTCGGTGTTGCTGTTGCTGCAGGCGGGGTTACCGGCTGTATCGATAGCAACGATGTAGAAGCTGTGCGATGTATCTGGCGTAAGCGTGGAGAACGGCAACGAACCCGCCTCGTTCGTTCCCTCCGAGTTGCTGTCAATTACAGTGGTCGTGGTAACGCTGCTGGGTACCTGCAGCACTGGGTAACCATCCTCAAAGACCCAATAGAAGGCGACCGGGTACTCACCCCCTGTGGCTGCGGACCAGGACAGGGAGACATTGCTGTAGGAAGCCGTTGGCGTGGCAAGCACCGGCGCACTGTTGGCCTCCGAGTCATCGTCACTTTCCTGCGTCCATGTTTTGGACCCATAGGAGCCGAGCGTGCCAACCAGATTGCGCGCATAGACACGCGCCGTATACTCGTCATTGATCGTAAGGCCAGTCAGATAGATGTCAGGTGTGAGATAGTCGGCGATGGTTGTGCTGCCGACGTAGTAGTAGGCGGAGGATGTGGTGTCGTTCTGGACGTACACGTCGTACGCAACAACTCCAGAGCCATCGGTGTCAGTGGCAGCGCCCCAGTTGAGCTGGGCAGTTGTGTACTGGACGTCGTAGGTATCAACGGTATCTGGGGCCGAGGGAGTGGTCGAGTCCCCAGAGCCGGGCTCATCCGATTGGATCGTGGAGAGTGAATCGGAGAGCAGATCGTACGGATTTGAACCTGACTGATTGGTGATGTCCGTGTAGCCAACATCCTGGGACTTGGTGGCCGTGACAGCATCAGCGGCGATTGTGGAGTCGGATGAGCCGGTTGCTATTGCGTCGTAAACGATCGACATGACCGAATTGGGATCGACGTCAATCGTGCCGCCGTCGGTGTATCCGTAATCCCCACTTGTCGGCGGGCTGTACGCCTCGGGCGGCACAGTGGGGTAGGCGTAACCGTACTCGTACTCGCAGTTCGAGAGGTTCGTGGTATTTCCGGTGGCGCCGTACTCGTAGCAATCCCATGTACCTTCGTAGATGTTGATGACATCCGCACTCCCAGAATAGCAGGACGGCAGGTTGGAGCCCGGGTTGAGGACGGTTAGTGCACCCGGGTAGTTGTCGGTGACGAACTCAGACAGCGCCGCATCCTCGTCGGAGTAGGCATCCAAGCTGCCGCAACTTGGGGAGTAGACGACGGGGCTACCAGAACCGGCGTCGCCCCCACCCTGGTCAAAGAAGATTCCGTCCACTCCGGGGTAGAAGTTGTACCAAGCCTCGACGTCCTGCTCCGCTTGGTCGCGCCACGCTTCTGTAGAGGTCGAGCCGTTGCGGGTCTCCAAACCGGTCGTGCCGAGGAATCCGGTGTTGACGTAGCCCAGCACGCGCGTCCCGGTCGCAGCTTCAGCAGCAATGACGCCGCTCCAGTTGTCGTCACTGGGAGCCGCATTGGCCTCGTAGTCCGGGCCGGACGCCGGGTTGGCGATGACGGCTTCGATGCCACTCGTGCTTGGTCCTCCGGCGGTGGCGGTGAGGAGTTGACTCCATTGGGCTCCAAAGTCCCCGATTGAAGAGCCGCTCGGGAACGCGTAGCTTGCCGTTTGCCCGTCCACGTAGAGGATGGTGCCGCTGTACGACGCCGGTTCAGACAAGGTGAACTCCTGCTCATTGGAGCCCGACCAGATCGTGATTTCGTCGCCGGCCAGCCAGGACAACCCGGTTGTGCTGGCATCGATGCCATAGGTCGTGACAGACGTCGACAGTGCGGCTGTCGATGTCGTCTGCCCTGGGTTGGGCGCGAAGTACGCAGGAATGATCTCGTGCTGCGCAGGGCTGTACGTGGTGGCATACGCGCTCGGTGCGTTCAGGACGTTGGTCCCGACTGGAATCGCGAGGATTGCTATCGCCAGGCTCATCGTTGTTACGAGCCGCTTGATCGTCTTGGCCATGGCAAAACCCCCTGGTGCGTGTAGTTATCTGCCGATCACGTCAAGCCGAGCTCCTTCCGTCGTAGGGGTGCGACCTAGTCGAATCCCGCCCTTCGGCCTCTCTGAGAAGCCGTGTCACTACGAACAGTGAGCCGAAGCGAGACCGGTGTCAATAGAGATTTTCGGCGACCCGCATACGGGAGAGGCTGAGAGATCATCAGACGAATTCAGAGTGGAGCAAGAAATCGCGCATTCGATGATTGCCGCCGACATTCGCGCAAGGTGGGCGGGTGAGTAGAACGACCTCAAGGGTCGGCTGCCGAATCGCGAACAGCAGGGCCCGAGGCCTGACCTCAGATCCCGAAGCCATAGTCGCGGTCGTTGCCGAGGCTGTGTCTGTCGTCGCGAGACGTGCTGTAGTCGAGGGATGGAGCTGGGGTCGGTCGGGGGTTCAGTTCTCCTTCGACCGTCCAGCGTTCATGGTCGTTCTCATGCTCGACCTCCCGGAGCTTCGCGGTCAGTCCGGCGAGGTGGGCAGGCGCGTGCGGGTGGTCGTCCATCCACCGCTCCCGTTCGGAGACCCCGCGGCTGATCTCCCCGACTTTCTGGGTGGCCCGATCCAGGGCCTCGGTGAGTCTCCGTTTCTCGGGGCGGAGCAGCTTCTCCAGCCTGTCTTCGGCAGCCTGGACCCGCTCGCTGTCGGCCTGGGCACTACGGCGGGCAATCCTGCGGATATCTCTCGGGCGGTCCTTGTTTTTGGCCTCAAGCCCGTTCCGAAAGGCGTGCTGCCTGGCGGAGACAAGTTCGCCGGCAGCTCGACCCAGCTCGGCGCCTGACTGCCTCCCGCATTCCTTCTGCAGCGAGTCCTGATTCCAACTGGCTGCCCTCAGGTCGGATTCAGCTTGACGGAGCTGGGAGGTGAGGGACTTCGGGATGGCGGCAGCTACGGCGTCACGTTCCGCCTGCAGCGCCTGTTGCCTCAGTGATGAGATCCTTGCCGACGGCACGCCAGGCGTGTCCGCATCGACCACACCGGTGTCGAGGGCCCACTTCCAGCGTCGTTCGGTCTCCCAGTTGCGACTGAGGTCCTCTCGGGCCTGGTAGAGGTCGTCGGCGGCCAGGTAAACCTGGGTCCGCTCTCTGGCTCTGCTCATGGCCACGTATGCCAACTCCCTCCCTCCTCCGTCTACGTAGACGTGGGCGACGTCGCAGGTGGCCCCCTGGCTCCGATGCACAGTGGTGGCGTACCCGTGGGCCAGCTGGGACTGTCCGACTTCTTCCTGTTCGAACCAGTACCGCCTGCCGTCCTCCATCTCAATGGCCAGACGGTTTTGTTCTAGCTCGACCGCCGTGACCACTCCCCGCTCGGAGGTGACCACCTGGCCCTCCGCTGCCGGAGCCAGGGTGACGATCTGATCGCCGGCCGCATAGTGGGCACCCCCGGGGGCCGTCAGCTCGGGTCCCAATAGTCGTCCCTCGGCTGCCATTCGCTCCCTGGCCAGGCGGTTGAGCTCGGCCACGTTGGCCCGCCGCCAGGCGAACATGGCGGCGTCCTTACCGGCCAGAGTGTCTATGGCCCACCGGTCGACCAGTTCGTCCAGCGCCTCGTCCCGGGTGCGTTCGGTGATGACGCGGCCGTTGGTCAGGTAGAACTCGACGGCTCGAGCGACATCGCCGGCCCGGAGGTCATTTAGCGCCACCCGTTCCGCCTCGTTGCGCTGGCGGACGTTCTGATCGAGTGTGTGGACGATCCCGCCGTGGCGTTCGACCAGGGCGCCCATTGCCCCACCGACCGAGACGGCACCGAGTTGGCGGTCGTCGCCCACCATCACCACCTTCGATCCACTCAGGCGGGCCTGGTCGAGCAGGAAGGCGATGTCGCGATCCCCGCCATCCCTGCCTCGTCGAGGACCAGGACATGGCCCTCGGTCAGCCGCATCCTGTCGTGTTCGAGCCTCCACCGCAGGGAGGCCAAGGTTCGCGGAGTCGGCCAGTCCGGCCTCCCGACCGAGCGTCCGTGCCGCCTGGCCGGAGGTCGAGGTGCCCACCACGGCGAAGCCGGCCGATTCGAAGGCGTCCCGGACGCCAGCCATGACCGTGGTCTTGCCCGAACCGGCCACTCCCTCGACCAGCTCCACCCCCCGGCCCGAGGTGGCGATCCCCATCACCGCCGCCTGCTGGCCGGGGGTCAATGGAGACCCCAGGACAGCGCTCTGGCGGCTCACCGCACCAGCTGCCGTCTCGGGGGACACCCGGGCCGCTCCCCGGTTCTCCACACCACGCTCCACGGCCTGTTCGATGGCCAGTTCGGTGGCGACGACATGCGCCGTCGAGAACGCCCGCTCGGAAGCTCGCGGCACACCAACGAGCGGAATGGCGTCGGGATCACGGAGCACGCGATCGCAGGCCTTGGCCAGCTCGGTCGCCAGAAGGCCGAAGACTTTTGGCGCCACGGCCACAATGACATCCCGCTTGGAGAACACCTTGCGGTCCGAAAGAGTCCCGTGTGGTCCGAGGGTGTCCTTGGCCAACGCGGCCAGACACTCGATTCCCGAGGATCTCGGACCCCGAGTGCTGACGCCGGTAGGCGAGGCCGGCTCGCTCGACGTCAGCGACCAGCTGCTCGGGCGGGAAGCCGGCTTGGGTGAGCTCAGTCCGCCACTTCGGCAGCAGCTCCTCGACGGCGGTGTGGCGCTTGGTCTTTCTGGTCTCTCGGGCCGCCACCTGGCGGGCCTGGTAGGTGTCGAAGCCCTTTTCGGCCACCGCTTCGCTGATCTCGGCCGCCCGCTTGGAGTGGACGGCAAGTGCGGCGTCGGGGATGCCGCAGATCTTCCAGTGCCCTAGCTTGCCCGAGGGACCGGGATCGGCCTCGATGCCGTAACCGAGTTCGACGGCTTTGGCAGCAGAGGCCACCCGTCCGACCATGGTGGCGGCATGGAGGTGCTCGCGCCAAAGCGTGGTGTCAGGGGCCTTGGTCCCGCCCTTTTGGTCCAGCATCTCGATCACGTTGGCGATGAGCACGTGGTCGTGGGGACCGGGGTCGCCGGCCCGGGTGGTGGCATGGCGGGCATGGGCGTAGACGAGGCCGGTGGTGGCGGTGGGCACCGCGGCTACGCCCCGCCTGCCGCCGCGCTCCTTGGTCACGTCGTCCAAATAGCGCAGTGTGGCGTCCCGCTCGGCGTCGATGATGATGTGCATGTCCTCGGACCGCCCGAGCACCCCCAACTCGGCCACCGACTTGTGGGCGGCGATAACCAGCTCCATGCCCGGGCGCCTGGCGTCGACCAGCCGTTCGCCCGTCATCGGGTGACACGCCCCGCCGGGTCCGTAGAGAGCGTCATAAGAGGGGTTGTCGACCGGGCCGACCAGACCGAGGGACGCAGCCCCCGATCCACCCCAGAACAGCGGCGTCTCACCCCTCGAGGCGTAGTACTCGAGGGCTGCACCCGGGAAGTCGTCGCCGCGGTCGATGATGGTCTCGCGGTGGTAGGCGACGGAATCCGCTCCCATCATTCGCATCCAGGCCACGCCGACTCCCTCTCACCGGCAAGGGACACCCCTTGCAATCGTGTTCACGGTATTCAGGGGGTGTGACGCTCGATCGTCGGCGATCTACCGGTTGGGCTCGGACAGAGACAGTGATGGACGCCAGCCTCAGATCAGCAGGGCGAACAGGGCCGGCGTCGTCGTCAATCGGGGAGCCTGGAAGCTGGGGCGGATCGACGAGGGTGCCCTTGGCCGGTGAGGCAAGTCCGGCCGCGCTCGAACTTGCCTCGACAGGACTGCCCCTGCCGATGAGCGGATCATGCGCGGGGACCCTTCCGTCACCGCCTCCCCGTCTTCCACCAGTGCTCCGGCACAAATGGGGGTCTGAGCAGCAAAGGTGACGTTCGAGGGCAACATTGGGCTTACGTCGATGCACGGGCGCGTCGGTTCGTTGGCGGAATGCCGATCGACGAATTCACCCAGTCGGGCCATCGCGCGAGCATGGTGTGCCCGTGGACTTGGAGGTTCCTGCTTTGTGGTCAGTGAATGACCGAAACGAGATGAATCCTGGGCGGCCAGGACCACGTCGGACCATGAAACCGACAGGTGCTGTTCCGTCTGTTGAACATCGATGGCGCAACAACCCGATTGTGAGGCGCTTGAGTGCCGTCGGTTAATTCGACCTTCGGTCGATGCGCTGCTGGGTGCACGAGGTGTGGACGCTGAATACCGCTCCGGCGGAGCCGATGGGAGTTGCGTTGCTTCGGCGGCCACGGCGGGATCGATGCCCGCCTGGGCGTCGCCAAGTCCGACAGCACCGACGAGAGTGCTCGGATGCGCCCGATTGCGCCCCGAGAGGCGGAGCAGCGGGGACTCTTTACTCCCACCGGCGCTTGTACCGCACGAGCCGGGTGGGAGACTGGAACAGCGGCAAGTCGACGAGCTCGACACAGGAGCGGTCCTTCACCCGGGCGACCACCCCGCACCTCGGGCAGCCGGCACGCTGTCGCGTTCGTCTCTATGTGGATCCGGGCCTCGCCGTCGACTCTGTCCTCGTAGCTGAGGAACCTGATCGCATGCAGTCCGATCATCCACATCAGAGCCGCGCGTAGGGTCAGTCTCCACGGGGGTCCTCCATCTGCGTTCGTAGAACAACCTAAGACTGGTGGACCCCCGCTACACGCTCGTGGATCCAGGCACCCGACTCCACCTATTTCCGAAGTGCAATCTTCTGCGGGTCCAACTCCCAGGTGCGCTCCACCCCCACGGTGACCACGCCGGGACCGGGCAACCCCAATCAGATCCAAAGTGCCGGGAAACCTCTGACCTCATACAGCCGCCGGCGAGCCGCTTCGGCCTTACGCGAACAATTCGGCGTTCCAGGCGCTGGGCCCGGCGATCGTCGCTTGATCGCTACGAGTTCTTCGTAAAGGCCTTGACAACGACTCCATTGGAAACCCAGAGCATCACCGGCGGCGTTGCGTAGCCAATAGCGACCTGGTTGTTACAGACTCCATCATTACCAATGACCTGGACTTCCTTGCCGTTTGCCTCAGCTAACGAGGTGGCCGCTACAAGGGTCTTGCCTTCGTAAGTCGGTTGCTCTGTAGCCGCGCCCGGCGCAAAGTTCGGCGAGCACGGAGGTTTGGTTGTCGAGGAGGCAATTGTGGTGGGACTCGATGACGACGCAGCAGGGGCTGGACCTGACTGAGCAACACCTTGCCCAAATTGACATGCAGTACCCAGCATGGCCATGGTCGCCACGAATCCCACAGCTGGCAGGAGGCGGAATCGCCTTTCACTCAGTGAAGAAGAACCGAGAAAAGGCGCATCCGAATTCGCCGGCACCTTCTTGCCTTGAACACGCAACTTCGAATTCCGTTCATGGCCATCTCCCGCGCGCTCGCATCCAGTGCTTGCTACACCCCAATATAGCACCGACGAGCTCTCACCGGTCAGCGGCATTGGCCGTCAGAATCGGCATGCGCACTCGTTCGATACAATACGACCCATCGGCAAGGTGATTTTTTGGTGGCGGCTTGTGCCGTCCGGGACTCGTTTTCAAGTGAGGTGGAATTCCCACAAGGTGTTCCCATTGGTGCAAGCATACCGGTCCCGGTATCGGTATGCCCGCCCTATGGATTGCTGCCTGTGTTCACCACAAAACTGCCTCCGTAGTAGACGCCATCAACGAAGAGCTCCGGCTCAATTTCCTCTTGCCAACTAGGGCCGATGGGATTGCCATTTGCGTCAGTCGCCACTCCAACGTTCGTTCCGACATCGAGTGGACCAAAGATGCTCGCCTCCCAAGCGACACCTCCGCTGTCCCCAGGCTGAAGAATGAGATTTGACTGAATAAGGTTGTTGACCCACTCAGTCCTGCCCCCACCCAAATTGAACGGTTCCGTCATGTTTTCGCCTTGCACTGCCCCACAAAGCTGGCCGCCGTGCACGCCCTCTTCGCAGATAGTACCGCCGCCCGGCGGAAGCGCCCATCCGGTCATCGTTTGACGTGCGGGACCAGGTATCCAAATGAGAGGGGACGATGAGGTAGGTATGTTTCCCATGTCGAGACCTGCCGCACTCAATGTCGTGCCGCCAATGCTCCATGTGGCCTCCGTCCCGACATAGGTCCTCGAGTTCAGGACCGGAGCGTAAATCCATGTGTTGTAGAAATCGGTGTGGCTACCTGCTTCATATCCACAGTGGCCGGCGGTCAAGAGGAAGTGCTGTCCCGTTGTCGTCGAATGAACACCCGGGCCAGACGTGCAGTACAAGCCGGCATTGCCATCAACCAACCAGTCGCCACCGTTCCATGGAGGTGTGTCCGAGACTGGGCCTGACCCGGATGCGGTCGGTGTGCCCGTCGCCTGGAATTCAACCTGCGTACCGTAGGTCTGCGACAGTGACGCCTCCGTCGAGTTAGACGGAGCCATTGTTGGCGCGGAACTCACGGCAGGGCCACTGCCAGAAGTTGACTGAGCAGCGATATGGGTTACGAGAACCCGATTATTCTGCTCGTCCAGGCCAATTCCTGCCACCGACGTTCCGTATACTCCCGCCTTTGCGTTGGCCACGATTGCATCCTTCGTATTCATCAGGTTCGCGAGCGGAGTCGCGGCATGCAAGAACGTCAGTTGAAGAGACGACGTGGGTACGGCAACTTGTAGTTTGGTGGGAAGCGCGTCAAATGCATTCTGAGCATCGGTCTCAAAAGCCGCGTTCGTTCCCACCTCCAAGACATTATATGTCCCATTAGGATTCACCGTTAAGCCCGCATACGAATGTGGGTACTTCGCAAGGAGCCCATACTGAAACTGATCAAGTGGGCTTGCATCCTGGGATGGTGTGAAGGTTTCTGGGACAGATATTGGGGCCAGTGACCCTAGGTCGGCGCTTGCAGTCGTGCTCGCTGGTGCCGTGGCTGCCGACGAAGTAGTAAGACCCACGATGGCAACGGTGAGGAGCGCTACAGCTGAAATAGTTAGCCAGAAGCGCCTTGGGGCAAAACCCGCAACTTTCGGCATGAGCTAGCGCCTTTCTTGCTGTTCAGAAGAACGTCGAGAGTGACCGTACCACCCCCATCGCCCAGGTGCTCCCTGAAGACTGGAGGTGCGACTAGAACCGTCGACACATTCGGTAGCGCTCACATCTGGCTCACGACTGACGAGTTCACCCAGGCTTGGCTCATTCAACGGCGGCTACAACTCGCATGACGAATGGCCCATCAATCGGGATCGGGCCAGCGTCTTTCGCGTTGACCGCAACCGTCAGCTCCGCCGTCCACTTCTCGAAAAGGTACTGTGGCAGAGGTCGCCGGATCCTCGTGAGCTGTTCAAGTGGCCCAACAATCGCGATCCGGCCAAACCCAACCTTCACCCAACAACAGGCTCTCATCGCGTCGCGGGGCGATGCACTGGGTCTCACTCGTACCTGGGTCCACCCACTCTGAACAGGAAAAAGGGGGCCGGTTGGAATAGAGCGCGACGACGGGCGAATTCAGATCGTCCACTTGTAATCGTCAGGTCGTGGGTTCGATTCCCACCGCCGGCTCCACCGCCGGCTCCACTGTGATGTCTCGAGACATCGGAGACCGGGAGACTGCAGACCTCGACGACTGACCTGGCTGCTGTCGTCCCACCGGCCCGCTGCGACCCGGCGGCTACGAGGTGCCCGCCGTCGGTGCCGTGAGGTCGTAGACAGTGACGCCGTCCACGGTCTGGGCGGTGTAGTGGGCCTTGACCCACGTCGAGATCTGCGACGTCGACGTCGAGCTGCCGCCGAAGAGCCCGGCGAGGCCGGCAAACCCGCCGCCGGAGATGTAGTAGTGGATCTCCCCGGCCTTCACATACGACTGGAACTGCGCAAGGGTGGGCGCGGGGTCGGTGCCGTTGAAGCCACCGATGGACATCACCGGATCCTGGGTGGCGAGCTGGTAGCCCGAGGCGACGTTGGACCCGTCGGCAGCAGCCACCCACCGGTACTTCGACGCGTCGGTGGCCAGGAGCGCCGTGATCGCCTTGCCCGGCGTGCTGCCGTTCAGCAGGCTGCCCGCCGCGCCGCCGAAGCCGCCGAAACCGCCGAAGGCGCGCCCGGCACCGCCGAAGGCACCGGCACCGCCGACGGGCTGAGCCGGCGTCACCAGGGTCTGGGAAGGACCCGGCACGCCCGGCGGGTTGGCGGAGCCGCCACCGGGGGCGCCGCCGAAGCCGCCCCCGCCCCCGCCGAAGCCACCGCCGCCGAAGCCGCGCCCGCCGCCGCCGAGGCGACCGCCGCCGTTCGTCCCGGCCCCGAGCCCGAACCGGCCCAGCCCGCCGAAGCGACCGCCGCCGAAACCGCCGAAACCGCCGCCCGGACCGAATCCGTTACCGGTCACCGCCGGACCGGCGGTCGGCAGCGCGCCGCCGTGCGTCGTCGCCACCGTCTGGACGGAGTAGGCCACCGGCGCGGCCAGCACGACGAGGCCTCCGACCACGGCGACGACGACGAGCCAGCGCCTGGTCCACGAGCGGGGCAGCACGAATCCCACCGCGACCACGAGCCCCCCGATGACGATCAGGGTGCGCAGTACCGGGTACCACGTCGGGCTGCGGTCGAGGAGCTCGTAGGCCCAGACGGCGGAGGCGACCACGCCGGCCGCCAGCACGGCCCGCGCCCACAGCGAGGAACGCCGGCGCCACATCTCCACCGACCCGATGCCGACCAGTGCGCCCGCCGCCGGCGCCAGGGCCACCGAGTAGTACGGGTGGATGATGCCCTGGGCCAGGCTGAACGTCAGCCCGGTCACCAGCAGGGTGCCGCCCCACAGGATGACGGCGGCCCGCGTCCGGTCGGTCCGGGGACGGCGGATCGTCACGATGAGGCAGATGACCACCGACAGCAGCGCCGCCGGCAGGAGCCACGAGATCTGGCTGCCGAAGTCGGCGTTGAACATCCGGAGCCACCCCGTCGGGCCCCACATCGAGGTGCCGCCCCGGCCGAAGCCGCCACCCACGCTGCCCGTCTCGTTGCCGCTCAGGCGGCCGAAGCCGTTGTAGCCGAAGATCAGGTTGAGGAGGTTGTTGTCCTGGGAGCCGCCGACATAGGGACGATCGGCGGCCGGCGTGAGCTGCACAGCCGCCACCCACCAGCCCGAGGCCACCACCAGCACCACCCCGGCCACGGCCAGCTGCCAGATCCGGCGCAACAGGCGCGGCGGGCCCGCCAGCAGGTAGACGGCGGCGATGGACGGCATCACCAGGTAGGCCTGCAGCATCTTGGTGATGAAGCCCGTCCCCACCAGCGCCGCCATCAGTACCAGCCACCGCGTGCGCCCGTCCTCGAGGGCCCGGACGGTGGCGTAGGCGGCGCCGACCATCAGCAGCACGAGCAGCGAGTCGGGGTTGTTGAAGCGGAACATCAGGGTCGCCACCGGGGTGGTGGCCAGCACGGCCCCGGCCAGCAACCCGGCGCCGGGACCGAACCACCGCTTGACGGTGGCGTAGAGGAGTGCAACGGCGGCCACGCCCTCGATCGCCTGGGGCACCAGGATGCTCCACACGTTCAGGCCGAACAGCCGGACGGAGAGCTCCATCGGCCACAGCGACACCGGCGGCTTGTCCACCGTGATGAAGTTCGAGGCGTCCGAGGATCCGAAGAAGGCCGCCTTGAGGCTCCGGCTGCCGGCCTGCACGGCCGCCGAGTAGAAGGAGTTGGCCCAGCCCTCGGCGCCCAACCCCCAGAGGTAGAGGACCCCCGTGGCCGCCAGTAGGGCGAACAGCGCCGGCCGGGCCCACACCGGGTCCTCGGGCCGACCGCGCCACAGGCGGGCCCACCGGCCCCGCGAGGGCGCATCCGGGCCCCCGCCTCCGGGACCGTCCCCGTCGCCCGCGCCACCGTGTTCGGCGCCGGCGTCGCTGGCACCTTCGGGATCGACGGGCGGTCCCCAGATCACCGGTCCGTCGTCGGCGGGCGCCCCGGGATCCTCGACGGGTGCCTCCGGCGCGACCGTCCCCGGCGCCAGGGTGACCGAACCGGCGTCATCCATGGAGTTGCGTCCTCTCGTTGCGCCGCCGGGCTGGCGGACCATCACGTCGGTCGGGGCCGTCACCACCGGCCCGACGGCGGGCCGGTGGGCGATGGACGCCCCGTCGGGGCCGTCCTCGTTGCCGTCACCTCCGCCGACACCGGTTGCACCCGGCGGGCTCATGACCGTGGCTCCCCCGCCGGGGCCGCCAGCGACCGGCGGGTCCGGAAGATCCACGCCCGCAGCAGCACGAAGCGGACGGCTGCCGCCAGCATCGTTCCCACCAGTAGGGCGCCCAGCTCGGCAGCCAGCGACGTGGCCCCGGCACCCAGCACCGCGGCCAGCGATGCCGAGGTGAGGGCCAGGCTGACCGTGTACAGCCCGAGCCCGGCGACCACCTTGGTCGCCGTAGGAAGGGGGTCGTGGTCGGGGTAGGTCACGTACCGGTGGGCCACCAGGTTGCCCACGGTGCACAGCGCCAGCGCCACGGCGTTGGCCGCGAACGGGCCGAGGACCGGCCGCAGCAGGGCGAAGAGCACGAGCGCGGCCACCGTGCTGGCCACGCCCACACCGGCGAACCGGGCCAGCTCGTCACCGGCGTCCGGACGGGGGGCGGTCGGACGGACGTCGACCCGGCCGCGCCCGGTGGCGAACCGCCCGAGCAACCGGGCGATCCCCCGCAGGTCCTCCGCCGACGTGCGCAGGATGTCGACCGACGACGACGGGTCGTCCACCCAGTCGACCGGGACCTCGTGGATCCGCAGGCCGTTGCGTTCCGCCAGCATCAGGAGCTCGGTGTCGAAGAACCATGCGTTGTCACCGATCTCGGGCAGCAGCCGTCGGGCCACATCGGTGCGGACGGCCTTGAAGCCGCACTGGGCGTCGGAGAAGCGCGCGTGCAGGGTCAACCGGAGCAGACCGTTGTAGGCCCGCGAGATCAGCTCCCGCTTCGGACCCCGCACGACGCGTGCTCCCGGGGCCAGCCGGGTGCCGATGGCCACGTCGCTGTGCCCGGCCAGCAGCGGTGCCACCAGCGGCAGCAGCGCCTCGAGGCCGGTGGACAGATCGACGTCCATGTAGGCCACCACCCTGGCCGCACTGGCGGACCACACCGCCCGCAGCGCCCGGCCCCGGCCCTTGGCCGCCAGGCGGACGGCCCGCACACCGGGCACCGAGCGGGCGAGGCCCGAGGCGAGCTCCCAGGTGCCGTCGGTACTGGCGTTGTCGGCCACGGTCACGATGGCCCGCAGGGGGAAGGACGTGTCGAGGTACCGGCGCAGGGTCATCACACCTTGGGTGACCTGGGCTTCCTCATTGAACACGGGAAGGACGATCTCGACGTCGGGTGCTGCCGTCGGCGCCGCCGCCGGGTCCCCGGTCGGCACGGCCGCCACGAAGGGATCGGTCGTCGTCGTCATGGCTCCCACTCTGACGGGCCCACGTAAGAATGTCCCCAGAGTTTCCTGTGCATTCCCTGTGAGTTGTGCCCGGGCGCCCCGGGCGCCCCGAGCGGGCCGCACGCGATCCCGGTCGGCGGCGGCGCGTCATCGCCGGCCCAGTCCAGGTAGCTTCGTGTGCGGTCGCCCCCGCCCGCGGTGGCGGACGCGGCCGGACGGCGAGCGACCGGAGGAGGCGGTGATGGTGTCAACGATGCACGCCGTGGACGTCGACCCGGCGGTCGACCGCTTCCTCGGGGTCAGGGGCCTCACCGAGGCCCTGGCCGCCCCCCTGTCACCGGAGGACCAGACGGTCCAGTCGATGCCCGACGTGAGCCCGACCAAGTGGCACCGGGCCCACACCTCGTGGTTCTTCGAGACGTTCCTGCTGGCCGACCGGTTCCCCGGTTACCGGCGGTTCCACCCCGACTACGGCTACCTGTTCAACTCGTACTACGTGGCCATCGGCGACCGGTACGAGCGGCCGGCCCGGGGGCTCCTGTCCCGTCCGGGCGTGGAGGAGATCGGCCGCTACCGGGCGTACGTGGACGCGGCCATGGTGGAGCTCCTCCACGGCGACGGCGACCCGGACAGCGACGACCTGGTCGAGCTCGGGCTCCACCACGAGCAGCAGCACCAGGAGCTCCTGCTCATGGACATCAAGCACGTCCTCTCACGCAACCCCCTGCGGCCGGCCTACGACTGCCTGGCTCCGCCCGCCGGCGGTTCGGCGCCGCCCACGCCCCTGCGCTGGCACGCCCACGAGGGCGGCCAGACCGAGATCGGCCACGGCGGACCCGGGTTCGCCTACGACAACGAGAGCCCCCGCCACACCGTGCTACCTGCACCCGTTCGGGCTGGCCTCGAGGACGGTGACCTGCGGCGAGTGGCTGGCGTTCATCGACGACGGCGGCTACCGGCGGCCCGAGCTGTGGCTGTCCGACGGCTGGGCGGTGGTGGAGGCGCAGGGCTGGGACGCGCCCCTCTACTGGGGCCGGGCCGCCGACGCCTGGACGATCTTCACCCTCGGCGGCGAGCGGCCCCTGTCGCCGTCGGAACCCGTCTGCCACATCAGCTACTTCGAGGCCGACGCCTATGCCCGCTGGGCCGGGGCCCGGCTGCCGACCGAGGCCGAATGGGAGGCGGTGGCGGCCGCCCGGGGTGGCCCCGACCCCGACGTCATGGACACCTCCGTCCTGCACCCCCGTCCCGAGGCCGGCGACGAGGGGGGCCTCCTCGGTGGGGTGTGGCAGTGGACCGCCAGTGCCTACGCCCCGTACCCCGGATTCCGACCTGCGGCCGGCGCCGTGGGCGAGTACAACGGGAAGTTCATGGTCAACCAGTACGTGCTGCGCGGCGGCTGCTGCGTCACTCCCCCCGGCCACGTCCGGGCGACCTACCGGAACTTCTACCCGGCCGCCTCGCGGTGGCCCTTCGCCGGCCTGCGTCTGGCCCGCGACCTCTGAGACGGCGGCATCGCCGGACGATCCCCGGCCGGAGAAGACCATGACCGACACCGCACGCCTCGAGCCCATCCCGCCCGTCATCGACGTCCACCTCACCGCGGACGACCTGCGCGAGGCCATGGAACGCGACGTGCGCGAGGGGCTGTCGGCCGAGCCGCGTCAGCTCCCGCCCGTCTACTTCTACGACGACCGGGGCAGCCGGCTCTTCGACGACATCACCCGCCTACCCGAGTACTACCCGACGCGGGCCGAGCGGGCCGTGCTCGAGGCGCACGCCAAGGACATCGCCGCGCGGTCGGGTGCCACCATGCTCGTCGAGCTGGGCGCGGGCACGTGCGACAAGACCCGGGTGCTCCTCGACGCCATGGCCGCCCACGGGACGCTGGCCACCTACGTCCCCCTCGACGTCAGCGACACCGTGCTGGCCGAGGCGGCCCACGCCCTGGCCGCCGACTATCCCGGGCTCACCGTCCACGCCGTCGTCGGCGACTTCCACGCCCATCTCGACCGCCTGCCGGCCGGCCGCCAGCGCCTGTTCGCCTTCCTCGGGGGCACCATCGGCAACCTCGATCCGGCCCAGCGACGCCGCTTTCTGACCGAGCTCGACTGCGCCATGGACCGGGGCGACCGGCTGCTGCTCGGCACGGACCTGGTCAAGGACCGCGGCCGACTGGTGGCCGCCTACGACGACGACGCCGGGGTCACGGCCGAGTTCAACCGCAACGTGCTCCACGTGCTCAACCGGGAGCTCGGGGCCGACTTCGCCGCCGACGCCTTCGCCCACGTGGCCCGCTGGAACGAGGACGACAGCCGCATCGAGATGTGGCTGCGGGCCACCACCGATCAGCGCATCCGGGTCCGCGACCTCGACCTCGACGTGGAATTCCTCCGCGGAGACGAGCTGTTGACGGAGATCAGCTCGAAGTTCACCCCGGAGGGACTGCGGTCGGAGCTGTTCGACTGCGGATTCGTCGTCGACGAGATGTGGCTGTCGCCGGGCGACGAGTTCCTCGTCACCCTGGCCTCGCCCTACTGCTGAGCGGTCCCGCCGGCGGGACCGGCCGGGCGTCGCCGGCGGGGCTGGCGGGGTTGGCGGGACTGGCGGCGCAGCTACCCCGGGCCGCAGCGCACGGCCCGGGCGAGCAGCAGCGCCCGCTCCCGGCCGTTCCGGGTGAGCAGGGCGGCCCGCTCGAACTCGGCCCGGGCCTCGTCGTTGCGGCCGAGCCGCTCGAGCAGGTCACCCCGCACGCTCGGCAGCAGGTGGTACTGCCCGAGGGAGGTCCCGAGATCGAGCTCGTCGACGAGCCGCAGCCCGCTCTCGGGGCCGTACGCCATCGACACGGCCACGGCCCGGTTCAGCTCGACCACCGGTGACGGTGCCAGCTGGGCCAGAGCGTCGTAGAGGGCCGCGATCCGGGCCAGTCCGTCGCCTCGGCCGTGGCCGCCCGGGCGTGGCAGGCGGCAATGGCGGCCTGTAGCCCGTAGGGGCCATAGGGCCGACCCAGGTGGTCGGCCCGAGCCAGCGCGGCCAGGCCGCGGCGGATGAGGAGCCGGTCCCACCGGGACCGGTCCTGGTCGAGGAGGAGGACGGGCTCGCCCGCCGGGGTGGTCCGGGCCTTCAGGCGCGACGCCTGGATCTCCGTCAGGGCGACCAGACCGTGCACCTCGGGCTCGTCCGGCAGCAGCCCGGCCAGCACGCGCCCGAGCCGGAGGGCGTCCTCGCAGAGTGCCGGTCGCATCCAGTCGTCGCCGGTGGTGGCCGAGTAGCCCTCGTTGAAGATCAGGTAGACGACTTCGAGCACCGACGGCAGGCGGGCGGTGAGCTCGCCGCCCCGGGGGACCTCGAAGGCCACCTTCGCTTCGGCGAGCGTCCGCTTGGCCCGCACGATCCGCTGGGCCACCGTGGCCTCCCGGGCCAGAAACGCCCGGGCGATCTCCTCGGTGGTCAGACCACCCAGCAGCCGCAGGGTGAGGGCCACCCGGGCCTCGGTCGGGAGCACCGGGTGGCAGGCCACGAAGACCAGGCGCAGCAGGTCGTCGCCGATCTCGTCGTCGTCGGGCTCGTGCCCCTCCGGCACCGACCCCGACGGTGGCGGTTCCGCCCGGAGCCCGGTGCCGAGCTCGGCCTCCTTGCGGACCTGCACCGACCGCCGCCGGAGGTGGTCGATCGCCCGCCGCCGGCCGACGGTCTGGAGCCAGGCACCCGGACGATCGGGGACACCGTCCAGCGGCCACTGCCGCAGGGCCGCCTCGAAGGCGTCGTGGGCGAGGTCCTCGGCGACGCCCACGTCACCCGTGAGCCGGGCCAGGGTGGCGATCAGCCGGGGCCACTCGTTCCTCCAGACGGCATCGAGGGCGCTGTGGACGTCCCTCTGCTGCACGGCACCTCACCTGTTCGTGTCGAGGACCGCCGCCGAGGCTGCGGCCCGCGGGTCGGAGGCTACCGCCCGGCCGCCGCCTGGACGTCGGGCGGAAACTCCTCCATCTCCATGATCTGGCGGACCTCGATCACCTGGCGCTCGTCGACGGGCGGGCAGCGGGTGGCCCACTCGACGGCCTCGTCCGGCGACTTCACGTCGATGAGCCAGTAGCCGCCGACGACCTCCTTGGCCTCGGTGAAGGGTCCGTCCGTCACGGTGGACTTGCCGCCCGCGAACGACACCCGGGCGCCTTCGGACGGCGGGTGGAGGCCGCTGAGCTCGAGGAGCACCCCTGCCTTCGAGAGCTCCTCGTTGTACTCGGTCATGGCCGCCACGGCCTCGGCCGACGGCATCCATTCGCCATCGGGAATGTTGGGAAGCATGAGCATCATGAAGCGCACGGTGGTGTCTCCTCTGTCGGCTCGCGGCCGCCGGTGGGATCCGCCGGCCTGCGGGTGATGCAGGGCCGTCGGGGCGCCTGCTCGACCAAGACGTCGAACGGGGCGGGCCCCGATCGACACCTCGCCCCGGATTTCTTCCTGTGTGCCGGTCGCGGTCGGGGTCGCCCACGGGGGCCGCACGAGGTGCGGCCGCTCGGCCCGTCTCGAGGGGCGGTCCGGGCCGGTCATCCGGCCCCGTTCGCGCCGTCGGGCGATGTCGAAGCAGGCGATCGCCCCGGCGACGGCCACGTTGAGCGAGGGGATCCTCCCGTGCTGGGGGACCGACACCAGGGCGTCACACCGCTTGGCCGCCAGAGGGCTGAGCCCGGCCCCCTCGGAGCCGAGGACCAGTGCCACCGGCTCGCTCCCGAGGGTGAGCTCGTAGAGGGTCCGGGGTGCGTCGGCGTCGAGACCCACCGTCCACACCCCCCTGTCGGAGAGGCGCGCACGAGCGCGGCGGGCACACCCGGGACCAACGCCATGGGCAGGTGCTCAATGGCTCCGGCCGCCACCTTGGCCACCGTCGGGGAGAGATGGGCCGAGCGGTGTCGGGGCAGCACCACGCCGGTGACGCCGGCGCACTCGGCGCTGCGCAGCAGCGAACCCAGATTGTGCGGGTCGGTGATGCCGTCGAGCACCAGGAGCAGCGGAACCCTTCCCCGAGGACCCGGGCCGCACAGTGCGTCCAGCTCGACGTCGTCGACGGGTGCGGCCGTGGCCACCACCCCCTGCGGGCCGTCCGTGCGGGCCAGGTCGTCGACCCGGCGGCGTGGCAGGTGGTCGACGCGCACCTTGCGCCGGGCCGCCAGCGCCTCGATCTCATCGAGGATGGCCGCCGGGTCCATGTCGTCGGCCATCGCCAGCGAGCGCACCCGGCGGCGGCCGGCGGCCAGCAGCTCACGAACCGCCTGGCGGCCCTCGACCTGGTCACCGCCGAGCCTGACGCGTGTGGCGTTGCCGCGGTTCGGCCGCCCCGGGCCGGCCCCGGAGGTCCCCCGGCCGGACGCGGCCCGGCCCCGGGCCGGGCGGCCGGCCGGCGTTCCCCTGCCGGAGCCGGCCCGCTGGTCGGAGCCACTCCTCTGGCCGGAGCCGGCCGTGTGGCCGGTGCCGGCCCTCCGACCGGTGCCGCCGCCACGGGCCGACGGGCGGCCGCGGCCCTTGGCCGGGCTCACACCGGGCCGCCGCTCCCGGCCACGGCGTCGGCCACGGCGTCGGCGATCGTGCCGAGGAGCACCACGGCCGAACACCCGATCCCCTCGGCCCGGCCGAGCGCGCCCAGTCCTTCGGCCGTCGTCGCCTTCACGCTGACCGGTGCCCGCAGCACGTCCGACAGCCGGTCGGCCATGGCCGCCACGAACGGGGCCAGCCTGGGCCGCTCGGCGGTGACCGTGCAGTCGGCGTTGACCGGCGCCCATCCCGCCTCGCCCACCATCGATACGGCCCGCGACAGCAGGTCGACACTGTCGGCCCCGGCCCAGCGGGGATCGCCCACCGGGAAGTGGTGACCGATGTCGCCGAGACCGGCCGCGCCCAGCAGGGCGTCCGCCAGAGCGTGGCAGACGGCGTCGGCATCGCTGTGACCGGCCAGCGGCCGGGCGCCGTTCCCGGTCACCGTGACCCCGCCCAGGACCAACGGCCTCCCGGGCTCGTCCGTGAACCGGTGGACGTCGACACCGTGGCCGATGCGCAGCAGCGTGGGGAGTCATCCTTCTTCCCCCGTCCGGGAGACCCACCAGCGCGCCGCGGGCCAGGTCGCCCGGCTCGGTCACCTTGATGTTGCCGGCCTCACCGGGCACGGTGACCACCACCTCGCCCATGGCCTCGAGCAGCCCGGCGTCGTCAGTGGCGTCGGCCTGATCGGCGTGCGCCTTTCTCAGTACGGCGGCCCGGAACGCCTGGGGTGTCTGCACGGTGACCAGCGTCGAGCGGTCCATCGTGGTCACCACGGTGGTGCCCGACACCTGCTTCACCGTGTCGGTCACCGGCAGCACCGGCACGGCGCCGGCCGCCCCGTCCGGACCGGCGACGGCCGCGATCACCTCTTCGAACAGTGCCGGGGTGGCCAGCGGGCGCACGGCGTCGTGCACGACCACGATGTCGACCTCGTCGGGCACGGCGGCCAGACCGGCACGTACCGAGCCGGCCCGGGTGGCACCCCCCTCGACGACCGCATCGGCCAGGTGGCGGAAGGGGGCAACCTCGCCGCTCCCACGCAGGGCATCGGAAGGGATCACGATGACCACTCCGTCGACGGCCTGCCGGGCCGCCGCCGCCGACCAGTCGAGCACGGCACGCCCGTCGATCTCCGCGAACTGCTTGGGGCCGCCGAACCGGTCGCCGGACCCTCCGGCCACCACCACCGCCCACACCACCTCGTGGCGCCCGCCCGTGGTGTCCCGGTCCCGGTCGCGGTCCCGGTCACGGTTCGCAGACGGCCCGTCCGAGCGGTCAGCGCCGGCTGCGCTCAGGGCAGGGCCTCGTCGAGGCGTTCCTCGGCCGTCTCCTCGTCGACACCGAGGGCGAAGGTCAGCTCGGAGACGAGTATCTGGCGGGCCCGGCTGAGCATGCGCTTCTCGCCGGCGGACAGCCCTTTGTCCTTGTCGCGGATCGACAGGTTCCGGACGACTTCGGCCACCTGGTAGATGTCGCCGGAGCGCAGTTTCTCGGAGTGGTTCTTGTAGCGGCGGGACCAGTTCGTCGGCATCCGCGCCTCCTTCTTGCGGAGGACGGCGAACACCTCCTCGACCTCTTCGTCGTTGATGACCTCGCGGAGGCCGACCCCCTCGGTGTTGTCGGCCGGCACCATCAGGGTCAGGTCGCCGTACGCGAGCCGCAGGACCAGGTATTCCTGCTTCTTGCCGAAGGCCTCTTTGGTCTCGCGTCGTTCGACCACGGCCGCGCCGTGATGGGGGTAAACGACTTTGTCACCGATGTCGAACACCGTGCCTCCTCGGCGGTGTCGGCGGACCCGGGCAGGGGATGTGCAGGCCGGGCTCCGGACTACGAGAGCACGCAAGTCTACACGGTCGAGACACATGCCCCCGAGGCGCGCCCCGCCGCGGACGGCCGCCCGGCGGCTACTGGTAGCGCTCGAGGATGTTGGCCTCGGCCAGGCGCGACAGCCCGTCCTTGACCGTCCGCGCCTTGGTCACGCCCACGCCCTCGACCTTCTCGAGGTCGGAGAGGGACGCCCGCATGATCTGCTGCAGGTTGACGAACCTGTCGACGATCCGGTCGATGATCGCGTCCGAAAAGCGCGGCAGCCGGCTCAGCAGCCGGTAGCCGCGGGGCTCGATCCCCGCGTGGGAGCCCGCCGCCGATGCCGGCAGGTGCAGGGCGTCGGCCACCTTGCGGGCGTCGGCGAGCTCGGCCGACGTCAACACGGTGAGGGCGGCCAACGCCTTGTCGACATCGACGCGCTCGCCGTTGCGCCCGGGCACGTGCAGGTAGTCGCGGATGACCAGTCGCAGGGTCGGGTCCACCCCGTCGGTGAGCTCCGCCAGCTGCAGGCGCACCAACCGGCCGTCGTCACCCAGTTCGACCAGGTAGCCGGCGACCTCGTCGGCGATCCGGGTGAGCATGGCCGCCGACTGCAGGACCTCGACCACGTCGCCGACCGACACCGAGTCCTCCACCTCCAACGAGGACAGCTGGTTGATGGCGACGTCGAAGCGGCTCCGGAACCGCTGCAGCGTGGCCAGGGCCCGGTCGGCCCGGTCGACCAGCCAGCCCAGCGGCTGGAGGGTCTGCTTGCCGTCGTTGCGGTAGACGGCGATGACGGACATGGCGGCCGAGACCGAGATCACCGGGACGTCGAGCGATCGGGCCACCCGCTCCGCCGTCCGGTGGCGGGTGCCCGTCTCCGTCGTGGGGATCGACGCCTTCGGCATGAGGTGGACGTTCGCCCGGGCGATCCTCGAGGCGTCACGGGCCAGGATGATGGCACCGTCCATCTTCGCCAGCTCGGACAGCCGCTGGGGGCTGAATTCGGCGTCGAGCAGGAACCCGCCCGTGCAGATGGACAGGACGGCGGGATCATCGCCGATGACCACCAGCCCGCCCCGTTTTGCCTGCAGGACACGGTCGAGGCCGTCGCGGAGGGGTCGGCCCGGCGCCACCATCTCCAGCGCTTCGCTCAGGGCCGGGCTCTGGCGCAGGGGCACAGCGAGATGGTACCCGGCGGCGACGCTCCATCCCTCTCGGACCGGGCCCACCGGAGGCCTGTCCGGCCCGGTGGGACCCGCCCGACAGCACCGGCCGGGCGGGACCGGCCCGGGCGCCGGCTACCCGGTCCCGGCCGCCCCCGCCCCGGGCGCCGCCGACCGCGCCGCCGCCTCCCGGGCCGCCTCCGCCGCCAGGGGATTCGGCACCGGTGGGCCCACCCGCACCAGGGTGTTGGCGTCGGTGTGGTGGAAGGGCTCGGCCCGGTCGGCCGGGAGCAGCACGGTGTCCTCGTCGTAGGACCAGGTGTCGGCGCCGACCGTGACCGTCATCCGGAAGGACACGGTGCGGAAGGCGTACTGAAGGAACGGGTTCGACACGATGCCGGTACCGTCGACGCCCTCGCCGGCGGCCAGCTCGAAGGCGGTGTCCGTGGAGGCCGCTCGGCCGACGGCCATGGCCACCTGCCCTCTCGGGATGGAGAGTGTCAGGAACACGTTGCCGGTGGCCGGTTCCCACAACCAGTAGCCGACCTGATCGTGAAAGGTCTCCGTCTCACCGGGCTTGACGATGTGGGTGTGGTACCTGAGGCCGTAGAAGCACTGCGGGCCGTTGGTCTGGGCGTCGATCGGCTGCAGGTCGTAGTGCTCGACGAAGCGGTCGGTCTCGGTGCCTTCCGCCACCGGATGGACGTCGGTACCCTTGAGGCCCTGCCACGTACCGGCCATGCCCCGTAGCGGCCCGAGATGGGCCAGGGTGTCGATGCTCGGCTCGGGCTCGGTGTAGATGTCCGACGGGAATTCGACCATCGGCCCAGGGTAGTGGTGGTGCCGCCAGCGGGACGGCCCGCGGCCGGCGGCTTCGGGGGCCCCGGGGCCACGGCACCCCGGGCGTCAGGCGGCGGGGCGGTCCAGGGGATGGCCGTCCGGACGGGTGAGACCGGCCACCCCGATCGCCTCGGCCACGGTGTCCACCCGGTGGAGCTCGACCCCGGGTGGTGCCGGCGGTGCCGACCGGGGGACCATGGCCCGGTGGAAGCCGCAGCGGGCGGACTCCTCCAGCCGGCGGGGCAGGTCGGCCACCTGGCGGATCTCCCCGGCCAGCCCGACCTCGCCTATGGCGACCATGTCGTCGGGCAGCGGGCAGCCGAGGGTGGCCGAGGCGACCGCCAGGGCCACGGCCAGGTCGGCACCGGGCTCGACCACCCGCACGCCCCCGGCCACCGACACGTAGACGTCGAGGTCGAGCACCTCGAGGCCGGCCCTGCTCTTCAGCACGGCCAGCGTCATGGACAGCCGGGCCGGGTCGAGCCCGACGACCGACCGCTTCGGCGGTGGTGCGCCCCCCGTGACCAGGGCCTGCAGCTCGACCACGAGCGTGCGTCGGCCCTGGAGGGCGGCTACCACCGTGCCGCCGGGGACCCCCGACAGGCGGTCGCCCAGCAGCAGGCGCCCGGGATCGTCCACCGTGGTCAGCCCGGCGTCGCCCATTTCGAAGAGTCCCAGCTCACCTGTGGGCCCGAACCGGTGCTTGAGGGCGCGCAGCAGGCGCACGCTGTGGTGCCGGTCCCCCTCGAAGCTGAGCACGGTGTCGACGACGTGCTCGAGGGTCCTCGGACCGGCCAGGGCACCGTCCTTGGTCACGTGGCCGACCAGCACCATGGCTGTGGAGGTGGCCTTGGCCGTCGTGACCAGCCGGTCGGCACACTCGCGGACCTGGGCCACGCTCCCCGGCGGTCCTTGCACCTGGCGGGCGCCGTCGGGCCCGTCCCCGGCCGACACCGACTGGATCGAATCGATCACCACCAGGTCGGGGGCGGCCGCCACGATGGCCGGTTCGATGTCGTCGAGCGAGGTCGCCGCCAGAATGAGCAGGTCGGCCGGCACCGGTCCCAGGCGCTCGGCCCGGAGGCGGACCTGGTGGGCGGACTCCTCGGCCGACACCAGCAGCATCCGCCGTCCGGCGGCGGCGCCGGCCGCCAGCACCTGGAGCAGCAGCGTCGACTTGCCGATGCCCGGTTCGCCCCCGAGGAGGGTCACCGAACCGGGGACGACACCCCCGCCGAGGACGCGGTCGAGCTCGGCCACACCGGTGGCCAGCACGGCCGACGTCGACAGGTCCACCGACCACAGCGGGACGGCGGCCGCCGCCGAACGGGCGGGCGACCCGGCGGCCGCGGGCCGGGCGGACGCCACCT
Organism: uncultured Actinomycetota bacterium; assembly: GCA_963838005.1. Lineage (GTDB taxonomy): Bacteria > Actinomycetota > Acidimicrobiia > Acidimicrobiales > RAAP-2 > CAWIPW01. The sequence continues at coordinate 189,685 of CAWIPW010000009.1, forward strand.
CCTCGACGACGGTGTTCCAGGCGCCGCAGCCCGGGCACCGCCCCACCCATTTGGCGGTGGCCGCCCCGCACTCGAGACAGCGGTGGCGGACGGTCGATTTGGACATGTGCCGACAGTAGCGACCGGGTATGACGTCCCGGTGGGACCGGCCGGTGGCCGGTCAGCCGCGCCACCACCCAGGTGCGCTTCGGCGCAACCGCGCCGCCACCCGGGCCTCGCTTCCGCCCCTCGACCGCGCCCCGGCGCAGGTGCGGTGCGGCTCAGTCGGGGGCGGGGCCGGCGCCGGCCATCTCGACCGGCGGGGGCTCGATGCCCTCGACGGCCCGGAAGGTCAGGCGCTGCTCGCCCACGGCCAGTACATCGCCACCGCTGGCCTCGACCTCGGCGGCGATCTCCGGCGTCACGGTCTCGGTGTCGATGACGATGGTCTCGCCGACCCGGAACTCCTTCCAGAGGATCCGCTCCGAGAGCGGGTCCTCCACCAGGTGCTGGATGGCCCTGCGCAACGGCCGGGCCCCGAGTTGCGGGTCGTAGCCCTTGTCGGCCAGCACCAGCTTGGCCGGCGGCGTGAGGACGAGCCCCAGGCCCTGGATCTCGAGCTGGTCGGCCACACGCTGGATCATCAGGTCGACGATCTCGACGACCTCGGCCTTCGACAGCTCGTGGAAGACGATGACGTCGTCGATCCTATTGAGGAACTCCGGCCGGAAGTGGGCCTTCAGGGCCTCGTTCACCTTGCTCTTCATCCGCTCGTAGGTGACGGCCTCCGACGACTTGGCGAAGCCGACCGACGACTTGCGGAGGTCGGCCGTGCCGAGGTTGGACGTCATGATGAGCACGGTGTTCTTGAAGTCCACCGAGCGACCCTGGGCGTCGGTCAGCCGGCCGTCCTCGAGGATCTGCAGCAGCGTGTTGAACACGTCGGGGTGGGCCTTCTCCACCTCGTCGAAGAGCACCACCGAGAAGGGCTTGCGCCGGACGGCCTCGGTCAGCTGGCCGCCCTCCTCGTACCCCACGTAGCCGGGGGGCGAGCCCACCAGACGGCTGACGGTGTGCTTCTCCATGTACTCGGACATGTCGAGCTGGATGAGGGCGTCCTCGTCGTCGAAGAGGAACTCGGCCAGCGTCTTCGCCAGCTCGGTCTTGCCCACACCGGTCGGGCCCAGGAAGATGAACGAACCGCTGGGCCGCTTGGGATCCTTGAGGCCGGCACGGGTACGGCGGATCGAGCGCGACAGGGCGGCGATCGCCGGCTCTTGGCCGATGACCCGCTTGTGCAGCTCCTCCTCCATCCGGAGCAGCTTGGCCGTCTCCTCCTCGGTGAGGCGGTAGACGGGGATGCCCGTCCAGTTGGCCAGCACCTCGGCGATGACCTCCTCGTCGACGACGTCGAACAGGTCGACGCCCTCGGCCCGCCACTCGGCCTCCATGGCCTCCTTGCGGTCGAGACGTTCCTTCTCCTGCTCGGCGAGCTTCTTCGCCTGGTCGAAGGCCTGCTTCTCGATGGCGGCTTCCTTGTCGGCCCGCAGACGGGTGATCTCCTCCTCGAGCTTCTTGTAGGAGGGCGGGGTGGTCATCCGGCGGATGCGCAGGCGGCTGCCGGCCTCGTCGATCAGGTCGATGGCCTTGTCCGGCAGGTAGCGGTCGGCCAGGTACCGGTCGGCCAGGTTGGCCGCGGCCACCAGGGCCTGGTCGGTGATGGTGACCGAGTGGTGCGACTCGTAGCGGTCGCGCAGGCCCTTCAGGATCTCGATCGTGAGGGCCACGTTCGGCTGCTCCACCTTGATCGGCTGGAACCGGCGCTCGAGGGCGGCGTCCTTTTCGAGGTACTTGCGGTACTCCTCGAGGGTGGTCGCACCGATCGTCTGCAGCTCGCCCCGGGCCAGCATCGGCTTCAGGATGGACGCCGCGTCGATGGCGCCCTCGGCCGCGCCCGCGCCGACCAGTGTGTGCAGCTCGTCGATGAAGAGGATGATGTCGCCGCGGGTGCGGATCTCCTTCAGCACCTTCTTCAGGCGCTCCTCGAAGTCGCCGCGGTACCGGCTGCCGGCCACCAGGGCGCCCAGGTCGAGCGTGTAGAGCTGCTTGGCCGTGAGCGTCTCGGGGACGTCGTTGGCCACGATCCGCTGGGCCAGGCCCTCGACGATTGCGGTCTTGCCGACGCCGGGCTCGCCGATGAGCACCGGATTGTTCTTCGTGCGGCGCGACAGCACCTGCATGACCCGCTCGATCTCTTTCTCCCGGCCGATGACCGGATCGAGCTTGTGGTCACGGGCGAGTGCCGTCAGGTTGCGGCCGAACTGGTCGAGCACCGGCGAACCGGTAGGGGCGTCCGAGGACTGGGAGCCGGGGGCGCCGGCACCCACGTTCTCCTTGCCCTGGTAGCCCGAGAGGAGCTGGATGACCTGCTGGCGGACCCGGGGCAGATCGGCACCGAGCTGCTGGAGTACCTGGGCGGCGACGCCCTCGCCCTCGCGGACCAGCCCGAGCAGCATGTGCTCCGTGCCGATGTAGCTGTGGCCGAGCTGCAACGCCTCCCGCAGGGACAGCTCGAGGACCTTCTTTGCACGCGGAGTGAACGGTGGCGACCCCACAGGGGCCGTTCCGGCCAGCCCGATGGTCTCCTCGACCTTCTCGCGGACGGCTTCGAGCGACACGCCGAGCGACTCGAGCGCCTTGGCGGCCACTCCTTCGCCTTCGTGGATGAGCCCCAGCAGGATGTGCTCGGTGCCGATGAAACTGTGGTTCAGGAGGCGTGCTTCCTCCTGGGCCAGCACCAACACCCTTCGGGCTCGGTCAGTGAAACGTTCGAACACCCCGGCGCCTCCATCCGCGGTCGACCTCAGTACTGCAGTTTACAGGTGCGGGTGACACCCGCAGCCTCATCCCTTCGTTTCCTCGATCATCGGCATACTCGCCTATCGTCATAAGCAGTGAACGTCGTGGAGCTCTTGGGTCTTCCCACAATTGAAGACGAACTGCAACGGCTTGAGCCCCTGCTCACGGCGTCGGTGGTGACCGGAGATACCTTCTTGGACGAGGTCACGACCCATCTCATCGCCGCCGGTGGCAAGCGTCTCCGGCCGGTATTGGCCCTGGCCTCGGCCACGGTGGGTGGTCGGAGCGCGACAGAGGACGACCTGCTGGGAGCGGTGGCCGTCGAGCTGGTTCACCTGGCATCTCTCTACCACGACGACGTCATGGACGAGGCGACGATCCGCAGAAATGTCGAGAGTGTGAATTCCCGCTTCGGCAACCTGGTGGCCATCGTGGCCGGCGACTTCCTGCTGGCCCGATCGGCCGAGATCGCCGCCGGGCTGGGCACGGAGATCGCCGGGCTGCTGGCGAAGACCCTCGGCGATCTCTGCCAGGGCCAGGTGATGGAGGTGCGATCGGCGTTCCAGGTGACGAGGAGCGAAGCCGACTACACCGGCGCCATCTCGGGGAAGACGGCGTCGCTGATGGCCACGTCGTGCCGGATCGGCGCGCTGACCGCCGGCCTCCCGCGCGAACAGGTGGAGGCGGTCACCTCGTTCGGCCGCTGCTTCGGCATGATCTTCCAGGTCCGCGACGACGTGCTCGACGTCATCGGCACCGACGCCGAGCTCGGCAAGCCGGCCGGACAGGACCTGGCCGAGGGCATCTACACCCTGCCGGTGCTGCTGGCCCTGGCCGATCCGACGGTCGGGCCCGAGCTGCGTCCGCTGCTCGGCCAACCGCTCGGACCTCCCGAACGCGAGAAGGCCAAGGCGATCGTGCAGTCCTCGGACGCGGTGGCGGCCGCGGTGGCCGTGGGCCGCGGCTACGCGGACGAGGCCTCGGTGGCGGCCGGCGCCCTGCCGGACCGCCAGCTGTCCGCGGGCCTGGCCAGCTTGGCCGACGCCCTGCTCGACGGCCTGCCAAAGGACTGATCCCGGCCCCGGCGCCCAACGCCGAGACCGGGATCGTGCTGCCGGCGTGAAGTGGCGCTCCGGGTGTCTCCGGTGCATGCCTTCCACGCCATCCCCGTTCCCGATGGTGCCGTCACCTCCGACGTTGCCCCGTCGGAGGTGACGGTCAGAACTGTCAGGAGGCGGTCAGGAAGAGGCCGTCCCGCACTTCGCCTCGATCCGCTGGCTCAGCTTGTCGAGCCGCTGCGTGGCCTTGCCCGACTGGACGGCGTCGACCAGCTTCTGCAGACGCTGCGCGACCCGGGTCAGTCCGGCGTTGGCGACGTCCTGCTGGATGGCCTGGAGGTTCGGCGCGCCCGCGGACAGATCGCTCTCGAGCTTGGTGATGGCCGCCAGGGCCTTGGGCGCATCGGCGCACGACAGCTTGGCGGTATGCGGCGTCGCCGCGGCGTTGGTCGAGCCGGCGGAGCCGGTCGAACTCGTCGAACTCGTCGAACTCGGGGACGTTGCCGCCGCCACGCCGACGATCCCCAGCCCCAGTGCGCCGACCACGACGACTGCAATGCCCAGTCTCTTCAGCATTCTCGGTTCCCTCCTTGTGGCCGCGGTCACTCCGGGCCTCCCACAGTTCTCCCATGCGGGCATAAGGAAGGGATGTGAACGGTGTTAGGGATCGGTAAGGGGCCGACGGGCGCGTGGGCGCCTGGGGCACGGCGCCGTGCCGAGGGCGCCACCGGCTGCGCTAAGAAACTGTCTCGTGGTGGACGGGCCCGATCTCGACCAGGCGACACTGCAACTCCTCGGCGCCGGATGCATCGCCGCCGAGGAGGAGGCCGCCGAGCTCGTCCAGGCTGCGGGCGGGGACCGGGAGCGCCTGCACGCGCTCGTGGCGCGCCGCTGCGCGGGAGAGCCGCTGGCATGGCTGGTGGGCTCGGTGCGGTTCTGCGGCGAGACGGTGATGGTGCAGCCGGGTGTCTACGTGCCGCGCTGGCAGAGCGAGCCCCTGGCCGTCGAGGCGGCCGACAGGCTGCCGGCGCGCGGCGTCGCCGTCGACCTCTGCACCGGGGCCGGGACCGTCGCCGTCGTGCTCGCCCGCCGGCGGCCGGCGGCACGGATCATCGGGACCGAGATCGATCCCCTTGCCGCCGCGTGCGCGAGGAGCAACCGCGTCGAGGTGGTCGAGGGCGACATGGGCGCCGATCTGCCCGTCGCGCTGCGCGGACAGGCAGACGTGGTGACGGCGGTCGTCCCCTACGTGCCCACCGGGCGCCTCCACCTGCTTCCTCGCGATGTGACCGCGTTCGAGCCGCGACGCGCCCTCGACGGCGGCGAGGACGGCGCCCGCTTCCTCGTCCGGGCCGTCGCCGACGCTGCACGGCTTCTCCGCCCGGGCGGCTCGCTGCTCCTCGAGCTCGGCGCCGGCCAGGACGTCGTGCTCGGGCCGGCGCTCGAACGCCACGGCTTCCGGGACGTGGAGCTGATGGTCGACGAGGACTCCGACCTTCGGGGGCTGTCCTGCCGCCGATGAACGGCAGGCAACCGATCGAACGTCTCAGCCCGGTTGGATCAACGCAAAGGTGCCGCCGCCGGGGTCCTTGCACCGGGCCGAGCGCCCGAACTCCACGGCGCCTCGGGGAGCGTCACAGTTCCCAGGCCATGTGCTCCGTCAGATCGCCGGTGAGATCGACCGTGAACCGCCGTTCGGCGAAGTACCACTCCCCTCCGGCGGCAAGGGCGAAGCGATCGACGTAGCGGCCGGCGATGACGGGACGGAGCACGTGCCCGTCGCTCGCCTGGAGGACCACGTAGGACGACCGGGCCGTGATCCCGGTTCCGGCCGGGTCGTCGGCGCGACCGGCGGAGGTCGGCGCGGGCTCCTCGAAGACGGTGTCGACCACCAGATGCTTGGTACGGGGACTGCCGTCATGGAGCCGTACCGTCCGGCGGAAGAACGCGGCCACGTCGGCCGCGCCGCCGCGCCAGCTCGGCACCGTGCTCGTCGGCGAGGGCGCCCGCCCCGAACAGTGCGCCCACGCCGTCGAAGTCGCCGGCGTCGATGCGCTCGCAGTAGGTGCCGAGCAGGTTGCGGATGCGGTCGGTGTCGCTCAGCACTTCGCCGCCGCCACTCAGTGCAACGGCCGCAGGGTGGGGAAGGCGATGACCTCCCTGATGTTGGCGGCGTCGGCCAGCAGCATCACCAGGCGGTCGATACCCACGCCCAGGCCGGCGGTGGGCGGCAGGCCGTGTTCCAGCGCCCGCAGGTACTCCTCGTCGACCGGCATGGTCTCGTCCTCGCCGGCGGCCCGTGCGGCCGCCTGGGCCTCGAACCGTCCGCGCTGGTCGTCGGGATCGATCAGTTCGCTGAAGGCGTTCGCCAGCTCGCGCCCGGCCACGATGGCCTCGAAGCGTTCGGTCAGGCGGGGATCGTCACGGTGCCGGCGGGCGAGCGGCGACACCTCGGCCGGGAAGTCGGTCACGAAGACCGGTCCCCACAGTGCCGCCTCCGCCGACTTCTCGTAGAGCTCGAGCAGCAGCTTGCCCGGTCCCCACGACTCGTGGGGCACCACACCGGTGGCGGCCACGTGGGCCCGAAGCTCCTCGACGGGTGTGTCCATGGTCACGTCGAGACCGGAGTGCTCGCGGACGAGCTCCACGAGGGTGGCCCGCCGCCACGGCGGCGTGAGGTCGAGTGCACGTTCCCCGTAGGTGAGCACCGGGCCGCCGGTCATGGCGGTCGCCAGCGACGACACCAGCTCCTCGACCATCTCCATGAGGTCGCGGTAGTCGGCGTAGGCCTGGTACAGCTCGAGCATGGTGAACTCGGGGTTGTGGCGGGGCGACAGCCCCTCGTTGCGGAAGACGCGACCGATCTCGAAGACCTTCTCGAACCCGCCCACCACCAACCGCTTGAGGTAGAGCTCGGGAGCGATGCGCAGGTAGAGGTCGGCGTCGAGGGCGTTGTGGTGGGTGACGAACGGCTTGGCAGCGGCGCCGCCCGCCAGCGGGTGGAGGATGGGCGTCTCGACCTCGACGAATCCCCGGTCCTCGAGCGTGCGGCGCAACCACGAGATGACCCGGCTCCGCAGCAGCAGGATGCCGCGGCTGCCCTCGTTCGCCCACAGGTCGACCTCGCGCTGTCGGAAGCGCGTCTCGACGTCGGTGACGCCGTGCCACTTGTCGCCGAAGGCGCGCCGGGCCTCGGCCAGCAGCACCCAGTCCGACACCTTGACGCTGAGCTCGCCCCGGCGGGTCCGCACCACCTCCCCGGTGGCGCCGATCCAGTCGCCGAGCGACAGGGCGGTGAAGCCGGCGAAGTCCTGCGTCACCTTGGCGAGGGCGAAGAGCTGCACGGCCCCCGTCGAGTCGCGGAGCTCGCCGAAGGCGAGCCGGCCCTGGTCGCGCTGGCGCATGAGCCGGCCGGCCACCGACACGACCACACCGGTCTCGTCCCCGTCCCCGATGCCGGCGAAGCGCTCGACGAGCTCGGCCGCCGTGGCCGTGCGGTCGAATCGGTAGGGGATCCGGCCGCTCCCCTCCTCACCCACGCCCGCTCCCGCTTCCCACGTTGCGCTCGAAGATGATCCGGAGCCCGTGGAGGGTGAGCCACGGCTCGACGTACTCGATGGCGACGGCGTGTGGGGCGATGAGCTCGGCCATCCCGCCGGTGGCGACCACCGTGCAGTCGCCGAGCACCTCCGCGAACCGCCGGCAGAGCCCGTCGACCTGGCCCGCGAACCCGTAGAGGGCACCCGACTGGATGGACTCCACCGTCGACTTGCCGATGACGCTCCGGGGCTCGACCAGCTCCACCCGCCGCAGGGCGGCCGCCTGGGCGAAGAGGGCGTCGAGGCTGATGGCGACGCCGGGCGTGATGGCCCCGCCGAGGTACTGGCCCTCGGCCGAGATGGCGTCGAAGGTGGTGGCGGTGCCCAGGTCGACGACCACGCACGGTCCGCCGAACAGGTCGTAGGCGCCCACCGCGTTGGCGATCCGGTCGGCGCCGACCTCCTTCGGGTTGTCGTAGAGGATGGGCATCCCCGACTTGACGCCCGGCTCGAGCACCACCGTGGGCACCTCGAACCAGCGGGCGGCCATCTGGCGGAGGTTGGCCGTCACCAGCGGCACCGACGAGGTCACGGCCAGGCCGGTGACGGCCTCCTCCACGTCCAGGCCGTCCAGGTCGAGCAGTTGGGTCAGCAACAGGGCGTGCTCGTCGGCGGTCCGCTCGGCCACCGTGGACAGCCGCCAGTGGTGGGCCAGGCCGGCCGGTTCGTTGCCGTCGAGCGGACCGGTGGGGGCGGCCGCCAGGTCGTCGGCGAACAGCCCGACCACGGTCTCGGTGTTGCCGACGTCGATGGCGAGGAGCACGTCAGGCCTCCGGCCCGCCGTCGGGCGCCAGGTCGAGCCCGAGGTCGAGGGCGGGGGCCGAGTGGGTGAGCGCCCCCAGGGACACCAGGTCGGCACCGGCCGCCGCGTACGCCCCGGCGCTGGCCAGGGTGACGCCGCCGGAGACCTCGACGAGGGTGGCCGCACCGGAGGACCGTACGGCGGCCACGCACGACGCCACCTGGTCGGGATCCATGTTGTCCAGCAGCACCACCGTCGCGCCGGCGGCCACGGCCTCGTCGACCTGGGCGGCACGGTCGCACTCCACCTCGACCATGCGGCCGGGCCACCGCTCGCGGGCGGCGGCCACCGCCGCCGTGATGGTGGTGCCTCCCAGATGGTTGTCCTTGACCAGCACGGCATCGGAGAGGCTGCCCCGGTGGTTGGTCCCGCCGCCGGCCCGCACGGCCGCCTTCTGCAGGGCCCGCAGGCCGGGCAGCGTCTTGCGGGTGTCGAGGACGCGGGTGGCCGGACGGACGGCGGCCACCGCGTCCACCACCCTTCGGGTCTGGGTGGCCACCCCCGACAGGTGGCACAGGAAGTTGAGCGCGGTCCGCTCGGCCGTCAGGATCGACCGCAGTGCGCCGGTCACGTCGGCCACCACCGTGCCGGGTGCCAGCGCCGACCCGTCGGCGAGGTACCAGCGCACCTCGAGGCCGGCGTCGACCATACCGAAGGCCGCCCGGGCGCAGGCGCCGCCGGCCAGCACCCCGGTCGCCCGGCTGACGATCGAGGCCGTGCGCACGGCCGTCGCCGGCACGAGGGCGGCCGTCAGGTCGCCCAGGGGCAGGACGTCCTCGTCCAGGGCGCGGGCCACGGCCTCGGTGACCGCCCGGGCCGGAGGGTCGACGGCGTCGGGTGCCGCCGGGCCGCCCGCGGGGCCGCCCGCCGGGCCGCCCGAGGGTCCGCCGGCCGTCCGCCCGTCGACGGGCGATCCCTGCATGGTGCTCACCGTGTCCTCCGACGTCTCAGGGGTCCGCGTCGTCGCCGGTGCGGCGGGCGTCCCCGCCCGAACCGGCCAGGACGGCGACCCTACCGCCGACATGGACGATCCGGCGCCGCCACCGGTCGTCGGTCCCGGGGAAGTCGGCTCTCGAGTGGGCGCCCCGTGACTCCGTGCGCACGGTGGCCGCGTCGAGGAGGGCCCGGGCCGCCGTGGCCAGATTGGCGAGCTCGCCGGTGGCCACGGAGGGCGCGGCGGCGCCGACGGGCGCGGACAGCGCGTCCACGGTGTGTCGGGCCGCCGCCAGGGAGGCCGCCGACCGCACCACACCGGCCCCCTCGGTCATCGCTCGCTGCAGGACGTCGCGGGCCTTGGTGGGATCCCCGGGGCCGGGTACCTCGGCCGGGGTCGTCGGGGAAGCCGGGGGCGCCGGGGTCGCAACGTCGGCGGCCTCGAAGGCGCCCTCGAGGACCGGGCCGAGCACCCCCGAGGACGACGGGACGACGACGCCGTCGAGGACGGCCTCGGCCAGGCGGGCCCCGAACACCATGCCCTCGAGGAGCGAGTTCGACGCCAGCCGGTTGGCACCGTGCACGCCGGTGCAGGCGACCTCCCCGGCCGCCCACAGTCCGGGCAGGGCGGTGGCGCCCGACAGGTCGGTCATGACCCCGCCCGACAGGTAGTGGGCGGCCGGCGCGATCGGCAGCCACTCGACGGCCGGATCGAGCCCGGCCGCCTCCAGCGAGGCGGCGATGGTCGGGAAGCGCACCGCGAAGGACTCGAGTCCGGTGGCGTCGAGCCACAGGTGCTCGACCCCCTGGGCCCGCATCCGTTCGGCCATGGCCCGGCTGACCACGTCCCTCGGGGCCAGCTCGTCGACGAAGCGCTCGCCCCGGGCGTCCCGCAGGAGGGCGCCGTGGCCGCGCAGCGCCTCCGACAGCAGCGGCCGGGGCATCGCCGGGTGGTGCAGGGCCGTCGGGTGGAACTGCATGAACTCGACGTCGGCCACGGCCACACCGGCCCGCAGGGCCATGGCCAGGCCGTCGGCCGTCGTCTCCGGCGGGTTGGTCGTCACCGAGAAGAGCTGGCCGGCGCCGCCGGTGGCGAGCACGGTGTGGGCGGCCCGCACCTCGCACTCGTGCCCCTCGGCCGACAGCGCCCGCACCCCCCGGCACCTCCCGCCCTCCACCAGCAGGTCGAGGGCGAACCACTGCTCGAGCACGGCCGCGGCCGTCTGCCGGGTGGCCTCGACCAGCGCCCGCTCCACCTCGGCACCGGTGGCGGCCCCGCCGGCGTGGACCACCCGGGCGGTCGAGTGCCCGCCCTCGCGGGCCAGCTCGAGGGAGCCCCCGGGGCGCCGGTCGAACTCGACCCCGAGGGCGATCAGCTCGCGCACCCGGGCCGGGCCCTCGTCCACCAGCACCCGCACGGCGTCGGCGTCGCAGAGCCCGGCGCCGGCCGCCAGCGTGTCGGCCAGGTGGAGGTCGGTCGAGTCCTCGTCCCCGCCGAGGACGGCGGCCACGCCACCCTGGGCCCAGCGCGTGGCCGAGCGCCACAGCTCGGCCTTGGTCAGCACGGCCACCCGCAGCGGACCCGACGCCAGCCGCACGGCCGCCGACAGCCCGGCGACGCCGCTACCGAGCACCAGGACGTCGAAGGGCCCCGGGGGGCCGGCCCGCCCGCCGGCGGGCGTCACGTCTGGGTGATCCGGTCGAGCTCCACGTCGAGGCGGGCGGTGGACTCGTCGATGACCCGGTTGGCACCGTCGACGTGCACGATCCGCGGCGCGAAGGACTCGAGCTCCGCCTGCTCGTAGTCGGCGTAGGTGATGACGATGACCTTGTCGCCCCGATGTACCAGGCGGGCGGCCGCGCCGTTCAGGCACACCTGGCCGGGCCCACCCACGATGGCGTAGGTCTCGAACCGGGCGCCGTTGTCGATGTCGACCACGGTCACCTGTTCCCACTCGAGGATGTCGGCCAGCTCCATCAGCTCGGGATCGAGGCTGATGGAGCCGACGTAGTTGAGGTTGGCGTCGGTCACCGTGGCCCGGTGGATCTTCGACTTCATCATTCGGCGACGCAAGGTTCAGCCCCTTTCACGGATGCAGGACGATGGCGCGGTCGCGCCGGAGCGCGGACCGCGGACAGCTCGGAGACCGGCAGGTCGAGGTTGTCGATCAGGCGCACCGGCCCGACCACGGCCGCCACCAGCAGCCGCAGGGCGGCGGCCGCCGCCAGGGTGGGCGCCGGGTCGAGGCCGGCGGCGTCGACCACGACGGCGTAGTCGAGGGCGACCGCCGGCTCGGTGGCGACGACGGCCGCCATCACGTCCTCCACCGAGCGGGGGGTGGCGCCCGGGCGCCCGGCCTCGGCCGCACCGGCGGCCAGTGCCCGGGGCAGCACCAGGGCGGCGGCCCGCTCCGGCGGCGACAGGCGGACGTTGCGGCTCGAGAGGGCCAGGCCGTCGGCGTCCCGCACGATCGGGCACCCCACGACCTCGACGGGGAACGACAGGTCACGGGCCATCCGCCGGACCACGGCCAGCTGCTGGAAGTCCTTCTCCCCGAAGTAGGCACGGCACCGGCCCGACATGGCGAACAGCTTGGCCACCACGGTGGCCACCCCGGCGAAGTGGCCGGGACGGGAGGCACCCTCCCACCGTTCGCTGACCCCGGCCACGTCCACGGCGGTCGCCACCGCGCCGGCACCGTCGGGGTACATCTCGGAGGCCGACGGCGCGAACACGACCGATGCGCCCGCGGCCGAGGCCAGCTCGAGGTCGGCCGCCAGCGTGCGCGGGTAGTGGACCAGGTCGTCGGGGTCGCCGAACTGCAGCGGGTTGACGAAGATGGTGACGGCCACCAGGTCGCACTCGGCCGCGGCCCGCTCGACGAGGGAACGGTGGCCGGCGTGCAGGGCGCCCATGGTGGGGACGAGCCCGACACGGGCGCCGGCGGCCCGTGCCGACTCGAGCCGGCGCGAGAACGCCTCGACGGTGTCGATCACCTCGGGCGTGACCCGCCTGCGGGCGACACGCGGGAGCGGTGGCCGGCGGGCGCCCGGCGCCTCGATCAGGGCGGTCATGCGGCGTCCTCGGCGGCGGCAGTTCCGGCGGCGGCCACATCGGCGACCCCGGCGGCGGCGGCAGTTCCGGCGGCGGCGACACTGCCGGAGGCCGACGCCGCGCCGGCCAGGCGGCGGGCCATGGCCACCATGGCGTCGTAGGCGGCCAGCTCGGCGCCGTCGTCGTCGAGACCGGCGAGCACGGTCCGGTGGGCCTGCAGCGTGGTCCAGTCGCCGCGGGACGCCGGCCCCGTCAGGGCGGCCGCCGGCCCCAGAGCCAGGGCGTCGTCGACGGCCGCCCGGACGAGCTGGCCGTACGCCTCCAGCGGCAGGCCGGCCGTGGCGGCCACCCGCTGGACCTGGCCCAGCAGGGCCACCACGTGGTTGGCGGCCACGGCCGCGGCCGCGTGGTAGGCGGGGCGGTCGTCGTCGGCCACCTCGAACGACCGGCCGCGCAGCGCGGCCACGGCCCCGCCGACCACGGCCAGGGCGACCGCATCGGAGCCGGCCACGGCGAAGGAGGCCCCGGCACCCAGCCGGCGGGCGCCGACGGCGGCGTCGGGCAGCGGCACCAGGGGGTGCAGGCCGGCCCGGTGGGGATGGGGCAGCAGGGCGTCGGTCCCGAGCGACCCCGACAGGTGGGCCACCACGGTGGTGTCGACCGGGGCGACCCGGGCCGCCACCCGGGCGACGGCGTCGTCGGGGGTGGCGATGACCAGCAGATCGACGTGGCCGGCCGCGCCCGCGAGGTCGTCGGCGCGGCCCAACGACGGCTCCACCACCCACCCTGCTGCGCCGAGCGCCGATGCCAGCGAGGAACCGGCCCTTCCGGGACCGATGATGCGTACAGCGGTCACGAGACCCCTTTCGACGTTCCGGCCCCCGCAGGGTGCCGTTCGTGTCAGAGAACCGTACTTGTTGCCCTCACAGTGTACCCACGCGAACGACCGCGCCACCAGCGCGTTCGAGGGCGGTCCCGTCGACCAGGTCGGGGGCCAGATCGGCCAGAGGGGCCAGCACGAACCGGCGCTCCCACATCCGGGGGTGGGGCACGGTCAGCTCCTCGGTCTCGAGGGTGATGCCGTCCATCCACAGGACGTCGACGTCGAGCGTGCGGGGGCCCCACCGCGCCGTCCGGACCCGGCCGGCGGCCGCCTCGAGGCGGCGGCACTCGTTCAGCACGTGACGCGGGTCGGTCTGGGGGCCGACGGCCAGCTCGACCACCAGGTTGAGGTACGGATCTTGGCCGTCGGGACCCCCCACCGGCTCGGTCTCGTAGATGGGCGAGACCGAGGTCACGGCCAGGACCCCGTCGGCCCGCAGCTGGTCGACGGCCCGCCGCAGGTGCTGCTGGCGGTCTCCCAGGTTCGACCCCAGACTGAGGAACGCCCGGGTGGTGGACGTCTCGACCGGGGGGACGATGTTCACCGGTGCCGGGTGACCCGCACCCCGACGGTGGCCACGTCGACCGGCAGCGGCGGCCGCAGCTTGCGCACGCTCAGGGTCACCCGGGTGATGCGCCCGTCCACGCCGAGGACGGCGTCGGCCGCCTCGGTGGCCAGCGCCTCGAGCAGGGCCCGGTGGCTGCCGGCCACCGTGGCCACGATGCGGTCGGCCACCGCCCCGTAGTCGACGGTGTCGGCCAGCTCGTCGCTGGCACCCGCGGGCGACAGGTCGACGAGCACGTCGGCGTCCACCTCGAAGGGCTGGGGCCGGTCCCGCTCCTCCGGCAGTACGCCGTGGGCCCCGAGCACCCGCAGGCCGCGGAGCTCTATCCGGTCGGCGGGCGCGTCGCTCAACGGTCGACCGCCCCGCCGCTCACCGGGTCTCCGGGGCGACCGGCGGTGTGGCCCCGACGGGGTCGATCTCCTCGGCCAGGGCCACCAGCTCGCGCCCGGACGGGCCCATGGGATGGCCGATCATGCGCTCCACCACCGACACGGCCTGGGGGCCGTCGGGGATCCGTCCCGACCACAGGAGGTACCCGGCGGCCACCCCCATGACCCGGTCACCGAGCTCGTCCTGGTGGACCAGAAGCCGCTCACCCGCCTGCAGCCGGGCGTGCAGTCCCTGATTGAGATCGAGGAGGACCTTGCGGGTGTCGCCGGCCGACGGCAGGGGGTAGTGGATGCTCGGCAGCTCCTGCTCCTCGTAGGCCTGGAGGTTGTGGGGCGACGGCAGCAGGGACACCACCACCGTGAACCCCTGCTGGCGGAGCCAGATGATCTCTTCTTGCCGGCGTACCCGCCGGTGGTTCGGCGCGAACCCCCCCGGTCGCTCGCTGACGGCCAGGCGGTCCCTGATGACCCAGGTGAAGTTGCGCGGCGGGATGCCGGCCGCCCACTTCCCTCTCACCGGCCGGCCCCCGCACCCACCAGCACGGCGGCCTCGACCGACTCCTCCACGTCGTGGACGCGGACCATGGACGCCCCCTCGGCCATGGCCCAGGTGGCCGTGGCCAGCGATCCGGCCAGGCGGTCCCCGACCCGGGCCGGCCGCCCGTCCCGGCCGCCCAGGACCCCGAGGAAGCTCTTGCGGCTGGTGGCGACCAGCAGCGGGTACCCGTGGGCGGCCAGGCGCCCGGTGGCGGCCAGCAGCTCGAGATTGTGCCCGACCGTCTTGCCGAAGCCGATGCCGGGGTCGATCCAGATCTCGCCGACGCCGGCGTCGGCCGCCGCCGACGCCCGTCCGACCAGGTAGGCCTCGACCTCGGCCACCACGTCACCGTAGGAAGGGGCGACCTGCATGTCGGCCGGGGAGCCCTGCCGGTGCATGGCCACCCACCCGACCCCGTGCTCGGCCGCCACCGGCCACAGGGTGGCCGAGACGTCGTTGACGAGGGTGGCCCCGGCCTCGACGGCCCTGGTGGCCACGAGCTCCTTGGTGGTGTCCACCGACACCCGCACGTGGGGCGCCAGCGCCGCCACCACCGGCACCACCCGGCGCAGCTCCTCTTCCGGTTCCACCGGGACCGCCCCCGGCCGGGTCGACTCGCCGCCCACGTCGACGATGTCGGCCCCTTGTTCGATCATCTCATGGCCTCTGGTGATAGCCCGATCCCTTTCGAAGTACTCCCCACCGTCCGAGAACGAGTCCGGCGTGACGTTGAGGATCCCCATGACCAGGGGGCGGCCATCGGGGTGCGTGACCGGCATGGCCACCCAGCGTAAACCAGGCCGGCCGGGGCCGTGACCGCTGGACGGCAGAATCTGCCGGGATTTCCGGGCATCCGGCGGTAGGCGGGTGGGCCCGGTTCAGCGGCCGTGGATGAACTGCATGGCCTCGGCCCGCGTGGACTGCTGGGTCCGGAAGAGGCCCCGCACGGCCGAGGTGATGGTCAGGGTCCCGGGCTTCTTCACGCCCCGCATGGACATGCAGAGGTGTTCGGCCTCCACCACCACCAGCACCCCCTTCGGCGCCAGCGCCCGCTCCATGGCGTCGGCGATCTGGGTGGTCATCCGTTCCTGCACCTGCAGGCGCTTGGCGAACCCGTCGACCAGCCGGGCCAGCTTGGACAGCCCGGTGATGCGGCCGTCGTCCCCGGGGATGTAGGCCACGTGGGCCCGGCCCATGAACGGGATCAGGTGGTGCTCGCACAGGGATGCGAACGGGATGTCGCGGACCATGACCATCTCGTCGTGGTCGGCCGAGAAGGTCACCTCGAGGTGGCTGCCGGGGTCCTCGTCGAGGCCGGAGATCAGCTCCTCGTACATGGCCGCCACCCGCGCCGGCGTCCTGAGCAGGCCGTCGCGGTCGGGGTCCTCGCCGACGGCGGCCAGCAGCTCGGTGACGGCCCGGGCGACCCGGTCGCGGTCGACGGTCACCGACGCGGTCCCGGGCCGGCGTCCTGGGCGGGGCCGGGCGGCGCGGCGGGTCCCGGCGGGGCCGACGCCGGCGCAGACGACCCCATTCCCTCAGGCACCGGGCACCGTCCCCGAGTAGGCGTACACGGCACCGAGGTTGCGGAGGCGTTCGGCCACATCGAGCCCGTAGCCCACCACGAACGACGGCGGGATGGTGAAGCCGACGTAGCGCAGGTCGAGGGCCGTCCGCTGCTGGCCCTCCTTGACCAGCAGGGCGCACACCTCCAGGCTGGCCGGTCCCCGGGCCAGCAGGTAGCGCTGCAGATAGCTCAGCGTCAGGCCGCTGTCGACGATGTCCTCCACCACCAGCACATGCCGGTCGGCCAGGTCCACCTCCAGGTCCTTGACGATGCGCACGACCCCCGACGTCCTGGTGGCGCTGCCATAGGAGGACACCGCCATGAAGTCGACCTCGACCGGTAGCGGGATGGCCCGCGACAGGTCGCTCATGAAGGTGAAGGCCCCCTTCAGCACCCCGATCAGCAGGGGCGGTCGGTCGCGGTAGTCCTCGGTGATCTGCCTGCCCAGCTCGGCGATGCGGGCCTGCAGCCGGTCCTCGGCCACCACGATCTCGCCGACCCCGTCGGAGTCCGCCAGTGCCGACGCCGGCGACGGGGGGCGGGCGCCGTCGGCAGTCGGTGGCGTGGTCGGTTGCGGGGGCGGGGTCGGTGGCGGCGGCGGGTCGGGGCGGGGCCGGTGCAGGCGACGTCGACGACCCCGGTTGCTCCACCCCTCCGGCCGTGGTCACGGCGTGACTGTACCGGAGGCGGCGGTCTCGGCGGCGGGCTCCGAGCCGGGCGCGGCCGTGGGCTCATCCGCCGGCGTCGGCACCGCCCGGAGGCGGCCGCGGCTCCGGGCGATCCGGGTGCCCCCGGCCACCTCGGTGGCCACCGCCCGGCCCCGGGCCACCATCAGCACCCGCTCGACGGCGGCCGCGTCCGGCGGATGGGGGCCGTCGCCCCTGAGCCACGACCGCACGGTCCGCCGGGCCACGGTTTCGGGCGCGGTGGCCAGAGCGGCGGCGTCCGTCGGGTCTGCCAGGTCGGCCACGGCCGCCAGGGTGTCGGCGTCGCCGGCCATCAGGGTCGCCTGCCGGGCCAGCACCTCCACCACGTCCCGACCGGCGATCCGCTCGCACAGCGGCAGCAGCTCCGACCGCACCCGGTTGCGGACGAAGCGGGGGTCCTTGTTGGACGGATCGCGGACCGGCTCGATCCCACTGGTCGCGCAGACTTGGGCCGTCTCGTGGCGACGCAGGGCCAAGATGGGATGGCGGCTCCCCGGCCGCATCCCCGCCAGCCCGTCCACACCGGCGCCGCGGAGCAGGTTGAGCAGCATGGTCTCGGCCTGGTCGTCGGCGGTGTGGCCGGTGGCGGCGTCGGGCGGAAGGACCATGCGACGGGCGAGGCGGGCGCGCTCTTCGAGGTTGGGTCCGTGCCCCACGTCGGCCCGCACCGAACGGAAGGCGGCGCCCAGCTGCCCGGCGGCCGCGGCCACCACGTCGGCCTCGGCCGCCGACCCCGGACGCAGGCCGTGGTCTACATGGACGGCGGTCACGTCGCATCCGGCCGCCACCGCCAGCACCAGCAGCGCCATCGAGTCGGGTCCTCCCGAGACGGCGCAGGTCAGCGCCGACCCCTCGGCCGGAAACGTGCAGCGGGCCAGCAGGTCGCCGACGACGGGTTCAGCCCGGGAGCGCGGGGGCGGCACCGACACGGGAGATCCACGCCGCCGGGTCCCGGATCTCGGCCAGCGACGGCAGCCACTCGGGACCCCGCCACACCCGGTCGAACAGTTCGGTGCCCCCGCTGCGCTCGACGGCGGCCACGAACCGCTCCCCCTCCTCGTATTGGCGCAGTTTCGCCTCGAGCCCGATGAGCTGGCGCAGCAACCGGGCCGGTCCCCTGGCCCTGTTACGGCGCTCGCGCAGGACCTCGCTGAAGCGGGGGGCGCTCGGGATGTCGGCCGCCCCGGCCCGGTCCATGGTCACGTCGCCGTGGCCCTCGAGCAGGCTCATCAGCGCCTGGATCTTCTGGAGGTGCTCGAGCTGCTCGGGCGTCGCCATCAGCCCCAGGGCACCGGCGTCGCGGAGCGGGTTGCGGCCGGCCCTGATCTCGTCGGCCATCCGCCGGACGGCCTCGGCGATCTTGGCCGGGTCCGGCTCCATGGCTCCCAGCCCCTCGTCGATCAGGGACACGAAGTGGGCGCGCATCCACGGGACGGCCGTGAACTGGCACCGGTGGGTGACCTCGTGGAGCGCCAGCCACAGCCGGAACTCCCGGGGATCGAACCCGTGCTGGTGCTCGAGGGCCACCACGTTCGGACCGACGTAGTAGACGATGTCCTGGTCTTCCACGGCATCCTCGGTCAGGAGGAGGTCGTACTGCCCGAGCACCCGCGTGGACATCCATCCCAGGATCAGGCCCATCTGCGCCCCCGTGGCCGCCCTCCCGGCGCCGGCGATCGTCAGGGCCAGTTGCTCACCGGCGGCCGCAGGAAGCCCGGCCAGCCCGGAAAGGCCGGAAAGGCCCGAAGGGGGGCGGAAGCGGCTGGTGCCGGTGGGGTCGGTGGGCTCTGCGGATTCGGTGCCGTCGATGGGGTCGGTGGGGTCGATGGGGTCGGTCTCGTCGGTGGCCCGGGTGGCATCGGCCGGCGGGTGTGGCGGACGGAGCCGCGACAGGCGCCGGGCGGGATCGAGGCGGTCGAGGTGCGGGCCGACCAGCCGCTGGAACGAGGCCACGTTGGCCCGGACCCATCCGGCCCGGTCGGTGACCCTGGCCCGGGCCGGCCCTGTCGGCGATCGCAGGCCCGTCGACGCCGCCACCAGCTCCTCGGCCTGGGCGGTCAGCTCGTCGAACTCGGCCTGTAGTTCGTCCGGCCGGTAGGGCACGGTCAGCGGGTGCCTGCGCCCCATCCACGCGGCCGTGCGGGTGGCCACATCCCACGAGATGGCGCCGGGGGAGGCCGGCTCGTCGGTGGCGCCCTCTTCCCCGGGGGCTGCACCGGAGGACGGTGCCGTGACGATCGTCATCGCGCCATTCTATGGAGGCGGGCCGTCCCCGACCCGGCGGACCCCACGGGCACGCCCTCGCTGCCTGCCGCCGGCTGAAGGCCTCGTCGGTCTCCGGATGGCCCCGGCGTGGATCCCCGGATCAGCCGGAGGTGGATCCGCCCTGGTGACCGGATTGCGTGCCCGCCTGGGTGCCCGTCGGCGTTCCCGCCGGCTTTCCCGCGCCCCGCTCGGCCAGGCGCTCGGCCTGCAGGGCGGCGTCCACCCGCTTGATCAGGCTGTCGGGTACCCGGTCCCGGCACCGGCTGGCGATCACCTTCCGCAGGTCCTCCTCGAAGCCGAAGGCACCCACGCACGGGCCGCACAGGTCGAGATGCCGCCTGATCTGCACCCGGCGCTCCTCGGTGAGCTCGCCGTCGAGGTACTCGTAGAGCACCTCGACCGTCTGGCTGCAGTCCAGGAAGGCCGACGTGGGCAGGAACGGATCAGGGGCACTGCCCTCCACTCCGGCTCCCTCCTCCTCCATCGGGTCCTCCTACCGTCCTTCGCCCTTGGCGCCCACCAGGCCCTGCGCGGCGCCGTACTCGGACAACGCCTTCTGCAATGCCTTTCTTCCTCGGTGGATCCGGGACATCACCGTGCCGATGGGGACATCGGTGATCTCGGCGATTTCCTTGTACGAGAAACCTTCGACGTCGGCCAGGAGCACGGCGATGCGGAACGACTCCGGCAGCGACTCGATGGCCGCCTTGACCTCGGTGTCGGTGATCCCCTCGAGCACCTCCTCCTCGGCGCTGCGCCCGAGTCCGGCCGGCTGGTCACCCGACAGCCGCCGGTAGAGGTAGAGGTCCTCCACGTCCTCGACGTCGGCCACCTCCGGCCGGCGCTTCTTCGCCCGGTAGGAGTTGATGAAGGTGTTGGTGAGGATCTTGTACAGCCAGGCCTTGAGATTGGTGCCCTCGGTGAAGCTGCCGAATGCCCGGTAGGCCTTCAGGTACGTCTCCTGGACGAGGTCCTCGGCATCGGACGGGTTGCGCGTCATCCGCAGCGCGGCCGTGTAGAGCGCCGGCATGTGCACCATGGCGAGGTCGGCGAATTCCGCCTGATCGGCCATGGCCGCACCCTACACGTCGCCGTTACGGGCGCCGGTTGGCGACCCTGTCACACCCCCCTGCTGGACTGTGTCCATGGTGTCGATGACAGGACCGGGTACCGCCGAACGGGAGGCCCCGGGTGGGACCCTGCGTGCCCGCCTGGACGTGGCCCACTCGCTGCTGGCCGAGCTGGCGGCCGAACTGGAGCCCGGGGTGCTGACCGGTCCCCATGCCCGCCTGCTCTTCGAGAAGAGCGTGGCCGTCGTGCGGCTGGGCGACACCATCAAGACACTGCTGGCCGGTCGTCTGGACGAGGTCGGGTTCCACCGCGAGGAGGGCTTCTCGTCGGCCGCCTCCCTGCTGGCCGACATCGAGGGCGTGGGCCTCGGGGCGGCCCGGGGCACCCTGGAGCGGGCCGGGGCGGCCTCGTCGCTACCCGGTCTCGAAGAGGCGCTTCGAAAGGGGGAGCTGTCCTCGGCCCAGGCGGCCGCCATCACCGACGCCGCCCAGTCGGCCCCCGAGGCCACCGACGAGCTCATCGACACGGCCCGACGCGAGGCCCTGCCCACCTTGAAGGAGCGGTGTCGCAAGGCCAAGGCGGCCTCGGCCACGTCCGATCCGGCCGCTGCGTTGCGGCGGATCCACGCCGATCGCCACTTCCGCCACTGGAGAGACGCCGAAGGGGCCTTCTGCTTCTCCGGCCGGGACCTGCCCGAACGGGGTGCGCGGCTGGTGGCCGTCTTGGAGAGGGCCGCCAAAGAGCAGTTCGAGGCGGCCCGGGACAAGGGTGAGCGCGAGCCCCAGGCCGCCTATCTGGCCGACGCTTTCTTCGACCTGGTGACGAAAGAGGGTGGCGGGGCCCCGTCAGGCACGGCCACCACGCTGCTCGTCCGGGTCGACCTCGACGTGCTCCAGAACCGTCGCGTCGGCCCGGGCCAGTGCTGTGAGGCCGACGGGGTGGGCAGTCTCACCTACGAAGGCCTGGCGAGCCTCACCGACGACGCCTTCGTCTCCTGTGTCTATGAGCGGGCCGGCACCATCGAGAAGGTGGCCACCCTGGGCCGCCACGTCCCCACCGCCCTGTGCCACGCCCTCATGGTGCGCGACCCGGTCTGTGTGGTGCCCAGGTGCTCTACCCGGGCCGGTCTCGAGATCGACCACGTGGTCCCCTTCGCGGACGGTGGCCCGACCTCGCTCGACAACCTGGCCCGGCTCTGTCACCACCACCACTACCTGAAGACCTACGAGGGCTTCACCCTCACCCCCGTCGACAGTGACGGTGCGCCCCGGTCCTGGCGCTTCGAGGGGCCCGTGCCCTTCGGCCAGGAGCCCGATCTCGGTCTCGACCGTCCCGACAGCCCGTCGATGATCGAGCTGAGCAGGGCGGCCCGGGCCGGGCCCGACCCGCCGCCGCCCGAGCTGTTCTGAGGGGTCGCCCGGGAGGGGGCCGGCCGGGCGGGTCGGCGCGCCCGGCGATCCGAGCCTGGGAGGGGAATCGAACCCCTGACCTACGCATTACGAGTGCGTTGCTCTGCCGTCTGAGCTACCCAGGCCACTGCCGTGCGGCACGTCCCTGCCAGGACCTCGGCGCCGACCGACGGCCGCCCATCGTAGGCGAGTCAGGCCTCCATGCCCGACAGCGACACCAGCAGCGCCTCGAGCAGCAACGCCTCGTTCGGGTTCCGGCCGAGGGCGCGCGCCGCCGCGCCGATCGAGTCCACCGCACCCGCCACCCGGCGCAGTTCGGCGGCGCCGCCACTGCCGCGCTCGACGTCCGCCTGTGCCACCAGCCGGTCGCGATAGGCGCCGGCCAGCACGGCCAGGCCGGCGCGGAAGTCGTCGGTCCGGTACCGGCGTTCCTCGCGGTGCTGGCGCTCCTCGATCTCCTTGCGGCCGGGCACCGTCTTCGCACCCATGGCCTCGGCCCGCTCGACCAGCTCCGCCAGCTCCTCGGCGTGGGCGCGCCGGAGGGGTTCGACGGCCTCGTCGAGGGACGCCGCCAGCTCGGCCGCCGTGGCGGCCGCAGCCGCGCCCGTCCCGTCCAGGCGCTCGGGTACCTCGCGCCATCGCGTCCTGCGGGCGGCGAACCCGTCGTCGGTGGCCAGCAGCAGGGCCCGGTCGAGGTCACCGCCGGCCCCCTCCGCCACCGACGCCGCCACCGGGGCGGCAACCCCCCTGGCCTCGAGCCATGCGGCCACCACGGCCGGCGACAGCGGCTCGAAGGGCACCAGCACGCACCGGCTGGCGATGGTGGCCAGGGATGCCGGCAGCTCGTCGGCCAGCAACACGAAGACCGTCGACTTCGGGGGCTCCTCGATGGTCTTCAACAGCGCCGGTGCCGCCCCCACGGCCAGGTGGGCATCGGCGATAAGCAGCACCTGGCGGTCCGCCTCCATGGGACGGCGCTGGGCCCTGGTGACCACCGTGCGGGCATCGTCGACGGCCAGGGCGGCGCCCGTCCGTTCGACGACCACCAGGTCCGGATGGGTGCCGGCCAGCGCCCGGCGGCAGTGGTCGCACACGCCGCATCCACCGGTCGGGCACAGCAACGACGCCGCGAACACCCGGGCGGCCGTCCGGGACCCGCTGCCCGGGGGGCCGTGCAGAAGATAGGCGTGCACCGGGGCGGCCGCGGCCGCCCGCAGGATGGCCACCGCCCGGTCCTGTCCGACCACGTCCGCATAGAGCCCCTCCGCCGGTCCCGTCCACGGTGCACTCATGCGGGGTCGTTCCCCCGTCCTGCGGGGGCCGGGGGCGTCGGCGGCTCGCCCAGCCGCTCAGCGACGGCCGCGGCGATGCGCGCCGCCACCTCGTCCACGGTGCCGGTCCCGTCGACCACCGCCCAATGGGCGGCGTCGGCGGCCGCCTGGTCACGGAAGCCGGCGGCCACCCGCCCGTGGAACTCCGGGTCGAGGGTCTCGAGACGGTCGTCGTCGGCATCGGCGCCGGCAGCTGCCCGGCGGCCGGCCGCCACCTCCACCGGGACGTCGACGAGCAGGTTGAGATCGGGTTCGATCCCGCCGGTGGCCCACGCCACCAATGCCCGGAGCTCGCCGACGTCGAGCCCCCGACCGGCGCCCTGATAGGCGAGGGTCGAGGCCGAGAAGCGGTCGGTCACCACCCAGCGACCCTCGGCCAGGGCCGGGCCGATCTGCTCGGCCACGTGCTGGGCCCGGTCGGCCAGCAGCAGCAGGGTTTCCGCCCGCGCCGACACTTCAGGCACCGACGGCGTCAGCACGAGGGCCCGCATATACCGGCCGAGCTCGGTCGCTCCCGGTTCGAACGTGCACAGCGCGCCGAGGCGGTCCGCCAGCAGCGCGGCCTGGGTGGACTTGCCGCAGCCGTCGACGCCCTCGAGGGCGATCAGACGCCCCCGCCCCCGACCAGTCACCCGGGTGGTGCGGGCGTCTCGGACGATGCCTTGGTTGCCGCCTTCTTCGCCGGGGCCTTCTTCTTGGTGGGGGTCTTCTTGGCGGGGGCCTTCTTCTTCGCCGGGGACTTCTTGGCCGGGGACTTCTTGGCGGCCGCCTTCTTGCGGCGGGTCGAAGGGCCGGCCGCACGGCGGTCGGCCAGCAGCTCCGCCGCCCGCTCGGGCGTCAGCGTCTCGACGTCGTCACCGACCCGCAACGAGGCGTTCGTCGTCCCGTCGGTCACGTAGGGACCGAAGCGCCCCTCCTTCATGACGATCGGCTGCCCGGAATCGGGATCGGGGCCGAGCTCGCGGAGCGGCGGCTTGGCCGTCCGGCCCCCGCGCGTCTTCGGCTGGGCGAACAGTGCCAGCGCCTCGTCGACCGTGACCGTGAACAGCTGCTCCTCGGACGCCAGGCTCCGGCTGTCGGTGCCCCGCTTGACGTAGGGGCCGAACCGACCGTTGTGGGCCACGATCTCCTCGCCGCTCCCGGGATCGGACCCGACGACGCGGGGGATGCGGAGCAGCTGCAGGGCCTCCTCCAGCGTGAGGGCGGCCGGCGTCATCGACGCGAACAGCGACGCCGTCTTCGGCTTGGGCCCGCCGTCGACGACCTCACCCAGCTGGACATAGGGCCCGAACCGTCCCGCCCGTACCTGGACGTCGATGCCGGTCTCGGGATCGGTCCCGAGGACCCGGTCCGACGACGGGGCGTCGAGCAGCTCGCCCGACCGTTCGATGGTCAGCTCGTCGGGCGCCACGTCCTCGGGGATGGACACCCGATCCTCGCCCCGCTGGAGATAGGGACCGTAGCGGCCCACCCGGGCCACGATCTCGCGGCCGTCGGTGTCGGTGCCGATGGGGATGGAGTTGATCTCGCGGGCGTCGATCTCACCGAGGTAGGTCGACACCTCCTCCTTCAGCCCGAGCCGGCGGCCGTGGCCGTTCTCGGAGCCGAAGTAGAAGCGGGACAGCCACGGCAGGGCCTCCTCGTTGCCGGCCGCGATGGCGTCGAGGTCGTCCTCCATCGACGCCGTGAACCCGTAGTCGACGAGGTCGCCGAAGTACCGCTCGAGCAGGCCCACCACGGCGAAGGCCGTGAACGAGGGGACCAGGGCGGATCCCTTCTTCCAGACGTAGCCACGGTCGAGGATGGTGGCGATCACACTGGCGTAGGTGGACGGCCGCCCCACCCCCAGCTCCTCCATCGCCTTGACCAGCGACGCCTCCGTGTAGCGGGCCGGGGGCTGGGTGGCGTGCGAGCCGGGCTCGAAGGCCTCCGGGTCGACGCGGTCACCCTCGGCCACCGGCGGCAGGTGCACCTCGCGGTCGGCCAGCTCGGCCTCGGGGTCGTCCTCGCCCTCGACGTAGGCGCGGAGGAAACCGGGGAACCGGATCACCTTGCCGCTGGCCGAGAACTCGACCTGGCGCGCCGTCCCGCCGTCGGGGGCAGGGGCCGTGGCGCCGACCAGCCGGAGCTGGGCGCTGGTGCCGGTGG
Organism: uncultured Actinomycetota bacterium; assembly: GCA_963838005.1. Classification (GTDB taxonomy): domain Bacteria; phylum Actinomycetota; class Acidimicrobiia; order Acidimicrobiales; family RAAP-2; genus CAWIPW01. The sequence continues at coordinate 214,843 of CAWIPW010000009.1, forward strand.
CGTCAGCCATCTGGGAGGCGACGGTCCGCTTCCACACCAGGTCGTAGAGGCGGAGCTCGTCCCCCGACAGCTGCGACGCCGCCATGTCGGGGGTGCGGAAGACCTCGCCGGCCGGGCGGATGGCCTCGTGCGCCTCCTGGGCGTTCTTGACCTTGCGCTCGTAGCGACGGGGGGCGGCCGGCACGAACTCGGCGCCGTAGAGGGACGTGGCCTGGGAGCGGGCCGCCGAGAGCGCCTCGTCGGACAGCGTCGTCGAGTCGGTGCGCATATAGGTGATCCAGCCCTGCTCGTAGAGGCGCTGGGCGACCTGCATGGTGCGCTTGGAACTGAACCGGAGCTTGCGACCGGCCTCCTGTTGCAGGGTGGAGGTGATGAACGGCGCCGCCGGCGAACGCCGGAACGGCTTCTCGGTGAGCGACCGCACCGTGAACGGCCGGTCCTCGAGGCCGGCGGCGATGGCGCGGGCCTCGTCCTCGCCGAGCACGGTGACCGGACCCTTCGCCGTCAGCTCGCCCGTCTCGGAGAAGTCTCGGCCGCTGGCCAGGGCGACGCCGTCCACCGTGACCAGCGACGCCGTGAACGTCGACGGCTCGCCACTGGTGGCGGTGGCGGCCGATGTCGAGAACGTACCCTCGATCCCCCACCATGCGGCCGAGCGGAACCGCATGCGGGCCCGCTCGCGCTCGACCACCATGCGGGTGGCCACGCTCTGGACCCGGCCGGCCGACAGCCTCGGCATGATCTTCTTCCACAGGACGGGCGACACCTCGTAGCCGTAGAGCCGGTCGAGGATCCGGCGGGCCTCCTGGGCGTCGACCAGCCGGCGGTCGAGCTCCCGCCACTCGTCGACGGCGCGCTCGATGGCGGGCCGGGTGATCTCGTGGAAGACCATCCGCTTGACCGGGACGGTGGGCGCCAGCACCTCGAGCAGGTGCCACGCGATCGACTCGCCCTCGCGGTCCTCGTCCGAGGCCAGGTAGACCTCGCTCGCCTGCTTGACCAGCTGCTTCAACCTGGTCACGTGCGACTTCTTCTCCGACGACACCACGTACAGCGGCTTGAACCCGTTGTCCACGTCGACCCCGAGGCGCGCCCACGTCTCGCCCTTCAGGGCGGCCGGGACCTCGTCGGCACCCCGGGGCAGGTCGCGGATGTGCCCGATCGACGACTCGACCAGGAAGTCGGGCCCGAGGAGCCCGGCGATCGTCTTGGCCTTGGCCGGGGATTCGACGATGACCAGCGGCTTGCCGCCCCGGGCGGGCCCGCTGCCATTGCCATTGCCATTGCCGTTGCCGTTGCCGTTGCCGTTGCCGTTGCCGTGGCGCGGGCGCGGTCCACCACCGGCGGGGCCGTCGGCCGGCCCGTCACCGTCGGGGGTGCGGGCGTCGGAAGTGTGGTTCGTCGGGATCATGATCGTCGCGACAGGGTGAACGGTGCGGTCGACGGCTGTCAACCCCCGGCCGGCGGACGAGACCCCTGCCAGGTGCCCTCACGCACGCCGACGCCGCCGCCGGAAGTGGCCCCGTTGGGCCCCGGCCGGCTCGGCCAGGCCGGCCGGCGTCAGGCTCCGGCCGTGCCGGCCGCCTTGGCCGATTCGGCCGCCTTCTCAAGTGCGACCTCGTCGGCGACCTCGGCCACGTGCTCCAGCATGGCCTCCTCCGAGGCGGGCAGCTCGGAGTCCATGGCTTCCGTCTTGCGCTTGGAGAAGGCGATCGCCACCAGCAGCACCACCAGGGCGGCACCGGCGATGGCCAGGCGGGCGCCGGTGTGGGCGTGGAGCGTGATGACCGCCGGCAGGATCAGCAGGGACACCAGGTTCATCACCTTGATGAGCGGGTTGAGCGCCGGGCCGGCGGTGTCCTTGAACGGGTCGCCGATGGTGTCGCCGATGACGGCGGCCTTGTGGGCCTCGGAGCCCTTGCCCCCCTCGTGCCCGTCCTCGATGTACTTCTTGGCGTTGTCCCAGGCGCCACCCGAGTTGGACAGGAAGTTGGCCATCAGCTGACCGGTGAGGATGGCCGCCGCCAGAAACGCCCCCAGGGCCAGATAGTTGATGCCGAAGCCGATGATGACCGGCGTCAGCACGGCCAGCAGGGCCGGCGTCGCCAGCTCCCGCTGGGAGGCGGCCGTGCAGATGGAGATGACCCGGCCGTACTCCGGCTTCTCCGTGTAGTCCATGATGCCGGGGTGCTCGCGGAACTGGCGGCGCACCTCCTGGACGACGGTGCCGGCCGTACGGCCCACGGCCCGGATGGCCAGCGCCGAGAAGATGAACGCCACCGAACCGCCGATGAGCAGGCCGATGAAGGTCGTCGGGTTCGACACGTTGATCTGGGTCTGGGGCGCGTTGAACAGCCAGTTGATGCCGTGGTTGGACAGCGTCGGCCCCAGCTTGAGCTGCGCGCTGACCGTCTCGATGAACGAGGCGAACAGGGAGACCGAGGCGATGACGGCCGAACCGATGGCCACGCCCTTGGTCACGGCCTTGGTGGTGTTGCCCACGGCGTCCAGGCTCACCATGACCCGTTCGGCCTCACCGGTGAACTCGCCGGACATCTCGGCCACCCCGGCGGCGTTGTCCGACACCGGTCCGAAGCTGTCCTCCGACACGATCATGCCCGCCGTGGCCAGCATGCCGATGCCGATGAGGGACACCAGGTACAGCGAGAGCTCGATGTTGCCGTTGCCCAGGCCCACCGCCACCGCGATGGCGACGGCGATGGCGACGATGGCCCACACCGAGGACTCGAGGCCGATGGCGATGCCGGCGAGCGTGGTGGTGGCCGGACCGGTGCGGGCCGACTCGGCGATCTCGCGTACCGGGCTGCGCTCCGTCGATGTGAACTGCTCGGTGATGGCACTGGCCACCACCATCAGGACGACGCCGGTGAGGACGGCGTAGAACGCCTTCCAGTAGTGGAGGTACGTGCCGGCCACGATGGCCGTCCCGCCGATGGTCAGCACCGCCGCCGTCCACACGCCCCGGTTGATCGGGGCCATGGCCGAGCGGTCCTTCTTCGAGGCGCGCACCACGAAGATCCCGATGACGGTGGCGATGATGCCGATGGCCGGGACGATCAGGGGGAAGACGACCGCCTTGGCCGAGACTGCCGAGCGGCCGATCGAGTTGAAGGCGGCGAAGCCGAGGATGATGGCGGCGATGATGGTGATGGCGTAGGACTCGAACAGGTCGGCGGCCATGCCGGCGCAGTCGCCCACGTTGTCGCCCACGTTGTCGGCGATGGTGGCGGCGTTGCGGGGGTCGTCCTCGGGGATGCCCGCCTCCACCTTGCCCACCAGGTCGGCACCGACGTCGGCCGCCTTGGTGAAGATACCGCCACCGACCCGCATGAACAGGGCCAGCAGCGACGCCCCGAAACCGAAGCCGACGAGGACGGCGGTGGCGCTGTTCTGGAAGACGAGCACGATGGTGGTGGCGCCCAGCAGCCCGAGGCCCACGCAGATGAGGCCGGTGATGGCACCCGTCCTGAAGGCGACCTTGAGGGCGGGCGCCATCTGGCCGTCACGGGCGGCGGCGGCCGTGCGGACGTTGCCCCGGACGGCCAGGCTCATGCCGATGAACCCGGTCAGGCCGGAGCAGACGGCGCCGGCCAGAAAGCAGATGACCCGGAACGTGCCCGCCCAGACGAACGAGTGGACCACGACCGTGGTGTTGTTCGGGAGCGTCTTCGTGACCTGGGTGGCGGTGAAGAAGATGAGCACGGCCAGCGGGATGACGATGATGGCGATGGTGCGGAACTGACGGGCCAGAAACGCCTCGGCACCCTCCTGGATGGCCTTGGCGATCTCCTTCATCGGGACGGTCCCCTGATCGGCCGCCAGCACCCCGCGCATCAGGATGATCGCCACGATGATCGAGATGACGCCGGCCGCCATGGCGAAGGCCAGCCAGCCCTTCTCCGCGTTGTGCAGGAAGAAGTCCTGGTAACCCCCCTCGGCAACGAGGTGGCTCATCGGTGTTGCTCCCTTCGGTCTGGCTGCCTGGTGCTTCGTGCTCTTCGGTGCTGCCCGGCGGTGGTGCGGGCAGGACCGGCCGGGCCGGATCAGCCGTTCCCCCAAGGACCCGGCAGGTGTCCGGGCGTCGGGGGTTGGGCCGCGCCCACGGCGCGCTGGACCCGACAGTGCGGGGAGAAGATAGCCCTCCCGGGGCGTTCGGGCAAAGTGCGGGGCCCCGGGGCGGCCGCCGGTCAGAGCCGGGCGTCCTCCGCGGCCGGGCCGGCCACCAGCTCGTAGTCGGGGTTCAGGATGGCCTGACGGTGGCTCCAGTCGCCGACCATGCCCGACGCCAGCAACCTGGCCCCGGGCTGGATCCCCGGGATGCGCCTCCGCCCCTGGAAGACCAGCAGCAGCTGCCCGGTGCCGTCGGTGATCACGCACTCGAGATTGGCCGTGCCCGCCCGGGGTTGCACCCGCACCGACTTGACCCTCCCGGCCACCTGTACCCGTTGGCGCCACCCGACCGTCCCGATCGGGTCGGTGCCCCGGGCCCGCTCGCCGAAGGCGGCCCGCTCGTAGTCGGACATGACCCGCTGGCTCTTCTCCTCGGGCTCGCCCGGCCGGCGACCGGGCCCGTTGCCGGCGGCCTCGACCCGCCCGGTCACGGCCCGGCGCGGCATTCCCCATTCGCGCCGCTTCGACAGCCACCCACCCGAGAGCTGGAACGGGATGATGGTGGCGTTCACGTGGGCCAGCTGGCCCACGGCCGCCGTCATGCGGTCGGCCGTCCGGTCGTGGAGCAGCCGCTGCCAGCCGGAGGTGAAGCCGCGCCTCGGGAGCAGGATGGTCAGCTCGGTCTCCCCGTCGGCGACGGTCTCCGCCGCCAGCTCGAGGGCGGCCCGGGTGAGCCGGCGGTCGGCGCACTCGATGACGTCGAGCGGCAGGCGGGTGAGGCCGAGGCGGCTCCACTCGGCCTCGAGCTCGGCCGCTTTCTCCTGGTCGACGGAGAAGTGCACGGCCGCGGAGGTCGTCGGGGTGGAGGGTGCGGGCGTACTGGAGTGCCCGGGCGGTGGCCATGTCCAACCGGTCGACCAGCACGATGACGGCGTGGCGGTTGAGCACGGGCGCCTCGGCCGCCTCGGTGGCCCCCTCCTCGAGCTGCACCTCCTCGACGCGTACTGGTGATGGAGGCGGAGGAGGAGGAACACGCCGAGCGGCAGGATGATCACGATCACCCATGCGCCCTCATTGAACTTGGTCACCGTGATGACGATGAGCACGATGAAGGACAGCACCGACGCCGTGCCGTTGATGGCCGTCCGGCGTCGCCAGTGGTCCTCCTTGTGGGTGACGTGGTACTTGGCCATCCCCGCGCCGGCCATGGTGAAGCCGGTGAACACGCCGATGGCGTAGAGGGGGATCAGGTTGTCCACCTTGGCCTTGGTGAGCAGTAACAGCACCACCGCCGCCACCGTCAGGGTGATGATGCCGGTGGAGAAGACCAGCCGGTGGCCCCGCTTGGTGAGCTGGCGCGGCATGTAGGAGTCCTCGGCGGCGAAGCTGGCGAGGAAGGGGAACCCGGTGAAGCTGGTGTTGGCCGCCAGCACCAGGATGAGCATGGTGGCCGCCTGTAGCAGGACGAAGAGCACGTTGCCGACGGGGTCGTGGCCGTACACGAACTTGCGCCACCTGCGAGATGACCGTGGGCGAGCCCGATACGTAGGGCACCGGGTGGGTGATGGCCGCCAACACCGTCAGCCCGGCGACCAGCGATCCGAGGACGATCGACATCCAGATCATGGTGATGCGGGCGTTGCGGGCCTCGGGCCGACGGAAGACGCTCACGCCGTTGGAGATGGCCTCGGTGCCGGTCAGCGCGGAACCGCCGGACGAGAACGCCTTCAGCATGATGAACACGCTGGCCCCCAGTAGCAGCCCCGACCCGCTGTGGCCGATCGGAACCGTCGGGTTGGACGGCGTGCCGACGTTGTTGATCGGGTGGGCGGTGAGGGCGCCGGTCAGCTCCTTGTACGCGCCGACCGCGATCATGAGCACCATGTTGGCGATGAAGAAATAGGTGGGAACGGCGAAGGTCCGTCCGGCTTCACGGATCCCCCGCAGGTTGCCGTAGGCGAGCATCAGCACCAACGCCACGGCGATCCACACCGTGTAGGGGGTCAGCGACGAGAAGACCGACGTCGAGCGCGGCGACGCCGGCCGCCACCGACACCGCCACCGTCAACGTGTAGTCGATCAGCAGCGACACCGCTGCCACCTGGGCCACGGTGAGACCGAAATTCTCTCGGGCCACCACATAGGCGCCGCCGGCCTTCGTGTAGACGCGCACCACCTCGAGGTACGAGAGGGTCACGAAGATCAGTACGAAGATGACGGCCAGGGCCACCGGAATGACGAGCGAGTACGCCGCCAGGCCGACAACCGTCACCAGCGGGATGAGCATCTGCTCGGTGGCGTAGGCCGAGGACGAGATCACGTCGGAGGAGAGGACGGCGAGCGCCGTGGGTCTCCCCAGGCGTTCCGACGACTGCCGCTCGGTCGCCAGCGGTGGACCGAGCAGCTTGTTCTTCAGGCGGTACCGGAGCGTCTCGGGAAGGTCGATGTCGGGCAGCACGCTGGCGCTCGGGCTCGAGGGCGCGGGCCCGGGGCGCGATGCGTTCGCCCTCTCGTCGGACCACCACGGGACCGTCCATCCCCCTCAGTAAAACACGGGCCACGCCTTGTACCCGGCCCCCACGGCCTCCGGTGAGTTGTCACCGGGCGCCACGGCGTGTTGCATGGTGGCCGTGCACGTCGTCGTGGTCGGTTGTGGAAGGGTCGGCTCCGGATTGGCTGTCGACCTGGCCGAGTTGGGCCACTCGGTGGCCATCCTCGACCGGCACCAGAGCGCCTTCAAACGGCTCCCGACGGAATGGAACGGGACCAGCCTGGTCGGCTCGGGCTTCGACCGGGACGCCCTCGTCCAGGCGGGTGCGGAACGCGCCGGGGCGCTCGCCGCCGTCACCAGCGGCGACAACACCAACATCCTGACGGCCCGGATCGCCCGGGAGACATTCGAGATCCCCAACGTGGTGGCCCGCATCTACGACCCCCGCCGCGCCCAGATCTACCTGCGACTGGGCATCCCGACCGTGGCCACCGTCGCCTGGACGATCGACCAGGTCCGCCGACGGCTGCTCACGGAGGCGAGCGCGGTGGAGTGGACGGACACCACCGGCACCCTGTCGCTGGTCGAGCTCGACCTGCCGGACCAGTTGGCCGGTCGCCGCCTGTCGTCGATCGACATCGAGGGCGAGATCCACGTGGTCGGCGTCACGAGGGCCGGCGTCGCCCGGCTCGGCGTCGAGGGCCTGGTCGGCCAGGACGGCGACGTCCTCCACCTGATGGTCACCACGGCGGCTCGCGACCGCATCGGCGAACTGGTGACGTCGTCATCGGGCCGGTCGCCGGCTGCGGCTGCACCGCCTGCGGCTGCGGCTGTGGCTGCACCCGCGACCACACCAGACGCCGCGCCGGCGACCTCCAATGTCGGCGCCCGCGACGGCTCGGAGCCGGCGGCGTGAAGGTCGCCATCGCCGGAGCCGGCAGCGTCGGCACCGCCATCGCCGCCGACCTGCACGCGGGCGGGCACGACGTCCTCCTCATCGAGCAGGACGCCGAACTGGTCGAGCGTATCCGGGACGAGATCGACGTCACCTGGATCGTGGCCGACGCCTGCGAGGTCAGCTCCCTCGACAGGGCCGGCCTGGCCACCGTCGACGTGGTGGTGGCGGCCACCGGCGACGACGAGGACAACCTGGTGGTGTCGCTGCTGTCCAAGCAGGAGTTCGCCGTGCCCCGGGTGGTGGCCAGGGTCAACCACCCGAAGAACCAGTGGCTGTTCACCGAGAGCTGGGGTGTCGACGTGTCGGTGTCGACCCCGCAGCTGATGACCGCACTGGTCGAGGAGGCGGTGTCGGTGGGGAGCCTGGTGCGCCTCCTCCGCTTCGAGGGCGGCAACGCCCACCTGGTCGAGGTGACGCTGGCCGACGACTCCCCCGCCGCCGGTTGCACGCTGGTCGACCTCGGCATCCCCCGGGAGGCGACCGTGGTCGCCGTCGTCCGCGACGACCGGTTGATCGTTCCCCGGGGCGACACCCGCCTGGCCGCCGGCGACGAGGTCCTGCTCCTGGTGACCGCGGACGCCGAGGCCAAGGTGCAGCAGCTCCTCGTGGGAGGTTGACCCGCCGTGCGGGCCGCCTTCTTCGACCTGGACAAGACCGTCATCGCCAAGGCCTCCATCGCGGCGTTCGGAGGTCCGTTCTACCGGGGCGGCCTGATCACCCGACGCCTCGTGGTCCGGGCGGTGGTGTCACAGGTCATCTACCTCCACCTCGGGGCCAGCGAGCAGAAGCTCGACCGCGTCCGCGAGTCCATGCTCACCCTGACCAAGGGCTGGGACCGCGACGTGATCCGCCAGATCGTGCGGGAGGCGTTGGAGGAGACCGTCGAGCCCATCATCTACGCCGAGGCGCTCGACCTCATCGAGGAGCACAGGGCGGCCGGAGACCGCGTCTACCTGGTGTCGGCGTCGCCGGAGGAGATCGTGGCCCCTCTGGCCGAGCACCTCGGCGTCGACGGGGCCATCGCCTCCCGGGCCGTCGTCGATGCCGACGGCCGCTACGCCGGCGAGATGGAGTTCTACGCGTACGGTCAGTTCAAGGCGGAGGCCATGCGCGAGCTGGCGGCGCGTGACGGGCTCGATCTCGAGGCGTCCACGGCGTACTCGGACTCCTACACGGACCTGCCCATGCTCGAGGCCGTCGGGCATCCCGTCGTCGTGAACCCCGACCGGGTGCTGGCCAAATTCGCCCGGGAACACGAGTGGGAGATCCGGCAGTTCACCAAGCCGGTGCGGCTGCGGGACCGGGTGAGCGTCCCCCATCTGCGACCACGCACCACCGTGATGGTGGCGAGCGGCATGCTGGCGGCTACCGGCGGTGCCGTGCTGGCCTGGCGGCTGGCGCGCCGCCCACGCGTGCGCTTCTGAGACCCGGCCTGCCCGGGCTGCCGCGGTCCCACCGACCGCAACGGCTGCCGCGGCCCCACCGGCCCCGACGGTCACAGCGCGCGCCGGACACCCGGTCGGGATCGGTCAGATTGGCCGCCGGCACCGAGACCGGCGCCGGCGGGATGGGCAGGGTGGTCGGACCGGTCGGGTCAGGCGTCGCGCAGCCGCTTGGCGGCGACGATACCGAGGGCGACGAGCACGGCCAGGATGATCAGCTTCTTCATGGATGGCGATCGTACCCGGCCCAACCGCCGATCGCCACGAGACCGGTGCGCGCTCCCACCTACAGGCGACCGGGGACCGCTCAGACGGTGAGCAGGTCCCGCGCACCCGTGTCGGACGACGGGTGGCGCAGCTTCGACATGGCGCGGGCCTCGATCTGCCGGATGCGCTCGCGGGTCAGGTTGAAGTGCTCCCCGACCTCCTCGAGGGTCCTCGGCTCTCCGCGGTCGAGCCCGAACCGGAGGCGGAGGATCTCGCGTTCGCGCTCGTCGAGCGGCGACAGCAGGCGTCCGATCTCCTCGGGCAGCAGCGACACGGCGGCCACCTCGAAGGGCGACTCCGCCGACCGGTCCTCGACCACGTCGCCCAGCTCGGCGTCGCCGTCCTCGCGCAGCGGCTCGGACAGCGACAGGGGCTCGGCCCGGAAGCGCAGCGCTTCGACCAGTTTGTCCTCGGGCATCTCCACCTCGGCGCCCAGTTCCGCCAGCGTGGCCGGGCGGCCGTACTTCAGCTCCAGCCTCGCCTGCGCCTTCTGCACCCGAGCCAGGGTGTCGCCGGCATGGACCGGCAGGCGGATGGTACGGCCGGTGTTGGCGATGCCCCTGGTGATGGCCTGACGGATCCACCACGTGGCGTACGTCGAGAACTTGAAGCCCTTCCGCCAGTCGAACTTCTCCACGGCGTGCATCAGGCCGAGATTGCCCTCTTGGATGAGATCGAGCAGGGGCAGGCCCGACGCCTGGTACTTCTTGGCGATCGACACCACCAGGCGGAGGTTGGACTGGACGAAGGTCTGCTGGGCGTTCTCGCCCTGCAGGATGGTCCGGCGGAACTCGCGCTTCTTCGTCGGCGTCAGGCCCTTGGGTGCGGCGGCCAGGCCCTCCTCGGCCTCGCGCCCGGCTTCGATGGCCTGGGCCAGCCTGACCTCGTCATCCTTGGTGAGCAACGGGTACTGGCCGATATCGGTGAGGTACAGCCGTACCAGGTCTTCATCATCTCGTTCGAGCCGGTCCTTGGCCAACGCTCCGGGTACCCTTCTCCTATCCCACGTGCGGGGATCTCCGCCGACCCGCGCCGAGTCCCTTGGAGGGCTCGGCCTCCTCCGGGCACGACTGTCGTCGGGAGAAGCTTACCGGCTGCGTCAAGACCCGCCGACATCGCGGCCGAGGATGCCCTCGGACGCCACGGCCAGCGACTCGAGGTGGCGCTCGAAGGAGTGGACGGCGTCGACGTCGTGGGGACGGGCGACGAGCCGCTCGACGAGCGACTCCCCGGCCCGCCAGTCCTCGAGACCTTCGGCGAGGAAGAGGCGGAGCGTGCCGCGCCACCGGGCGCTCGCTCAGGGGCGACGCCGTCTCCTCGTGCCGCCGGTAGGCGCCCAGCAGCCGGGGCAGGACCACCCGGTAGAGGCCCGCCAGCAGGGGGAGTGCCCCGGGCCCGCCGTCGACGGTCGAGGCCAGGGCACCCAGCACCGACCGGTCGGCGTCGCCCAGGGGGCGGGTGAGCGCGGCCGCGTCGACATGGGCCAGCACCGGCAGGTGACCTGCCAACCGCTCGGCCCGCCAGGCGTGGCGCGTGCTCTCGGCGTCGAGGACGACCTGCACGCCCGGCAGGGCCATGGTGGCGACCCAGCCGCCGAGGATCTCGTAGAGGCGGAGCTCGATCCAGCGGTAGCCGCCCACCAGGCCGGCCAGCTGCTGCAGCGAGCGGTGACCCGTGCCCGTGCCCGGGCCGGCCACGACCTCAGCCACGCTGCACCACGCCGGCGCGGTAGCGGTTGGTGATGGGCATGCGACGGTCCTTGCCGAACGCCTTGGTGGTGATCCGGACACCCGGCGGCATCTGGCGGCGCTTGTACTCCGCCCGGTCGACCAGGCGGGCGACCTGGGCCACCACCTCGGGGTCGAAACCGGCGGCGACGAGCTCCTCCTGCGAGCGGTCCTCCTCGACGTAGCCGGCCAGCACCGGATCGAGCACCTCGTAGGGGGGCAGGGACTCCTCGTCCACCTGGTCGGGCCGGAGCTCGGCCGACGGTGGCTTCGTGAGCACCGACCCCGGGATGACCTCGCCGCCGGCGACGTCGTTGCGGTAGCGGCACAGCCGGTACACGAGGGTCTTCGGGACGTCCTTGATCACGGCGAACCCGCCGGCCGAGTCGCCGTAGAGCGTCGAGTACCCGGTGGCCATCTCGCTCTTGTTGCCGGTGGTGAGCACGATCCACCCCCGGGCGTTGGACAGGGCCATCAGAAGGACCCCCCGGATGCGCGACTGCAGGTTCTCGTCGGTCAGACCGGCCGGGGCGGCGCCGATGGCCGACGCGATCATCGTGGCGAAGGTGGCGTGCGCCTCCTCGATGGGGACCGTGCGGAGGTCGATGCCCAGGTTGGCGGCGAGCGCGACGGCGTCCTCGATCGACCCCGGGCTCGAGTACCTCGACGGCATGGCCACGCCGTGGACGCACGCCGGGCCGAGGGCGTCGGCGGCGATGACGGCGACGAGCGACGAGTCGATGCCGCCCGACAGCCCGACGACGGCCTCGCTGAACTCGTTCTTGCGCAGGTAGTCGCGGGTGCCGAGGACCAGGGCCTCGTAGACCTCGGCATCGGGGCCGAGGGGCGGGGCGACCGGGCCGAGCAGCCCGTCCCTGCCGGCCAGGGCACCGTCGGTCGCCCCGGTGGCACCGTCGGTCGCCCCGGTGGCACCGTCGGTCGCCCCGGTGGCACCGTCGGCGGCACCCCCGGCGCCGGCCCCGAGGTCGACGTCGACCACCAGCACCTCCTCGCGGAACTGCGCGGCCGCGGCCACGAGCGACCCGTCCGCCCCCACGACCAGGGAGGCACCGTCGAAGACGAGCTCGTCCTGCCCGCCGACCTGGTTCACGTAGACGATCGGGCAGCCGGCCTCGACCGCCCGCTCGGTCAGCATGGCCAGGCGCTCGGCCCGGCGGCCCCGCGAGTACGGCGACGCGTTGAGGTTGACGAGCAGGCGGGCGCCGGCGGCGGCCTGGTCGAAGACGGGGCCACCCGGCCACCACACGTCCTCGCACACCGAGATGCCGACCGGGACGCCGGCGACGGCCGTGGCCGACTGGGGCCCCGAGCCGGGGGTGAACCACCGCTGCTCGTCGAAGACCCCGTAGTTGGGCAGGAGGCGCTTGGCGTAGCGCTCGACGACCCGGCCGTGGCGGCAGACGGCGGCCGCGTTGGCCAGGCGCCCGTCAGCGTCGCGGGCGACGAATCCGACGACGGCCGCGCACTCGCCGACCTCGGCCGCCAGCCGGTCGAGGGCCGCCAGGTTGTCGTCGACGAACGACGGCCGGGCCACCAGGTCCTCGGGCGGATACCCGGTGAGGGTCAGTTCGGGGAAGGCGGCCAGCTGGGCTCCGGACGCGGCGGCCGTCCCGAGCGCGGCGAGCACCCGTTCCACGTTGCCGTCGATGTCGCCGACAACGGTGTTGATCTGGCAGATCGCCACCCGCATCCGGGTCATCAATGCAGCCTACCTGGGGCATCGCCGCTCTCCCTCTGCCAGGATGACGAGAGCAGTACCGTCCGGACACTACGCTCGGACAACAAAGGACAGGCCCGCCCGTAACGATCAATGGCGGGCCACGCAACCCAACGACACCCGACAGAAAGGCACCCCCGTGCTGGCATCCTCGTACCCGCTCCTCGACGTGTTCCTCTCCCTGCTCTACTTCTTCCTCTTCTTCCTCTGGATCTACATCCTCATCCTGATCTTCATGGACATCTTCCGGAGCCGCGATCTGGGCGGCGGCGGGAAGGCGGCGTGGTTCATCTTCGTGCTGATCCTCCCGTTCCTCGGTGCCTTCGTCTACCTGATCGCCCGGGGCGGCAAGATGCACGAACACGCCGAGCAGGCGGCGGCCGAGCAGCAGAAGGCCTTCCAGGACTACGTGCAGCAGGCGGCGGGCGCCGGCAGCACGGCCGACCAGCTGTCCAAGCTGTCGGACCTCAAGGACAAGGGCACCATCACGGAGGCCGAGTTCGAGGCCCAGAAGGCCAAGCTCCTGGCCTGAGCCCGGCGACCTGGGAGTAACGAAGGGCGGTCGGCCGCAGCCGGCCGCCCTTCGCCGTTCCCGGCCACCCTCGGCCCGAGTTCATCCGCCGTTCACACGAGAGAAACGGTGGAGAAACGGCGTCCTGCGATGGTAGGACTCTGCAGGACGCCCGGGGCGAGGGCCGCCAGGTCTCCACCGCCGGGTGCCGGTGGAGACGGCGCCCCGTCCGTCCGGGCGGGATGTCCAAACCGAACAGCAGTAAGGGAGCACGAGTGCCATACCAAGCGGAGTACATCTGGATCGACGGAACCGAGCCGTCGCCGCTCCTGCGGAGCAAGACGAAGATCGTCGAGGACGGCAAAGAGCCCGGCATCTGGGGCTTCGACGGCTCCAGCACCAACCAGGCCGAGGGCAGCGACTCGGACTGCGTGCTCAACCCCGTCTTCACCTGCCCCGACCCCCTTCGGCGGCCCGGCGACAAGCTCGTGATGTGTGAGGTGCTCCACACCGATTTCACCCCCCACACCACCAACACCCGGCGCGCCTGTGCCGAGGTGGCGGAGAAGTACGCCGCCATGGAGCCGTGGTTCGGCATCGAGCAGGAATACACCTTCATCAAGGACGGGCGCCCGCTCGGGTGGCCGTCCGCCGGGTACCCGGCACCCCAGGGTCCCTACTACTGCGGTGTCGGCGGCGACAAGATGCCCGGTCGCGAGATCGTCGAGCGCCACACGGCCGCCTGCATCGACGCCGGACTGGGCATCGAGGGCACCAACGCCGAGGTGATGATGGGGCAGTGGGAGTTCCAGGTCGGGATCCTGCCGCCGCCGCTCATCGGCGACCAGCTGTGGGTGGCCCGCTGGCTCCTCTTCAGGGTGGCCGAGGACTTCGGCGTCTACGCCACCCTCGAGCCCAAGCCCATCATGGGTGACTGGAACGGCGCCGGTGCCCACACGAACTTCTCCACCAAGGCCATGCGCGAGGACGGGGGCTGGGACGCCATCATCGCCGGCTGCGAGGCCCTCGGCACCAAGGTCGACGAGCACGTGGCCAACTACGGCATCGGCATCGAGAGCCGCCTGACCGGGGCGCACGAGACCGCCCACTTCTCCCAGTTCAGCTACGGCACCTCCGACCGGGGGGCGTCGATCCGCATTCCGTGGGCGGTGGCCCGTGACAAGAAGGGGTGGCTCGAAGACCGGCGCCCGAACGCCAACATGGACCCCTACGTGGTGTCGCGGCTCATCACGGACACGGTCTGCGGCGCCGCCAGCTGAGCGCGGCGCCCGCCGGTACGGGCTGCGCCCGGGCGGTGACGGGTGAGGTGTTCCGGGAGCCGGGCCTCCGGGCCCGGCTCCCGCTGTCCTCCGCCGATCCGGGTCGCGGGCGGTCCCGGTTTCGGCCCCTGACGCGACCTGCGACAATGTCCCCATCGTCGACGACCCACAACGCGCCGTCACCGCCACCGGCGGTGCCGATCTCGGTGACGGCACCGTGAAGAGCCAGGAGGAGTACGTCCTCAGGACGGTGGAGGAGCGCGGCATCCGCTTCGTCCAGCTGTGGTTCACCGACGTGCTGGGCACGCCCAAGACGTTCTCGATCACCCCGGCCGAGCTGGAGAACGCCCTCGAGGAGGGCATGACGTTCGACGGCTCGGCCATCGACGGCTTCAGCCGCGTGCAGGAGAGCGACGTGCTGGCACGGCCGGACGCCAACACCTTCCAGCTGCTGCCGTGGCACGGACACGCGCAGCCCGGCGCCGTGGGGGGCAGCACCAACGGCGCGGCCCCCGAGGCGCCGGTGGCCAGGGTCTTCTGCGACATCTACGACCTCGACGGCAGCCCGTTCCAGGGGTGCCCCCGCCACGTGTTGAAGCGGAGCCTCGAGCGGGCCAGCGCCCAGGGCTACACCTTCTTCGCCGCGCCCGAGATCGAGTACTTCTACTTCGCCGACAGCGACCCGGACCAGCCCCCGCGCGGCCTCGACTCCGGTTCCTACTTCGAGCTGACCGTGGCCGACCGGGCGTCGGACATCCGCCAGCGCACCGTGCTCACCCTGGAGGAGATGGGCATCCCCGTCGAGCACGCCCAGCACGAGGACGCCCCGAGCCAGCACGAGATCGACCTCCGCTACACCGATGCGCTGACCATGGCCGACACCATCATGACCGTGCGCCTCGTCGTCAAGGAGATGGCTCGCCAGCAGGGCGTGCACGCCAGCTTCATGCCGAAGCCGCTCGCGGGTGTGCAGGGCTCGGGCATGCACACCCACCTGTCGCTGTTCGAGGGCGAGCGCAACGCCTTCTACGATCCCGACCGGCCCGACGGGCTCTCCGTCGTGGCCAAGGGGTTCATCGCCGGCCTGCTGGCGCATGCCGGCGAGATCACCGCCATCACCAACCAGTGGGTCAACTCCTACAAGCGCCTGGTGACCGGGTACGAAGCGCCCATCCACGTGTCATGGGCGCGCAACAACCGCTCCGCACTGGTGAGGGTGCCCGTGGTCAAGCCGGGCAAGACGGAGTCGACCCGCATCGAGTACCGGGCACCCGACAGCGCCTGCAATCCCTACCTGGCCTTCGCCGTCATACTGGCCGCCGGCCTCGAGGGCATCGAGCGCGGCTACGAGCTCCCACCCGAGGCGCAGGCCAACCTCTTCGCGCTGACCCCCGACGAGCTCGCGGCCAAGGGCATCCGCTACCTCCCCGGCAGCCTGCACGAGGCACTCGGCCTGATGGAGTCGTCGGAGTTGCTGGCAGCCACGCTCGGCGAGCACGTCTTCGAGTGGTTCATCCGCAACAAGCAGGCCGAGTGGGCCAGCTACAAGTCGCACGTCTCGCAGTTCGAGCTCGACCGCTACCTACCACTGTTGTAACCAGGGCGGCGCCGGGACGAGCCCGCGCCGGAGGAGCCGGGTCGGCCAGACCGGGCAGAAGGGGAACGGAGGAGGACCGACGTGGAACCACTGTTGTGTTTCCCCGATCCCTTCCCCGGCCCGGTGGCCGCCGTCCTGGACCGGGCCGGCTACCCGTGGCAGGCCATCACCCGGCCCGAATCCGCCGATGCCGAGGAGCCCGAGGACGGCTGGGCCGGCGCCGTCGTCCACGCCGGTACCGACCCGGTGGCGGCGTTCTCCCTCTGCCGCCACATCCGCAAGCGCGAGGTGCCGCTCGCCCCCCTGGTCGTCGTGGTGCGCGCCGACCAGCTGACCGAGCTCGAGCTGCGGGAGGACCTCTTCGACGATCTCTGCCTCGACCCGGTGGACCCCGACGAGCTCACCGTCCGGCTGGCCCATCTGTTCTGGCGGACGGGGCGCGGCCTGCGACCCGACCTCCTCGAGCACGGCCCGCTCGTCCTCAACCTCGAGACCTACCAGGCGGCGGTGTCGGGGCGCGTGCTCGACCTCACCTACATGGAGTACGAGCTGCTGCGCTTTCTGGCGGCCCGGCCCGGCAAGGTGTTTACCAGGGAGACCCTCTTGTCGCGGGTATGGGGCTACGAGTACTACGGCGGCGCCCGCACCGTCGACGTCCACATCCGGCGGCTGCGGGCGAAGCTGGGCGAGGAGCACGCCCATCTGATCCAGACGGTGCGTTCCGTCGGCTACCGGTTCGGCCAGACGACCTGGGCGCCCTGAGGATCAGTCCGCCGGCAGGTGCAGGGCCCGCGGCAGCCACACGGTGGCGGTCGTCCCCCCGCCGGGCGCGTTGGCGAGCTCCACACGACCGCCACATCGGTGGACCAGGCCCTTCACCTGGGTGAGACCCAGGCCCGAGGTCGGCCCGGACCCCTTGGTGGAGAAGAAGGGATCGAAGACGAGGTCGAGCTGCTCCTCGGGGATGCCCCGCCCGTCGTCGACCACGTCGATGCGGGCCCAGCGCCCCGAGCCGAGGTTGTGGACCGTCGTCGTGGCCGCGTTCACGTGCTCCTCGGTCAGGCGGACGGTCACCGACCCCCCGGCGTCGACGGCGTCGAGGGCGTTGCGGACGAGGTTGCGGGCGATCTGGTCGATCGGCGCCGTGCCCGCCAGCACGGGCATCCCCTCGTCGGGTCCTTCGTAGGAGAGGCGGACCCCCGACGGCACCGACACGGCCAGGCGGTCGACCAGGCCGGCCAGCAGCACGCCCACGTCGACCTCGGTCTCGGGATCGGGCGCGAGCGTCGTGAACCGCACCACCTGATCGAGGACGCCCCGGCCGATCCCCGCCTCGGCCTGGATGTGGTCGAGGTAGGTGGAGAGCTCGGCCGGCGTGCCGGGGACCTCCCGCGCCGAGACCACCAGGTTCTCGATGCCGCCGAGCACGTTGCCCAGGTCGTGGGAGAGGCCGGCCGCGACCTTGCCCAGCACGTCCAGCCGCCTCCTGCGGTCGTCGTCGAGCAGCATCCGGTCCGAGCGCTGTCGCTCGCTGACGGTGCCGATGATGTCGGCGACCGTGCGGAAGACGGCGATCTCCGAGTTGGTGAACTCGCGGCGCTCCGACCGGTGGCCGGCGAGCACCCCCCACGGCTCGCCCCCGGCCCTGATGGCGATGGTGATGCCGCTGCCGACCGGGCCCCTCGCCGCTCTGAGCTCCTGGGCGGGCTCGAACCGGTCGTCGTGGAACACATCCAGGCTGACCAGCGGCTCGTCGACGGCGAGGGCCATGACCGTCTGGTCGGCGCCGTCCTCGATCAGGCAGACCCGGGCGTCCCCGATGCGCGCCGTCGGCCAGCCCGATTCGGCCACCAGCACCAGCTGATCGTGTTCGGGCACGAGCTCGAGTATCGAGACGAAGTCGACGTCGGCCGCCGCCGCCACCGTCGTGGCCGCCAGATCGAGCACCTCCGAGGCCCGGCGCGCCCTGAGGGCGGCCGTCCGGAGCCGGTTGAGGGCGGCCCGGCGGGCGGCGGCCCGGCGGGACTTGGTCACGTCCTCGAGCACGCAGGTGAAGCCGGCAACCTCGCCGGCGTCGTCGACGAGCGCGAACGCCCGCCACTCGACGTCGATCACCGGGTAGTCCGGCACCCGGACCTGGTGGGAACCCGACATCGCCCGAAGGTCGGCGTCCTCGAGCTCGGCCAGCTGCTCGATCCGGTTGAACAGCCACTTGATCGACTGGGCCTCGGAGGCGGCGAAGGCCGCGTCGACGCCCCGACCGACGACGAGGTCGGACGGGATGCCGAAGATCCGCTCGGCGGCCAGGTTCCACGACTTGACCACCAGGTCACACGACACCGTGAACACGGCGTCGCTGACCCGCTCCACCACCTGGCACGCCCACCAGTGCTCGTCGGCGCCGGTCCCGCCGCCGTCGGGGTGACCGGACGGCGGTGCTCAGTTGCTCGTAGTCGGGTACGCCCACAGTTCCACCTCCACGGCCGCGCCCAGCGGCAGACCGGCCACGCCCACGACCGAACGCGCCGGCCGGTGCTGCCCGAACACGGCCACGTACGCCTCGTTCACCACCGCGTAGTCATCCATGTCGGCGAGGAACACCGTCGTCTTGACGACGTCGTGCAGGCCCGCCCCTTCCCCCGCAGCAGCCGCTCGGCGTTCGAGAGGGCCTGTACGAGCTGGGGCCCCGCACCTCCGGCCACCAGCGTCGGCGGCGCGGGCACCGGCGAGTCGAGGTCGAGGTCCGCCTCCACCTCCGACGGACCCGTCGTCGAATTCACCGGGAGCATCCCGAGCTGAGCCCGAGCAGATCAGCCAGGGGCCCGCGCTCACGATCGGTGTGTAGGGACCGATGGGTGTGCTCATCCCCCTGCCCTTCGTCGAGGCTGACTTCCACCCGCCACCGGCACCGCCGCACACACGATCCTACGCGTCGGTCGTCGCGCCCGTCGGCCACGCCGGTGGCATGCCCCTGGCCGCCCACACGGCGGCCGCCACCGCCGCGAACACGGCGTCGGACCCGTTGACGGCCGGCCCGTCCCCGTCGAGCACGGTCACCGACACCCCGGGCATGGTCCGGGCCGCCACGATGCCGAACGACCGGAGGGTGAGGTCGACGACGTCGCCCCCGGCATCGACGGCGATGCCCTCGGAGGTCACCCAGCTCAACGCCTGATGGGTGGCGCCGACGCAGTAGGAGCGCAACACGGTCTCGTCGAGCACACGACCGGCCTCCACCCGCACCGAGATGGCCCCCTCGGCGCCGACGGCCACCTCGGCCCGACCGCCCGACGGCGCCGTCACCTCGATCGGGACGCCGATGTGGGGCCCGGGCCCCGTTCGGCCACCAGGCGGGCGCACCGGTCGAGCACGGCCGCCTCGGCCCAGACGGCGGCCCGCAGCCCGGTGGCGCACGCCGGCCCCGCCACCGGCACCGTTTCGACGACCAGGCCGGGCGCGACGGCGGCCACGTCGGCACGGACGGCGTCGATCCCGCCGCCTCTGTCTTCCGCGGTGCCTGTCCTCCCGCTGACCGCCACCCGCAGGATGCCGGTCCCGTCGGTGGCGATGCCGCCGGCCACCGGTGGGCGCTTCGGACCCCAGCGGACGGTGTCCTCGCGGCTCCACACCACCCGCAGGGCGCGACCCTCGCGATCGGCGAGCCGGCGCGCCACCCCGGCCACCGGGGAGCGGACCTTGCCGCCGAAGGCACCGCCGTTGGCGCACGGGTCGGCCGGGCGGCCGCCGGGCTCGCACCACGATGCGTCCGGCTCGAGGTAGGCCGGTTCCACCCACGTCGTGGCGAGCGTCAACGCCCACGGACCCGGTGGCGGATCGACGGGATGGGTCAACCCCACGGTGGAGTTGCGACCCTGGACCTTGCCGGCCGCCGCCCGGGCCGCCGCCAGTGTCTCGCCGACGACGTAGTCGGACAGGGCCGGTCCCGGTCCCGGGTCGGGATCGCCGCCGTCCGTCTCGCCGACCTGCCCGTCGTCGCCGGGGCCACCGCCCTCCCGCGGCCGTGACCGGGGCACGGCCACCGGGATCCCGAGCGGTGCGCCGTCCTCGGCGAACCCGCCCCCGCCCACCACCGACGCCTCGCCGACCTGCTGGGGGGCGCCCCCCTCGATCAGCGCCCGGGTCGACGCCGCCTGCAGGTCGCGGGTGGGGTCACCGACCGGTGCCGCCGGGGTACCGCCGACGAGTCGGGCCGCCTCGAGGATCGGCTGCCACCCGGTGCACCGGCAGAGGTGGGCGGCCAGCGCCCGGGCGGCGGCGCCGGGGGCACCCGGGTCCGCCAACGCGGCCAGCCGCATGATGATCCCGGGCGTGCAGAACCCGCACTGGCTGGCCCCCGTGGCCAGCATGGCGTCCGTCCAGCGCGGCGCGTGGCCACGGGCAGCCCGTCCAGAGTGGTCACGGCCCGTCCGGCGATCCGGCGGACCGGGGTCACGCACGACACCCTCGGTGCGCCGTCGATCCAGACGGTGCAGCACCCGCACTGGCCCTGTGGACTGCAGCCGTCCTTCGGGCTCCGGGCGCCGAGGCGGTCCCGCAGCACGTCGAGGAGCGTCGACCCGTCGTCGGGGACGCCGACGGCGACCCCGTCGACCGAGAGCGTGAGCAGGGCTGGACCCTCGGGCGCGCCGGTGGCGGGCCCTGCTCCGGCCGGCCCGTCGCCGCCCGTACCGGTCAGCTGAACGAGGAGCCGCACCCGCAGGTGCGAGTGGCGTTCGGGTTCGTTACGTGGAACCCGGCGCCCTGGAGCCCGTCGCTGTAGTCGAGCGTCGAGCCCTTCAGCAGGTCGGCGCTGGCGGGGTCGACCACGACCGTGACCGTCCCGAACTCGCGGACGACGTCGTCATCGGCGATCTCCGAGTCGAAGAACATCTCGTAGCTGAAGCCCGAGCACCCCCCGGGCGGACGGCCACCCGCAGGGCCAGCTCGGGGGTGTCCTCCTGGGCGAGGAGCTCGGCGACCTTGACGGTGGCCTCCGTCGTCAGCTCCACCGGATTCGGCTTCTTCCCGATGCTCACTGACTGCATGGTGACGCTCATGGACGTTCCTCCTCGACCTCGCACCGACCGGCACACGGGCCGCTCGTGCCGTCCCCCCAATGGTATCCCCTCCGACCCCGTACCGAGCACGCCGCCCCAACAACCAGGGACGACGGGCCTCACCGGTAGAATCGGCACGTGGCAGACCGGAGAGGTCCCCGCCCCATCGGCGGGAACGGACCGGGAGCGACCCCGAACCCCGATCCGGTGGTGCTCCCCGACCCCGAGACGGTGCGGGCCGCCCTCGAGGCCGTCGTCGACCCCGAGCTCGGAGCGTCCGTCGTCGAACTGGGCATGGTCGGCGAGGTGGAGGTGGCCGGGGACGGCGCCGTCACGGTCGGGATCGCCCTCACCATCGCCGGCTGTCCCCTGCGCGACCAGATCCGGACGGACGTCGAGACCAGGATCGGCTCCCTGCCGGGGGTCAGCTCGGTCACGGTGGTCACCACCGTCATGGACGCCGGGCAGCGCCGGTCGGCCATGGACACGGCCCGGCAGCGGGCCGCCGAGGCCTCGCCGCCGACCCAGGTCCCGACCAGTACCCGGGTCCTCGCCGTCTCCTCCGGCAAGGGCGGGGTGGGCAAGAGCTCGGTGACCGCCAACCTGGCCGTCGCCCTGGCCCGCCGCGGGCTGGTGGTCGGCGTGCTGGACGCCGACATCTGGGGGTTCTCGATTCCCCGCCTGCTCGGGATCCGGGGCGAGGTCGCAGGCCCGCGACGGCAAGATGGTCCCCCTCGAGCAACCCGTCGGTGACGGGATGCTGCGGGTCCTCTCCATGGGCTTCCTGGCCGACGAGGACAGCGCCATCATGTGGAGGGGCCTCATCCTGAACCGGGCCGTGCAGCAGTTCCTCGAGGACGTCCACTGGGGTGATCTCGACTACCTGCTGGTGGACATGCCGCCGGGCACCGGCGACATCCAGATGGGGCTGGCCCGGATGCTCCCCCGCACGGAGGTGCTGGTGGTGACCACACCGCCCGAGGCCGCCCAGAAGGTGGCCGCCCGGGCGGCCGACATGGCACGGCGGGGCCACCTCCGGGTGGCCGGGGTCATCGAGAACATGAGCGACTTCACCTGCGCCCACGGCGAGCGCTACGCGCTGTTCGGGACCGGGGGCGGCCGCAGGCTGGCCGATCAGCTCGGCGTGGAGCTCATCGGCTCGGTCCCGCTCCATCCGTCGGTGGCCGGTGGCGGCGACGCCGGGCGGCCGGTCGCCCTGGAGGACGCCAACGAGATCGCGGCCGTGTTCGCGGCCATCGCCGAGCGCATCGCCACCGACCTGGCCCCGGCGGTGCCCATGGACACCTGCAGCGCCCGCCTGCTCGAACGGGTGGAAGCCGCCGTCGACGCCGGCACCGCCCCCGAGCGCCGGCGCCTGAAGGCAGACCGCGCTCAGGCCGCCCCCGGCGGCGGCCGAGGCCGCCCGGTCCTCGATGGCCTCCCGGTAGCCCGGGTCACCGGGCCGCAGCACGATGACGCGGCCGTCCTCGATCAGGACGATCGGTTCCACGGTGACCACGTCGGTGACCCCGGCCGCCCACGCCATGACGTCGGCCACGGTGGCGAAGCCGGCCAGCGTGGACAGGTTGGCGACGGTCGGCGGCATCAGCATGAACTCGCCGGCCTCCCCCGGGCCAGGGCCTCGTGCGGGCCGGATCCAGGTGCTGGCGATGGTCTCACCGTCGTCGTGGACGGCCAGCTGACGGGGCGGCGCCGCCGCCACGAAGAACCGGGTGTCGTAGCGCCGCGGTGCCTGCTCGGGGGTGATCCAGTGGCTGACGAAGTGTACGCGGCCCACGTCGAGGACGAGGTCCTCGTGCGGCAGATGTCGAGGAACCCGATCCGCCCGCCGTTGAGATCGGCGCGGTAACGGACGAAGGCGGCCGCCGTGTCGGGGGCGGACAGGTCGAGGAGCTCCCCGGGCGCGCCATCCGGCAGGCGGCGGCGGGCCAGCAGCACGCCGGACTCCTCGAAGCACTCGCGCAGGGCGGCCACCCACACGGCCAGCCCGCCCGACGCCACACCCAGCACGGCATCGGCATCGGCCGCCGTCCGGCCCACACAGGCCGCCTCCGCCCGCGGACTGAGATCGTCGGGGTCCACCGAACCGCCGGGGAACACGTAGGCGCCGGCCACGAACTCCGAGGCCAGGTTGCGGCGGAGCATGCAGACCTCCACGGCCCCCCCGCCGGCGACGTCCCGCACCAGCATGACGGTGGCGGCGTCGCGCGGGACCTCGGTCATCTGCTCAGGCTACCGGCGGCCCGGTCCGACCCTACGGTGACGACGGTGCGACGGGGGCTCCGGCGACCTTGCACATCACCGGTCAGAGCGCCGGGCGGAGCTGCGACGCCCCGACGACACCGGCGTCGACCAGGCACCGGACGGCCGCCTCGCCGAACGGTGCGGCATCGGCCAGCAGCCACGAGTGGGAGCCCTCGACGACCTTCCCCTCCACGCCGACGGCCCGGCGGATCTCGTCGAAGGCCGACCGGGGCACCAGGCCGTCGCGGTCGGACCACAGCACCTCCACCGGCAACCCCCGGGCGGCCAGGACGGCCAGCTCGCCGCTGAGGTCGGCGCGACGGATGAACTCGCCGATCCGCCACAGGGCGAAGGGATTCGACATGAGGTTGGCCATGAGGTTCTCCATGAGCGCCGGGAAGAGCCGGAGGAAGCCGGGTGCCGCCCACAGCTCCCTGCTCAGATGGCGGCCCCAGTCCCACACCGGGCGGGCCGCCATCGTGTGGACCTCTTCGGCGAACAGCTCCCACACCGGGCTGCCGATGGCGTTGGCCAGCAGCAACGACCCGCACCGGCCGGGATGGTCGTGGGCGAACTGGGTGGCGACGCCGCCGCCGAAGGAGTGGCCGGCCACCAGGGCGACGTCACCGATGCCCAGCGACTCGAGAAAGCGTGCCGCCCATGACGCGTACCCGGTGAACGACAGCTCGGCCGGGGGCAGCTCACGGGTGCCACCGAAACCCGGCATGGCCGGCGCCACCACCCGGCAGCCGGCCAGCCCCATCTGCCGGATGGCCTCCCGGTAGGCCTGGGGCCGCAGGCCCCACCCGTGGAGGAAGAGGGCGTCCGGGCCCTGGCCCGACACGGCGTAGCGGACCGACGCGCCGTCGACGACGGTGCGCGCCCACTCCGTCCCCGGGGGGGACGACTGGTGGGGGTCGGGGCCGCCTGCGGCCCCTGCAGCGGTCTCGGCGCTGGGCATGGCGTCCAATTCTATGCACAGCGCGTGCATGAGGGCGGCCATTACAGGGCCCGACACCGGCGCCGAACCGCGCGCGGATACGCTCACCAGGTCCGGAGTACGGGGTCCACAGAGCGGAGAGCGCGACGATGGCGCAGCAGGAGAAGTCCGTCAATCCCGGTGGGAACCGGCCGAAACCCCAGGGTGGCGGGGCCAAGGGCGGCAACACCCCCAAGCCCGGCCAGTCGGCCAAGGATCGCAGCAAGGCCCAGAGCCGGCCGGTGTCGGCATCGTCCTCGGGCAAGAAGTCGGGCGGTGGGCGGCCGCCGGCGGGACGGGGCCCGGGCGGCCGCGGCGGCGCGCCGACGGCGCCCAAGCGGATGTCCGGCGCGCTGATGGCGTGGATCGCCGTGGGCGTCGTCATCGTGGTCATCGCCGCCCTGGTGATCGTCAAGCTCGCCTCCAACAACACGTCGACGACCCCGCCGACGCCGGTCACGCCGGCGTCGCCTCAGCTGGTCAGCCAGCTCACGACCATTCCGACCTCCGTGTTCGACTCGGTGGGCGTGACCTACCCGACCGGGGTGACCTCGTCCCCGCCGACCGTCAAGCACGGGAACCCGCCGCTCACGATCGACGGCAAGACACCGGCGATGCTCTACTACGGTGCCGAGTACTGCCCCTACTGCGCGGCCGAGCGCTGGGCCGTGGCCATCGCCCTGTCCCGCTTCGGGACCTGGAGCGGACTGAACACGACGGCGTCCTCGGGGGCCGACGTGTTCCCGAGCACCCACACCCTGAGCTTCCGCAGCGCCACCCTCACCAGCCCCTACATCACCTTCACGGCCATCGAGCGCTACACCAACGTGCCGTTGGCCAGCGGGGCCGGCTACACGGACCTCGAGATCCCGACGGCGGCCGAGAACAAGATCATCACCACCTACGCGGCCCAGACCCCCGGCGCCTCCTCCACCGGGCAGATCGGCTTCCCGTTCATCGACATCAACAACACGGTGCTGATCTCGGGGGCCACCTACACACCGGCCGTCCTGGAGGGCCTGACCTGGAGCGAAATCGGGTCCGGCCTCAACGACCCGACCAACCCGGTCACCCAGGCCATCATCGCCACGTCGAACTACATCTCGGCCGGCATCTGCCACGCCACCGGCGGCCAGCCCGCCGACGTGTGCAACAGCTCCGGGGTCCAGGCGGCCACCAAGGCGCTGAAGCTGTGACACCGCCGGTGACCGGGTGATCGACCCCGACGTCCGGGACCCCGAAGAGGGGGACCAGGACGGGATCGAGGATCCGGACCGGATCGGGGATGGGCGCGACCCGGGGCCGGCGCTCCGATGGCAGCCGATCGTCACCCTGGCGCTGTGCCTCTTCGGTCTGGGCGTCTCCACCTACCTGACGATCACCCACTTCGACACCCACGTCTCGCTCTCGTGCCCGGCCGGCGGCGGGGTCATCAACTGCGAGAAGGTCACGACCAGCCCGCAGTCCTACGTGTTCGGGATCCCGGTGGCCACCCTCGGCCTCGGCTTCTTCGTCCCCATGCTGGTGCTGTGCCTGCCGGTCGCCTGGCACGCCCGCCACGCGTCGGTCCACTGGGCACGCCTGGCCCTGTCGGTGACCGGCGTCGGCATGATCATCTACCTGATCAGCATGGAACTGTTCGTCATCAAGGCGATCTGCCTGTGGTGCTCATCGGTCCACATCATCACCTTCGTGCTGTTCGTCATCATCGCCACGTCCACTCCGGCCGCACTGGCCCTCGCCGGCCCGTCAGGCGACGAGTGGGACGACGAGTGGGACGACGAGTAGCCCCGCGGTGACGGGCACCGGCCGCAGGTCCACGACGCCACCCGAGTCGGGTGCCTGACGACGACGCCGCCGCGCCCGTCCAAGCTCCCGATGCCGGTGGGGATCCGGCCGTCGACACCCCTCCGACGCCCCGTTCGGCCAGGTTCGCCTGGGCGGCGATGTTCCTCATCCTCGTGGGGGTGGTCGTGCTGCTGGTGGTGGCCCTGACCGGCAATCCGTCCAGCCCCCAGGTCGTCCGGCGGACGGCCGTGCCCCAATCGGTCATGGACGATCTCAAGGTGCCCTCGTCGGCGTTCGCGGCCGCGGCCGCATCGACCACCGCCTCGTCGGTCACGTTCACGCCGCCGTCGGTGGTGACGGCCACCCCCACCCTGACGAGCGACGGACATCCCTGGGTCGTCTACGTGGGTGCCGAGTACTGCGCGTTCTGCGCCGCCGAGCGGTGGCCCCTCATCGTCGCACTGTCCCGCTTCGGCACGTTCACCCGGCTGTCGTCCATGCAGTCGACCCCGGCGTCGGTGTTCCCGGCCATCCAGGGGTTCACCTTCGTGGGCTCGTCCTACACGAGCCCCTATCTCAGCTTCTCGGGCATCGAGGAGTTCTCGAACGTGCCGAGCAGCGACGGCTCGTACTCGCGCCTGGCCGTGCCGCCGGTCGGCGTCCGCATACTGCAGGCGCGCTGACACCGGTTCGGCCCCGATGCCGCCGGACGCCGGCGGCTCCACCGGCACGGCCACCCTCCCCTTCGTCGACGTGGCCGACCGCCTCGTCTCCACCACTTCGGGCTTCAGCCCGGCGCTGTTGGCCAAGTCCACCCAGTCGTCGCTGGCGGCGTCGCTGTCACAGCCGACCACTCCGGCGGCCGTGGCCGTGCTGGTATCGGCCACGCAACTGACGGCCGGCATCTGCACCGCCACCGGCGGCCAACCGGCATCGGTGTGCGCCACCGTTCCGGTGCAGCGGGCGGCGGCCCGACTGCTCCTGGGCTGACCGGCCGCCACGTCCCGTCAAGACGGGCCCGCGGCCGTCGTCAGCCGGCGCGGCGTTCCGCCAGTTGCTTGCGCTCGGCCTCGTTGAGCCCGCCCCAGATGCCGTGGGGCTCGCGGATGCGGATGGCGTATTCGAGACAGTCGGCCTTCACCGAACAGGTGCAGCAGATGGCCTTGGCCCGCTCCTCGCGCCGGGCCCGCTCCTCTTTCCGCTCGGCGTGCGCGGGCGGGAAGAAGACCTCTGCCTGCGGCCCACGGCATGACGCCTTGACCTGCCACGTATCGACCGCCTGTGCCATGGCTCGCTCTTCCCCCTTGACCACCGGGGTAGCACGCCCGGCGAGTGGTCTCCTCGTCGGTCGAACGTACACCTGAGGTCTCGGGGAAACAAGGGGTCTGAGCAGGATTTTTCACCAAATTGTCGGACGCCGTGGCCCCGGGCGATCACGGCCGGTGGCCGGGGCCGGGGGTAGTGATCGGGAGGACGACGCTACGCTCGGCGACGTCATGGACGTCCGGTCCTTCTGTACTCAGAGCCGAGTCCTCATCGTGGCGGGCAAGGGTGGTGTCGGGAAGACCACGATGGTCGCCACCATGGCCCGCATGGCCGCCGGAGCCGGCCTGTCGGCGCTCGTGGTCGAGCTCGAGGGCCGTACCGGCGTCCCCGATGCCTTCGGGCACGACGGCGAGCTCGAGTACGACGAGGCCGTGCTGGATGCGGCCGGGGCCAGCGGGATCGAGGCCGGGGTGGGCGACGACGGGGCCGCCGTCGCCTCGGGCACCGTCCGGGCCCGGCGCATCACCCCGGACGAGGCGTTGGCGGAGTACCTGGCCGAGCACGGCCTGAAGCGGGTGGCCAGGCGCCTGGCCTCCTCTGGCCTGATGGACGTGGTGGCCGGGGCCATCCCGGGCCTCCGGGACATCCTCGTCCTCGGGAAGATCAAGCAGCTCGAACGGGACGGGGTGGCCGACGTGATCCTGGTGGACGCCCCGGCCACCGGCCACGCCATGACCTTCCTCACCTCGGCCTCGGGCCTCCTCGACGCGGCCCGGGGAGGACCCGTCCGGGCCCAGGCCGCCGACGTCGTGGAGCTCCTCACCGATCCGGCCCGCTGCCAGGTCGTCCTGGTGACGCTGCCCGAGGAGATGCCGGTCAACGAGGCCATCGAGGCCGCCTACCGGATCGAGGACGAGGTCGGCGTGGCCCTCGGCCCGGTCATCGTGAACGGCTGCTACGCCGACGTCCCCGGCCTCGACGTCCCCACCGGGGTGGTGGCGGCCGAGGTGGCCGCGGCCGGGGGGTCGCTGTCGCCGGCCGCCGTCGACGCCCTCGACCGGGCCCGGCGCTTCCGCCAGACCCGCCAGTCGCTGCAGGGCGAACAGATCGACCGCCTGGCCCGCGAGCTACCCCTACCGGTGCTGCTGGTGCCGTTCGCGTTCACCGACCGCATCGGCCCCGACGAGCTGGGCACGCTGTCGATGGCGCTGGCCGCGGCCGTCGACGGGCTGGCCGGGCCCGGACGCCGGCCCGTCGCCGGCGGGACCGGACGGTCCGCCCCGTGAGCGGCCACGACGAGCTCCGGCGGCTGGTGGAGGGCCGCTCGATCATCGTGTGCTGCGGCGCCGGCGGGGTCGGCAAGACGACGACGGCGGCCGCGTTCGCCCTGGAGGCGGCCAGGGCCGGTCGGAACGCCTGCGTCGTGACCATCGACCCGGCCCGGCGGCTGGCCAACTCCCTCGGCGTCGACCACCTGGCCAACACGGCCACGCCCATCTCCGGCGACTGGCCCGGCGGGCTGCACGCACTGATGCTCGACCCGAAGCGCACCTTCGACGACCTGGTGCACCGCTACGCCGAGACCCCGGAGAAGGCCGAGGCCATCCTGGGCAACCGGATCTACTCCAACCTGACCAGCTCGCTGTCGGGCACCCAGGAGTACATGGCCATGGAGAAGCTCCACGAGCTGGTCGAGGAGGGCGGTTACGACCTGGTGGTGGTGGACACCCCGCCGTCGCGCAATGCCCTCGACTTTCTGGAGGCGCCCCGCCGGCTGAACAACTTCCTCTCCAACCGGCTGTTCAGGGCGCTCATGCTGCCGACCAGAGCGGGACTCCGGATGATCGGTGTGGCCGCCCAGGCCCTCCTGCGGACGCTCTCGAAGGTGGCCGGGGCGGAGATCGTGCGCGACGCGGTGACGTTCTTTCAGATGTTCGACGGCATGGAGGAGGGGTTTCAGGCCCGCGCCGACCGGGTCGACCAGCTGCTGCGGGCCCCGACCACGGCGTTCGTGCTGGTGGCCTCCCCCCGGGCCGACTCGGTGGACGAGGCCGTCCACTTCGCCGGCAAGCTCACCGAGCACGGCATGTCGACGACCGCGCTGGTCATGAACCGCGTCCAGCCGCGCTTCGCCTCGGCCGAGGTCCGCGCCGAGCTGGCCGCGTGCGCCGGCACCGACCCGCTGCCGGCGGTGACCGACCAGATCGCCAACCTCCTCGGGTACGAGACCGTGGCCGACCGGGAGGAGACCACCTACGCGGAGCTCTCCGCCCATGTGACCCCGGCGCCGGTGGTCCGCGTGCCCCTTCTCGACTCCGACGTGCACGATCTCGCCGGGCTCGCCCTGGTGGCCGACCTCCTCTTCGCCGGCGCCCCGGCCACGGACGACGACGCCACGTCCAGGGTCGGACCGGAGGGAGGGTCGGAGTTGGCAGGCTAATCTTCGACGGTGCGCTCCGTTCTCGTCGCCAGCGATGCCGCCTTCGTGCGGGCGGAGATCACCGCCGTCATCGCCGGCCGTGACGTCGAGGTGGTCGAGGCGACGTCGGGTCCCGCCGTCCTGGCCCACGTGGCCGCCACCGACACCGACCTCGTCATCGTCGACCTGCAGATGGGCAACATGGGCGGCATGGCCGTCTGCCTCGAGCTCCGGCTCGAGGAGTCCTACGACAAGCTCCCCCACGTGCCCGTGCTGATGCTGCTCGACCGCAGGCCCGACGTCTTCCTCGCCCGCCGTTCGGGCGCCGAGGGCTGGGTGGTCAAGCCCCTCGACCCCATCAGGCTCCGGAGGGCCGTCACCGCCCTGCTGGACGGGGGCTCGTACCACGACGAGTCCTACCTGCCGCTGTCGGTGCCGGCGGGCGCCACCCCGGCGCCGGGCGCCTGAGCCGCCGCTCCCGCGCCGACGACGCCGTGGCCTTCCGCCGCCGCAATCCCGACGACCACGGCTCCCCACGGCACGGGCGCGACGACCGCAAGGCGCGTGCCGCCGGGGACGCCCAGGAGCGGCTCATCCTCGACGCCCTGGAGGACCTGCGGGACACCACCGTCCGCGAGGTGATGACGCCGCGGGTCGACGTGTGCGCCCTCACCATCCCCGTCACGGCCGACAGCGTGTCGCGGGCGGTCCGCGAGAGCGGCCACAGCTGCTTCCCGGTGGTCGCCGACGATCTGGACGATCTGGTCGGGGTGCTGTTCGTCAACGACCTCTTCCGGGCGGGCTTCAAGGTCGGCAGCCGGTCCGGTCCGGCCGCCGCCGAAGGCACCGACGCCGCCGAGGGCACCCGGGGACCCGATCCCGTCGACATCTCCCGGCGCCTGCGCCAGCCGCTGTTGATCCCGGAATCGCGCCACGTCCTCGACGCCCTGGCCGACATGCGCCGCCAGCGGCGGGCGTTCGCCGTCGTCGTCGACGAGTTCGGCGGGGTCGAGGGCGTGCTCACCGTCAAGGATCTGCTGGGCGCGCTGGTCGGCGACCTGCCGGACGAGTTCGACCAGGACGAGGAACCCGAGGTCGTGCGGGTCGACGGCACCCGGTGGCTGGTCGACGGTCGGATGAGCGTCGACGACGTCCGCGAGCGGCTCGGCATCGCCGTCCCCGAGGGGGAGTACGTGACCGTGGGGGGCTTTCTGTTCGAAGGGTTCGGTCACATCCCGACCGAGGGCGAGTTGCTCACCGTCGACGGGTGGGAGCTCCGCGTGGCCGAGATGGACCGCCGACGGATCGCCAAGATCGTCGCCCGGCACCTCGCCGCCTCGAAGGACGACCGGCCGGCACCGGCGGCAGGTACCTCCGACGGCGAGCAGGGCACGGCCGCCCCGTCACCCGCCGCCGCCGGTGGCGACGCCGGGCGGGCGCCCTCCGAGGCCGGGGGTGCGCCCAACCGCAACGGCGGCAGGACCGCTCCCCCGGTCGGATAGCATCACTCCCGGTCCGGGTCGGGTTCGACCGCTCCGGATCGACGGGCTGTGGCGCAGCTTGGTTAGCGCGCTGCGTTCGGGACGCAGAGGTCCCCGGTTCAAATCCGGGCAGCCCGACCACCGAAGGTGCAGTGAAGTTGGACTACCGAAGGAACACGAGGTAGTCGGCCGCCTCGTCGAGCGACTGTGGTGCAAGCCCGATCGTGTTGGAGAGATCGTCGACGGATTCGAACCCGCCGATACCATCGCGGACGGAAACGATCTGGTCCGCCGTCGTGGGGGTGACGCCAGGAAACTGAGCGAGGAACGACGCTGGCGCGTGATTGACGTCGACAAGACCACCATCGTCATAGCGACGTGGAAGGTCGGGACGTCCCACCCGCAATTCGACGGCAAGCTTCGGGTTCGTCTCGACAAGATGGCGGGACTCCCGGCGCAACCGGAGCCCGCGCTCGGCATCATCCAGGGCCAGATCACTGGCCGAAGGCTGGCGGAAGAGTCGGGACCTCAACGCGAACGACTGCGCGGTTGCAATTGCCATGACCGCAAGGAGCATCGCCCCGGCGAAGTTCGACCGCCAATCGGTCTCAGACGTCGACAGAGTGGCCAGGTAGACGGCACCGAAGACGGCGACGGCGTAGAGAGCCGCACACCAGGCCAATCCTTTGCTGTGTAGGCGGAATGCGGCGAACGAGATGGTGAATGGAGCCCCGATCCCGAAGGTGAACACCGGTATCAGCGCCCACACGGCAGAGCCTACGGATCGGAACCGGATCTGGCCGGCGTCAGGCAACCCGGATGCCACGGAGTCGACCGGCCGGGCCGACGGTGGGCGTGCCTGCTCCGCCGGATTCACCATCCCCGTGACAGTACCTTCACGAGACACATCTACGGAGAACCGAAGTCGTGGCAGCGCGGCGCTCACATCGCAACGTGATGGACGAATCCGCGTCTGACATCTGCGTCAGCCCGCCGTCGGGTCAACAGATCGGGCATCGCCGGTTGACCGTCGGCACCAACTGCTTGGACGTCGGAGACGTTCCACCGACACGTCGGTGCGTTGCCGCATGGTCGTTCCCGATCCGGTGGCCAATCGGCTTGCTAGCACTCAGCTCGCAGCGCGACCCCACAGGTGGATCAGGTGCCGCTTCAACAGAGGGGCACCCCACTGTTGGGGTTTGAGACGACGAGTTTCCCGTCGGACTGGATCCTTTGGACCGGTGATACAGCATCGTCCGCACCCAGGGAATCGCTATGCCCCTCCGCTCGATCGATCCCCTCGTCGCCGCCTTCGCCGTCACCCGATCGGCATGGCCTCGTAGATCTCGATCGAGCCGTCGCCGGCCAGGACCGGGCAGCCCTTGGCGCTGTCGGTGGCCGCCGACAGGCTGTCCGCCTCGATGATGGAGTACCCGGTCAGGCCGTTGGTGCCGCGCTTCGCGACCGAACCGTCCGACGAGACCGTGGCCGCCGGGCCGAACGGGTTGCCGGCGTCGACGACGGCGGCCCCGAGGGACCCGAACCAGTTCATCCACTCCGTCATGGCCTTGTCCTGGGCCTCGGGCGTCTCGGGCACGCCGCCGCCGCTGTAGACGAGTACGTACTTGCTCATGGCTGTCTCCTTGTTCGTCGGTGTCTCTACGGGCAGGTCGTCGTCGCGGTCACACGGACCGGCCGGTGAACGCGGCCAGGCGATCGAGGGCGCAAGCATCCGGTCCGACCATGACCTCCTCTGCGAAGCGGTCACCGTCGCGCATGGCCGGCGCGATGACCTCGCGGCAGAGTCCGAGGACGTAGTCGCTGAGCGCGTCGCTGACCTCCAGCGGCTGCGACGTGGCCGAGGCGAAATCCCAGGCGTGGACCAGGTACTCGATGGAGAGGATGCCGGCCGCCATCGAGGCGGGCATCATCCCGCCGCCGAAGGGGACCTCGCCGTCGATGCCCCGGGTGCGCCACGCCTCGAGGGCCTGCTGCGAGGCGGTCGCCACCCTGTGCTCCGTACGTGCCGCCGGCCGGCACCTCGACCGGGTCACCGGCCATCGAACCGAGGCCGGCGACCGAGCCCAGCAGATGGTCGGCGAGATCGGCCACCGTGTACTTGGCGCACGGGGTCTGCGCCGTGCCGTCGGACTTCGTCGATACCGCGCAGCACCAGCTGGCACAGGGCCAGGGTGGCTTCGGCCGCGGACAGACGGTCCATGGGATCAGGCGTGGCCGCCCACTCGTCGGCGCCGGCGTCCCCGGTGCGGGCCGCCGTCTCCAGGCGCCCGAGGAAGTGGCTCCAACCCTCCCCGTGGCTGGCGGCCTGCTCCTCGGTGAGCCCGTCGTGCGACAGGAGGACGCGGGTGCCACCGTCGGCCGGTTCCAGGGTGACGGTGAGGGTGGAGGCGCCCGGCGGCAGATCGTCGGAGCCCTCCCAGCCCCAGGTGAGGACGAGGCGCCGTCCGGGCTCCACCTCGACGACCGTTCCGGCAGCCGTGTGGCCGGGATCCACCGTCCACCGGTAGTCGCCGCCGGCGCGGAGATCGATGCGGGCGGTAACCGTGAACCACCGCCGGAGACGGTCGGGCTGGGTCAGGAGGGCAAACGTCTCGTCGGCCCCGAGGGGCACCACAACCGATTTCTCCAGGGGCATGGGGGTCTCTCCTTTGTCGGGCGGGCGGGCGACTGCCAACTCCGCGAGTTCCTGCGTCCAGAAGCTGTCGAGCGACCCGCGGAGATCGGCCATCCCCGCCGGCCTCAGCCGGTAGTAGCGGTACCGGCCTTCCTTCCGTGCCTCGATGAGGCCTGCGTCGGCGAGGACCCCGAGATGCTGCGAGATGGCCGATCGGGTGCTGTCGAAGTGGGCCGCGAGCCCGCTGACGGACTGTTCACCGCCGAGGAGCAGCTCGAGGAGCCGGCGGCGGTTCGGCTCTGCGATGACGGCGACGAGGTCACGCACGGACAATAGGTTAGCAGCTCGCTAACGCGTCAACCCGAAGTTTGGGCGCGGGCGCCGCCGGGTCCGGGCGGCCCCGCACCCCCGGGCCGATCAGGGAGAAGACGCCGCCCGCCGGCCGGCGGCGCACGCCTGACGGCCGGAACGGTTGCGGTACTGTCCCCTGCCACCGACCGGCGATGCGGAGGACCCATGGAGTACCGGCGACTGGGGAGGAGCGGCCTGAAGGTCAGCCTGCTCTCGTTCGGTTCGTGGGTGACGTTCGGCCCGCAGCTGGCCGGCGACCTCGCCGCCGAGTGCCTGACGGTGGCCCGGGCCGCCGGCGTGAACTTCTTCGACAACGCCGAGGTCTACGCCGGCGGCGAGTCCGAGCGGATCATGGGATCGACCATCGCCGACCTCGGATGGCGACGGAACAGCTACGTCATCTCGACCAAGTTCTTCATGGGGCCTCGAGGACGGGGTCAACGTCCACAACACGCTGAACCGCAAGTACCTGCTCGATGCCATCGACGGGTCGCTCGAGCGGCTCGGCCTCGACTTCGTCGACCTCGTCTACTGCCACCGCCCCGACCCCGAGACGCCGGTGGAGGAGACGGCGTGGGCAATGTCCGACATCATCGACCGGGGCCAGGCGCTCTACTGGGGGACCTCGGAGTGGCCGGCGGCCGCCGTCCGCGAGGCCTGGGAGGTGGCCGACCGCCACCACCTGCACAAGCCGGTGGTCGAGCAACCCCAGTACAACCTGCTGTGGCGCAGCCGCGTCGAGCACGAGTACGCCCCGCTGATCGAGGACCTCGGCCTCGGACTGACCACCTGGAGCCCGCTGGCCTCGGGCCTGCTCACGGGCAAGTACCTCGACGGCGTGCCCGAGGGCTCACGGGCGTCGCTGCCCGGCTACGAGTGGCTGCAGGCACTCGCTGACCGATGCCGGGCGCAACGCCACCGTGACCAGGCTGAAGACGGTGGCCGACGACCTCGGGTGCACCCTGGCCCAGCTGGCCATCGCCTGGTGCGCCCGCAACCCGGCCGTGTCGTCGGTGATCACGGGGGCGTCCACGGCCGAGCAGGTCCGCGAGAACATGGTCGCCCTCGAGGTGCTCCCCCTCCTCGACGACGGGGTGCTCGCCCGCATCGACGAGGCCACGGCCGGCGCCACGGCCTGACCCCGGCACACGGACCCGGCGGATCCCCGGTGCCGTCACCCGTCCCCGCCCGGCAACCGGGGCGCGTCCATGCGGAACGTGAACATCCGGTCGGCGTCGATGCGGGCGTAGACCGGACCCGAGTCGAGAAAGGTCTCCCAGTCACGGCCGTAGCGGGGCGTGTACACCTCGAGCAACGTGCGCCGGAGCTCGGCCTGGTCGGGGTGGGCGACGTCGACGAGCACCGCCCGGCCGTGGACGGTGACGGCCAGGTGCTCGCCGGGCAGGTGGGTGGCGCTCACGTGCGGCCGGCGCCGGATGTGGCCGACGCGCACCGAGTCGGGCGACGAGCCGAAGTGGAAGGCGCCCCGGTGGAACACGCCGTCGACCGGGCCGACCAGCGGCCGCCCGTCAGCGGTGACGGTTGCCAGCGCCAGCAGCGACATGCCCTCGAGCGCCCGGCAGACCTCGGTGGCATTCATCCGACGGTCCGGCGTGGCGATGCTTCGGAGGTGGCTCCCCGCCCCCGCCGCGCTGCGGTCGAGCAGGTCCTGCAGGGCTGCGAGGTCGGTCGCCGTCTCGCGCATCCCGCCATTGTCACAACTCCCGAGGCCGACCGTGGTGGCAACCGGGCCGGCGGCGACAATCAGCCCCGGGGCACGTCCGGGTGGGCGGTCCCTCCCCGTCGGCGCCACCGGGAGGGCTCCGGGGTCATGTGCGCCCGTTCCCTGAGGACGCGGTTGACCCTCCGGGCGAGGAAGAGGGCGAGGACGGCGGTGGGCAGCTCGAGGAAGACTGCGAACAGCAGGGCCACACCTGCAGACCGGTGCGTCGACGACGTCGTCACGTCGAACCACGCGTCGACGACGAGGAGGGTGGCCACGATCGTCGCCGGCAGCTCGACCCTGGGATCGATCCGGAAGGCGAAGTAGGCGGTTGCGGCGAAGGCGGCGACCAGCAGGCAGTCGAACCCCACCCACGCCAGGTCGTAGTGGCGATCGAGCTCCCGTCGCGGCAGCGCCACCGCCAGGTACGCCGTCCACGGCAGCATGACCAAGACGGCGCCGGCGAAGACGAGCGCCCAGAGCCGCGACCGTCGGCGGACCTCGGTGTCACCGGCAAGGGAGGTCGGCTCGAACAGCGGGTGCTCCCCCGCGTCGCGCTGCGGTTGCCCGTCCGGGACCGTCACGCGCCCAGACTAGGGCGGTGTCAGGACCGGTGGGCTCGCGCCGTCTCGGGGGCCTTGTGCTGGGCGCCCCGGGGGCGGCGGCCGTCCTCGCCGGCGATGTTGCGCTCGATGGCCCGCGTGCACAACGACTCCTGCGTCGAGATGCCCGCCACGGTCGGTACCCGCGACCAGACGCCCTCGGCCGACAAGCTCCACGACTGGACGTCGTCGGCGAGGTTGACGCCGAGGATCTGCTCGAGGGTGGCCACCCCGTCCGGATCCACCACCGGGATCATCGCCTCGACCCTGCGGTCGAGGTTGCGCCGTCGGAGGTCGGCGGAGCCGATGAAGAACCGGGCCGGGCGCCCGTCCCGGCCGCCGTAGCGGAAGATCCGCGAGTGCTCGAGGAAGCGCCCGACGATGGACCGCACCCGGATCGTCTCGGACAGGCCCGGGACCCCGGGACGGAGGCAGCAGATCCCCCGCACCACCAGATCGATCGGGACCCCCTCGCCCGACGCCCGGTAGAGAGCGTCGATGACGGCCGGGTCGTCGAGGCCGTTGACCTTGATGACGATCCGGCCGGCCGGGCCCGCGGCCGCTTCGGCGTCGATGCAGGTGATGACGTGGTCGCGGATGCCACCCGGCGACGTCACCAGCTGCTGGTAATGGGGGGGCTGGCTGAACCCGGTGATGTAGTTGAAGAACCGGGTCATGTCGGCGCCGAGTTCGGGCCGGGACGACAGCAGGCCCAGATCCTCGTACATGCGGGCGGTCTTCGGGTTGTAGTTGCCCGTTCCGACATGCCAGTAGCGACGGACGTCGTCGCCGACCTGCCGGACGATGAGCGTCGTCTTGGAGTGGGTCTTCAGGCCCATGAGCCCGTAGATGACGTGGGCCCCCGCTTCTTCGAGGGCGCGGGCCCACCCGATGTTCGCCTCCTCGTCGAACCGGGCGGTCACCTCGACCAGCACCGCCACCTGCTTCCCGTGTTCGGCCGCCCGGATGAGGGCGGCCACCACCGGGCTGTCGCCGGAGGTCCGGTAGAGGCACTGCTTGATGGCCAGCACGTGCGGGTCGTCGGCGGCCTCGTTCAGCAGCTCCTCCACCGACGCCGAGAACGAGTCGTAGGGGTGGTGGACGAGGATGTCCTGGCGGTCGAGGACGTCGAAGACCGAACCCTCCTCCTCGCGCTCGACGGCCGCCAGCACCCGCGGGACGAGAGGCGCCCACGGTTCGTCACGCAGGTCGGGCCGGTCGAGGTCGTAGAGCGTCCACAGGCAGTCGAGGCCGAGCGGCCCCCGGCACTGGTAGACGTCCGAGCTGGCCAGGCCGAGCTCCTCCATCAGCAGGTCGGCGGCGGCGTCCCAGGTCCGGGCGTCGACCTCGATGCGCACGACGGGGAGGAACCGGCGCCGCCGGAGCTCCTCCTGCAGGGCGAGCAGCAGGTCGTCGGCGGCGTCGTCGTCGAGCGCCAGGTCGGCGTCCCGGGTGACGCGGAACACGCAGGGGGCGCCCGTTTCCATCCCGGGGAACAGCTCGTCGAGGAAGGCGACGATCACCTGCTCGACCGGGATGAAGCGGTCGCCGTCGGGCAGCTCGAGCAGCCGGGGGACGTTGGGCGGCACCTTGACCCGGGCGAAGCGCGACTCCAGCTGGCCGGGGCTGCGGACATCGACACCGATGTTGAGCGAGAGGTTGGACATGTAGGGGAACGGATGGCTCGGATCCACGGTCAGCGGCGTGACCACCGGCAGGACGAGGCGCTCGAAGACCTCCCGCACGTGCACGCGCTCGGTCTCGTCGAGATCGCCGAACTCGCACAGGGTGATCTGCTCCTTGGCCAGCGCCGGCAGCAGTACGTCGAGCAGCAGGGCCTGCTGACGTTCGATCATCCGCTCGAGGGACCGCCGGACGTCCGCCAGCAGTTCGGCAGGCGTGCTCCCGTTGAGACCGCGCGCCTTCATGCCGGCATCGATCTGTCGCTTGAGGCCGGCCACCTGGACCTGGAAGAACTCGTCGATCCGTTCGCTGAACAGCGCCAGGAACTTGACCCGCTCGAGCACCGGCATCGCCGGGTCGGCGGCCAGGTCGAGCAGCCGGTCGTTGAAGTCGAGGTCGGACAGCTGGCGGGCGAAGTACCGGGGCTGTTCGTCCCCCGAAGTCTCTGGTCCACTCACCATTGGGACGTCCACGCTCATGCCCAACGATACCGAGGGACTCGGCCCCGGGGCACGGCCATGTGCTGCCGGTGCCGACCGGACGGCCCCGGCAGCCGCAAAACGGCCGCTCGGGGCACCGATTAGCGTTCACGCCCGGGGCGCCCGCCGGGGTCGGTTCCCCGCCCGCACCGAGGAGGAGTCGATGGAGGCCGACAGGTTCGTCGAGGTCATCGTCGAGATCCCCCGCGGCAGCCGCAACAAGTACGAGTACGACCACGAACGGCGCCTGTTCCGCCTCGACCGTCGACTGTTCTCGGCGACCTTCTATCCGGCCGACTACGGGTTCATCCCCGGCACCCTGGCCGAGGACGGGGACCCCGTCGATGCGCTGGTACTGATCGACGAGCCCACGTTCCCCGGCTGCCTGGTGGAGTGCCGGCCGGTGGGCGTGTTCTGGATGACCGACGAGAGCGGTCCGGACGCCAAGATCATCTCCATCGCCCTGGGTGATCCCATGTGGGAGCGCGTCCACGACCTGGGCGACCTGCCGGGCCACCTCACCAGTGAGATCGCCCACTTCTTCGACGTCTACAAGGACCTCGAACCGCACAAGCACACCGAGATCGGCGGCTTCGAGGGGGCCAGTGCCGCCTGGCGGGAGATCGAGCGGGCCGCCCAGCGGGCGGCCACAGCCGGGGACCGCGACACCGGGCCGTGAGCCGGGCGGCCGCCCGGCGTCCGGTGGCGCCGGCGCGGCCGCGCTCAGTTCAGGGCCCGTCGCCGCCACCGCATGAGCGGCTGCTCGATGCAGTACCAGCTGAAGGCGGCGATGCCGAAGATCACCACCAACCGGAGGGCCTCGTTGGGCCAGTAGGACAGATGGGTGACCGTGACGGCCAGGGCGATGTAGACGGGCCAGTGCACGAGGTAGACGGTGTAGGTCATGTTGCCCACGAGCACGAACGGTTTGCGGCCGACGAGGCGCGACCCGAGCCCGTTCGGCTGGACGATGAAGTAGAGGATGATGGCCACCGAGGCGACCTCGCTCAGTGGCAGCCACCACAACAGCAGATCCCTGGTCCCGAGCGGCTGGGTGAAGCCGATCCACACCATCAGGGCCGCAGCCGCCAGGGCCACGGCCGCCGTGGCGGCACGGGCCCGCGGCGACCACCCCTGGAGGTGCTGCCCGGTGGCGATCAGGCCCAGGAGGCAGCCGACGAAGAGCGCGTCCGCCCGGGTGTCGAACGCGTAGTAGATGCGGTTGAACACCGCCGTGGTGAAGTGGGGATGCAGGTGGAGGATCCACAGTCGGTCGGCGAACGCGAAGGCGATGCCGCCGATGGCCATGGCGTACGCGATCCTGCGACGGCCCATGCCGACCGAGACGAGCATCAGCACGGACCACACCACGTAGTACTGCTCCTCGACGGAGAGCGACCACGCCTGCGCCAGGTAGCCGAACAGCGGTTCGTGCCCCAGCGCGAACCGGTAGTCGGCGAAGTAGAAGAGGGCGGCCGCACCGTCGCCCCACACCCTGTCGCGGGCGTCCGGCACGTAGACGAGGGCCGCGTAGACGGCCAGAAGGCCGACCGTCAGCACCAGCGGGGGCAGAAGCCTGACGGCCCGCCGCGAGTAGAAGTTCTTGAGCCCGATGCGCCCGTGCCGTTCGCGGTCGGCGCACAGCATGGCCGTGATGAGGAAGCCGGACAGTGCGAAGAACACGCTCATCGACACCCACGCTCCCGGGAACGTCGAGAAGTTCGAGTGGTAGACGAGAATGGACACGAGCAGGAACGCCCGCACACCGGTGAGCGGGGGCCGGTTGCCCAACCGGAAGCGGTCGGGTGTGGCGGGAGGGGTTGCCCGTCGGGCACGCCGGCCGTACGCGGCGGTGCCTGCGTCGGTGCCGCCTCGGCTGCGGCCTGTGCCGCCGGCGTGGCGGCCGCGTTGGTGGGGACCTGGGTCGTCATGCGAAGGTGCCCATCATCCCCCACCGGGGTCGTACCGGGCACGGAAGTGGCCGCCGCCCGCACGTCCGCCCGCTCTTCCGACCCGGAAGTCCGCATGGGACTGACCGACTCCTCGGACCGGGACCGGGACCACGCGGCGTTTCCGACTAGGTCGGGGGGATCGAGTACGTGACCTGGGCCTGGGCCACGAGCTCGTCGGTACCCTCCGACCGCAGGGCGACATCGACGACGGCCAGCCGGCGCCCGAGCTTCAACAGGCGCCCGTGTGCCACCACGTCGACCATCGCCGGCTTCCGGAGGAAGTCGATGTGGAGGCTGGTGGTGACCGACAGTTCCTCCGGGCCGATCTGGCCGACGATGGACAGCCAGGCCGTGCAGTCGGCCAGCGCCATGAGCGACGGCCCGGCCACCGTCCCACCGGGACGCTCGTGCGTGGCGTCCACCGGCAAGCGGACATCGACACCCTCGTCGTCGACGCGTTCCACGACGAAGCCGGTAGGCCGGTCCGGAAACGAGGTGACCAGAAACCGCTGGAGCTCGTCGACGGTCATCACGGCCATGCCGAAGCGTAGGCACAGCCGGTGGAATCTCGAAGATCGGCGCGACGTGCCGTCGGTTGCCGACGCCTGATGCCGGCCGTTTCAGGGGCGCGGCTGCACCCATCGCCGGATCCGTCCGACCAGACGGCCCCGGCCGGTGCCGGCGCCAGGGTGCCGTCGTGAGCCCATCCGGCGCAGGATCACCTCGCGGCGAGCCTGCAGCTCGCGGTAGGTGACACGCTCGACCGGCCGGTCGAAGCCCAACGCCGCCCTCACACCGTCCAGGTCGACCGGTAACCGGACGGCATCGCTGCCGATGTCACGGGCGATCCGATCGCCGTGCCGGTCGGCGAAGTAGGTGGTGATGGCCACCACCTCGCCGAGGATGTCCACGTCCGGGGCCATGGTCGCCATGGCACCGTTCAGGAAGAGGAGGTCCTTCACGAAGAGCATCAGTTCCTTCGGAAGCCTCGCGCCGTAGGCGAGCAGCGACGAGCTGACCGTCCGCAGCTCCCCGATGAGCTCCTCGGCCGACATCGTGGTCGGGTCGCGCACGGGCTGGTCGAGCCCGAGGTCGTCGATCACCCGGCCGACGTCGACGTCTGCGGGCAGCGCGCCCAGATCCCGTAGCGCTTCGACCTGGGCGGGGACGTCGTTGGTCGTCGCCCCCACCTGCAGCCTGAGGAAGGCCAACCGGTGGACCTCGTCGAGGCGTCCTGTGATGCCGAAGTCGAGCAGTCCGACCGTCCCGTCCTCGAGGACGAGGAGATTGCCGCCGTGGAGGTCGCCGTGGAAGACGCCGAACAGCATGCAGCCCTCGAGGAACGAAATGAGGGCGGCCCGAAGGACGGCGGCCGTGTCGATGCCGGCGGCGCGCATGGCCACGTGGTCGTTCCAGGCGAACCCTTCCAGCCGTTCCATGACGAGCACCCTGGCCGTCACCAGCTCCGGGTGCGGTCGCGGCACCACGATGGCCGTCTGGCCGGCACGGCGGAGCACGGCTGCGATGTCGAGCATGTTCTCCGCCTCGAGGCGGAAATCGAGCTCCTCGACGATGGTCTCCGCGAACAGCTCGACCAGCGCCGGCGGGTTGGCCAGGGCCGAGACGGGGATGCGGCCGATGAGGTATGGGGCCGCCCAGCTCATGGCGGCGATATCGGTCGCCACCAGCTCGACCACCTGCCGGCGCTGGACCTTCACCACGACCTCGGCGCCCGTGCGCAGGGTCGCCCGGTAGACCTGGGCGATCGACGCGGCGGCGACGGGCTCGACGTCGAAGGTGGCGAACACGTCCTCGATGGAGGCGCCCAGATCCTCCTCGATCGTGCGCCTGACGGTGGCGAACGGCTCGGGTGGGACCCGGTCACGGAGGAGGCGGAACTCCTCGACCACCTCGGGTGGGAACAGCCCCTCGCCGGCCGACAGGATCTGTCCGAGTTTGACGTAGGTCGGGCCCAGGGCGGCGAAGGCGCCGCGCAGGCGACGGGACAGGTCTCGACGTGACGACGGGGTCCCTCTGGCGGTGAATGCCCACACCACCAACGCTGGGCCCAACCGGAAGGCGGCCCGAAGCACCGGCCGCAGCGGAGGAATCCGGCGGCGGCGGAGCAATTGCGGTGTGGAGGCCGCCACCCGGTCGCGGAGGACCTCGATCCCCTGGCGCCACCCCATGGCCGGAGGGTCGACGATCCACGGACCCTCGGGTCCGAACGCGCCGATGTCACCGTCACCCCTGCCAGGCCCCTCGTCCACACCGTGACGTTAGGTGGGCGCGGGCGGCGCCGGCGCGACGGGTCCGGTGGCGTCCGGCGCCGTCACCGCCCTTCGGCACCTCGGACCGGCCTGTCGCGACGGCTCGCCCGTCACCGCGCCGGCAACGGCACGGGACCACCTACAATTCGCCTAACCGGCTCAGGTCCGACATGCTTGCCGGGCCGGCGGCCCGGCGGCGCGCCTGTTCCCGGGGATGTAGCTCAGTTGGCTAGAGCACCTGCTTTGCAAGCAGGGGGTCGTGGGTTCGAGTCCCATCATCTCCACCATATAAGTCCAGGTAACGGACCTGACGTCCCTTAGCGCTGGCCCCGCTTGGCTGCTGTCCCTACACTTGTCCCTACAACTCTGGGACCGGCAACCGAAGGTGTAGGGACAGCGATGGCCGGATCTATTCGTCAACGGAAGGACCGAGGCGCCGACACCTGGGAGTTGCGCGTGTTCATCGGCCGGGACGATCAGGGCCGACCGAAACAGCGAAGCATTCTGTTCCGAGGTGGCAAGCGGGCAGCCGAACGTGAGATGGCGCGGCTCGTCACCGAACAAGAGTGCTCGCCGGCCGCCGTCCCGCAGGAAAAAGCGCGCACCTGGGGATCTTCCACGACAATCAACCAGGCGATCGAGGGGTGGAAGGAAAACGGGTGGGCGGATCTATCCCCGAAGACGGTCCGGGGCTACGAGGAGATCTGGGATCGGTATGTCCGGAATACGATCGGAGCAAAGCACATCGCCGCCCTCAACGCATTCGAGGTTGAGCGGTACTTTCGTAACTTGAAGGACCAGGGTGCGGGAAGGGACACAGTCCGCCGGGTCCGAGTCGTCATCGGCAGGGCATGCAGGCTGGCTGCGAAATGGAGCGGAGGCACACTGACCAATCCGGTCGCCGACACCGAGCTCCCCAGTTGGCCGATGTCCGAACAGCCCGACCCTGTTCGTGCGCCTGAGGTCGCCGAAGTTCAAGCCCTCATCCGAGCTGCGGTCGATTTCGACGAGCGCTTCGGTGCGTTCGTCCATCTGGCTGCCGCCACCGGCATGCGCCGGGGGGAAGCCTGTGCCGTCCGCTGGACCGACATCGACTGGGAGGAATCGACCATCCGCGTGGACAAGTCCGTCGTTGCAGCCAAGGGCGGGGCAACGGTGAAGGACCCGAAGACCAAGGCAAGCATCCGCACCGTCTCCGTTGGGAATGGCACCCTGGATGTATTGAGGGAACTCCGCTCGTCACAGGTCCAGTTGGCCGAGATCTGCGAGGTCCCGTTCGCCGAGGACGGTTTTGTCTTCTCCACCGAGCCGGGAGGCGGGCTGCCTCCGCACCCGGAGGCGATGAGCCACACGTTCATCAAGGTCCGGCGCCGTGCCGGCATCGCTGCTGATGTCCGCCTCCACTCGCTGAGGCACTTCCAGGCGACAATCCTCGACCCGATCATCCCCGAAAGCCAGAAGCAGGCTCGGATGGGTTGGTCGACGATTCGGATGGCCCGGCACTACACCGACGGGATCGCCGGCGAGGACCGGCGGGCGGCCGAGCACGTCGCTCGGGTCCTCGACGGAACCACGGACGAAGGTGGCGCTCCAGCCCCACAGGTGGGGCAGCAAGGTCCGGGGGTGAC
Source organism: uncultured Actinomycetota bacterium (assembly GCA_963838005.1). GTDB lineage: Bacteria > Actinomycetota > Acidimicrobiia > Acidimicrobiales > RAAP-2 > CAWIPW01. The sequence goes on from CAWIPW010000009.1 coordinate 259,563, forward strand.
GGTTTCTTCCGATGCGCCATAGGCGCCTCGCTTGCCTAGGAGCCGCTCCACCGCCACACGAGGAATGAGGATCCGCCGGTTCAACTTCACCACCGAGAGCGGAAACCTGTCCGCTGCGATGGCCTTGTAGAGCGTCGATCGATCGCAGCCGAGTATCACCGCCGTCTGGCTGACGGTCAGCAGCGGTCTGGAGCTCGCATCTCGGAATTGTCTGGGCATGGGACCTCAGTGGGATCGGGACGAGGGCTGCCTGCCCGAGTCCCCTCACATTCTCTGCACCGATATCACCCTGAACGTCACCCTGACCCGTCACCTCCTCGACGACGTCCTCGGACGTCAGGCGCCGGAGCGTCACCCTGGGGTCTATGAACGTCACCCTGGCGATCAGCGTGCTAGCCCTCAACGTCACCCTCCCAGGTAGTGGGCCCGCCGCCCAGGTTCGATTCACATGAAGGTACCAATTCGTTGCCCAGGTGCGATTCACCGCTGGGCGTCTGAGATCAAGGGTCGCTGCGAGGCGCCACCACGGTGCCGGTCGGCCGTGCCGTCGCGTAGGTGTCCTCGGGTCCACCACCGTCCTGCGCTCTTCGCTCGGCCAGGGGACGCCCCTGGACCCTCGAACGCCCGGGCTGAGGGATTGGCGTCGGGGCGAGCAGGACCATGTCTCGCTCACCACTCGCGACCACCGACGGCGACGTCGCGCCCCGTACCAGAACGCCCCAGCGGACTCACGGTCGCAGTCGACAGTGCGGTCGTCCGACATGGGGGGGCGCTCGACCGGGAGAACGAAGGACGGCGTAGGTCCCCCTTCGAGAGGGACCTACGCCATGGCAAGCAGTCGGCTCCGCCAGATCGGGACGATCCATTCCACACCCGTGCACCATCGATGCCCACGTCACCCTCGTCCGTCGCGAGACTTGGTTCCGCGGAGCTGGCGGAGCCCGCCCGAAGGGCAACGCACTCCCAGTGCAAGTGTGTGGACTCTGAATGACCCCTTCTGGCAGAACCGGGGGTGACGTTGCCGTCGGCGGTCATGACGGGCTCGATGCCCGCCAGGGCGCCGTCTGCCGAACCGTTGGGCTGTGATCGCGCCCTCAGTTGCCGAACCGGGGTGGTGACGGCCGCCAACACCGAGCCTGGGAGAGGCGAACACCTGACCTACGCATTGCGAGTGTGCTCAGAACTGTAAGGTCGCAAACCAGACGGATGGTGCCTACTCAGACGGTTTGCCCTTATTGCTACTAGCTCGGCGCTTGTCGACATTGTTGCCAACTTGCCACACAACAACAATTGCCACAGCTGCAAGAAGTATCCACAATTGGCTCGGCGGAGGCCATTCAAACACGAGGACGATTGACCATATAACAATTGGTGCTGCAATTGTCCAAGCGAGAAGAGCGGCAGACTCCAAACGAACGTCCCGGGCACCTGCGCCCTTGGTAACTCTGGCATTGATGTGCCGTGCACTAAGCCACAGAAAGAAGAAATTCCCGACAAGAAATCCCAAAACCACAATTGCAAGTATTCGAGATTTCGTTGCCGGCAGAATCATGGCCGTGAGGACTGAATCAATGATCGCAAACCGAATGGGTGCCTTAAACGTTCCGGCAAGATCATCCACCGTTGTCTCCGAAGAAGTGCCTTGCCAGATAGGCGAACGACTTGAAAAGGTCGTCCGCTGCCCCATATCCGCGCTTGACCTTGCCACCCACTGAGAATATGTCATACTCCAGGCCGCCCACTTTATTTCCGAACTGCCATTCAAACAATATAGCGTCGCTGCTACTTGGACATGGCGCACCCAGATGGACGTTGATTGTCACATTGTGGAGAGTGAGCGTGTGAACCGTGCCTTCGCCGCTTGTAAGGACCCCGTTAGCAACACCTTCAAGAAACACCGAGATCTCGTCAAATCCGCCAGGCTCAGTGCTTGGGCATGCGTCAAGGCCGCCATTCAGGCACTCTTGAGCCAGCACTTGTTCTGACTGTTGCTGTGCGGTGGCACAAGCCTCTGCCTGAGTTTGCCCGGGCGGCGGCGCCTTGTCCCCGTTGCATACTTCACCTTCACCTGACGGTACTAAGCCACTCGGATCCGTTTGATTTACCGGATCGTCGCCGGCTTCTGGAGAGTCCGACGCGAGTCCGGCTCGGCAGAGACCGGTTTGATGCCTCTCACCTGGGAGGGTGACGTTGCCGGAGATGCCGTTTCGGGGTCGGAACGGGGCAGAAGGCGCGAACGCGGGTTTCGAGCAGTGGGCGGCCCGGCGCGTTGTGGTTGTGGTCGGCTCCGCCATCGTCACCCAGTCTCCCATCGCCGGTGCCGTTATCGCTATGACCATGGCAGGGTGACGGTGAAACACCAGGCCAGGGGGTTCATGGTTGAACCATGAGGGGCTCATGGTGACCGTCGGCGAGTGGGGCATCCTCAGGCGGGGGTGACGTTCGCAGACCCGAGGGTGACGGTGAAACACCAGGCCACAGGGCTCACGGTTGTAACCATGAGGGGCTCATCGTGACCCGTCGGCGGGCAGGGTGACGTCGGTTCGGAGTCAGGGTGACGGCGGCTGAGGAAGAAACGGACGGGGTTCAGGCGACGACGTGGATGGCGATGCCGAGGTCGTCAGCCGCTCGGGCGAGCAGGTGTCCGACGTTGCGCTCCGTGCCGAACCACAGGGTGCGCCCGTAGGTGAGACCGGCGGCCAGGGTCTCGGCGACGAGCCACCCGGTGCCGCCGTAGCGGGCGGCGATCTGTGCCGCCTCGTCGAGTAGGGGCCGGGGATCGGCTATCTGGAGCACCTCGGGGTGGGGGTAGCGGATGGTGTCCCGGTCGGTCGGGCTCAAGGTGGCGAGCAGCTGGGAGAGCTGGCCGCCACCGGGTGCATGGATCCGTTGGAGGAGCCGCCAGTGTCGGCTGGTCGGGAGCACCAGGTCCTCGTCGTCGGGCAATCCCTCGGGCCACCGGCCGCCGACCACCCGGACGGCCAGGTACTCGTCGACCACGATCACCTCGGAGTGTTCCTTCGGTCAGGCAGCGTCGTCGTGGTGGCCACCGAGAATCGGGTCGGCCTCCACGTCGGCGTCGAGGGCGGCCTGGAACTCGTCGGCCAGGTCCCCGGTCGTGATCCGGGCCAGGATCTCCCTGCCTTCTGCGGACAGACGGGGGTCACCGCCACGCCTGCGCCTGCGGCGCTCTTCTGACACATCGACGACAGCCATCTCTTCCATTGTGCCTCCTTATCGGCGGTGAGAACAGCAGCTGAGGAAGAAACGGACCGGGCCGGGTCAACCCGGTCGCTGGTCGGGGTGGTGACAGGGGCAGGCACACCGGTTGGCGGGTTGCCGCCAGCGAGGACAGTTGTCGTGGTAGCTGGCCTTGCAGTAGAGGGAAACGAACAGGAGGACGTCGTCTCTTTCGTCGATGACGGTGGTCGTCCCTGGAGCCGAGGACGCTTCAGGGAGGTGACAGGGGCAGTCGCATCTGGTCCCGGCATGTCCCTTGCCCCACCAGGCGGGACAGCTCTCGTGTCGGTTCTGTCGGCAGGCCTCGCCGGTGTAGGTGATCCCGAAGCTGTCGGGGTGGTCGGGTGTGTGATGGACGGGCATGGCGGTCCTCTCTTGTCCGAGGTTGGGCGACGCCTCTGCGTCGATCACCTGATCCGCGCTCTCGCCGCCGTCGGTGGGCGGTCAAGGGCGGCGAAGCCGTCACGTGTGATCCGGAGCGCCAGCGGAGGACCCTTGAGGGCGCACCGGCGGTGGCGCACCCTCCTGCACCGTCTGGCCACGCGTCGTGGCGCTGTCGGTGCCGGTCGGCAGTCCGGCGGCCGGGTGGGTGGCGGCGTGGATGGCGGCCAGACGTTCGGGGGCGACCCGGGTGTAGACGTGGGTGGAGCCGAGGTCCCGGTGGCCGAGCAGCTCTTGGATGTAGCGGATGTCGGCCCCGCCTTCGAGCATCAAGGTGGCCGCGGTGTGGCGGAAGAGGTGACAGCTCCCCACCTTCCCGATGTCGGCAGCGTCGATGTAGTGGTGGACCTGACCGGTCAGCCAGGTGGCCCCGAGTCGTTCCCCGTTGGTGGCCAGGAACACCGCCCCGGGGTCCTCTGCGATCAGCAGGTGAGGTCGGGCGTCGATGAGGTAGCGGGTCAGCCACGCGGTTGCCCGCTCGCCCATCGGGACCACCCGGTCCCACCGGTTCTTCGTGTTGCGCAACGTCAGCCACCGCCGGGCCAGGTCGACGTCGGGGAGGTCGAGACCGATCAGCTCGCCGCGTCGCATGGCCGTGGCGTAGAGGACCTCCATGACCGCCCGGTCCCGCAGCCCGATCGGCGTGGCCACGTCGGGAAGAGCCAGGATCACTTCGGCTTCGTCGTGGGTGAGGGTGGCCGAGGGGAGCTTGTGGTTCTGTCTCGGCATGACCAGCTCGGAGGCCGGGTTGTAGAGGATGCGGTGCTGTTTCGCGCACCAGGAGAAGAACACCCGGACCGCACTGAGGAGCTTGGACTGGGTGCTCCAGGCCAGCGGGGTGCCGTCCGACTTCTTCCGCAACGAGACGTGGCGCTGGTAGGCCTCGAGGATGGGGAAGGTGACGTCGGCCGGGCGGGTGATGCCACGCAGCTCGGCCCAGGAAACGAACTTGCTCAGCGCGAACGAGTGCTGGACCAGGGTGGCGTGGGAGAAGTTGTGGGTGGCCAGCCACTCCACCCAGTCGGCCGCCATGACATGGAAGCCGGTGGGATCGGTCGGGTCGCCACCCATGGCGAAGACCTGGCGGCCGCCACGTTTGGGCTGAGATCGTCTCCGGCTCATGCCTGTGCGGCCGCAGCCGGTTCGACGACAGCCGGTTCGACTACGACGCGGTCGTGCTCTTCTGGTCCTGTCCCGTGAATGCGCCGAAGACCCGGCCGATCGGGCAGCGAAGACGGGTTTTCCCTGGAAGAGAGCGGTTTCTCGCCGTCTGCTTCGACCCGGCCGATTCCGGCCGATAGATCGCCGTCTTCGCTTTGTTGCCCGTTGACCTGGGGATTCGGGCCGGTGCTCCTATGACTGCCAAACCGGCCGATCACCGGCCGATCGGCGTTTTGACCCGGCCGATCGGGTTCTTCACCCGGCCGATAGCCCTCTGCACCCGGCCGATCGCGTGCCGTAGGCAGAGGCGGTGCCGTGGTCGCAGTCGATGGCGGCCACCAGCTCGTAGGAGGTGGAGGGTCCGGCCCGCTCGGTGGCCACGTACTCCAAGTCGACCAGGCGGGCCAGGTGGACCTTCAGCTGGCTGTCCCCGAGCCCGGTGGCACTACGCAGCTCCCTGCGGGTGAACCGGGTCCCGTTGGCGGCGGTGAAGTCGACGATGGAGGAGAGCAGATTGCGGGTGGCCGGTGACAGCTCGTCGGTGGTGGTGCCGAGCACGTCGCCACAGAGCCGTTCGGCCAGGGCCACGTCGCGCTCGGTGGCCTCGATGTAGGTGACCGTCTTCCCCTCGACTGCGACCTGTTGCCGACTCCGCTGGTGCTGGTGGGCCAGGGTGACGGCCCGGATGAGGCCCAGGTACTTGGCGTTGTCCCTGCGGTTGCGGGTCGAGCGGTCGGAGAACCCGAGGGCGGGTGCGTGCGGGTTCACCACGGCCACCGGGCTGAGCAGCCGCTGGGCGTTGGCGTGTCGTGCGATCACGTCGGCCCGCTTGGCCCGGGCGACCAGTCCTTCCAACGTCTCGGCACTCCGCTGGGCGACATGGACGGCCCGGGTCTGGTTCCGGCCCTCGTCGACGGCCAGGACCAACAAGCGGTTGGCCAGCTCCTCGTCCAGCTCGGCCGAGGTGGTGGTCATGAGCAGCGCCACCGGGCCGGTGACCTCGTAGGTGTTGGTCACCAGGCGGCCGGTGAGGGGGTCCTTTCCGGCCGCAGCGATCGACAGCCGCCCTTCGGAGACCAGGAGCTTCAACGCATAGGACGCCCGAGAGGCCCCTTCTTCCTCGGCGATGGAGAGCACCTTGTGGGCCAGGTCGGTCTCGCCCAAGTAGTAGAGCGCCTGGCCGGTCATGGCCGAGTAGGCGACGGTCGCTTCTGTCGGCATCAACGCCAAGGCGGCGTCGGCCAGGGTGGACTTGCCCGCCGAGGACGACGACTGGATCACCGCCCCGAGCGGCCGGTCCGAGAGGCGAGCTGGTGAGGCGTCAGCCACGCGGTGAGCGAACTGGTCTGCTCGCCCACCACCCCGAGGGTGGCGAACGCCGCCGCCACCTGGTCCATGAGGTCGGGTGCAGTGAGCAACGAGAGGGCGTCTTCGCGTTCACCCGCAGTCATCGCGGGCACCCCGTCGGGTTCCTGCGGGGTGGCGACCGCACTCTGCGCGTCCTCGACAGCGAGGAGCACCTGGCCGAGTTCGGCCTTGATCGTGTCGCGGTCAGCTCGCAACTCGGTGGCGGCCGCCTCGGTGTAGCCCGCCCGCTGCTTGGCCGAGTAGAGGTCGAGGGTGTCGACGTGGAACCGCTCGCCCACCCCCACCATCACGTTCACCCGCAGGCTGCCCGGGGAGGCCACCTTCGGGATGTGGCGCACCCGCCACCGCCTCGGCCCCACCTGCAGCACCAGCTCGTCATGAGGCGCCGCCACCGCGGGCAGTGGCTGAGTTGCTGGAACGACGGCAGTTGGAAGAACGGCAGCCGGAGAGACAGCAGCTGAGGAAAGAGGTGGTCGGTCGCCGTCACCCTGGTCGGCCCGACCGGTGTCGGCAGCGTCACCCTCGCCGTGCTCGACGTCACCCTGGCCCACCGCCTCGCTGTCGCCAACGTCACCTTCACTGTTCTCGACGTCACCTTCGGTCCGCTCTGACGTCACCCTGCCCGGCTGGAGCAGCCTGGCGACGGGTGACCTTCCCCGCTCCCATCCACTCGGCTGCCCGCACCAGACGACCGAGGGCATCGGCCGGTTTGGCCGCCGCCACGGCCACGTCGTTGGCATCGCTTCCGTAGGGGAAGAGGACCCGGAAGCACTCGATGCCGCTGGCCATCAACTCGGTGGCCAGTTTCTTCGCTGCTTCGTCGCCGGCGGCGTCGTGGTCGTAGGCGATGAGCACCCGGGTCACCCGGTGACGCGTGAAGGCCTCGGCGTGATCGGCGGTGAACCCGGAGGTGCCGAAGGAGGCGGTGACGTGGGGGAAGCCACAGCAGTAGAAGGTCAGCGCGTCGATCAATGACTCACAAAGGATCACCTCGCCACCGGCGAGTGCCTCCTCGTTCCACACGCCCCGGTGCGGGACCGGGCAGGTAGAGGTGGGAGGGCGTGCCCGCCCGCAGGTTGTTGCGGAGCTTTCGTCCGTAGAGCTCGGTGACGGCGCCGGTAGGGGTGATGACCGGGACGACCAGCGAGCCGGTGAGGTGCTCATGGCCCGAGGCCCGCAGCACACCGAGGTGCGTGAGGCGGCCTCGGACGGCGTCGCCCTCTTTGGTCTGCTTGCTCGGAAGCCGGTAGCCGAGGGTGCGGTTGGCATAGCCCAGGCGGAACCGGGTGATCACCTCCGGGTCGTCGATCTTCCGGCGGGCCAGGTAGGCCAGCGCCTCGGGAGAGTCGACCAGGGTGGCGTGGTAGAAGTCGACCACCTGGGCGAGCACCGCCTGGTCCTCGACCGAGACGTCGAGGGCGGTGGGCAGCTTGGCCGACACGGGACCGAGCGTGGCGACCGGCGCACGCTCGCCCCGGTGTGATCGCCGGGGCCGCACCGGCCCGCAGCACCTCGATCGCGTGGCGGAAGCTGATCCCCTGGGTCTGCATCACCCAGTCGATGGCCGACCCACCGGTCTGGCACGCCCCCATGCAGTGCCAGAGGTTCTTCTTCGGGGTGACCACCAGCGAAGGGGTGTCGTCGTCGTGGAACGGGCAACACCCGACCAGGTCGGCTCCGGCCTTCTTCAGCGCCACCCCCGACCGGATCACCAGCTCGGCCAGGTCCACCTCCTTCTTCAGCCGCTCGATCTCCTCGTCTGCGATTCGGGCCACGGGGTTCCTCCTCCAGAAAAAACTTTCCATGCCTGACTTACAAGCCATTGATAGCATATTGAGCATGTCCGACATGGCATCACCGGCAGGAATCTCCTACATAGGCGACGAGAACGCCGCAGAATGGGCAAGTAGCAACCAGAGAGAGGTGGCCATGCCCATCGGGGAACGGATCAAGGCACTGCGTAGCGAACAGCGGTGGTCCCAAGGGGACCTCGCCACCAAGATCGGCGCGGACCCGGGCCAGATCAGCCGGTATGAGAACGGCCACATCGCCCCCTCGGCCGACGCCATCGTCCGCCTGGCCGAGGCGCTCGACGTGAGCTGTGACTACCTGCTCATTGACGACGCGCCTCGCCGTCCGTTCCGCTCCCCGATCGAAGACGCCCTCGGCGACAGCCTGGGTGCCGTCACCGAACTGGGTGACGAGGATCTGCACTCCGTCCAAAACTTCGTCGACGCGCTCATCACACGCGCCCGGCTCAAGACCCTCGCTGGTGGCAGCGCCTGAACAGACCCTGGCGCGCCAGAGTTGCGCTCTGGCTTGCCGTCAGAGACCGAGGCCGAAGTCGTCCCGGTCGATGCTCCGATCGTTGTCGCGAGGACCAGGAAAACGCTCTGGATGCGGGCGTTCTGCTCCAGCTCTGGATACAGCTCGTGGACCACCGCCCGGCGCTCATGGTCCATGTCCGAGTCGATGCGGGAGATCTCGGCACCGATCTCCTTCAGGCGGCCCGGCACCTCGGGGTGCTCTTCGAACCACCGGTCCCGCTCGGTGCTCTTTTCGACCAGCGCGCCCACGTGCCGGTCGGCTCGGTCCAGCGCTTCGGTGAGCCGACGCTCCTCCCGGTCGAACAGCCCGGCCACCTTCTCCTTGGCCGCCTGTTCTTTGACGTCCCACTCTGCGGCATGGTGCCTGGCCTCTCGCCGGACGCCCCTCTTTTGGTACTTGTTCTCGGCGATTTGCTGGCTCCGGCCGCGACCCCATCGAGCCTCGAACATCTCTTCTGCGGCCCGTCCCAGCTCACCACCGGCATAGAGGCCTTCGCTCGTCCGGAGCCGGTCGAGGTTTCGGACAGCGTCCTCACGATCGCGGGTGGCCTGGCGCAGCTCTGCGCCCACATGGGCAGGAACAGCCGCGTCCAACATGGCCTGCTCTGCCACCAGGGCCTCCCGCCGCAACGCGGCAGGCTCTTTGACGTCCAGCTCCCGTCCGTCGATCTGGGGCGTGCCGGTGTCGATGGCCCACTGCCAGCGCCGCTCGGTCGCCCAGCTGCGGGCCAGGTCCTCCCTGGCTTGGTCGACGTCGTCGGCGGCCAGGTAGACGTGGGTCTCTTCCCTCGCTCGGCTCATGGCCACGTAGGCCAGCTCCCGACCGCCACCGTCCTCGTAGACGTGGGCGCGCTCACAGGTCGCCCCTTGGCTCCGGTGGACGGTGGTCGCATAGCCGTAGGCCAGCTTCGATTGCCCAATTGCTCCTCGTGCTCGAAGACCTGTTCCCGTCCGTCGTCCATCCTCGCCACCAGACGCTGGGCCTCGGGGTCGACCAGGAACACCATGCCGCGCTCGGAGGTGACCACCTTGCCGTCTGCCCCCGGAGCCAGGGTCACGATCCGGTCCCCGGCCGCGTAGCGGGCACCACCGGGGGCGGCCAGCTCGGGACCGGAGATCCTTTTCTCAGCTGCCATCGATTCGCGGGCCAACCGGTTCAGTTCGGCCACGTTGGCCCGGCGCCAGGCGAACATGGCGGTGTCTCTGCCCTGGCCCACGTCGGCCGACCACGCCTCGACCATGGCGGCCAGCGCGGCGTCCCGGGCCGGGGCGGTGACCACCCGGCCGGTTGCGGCGTAGAACTCGATCGCACTCCCGACGTCGCCGGCGCGCAGCTCGGCCAGGGCTTCCCGTTCGGCCTGCGTCGTGCTGGCGGACGTTCTGGTCGAGGGTATGGACCGCACCGCCGTGGCGTTCGATGAGCGCGCCCAGCGCCCCACCGACCCCGACCGCACCCAGCTGGCGGTCGTCGCCGACCAGGACCACCTTGGCCCCGGCCATCCGGGCCTCGTCCAGCAGGAAGGCAGATATCCCGGTCGCTGGCCATGCCCGCCTCGTCGAGGACCAGGACATGGCCCGGGGTGAGCGCCAGCCGGTCGTGCTCGAGCTGCCAGCGCAACGAGGCCAGGGTCTTGGACGTGGCGATGCCCGCCTCCCGGCCCAGGGTGCGGGCCGCCTGGCCGGAGGTCGAGGTGCCGATGACCCGATACCCACCGGACTCGAAGGCGTCACGGACGGCGGCCATGACTGTCGTCTTGCCCGATCCGGCCACGCCCTCGACCAGCTCCACGCCCCGGCCCGACGTGGTGATCCCCTTGACCGCCGCCACCTGCCCGTCGGTCAGCGGAGCACCGAGGGCCTGGCGCTTCCGGGTAAGGGCCGCGTCCACCACCTCGGGTGTCACCTTCGCGGCGTCGATGCTCGCCACCCCTCGGGCCACCGCCTGTTCGATGGCTTGTTCCGCGGCCAGCACGGTGGCCGTCGAATAGGCCCGCTCGGAGGCCCGGGGCACACCGACCAGGGCGATGGCCGCCGGGTCACGCAGCACCCGGGCCACCACCCGGTCCAGCTCGGCGGGAGGCAGGCCGTAGAGATGGGGGGTGACAGCGATGATCACGTCGCGCTTCGCGAACACCTTGCGATCGGACAACGTGCCACCCGCCCCGAGGATCTCTGTCGCCAAGGTGGACAGCTCCCACGACGACAGGCGGCCGATCGAAGACCGCGCTCCGCTGGTAGTCCAGCCCGGCCCGCTCGATCTGGGCCGATAGCTCTGCCGGCGGGAAGCCGGCGGCAACCAGTTCGCCCCGCCACATCGGGATCATGGCCGCAACCGAGCTGTGGCGCTTCTGGTCCCGGGTGTCACGGGCGGCCACCTGGCGGGCCTGGTAGGTGGAAAAGCCCCGCTCGTGGACGGCCTGGTTGATCTCGGCTGCCCGCTTGGAGTGCACGGCCAGGGCGGCGTCGGGGATGCCCGAGATCTTCCAGTGACCGAGCTTGCCCGTCGGTCCAGGATCGGCCTCGATGCCGTAGCCGAGGTCGGTGGCCACCTTGGCCGAGGCCAGCCTGCCCACCATGGTGGCGGCGTGGAGGTGCTCCCGCCAGAGGGTGGTGTCGGGCGCCTTGGTGCCGCCCTTTTCGTCCAGCATCTCGAATCACGTTGGCGATCAGCACGTGATCGTGCGGGCCCGGGTCGCCGGCCCGGGTGGTGGCGTGGCGGGTGTGCGCGTAGACCAGCCCGGACGTCTCGGTCGGCAGTGCTTCTCTGCCTCGGCGTCCGCCGCGCTCTTTGGTCAGGTCGTCCAAATAGCTCAGCGTGGCGTCCCGCTCGGCGTCCATGATGGCGTGCATGTCCTCGGCCCGCCCGAGCACCCCCAGTTCGGCCACCGACTTGTGGGCGGCGATGACCAGCTCCATGCCCGGCCGCTTGGCCGACACCAGGCGCTCACCGGTCACGGGATCTGTCGCCCCGCCCGGCCCGTAGAGGGCGTCGTAGGAGGGGTTGTCGACCGCACCGACAAGACCGAGGGACGCAGCGCCCGAGCCGCCCCAGGCGAGCGGGGTTTCGCCCCGGGACCCGTAGTAGTCGAGGGCCGCGCCGGGGAAGTCGTCGCCGCGCTCGATGATGGTTTCACGGTGGTAGTCGACCGACTCCGCTCCCATCATCCGCATCCAGGCCACGCCCGACTCCTCCCGCACGCCCCCGGAGGGGGTTGCAATCGTGTTCAAGGTAATTCGCAGGCTGTGACAAAGAACTGGGGCGGCGGGATCGTGAAAGTGACGCGGAAGGTGCCGGGGGTGGGTCAGGAGAGCGGGAGAAAGCGCAGCCGCAGGCGACGTGCGGACATGCTCAGCCGCCAAAGATGAGGCATCTCGAATCACCACGACGATGAGGAAGGTCGACCACCCAACGATGCCCGTGATGACTGCGCTTCGAAGCACCACCTGCGTCAAGGTACCCAAGATGATGGCTGCGATCACGGCATTGCGCAGCGCCTCCAAGAATCGCCGAAGATTGGTGACGGGCTTCTCGGTCAGAGGATCAAGATCCGAAGGCGATCGGGGTCGAGCGTGCCCTGAAGAGGTCCTGAGTACTCGCGCAACGGCTCCAATCGGCCAGCGACGCTCCAGACATGCAAGAGAGTGAAACTGCACGCCTCTTGGCCTCGGCCTCGCTCAACCGAGTGCGCCGGCGCCATTTGCAGCGATACCACGGACTCCGACACCATGGCTCCCAGTCGAGTAGACTGGCGGACAAAGCCGGTGATGGCATCAATAGAGCTCCTGTCTCCAGCGATTCGATCACTGTGAACGGACTGCCGAGCTCGGCCCGCTCATCAGCGGTAAGGACGACGCGCTTACCTCGGGGACGGTTATGGGACGATCATCGACGTCCTCACATGATCAAGCCGTCCAGCATGCCGAAGTCGATCGTGTGGCCATGCCGATCCGACCCCAGAAGAGCCCGACGCCGGCACCGTGTCGATCCGTTGACCTCGGTCTCGATTCCGGATTCGCATCACCTGGTCCGACCAGCGCCGACGATACGGATGAGCACCATTCCCAATGGACGCGGGCTCGTCAGCCGCAGCTCCCCTCCTCTCTGCCAGTGGTTCCACCCAAGACCACCGGTTGCCCTGCGGCCTAGCGACGACCGAGTCGATCCCGTGGCACGCGACGGTCACGATGCTCCGCGTGAGATCCGTTGGCGATTTTGTCGCTCAGGCCGAAGCTGGCCCCGGCCCAATCACTCGACTGTCGCGTTGGCTGACGACTGCTCAGGGTCCCCGACTGATCGCCCGCAGCCTGCTGACATCCGACGAAGACGAGGTGACCATACTCGTGCACAGTCCAGCGGGTCCGAGCTGTTCACCGGATCGTCTCCGGCTTCTGGAGAGTCCGACGCGGGTCCGGCTCGGCAGAGACCGATTTGATGCCTCTGAGCTGGGAGGGTGACGTTGCCGGTGCCACCGTTTCGGGGGCGGAACGAGGCAGAGGGCGCGAACGCGTGTTTCGAGCAGTGGGCGGCCCGGCGCGTCGTGGTTGTGGTCGGCTCCGCCATCGTCACCCAGTCTCCCATCGCCGGTGCCGTTATCGCTATGACCATGGCAGGGTGACGACGAAACACCAGGCCAGTGGGTTCATGGTTGCGACCATGAGGGGTTCATCATGACCGTCAGCGAGTAGGGCATCGTCGGTCGGGGGTGACGTTCGCAGATCCGAGGGTGACGGTGGAACACCAGGTCAAGGGGTTCACGGTGGTGACCATGAGGGGTTCATGGTGACCGTCGGCGGGCAGGGTGACGTCGGTTCGGAGCCAGGGTGACGGGCGGCTGAGGAAGAAACGAGCGGGGTCAGGCGACGACGTGGACGGCGATGCCGAGGTCGTCGGCAGCTCGGGCGAGCAGGTGTCCGACGTTGCGCTCCGTCCCGAACCACAGGGTGCGCCCGTAGGTGAGACCGGCGGCCAGGGTCTCGGCGACGAGCCACCCGGTGCCGCCGTAGCGGGCGGCGATCTGTGCCGCCTCGTCGAGCAAGGGTCGGGGGTCAGCGATCTGGAGCACCTCGGGGTGGGGATAGCGGATGGTGTCCCGATCGGTCAGGCTCAACGTGGCGAGCAGCTGGGAGAGCTGGCCGCCACCGGGTGCGTGGATCCGCTGGAGGAGCCGCCAGTGTCGGCTGGCCGGGAGCACCAGGTCCTCGTCGTCGGGCAATCCCTCTGGCCACCGGCCGCCCACCACCCGGACGGCCAGGTACTCGTCGACCACGATCACCTCGGAGTGTTCCCTCGGTCAGGCAGCGTCGTCGTGGTGGCCACCGAGGATCGGGTCGGCCTCCACGTCGGCGTCGAGGGCGGCCTGGAACTCGTCGGCCAGGTCCCCGATCGTGATCCGGGCCAGGATCTCTTTGCCCTCCGCGGACAGGCGGGGGTCACCGCCACGCCTGCGCCTGCGGCGCTCTTCTGACACATCGACGACAGCCATCTCTTCCATTGTGCCTCCTTATCGACAGTGAGAACAGCAGCTGAGGAAGA
>CAWIPW010000010.1:0-298921 GCA_963838005.1 uncultured Actinomycetota bacterium
TGCCGGTTGCCGCAATGCGGCATCGCGCGCCCGATGCGGGTGCGCGTCAGATAATTTCGGCCAGCCTTGGATGCGGTGTGAGCACTATGCCGCAACAGGTCTCCACATCAGCATTGAGGGCATAAACGAACCGCCCGAACGCATCGCGCAGGTCTTGCTCGTAAAGCGCCACGGCGGCTTGGCGGCAAAGCAGGAATTTCGGAGCCGCGACAATATCCTCACGGTCGACCACGCAAAGCAGGCGCAGATCAGGATGGCGGGCCAAATAGTCGAGATCGCGACCGCCAGCATCGGGTAGCCGGGATGCAGCATATCGTCCAGGCAAATCACCCCATCGGGGTGGAGCGCCGGGCCGACCAGGTCCAGATCATTGATCAGGCACTCGCGTGAATGGTGACTGTCGATGTGGACAAACCGCGCCGGCCGTCCGCCCAGCCGTTGGCTCAGTGCGCCGGTCGAAATCTCCCGGCTGGTTTTCCACGCCGTGAAACGGTCGGTCGCGATGCCGTGCGCGGCGCAATTGGCAAGGAAACAGCCTTCGAATGCCGGCATCGGGCCAGTCGAAGCGGTCGATGCCGAGCGCTTTTTCCTCCGGCGCGAGACCGAGCGCCATCGCGATAAAGAAGCGCCCCGCGAAGGTGCCGATTTCCACAAGGTCGCCTCTCACGCCCAAGTCCGTCTGCCGGCGGATCAGGTGCCCGCACACGGCCGCCGCAAACCGCGCTCACTGCCCAGCACCCGCTCGTAACCGTGCGCGAGATAGTGGTCGATGGCCGGGTGTCCGCTGATGATATCGATCATGGGATGGTCGTTGGTGCCGCTCCCGGTGCAAGGACTTCGGTTGCGGTAACAGCGCAGGTCGCATAGATGCCGCGCCGGAAGGGTGGATGGACACACCGCCTTTTGGGATGCCGGCGGCCCGACCAACAGTGGCGACTGCACGCTAAGCCGGATCATGCATCCAGCGGAGAGCGACGGGGTACGAATTGCCCTTGGTGGACACCGCTGGCGGTGCAAATCCACACAACTGCTTTTCCCCCGCCCTCGGCCGGAACGCGGCTACGACGACACATTCGGACCCGGTTACGCGTATCATTTCTTAGTTCCCTACGGCGCATCGTCAATCAGTTTGAACTGCAAGAGTATCGTTCGCTGGAGCGGAGAAAAATTGTCGTCCGAGACCAGGGTCAGGATGGTGCCGCCACCCGGCGCGGGATGGGCGCTAATACCCTCCATATTGTCGATCTGGTAGCCCATATCGGCGAAGAGAGGACCGGCCCATCGACCAGTGCACCGGGCGCGACGTCCGCAATAGCGATCCGCCGCAGCCGATCGCGATGCCGGTGAACCATGAAAACCGGCGCTCCAGCAGCAGCACATCTCCCGACGGCAGCGACGCGCAGTCGCTGATGTCGAATTCGTCACGGCGCTTGACCGAAAATTCCCCCGGCTGACGCACCGCCGATGAGGAAGGCCTGCGAGGTTGCGGTTGCGGTCGAGGCCGCGTTCCGAAAAAGCCTATCAAGCGCGCCGGCGAGCTTGCTGTCGGGCGGCGCGAAGGTGAGCGCTTCGAGGCCCTTGTTGTCCGGGCAGGCGGGAAAGCCCGGGCGGTACCGCCACCACGTCGGCGCGGCGGACAGCCGCGGCGGGCAAAATCGAAGCGCACGATGCGGTTGACCCGCTCGATGCCGACATAGAGCCACCCGTCCCGTTCGGCGAGCGTCATCGGTATCGTACCAGCCGCGCGCCGCCAGCGGGCGGCCGTCCGGGCCGAGTATCGGCGCCATGGCGGCGTCGGCTATAGCCAACGGGCCGGCCGTGTTCGAGACAATGCGCCCCGTCAGCCAAAGCCCGCGGTCGCTGACAGCGAGACGAAATGCTCGCCGTCGGGCGCCACTCGGATCGCCGAGAAGCCGCCGAAATCCGGAACGTCGATGACAACGCGAGCTCAGCCGACAAATTCGAGCTTGCCGAAACGGCGCTGCTCCGGGGCGCTCGGGCTGAACGCCGCGATCGGCTCGGCGGTTACCGCGACGCGGGCCTTTTGCGGAGTCGAGGCCGCGTGCGCTGCGGCGCCGCCGGCCAGGGTGAACGTCAGCCGCCGCCGCGCAGCGAGGCGGCCAACCATGCGCGCCGGCTCCGGCCTAAAGCGGCACGGCGGCGCGGATGCGCACCCCTCCGCTGCGTGATCTCCCGAAAGGTTTGATTCGGAGTCGCGGTCACGAATGCACGCCGCCGGCGGCCGGCGGACAGGCTCCAGTTCCGCCGCCTCGTCGAACAATTCGGCGAGTTTCTCGATCATGGCGCCGCCGAAATTCCTCGGCATCCACGATGGTCACCGCGCGTCGGTAATAGCGCGTCACGTCGTGGCCGATGCCGATGGCGATCAATTCCACCGGCGAGCGCTGCTCGATCTCCTCGATAGCAGCGCAGATGCCGTTCGAGATAGTTGCCGGCATTGACCGAAAGCGTCGAATCGTCGACCGGCGCGCCGTCGGAAATCATCATCAGGATTTTGCGCTGTTCGGTGCGCGCCAGCAGGCGCTTGTGCGCCCAGTCCAGGGCCTCGCCGTCGATGTTCTCCTTGAGCAGCCCTTCCCGCATCATCAGGCCGAGATTGCGCCGCGCGCGCCGCCACGGCGCGTCGGCGGATTTGTAGATGATATGGCGCAGATCATTGAGGCGTCCGGGATTGGCGGGCTTGTTGGCGGCAAGCCATGCCTCGCGCGACTGGCCGCCCTTCCAGGCCCGGCGTGGTAAAGCCGAGGATCTCGACCTTGACGCCGCAGCGCTCCAGAGGTGCGCGCCGAGAATCGGCGCAAGTCGCCGCCACCGTGATCGGCCGGCCCCGCATCGAGCCCGAATTATCGAGCAGCAAGGGTCACCACGGTATCGCGAAACCGGGTGTCCTTTTCCCGCTTGAACGAGAGCGGGTGCATCGGATCGATGATGATGCGGGCGAGCCGCGCCGGATCGAGCAGACCCTCTTCGAGATCGAATTCCCAGGAGCGGTTCTGCTGCGCCATCAGGCGGCGCTGCAGGCGATGGGCAAGCCGCGCCACCACCCCCTGGAGGTGGGCGAGCTGCTTGTCGAGGTTGCCGCGCAATCGGTCGAGTTCCTCGGGCTCGCACAGTCTTCGGCGGCGATGGTCTCGTCGAATTTGGCGGTGAAGGGCCGGTAGTCCGGGCCGCGCGGCTCGTTCCTGCTTCCTGTGGCGCGGCCGCCACGGTCGGCGGCGTCTCCGAGTCGCCCATTTCGGAATTGTCCGGCACGTCGGCGGCGGGCGCATCGGTCGCCTCGGCCGCGCTGTCGGGCAATTTCCTCGTTCGAGGCCTCCGCCTGTTCGAGGCTCATCCGCTGGCTGTCTTCCGTTTCGGAGGAGTTTCCGTCTTCCCCTTGTCCTCCTGATGGCCCTCTCGTTGCTCTCGTCGCTGTCGTCTTCGTCGTCGTTGCCGCGATCGTCGCCCATGTCGAGCGATTCAGCAGGTCGTGCACCACGTCGCCGAATTTGCGCTGGTCCTCGATCATGCCTTCCAGGCGATCCAGGTTCGCGGCCGGCGCGGCCTTCGATCCAGCTGCGCCACAGTTCCACCATGCGGCGTGCGGCCGGCGGCGGGGCCGGACCGGCTAGGCGTTCGCGGACCAGCATGGCGACCGCCTCCTCGATCGGCGCGTCGTCGCGATCGGTGATCTCATCGAATTTGCCGCGATGGAATTTGTCGTCCAGCATCGCGTCCAGGTTGTCGGCGACCCCTTGCATCCGCCGCGCGCCGATCGCCTCGACCCGCGCCTGCTCGACGGCCTCAAACACCGCGCGCGCCTGCTGGCCGCCGGCAGCGAGGCGGCGATGAACGGCTGTTGTCGTGGCAAGCAACGCCGCAGAGCGATCGAGTTGGCGTGACCGCGCACGATCGCGGCGTCGGTCCCGGTAAGCTTGCGGGGCGGTTCCGGCAGCCGCGCCTAGTGCCGCCAGCGGGCCGTTCGGCCGCGAACGAAACTTCGA
The DNA here is from genome assembly GCA_963838005.1 of uncultured Actinomycetota bacterium. GTDB lineage: Bacteria > Actinomycetota > Acidimicrobiia > Acidimicrobiales > RAAP-2 > CAWIPW01. The sequence goes on from CAWIPW010000010.1 coordinate 4,005, forward strand.
GCTCCGGATGCCGGGCCATCGCCCGCAGGCATCCCGTTACCGCGCGCTTGAACGGCTCGTTCGGGGCTTCCTTGGCGGGGTCTTGCCCTTGATATCGGAGGCCATCGACGCTACTTTCGTTCGCGGAACGTTCTTGATTATCCCGAGTTGCGGGTCAATGGAGAAGGACTATGCCCGAGCCGGAAAATCACACGCTGCTCCTGCTGCGCGAAATCCGCGGCGCAATCACGACTTTGGAAACGAGGTTGGAGAGGAAGATCGACCATAACCACGCAGGATTCTACGAAGCGCATCGATAGCATTCGCCAGGCAATGCTCGGCGAGAGTGTTCTTGGCCGCTATGCGACCGCGGAGTTCGAAGATCGGCTGTCGGCGCTCGAACAACGCGTTGCAGTGTTGGAGGGCCGCTGATATCAGTCAACGGACAACCGCAGCAGCCGCTCACATCGTACCACCTCACGTCAGCGCAAACATCTCCACAACCACCTCGACGTCAGCGCAACATTGACCTACGACTCCGGCAATTCCTGACCGAAACAGCGCTGATACAGAACTCCGCCACGATCGGGCGCTCGAGGCCATCGCATTTGTTGAGGAAGGTGAGCCGGAACTCAAACCCGACATCCTTGAATATCTCGGCATTTTCCGCCCAGGTGATCACCGTGTAGGACATGGAGGAGCCGGCCCCCGTCGAAGTTGCCCGACCCGAGGAGTTGGCGGAGGTACCACTCGGGCTTCGTCTCGCGCTCGAGCCCCTCCTCGGTGAACACCTCCGCCCCGTCGGGGAAGTGCCCGCAGAAGATGATCATGTTGGACCACAGGTTGCGGATGACGTTGGCGCTGAGGTTGGCCGTCAACGTGGTCACAAACGCCGGGCCCGAGAGCAACGGGAAGAGCAGGTAGTCCTTGGTCACCTGGCGGCGGACCTTGCGGCCGATCTCCTTCAGCTGGCGCCACGTCTGCCCGGGTTCCTTGCGGCCGTCTCGTATGGCCACGATGTCCAGGTCGTGGACGGCCACGCCCCACTCGAAGAGGAGGGCGAGCAGCGCGTAGTAGACGGGCTGGCCGAGGTTGGCCGGTGACCACGGCTGCTCGGGCCTGACCCGCAGCACGGCGTAGCCGACGTCGTTGTCCTTGCCGATCACGTTGGTGTAGGTGTGGTGCACGAAGTTGTGCGAGTGCTTCCACCCGTCCGCCGGGCACGTGTTGTCCCACTCCCACGTGGCCGAATGGATCTCGGGGTCGTTCATCCAGTCCCACTGGCCGTGCATGACGTTGTGGCCGATCTCCATGTTCTCGAGGATCTTGGCCAGCGCCAGCATGGCCGTGCCGGCCACCCACGCCGGGGGAAGATAGCTGGCGAGCAGCGTCACCCGGGCGGCCACCTCGAGCTGGCGCTGCCGCCGGATCAGCGTGCGGATGTAGTCGGCGTCGTCGGAGCCGAGCGATCCGGACACCTCGGCCCGGAGGGCGTCGAGCTCGCGGCCGAGCTCCGCGATGTCGGCGGCCGACAGGTGGGTGAACTGTTCGATGTCGGAGATGGCCATGGTGCTCCCTCAGAGGTCGATGGTGCAGTCGCCGCAGGCCGCGGAGACGCAGGTCTGGATGTCACGGTGCCCGTCGTGCTCGTCGCCGTTGCGCAGGTCCTTCACGGTCCCGTTCGTGAGGGGCGCCACGCACGTGTGGCAGATACCCATCCGGCAGCCGAACGGCATCAGCACGCCCGCCCGCTCGCCGGCCTCGAGCAGCGAGGTGGCCCCGTCCGCCTGCACGGTCTTGCCGGACCGGCTGAAGGTCACCCGCCCGCCGCCGGCCGACGGTCCCCGTTCCGAGGCGAACCGCTCCACGTGCAGCCGGGATCCGAGCCCCGCCCCGGACCAGTGGGCCCCCGCCGCCGCCAGCATCGGGGGAGGGCCGCACACCCACGCCTGGCGCTCCCGCCAGTCGGGACAGACCTCGTCGAGCCCGGACGGTTCGAAGAGGCCGTCGACGTCGTCGTAGACCTCGATCAGGCGCAGGCCGTCACGGCGTGCCGCCATCGCCCGCAGCTCGTCGCCGAAGATGAACCGTTCGCGGCTGGGGGCCGCGTGCACGTGGACGACGTCGGTCAGTGTGTCGCGCCGGTCGAGTGTTCGCAGCATGGCCGTCACCGGCGTGACGCCACTGCCTCCCGTCCAGAACAGGATGCGGGGCGGCGGGGGGTCGGGGAGGGTGAACTCCCCCCTCGGCAGGGCCAGGCGCACGATCGTCCCCGGGTCGAGGCCGCGCACCAGGTGGCTCGACAGCCTGCCCTCGGGCATGGCCTTCACCGTGAAGGAGATGAGGCCCCGCTCGGGCCGGGGTTCGGACGTGAGCGAGTAGGAGCGCCACACCCACCGGCCGCCGACCTGCACGCCGATGCCCGCGTACTGCCCGGGCACGTGGTCGAACGACCACCCCCACCCCGGTCGGATGACAAGTGTGGCCGCATCCTCGGTCTCGGGGACGACCTCGACCACCTTCCCCCGGATCTCCCGGGACGTCCACAGCGGGTGCACCAGTTGCAGGTAGTCGTCGGGCAGCAGGGGCGTGGTGACCCGGGCCGCCACCCGCCGGAGCAGGGAGCCGGCGGGACGGGCGCTGTGCACGTTGTCGGTGGTGGTCATGGGGCGTCTCGCTTCGTGGGCGACCTGCGGGCGGGGCCGGTCCCGGCCGCCGTGGTCTCCGAAGGGTCGTGGTGTAACTATTAGTAGCATATAACTTCCGGTAACATATATCCATGCCCTCGAAGCACACCTCCGGTCGGCGGGCCCAGGCCCGCACCGACGGACGCCGTTCGCGTTGGGACGCACATCGGGCGGCCCGTCGCGAGGAGTTGATCGCCGCCGTCGTCGCCGTAGTGCGCGACGCCGGTGCCGACGTGAGCATGGACGACATCGCCCACCAGTCGGGCATCGCCAAGCCCGTCTTCTACCGGTACTTCGCCGACAAGGCCGACCTCCACGCCGCCGTCGGCCAGTCGGTGGCCCGCACCGTGGTCGGCCGCGTCACCGAGGCGCTCACCCAGGAGGGCGGTGCCCGGTCGCAGCTGGCCGCGGGTCTCGAGGCCTACCTCACCTGTGTCGAGGCCGATCCCGAGCTCTACCGGTTCGTCGTCCGCTCCCGCACCACCAGCCGGCTGGCGGGTGCGGATCCGATGGGGGATTTCGCCAGCGAGATCGGCATCCAGGCGTCGCGCATGGTCGGCGATCTCCTCCGCCGGAGCGGCGCCGATGCCGGTGCCGCCGAGACGTGGGGGTTCGGCCTGGTCGGCATGGTCCGGGCCGCCGCCGACCGGTGGTTGGAGCATCCGGCGATCAGCCGCGACGCCCTGGTCGACTACCTCCTCGATCTGGTCATGCCCGGCATCGCCGCGGTGCTGCCGGCAACCGGGTTCGCGGCCGAGTCCGAGCCGCCGGTGGAGCTCGCCGGGCGCGCCGAGTGACCACCCCGTAGAGTCACGGCATGCGCGAGGCCGTGACGATCCACATGGCCGCCGACGCCGACGCCATCTGGGACCTGGTCAGCGACGTCACCCGCATCGGCAGGTACAGCCCCGAGACGTTCGACGCCGAATGGACCGACGGGGCCACCGGGCCGGAGGTGGGGGCGCGTTTCCGCGGCCACGTGAAGCGCAACGGCCGGGGCCCGACGTACTGGACACCGTGCACGGTGACGGCCAGCGTCCCCGGGCGCGAGTTCGCCTTCGGTGTCGGCTGGGGGTCGGCCCCGCTCAGCATCTGGAGCTACCACCTCGAGCCGAGCGGCGACGGGACCGACGTCACCGAGGCCTTCGACCTGACGCCGACGGCGATGCTCCGGCTGTACTGGGCGCTGCTCGGGTGGGCGCGGGGCCCGACCAACCGCAACAACATGCGTACCACGCTCGAGCGCATCCGGGCCGAGGTCGAAGGCGGCACCGGGGAGGCGGCCGCACCCGCAGGGTGACCCGGCGCTAGCGGGCCCCGGTCACGATGCGGTGCACGACGCCCGTGCCGACGTCGTAGCGCCAGCCCTCCACGTGGATGCCGGCCGGCATGGCCCGACAGGTCCGCACCACGTCGACGTCGGCGCGCAGGGCGGCCTCGGGGTCGGGCATGGTGAGGAACTGCCACCCCACGGAGCCGGCCCGCTGCTCGGGGGTGAGGCCGGCCCGCACGGCGTCGTCGTCGCGGTCGGCGAGCGCGCAGTCGACATGCTGCATCACGGCGATGTGGGTGACCTCGAGGTAGGTCGTCGCCAGCACCAGCGACCGCAGGACGTCGGGGGTCACCCGGCCCCCCGCGTTCCGCAGGATCTTGGCGTCCCCCGGCCGGAGGCCGAGCATGGTGAGGGGTTCGATGCGGCTGTCCATGCACGTGACCAGTCCGAAGTGCCGGGCGGCCCGGGCCGGGATACCCGCCAGCGCGAAGGTCGCCGCGTACTCGCCGTTGGCCGTGAAGAGGTCGTCGAACACGGCGTCATTCTTTCAAAGCGGCCGGTCACCGGCGGTCACCCGGGCGCCACCGGCGGATGCGTCGCCGGAATCAGGCCGCGCCCGTCGCCGCGAAGTGCCGGTCGAGCTCGTTGGCGTAGTGGCGACCGAGAACGTCGCCGTGGGTGGCCAGCCAGGCGGTCACCGAGGTCGTGCCGGTGGCGGCGCCGTCGGTGTCGGCCAACCCGTCCGCCAGGGCCCGGTACTCGTCTGAGGTCAGCAGCACGTCCCGGAGGACCAGCCCCAGCAGCCCCGAGAGCACCGGCACCGCCGGCCCGGGCACGCCGATGATGAGGGCCCGGCTGCCGATGGCGGAGCGCACCGAGGCCACCAGCTCGGTGAAGCTGGGACGGTCCGGGCCGACGGCGTCGGTGATGCTGTCACGTCGTTCCCTTCCCATCTCCAGGCACAGGCGGGCCAGGTCGTCGACGTGGATGGGCCGGACCCGGTAGCGCCCGCCGCCGCCGACGGCGAACGCCGGCAGGTGGCGGAGCAGCCAGGCGATGTTGTTGAGCAGCACGTCGCCCCGGCCGAAGAGGATGGCCGGCCGGACGATGGCGTAGGAGACGCCGGTCTCGGCCAGGGCCCGCTCCACCCGGGCCTTGCCCCGGAAGTAGGGGAAGGGGGAGTCGATGGCGGGGTGGGTGATGCTCACATGGACGATCCGTTGCACGCCGGCGCGCCGGGCCGCCTGAAACAGTGTCCGCGAGTTGGCCACGGCGAGGTCGTGGTCGATGCGACCGCGGGCGAACCGCACCCAGTACGTGTTGTAGAGGGTGGTGGCGCCCTCCAGCGACTCGACCAGCCCGATCAGGTCGTCGAAGTCGAGCGGGCGCACGTCGATGGGGGAGTCGTCCGGCGCCCGGGACGGGTGACCGGTCATGGTGCGCACTGTTCGGCCCGACGCCTCCAGGGCGGCCGCGATGGCCCGGCCCGAGTAGCTGAAGGCACCCGTGACCACGTCGAGCCCGGTGTCATCGGACGACGGGGGCACCGGTCGGGAGGTGCGAGCGGCGGTGGAGCTCATGTGCGCGGTCCTTTCGTCGCGGGGGCGGCGGTGCCGCCCAGTCCCTCGAACAGTGCGGCCAGCCGGGTGCCGTGGTCGAAGAGGGCGAGCGCCCGGGCCCGGTCCCCGTCGAGGTGGGTGAGGAGTTCGAGCCCGAGGTAGAGGGCCACGACCGCGAACGCCAGGTCGTCGGGCGGGACGACCTGGTCCAGGCCGGTCGGGCCCAGGGTCGAGCCGATGGCGTCGGCCGCGAACCGGGTCCAGGGCGCGATGCGGGCCGACACCTCGGGGCCGAGCGACGGCATCGAGGACGCGCCGGCGATCATCTCCGCCAACACGGTGGCGTCGCCGGTGTCGAGATCCTCGGTGAAGATGGTCGCGGCCACCTCGACGAGCTCGGTCGGGGAGTGCACCTGCCCGACCGCCGAGCGGTACCGATCGAGCCGCGCCGCGCTGACGGCGTCGAGGGCGGCCAGCAGCAGGCCCGCCACCGAGCCGAAATGGTAGAAGACGAGGGCCTGATTGCAGCCGGCCCGGGTGGCGATGGCCCGGGCGCTGGCGCCGGCGAAACCGTCCTCCTTGAGGGTCGCCACTGCCGCCTCGACCAGCACCCGGCGGGTTCCGGACGACCGCGACCCCTCTTCCGTGGTCACCCGACCGGGCGTGCCGGACTTGGCCATACGGACCGTCCTTAAGCGAAAGGTTTAAGCGTCTGCTTAAATCCTGGCACGAACGGTCGGCGATGGCAACACCGGGAGTCGCCGAGCTCCGGGGTCGGCTCTACGAGCCGGCCCGCACCCACTCGGCGAGGTGGGGCGCCTCGGCGCCGATGGTGGTCTCCTCCCCGTGGCCGGGCAGGGTCCGGGTCGCCGCCGGCAGCACGAGGAGGCGGTCTGTGATCGAGGCGATGATGGTGTCGAAGTCCGAGAAGCTCCGCCCGGTGGCGCCGGGACCCCCCTTGAAGAGGGTGTCGCCGGAGAACACGACCCCGCCGGCCGCGTCGTGGAGGCAGCAGCCACCGGGCGTGTGGCCGGGCGTGTGGAGCACCGTCACCGTCGTCCCACCGGCGGACAACGTCATCCCGTCGGCCAGCCAACCGTCGGGGGAACGATCGGGGTAGACGTCCCGCCAGAGCATGAGGTCGTCGGGATGGAGCCAGATCGGGGCGGACAGCGTGTCCGCCAGGGCGCCGGCGGCGTTGATGTGGTCGTTGTGGCCATGGGTGGCGACGATGGCCTCCACTCGGCGGCCACCGACGGCCTCGGCGATCGGCCGGTGGTCGTGGGCGGCGTCGATGACCAGGACCTCGCGGTCGTCGCCGACCAGCCAGATGTTGTTCTCGACCTCGAAGTCGGACCCGTCGAGGGAGAAGATGCCGGTGGTCGTGACCAACTCGACCATCAGAGGACGACGACCGACCGGAGGACCTCACCCGCCTTCATCCGGTCGAACGCCAGCTCCACGTCGCCCAGCCCGATGGTCTCGGTGACGAACCGGTCGAGGTCGAGGCGACCCTGCAGGTAGAGGTCGACCAGCATGGGGAAGTCACGGGACGGCAGGCAGTCGCCGTACCAGCTGGGCTTGAGCCGGCCGCCGCGGCCGAAGAAGTCGATCATCGGCAGGTCGATGCGCATGTCCGGGGTGGGCACGCCCACCTGCACCAGGGTGCCGGCGAGGTCGCGGGCGTAGAAGGCCTGCTCCATGACGGCGGGATGGCCGACGGCTTCGATGCACACATCGGCGCCGTTGCCGCCGGTCAGCGCCTGCACGGCGGCCACCACGTCGCCACTGGAGGCGTCGATGGTGTGGGTGGCCCCGAAGGCGTGGGCCAGCTCGAGCTTGCCGGGGTCGAGGTCGATGGCGATGATCGTCGAGGCGCCGGCCAGGCGGGCGCCGGCGACGGCGGCGCAGCCGACACCCCCGCACCCGAACACGGCCACCGAGTCGCCCATGCCCACTTCGCCGGTCAGCAACGCCGCGCCCAGGCCGGCCATGACCCCACAGCCCAGCAGGCCGACGGCCTCGGGGCGGGCCGACGGGTCCACCTTGGTGCATTGGCCGGCCGCCACCAGGGTCTTCTCCGCGAACGCACCGATCCCCAGCGCGGGCGACAGCGGGGTGCCGTCGGTGAGGGTCAACTTCTGGGTGGCGTTGTGGGTGGCGAAGCAGTACCAGGGTCGTCCCCGCCGGCACGCCCGGCATGTCCCGCACACGGCCCGCCAGTTGAGGATGACGAAATCGCCGGAGGCGACCGACGTCACGTCCCCACCGACAGCCTCGACGATGCCGGCCGCCTCGTGGCCGAGCAGGAAGGGGAACTCGTCGTTGATGCCGCCCTCGCGGTAGTGCAGGTCGGTGTGGCAGACACCGCAGGCCTGCACGCGGACGACGGCCTCGCCCGGCCCCGGATCGGGTACCACGATCGTGGTCAGCGAGACCGGTTCCCCTTCGGCCATCGCCACGACGCCTCGGACCTCTTCTGCCATCTTCGCTCCTTGTCGATTGTGGCCACAGTGTGCCACGGGGACGACGGCCCGGCGGTGGGTCGGGGAGCGGCGCCGGTGGCGTTGTCGGGGCGCCCCCCGGCCCGGTGGGGCACCGTCCGCAGCGGCGGCGGGGACGGTCAGCGTGGGCCGCAACGGCGTGGCTCCGCACACGCGTGGTCGACCGACCGGGGCGCCCTGCGGCGTTCGCTACGCGTGGACGGCCGGTCCGGTCCGCGAGGTGCAGGGACCTCGAGGTGCCGTCGGTACCAGCTGATCAATATGCATGGAAATTGAAACGAAACCTCAAGATCGGGTCACCGACGTCCGATAAGGCAGCGCAAGTAATTGTCATTCATTGCATCCATATATCTACGAATCTTGGGAGAACGATCATGCGAGACGCTTTTACTCGCGCGCGCCTTCGGCACGCCGCTGTTGCGAACGGAGAGGCCGCGGACGCCGGCTTCACCCTCATCGAACTGATGGTGGTTCTCCTCATCATGGCGATCCTTTTGGCCATCGCCATCCCGACATTCCTCGGGGTGAAGGGTGGTGCCCAGGACCGATCGGCGCAGTCGAACGCGGACACCGCGCTCAAGGAAGCCCTCGCGGTCTACGGGAACAGCGGCCAGACCTGGTCCGGCGCCGTCGCCTCGAACACCGTGTTTCAGAATGCGGGGCCGGAGTTCACGTGGAGCAACGACTCGTCGGGCAATGACACGACGCTCGGCAGCGGCACGAACCTGGTGAGCTCGGCGACGTCCAAGTCGTCGATCAGCTACTGGGTGGGTGACGCCGCCACGAGCGGTGACTACCAGGCCCTGGTGCTGGCCGCCTACTCGAGCAGTGGCACCTGTTGGTACGTCGCCAATCTCCAGGCGACGGCGGCCAACCCCGTGGCTAGCGACGCCACCTCGTTCACGTACACGTCCGGCGCCATCCGGCCCGGCACCTACTACGCACAACAGCAGAACGCCACCGACTGTCAGGCCAGCATGGCCATCGACCCCTACAGCTGGGGAACGGCCTGGGGGTCGGCGACGAATAACGTGGCACCGCCGGCGACCACCACGACGACGGCGCCGACCTGTTCGGGCTCCAGCCCCTGCATTAGCTCGGTCTCACCGTCCACGGCGTCCGCGGCCGGCGGGGCGACGGTGACCGTCACCGGGATCAACTTCTCCAGCCAGGGCGGCTGTCCGCCGGCCTGCAGCAGTTGGATCACGGTGGGCGGCTCCTACGCCGGCGTGGTGAGCTGGACGAGCTCGTCGATTGTCATCACGGTGCCCTCGGGCACCGTGGGTCCCGCCACCATCAATCTCGCCACGCACCTCGGGGCGGGCACGTCCAACTCCACGCTCTTCTCGTATACATCCTGAGGCGGCCGGTCGCCCTTCCCGTGCCCGTCGGGAAGGGCGGCCTGTCCGTTTGCTCATGCTGCCGCTGCGCGCCCCGACGCCCGCCGGGCGACGGGCCGGAGTGACCGGGCACGTGGGCGAGGGACTACCGTCGGTTGCCGACCGGCGCCGTGACCCGGGGAGCTCTCCCGGTCGAGGAGTGCCCCACGACGTCCTCGGAAGGGCCCAGGGTGAAGACGCTCACACTCTTCGGGCAACAGGTGGAGTTCACCGGCCCCGACAGCGACGTCTACCTCGACGCGGTGGCTCCCGATGGACCCGGGGACGTGCGGCCCGTCCTCCAGGCATTCTGCACGGGGGGGTCCGACGTCGTGGATGTCGGAGCGAACATCGGTGTCACAGCCGTCATGTCCGGAGTACTGGTGGATCCGGGGAGGGTCGTCGCCATCGAGCCCGTCCCCGACACCTACGAGCATCTGGAAGCCAACGTGGCGCGCTCCGAACTGACCAACGTCACGTGCGTGAGGGCGGCGGCATCGTCGAGTGCCGGCGAGGTCAACCTCGTCGTGCACCCGGGTTGGGGCTTCGCCGCCTTCGTCGGCTATGACCGGGTCCTCGACAGATACGCGGACTACTCGGAAGTGTCGGCGGAGGCCGTGACCCTCGACAGCCTGGTCGAGGCGGCCGGTCTCGACCGCCTCGGTTTCGTGAAGATCGATGTCGAAGGATTCGAGCTGGAGGTCCTGCGGGGGGCCGGGGCAACCCTTGCCGCCCATGCGCCTGTGGTCTTCATGGAGGCAAACCACTACTGCCTGAACATCTTCCGTCGGATCTCCATGGTCGACTTCATCGAGGAGGTCACGGCCCGATTTCCGATGGTGTACGCCCTCGACGAATCGGGCACCGTGCTCAACCTGACGGTTCCGTCCACCCACCAGCACTTCTTTCACGAGAACGTGGTCAACGGCCGCTATCCGAACCTGCTGTGCGGTCCGACCGGCGCCGTCGAGGAGGGGCTGCACCGGATGGGGGCGAGCCACGCGTGAAGTAATGCGGACCCCCGGCGTGGTCGCCCCCCGGTGCCGATCGGCCCGGGCGTCCCTTCCTTCGCCACGTCGGGAACCCGTCCGTCCACCGGCGTATTCCTCGGTCGGGCCAATGGGTCGACGCGCTGGGTCGCCCCGGCTGTTCTTCCGGGCTGTCGGGCAAAGGATGGACGTAGGCTCCACCTGTGGCGATGAGGACACGGTTCACACAGCGAGCGCTGCTGGTCCTCGGCTTCCTCTTGATTCTCGTCGGCAGTTGCGTAGAGGTCGTGCTCGTTCCGTTCACCGTCAGCTACGCGATCGAGGTATTCTCGGATCCGATCGGCTACGGACTCATCGGATGGGCCTGGTGGCAGTGGATCACCAGCCCGCACGCGATCGACGCCAGCGTGTCGAGCGTCCGCCGGTTGTCCCGGTATCTGGCATGGGCCTCGATCGCGTTCGCGAGCGGGTACGTCGCCTACCTGGTCCGGTGGATCCAGGTGCGCGGCAGCAGCTCCGCCCGGGACGTCCTATCCGCATTTTCGGTTGGTTGCAGGCGGGACGTCGGCAACCATCCTCGGCTTCTGCCTCGCTGCGCTCGGATTCTGGTTGGGGTCGAACGCCGTCGGCCTGGAGGAGGAAGGGGCTGACGGTGTCGACGCGATGGGCGCCGGTCTCTGATTCGCCACCTTGCCCCGTCAAGAGACGGGCCGGGCGTGGACAGTTCCACCGCGTCGACACCCGGCCCGCACCTCGGCCATCGCTCCCTCTTCGGAGAGCCACCACTGCGGCCACTGCCCCGCTGGGTCCGAGACCGTTGTCGCCTCCGCCGGCGCCAGCTACGGCCGCAGGGACTGGCCTTCGGGCACCGACTGCAGCAGCACCATCGTGAACCGACGTCGGGAGATCTTCCACCCGTCGTCGGTCTCTATGAGCTCGTCATCGTGGAATCCGGCCGAGTGGACGCCGGTCCGGTTGTCGGGGCCGAAGACGAGCACATCGACGTAGCAGCGGGCCGTGACGCCGGCCGCATTCGGCTCGACCACCTGGTTGGTGATGCGGTGCATGCGTGTGGCCGCAGGGGTCGTGCACGTCGCGCATCCACGTGGTGATCTCCTCGGCGCTGTGCCAGCTGCCGATGTCGCCGTAGTCGGCCTCGCAGTCCTCGGTGAAGCAGCTGCGGAACGCCGTCCAGTCGCGGCGGTCGATGCCCGTGGCGTAGCGGACCAACACCTCGGAGACGTCCTGGTAGACGTCCCGATCGCCGCCGCCCGTCAAGGTGACGCCCCGTTGCCGGTTCCCATCGCACCGCCGGCCATGGTGGCCAGCATGCTGACGGCCTCGTTGCGGGACATCCCCCGAAAGGCGGCCTCGCCCATCCGGACGTCGTCGCCGGCAAAGCAGGTCGGGCCGTTCGACAGGTTGGTGAGTGCCTCGGCCACGACCCGTTCGGCCGTGGACGCACCCGGGATCGGGTCGTCGGAGTTCTCGAGCTGGCCGCGCCGGAGCAGTAGCCGCCGCAGAGCCGGTGTGTCGGTGAGTCCGAGCACCAGACCCAGCACGTCGACCCCGGTGCCCCGCAGCTCGGCCCAAAGCGCCTCCGCCATCACCATGTCGAAGGCCTTCGTTGCGCCGTAGGCGACCATGTTCGGCCCTCCGACGAGCCCGGCACCGGACGACACCAGCACGATGGCGCCCCGCCCGCGGTCCCGCATCGGACCGGCGAAGTGGTGGCAGAGCCTGACGGGGGCCACGCAGTTGCGTTGGACCATCGCCACCGCGTCCTCGACCGACTGGTCGAGGAACGGCGCGTAGTTCGGGTCGGCGCCGGCACAGTAGAAGACTGTTCCCACCTCCACATCGGCGGTCGCGGCGGCAAGAAGGTCTGCGGCGCCCGTGTCCGTGAGGTCCAGGGCGACGGTGCGGGTGCGGGCGCCGGTCGCCGCGTTGACGGCGGCGGCGACCTTGTCGAGCTCGTCCCCCCGCCGGGCGACGAGCACCACATCGAGCCCTCGTTCAGCCACTGCCTTGGCGAATTGGGCCCCCACACCCTCGGACGCCCCGACCACCAGCGCCCACGGGCCGTACCGCCCGTTGAACTCGTCCTCGGTCATCCGGTGCTCCCGTGGCGACCCATTGCTACGCGGCGCTGCCGAGGTACGGAGCGCCGAACGCGAAGACCCCGCCGTCGGCGGCCACCAGCCAGTACCCGCGCCCATCGGGCGTGGCCGCCATTCCCACGACGGGGGCGTTGAGCGGTTGGCCGCCCTTCGAACCGAAGTAGGCGGCGGTGCCGAAGGTGAAGACCCCGCCGTCGGCGGCTACCAGCCAGTACCCCGTTCCGCCGGGGGTGGACGACATGCCGACGACTGGTGCATGCAGGCTCGTTCCGCCCTTCGAACCGAAGTAGGCGGCAGTGCCGAACGCGAAGACCCCGCCGTCGGCGGCTACCAGCCAGTACCCGCGCCCATCGGGCGTGGCCGCCATGCCCACGATGGGGGCGTTGAGCGGTTGGCCGCCCTTCGAACCGAAGTAGGCGGCGGTGCCGAAGGTGAAGACCCCGCCGTCGGCGGCAACCAGCCAGTACCCGCGCCCATCGGGCGTGGCCGCCATGCCCACGATGGGGGCGTTGAGCGGTTGGCCGCCCTTCGAACCGAAGTAGGCGGCGGTGCCGAAGGTGAAGACCCCGCCGTCGGCGGCAACCAGCCAGTACCCCCCTCCATCCGGGGCAGGAGCCAGCCCGACGACGGGACTGTTGAGGCTGTGGCCATCGAGGAATCCGTGGTCCGCGGCGCCTCCGAAGGACTCGATCACGCCCTGCGGCGTCGCGAGCCAGTAGCCGTCACCGGCCGGCGACGAGGCCATCCCGACGATGCGGCACGGTCCGGCACCGCTGATCGAGAAGGTACCTACGTAGATGACCGGAGTACCGGCACCGATGAAGTAGGACGCGACCCAGTGAATCGTGGCGGCGCCATCCGGAAGTTTGACCGGCAGTCCGCCGATGCCCACATCGGTGGTCGTGAACGAGAAGTGCCCCGATGCATCGACCGTCACCGTGGTCGCCGCGCTCGCCTCCCTGGCCCTCATCGGGTCCGTCGGCGCTGAAGCCGAGCAGAAACTGGGTCCCGGCGCCGGCGTCCGATCTGCCGGTACCCATGAGGACGTTCGGGTCCTGGCAGGAGCGGGCTCCGGCCGTGATCCCGAACGCGTCGGTGGTCACCCGTCCCTGTCGGGGCGTGGATGGCGCGGCAGTCGCGGCCGTGGCCGATTGGACGATGGCTGCCGTCGCCAGCACCAGCACCGACGTCGCCATTGCCTGCAGTGCTCGCCGCACCCGGCCCCGCCGGGGCTGTCGTTCCACGCCCGTCATCTTGACACCCGGGGTCCCACCGACGCGCAGGGGTCCGTCCATCTGTGGCCCGGCCGGTGCCGCATTGGGAATACCGACATGACCGTGGCACGCTGCACGGGATGGTGCAGGCTCGTCACAAGCTCTCCGGGGCCGTGCTCGCGGCGACCGTGTACGCGATCGCCGTGCGACCTCGGTTGACCCGCTGGGGGACCACCGACGAGGAGCTGGCCCGGGCCTTCCCCGGGGCCGATCTCATCCCGGACGGCCGACCGTCCTCCACGTTGGCCGTCACCATCGAGGCGCCGCCGGCCGAGGTCTGGCCGTGGCTCGTCCAGATGGGCTGGGAACGGGCTGGATGGTACTCGTGGGATCTTCTCGACAACGGCGGACGCACCAGCGCCCGGGAGATCCACCCGGAGTGGCAGGACCTCTCCGTCGGCGACCGTCTGATGGCGTGGTCGCCGAACGGACCCCTTGACGCCTGGGGGGTCGCACTGCTCGAACCGGGACGATTCCTCGGACTGCGCGGATCGAGCGATCTCCAGGGTCGCACCCTCGACCCGGCCGGGCCCCGACCGTCCGGGTTCTTCGACGGGCTCTGGGGCTTCCAGCTGGACGAGCTGCCGGGCGGTCGCACCCGCCTGGTGGTCGGCGGGTACCAATCGATTCGGCCCCGCTGGCTCGAGCGCATCGTCGACTTCTGGATCTATCCGCCGGTGCACTGGATCATGCAGACATGCCAGTTGTACAACCTGAAGCGCAGGGCCGAACACCGGGGGCCGGCGACTCCCTAGTCGGGCCGACCCCGGAACCCGGGTGGCCGCGTCCGCCGGCTCCAACATCGACATCGGCGCCACGACATGCACGGAGTCAGATCGGTACCATGCGGCCGGTGTCACCCGACGGGTATCTCCTCGACAACAGCCACGATCATGCCGGCCGCCGCCTCGAGGCGCTGTCCGAGATCTTCGATCCGGTGACGGCCCGGCACGTCGACGGCCTCGGCATCGCCGCCGGCTGGACGTGCTGGGAGGTGGGCGCCGGGGGCGTGTCGGTCGCCGAACTGCTCGCCGAAAGAGTCGCTCCCCGGAGGACGTGTCCTGGCCACCGACATCGATGTCACCCGCGTGGATGCCACCGGTGACGGCATCGAGGTGCGCCGGCACGACGTCGCCGCCGATCCACCACCCGACGGTCAGTTCGACCTCGTCCACGCCCGCCTCGTGCTGGTGCACGTCCCCGAACGCGAACGTGCGCTCCGGAACATGGTCGACGCCCTCCGTCCCGGGGGGTGGATGCTCGTCGAGGACGCCGACCCCATGCTGCAGCCGCTGGCGTGCATCGACGCCTCCGACCCCGAATCGGAACTGGCCAACCGGATCCGGACCGGCTTCCGGACCCTGATGGCCGGCCGGGGTGCCGACCTCGCCTACGGGCGCACGCTGCCGAGAGTGCTCCGCCAGGCCGGCCTCGTCGACGTGGAGGCCGATGCCTACTTCCCGGTGGCGTTGCGTGCCTGTGACGTCCTCGAGGAGGCGACCATCGCCGTCATCCGCGACCAGCTGGTCGGGGAGGGGATCGCCACCGGGGACGAGATCGACAGCCACCTGGCCGCGGTGGCCGCCGGCCGGCTCGATCTGGCCCAGCCCCCGATGATCTCCGCCTGGGGGCGCCGGCCCTAGCGTTCTAAGGAAAATCACAGGAACGCGTTGAAGAATTGGCGGTGGAGGTGGCCCCGGGTGCCCAACGACTACCGCGTCCTCGTCGTCGACGACGAGCGCAGCATCACCGATCTGGTCTCCATGGCGCTCCGCCTCGACGGGGCGACGGTCGAGGTCGCGCACGGGGGCGCCGAAGCGCTCCGGACCGTCAAGGCCTTTCGGCCGCACCTGGTGGTGCTCGACATCATGCTGCCCGACCTGGACGGGTTCGAGGTCCTCAAACGGATGAGCTGGGAGGCCGGCTCGTGGAGCACGCCGGTCCTCTTTCTGACGGCACGGGGCGAGACCGACGACCGCATCCGGGGACTCGCCGCCGGCGGCGACGACTACATGACCAAGCCGTTCAGCGTGGAAGAGCTGCTGCTTGCGGGTCAAGGCCATCCTCCGGCGGACCCGGGGGTACGAGGACGTCGGCGCCCGGCTGTCGTTTGCGGACATCGAGCTCGACGAGGACAGCCACGAGGTGCGCCGCGACGGCACCCTGGTCGAGCTGACACCGACGGAGTTCCGGTTGCTGCACTACCTCATGATGAACGCCGGTCAGGTGGTGTCCAAGGCGCAGATCCGTGACCACGTGTGGGACTACGGGTTCGACGGGAGGGTGAACATGGTGGAGGTCTACATCAGCTACCTCCGGAAGAAGCTCGATGCCTGCGGCCCGCCGGTGATCCGGACGGTGCGCGGCATCGGCTACGTGCTGCGGGTGCCGGACAGCGACGAGCTCCGCGAGGTTGACCGGTGACCCTGCGCCTCAAGCTGCTGCTGCTGCTCGTCGGCATCGTGGCCACCGGCCTGGTCGTGTCCGATGTGGTCACCTACACGGCGTTGAACCGGTTCCTCGTCGACCGGGTGGACCAGCAGCTGGCGGCAGCCACCTTCCCGGTGGAACGGGCCCTCACGGTGTCGACCACGGGCACGCAGAACGGTTTCTTTCCGGCGCCGGGCTTCGGGGCCACCCAGACGGCGACCTCGGTGACGCAGACCGCGCCCGGCACCTCCGGCGCGGCCCCGGGCCGGCCGGCCGGGCCCGACGACCGCCGGTCCCTGGCCCGCGGCCAGCTGGTACCGCCCGGCACCTTCGGCGAGCTGCTCGCACCCGACGGCAAGGTGATCTCCCACCAGTTCTTCACCTACGGCGGCGCACCGCCGACCACGCCCAACATCCCGGCGACGCTGCCCGCGGCCCTCAGCGGTCCGGCGGGGTCGTCGGCCAACGGTGACGTGTACTTCAACGTGACGAGCCCCGGGTCGGCCAGCGTCACCTACCGGGCCATCGCCCGCCAGGTCCCCACCGGGGGGACGGTGCTGGTGGCGATCCCGCTGAGCGACGTGGGGGGAACCCTCCACCACCTGCTGGTGGTGGAGCTCGTCGTCACCCTGTCGGTCCTCGCCGGCCTGGGCGTGCTGTCGTGGGTGATGGTGCGGCGGGACCTCCGCCCGCTGGCGGCCATGACCGACACGGCGTCGAAGATCGCCGCCGGGGACCTGTCCCGACGGGTGACCCCCGACGACGACCACACCGAAGTCGGCCGGCTGGGCGGAGCGCTCAACGGCATGCTGACGCGCATCGAGGACGCCTTCGCCGCCCGGACCGCCTCCGAGGACCGGCTGCGCCGATTCGTCGCCGATGCGTCGCACGAGCTGCGGACCCCGCTCACGTCGATCCGGGGCTACACCGAGCTCTTCGAGATGGGCGTCAAGGACCGCCCCGAGGACCTGGCCACGGCCATGCATCACATCAGGGGTGAGGCCGAGAGGATGCGGGTCCTCGTCGAGGACCTGCTGCTGCTGGCCCACCCCGAGCATGTGCGCGTGCCGGCGACCGACCGGGTCGATCTGGCCGAGGTGGCCTCCCAGGCGGTGGCGGGGGCCCGGGTGGCCGCGCCCGACCGTCACTTCTCCCTCTCGTCGGCCGCCCCCGTCTTCGTGACCGGGGACGCCTACCGGCTGCGCCAGGTACTGGACAACCTGATCCGCAACGCCGTCGAGCACGGCGCCGGCGACGTGGCCGTGACCGTCGGCGCCGCGGACGACGTGGCGGTACTGGCGGTGCGGGATCACGGACCGGGGATCGCCGGCGAGGACGCCGGCCGGATCTTCGAGCCGTTCTACCGCGCCGATCCGTCCCGCTCACGTGGCACCGGGGGAGCGGGGTTGGGCCTGGCCATCGTGGCCGGCATCGTCGAGTCCCACGGCGGCTCCGTCGCCGTCGAGTCGGCAACCGGCAACGGCGGACCGGGTGCGGTGTTCACGGTCCGGCTCCCTCGGGCGGGCGCCGACGACGAGGCGTCCGCCCTCGACGAGGTCGTCGGGGTTCCGCTGAGGGAGGAGCACCCGCCCGCCGCATCGGAGGTGTGAGCCCGAGTGGACGGGACTCCACGGGCGACTGAGCGCCGGCCGGCCACCTACCATTGCCATCCGTGGCCGAGACGTGCACATGCTGCGCCATGTCGGTCGATTGGTGGGTCAGGCTGCGGTCACACCCCGAACTGCCGATCTGCCACGACTGCCTCGCCGGGCTGAACGCACAGCGGGACGGTCAACTGCAACTCATCACGGGGACCTGGCTGATCACCGGGTTCGAGCCGATCTTCCACGTCGCCGACGTGACCCGATCGGCCGCCTGGTACGAGAATGCCGGCTTCGAGGTGGCATTTCACGATGACACCTATGCCTTCGCCCGAAGGGAAAGGGACCTCACGATCCACCTGGCCAACGCCGTCGGAGAGGAACCTCGGGGTCACGGCGCGGTCTACTTCCACTGTCATGACGCCGACCGGGTGGCAGAGGAGTGGCGACGGGCGGGGATCGACGTGTCGGAGCTGCGAGACCAGGACTATGGCAAGCGGGAGGGCTCCGTAGCCGACCCCGACGGTAACGTGATCCGCTTCGGCAGCCCCGTTCGCTGAGGCACCTGGTTCCGGATCGGTCGGGAAGCCGGGGGCGTCAGCCGCTGGCGGCGACGACCCGGGCGCCCCCGCCCCCACCCCCGAACCCGCCGCCGCCGAAGCCACCTCCGCCGCCGAAGGTCCTGGTGATGCCGGCCGTCGTCGTGTTGGTCGGCAGCGGCGTGGACAGGTCAGCCAGCACGAGGGTGTCGCCGTCGGAGACCCCCGAGGTGACCTGGGTGCGGACGCTGCCAACGGTTCCGAGCGTACCCGGACGAGCGAGGCGGTGCCGCCCTCGAGGCGGGTGACGAAGTGGGTGGTACCGATCGTGCGGACGGCCGACGTCGGCACGGTGGTCACGCCGGTCGCCTGCTGCACGACGATGCTCACTCCCGCATCGGCACCTGAGAGCAGTGTCAATCCCGCGCTCGGGATGGAGACCGTCACCGGGTAGGTGGTCGTCCCGGAGGAGGTGGTGGGGAGGAGGCCGATGGCCGTCACCGTCCCGTTCACCGGCGTCCCGGACGAGTCAGGAGTGACCACGGCGCGTTGCCCGACGGCGATCTGGGGGAGATCGGTCACGTCGATGTCGGTGGTCACCTCGAACGAGCCCGGCCCGATGACCACGATCTGCGCGTCCGTCGCCGAGGCCGACGTGGTACCGGAGACGGTCTGTCCGGTGGTGAGGTTGACCGACGCCACCGTACCGGCGATGGGCGTGGTCAGCGTGGCGTTGGTGAGCGCCTGCTGGGCGCTGTTGTACTGCGCGGTGGCCGTGTCGACGGAGGCCTGATCGGCGGCCAGCTGCGCGGGCGACGCCGGCGTCGATGCGGAGCCGCCCGAGCTGCCCCCCGACCCGTACGAGCCGGAGCCGCCGGTGGATGCTCCCGACGCGCCGGACGACGTGCCGCCGGTCGAGTGTCCCGTCGACGCCGTCGACGCCGTCGACGACTGGTGGATGGCGGTGTTCAGCGCGTTCTCGTCGGCGGCCACCTGCTGGAGCCCGGCGGTCACCCCGTTCTGGGCGGTGGCGACGTCGTTGAGGGCGCCCGTGCACGTCGTCGCGGTCGGCGCCGGGGTCGTCGGTGTCGTCGGTGCCCCACCACCCCCGGGGTGCCTCGACGTGGGCGCCGAGGCCGCCGGCGTGGTGGATGTGAGCGAGCTGGCCGGGGGCGACGTCGACCCCGAGGTGGCACAGAGGGTGATGGCCTGATCGAGGGCCGCCGTGGCCTGGGCGGAGGCCGCGTCCACCTGCCGCTGGTCGGCGAGCAGGGTCGCCTGGGCGGCCGCGACGGCGGACGTGCCCGGGTCTGTCGCCCCCGAGGGGGCGGGATCGGTGACCGCCGGCGTCGACGTGTCCGCGGCGGTGGTCGCCGACGTCCCCGTCTGGCTGGTCTCGTCCGAGGTCAGCTTGGCCTGGGCGGTGGCCATGGTGGATTGGGCCGAGGTGATGTCGTTCTGCAGTGGCGTGGGGTCGAGGGTGGCCACGGTCTGGCCGGCGGCCACGGTCTGGCCGACGGTGACCGGGACGGTTGCCACCGTCCCGGATGTGCCGAAGTCGAGTTCCGACTGGTTCACCGGCGCCACCGTCCCGACCGAGCTGACCGTCGCCACGGCCGTACCCGTGCTCACAGTGGCCGTCCGGTAGTCGGGCCCCGAGGAACGGGTGAGCGCCCAGATGCCGGCTGCGACCACCACCACGACGACGCCGATCGCCACCGGGGCGATCCAGCGCCGCCGGGGCGCCTCAGGGCGCGACGGTGTGGCGTCGGTCGGGACGGGATCCTCGTCAGGCACCCGCGGCACCCTGCCCACCACCACCGCCGAAGCCTCCGAATCCACCGCCACCGCCGAAGCGACCGAACCCGCGGGAGCACCCGCTGGCGCCGGGCGTGCTGATGGCGATCGAGCGAGCCGTCACCGTGCCGGTGTTGTCAGCCGGGCCGATGGCCGTGACGCACTTGCCCACCGCCAGGTCGGTCGAGCTGGCCGTGGTGTTCGACTGGTAGGTCGTCGACCCGGTGACCGTGACGACCTCGGTGGTGGCGGCGTTGGTGCGGGGATTGGTCACCGCGACGTCGAACGACGAGGCGCCCACGGACATGACCGTGCCGAAGGCGGTGGCGAACCGACGGGCACCGCCGGTGCGCGGGAAACGGCGCGGCGAGGACCCGTTGCCGGGGGTACCTCCCGACGACCCCGGGGGCGATCCGCCCGTGCCGCCGCCGCTGGCGCTACCGCCGAAGCCCCCGCCCCGCCCCGCCAGGCTGCACGATCCGCCGGCCGGCGGGGTGGACAAGGTCACCGTCGACGCCGTCACCGGGCCCGACGAGAAGAAGCCGCCGCCCGCGCCCGACGTGGTGGTGGTGGAGCTCGACCCGGCGGTCGGCACGCCCACGGCGGTCACACACGATCCGGTGGTGACGTCCGCCAGTGTCGCCGGCACGGTCTGCGTGAAGACGGTCGATCCCGTGTAGTTCACCGTCGTCTGGCCTGTCGAGGGGTCCTGCACCTCGAGGGACGACCCCGAGATCGACGCCACCGAGCCGAACGTCCCGGGGACGGTCGTCTGTGACGGCGTGGTGCCGGCCGAGCTGCCGGCCGTGGTGGAGGTCGACGACGCCGCCGAGCTTCCGCCGCAGGCGGCCAGTGCGATGGCGGCGGCCGCCAGGAGTGCGAGCACGCCGACATGCCGGCCGCGACGGCCATGCGAAGGTGTTGACGGATCGGTGGTGATGGTGCGTGGGGACCGGAATCCGGTCATTGGTTCCCTCCTCGGGACTGGCTCGTTGTCAAGCGGTTCATTCGGTTCTGAGTGCGTCGATGGGGGCCATCCGGGCGGCCCGCGACGCCGGATAGACGCCGAAGGCCACGCCGATGGCGATGGCGATGGCGATGGACCCGAACATGGCCACCGGTGAGACGGCGATCGGGTCGGAGATGAAGTGGGGCAGGATCAGCGCCACGGCCAGTCCGAGCAGGGCGCCGAACAGCCCACCCACGAGGCCCAGCACCGACGCTTCGACCAGGAACTGGCGGCGGATGGCCCGGGGCGTGGCCCCGAGCGCCTTGCGCAGGCCGATCTCACGGATCCGCTCGGTCACCGACACCAGCATGATGTTCATCACGCCGATGCCGCCGACCAGCAGGGAGATGGCCGCGATGCCGGCCAGCAGCACGGTCAGCGTCTTGTCCACCGAGGTGGCCGTGGACAGCAGGGACTGCTGGCTCTGGATGGTGAAGTCGGCGGAGGCCGGCGACGTGATGTCGTGGAGGCTGAGAAGCTCGGCGTTGGCCTCCTGGTAGGCGGCGGAGAGCGTCGACGGCGAGGTGGCCGCGAACAGGATCTGGCTGACGGAGTTCCGGCTGGTGCCACCGAAGATGCGGTCGGCGGCGGTGGTGATCGGTACGATGGCCTGGTCGTCCTGGTTGCTGGTGGTGGACGATCCGCCGGAAGAGCCCACCGAATTGAGCACGCCGATGACCGTCATGGGCGGGCCGGCGATGTCGACGGACTGGCCCGATCGGGTCACGGAGCCGAACAGCTCCTGGGCGGTGGTCGGGGCCAGCACCGCCACGGCGGCCGGGTGGTCACGTCCTGGGCGCGATGAAGCGTCCCTCGGTGACGGAGCGGGCCCGCACCGTCAGCCAGCGGGTTCGTGCCGACCACCGTGGTCGTCCAGTTGGTGGTTCCGGCCACCAGGGTCTCGGAGTCGGTCGAGGTCGCGGCGCCACGGCGGCGATGTCGGGCGCCACCACCTTCGACGCCAGGGCGGTGGCGTCGACCGCGGTCAGGGTGGACGCCGAGCCGAACCCGCCCCGGATCCCGGTGGCCGAGGTGGTGCTCCCCGGCGTGACGATGAGCAGGTTGGCGCCGAGCGCGATGATCTGCGAGGTCACCTGCTGCTGGGCGCCCTCGCCCAGGCCGACGGTGAGGATGACCGCGGTGATGCCGATCATGATGCCGAGGACGGTGAGCCCGGAGCGGAGCCGGTGGGTGACGACGGCCTCGAGGCCGGTGCGGAGGGTCTCGCGGAGGTTCACGGCGGCTCCCGCCGACGCCGGCCGCGCGTCGGCGTCGACGAACTCGCCGTCCCGGATGCGCAAGGTGCGCCCGGCCAGCGTCGGCCACGTCGGCGTCGTGGGTGATGAGCACGATCGTCCGCCGCTCGGTGGCAGCTCGTCGAGCAGGGCCAGCACGTCGGCGGCCGACGCCGAGTCGAGGTTGCCGGTGGGCTCGTCGGCCAGGATGAGGGCGGGGTCGGTGACCAGTGCCCGGGCCACGGCCACCCGCTGCTGCTGGCCGCCGGAGAGCTCGCCGGGCCGGTGCTCGACCCGGTCGGCCAGGCCGACCCGGTCCAGCGCGGCCAGGGCCCGCTGCTTGCGCCGGGCCCGGTCGACGCCGGCGTAGACGAGCGGCAGCTCGACGTTCCGCCAGGCGGTCAGCGACGGCAGGAGGTTGAACTGCTGGAAGACGAAGCCGATGCGCCGGTTGCGCACGTGGGCCAGCTCGGCCTCGGTCATGTCGCAAACGTCCTCGCCGGCCAGCCGGAACTGCCCGGACGTGGGGACGT
Organism: uncultured Actinomycetota bacterium; assembly: GCA_963838005.1. Classification (GTDB taxonomy): domain Bacteria; phylum Actinomycetota; class Acidimicrobiia; order Acidimicrobiales; family RAAP-2; genus CAWIPW01. The sequence goes on from CAWIPW010000010.1 coordinate 26,913, forward strand.
CGAGGCACCCGAGGATGTGCATGAGGGTGGACTTGCCCGAGCCCGACGGGCCCATGATGGCCACGTACTCGCCCGTCTCGATCGCGAAGCGAGACGCCCCGGAGGGCGTCGACCTCGAGCGTCCCGGTGCTGTAGATCTTCCACACGTCGCCGACCTCGATGACCGGCCGCCGGGCCGCCTGGTAGCGGCCGGTGGGCTCGACGCCGACCTCGGCGGTGTCGTCGAACGAAGGCCCGTCGGGCGATCGGGCTACCGCCCACCGAACCGGCCGCCGACCGAAGCCGCCGCCACCGAACCCGCCGCCACCGCCGAAGCCGCCTCCGCCGAACCCTCCGGCGCCGAACCCTCCGCCGCCGAACGCCTCCGTGGCGCCGGCCGCTCCCCCCCGAGGAATCCGCACCACCGGCACCACGATCTGGTCGCCGCTCGACGGCCCACTCATCACCTGCGTCTGGCCGTCCGAGGAGGCGCCCAGCGTGACGGCTGGGTTCTTGGTCCCAGAGCCGTCGAGACGAGCACCGTGGTGCCGCTCGAGGAGTAGCTGGATGGCCGTCGTCGGCACGACGAGGACGTTCGAGAGCTTCTCGACGACGATGGACACGTCGGCGGTGGCGCCACCGTAGATGCCGGTCGGGCTGCCGGTGACGTTGACCACGACCGGGAACGTGGCGACGCCGGAGCTGTCGGAGGCCAGCAGCCCGACCGAGCCGACCGTGCCGTAGACGGGAGTGGTCGAGCCCGAGGCGTGATCACGGCCGGTCCCCCTGCTGGACCTGGCTGATCTCGGTGTCGTCGACGGACGTGTCGACCACGTAGGAGCCGGTGCTGATCACGGTGATCTGCGCGGTCGACGAGGACGAGGACGAAGACGACGACGAGGACGAGGAGGCGGACGAGCTGCCCAACGATCCGCGGCCGAGGACCGGCGAGCCGGTCGCCCCCGAGCCCGAGGAGCCGGTCGAGCCGGTGCGAGCACTGGACCCCGAGCGCCGACGAGCCGGCGCCGCCGTGACCTGCTGTCCCACGGTCAGATTGACGGCCGCCACCGTGCCGGCGATGGTCGAGGTCAGGGTGGCGTTGTTCACGTTCTGCTGGGCGGTCGTCACATCGTTCTGGGTGGTGGCGATGGCCGCCTCGTCGGCGGCGATCTGCGCGCCGAGGCCCCGCCGCCTGGTCGGTGGTGAGCTTGGACTGGTCGTCGGCCAGTTCGCCTGGGCCTCGGCCAGCGTGGCGTTGAACACCGTCGGATCCACCGTGGCCAGCGTCTGGCCGGCGGCGACCGCCTGACCCACGGCGACGTCCACCGCGGTGACCTGTCCCGAGACGGAGAAGTTGAGGTTGGCCTGGTTGGCCGGTTCGATCGTGCCGGTGGAAGAGACCGTCTGGGTGATGGTGCCGGTCGACACCGTGTCCACTTGCGGTCGTCGCGGCGGCGGAACCGGAGCTCGAACCGTCGACGGCGTACCAGGTGCCGACGGCCGCGCCGGCGACGACGACCGCCAGAATCACGCCGGCAATGATCCGCGTCCTTCTCGACCGACGGCCACCTCGACCTCGCACCACGGGCCTGCCTCGCTCCCTCAGATGTCCATCTGTTCCGTGCCCGCCCACCTGGTGGTCGGACCGCGTACCCTGCGGACGCTGCCGCAGGTACAGCTCGATTCCAGGAAACGCAGCTTGGAGGATCCGTGGAAATTCCTTGGAGACTCCTTAGAACGGGTGGACGTGCCCCGGCCGGCCGCGTTCGGCGCGCCGTTCGTCGGGCACGGTCATCTACCATCGTCCCCGTGCCCGCTGGGCCGAGGAACCGGGGGGCCGGGGGGAGATCCACATGCGCAACCGCATCACTCGGGCCCTGCTGGGGGCGGTCGCGGTCGGATCGGTGGCCGTGGTGGCCGCCGGCTGCGGGTCGGGATCGACCTCCGCCGCACGTCGACGACCACGGCGGCGACATCCTCGCTGCACGTCGACCTGGATGCAGGGCTTCGCCGCTCCGGGGACGCCGGCCAAGATACAACAAGGTCGGCGTGATCAAGGTCGGACCGGCCAGCGCCAAGAACGTCCTCGTCCTCGAGCCCGGGCACCTCGGCCGGCAGCCGCCTACTTCGTGCCGCTGGCCAAGTGGATCGTGTCCAAGACCAGGGCTGGCAGGTGTGGTCGGTCGAGCGCCGGGAGAACCTGCTCGAGGACCAGTCGGAGCTGAACCTCTTCAAGGAGGGCAAGGCCACCGCCACCCAGCTCTTCGACTACTACCTCGGCTACCTGAAGGACCCGAGCATCACCCACCACTTCCAGCTCGTCCCGAACTCGACGGTGGAGTTCGCCAAGCAGTGGGGGATGAACGTCGCCGTCCAGGACCTGCACACCGTGATCGCGGCGGCCAAGAGGCTCGGGGGCAAGGTCGTGCTCGGCGGCCACTCGCTCGGCGGCGCGGTGGTCACCGCCTACGCCACCTGGGACTTCAACGGCCAGCGCCGGGGCCGACGAGCTGGCCGGCCTCGTCTACATCGACGGCGGCAGCTGCCCCGAGCCCCGATCAGCGCCCAGCCAGGCCACGCCAGGCGCTGCAGGCGCTCGACGCGCCCGACGGCCTCCCCCTGGCTGGCCTTCGGCGGCATCGCCGCCCCCTACGCCGGCATCTTCGAGCGCCACCGGGTCGGCGGCCGCGCTGCTCGGACCCGAACGCGCCCTCGCTGGGCCAGACCTCCGGGCTCCTGCCCGCCGACATCGTGCCCCCGGTGCCGGTCACCAATCTGGGCCAGTACGGCTACGCGCTCGAACGCCGCCACCTCGCCGCCGAGCCTGCTGGCGGCCCAGGCGCCATCTGGGCACAGGGCTCTCGACCGCCGGGCCGGTCCACGGCTGGAACGGCGCCGGGCGCCCTCACCCCGATCGACCGCTTCGCCACCATGTTCTCGGGCGACGGCATGCACGAGCGTCGACGGCACCGAGTGGTACTTCCCCCAGCGCCTGACCGACGACACCGGCGGCCGTCGACAACGGCAACGCCAACCCGGCCCAGAAGGTGCTCGGCGTCGACGCCACCATGGGCCACCACCTCCCGAAGGACCTGCTGATCTACGCCTTCGGCGCCCGCCTCGGCGGGGCGGGCGTGCTCGACGGACGCCCAGACCCTGGCCCAGCAGTCCCGCATCCCGATGCGCAACCTGACGCTGGTCAACTGCCAGAGCACCTACTCCCACAACGACCCGGCCGGCGCCTATCCCGACAACGTCTTCTTCGCCCACCTGGTGCCGTTCCTGGGCAAGGTGAGTGCCGGGAGTTGATCCCGGGTCAGCCGGCTCGGCGTGGCCGGGACGTTCGGGCCGTAGGCGACGTTGAAGGCGGTCTGCGCCGAGTCCGGGGCTCCGGGGGTGGAACCTGGGCGCCGTTCTGGATCATGACGCCCGAGTCGTTGGCGTAGTTCAGCCCGGCCCCCGGGTACGTGGGGGTACCGGGCCTCGGGATCGAGTCGAGGACACCGGCGTTGTCGAAGTCACCCGTGCCCGCGACCGGGTTCTCGGTGAAGTCGGCCAGCGTGGCGATGCTGCCGTTGACCTGGGGCGCCTCCATGATCCACTCGGCGGAGGTGCCTGGTCCGTTGTAGCTCTGCGTGGTCGTGAACGACCAACCCTTGGTCACGTCGGCGATGACGATGTTCCACAGGTGGATTTCGCCTTCCGTGGCCCGAGCCCGCCGACGTCTCCCAGATCTTGGCGCTCATGGTGTCGCCCGGCGCCACCGGTTGCTTGGAGGTGGACAGCGGGGTCTCCGCGGCCGGGAAGGATCTCCCACCAGGCGCCGTAGTGGGCCGCGCCGCTGTAGTAGTCGTCTTCGGTCCCGGTCTGGATCAGGCTGGTGTCGGTGAATCCGTCGACGCCGACCCACGTGGCCGAGTAGGTGGCCGAGGTGCTCGGGGCCACGGTCGGGACCGTCCAGGTACCGCTGGCGCCCGTGAAGTTGCCGGTCTCGGCGTAGCCCGACCAGTTGGAGGCCGCCCACGTGTTGTGGATCCTCCCGCCGCCGTGCCGTGGCGCGTTGGCGATCGTCGGCGGCGCTCGTCGCCCCGCCGCTGGCCGCCACCCGGCACCACCATCAACGACGTGGCGCACACCGCCACCGTCCTCGCCATCCACACGTGCTTCATCGTGCCGTCCTTGTTCGTAGCCGGGTTGATCCGGCGCGCCCTCGACGGCACAGGGTAGGCCCGATGGCGCCGCGTTGCTCCGTCCGACGGGTCCGTGCCCCGACGGCACGGCCCCCCGGACGCCGGTACCGCTCCCGCGTTCGACAGAATGACGGACGTGGAGATCTCCGACTTCGACGGGGTCGGCCTCTTCGAGGCCCTCGACGAGCGGCGACGCCGCCGGGGACTGAGCTGGCAGGGCGTCGCCGACGAGATCTGGGAGCTGTCGGCCACTCTCAACCGTCGTCGCCACGATCATCCGATCAGCACGTCGACGATCGTGAACGTGGGCACCCGGGGGACCACCAGCTGCCAGCATGCGCTCTTCATGCTGAGGTGGCTCTCCCGTTCCCCCGAGGACTTCCTGGAGGCGCCGCTCGCCGTACCGGTTACGCCACTCCCCGTGACGGGACCCGATCGTCGCCTCCGGTGGAACCTGAAGGCCCTCTACGGCGCCATGGACGCGCGCCGCCGCCAAGAGGAGCTGACATGGTCCGAACTGGCGCGCACGCTCCGCTGCACGCCCAATCAGTTGACCGGGCTGCGCACCGCCAAGTTCGCCACCGGCATGAACATCGCCATGGGCATCGTCCAATGGCTCGGTCGACCGGCGGCCGACTTCATCTACGCCGCCTCGTGGTAGGCCGGTCGGGTCCCGGGCTCCGGTCAGCCGGCACGCGGGGTGAGGGCGCGGGCGGCGGCCAGGCCGGCGTCCAGGCTCTGCAGCTCGCGGGCGGCGTCCTCGGCCAGGGTGCGCACGCCCTCGGCGTGGGCGTCGCCGGCCGATGCCACCGCCGCCCGTTGCAGGTCCGATGCCGCCCTGATGAGGTCCACCAACCGGGGCGCCAGCGCAGGACCGACGGTGGTGCCCGACGGCATGGCCGCCAGCACCGGATCGAGGCCACCGGCGGCATGGTCGAGCCGCCGGCAGAGCAGGGGAAGGTCGGCCACGGCCGCGCCGGCGCCGTCGGCGGCCGCCACGGCGGCCTCGGCGTGGCCCACGGCCCGCCGGATCTCCTTGCGGGCCCGCGACGGGGTCCATCCGGCGACCCCTGACAGCTCCGGTGGCCACGACCGGTGGCGCCGGGCCGTCACGACGGCATCCCACGCGCTGGAGACCCCGATGGCGGACGCACCGGCCCGCACCAGTTGCACCCTCCGCCGCACCCACCGCCACGCCACGAAGGCGGCCACCGCCGCCGCGCCCGTCACCACCAGCACGGCCAGCAGCAGCACGGCGATCAAGGGCTCCCAGACGGATCCGACCACGGTGCCAATGCTACGCCCGACCGTCCCTTCCCCGCCGGCCGGCCCGCCGGGTGCCAAGATGCGCCGTGGTCGTCGCCGACGTCAGCGAGGCGGACGCCGCCCGGTCGCCGTGGCGGGGGCGGTGGGAGGCGCTCGACCGTAAGGGCATGCGGGTGTTCTGGCTGGTGGCCGGAGCCGTGCTGGCCGCGCAGCTGGCCGTGCTGGTCGCCTACAGCGCCTACCTGTACCACCGCTTCGACCTGACGGACGACTTCGCCGCCTACCACCAGGCCTGGTGGTCGATCGGTCACGGCCACTTGAACCCGGTCGACACCATCCACGTGCCGACGTTCCCGTTCTGGCAGAACCACTTCGAGCTGGCCATGTGGCCGATCGCGTGGGTCGGGCGGCTCTGGCCCGATCCGGTGCAGCTCCTGTGGTTGCAGGACCTGGCCCTGGTGGCCACGGAGGCGCTCACCCTGTGGTGGGTCGCCGGTCTCTGTGCGGAACGGCTGGCCCGCCGGCGGAACGAGGTGGCCATCGCCGCCCTGGTGGCCCTGGTGGTCAACGTGTGGTGGTACGAGACGGCGTCCTTCGACGTCCACTTCGAGACGATCGGCCTCCCGTTCGCGGTGTGGTGCGGGCTGGCGCTGTGGCGCGGCCGCACCCGCCAGGCGTGGCTGGGGGCCGTCCTGGCTGTGCTCTTCGGCGACGTCGTGAGCCTGTCGATCCTCTTCGTGGCGGTGGCCGGCATGGCGTCGCGCCGGGTCCGGCGGGCCGGCCACCTCGGCGCCGCCCTCGGCATCGCCGCCTTCGCCGTCGCCTGGCTGGCACTGGTGACGGTCCTCGACGCCAACCAGGGCAGTGGGATCGTCACCAACTACGGCTACCTGGTGGGCGCGGCGCCGGGGGCCTCGGCCGCGTCGGTGGCGGGGGCGCTGCTCCTCCACCCCTGGCACGCGCTGCGGGTGCTCGTCGGGCGCTGGCACGGGATCGGCCGGGTGCTGCTGTCGGCCGGCCTGCTGGGCGTGGTCACCCCCTGGGGCGGCGCCATGGCCGTGGGCACGCTCGCGCCGACCGCCCTCAACGTCAACCCGGCGTTCCTGTCACCCGACATCGCCTTCCAGACCCTGGCGGTCATCCCGTTCGTGTTCGTCGGCAGCGTCATGGTGCTGCTGTGGATCGGGCGTCGGCGCGGGTGGTGGGCGGCCGGCGCCTGGGCGCTGGCGGCGGGGCTGCTGGCGGCCTCGCTCGTCCAGAACGCACCGCTCTTCACCGGGCTGCGGGCCGGCTGGTGGCGGGTGGACGCACCGGCGGCCGCGACCCTGCGTCGGGCCCTCCCCCAGGTCCCGGGGAGCGCCCAGGTCATCGCCTCACAGGGGGTGATCGGGCGCTTCGCCGGCCGCCGGTACGTCTACCCGTACCTGGCCTCGCCCCAGGCCTTCCCGGTGAACGCCCCGACGGTGGTCTTCGTCGTCGCCGCCACCGCCGGGATCGAACCGGTGCCGGCGGTGGTGGCGGCCGGGGCCGTCGCCTACGTGCAAAGGCGACTGGGTGGCGCCCTCATCGCACAGGGCGCCGGTGTGGTGGTGCTGGAGTGGCATCCCCGCCCGTCGGTGCGCGCTGTCGTGCTCACGCCACCGCAGTGACGGCAGCCGGCGGTCCGGCCCGTCGGAGGGACGTGCCCGGTCCGGCCGTCAGATGGACCCGGTGCCGCCCATGGCCGGGTGACGCTTCGCCAGCACCGACATGAGCAGCGAACGGGGCGAGAGGTAGGCCGCCCCGGCGGCCACCTTGTTGGCGGCGCCGGGGATGACCACGGCCCGTCCCCGGTCGAGCCCGTCGACGGCAACAGCGGCCACGGTGGCCGCGTCCACCCACATGAACGACGGCAACGAGGACATCACCGAGGACTCGTCGATGCCGGCGGCCTCGAAGAACCCGGTCCGCACCGGTCCGGGGCACAGCGCCGTGGCGGTGACGCCCGAACCGGCCAGCTCGCCCCTGAGGGCGTACGTGTAGGAGAGCACGAACGACTTGGATGCGGCGTAGCCGGCCTGGCCGGGGATCGGCTGGAAGGCGGCCGTCGAGGCCACGTTGAGCACGGCCCCGAGCCCCCGCTCCACCATGGACGGGACGAACAGGGAGCACATGTCGACCACGGCCTCGACGTCGGTGCGGACCATGGCGATCTCGCGGGCCCGGTCGCTGTTGGCCACCGGTCCCATCGTCGAAAAGCCGGCGGCGTTCACGAGGACGTCGACGACCACGTCACGGTCGGCCAGGTCGGCGGCGATGCCGGCCCGGGCGGCGTCATCGGTGAGATCGGCGGCCAGCACCTCCGCCCGAACGTGGTGGGCGGAGGTCAGCTCGGAGGCGAGAGCCTCGAGCGGTGCCGGTCGCCGGGCGACCAGTGCCAGGCCCATCCCCCGGGCCGCCAGCCGGCGGGCGATCTGTGCGCCGATCCCCGACGATGCGCCCGTTATGACGCACACGCCGTCGGCCCGCGGGGGAGGGATCGCCATGGCGCCCATGCTAGGGGTGCCGGTCCCGGTCGTCGCCGGTCGGGTGTCAGGCGTCGCCGGTCGGCGGCACCGTCCACCAGTCGACATCGTCGTCCGCCGGTGGTGTCCCCCCGTGCACGTCATGGCCGGAAGCGCCGGTCCCACCCGACCCGTCGGCGGCCGACGCCTCCATGGACGCCCCGTTCTCGAGGTTCGTCCGCGTCTGGTTGAGGGCGTGGTAGTCGGCGTAGGCCCCGGCCTCGTGGGGCGGGTAGCCCTGTTGCTCGTAGTAGGCCTGGTAACGGGCCTTGAGGTCGATCACCTCGGGACGGGTGCGCAGCTCGTCGGGGTCGAGGGCCGGGCGATCGTCGGGCTGGTCTGACCGGTCGGGCTGGTCAGGCTGGTCGATCTCGCTGCTCTCGGGGGTCTCGACGCTCTCGACGGGCTCCTCGATGCGGGCGTCCTCCACCTCGTGCGTGATGATCCTGAAGTTGCCGGTGGCACTCTCAGCGGCACGGTCGGCGTCCACGGGCGGTTCGTCGCCGTCGGCAGCGCCGTCGTGGTGCCGGTCGGCGTCGGGGGCCGATGCCGGGGCGTAGGCGGGCGCGTCGATCACCGCCGTCGCCGACCCGCCAACCCCGGCGGAGGTCAGCACGTGGGCGTGGGCACCGCCCTTGACCGGCTCGTCGGTGGGCTCGCCCCGGGCGTCGACGTCGTCGCCGTCATCGAGGTCGTGGGAGGGCTCGCCGGCGTGGATGTGGACGGGCTCGGGGACGTCCGAACTCGTCCTCGGCTCCTCGTCGTGGCGGATGAGCCGTCGTGACACGTACTGGCGGCCGTCGGCGTCGGCCCACACCAGGATGGGCGGCAGGATCACCAGGGCGCACAGCAGGGCCACGGCCAGGTTCAGCCCGACGATGAGGCCGAAGCCCCTGAGCAGGGGCCACGGCAACGACGCGATGGTCAGGACGCCGGCGATGGCGGTGAAGCCCGACACCATGAAGGCACGGCCGGTCCTCGAGGCCGTCACGGCCATGGCGTCCACCGGTTGCAGCCCGCGCCCGCGTTCCTCCACGAACCGCAAGAGGATCAGCGACGTGAATTCGGTACAGACGGCCACGACCAGCGGGCCCGACACCGCCGTCAGCGGGCTCAGCTTCAGGCCGATCATCCAGGCGACGAGGGACACCGCCCCCACGGCCACGAAGACGGGCACCAGCGACAGCAGCGAACGGATGACGCTGCGGAGCCTGATGGCGAGGAAGATGCCGACGAAGAGGAGCGCCAGATAGGTCAGCAGGGTGCGCGACGCCGACAGGTTTTCGATGAGGCCGACGCCCACGACGGCGATGCCGCCCGGCGTGAGCGTGATCCCCGTGGGCGGGTGGGCGTCGTTCTGCATGGTGGTGACCACCGGCTGCAGGTCGCCGAGGGTGGCCGTCTTGGAACGGAAGAACAGGCTGACGTCGTGCCCGTCGGGCGAGACCCCCGCATGCTGGATGTCGTAGGGCGCGATCCCCACGACCTCCTTGACCTGGTTACCGGTGGGCGCCACCACGCTCGCGCCCGGCACCTCGAGGAACTCCGCCACCAGGTTGTAGACGCCGGTCGCCTCGAACAGCTCGTTCGGGTACTGCTTCTGCAGGTCGTAGGAGTAGTTGGTGACGTAGTCGGCGGTGGCGTCGCTGTAGGGCGCGTCCGTTGTCACCAGGGCGCTCACGGCGTTCTCGGTCCCGGTGCCCGCCTTGAGGGCGGCGATGTCGTGCACGGTCGGGGAGTTGGGGTCCACCCACTGAAGGGGGTCGGTCTGCAGCTGCAGCGAGCCCTCCACGAGGATGCCGGCGGCGAAGACCACCAACGCGCCCACCATCAGCGGGATGGCCGCCTTGGCCGGCACGCTGCCGAGCCAGACCACGGCCCGGCTGAGTCGACCCTTGGAGTAGTCCTTGCCCTTGGTTGGGGACTTGTACTCGCGGATGCCGAGGATGGCGAGCGGCAGGATGATGCCGGCGATGCAGACGGCGATGATGCCGACGACCAGCAGCCAGCCGAACTGCCGGATCAACGGGACCTTCGCCAGCGTGAGGGCGAGGAAGGCGAACACGGCGTCGAAGGTCACCACCAGCAGGGCGGGGCCGAGGTTGCGCGCCGTCGCCTGGATGGGGTGGTCGGCCCGGTCGAGGACGACCTCCTCCTCGACGCGTGAATGCAGCTGGATGGCGTAGTCCATGCCAACGCCTAAGAGCACGGGCAGCCCGGCGATGCTGCCGAGGGTCAGCGGGATGCCCAGGTAGCCCACGAGCCCGAACGCCCAGATGAGGCCGACCGACACCACGAGGAAGGGCAGCAGCCGCCATCGCACGGTGAAGAAGAGCGACAGGATGATGATCATGATGAGGGCGGCGAGGGCGCTCAGGGTCAACAAGCCGTGCTTCAGGTAGTCGTTGATCGTCTGCAGCAGGGCCGGCACCCCGGTGACCAGGGCGTAGCCGCCCTGGACGTTCTCGAAGCGGGCCGTGGCGAAGATGTTCTGGACGGACTGGTAGGCCGCCGCCTCCTGGTCGATCGTCAGGTCACCCTTGAGGAAGATGATGGCGCTGGCGTGGGTGTCGTTGGGGAGGAAAGCCTGGGACGACGGGCGCATGGCACCGGTGGGGGTGTGGACCAGCACGTTGACCCACGCCGGATTGGTGATGTTGCGCTCGCTCAGCGGGATCTTGCTCTCGAGGGCCAGCAGCGCCTGGATGTCGGCCAGACGGGCGGCCTTCCCCTGGGGCGACGGATCGCGCTCTTCAGCCGACAACAGCAGCTGGCCGGCCGGGGTCGTCGTCGGATTGCCGCTGGGTGAGTAGGCCAGGGTATTGGCCAGCAGGACGGAGTCGAGTGGGGTGACGAAGCTGGACACGGAAGGGTCCGCCAGCAGCTGCTGCTCGATCGACCAGAACTGCAGGGCGTTGGTGCGGGTGAAGAGGTCGTCGACCGTCTTGCCGGGTTCCATGGTGAACATGGCGGCGATGGGGTCGCCCCCGAACTTCTGCGAGGTAGGCCTCGTTCTCGACCTGGGCCTTGTCGTTGCCGTTCAGGTAGCTGCTGTTCGAGGTCCTGAACGAGAGCTGGGTGATGCCGAGCCCGAGCACCAGCGTGACCAGCAACCCGATGACGGTCACCGTGCCGGCCCGCTTGCCGAGGTTCAGTCCGAGCCACGACCACGCGTTTCTCATGGCAACTCCCCCAAATCCTCACTCGCCCCGGCAGCGCCGGTCCGGTCCGCCGTATCGGACCCCCTGGTGTGTACGCCCGTGCCGGCCGCCGAGGCAGTCAGTGCCTGTCCGGCAACGCTATCCCGTCAGGTGACCGACCGGTAACCGAAAGAATCAGCGAGCCGCGAAACTACCAGGAACGGTGGCGTCGGGGCCATGGTCACCACGGGTGGTGACGGTGTCGAAACGGGCGGCGACCACGGTCACGTCGTCCCTGAAGGGATCGGAGCTGTTGGCCCGCACGGTCGACACCACCGTGTTGACGATCTCGTCGGGCCAGGCGGTCCGCACCCTGGTCAGGGCATTGAGGACCCGGTCCATGCCCAGCTCCGACCCGTCCGGCATGCGGGCCTCGGTCACACCGTCGGTGACCAGCAGCAGCACGTCGCCGCCCGAGGCGGTGACCTCGCCCGTCTCCCAGGTGCCACCCATGGCGCTCAGGATCGGTCCGGTCTTCACCAACGGCACGATCCCGTCGCTCTGGATGAGGGCCCCCGGCGGGTGACCGGCGTTGGCGTACCGGCAGCGGCCGGTGCCGGCGTCGATGTGGAGCACGATGGCGCTCGCACACTGTTCTCCCAGGTCACCCAGCTGGTCGGACAGCCAGCTCATGGCCGTTCCCGGCTGCATGCCCATGCGGAACGGTGGCGCCAGGAGGTGCTTGATCTTCAGGGCCAGCAGGCCGGCCTCGGTGTCCGTGGCCGGAGACGTCCACCATAGCCAGGACGATCCCGCGCCCGGCGCTGTTCCAGGCGTCGTACCAGTCGCCGGCGAGGACTCCCTCGGCCGGGACCAGCCGGGCGGCGATGGACACGTCGAGCTTGTCGTCGGAGGGTTCGAGCTCGGAGCGCAGCAGGCCCTGGAGGGGGCTGCGCTCGGCCAGGGCCTCGCGGAGCTGTCGTACCTGGTCACCCTCGTCCCGGAGGCGGCGGCGCATGGCTTCGGCGTCGCTGCCCAACTGCTCGATCTCGGGGGGCCGGAACGGCTGATGGGGTGGTCGATGTCGCCGCCGGCCACCGTGCGGACGTCACGGTGGAGCCGTTCGATCGGATTCGAGATGAGGCGGGTCAGCGCCAACCAGGCACCGGCCAGCAGGGCCAGTACGAACCACCCTCGGATCAGCACCAGGGTGACGGCGTTGTCGGTGCCCGAGGCGACCGCCCGGTCGGCGCCGGCCGCCCACGACTGCACCGCCGAGACCAGGCGGGTCACCGTTTCGCGGACCCTGGTCAGGGCGGTCTCGGCCAGGGACGAGCGCCCGGTGGCCACGGCGGCGTTCACGTCGCCCGCCTGCACCTCGCTGATCTGCGGATCGGCCACGGAGGTGATCCACGACCGGTTGGCGGCGGAGGCCGCAGCCAGGTCGGACGTCAGGTCGGTGTCCGTGCCCAGGTCGGAGGCCAGGCGGCTCGTATAGGTGGCCACCCCGGACTGGCCGATGGCGAACAGGGTCAGCTGGCTGTCGCTCCCCGTCGTGACGAACCCGTTCTCGCTGTTCAGCTCGTTCTGGAGGGCGGTCTCGAACTGGTTGGCGTCGACGACGGCGGGCACCGTGTGGGACTGCTCCTGGTGGACGGCGTTGCCGGTGGACAGGGCGTTGTAGGCGGAGATGGCGCTGACGCCGACGGCACCGACGGCGACGATGACGATGACGACGCCGACACGACGCCGGAGGGTCCCACTTCTGGCGCGTGTGGGTCTGACCCTCGTCACTCTCCCCGGTCAATTCCACTACCTGCATTGAACCATGGAGGCGGGCGGTCGGGGACGGTCCCGTTTGCCCGGAGGCGTGGATGGGTACGGTGATTCCATGGCACTGGCTCTTGTCTGCGGTGACCGCCCCGCACCGTCGGCGCCTGTCGACGGGGACGGACGACGCGCCATCGGACCCACGGCGATCGTGATCGACGCCTCCAACGAGCTGGTGCAGGCCCTGATGGACGGGCCGGCCACCGAGCCCGGGGGCGCAGGCGTGCTGCGGGACACCCTCGACCAGCACCGCCGGAGGGGCGCCCAGGTGGCCGTCCTCGATTCGGCCCGGGTGGCCGGCAGCTTCGGACTGCGGCGACGGACCGAAGCCGTCCTCGGACCGGTCGACGTCTGGGCCGTGGTCGACGGCGCCGGAGGGCTGGCCGTCGGCGCCATCTCCGCTGCCCAGGCCCTGGGGATCTCCACCGGGTCGTGTCTGGTGGTGACGGCCGACCCCGTCCTGTTCGGGGCGTCGCTGCGGGCCGGCATGCGGGCCGTGAGCACCGGGTGGCCCCACGGGCCGGCCACACGGGGGCCCGTCGAGCGGGCTGTGGCCGCCCGGGCCCTGTCAGGGGTCATCCTCGCGGTGCCTCCGGCCTCGGATGCGACCGGCCGCCCGGGCCGGTGGATCGCCCGCCGTGGGCACCGATATTGCAGGACGCCGGCTGATCGCCGGCTGAATTCGGCCGTCCCGGGCCCATCGGCCGAGGGGGCGCATCGATCGCGGGGAAGGGTCGGGTGGCAGGCGCCCGGCGACGCGGCATGATGGAGGGGGGTCGGTCCGGGAATGGGTCCGGCAGGTGAGTCCCACGGTCGAGGAGGATCTCTACGCATGGACACTTCGTTCGCCATCTCCGAGCGCACGCTCAAGGGGGCCACGGTGCTGGCCGTCACCGGTGAGATCGATGTCGCCACCGCGCCCAGCCTGCGGACAAGCGCCTGGTGGATGCCGAGGATGCCGGCCAGCGGGTCGTGGTCGTCGACCTGTCGGGCGTCAACTTCGTCGACTCCACGGCGCTCGGCGTGCTCGTCGGGGCCCATAAGCGGCTCACCGCCGTGGGGGGAGCCTCCGGCTGGTGGTGACCGAGCCGCGGATCCGCAAGGTGCTCGAGATCACCGACCTGGCCCGTGTCTTTCCGGTCTTCGACAACGTCGAGGACGCCGTCGGGGAGCAGGCGGACGGATGACGGCCACCCGCGACGATGTGGTCCTGCTGCGGCTGCCCGTGCGGGCGGACCTGCTGGTGCTGGCACGGATCACGGCCGCCACGGTGGCATCCCGGGTCGGTCTGGCCTTCGAGGAGATCGAGGACCTGCGCCTGGCCGTGGAGGAGCTCTGCCTGTCGGTGGTGGGTGGGACGGCGTCGGGGTCGGTCCAGCTGACCTTCCACTCCGAGCCCCGCGCCGTCCGGGTGGACTGCGCCATCAGCCCGGTCCGGTCTCTCCCGAGCCGCTGGGTGCGGCCGAGGGGCCGAGGACGATCTCTCCATGAAGATCGTCGAGGCCCTGGTGGACGAGTTCGGCATCGAGGAGTCCGGCGGCGCACCACGGGCGTGGCTGCGAAAATGCGGAGGCGAGGTTGTCGACTGATGACCTCGTGGGATGGCGACCAGCTGGTCTCGCGGGACGTGTGGGACACCTTCGTGGTGACGCGCGGAACCGCGGCTGCGTGAACAGATCGTCACGGCGCACATCGATCTCGCCCAGCAGCTCGCCCGGCGCTTCGCCAACCGGGGCGAGCCCTACGACGACCTGGTGCAGGTGGCGTCGCTCGCCCTGATCAAAGCGGTCGACCGCTTCGACCCGGACCGGGGGGTCGAGTTCAGCACGTTCGCCACCGCACCGTGGTGGGCGAGCTGAAGCGGCACTTCCGCGACAGGGGATGGGCCGTCCGCGCTCCCCGGCGCGTCCAGGAGCTCTACCTCGAGCTGGGCCAGGCGGTCGAGCCGCTGTCCCAGGAGCTGGGCCGGTCCCCCGACCGTGCCCGAGCTGGCCGCGGCCATCGGTGCCACCGAGGAGGCCGTGCTCGAGGCCATGGAGGCCGGGCAGGGGTACCGGGCGGCGTCGATCGACGCGCCTGACACGAGGTGGGCGGCCCCGTCGGAGCGACTGGGCGCCGAGGACGACGAGGTGCTGCAGGTCGACGAGCGGGCCATGCTGGCCCCGGCCATCAGCACGCTCGGGGCCCGCGAGCAGCGAGATCGTGCGCCTCCGCTTCGTCGACGGCCTGACCCAGTCGGAGATCGCCGAGCGGGTCGGGGTCAGCCAGATGCATGTGTCGCGACTGCTGGCCGCCAGCCTGCGTACCCTGCGTGAGGAGCTGTCGAAAGGGGCCTGAGGCGAAGGTCCGTTCGGCGGCCGCGGCGTCAGCGGCGCAGCCTGCCCATCCGGCGGCGTGGGCCGTCGAGCCACAGCTCGCACCACACCGTCTTCGTGTGTTCCCGCCGTGATCTGCGCACGCCCCACCGGTCGGCGATGGACGCCACCAGGGCCAGCCCGCGGCCGTTCTCCGACAGGTCCCCGGCGTCCACCCGGCGGGGGTCGCTCTCAGGCACGTGGTCGGTGA
This sequence comes from uncultured Actinomycetota bacterium, assembly GCA_963838005.1. Classification (GTDB taxonomy): domain Bacteria; phylum Actinomycetota; class Acidimicrobiia; order Acidimicrobiales; family RAAP-2; genus CAWIPW01. The sequence continues at coordinate 42,426 of CAWIPW010000010.1, forward strand.
CGTCGATGCGCAGCCGGGTGGAGTCGACCGACAGCATGAGCATGCTGGCCCCGCCGGCGTGGAGGAAGGCATTGGTGGCCATCTCCGTCGCCAGCAGCGACGCCGTCGGCTCGAAGCTGTCCAGACCCCACGAATGGAGGGTTTCCCGCACGATGCAGCGGGCGTGGGCTGCGCAGGTGGTGTCGGCCGGAAGGTGCAGACGCTCGGACGTGACCGCCCCCCGCTGCGCCTTCTGTCCCACCCCGAAGACGCCCACCACCGCGACACGACATCGGCGGTGCCAGTACGGGTGCCCTCCGTTGGCATCATCGCTCCCTCCTGCCCGACATCGTACCCCTCGGCGTTGTCATGAAAACGTGACCACCGCACTCCGACACCTGTACCCGTATCCGGGGCGATCAACCGTGGAGGTGGGCAATCGCCGCCGCCCCACGGGTACACTTCGCCCGCCACGCGGCCTGTGACCGGTCCGGGCGCACGGGAGGCACGCCGATGATGGAGACGGCCGAGGAGAAGACGGCGGGTGACGTCGAGGCGATCCTGCGGCTGAAGTACCGCGTACTTCAGGCTCCTCGACACCAAGCAGTTCGACGAGTTGGGCGCCCTCCTCACCGAGGACGTCACCACCTCGTTCGAGTCCGGACGGCACTCCTTCTCGGGGCGGTCCGCCGTCGTGGAGTTCCTCCGGCGCTCACTGGGCGACCCGGGGATCGTCCACCTCCACAACGGCCATCACCCCGAGATCGACCTGGGCGACGCCGAAGGGGGGAGCCGTTGACGGCCCGGGGCATCTGGTACCTCGAGGACCGGGTCATGGTGCCGTCGGCCGACTTCGTGCTGAGCGGGACGGCGCTCTATGCCGACACCTACCGGCGTACCCCCCGGGGCTGGCAGATCAGCCACACCGGCTACGAACGCATCTACGAGGAGCGCCGGACGTTGACGACCGGCGTACTCCAGTCGTTCACGAGCCGGTTCGACCCCGCTTGACCCGGACGCACCGTTGGGCGGGCCCGTCGACCCGGTGCCGGTCGTGAGCGACGCCTTCCCGCCCCCGGCGCACGTCCTCGTGGACATGTCGGTGTCCGTGGACGTGGCTGCGGCCGACTCGGTGGTGGTCTCGATGCCGGTCACGGAACGGGTCGGCGACGGCCGGGGCCGGCTGCGGGCCGGGCTGGTCGCCACCCTCGTCGACATAGCCGGCGGCGCGCTGGGCGTCCGCGTCCTGCGACCGGACTGGATGGCGACCGCCGACCTGACGGTGTCGCTCTCGGAGCCGCCGGCCGGACCGGTGGTGGCGGTCGAGGCCGGGCTGGTGCGTCGCGGCCGGACCACGGCCGTGGTCGAGGCGACCATCAAGGGCGGACCGGACGGACGCGACTACGGCATGGGCGTGCTGACCTTCGCGGTGCTGCCCACCGATCGCGAACCGCCGCCCATGCCCGACCTCTCGGGCGAGTCCCGGTTCGTCTTCGGCGACGGCTCGCGGCTCGAGGCCGCCGGCGGCCACCTCCTCGACGAGATCGGCATCGCCACGCCCGAGCACGGCCCGGTGTCCCTGGACGTCCATCCCTACGTGCACAACGCCTTCGGCGCCCTGCAGGGCGGCATGCTGGCGCTGCTGGCCGACGTGGCCGCCGTGCGGGCACTGGAGCCGGTGTCGCCGGGGCCGGGGCCCTCCGCCACCGGCGAGCTGTCCGTGGTCGACCTCCAGATCGCCTACCTCACCCTGGCCCGCGTCGGTCCGGTGGAGGCCCGGGTGGAACCGCTCGGCGCGGACGGCCCTCGCCGGGCGGCCGTGGTCCATCTCCACGACGCCGGCGCCGGCGGCCGCGTGACCACCGTCGTGCAGGTGGCCGCGGCGGTCCTCCCGTGAGCCGGTCGACGGAGGATTCGGCCCGCGGCGGGGTGGTGGGCTCCTACTACCGCATGGAACGGTGGGAGGTGCTGCCCGACGGCCACCCCGGACCGGCCGGGCCGTATTCGGAGATGGGCGCCCGCCTCGTCGTCGGCGACCTCCAGCGCAGTGCGGCTGGCGGGTTGGTGGCGGGTGGCCTGCTGACGGCGGTCGACTCGCTGGCCGGGATGCTCTCGGGGTTCGTCGTCCTGCCCGACTGGATCGTCACCACCAACCTGCTGCTGCGGTGCGGTCCCCTGCACCACGTCGGGCCGCTCCGGCTCTACTGCACGGTGCTCCGGCGGGGCCGCAACGCCGTCATCGGCGGCGCGGTGGCCTGCGACGAGGGTGCCGGTGACGCCACGGTGGCCACCTGCCTGACGACGATGGCGGTGCTCGACCCCGGGGACCTCCGCCTCCACTTCGACCATCCGGTGCGCATGCCCCTGCCGCCGCCTCCCGACCGCCCCGAGCGTCCCGAGGAGTTCTTCTGCATCGAGCCGGGCACCGGTCCGGTGACCCGCCTCGTCCTCGACCCCAAGCTGCGGAACCCGTGGGGCATCCTCCACGGCGGGGCGGTGGCCACACTGGTCGACGTGGCCGCCCGCCGGGCGGCACCCGGGCCGTCCTCCGGCGGCGCGGTCGCCGCCGGCACCGCTCTGCACTTCATTTCACCCGCACGGGTCGGGCCGGTCGAGGCGCGGTGTCGTATCGTGGCCACCGGCGCCGGGTCGTCGGTGGTGCGGATCTCCGTGCACGACCTGGGAGCGGACGGGCGGAGGGTGGCGCTGGCCACCGCCACCGTCCGGAACGCCGCCCACGACGACGAGAGCCACCCGGCCGGGTGGGGACGGGGGTAGGGAAGATGGTGCGGACCGAGACGCTGCCGGACATGCGATCCAAGACGGTCGTCGTGACCGGTGCGAACTCCGGCATCGGCCGGGCGACGGCCATCGCCCTGGCCGGCGCCGGGGCGAGGGTGGTCATGACGGCGCGGTCCCGCCCGCGTGGGGAGTCGGCCGTGGCCGCGGTACGGGCCGTCTCGGGCAGCGACGCCGTCGACCTCTGCGTCTTCGACCTCGGCGACCTGTCGTCGGTGCGGGCCGGCGCGGCCGAGCTGCTGGCTACGACGGACCGCATCGACGTGCTCGTCAACAACGCCGGCCTGGTGCTCTCCGACCGGTCGGTGACCGTCGACGGGTACGAGTCGACGTTCGCGATCAACCACCTCGGCCCGTTCCTCCTCACGAACCTCCTCCTCGACCGGCTGCGGGCGGACACGCCGGCCCGGGTGGTCAACGTCGCCTCCACCGCCCATCGCTCGGCCCGTCACGGCATGCCCTTCGACGATCTGCAGGCCGAGCGCCGTTACTCGGGCATGGGCGCCTACGGCCAGTCCAAGCTGGCCAACATTCTCTTCACCACCGAGCTGGCCCGCCGCCTCGAGGGGACGGGGGTGACCGCCAACTGCCTCCATCCGGGCACGGTGGCCACCGGCTACGCCGCCGACGGCGACGCCCGTGGGTTCCTCGCCTGGGGGATAAAGGTCATCCGCCCGTTCATCCTCACCCCCGAAAAGGGGGCCCGCACCTCGGTGTACCTGGCGTCGTCGGCGGACGTGGCCACCGTGACGGGCCGGTATTTCGTCCGCTGCCGACCGCGCACGCCGTCGGCGGCCGCCCGCGACGCCGCCGCCGCCCGGCGGCTGTGGCAGGTCAGCGAGGAACTGGTCCGCGAGTCGTCCACCGACCCCGCGTAGGGTTCGTCCTGAGGGCGCTGAGGGGTGCCCGAGGTACTGGAGGTCGGCAATGAGCAGCACGGACAACAGGCCGGTCGATCCGGTCGAGGCGGACTTCATCGAAGCGGTGGGCCGTTCGTGGGGATGGGTGCTCTTCTTCGGCATCGCCACACTCATCCTGGGGGTCCTCGTCGCGTTCCACCCGAAGAATTCGGTCTTCGTGATCGCCATCGTCATCGGCATCTGGTTGTTGATCGCCGGCGTCTTCCGCATCGTGATGGCGATCGCCGACTCCGACGAGACCGGGGGGACGCGCTGGATGATGGCCATCCTGGGCATCATCGCCATCCTCATCGGGGTCCTCTTCCTGCGCCACACCTACGAGACGGTCAACGTGCTGGCCGTGTTCCTCGGGATCTTCTGGATCATCGGCGGCCTCATGGAGTTCTTCCACGCCATGGCCGAGAAGGGCTCGCCCGCCCGGGGCTGGCGGATCGTGGCCGGCCTCCTGGGCTTCGCCGCCGGCGTGGTCACCCTGTTCGTGCCGAACCTCACGGTGGCCGTCCTCGCCATCATCATGGGGATCTGGCTGATCATCTACGGCATCCTGCAGATCATCGTGTCCATCGAGCTCCGCGGGCTGGCCAAGGACCTGAAGGCGTCCTAGGCCCGACCGGGTCCCCGTCCCCGCCGGCCCTACTCCCTGCCGATGTCGAGGATCTTCCAGCCGTCGGGGGTGTCCACGACGGCGACCGGATAGGTCTCGTCGACCACACCGTCGACCGTGTGGGCGAACTCGACGACGGCGGCGCCGTCCTCGATCGGGGCCGGCGCCTCGGGGAGCCCCCAGCCCGGCCGGTCGAGGAACCCGAAGTCGAGGCTGTCGAGGGGGATCTGCACGAACCGGTCGAGCAGGGTGATGTGGAGCATGTCGCGGGCGTCCGGGTAGCGGCCCGACCGGAGGAACTCGATGAAGGTGACGACCGCCTGTTCGGGCGTACCGTGGTCGCCGTCGTCACCTGCCTCCGCCGGTCCGCCTGTGTCGTCGTCGTCTGTGCCGGTGCGCATGGGGACATCATGCCCGCGCCGGCGGGCCCCCGCCGACCCGGAGGTCACCGGCCCCGACCGGTCAGATCTGCTTCCACGCCTCGGTGAGCACGTCGTGGAGGATCGAGGCGATCGTCTCGAACTCGGAGACACCGCAGATCAGCGGGGGCGCCAGCTGGATCACTGGGTCCCCCCGGTCGTCCGCCCGGCAGATGAGCCCGGCGCGGAAGAGGGCCCCCGACAGAAAGCCGCGCAGCAGGCGCTCACTCTCCTCGTCGTCGAAGGACTCGCGGGTGTCCTTGTCGCGGACCAGTTCGATGCCGTAGAAGTACCCGGCGCCGCGGATGTCGCCGACGATCGGCAGGTCGTGCAGCGTCTCGAGCGCGGCGAGAAATTTCGGCTCGTTGTCACGGACGTGCCCGAGCAGGTCCTCCTTTTCGATGGTGTCGATGTTGGCCAGGGCCACGGCCGCACTCACCGGGTGGCCGGCGAAGGTGATGCCGTGGAGGAAGCTCGTGTGCCCCTCCAGGAAGGGCTCGATCAGCCGGTCGCTGACCGCCAGCGCGCCCATCGGGGCGTACCCGCTGGTCAGTCCCTTGGCCATGGTGATCATGTCGGGCACGTAGTCGTAGCGTTGGCCCCCGAACCACTGTCCGAGGCGCCCGAACGCACAGATGACATCGTCGGAGACGAGCAGGACTCCGTGGCGGTCGCAGATCTCCCGGACGCGTCGGAAGTACCCGGGCGGCGGGGGAAGCAGCCGCCGCTGTTCTGGACCGGCTCGAGGAACACGGCCGCCACCGTCCCGGGTCCCTCGATCTCGATGGCCTGGTCGATGGCGTCCGCCGCCCAGCGCCCGAAAGCGTCGATGTCGTCGCCGTGCTCGCGGGCCCGGTAGAAGTTGGTATTGGGCACCTTGACACCGCCGGGCACCAGCGGCTCGAACGGCGACTTGATCGACGGGAGCCCGGTGACCGTCAGGGCGCCCATGGTCGTCCCGTGGTAGGCGATGTCGCGGCTGATCACCTTGACGCGGTCGGGCTGACCGGTGACCCGGAAGTACTGGCGGGCCAGCTTGAACGCGGACTCCACCGCCTCGGAGCCACCGGTGGTGAAGAAGATCCGGTTGCAGTCGCCCGGGGTGAGCTGTGAGAGGCGGTCGGCCAGCTCGACCGCCCTCGGGTGGGCGTAGCTCCAGATGGGGAAGTAGGCCAGCTCGGAGGCCTGGCGGGCCCCGGCCTCGGCCAGTTCGGTGCGTCCGTGGCCGAGTTGGCTGGTGAAGAGACCGGACAGCCCGTCGAGGTACCGCGTGCCGTCCTGGTCGAACACGTGGACGCCCTCGCCGCGCACGATCATGGGGATACGCGCCTCGGCGAAGGACGACAGGCGGGTGAAGTGCATCCACAGGTGCCGGTGGGCGCTGGCTTGCAGGGCGTCGTTGTCCATTGCGGTCATGGGGTCCCCCAGGCGTAGGTTTGCTTCGCCAGTCGCAGGTACATGAATGTCTCGGTGTCGCGCACCCCCGGGACCTTCCGGATGGTGCCATGCAACAGGTCGAGGATGGCCTCGTCGTCGGTGCACACCAGCTCGATCAGGATGTCGAACGAGCCCGCGCACATCACGACGTAATTGATGGCCTCCACCCCGGCGAGGGCGTCGGCGACGGACCGCACGTCGCCTTCGACGCGGATGCCGACCATCGCCTGGCTCGAGAACCCGAGCTGCAGCGGGTCGGTCACCGCCACGATCTGGATCACCCCGCTGTCACGCAGCCGCTGGACCCGCTGGCGGACGGCCGCCTCCGACAGGCCGACGGTGCCGGCGATGGCACCGTAGGTCCGGCGGCCGTCGTGCTGCAGCTCCTCGATGATGGCTTTGTTGACGTCGTCGAGCATGGTCGTTGGGCCTCTGGGTGCCAGTTACAGCGGACGGTGGGACGGTTGTCAAGGGATATCGAAGCCAGCGGCACGCCGTACGACCAATTTGCTTGTCTCCGTGACCGGCTTCGGGCACCATGGCCACTGAGGGGTTCCGGCCAGGGCCGCCCACCTGCAGGGACGGCCGGCCCGTCCGAGCGGTCACGGCGCCCGGCCGTGACCTTCGAACACGTCCGGGGAGCGGGGGAGAAGGGGAGCGGGGACATGATCGTCGGCATCCCGAGCGAGGTGAAGGATGACGAGTACCGGGTGGCCGTCACCCCGGCCGGTGTCCGCGAGCTGACGTCGGCCGGCCACCGCGTCCTGCTCGAGAAGGGGGCGGGCGAGGGGTCGACCATCACCGACGGCCAGTACACGGCCACCGGTGGCGAGATCCTGGGCGACGCCGACGAGGTCTGGGGCGCCTCCGACATGGTGCTGAAGGTGAAGGAGCCGGTGAAATCGGAGTACCACCGGCTCAGCCTCCGACCCGACCAGGTGCTGTTCACCTACCTCCATCTGGCGGCGTCCCGCGACTGCACCGACGCCCTGCTGGCCGCGGGCAACGTGGCCATCGCCTATGAGACGGTGCAGGCCCCGGACGGCTCGCTGCCACTGCTGACCCCGATGAGCGAGGTGGCCGGGAGGATGGCGCCGCTGATGGGGGCCCACCACCTCATGCGCCCCGGTGGAGGCCGGGGCGTGCTGGTCACGGGCGTCCCCGGCGTGCGCTCGGCCCGCATCGTGGTCCTCGGCGCCGGGGTGGCCGGCATGGCCGCCGCCACCGTCGCCGTGGGGCTCCATGCCGACGTGTACATCCTCGACCGCAACCTCGAGCGCCTGCGACAGGTCGACCACCATTTCAGGGGGGCGCTCGAGACGATCGCCTCCAGCACCCACGCCATCGAGGAGACCTGCCTGGAGGCCGACATCGTCATCGGCGCCGTGCTGGTGGCCGGGGCCCGGGCGCCGATGCTGGTCTCCGACCAGTTGGTGGCGGCCATGCGGCCGGGGTCCGTGCTCGTCGACATCTCGGTCGACCAGGGCGGGTGCTTCCAGTCGTCCCGCCCGACGACCCATTCGGATCCGACCTTCGTGGTCGAGCGGTCGGTGTTCTACTGCGTGGCCAACATGCCCGGCGCCGTGCCCCACAGCTCGACCCATGCGCTCGCCAACGCCACCCTGCCGTATGTGGCACGCATCGCCGAGCTCGGGTGGGTCGAGGCCTGCCGGGCGGACCCGACCCTGGCGCACGGGCTCCAGACGGTCAACGGCCTGCTCGTCTCGGCGCCCGTGGGTGAGGCGCACTTGCTGGCGACCGTGCCCGCCGACGCCGTGCTGGCGTGACCGGGGCTCGTCAGGGAGCGGCCGGTGCTCCCGAACCGGCGGAGACGCACTCGGCGCCCGCCGGGATCACCTGCACATCCATCCTGATGCCGACGCCGCTGCCGCTGACGTCGGCGATCGCGACGGCCACGAGCTCCTTCTGATCGGCGGTGCCTTCCCGCACGCTCCAGAACTCGAGGGGGCGTGACACCGTGCCCCCGCTACCGGTCCCCAGAATCGTCATTCCCGGTACGGGATGCTGCTGCAGGAATGTGCTCACCTCGGGGCCGGTGCTCCCGCGGACGGTCCACTCACGCACGAGGTCGACGAAAGGTGTACACCCCGGCGTGGAGGCCGCCCGGTCCAGCCACGGACCGGGGAGCGCCGTGGCCCTGGCCGCCCCCGCCGGCACCACCAGCTGGTCGGCGATCCGTGCCGCCGCGAGGGATGCCGAGGCGGTCCTGGGCGCTCCCCACAACTGGCAGGACGAGGCGCCGAACGCGAGCCCGGCCACCGCCAGGAACAGGCCCGCGTGGGCGACCGCTCGACGCGCCGGTGACGGGGATGACTACCGACCCGGCCACGGGGGGCTACTGGCTCGTGGCGGCGGATGGCGGTGTTTTCTCCTTCGACGCGCCGTTCGAGGGGTCAGCGGTGTCACCGATCGGGGGGCCGCAGCCCAATCCGTTCGCCGCCATCGCTTCCTCCCACGACGGCGGGGGCTACGAGCTGCTGCCGACCGACCCAGCCGTCGAACCCGGGGTGGCGGGGCGCAGCGGTTTCGAGCTGGCCAAGCAGGAGTGGCAGGGCGACGGAAGCCTCGACTGCGCCGACGAGGCCGTCCCGCTCATCCAGGGAGCGCAGTACCCCCTTCTCGGTGAGCGAGCGGACGGCGGGGACACAAGCGGGTACCCGACGGCGGTCGACGACTTCGAGCAACTCTCGTCGCTGCCGGGGATGAACCGTACGTCCGCCCAGGACGCCCAGGCGTCGGCTGACACGGCAGGCCTGAACGCCTTCTTCGGCACAGGCGCCGGGGAGCCATGTAGCTAACCCTCGGGCTTGCCGGTGTATGTGGAAACGGTCATGCCCGGAGGTGGGTACGCCGGCGGGGTCATCTGGACCGTGCCCCCCCTGGGGGTGGTGTACGCCGACGGGGGTCCTTCCAGCTTCGACCCGGATCCACACTCTCCGTCCCGCATGACCTTGTCACCACGTGTCGACGGGGCGCGCTGCCGAAGCGCGTCCGTCCCGACCCCCACCAGGCCCCCGCCGGCCTCAGAAGGCGCCTCTCGGGCCGGCCAGCCGGCTGAGGTGGTCGGCGCGCACGGCCCGCACGTACTCGGCGCCGCCCACGGCGAAGACGACCTGGCAGACGAAGCCGGCCCCCAGCACCGGCAGGTAGGCGCCGCTGCCCCGGTAGATGAGGTAGATGCCTGCGAACGACAGGACACCGCCGACGATGTAGAGGAACCACCACGCCAGCAACCACCGCCGCGATCGGTGGCCGGCGGGGAGGCAGTCGCGCAGCGCCTGGTAGGGGAACCAGAGGTTGACGACCGGGATGAACCACCCTCCGACCCCGAGCCCCGGTCCGAGCCGGGACGGGTAGCCGAGCGACCGGCCGGTCCGGGCGGCCCGGTACTGCCAGAGCAGCACGCACACGAAGGTCCCCACCACCACCACCGTCGAGAAGAGCCCCAGTGTCGCCGCCCACGACGGCTCGGTGGGAAGGGAGCTGGCGTTGAAGACCCCGGCGTGGAAGTCCGACCGGTAGGTCCGGAAGAGGTCCTGGTAGTACTGGTGCGCACCCGAGTACCTGAGCAGGTTGAGGGCGGACTCCACGCCGAACCCGATGAAGCCGAGGATGCCCCAGGGCGAGAGCCGGAGCTCGGAGGCGAACCGCACCGACGGTGGCACGCCGTCGGGCGTGGCCCACGGCACCGACGCGCTCGGGGGCATGGCCGGCGCGGCCGCGGCCACCGCGACGGGGGAGAACGGCGCCGCCGCTCCGGCGGAGGGTGAGGCGTCCCCTTCGCCCGACGTGTGGTCGGTCCACTGGGAACCGTCCCACCACCGCCACCAGTGGACCCCCGAGGGATCGGGATACCACCCGGGTGTCGGATGCCCTCCCTCTGCGGTCACGCCGCGCAGGCTATCGGACGGTCCCGTCGGGGGCGGGTGATCGGACCCCGCACCGACGCGTTGCGGCCACGACCCCCGTCACGACGGCCGCACGCGCCGGCGGACGCGCGTGGTCAGGCCGTCAGCGTCGCCGGCCCCGGAGCCGATCCCGGTGACGGATCGGAAGCGTCCTGGCGCTCGAACTGGATGCGGTACAGCTCGGCGTAGGTCCCGCCGGCGGCGAGCAGCTCGTCGTGATGGCCGCGCTCGACGATCCGGCCGTGGTCGATGACGAGGATGAGATCGGCCTCGCGTACCGTCGACAGCCGATGGGCGATCACCAGCGAGGTCCGGCCCTCGAGCGCGGTCGCCAGCGCGGGCTGCACGGCCACCTCGGATTCCGAGTCGAGATGGGCGGTGGCCTCGTCGAGGACGACCACCTCGGGCGCCTTCAGCAGCAGCCTGGCGATGGCCAGGCGCTGCTTCTCGCCGCCCGACAACCGGTAGCCCCGCTCGCCCACCAGCGTGTCCAGCCCGTCCGGCAGCGTCTCCACCAGACCGAGGATCTGGGCACCCCGGAGGACCTCGAGGAGCTCCTCCTCGGTGGCCGACGGTTTGGCGTAGAGCAGGTTGTCCCGGATGGTCTCGTGGAACATGTGGGCGTCCTGGGTGACCACCCCCACCGTGTCCGCAGGGACTCGAACGTGGCGTCGCGGACGTCGAGGCCATTGATGCGGATCGCACCCGAGGCTGACGTCGTAGAGGCGCGAGACGAGGCTGGCAGATGGTCGTCTTGCCGGCGCCGGACGGTCCGACCAGGGCGACCAGTCTGGCCCGGTTCGGCCGCGAAGGACACGTCGAAGAGCACCTGCTGCGACGGCGCCGTGTCGAGCACGGCCACCGCCTCCAGCGAGGCCAGCGAGACCTCCTCGGCCGTCGGGATAGCGGAAGTCGACGTGGTCGAACTCGATCCGGACCGGGCCGGTGGGCGACCGGCTGGGCGTCGTCCTTCTCCTGGATCATGGCGTGGCAGGTCGAGGACCTCGAAGACCCGGTCGAAGGAGACGAGCGCCGTCATCAGGTCGATCTGCACGTTCGACAGGCTGGTGAGCGGGGCGTAGAGGCGGGTCAGGTAGGCGGCCAGGGCGACGACCGTGCCGACCGACAGGGCGCCTTCGACGACCTGGACCCCGCCCCACCCGTAGACGACGGCAGTGGCCAGCGAGGCCGTCAGCATGAGGGCGGCGAAGAAGACAGCGCGCGTACATGGCCTGGGTCACGCCGATGTCGCGCACCCGGCCCGCCTTCTTCTCGAAGGTGGTGCGCTCCTCCTCGGGTCGGCCGAACAGCTTGACGAGCAGCGCACCCGAGACGTTGAACCGCTCCGTCATGGTGGTGTTCATCTCGGCGTTGAGGTCGTAGGACTCCCGGGTGATGGTGGACAGCCGACGGCCCATGCGACGGGCCGGGACGACGAAGACGGGGAGCAGCACCAGGCTGAAGATGGTGATCTGCCACGACAGAAAGAACATGGCGGTCAGCACCAGCGTCACGCTGACGACGTTGGAGACCACCGACGACAGGGTGTCGGTGAACGCCTGCTGGGCGCCGAGCACGTCGTTGTTGAGCCGGCTGATGAGGGCGCCCGTCTGGGTGCGGGTGAAGAACGCCAGGGGCATCCTGCCGATGTGCCCGAACACCTGGGACCGCATGTCGTAGATGAGGCCCTCGCCCACCTTGGCCGAGACGTACCGCTGGCCGATCGACAGGCCGGCGTCGAGCACGGCCAGCCCCGGCGGCCAGGGCGGCCAGGGACACGATGAGGTCCTTGTTGTTCTTGGCGATCCCGTTGTTGATGATCTGCCGGAAGATGAGCGGGTTGGCCACGCCGATGACGGCGTCGATGACGATCAGCACCAGAAAGACGAGGAGGATGTTGCGGTAGGGCCGGGCGAAGCGCAGCATGCGCCTGGCCGTGCCCTTCGTGATCTCGGCCTTGATGACGGAATCGTCGCGCCGCATCTGGCGCATCAGACCTCCCCCGCCCCCGCCGCCCCCCATGTGGCGCATCGCGCCCGAACCACCCATGCCCATGCCCATGCCCATCACCCGACCTCCTCAGCACGGAGCGTACCGGTGGCCCCGGTGGGCGCCGTCGTACGACGGCTGTCGGCGCCGGCCTCAGGCGAAGAGTCCCCGCCCGGTGACCGTCGGCAGGTCGAGGGCGGTGACGAGCCCGGGCCGCGCCGCCACCACGGCGTGCACCGAATTCACGAGGCGCATGGCCGTCGCCTTCAGACCGGCGGTGTTGTGGTCGCCGTCGCTGCCGAGGAGCTGGAGGTCGAGGGTGTAGTTGGGCTCGCCCTCGATCTGTACGCGGTAGCACCCCTGTCCGGACGGCTGCGGCCAGTCGGGTGCGAGGTCGTCGCGCAGCCTGGTCGCGTGCTCGAGGACGATGACCGGTGTGCCGGCGCGCACGCCCCGCACCTCGAAGTGCAGTCCGGCCTGGGTGCCCTCGGGGACGGTGCCCGCGTCGACCTCGAACGTCTCGGGGGCGGGACGCGCTCGTACCACTCCTCGATGCCGTCGAGCTCGACGTCGAGACCGGCGGCGAGCTGGCGGATGACGCTGCCCCACGCCATCGTGAGCACCCCCGGCTGCAGCAGCATGGGCACGGCATCGAGGGGCCGGGCGAATCCCATGATGTCGAAGAGCACCATGGCCTGGTCGTAGGTCGCGTAGTTGAGGATCTCCGTGCAGCGCAGCACGTCGATGCGCTCGCTGATCCCGGTGAGGACCATCGGCAGGGCGTCGTTGGCGAACCCCGGATCGACACCGTTGACGAACAGCGACACGCCCCCGGACCCGGCGGCGTCGACCACCGACCGGAAGAGGCCCTCGTCGACCACACCCTCGGGGAACTGCAGGAAGACCGGGCCGCTCGACACCACGTTGATCCCCGCCGCCAGCAGCCGGGCGATGTCGGCGATCGCCTCGAGGAGGCGGTCGTCGGCCATGGCCGTATGCACCACGCAGTCGGGCCGCAGGGCGAGGATCTCGTCGACGTCGCCGGTGGCGACCACGCCCAGGGTGCGGCCCAGCCCGGCCAGATCGCCGGCGTCGCGGCCGACCTTGGCCGGGTTGGACACCCACACCCCGGCGAGCTCGAGATCGGGCCGGGCATCGATGCCGGCGATGGCGTGCCGGCCCACGTTGCCGGTGCCCCAGGCGACGACCCGGAGGGGGGCGGCGGCCGGGGTCATCGTTCCCTCACAGGTCCGGCAGTCCCATGTCGAGGTTGGGCGCACCGATGCCACCGTCCACCTCGAGCATCTTGCCCGTGATGTAGGAACCGGCGGGCGACGACAGGTAGACGACGGCGGCCGCGATGTCCTCGGGATCCCCGATGCGCCCGAGGGGGGTACTCGCCCTCCACGGCGTCGCGGAGCTCGTCCGTGCGCATGACGACGTCGAGGGCGGACGTGGCCACCGAGCCCACGGCGATGCCGTTGACCCGGATGCGGGGAGCCAGATCGGTGGCGGCCAGCCGGGTGTAGTGGGCGAGCGCCGCCTTGGCCGTGCCGTAGGCGGTGTAGCCGCGACCGGCCAGCCGGCCGAGCGCCGAGGAGATGTTGACGACCGAGCCGCCGTCCTCGCGGAGCATCACCGGGACGGCCGCCCGTACCAGCGCGTGGGCGGTGGCCACGTTGAAGTGGAAGGCCTGCTCCATGCGGCCGGGCGAGGTGTCGAGGAACGGCCGGGGCAGGGCGCCACCGACGTTGTTGACCACGATGTCCACGTGGCCGAAGGCGTCGTCGGCCGCCCCGACGAGGTCGGCCACCGCACCGAGGTCGCTGAGGTCGGCGGGCACCACGATCGCCTTCCGACCGAGCGCCTCGATGGTGGCGGCCACCTCGAGGAGCTCCTCCTCGGTGCGAGACGAGATCAACACGTCGGCGCCCGCTTCCGCCAGGGCGACGGCGGTGGCGGCGCCGATGCCGCGCCCCCCGCCGGTGACGATGGCCGCGAGCTCGGTGAGACGGAAGCGGTCGAGGATCATGCAGCCCCCCCTGGGGTCCGGACGGTACGCCGTGGTCGCGTCGACCAACGTCGGCGCGGTGGGGTGACTGTAGCGGCAGTGCCGGGCGCCGTCACCACGAACCCGGGCGCCGTCGCCGGCCGGATCCCACTGCCGTCTACGAGGGTGCGGTACCGGCGGCGTCCGGACGGGTGGACGGCAGGCCGAGCTTGCGGTGGTCCCACGAGACGGTGCGTTCCACCACCAGCTTGGCCACGATCCGCTTGTTGAGCATGGTCTCGACCAGCGGCCGCAGGTCCTCGGTGTAGGGGGTGTAGTAGCGCTCGAACAGGTTGACGCCCAGGCGCCACATGTCGTCGGGGTCGTCGACGATCTCGGCCCGGCCGACGAGCTCCACCCCGCGGAGCTCCTCGTAGAAGTCGCCGTCCTCGGCCATGCACGTCATCCGGGGGTCGCGCCGGAGGTTGCGGGCCTTCTGCGATTTGGTCTTCGTCTCGATGGCGATCGCCCCGTCGAGGAAGCCGTACCACATGGCCACGGCGTGGATCGAGCCGTCGTGGTTGACGGTGCACATCGTCATCGGACGGCGCTCGTGGAGGAAGCCGTCGACCTCCTCCGGGGTCATCCGGATCTGATCTCGCTGCTTGACACCGTGGCCCAACTGTTCCGTCATCGTTCCTCCTCGCCGCCGCCCGGCACACGCCTGCACCCGCACAGTACCCAACCCCCACCGGCGACCACCTGACGAACGGGGTGCGAGGCGGGGGGATACGCTGACCCCGTGCTGGCGCTGGTCTGCCTCACCATCGTGATGGTGGCCCTGCTGGGTGTCCTCGTCGTGGGCCTGCTCCGCAGCCACGCCGACATCCTGCGGGCGCTCCACTCGCTCGGGGCCGGCGTCGGCGACCCGGCCGGTGCGCACGCCGGCTCCCCGGAGGCGGTCGACTTCGTGCCCGGGCCGGACGGTGCGTCCCGTCGCCAGGGCCGACCGGCGCATGCGCCCGGCCAACCCCTGGTGATCGGCCCGTCGCTGCCGCCGGAGCGGGACACCTCGTCGGTGCCCGATGTCGCCGGGGTCACCCCCGGCGGCGACGCCCAGTCGGTGGCCGTCGGGGGTGCCGCCCACCACACGCTGCTCGCCTTCCTCTCGAGCGGGTGCACCACGTGTACCGGCTTCTGGGATGCGCTGGCGGCGCCGGCGTCGGTCGGCCTGCCGTCCGGTGTGCGCCCGGTGGTCGTGACCAAGGGGATCGAGTTCGAGAGCCCGACGGAGCTGGGCCACCGGGGAGCGCTGGCCGCCGGCGTCCCGGTCATCATGTCCACCGAGGCGTGGGAGGCCTACGAGGTGCCCGGCTCGCCCTTCTTCGTCCTGGTCGACGGTCCCGGGGCCCGCCGGATCGGCGAGGGCTCGGCCATGCAGATGGAGCAGATCGCCCGGATGGTCCGCCAGGCCCTGGACGAGGCCGGGGTGGCCGCCCCGGCCGGAGGACGCGCCCGCACCGGCGTCCGGACCGGTCATCGAGCGGGGCGACCGGATGCGCGAGTCGGAGAACGACCGGCACCTGCTGGCCGCCGGCATCCTCCCCGGCCACCGCAGCCTCTACCCGACATCGCTCGAGGACGTGGTGCCCTCCACCTCTCCCGGGGCAGAAACCGCCGCCGACCGCCGTCGGCCGTGCGGAGCGGCCGTGAGCGTCCTCGGGGCCCACGGCATCCGGGCCTCGCTGCCGTCGGGGTTCGAGGGCCGGATCTACCGGCGCGAGGCGCACGGGCCGGGCGGCCGTTTCCGGTGGCCCAGTTCGCCACCTTCCCGGTGCCGGCCGGCGCCGGCGACTTCGGCGGCGGCGCCGTGGACCGCATGGGGCCGCTCGACATCTTCGCCGTCCTCTTCGAGTACGAGCCCGAGAGCGCGGGGGGGCCCTGTTCGCCAGGAGCGGGCATGCCGCGGACCCTGCGGGCGGAGGATTTCCGGCCGTACACGATCCGCCGGGGCCTGGGCGGGCAGTCGGGCACCCAGTGGTTCTTCACCGAGCAGGGCCGGCCGTTCACCTTCTACGCCGTCCTCGGCGGCCACAGCCAGCGCTTCCGGCTGGTGCCCAGGATCAACGCCCTGCTGGCGTCCATCGACGTGGCACGCCGATGGCGGCTGCGTCGGCGGTCGCCGGGCGTCGCCGGGGTCCCCCTGTCGTGATGTGGTGGGGCTGCTACCTGGTGGGGTGCGCCCTGCTGGTGGTGGCCGGCGTGGCCAAGGCCGTGCGGCCCGCCGACACGGCCCGGGCGGTGGCGCAGTCGTTCGGACGGACGACCGCCACGCGGCCGGGCCGTGCCGCCTGGTGGTCGGCGGGCGTGCGGGCGGCGGCCGCTCTCGAAGCGGTGCTGGGCCTGGTGGCCGCGGCCGTCCCCCGACCGGTGACCGCCGGTCTGGTGGCGGTCTCGTACGCGGTGTTCGCCGCTTCGTCGTGGTGGCCCGGCGCCGGGGCGGGCCGCTGGCCACCTGCGGGTGCTTCGGCCAGCCGGACACGCCGCCCACGCTGGTCCACGTGGCCCTGGACGCCGGGTTCGCCCTGGCCGCCGTGGCCGTGGCGCTGCGGGTGCCGGCGGGCACCGACCTCGTGACGCTGCTCGGCCGGTCGCCGCTGCACGGCGTCGCCCATGGTGGCGGCCGTGGCCGTGACGTCGTGGCTGGCGCTCGTGGCCATGACCGTGCTCGCCCGGGTGAGCGGCGCCCGGGCGGAGCTGGCGGCGGTGCCCATGCGGCATGACGGCCACGTGGCGACACGGCGAGGGCCACGCTCCACGAGCACGGGGACCTGCGGCCGTGAGCGCCAGCCTGGTCGAGCGGGCCGCCGGCTTCCTCGAGTCGCGGCTCTCCCGCCGCAACCTCTTCACCCGCACGGCCATGGTGGGGACCACCCTCACGGTCGAACCCGTCGAGTACCTGCTCCACCCGGGCTCGGCCTACAACGCCCTGTGCACGTGCGGCAACCCGGCGTGCGGGTGCGGCTCGACCTGTTGTGCCGGCTACACCCAGTTCTGCTGCACGCTCAACGGCGGCTACAACTGGTGCCCCGAGGGGGCCGTCGCTCGGCGGGTGGTGGATGGCCGACTCGTCCGTGTACTGCGGCGGGCCCCGGTACTACCTCGACTGCAACGCGTCGTGCTCGTGCACGTCCGGGTGCGGGGACGGCTGGCAGTTCTGCGACCCGGGGTGCGACGGCCTGACGTGCGAATGCGCGCTGGGTGACTGCGACCTCTACCTGACCGGCTGCTTCCAGTTCCGCTACGGGCAGTGCAACCAGCAGGTCTCGTGCCTGGGGCGCATCATGTGCCGGGTGGTGTCGTGCGTGCCGCCCTGGCAGTTCGAGCCCACGTGCACGTCGACGGCGGCCACCGACAACGGCACCGCCTCGCAGAACGCACCGTGCACGACGGCCGTGCCGGCCCCACCACCGCCGCCACCCCCGACCATCACCGGGGATCCGCTACCGGTGACCACCGTGCCCGGTCACGAGGCCGTCTTCTCCGCCTCCGCACAGAACTACACCTCGGTGCAGTGGCAGTGGTCGCTCGACGGCGGCGCCGTGTTCGTCGATGCGCCCATCGACGACCTCGACACTGGTCGGTGACGGCGTCGCCGGCGCTCAACGGGCTGGTGGTGCGGGCGGTGTTCGCCGACGGACCGTCGACGTCGACCACGGCCACGGCCGTGCTCACCGTCAAGTGGGCGCCGGCCATGGTGTCGACGCTGTCGGGTGCCGGCTATCTCATCGCCGGCGACGACGGCGGCATCTTCACCTTCGGCGACGCCGGCTTCCACGGGTCGCTCGGCAACCTCATCCTCAACCGTCCCATCGTCGGCATGGCCCCGACCAAAAGCGGTAACGGCTACTGGCTGGTGGCCGCCGACGGCGGCATCTTCACCTTCGGCGACGCCGGCTTCCACGGGTCGCTCGGCAACCTCATCCTCAACCGTCCCATCGTCGGCATGGCCCCGACCAAAAGCGGTAACGGCTACTGGCTGGTGGCCGCCGACGGCGGCATCTTCACCTTCGGCGACGCCGGCTTCCACGGGTCGCTCGGCAACCTCATCCTCAACCAACCCATCGTCGGCATGGCCCCGACCAAAAGCGGTAATGGCTACTGGCTGGTGGCCGCCGACGGCGGCATCTTCACCTTCGGCGACGCCGGCTTCCACGGGTCGCTCGGCAACCTCATCCTCAACCAACCCATCGTCGGCATGGCCCCGACCAAGAGTGGCAACGGCTACTGGCTGGTGGCCGCCGACGGCGGCATCTTCGCCATGGGCGACGCCCACTACGACGGCTCGCTGGGCGGCCAGCCCCTGAGCTCGCCCATCGACGCCATGGCGCCCACCCCCTCGGGGTCCGGCTACTGGCTCCTCGGCGCCGACGGCGGCATCTTCACCTTCGGCGACGCCGGCTACCACGGGTCGGTGCCGGGTCTCGGCATCCTGCCCTGAGCGGGCCGGGGCGGCCGCTCGGGCCACGGCCCGTCCTACGCGGTCGCCTGGGTGGGCATGGACTGCGGCGAGGGGACGGTGAGCCCGGGTGGGTCGTCCTGCAGCGACAGGGCGCTCTGGTTGTCGGGGCACTGGGCCGTCACCACGGCGCCGCCCTGGGCGGTGGGGGGCATGGTGGGGATCGACGGGTTCCCCGACCCCTTCAGGTCGAGCGTCTCGGTGATGCTGCCGGCGGTGGAACGGCGCCAGGCGGAGATGTTGTCGCACGTGATGCCGAAGCGCTCCTCCAGCAACTTGATCTGGGACGTGTGGTCGAGCAGGGTCGAGTTGATGTGGCCGCCCCGGCTGAACGGCGACACCACCAGCAGCGGCACCCGGAAGCCCAGTCCGATGGGCCCGGCGATGCCGCCCGCCGATGCCGGCAGCGGCGAGGTCGTCACGTACTCGCCGGCGGTGCCGGCCGGCGCCACCGGCGGGGCCACGTGGTCGAAGAAGCCGCCGTTCTCGTCGTAGGAGACGACGAGGACCGTCTTCGACCACACCGCCGGGTTGGCGGCCAGCGCGTTCACCACCTGGCTGATCATGAACTCGCCGTTGAGGGGGGCGGCCGACGGGTGCTCGGAGTCGACCAGGGAGGGGAGGATCCAGCTCACCTGGGGCAGGGTGTCGTTCTTGACGTCGGCGGTGAATTCGTCGGGCCACACCGGTTCGAACGCCTTCTGGTAGAGGGCCGTGCCCGGGGTGAGGAACTGCTTGTAGTACAGCAGCGCGTTGAACCCGATCGACAGGTTCTCCTTCATCAGGGCGCCGATCGAGGTGTCGGGCGGCTGGTACACCTTCCAGGCGACGCTCTTCGCCTCGAGCAGCTCGGGGACGGTCTCCCACGAGCAGCTGCCGATGGCCGCCGGCGACTGCGAGTACCCGGGCGTCTCGAGCACGGGCCCGCCATTGGCGCCGGCGGGGTCGATCGACCCCGACAGCCACATCAGCCGGTTGGGCATGGTCGGCCCGATGACCGAGCAGTGGTAGGCGTCCCCGATGGTGAAGGCGTCGGCCAGCGCGTACCGGTACGGACTGTCGTCCCTGGTGAGGTAGCCCATCACCAGCGGCGCCTGGGCCGGCCCGTCGTTGGCGTCCTCGGCATGGGTCGACACCCAGGCGTCCATCTTCCCGCCGTTCCAGCTCTGGTGCTGGGGGGCCCACGAGTGGGTGGGGACGTCGGCGTTGCCGGCGCACTGGGCCATGGTGGTGGCCACGTCGAGGTGGTAGGGGAGCAGGGTGGGCGCATGGGCCGGCTGGCCGGGGGTCTGGGGCCACGCCTGCTCGAAGACGCCGTTGGAGCCGACCGGGTGGTCGTCGAAGCCCCGCACGCCGGGGTAGACGCCGAAGTAGTGGTCGAAGGCGCGGTTCTCGAGCATCAGCATGACGACGTGCTCGACGGCGCCGAGATCGGAGCCGGCCGGCAGGGTGGAGGCCGCCTGCTGCACCGACGACGAGCCACCGCAGGCATCGAGGAGTGCGGCCGCGCCGACGCCGAGCCCCCCGGCGATGAACCCGCGTCGCGTAACGGACGGACCAGGCATGTGCCCTCCCTTGACGGTGCCCGGCGGCACCGAACGACATGTCGGCGTCACCCTATCCCCGCGTCGCCGGCCGACCCCTGATGCCGCCGTAGGCTGCCCGCAGTGTCCGCCACCTCCAACCCTTCCGCCGGCGGCCGCGCCCTCCGACATCCCCCGCGTCCCACCCCCGCACATTGCCGTCGCCGACCCGGCGGGAGCTCGTCCGCCGGGGTTGGCAGATCGCCAGGGTGTCCTCCCGGCACTTCAGCCGCCTGGCCCTGCGACAGGTCCGCCACGCCCGCCGGGGCCCGCTCCCCCTCACCGATCTGGCCAGGCCGCTCCGGCGCACCTTCGAGGAACTGGGTGGCACCTACATGAAGTTCGGCCAGCTGGTGGCATCCTCGCCCGGGGTCTTCGGCGAGCCCTTCTCCGACGAGTTCAGGAGCTGCCTGGACACCGGGCCGGCCGTGCCCTTCGCCACCGTCAGGACGATGGTCGAGGACGACCTGGGGTCGGACCTCTACGACGCCTTCTCCTACTTCGACCCGGTGCCCATCGGCCGGGCCTCCATCGCGGTGGTCCACCGGGCGGTGCGGGTCGACGGGCGCCGGGTGGCCGTCAAGGTCCTGCGCCCGGGCATCGAGCACACGGTGGCCACCGACCTCGAGCTCCTCCACCCGCTGCTCGAGCTGGTGGCCCGCCAGACGGGTGACCAGGCGGCCGGCACGCTGCTCCAGCTGTTCGCCGGGTTCCGCCAGCAGATCGGGGAGGAGCTCGACCTCCGCAACGAGGCCCGGGCCCTGACCGCCTTCCGCCGGCTGCTGGGCCGGTTCGACCTGCCGCGGGTGGTCGTGCCCGAGGCGTACCCCGAGCTGTCCGGCCCCAACGTCATGACCATGGACTGGCTGGACGGCGTGCCCATCGACGACCTCGCCGGGGCGGCCGCCTTCGGGATCGACCCGGCCCCGCTGGTGTCCGAGGTCGTGCGGGCGTTCTTCCTGACGGCGGTGGGGATGGGCATCTTCCACGCCGACGTGCACGCCGGCAACATGCTGCTGCTGAGGGACGGCAGCATCGGCGTCATCGACTGGGGCATCGTCGGCCGCCTCGACGGGGACACCCACCGGTTCTTCGTGCGGGTGCTGGCGGCCGCGCTGGGCGACGAGTCGGCCTGGGACGACGTGGCCGCCCACATGACCCGCACCTACGGCCCGGCCATGCAGCAGGGCCTCGGCCTCTCCGACGAGGAATTGGCCGAGTTCCTCCGCGGCCTGATCGAGCCCGTGCTGACCCGGCCCTTCGGCGAGGTCAGCCTGGGCGGGCTGATCCAGGCGCCCCAGGTGCAGGCGGCCAAGGCCCACGGCATCGAGGTCCAGAACCGCTCGGTCGGTGCGGTGCTCGGCCGGCTGCGGGCGCAGCGACGGCTCCGCCGCCTGGCGGACGAGTCCGGGGGCACGGCGTCCGAATTCGACCGGGGCGCCTTCCTCCTCGGCAAGCAGCTGATGTACTTCGAGCGCTACGGCAAGCTCTTTCTGGCCGACGTGCCGCTGCTGGCCGACCGCGAGTTCTTCGAGGCCCTGCTGGCGTCGGCCCCGCCGCCGGACGCCACCCCGTGACCACCTCGGTCTGCTTCGTCTGCACCGGCAACATCTGTCGGTCGCCCATGGCCGCCGTCGTCCTGCGGCAGCTGGCCGCGGGCACGGTACTCGCCGACGGCACGGTGCTGGCCGACCACCTCGAGGTGACGAGCGCCGGCACCAGCGGCTGGCACGACGGCGACCGCATGGACCCGCGGGCGAGGGACGTGCTGGCCGCCCACGGCTACCGCGACGACGGGCACGTGGCGGCCAAGGTGGACGGCGGACGCCTGGCCCGGCTGGACCTGGTGGTGTCGCTCGCCCGCCAGCACGACCAGACGCTGCGGGGGATCGCCCGCCGTCACGGCCTGGCCGAGGAGCGGTTCGTGCTGCTGCGTTCCTTCGATCCCGCCGCCGGCGGCTCGGTCGACGTGCCCGACCCCTACTACGGCGACGACGAGGACTTCGTCAGGTGCTTGCAGATCGTGGAGGCCGGCTGCCGGGGCCTGGCCGCCGCCCTGGCCGAGCGGGTGGGCGTCGGGCCGTCCTGAGATGGCCGCGCCGCTCGGGTACCTGGCCGGCCGGCCGGTGGTGGGGCGGACGGCACTCGGCGGCGGTGACACCGCCGCCGCCGCCCGGGTCGAGCTCGACGACGGTTCCCTGTTCTTCGTCAAGGGTGTGCCCGCCGGAATGCCGCCGTCGTCCCTGGCGACCGAGGCCGACGGCCTCCGGTGGCTGGATGCGGCCTCGGCCACCGGCGGCGCCCCCGTCCCCCGGGTGGTCGACGACGCCGGCGGGACGCTGGTGCTCGAGTGGATCGAGCCGGGCCCGCCCACGGTGGCCGCGGCCGAGCGGTTCGGGCGGGAGCTGGCGGCCACCCACCGGGCCGGTGCCCCCCGGTTCGGGGCGGCCGCCGACGGTTGGATCGGGCGGCTGGCGCTCCCGAACGGCGGGCCGGCGGCGCCCCCGGCATGGCCGTCGTTCTACGCGACGTACCGGCTCGAGCCCTACCTGCGGGTCGCCGCCGACCGGGGCCGCATCGCCGGTGGCGACGCCGGGGCCGTGGGCCGACTGCTGGACCGGATCGACGACGCGGCCGGTGCCGCCGGGGCCGAGCCGCCCGCCCGCATCCACGGCGACCTGTGGGCCGGCAACCTGGCGTGGAGCGCCGGGAGTCGTGCGTACCTGGTCGACCCGGCCGCCCACGGCGGCCACCGCGAGACCGATCTGGCCATGCTGGCCCTGTTCGGCGCGCCCCATCTCGACGTCGTCCTGTCCGCCTACGACGAGGCGTGGCCGCTGGCCGACGGCTGGCGGCGGCGGGTCGCCCTCCACCAGGTCCACCCCCTGCTGGTCCACGCCGTGCTCTTCGGTGGGTCGTACGGCAGCCGGGCCGGGGACGCCGCCCGGGCCGCGCTGTCGCCGGCGTGACGGCGCCGTCCGGCGCCGGGGACGCCACGGCCCGGGCGGCTCAGGCCGTGGTGGTCGGCGGCAGCTGGGCCTGGCCGCCCGCCCCGGGCTGGGTCGGTAGCGACGCGTAGGGGATGGCACCGGGCGGGGCCGTGACCGAGACGGCCTCGCCCCAGTTCGAGAAGTTGACGACGCTGGTGCCGCTGCCGGAGCCGGCCGCGCCCGACGAGGTGACGGCCGACGCCGAGCGGACGGGGAGGTTGGGTGCGGCCGCCGCCACCGACAACGTGCCAGACCCGGTGGTCGTCACCGCCGCTGAGCCCGAGCCGCCCGTGTCGTCGATGGTGCACTGCACGATGCCGACCGGCCGGCCGGCGATCGTGCCCCGGCTGACTCCCACCGGGGATCCCGACACGCCCGGTTGCAGCAGGCACGGGCCCGTGAAGAAGTCGGGCGACGTCACCCCGGCCTCGACGGCCGGGGTCGGGGCGTCCGACGGGGCGAGCGAGATCCACCTGCCGGCGTTCGAGGCCGCCGCCGACGCCGTGAGGCCGAGCTGGTCGCCCAGGGCGGCGGCGTTGCCCTTGAAGTACACGCCCGTGCCGACGACGTAGATGGTGAAGGTGTCCTGGCCGGCCGTGATCTGCT
Organism: uncultured Actinomycetota bacterium; assembly: GCA_963838005.1. Classification (GTDB taxonomy): domain Bacteria; phylum Actinomycetota; class Acidimicrobiia; order Acidimicrobiales; family RAAP-2; genus CAWIPW01. The sequence goes on from CAWIPW010000010.1 coordinate 66,190, forward strand.
GCGAGCCCGACGTTTTGCCGGCGTCGCCCACGGTGACCATGTTGGAGGATCCCGAGGAGTCGGTGAACCGGGACGTCGAGACGTAATGGAACGACCCCGACCTGACGGCCGCCCGTTGGCTGATCGTGAAGACCTGCATCGGCGTCTTGCCGGCGAGGTCGTCGGTCTGCTGGTGCCGTCCGAGCGCCCATGCGGTCACGCCCACGGCCGCGGCCACGACGACCACGGCCGCGGCGACGAGTGCCACCCGCCGGGTGCGGCCGTCCCCGTGGCGGGCCGGCGCCTCCCCGGGGGCCACGGCCACCGGCAGCGCCGAGGGGCCCCAGCCCGAGGGGTCCCCGGTCTCCGCCGGCCACACCGGCGAGGGTGCCTGCGGCTGTGCCTGCCATTCGGGCGGTCGTTCCCCGGCCGGGGGCGCCTGCCAGCCGGCCGGTGCCGGGCCGGTGGCGGGCGCCGTCCAGGCCGTGGGTGCCGGCCGTCCCACCGGACCCACCGGCACCACCGGTGCGAAGGGCACGGCGCCGGCCGGTGCCCCGGGACGGGGTGCGCTCCCCTGGTCACGGGCGGCGTCGACGGCGGCGAAGGCGTCCGCCGTGAACACGGCGGCCGGCGCCACCAGGTGGACGGTGCGGCCGGCCACGGCCACGTCGAGGGATTCGTTGGGCGAGCCGTCGCTGTAGCGGCCGGGCGTGCCCCGGGCGAGGGACGTCACCGTCGGCCACGCCACCTCCCACCGGCGCACCCCGTCGGGCCACCGGACCACCATCCCCGCCGGGCTCACCTCGACGGCCAGATCGGTGATCCAGGCCCCCGTCGTGCTGGCCGGGTCGGGCATGGCCACCCCGGACAGCCGGAGCGAGGCGCCCGGCGCCGGTGACGGTCCGGACGGCGGGTGGGGGAAGCCAGCGTCCACGGGGCGATGCTAGAGGCATCTCCCGGCCGTGCTGGCGCGTAAACTGAAATCTGTTCTACTTTTTGGACGCCGGCCGACCGGAGAGACGCGAGGGGGAGGACACGCATGCCCGAGAGCGACGTGCTGTTTGCAAGCCATGTCCTCGAGTACCCGTACTCGAGGTCGACGGGACCGGTCATCGGGGCCTTCCTGACCGGACTGCGGGAGCGCCGGATCGTCGGCGTCCGCGGGTCCGACGGCGCCGTGATCGTGCCGCCGACCGAGTACGACCCGGTGACCGGGGACGACACCGGTGCGTTCGTCGAGGTCGGCCCGGGCGGGGTCGTCGAGACGTGGGCGTGGGTGGCCGAGCCCCGCCCCAAGCATCCCCTCGACCACCCGTTCGCGTGGGCGCTCATCCGCCTCGACGGTGCCACCACGGCCATGCTGCACGCCGTCGACGTCGGCGGGCCCGAGGCGCTGTCGACAGGGGCGCGGGTGGTGCCGCGCTGGCGGCCCGACGGGGAGCGCGTCGGCCATATGCGCGACATCGAGGCGTTCGTGCCCGACGACGGGGCGGCCGCCGGGGGAAGTGCCGCCCGATGACGACCACCGACGCCACCGTGGCCGGGGAACCCGGCCCGGTCACGACCCTGGCCACCCCCATCCGCCTCGACTACGGCTTCACGCCCGGGGTTTCGCAGTCGAAATTCCTGCGTGGCCTGGCCGAGGGCCGGTTCGTGGGCCAGCGGTGCCCCACGTGCGGCAAGGTCTACATCCCGGCGCGGGGCTCGTGCCCGGTGGACGGGGTGCCCACCACCGAGGACGTGGCCCTGCCGAACACCGGCATCATCACCACCTTCTGCATCGTCAACGTGCCCTTCGCCGGCCAGTCCATCGACATCCCCTACATCTGTGCCCAGGTCCTCCTGGACGGGGCGAACATCTCCTTCATGGGCCTCATCCAGGAGGTGCCCACCGCCGAGGTCCGGATGGGGATGCGCGTCGAGGCCGTCTGGGTCGACGAGGCCGATCTGGGGCCGTCGCTGGCGTCGGTCAGGTACTTCCGCCCGATCGACGAGCCCGACGCCGACTACGAGTCCTTCAAGGAGTACCTGTGAGCGCGGCCGCATCCACCGCACCCACCGGCGGCGGCCGCGTCCGCCGGCCGGTGGCCGTCGTGTCGTTCGCCCAGTACGACAACGTCCGGCGCGAGGAGGAGCGCAACGAGGTCGAGATGCTCATGCCGGTGGTCGCCGAGGTGTTCGCCAACATCGGCATCACCAAGGACGATGTCGGGTTCATCTGCTCGGGTTCGACCGACTACCTGGTCGGTGGGCCGTTCAGCTTCGTCATGGCCCTCGACGCCGTCGGGGTGTGGCCACCGCGCGCCGAGAGCCACGTGGAGATGGACGGCGCCTGGGCACTCTACGAGGCATGGGCACTCCTGCAGGAGGGTGAGATCGACGCCGCCCTGATCTATGCGTTCGGTCGCTCGTCGCTCGGTGACCTCCAAGAGATCATGGCGATGCAGCTGGACCCCTACTACCTGGCCCCGCTGTGGCCCGATCCGGTGAGCCTGGCCGCCCTGCAGGCCCGCGCCCTGATCGACGCCGGCAAGGCCACCGAGGCCGACCTGGCCGAGGTGGCCGCCCGCAACCGGCGGGCCGCGCTGGCCAACCCGAAGGCGCAGGTGGCCTCGGACCGCAGCCCCGAGGAGCTCCTGACGCGACGACTACGTCGTGTCGCCGCTGAGGCGCCACGCCCTGCCGCCCATCACCGACGGCTGCGCGGCCATCGTCATCGCCGCCGGCGACAAGGCCCGGGAGTGGTCGGAGCGGCCGGCGTGGATCACCGGTATCGACCACCGCATCGAGACCCACTCGCTCGGCGCCCGCGACCTGACGGTTTCGACGTCCACGGCCGCAGCCGCCGCCGGCGCCGGTGTCGCCGACGGTCCGGTCGACGTGGCCGAGCTCCACGCTCCCTACGCCCACCAGGAGCTGATCGTGGCCGAGGCCCTCGGTCTGAGCACCACCGGTGGATCGGGCGGATCGCCCACCGTCGTGAACCCGTCGGGCGGCGCGCTGGCCGCCAACCCCATCATGTCGGCCGGCCTCATCCGCATCGGCGAGGCTGCCACCCGCATCAGCTCCGGCGATGCTTCCCGGGCGGTGGCCCACGCCACCTCGGGACCGTGCCTGCAACAGAACCTCGTCTGCGTCCTGGAGGGTGAGTGATGGCAGATCGCTGCGCAGTCATCGGGGTGGGCCAGACCTACCTGAAGGCCAAGCGGGACGACGTCTCGATCGCCGGCATGGTGCGCGAGGCCGCCAAGTCCGCCCTGGCCGACGCCCAGCTCACGTGGTCCGACATCGACGCCGTCGTCATCGGCAAGGCCCCCGACATGTTCGAGGGCAACATGATGCCGGAGCTGTACCTGGCACCCGCGCTCGGGGCCGTGGGTAAGCCCATGCTCCGCGTCCACACCGCCGGATCGGTGGGTGGCTCGACCGCCCTGGTGGCGGCCCACCTGATCGCGTCGGGCATCCACCGACGCGTGCTCACGGTCGCCTACGAGAAGCAGTCCGACTCCGACGCCATGTGGGCCCTTTCGGTGCCCCAGCCGTTCGCGGCGCCGCTGCTGGCCGGGGCCGGCGGCTACTTCGCCCCCCACATCCGTGCCTACATGCACCGCTCCGGGGCCCCGGACCACATCGGCCGGATGGTGGCCGTCAAGGACAGGCTGAACGCGCTCGAAGAACCCCTACGCCCACCTCCATCTCGAGGGCATCGACATGAAGATGGTCGAGGACTCGATCATGCTGTGGGACCCTCTGCGCTACCTCGAGGCGTGCCCGTCGTCGGACGGTGCCGCCGCCATGGTGCTGGCCGCCGAGGACGCCGTGGTCGGCGGGGAGTACCCGCCGGCGTGGATCCACGGCATGGCCATGCGCTCCGAGCCGACCATGTTCGCCGGCCGCGACCAGATCAACCCGCAGGCCGGCCGCGACTGCTCGGCCGACGTCTACCGCCAGGCCGGGATCACCGACCCCCGGTCGGAGATCGACATGGCCGAGGTGTACGTGCCGTTCAGCTGGTACGAGCCGATGTGGCTCGAGAATCTGGGGTTCTGCGAGCTCGGCGACGGGTGGAAGCTGACCGAGGCCGGCGCCACCGCCCTCGACGGCGACATCCCGTGGAATGCCTCGGGGGGCGTCCTGTCGTCGAACCCGATCGGGGCGTCGGGCATGCTGCGGTTCCTCGAGGCGGCCATGCAGGTGCGGGGACAGGCCGGCGAGCACCAGGTGGACGGGGCCCGCCGGGCGCTCGGCCACGCCTACGGCGGCGGCTCGCAATTCTTCGCCATGTGGATCGTGGGCAGCGAGAAGCCGTCCTAGTCCACCGGGCCCGGCGAGGTACCGTGGGGAGGAGTGCACGCCCCCGGGCGGCAGGATCGGAGGGACCACATGAAGATCGTCGTCGACTATGACGAGTGCGCCAGCAACGCCGTGTGCATGGGCATCGCGCCCGAGGTGTTCGAGGTGCGTGACGACGGCTTTCTGTATGTGCTGAACGAGCATCCGGGCGAGGAGCTGCGCGAGAAGGTCCGCCAGGCCGCCAACGGCTGCCCGACGGGCGCCATCAGCATCGTCGAGGAGTAGTGCCGGGGCCGGAGCCCGCAGGGGAGGTCGACGGACCGGCCGCCGTCGGTCCCGACCCGAGGGTCCGCTTCGCCCCCTCGCCGACGGGCTACTTCCACGTCGGGAGCGCCCGCACGGCGCTCTTCAACTGGCTGGTGGCCCGGGGGTCGGGCGGCACGTTCGTGCTGCGCATCGAGGACACCGACACCGAACGCAACCGCGAGGAGCACGTCGAGGGCATCCTCGGCGCCATGCGGTGGCTGGGGATGGCGCCCGACGAGGGACCGTACCGTCAGTCGGCCCGGTTCGACCGCTACGCGGCGGCCGTCGACCGTCTGTGGGACGCCGGGGCCCTCTACGCGTGCACGTGCACCCACGCCGAGGTCGAGGCCCGCAACAAGGCGGCCGGTATCACCACCCCCGGTTACGACGGCCACTGCCGCCACCTGGGACTGCCCCGGGTGTCGCCGGAGGGCGCCGCCCCGGCCGCATTGCGGTTCCGGGTGCCCGACGACGGCGCGACCACGGTGTCGGACGTGATCCGGGGCGAGGTCGTGTTCCCCCACTCGGCCATGGACGACTTCGTGGCCGTGAAGTCGACCGGTCAGCCCCTCTTCGTGCTGGCCAACGTGGTCGACGACATCGACATGGCCATCACCGAAGTCATCCGGGGGGAGGACCTCCTGCCGACGACGCCCAGAGGCGTGCTGCTGTGGCAGGCGCTGTCCGACGCGGGGTGGAAGGACGAGGCCGGCCGACCGGTGCCGGCACTGCCGGCGTTCGCGCACCTGCCCATGCTCGTCAACGAGAAGCGCCAGAAGCTGTCCAAGCGCCGTGATCCGGTGGCGGTGGAGGACTACCGGCGCCAGGGGTTCCTGCCCGAGGCGTTCGTCAACTACCTGGCCCTGCTGGGGTGGAGCCCGAAGGGCGGGGAGGAGCTCTTCGCAGTCGACCAGCTGGTGCGTGGTTCCGGCTGGAGGACGTCAACCACTCGCCGGCCTTCTTCGACGTGGCCAAGCTCACCCATATCAACGGCGAGTACATCCGGGCACTGCCGGTGGAGGAGTTCGTCGAGCGGTGCGGGCCGTGGCTCGAGGGGGAGGCCGCACCGTGGCCGGCGGGGGGCTTCGATCCGGCGGCCTTCGCCCGGCTGGCCCCCCTGGTGCAGGAGCGGGTGGCCACCCTGGGCGAGGTGCCGGCCATGGTCGACTTCGTCTTTCTCGAGGTGCCGGCCGTGGACGAGGGCGAATGGTCCCGGGTGATGGGCGGCGACGATGCCGCGCCGGGATCCTGGAGGCGGCGGCCACCGCCTACGACGAGCTCGCCGGGGAGAACCGGTTCACCGCGGCGCGCTGCACGAGGCCACCCTGGCGCTGGCGGAGGGGGTCGGGCGCAAGCTGGGCAAGGCGCAGGCGCCCATCCGCATGGCCGTGACCGGGCGGCGGGTGGGGCCGCCCCTGTTCGAGTCGTTGGAGGTGCTGGGACCCGTGCGGGTCCTCGACCGGATCAGGACGGCGTCGGCGAAGCTGGCGGGCGGCTCGTAGGGGAGTGGTGGCGCGTGCGGCGCTCGCCGGCGTCAGCCTGGCCCGCTGGGTGCTCCGTCTCGCCGTGCTGGTGGCCGCGGGCGCGGTGGTCTACCTGGCCGTGACGGCCGTGCAGGTGTGGTTGACCGGTCGTCACTACGAACCCGCACCGGCCAACGCGGGCCGGTGGTGATGGGCGCGGCCCAGTACGACGGGGTGCCGTCGCCGGACCTGCGGGCCCGGCTCGACGAGGCCCTGGCGCTCTGGCGGCAGGGGTACGTGTCCGAGATCGTGACCACCGGTTCGAAGGAGGCCGGTGACACCTACACCGAGTCGGAGGCGGGCCGGCGGTACCTCGAGGACAACGGGGTGCCGGCCGGCGACATCGTGGAGGCCGGGGGCAACAACTCGTGGGACAACCTCGCCGATGCGGCCGCCGAGCTCGTGCCGGAGGGGAAGGCCCGTGTGCTGGTGGTGACCGATCCGTTCCACGAGGACCGGTCGCTGGCCATCGCCTCGTCGGTGGGCCTTTCGCCGTCGCCGACACCGACCCGGAGCTCGCCCATCCGGGGAGTGTCGACCCTGCCGTACTACGCCAAGGAGACCGTCGGCGTGGCCCTCGGCCGGATCATCGGGTTCCAGCGCCTCAACAGGCTGCACGGGTTGGCGTGACGTGTGAGGTGCCGGCCGCAGGTCGGTGACGGGTTCGAAAGGTCCCATGGGGCCCCGGGCAACGGCGGCGGGGGAGAACCGGGTGGAGACCGGGTCGGCTAAATTGTCGGTTCCGCCCGATCGGGGGTGGTGTAATCGGCAACACGACTGGTTCTGGTCCAGTTATTGAGGGTTCGAGTCCTTCCCCCCGAGCGCATGTGGGTGCCCCTGCCGGCGCCTCACGCAAGGTCCCATCGTCTAGTGGCCTAGGACACCACCCTCTCAAGGTGGCGACACGGGTTCGAATCCCGTTGGGACTGCCAGCCGTTTTCCCAGTACAGATGGCATATCTGTTCCGGTATGTCGTGATTGTTATCCTCGTTGCCAGAAGAACCCAACAAAAAACCCAACAAGGTATGGGGGAGTTCGATGGCAGGAAGCATGCGACTGGTCGGTGATCCCGACACCTGGGAGCTCCGGGTGTACGTGGGCCGGGACAGCGAAGGCCGGGTGCGGCACCTCCATCGTCGGTTCCGAGGCAATCGCCGAGCTGCGGAACGAGAGCTGGCACGCCTGGTGACCGAGCAGGAGACGAAACCGGCCGCGATCCCCGACCCGTCGCCCCAGTGGGGACCGACAACAACGGTCAACGACGCCATCACGGCGTGGAAGTCGAACGGCTGGTCCGATCTCTCGCCCAACACCGCCTCCGACTACGAGACGGTGTGGACGCTGCATATCCAGAAGTCGATTGGTCGCCGTCGAATAGCGTCGCTTACGCCATTCGACGTGGAGCAGTACCTCCGGAAGCTGAAGGATTCGGGACTCTCTCAAGAGCGTGTCCGCCGCATTCGGGCGATTCTCCATCGGGCATGCCGGCTGGCCCGGAAGTGGAGCGGCAACACTCTTCCCAACCCGATCGCCGACACTGAACTCCCGGTCTGGAGCCTCACCGAGGGAACCGAGGAAGTCCGTGCGCCGACGGTCGATGAGGTCAGAGCGATCCTGGGATTCGCTCGCACGGGCGATCCCCGGGTTTCCGCGTTCATTCGACTGGTGACGGCGACGGGTCTTCGCAGGGGAGAGGCATGCGCACTCCGCTGGTCCGACGTGGACATGGACCGCAAGCAGATCTGTATCGATAAGTCCGTCGTGATCGGTCGATCGGGGATCCAAGTCAAAGCACCGAAGACGAGGGCGAGCATTCGGACGATCGCCGTCGACCGTGGCACCCTCGACGAACTGAGATCCCTCCGGGCCCGCCAGGACGAGATCGCACGGGCGTGCGGACTGACCCTGGGACCAGAAGGCTTCGTCTTCTCCTCGAGGCTGATGGCCTCGAGGCACCCCGGCCCGACTCGCTCAGTCGCTCCTTTGCCCGACTCCGGAACAGTGCCGGCGTGGCATCGGACATCCACCTGCACTCCCTCCGTCACTTCGTGGCCACCGAACTCGATTCCGTGATCTCCGAGAGCCAGAAGCAGTCCCGGCTGGGCTGGTCGACCATCCAGATGGCCAGGCACTACACCGACAGCGTCAGCAAAGAGGACCAGCGGGCGGCCGACCACATGGGCAAGCTGATCGGGGGAAAACGGAGCCGGGTGGCAGCGGCCAACAGCGGGTGATAACGCCCAAGGCCTCATAGTAGGCAGGAGCTATAGAAGTGAGCCCCGATTCAATTGCGAGCTCACCCCGGCCGCGGCGTCAGCGGAGCTGCATGACCCGGGTCCTTGCCGGCGATCAGATTCTCGACGGCGAGCCGTGGAATCCTGATACGCGATCCGATGCGGAATACCGGAAGTGGGAGCGTTCCGGCCTTGACCGCCCGGTAGAGCGTGGAGCGCGTCGCGCCCAACAGGTTGGCGGCCTCCTCGACGCTCAGTAGGGGTTTGGAGGTCGTGGTGGGTGGGCTGGATCGCATTGACGGTCTCCGGTCGTGCTCAGTGCCAGGCGGTATGCCGTGGTCGCAGTCCATCCTCCGTATCTACATCACCCGCAACGTCACCCCGGACCGCCGGAGAAATTGCGTGCCAAAAGGTGACGTTGCCCAATGACCGCGCCGAACGTCACCCCGGATCCGGCTGACAACGTCACCCTCCCTGGTCGGCGACCTGTCAACGGCTCCGACCTGCCCCGCCACGGCCGATCGCAAGGTCGGAGTCCTCGTCTCCCAATTGCTCGGCCATGGGTCGGGCACCTTGGCGACACGACCGACGAACAGAGAGAAGCACGGCGAGATATTTGGTCCTTTGGGGCTACTCCGCCCGATGCCAGAGAGCCAGTCCGGCTCGTCGGAATCCGTATAGTCGAGCGTGCTGGACTCGCAGGTTCGTTGACCAGCTCATTGGTTGAATACGCCGTCATCAAGGCCTGGACGTGGCCTGGAGTCACATCCCGAATCCGTAGTCACGATCGTGCTCGATCGAACTGCTCTGCTCGTAGGACGTGGAGCGCTCGGGTGCCCTTTCCGGCTCCAGTCGGGGGTTCAGTTCCACGTCAACGGTCCAGCGTTCGCCATCAACCGCAGCGTGCAGGCTGTAGATCTCGCTGCCGATTTCGCTCTGCCGGTGCATTACCTCGGGATGCTCGGCCCGCCACCGCCCTCCGTCAGTGACCTCGCGGTACAGGTCGGCAAGCTCCCTGTCCGCCGCATCCCCGCGTCCAGTAGGCCAGGCTCCTCTGGTCGGCGGAGCTCGGCCAACTTCAGTTCGGCATCGGCGATCCGTGCGAGATCGGCCGACTTGGCGAGACGGGCCTGGATTCGGGAAAGGAACGTGTCGTTTGCGTGCAACTGGTGGTCGAAGTGGGTCCGATTCGCCGCGAACACATCGTTGGCCGCCTCGCTGATGGCGCCGCCCCAGCCGGCGCCATTGTTGCTCCGCAGTCTGGAGAGTTCAGCTTCGGCGGCCCGACACCGGTCCTTGGCAGCGCTGATCTCGTCACGCAGGTATCGGGGCATGGCGGCGTAGAGTCCGGCCTGCTCCTGCTCAAGAGCTTCCCTCTCGAGGGAGGCCGGCGCCTTTGGTTGAGAATCCCGGCCAGCGACCACGGGTGTGCCGGTGTCGATGGCCCACTTCCATCGCCGCTCGGTCACCCAGCTGCGGCAGAGGTCCTCTCGTGCCTGGTCCAGGTCGTCGGCACATAGATACACGTGGGTCTCGGCCCGGGCCCGACTCATGGCCACGTAGGCCAGTTCCCGTCCGCCCCCGTCCTCGTAGACGTGGGCGACGTCGTGGGTGGCCCCCTGGCTCCGGTGGACCGTGGTGGCATAGCCGTGGGCCAGCTGGGCGGCGCCGATCTCGTCACGCTCCAGGAGGTGCTGTCGACCGTCCTCCAACCGGACCATCAGATGTGCCCGGTCCTGTCCCACGGCGGTGACCACTCCCCGCTCTGAGGTGACGATCTGGCCGCTGGCAAGAGGGGCCAGGGTGACGATGCGATCACCTGCCGCGAAGTGCGTCCCTCCTGGAGTCACCAACTCGGGACCCGTGACCCGTCCCTCGGCCACCATCCGCTCCCTGGCCAGGCGATTCAGCTCGGCGACGTTGGCCCGCCTCCAGGCGAACATGGCGGCGTCCCGGCCATCCAGCGCGTCCTTCGCCCACTGGTCGACCACTTTGTTCAGCGCCTCATCCCGAGTCCGCTCGGTTGTCACCCTGCCCTGGCCCAGATAGAACTCGACGGCCCGGGTGACGTCGCCGGCCCGGAGTTCGGCCAGTGCCTCCCGTTCGGCTTCGTTGTGCTGGCGAACGTTCTGTTCGAGGGCGTGGACGATCCCTCCGTGGCGCTCAACCAGGGCACCCATGGCCCCGCCGACGGACACGGCACCCAGCTGGCGATCGTCACCCACCAGGACCACCTTGGCGCCGCGCATCCGGGCATGGTCGAGGAGGAAGGCGATGTCCCGATCTGCCGCCATCCCCGCCTCGTCCAGGACGAGGACGTGGTGTTCGCTCAGGTGCATCCGATCGTGTTGGATGCGCCACCGGAGGGAGGCCAGCGTCCTCGACTCCTCGAGTCCAGCTTCTCGACCGAGGGTCCTGGCCGCCTGGCCGGAGGTCGAGGTGCCGATGACCGTGAACCCTCCCGATTCGAAGGCGTCCCGGACGGCGGCCATGACCGTCGTCTTGCCCGATCCGGCCACTCCTTCGACCAGCTCCACTCCCCGGCCCGAGGTGGCAATGCCCACGACCGCCGCCTGCTGGCCGGGGGTCAGTGGAGACCCCAGGACAGCGCTCTGGCGGCCGATCGCACCTGTCGCCACTTCGGGCGTCACCCTGGCTGACCCCAGGTTCTCGACCCCCCGCTCCACCGCTCGCTCGATGGCCTGTTCAGTGGCCAGCACGTGGGCGGTGGCAAAGGCCCGCTCGGAGGCCCGAGGCACACCAACCAGCGGGATGGCATCCGGATCTCGGAGCACCCGCTCGGTAGCTTTCTCCAATTCGCGGGCGGGCAATCCGAAGACCTTTGGCGCGACGGCCACGATCACGTCGCGCTTGGAGAAGACCTTCCGGGCCGACAGTGTCCCGTCGGGTCCCAGCACGTCGTTGGCCAGCTCTGCGAGCTCCCGGTCCCAGAGGACCTTGGTGGGCGAATGTTCACGCTGGTACTCGCGGCCCGCCCGCTCGATGTCGGCTGTCAGTTGCTCGGGCGGGAAGCCGGCGTCGGTGAGCTCGGCTCGCCACCGGGGCAACAGCTCGTCGACAGCACTGTGGCGTTTCTGTTTCCTGGTCTGGCGGGCTGCCACCTGGCGGGACTGGTAGGTGTCGAAGCCCTTCTCGGCCACGGCCCGGGAGATCTCGGCCGCCCGCTTGGAGTGGACGGCCAGCGCCTTGTCGGGAATGCCGGCGATCTTCCAGTGCCCGAGTTTGCCCGACGGTCCGGGATCGGCCTCGATGCCGTAGCCGAGCGCTACGGCTTGGGCGGCTGAGGCTACCCGCCCGACCATGGTGGCGGCATGAAGGTGCTCTCGCCAGAGGGTGGTGTCGGGGGCCTTGGTGCCGCCCTTCGTGTCCTGCATCTCGATCACATTGGCGATGAGCACGTGGTCGTGGGGGCCGGGGTCCCCGGCCCGGGTAGTGGCGTGGCGAGCGTGGGCGTAGACGAGGCCAGTGGTGGGGGTGGGGACCGCGGCCACGCCCCGCCGGCCGCCCCGCTCCCTGGTCAGTTTGTCCAGGAAGGCGAGAGTGGCGTCCCGTTCGGCATCCATGATGGCGTGCATGTCCTCGACGTGGCCGAGCACCCCCAACTCGGCCACCGACTTGTGGGCGGCGACGACTAGCTCCATGCCCGGTCGCCTGGCGTTGACAAGCCGTTCGCCGGTCCTGGGGTCGCACGCCCCGCCCGGGCCGTAGATGGCGTCGTAGGAAGGGTTGTCGACGGGACCGACCAGACCGAGGGACGCAGCCCCCGATCCACCCCAGAGGAGCGGGGTCTCACCCCTCGAGGCGTAGTACTCGACGCGGTGCCAGGGAAGTCGTCGCCGCGCTCGATGATGGTCTCGCGGTGGTAGGCGACAGAATCCGCTCCAATCATTCGCATCCAGGCCACGCCGACTCCCTCTCACCGGCAAGGGACACCCCTTGCAATCGTGTTCAAGGTATTCAGGGGGTGTGACGCGGGAATGTCGGCGGGCTCTCAGCGGGACTCGGATGGATCCGAGGACGGCTTGACGGGGTCGAGTCAAAGGAGCGAGCAGGGCTTGGGTGCTCATTGTTCTGGAGAACGGACGTCCCTGCTGATCCAGGAGGGCTCGGCCATTCAACGGCGCAGGTCCGGGCCTGCGCGGACTCGGCGACTCATCGACTTCTCGACCAGAATCTCAATGTGGATTGCGATCCCACCCGTCAACGCCACCGAGTCTTCCATCACCGGGCAGGCAATTGGGGGCTTGACCAGGGAGGGTGACATTGAGGCGGTCGGCGAATCGGCTCGTTGGCGGACTGCCGATCGAGGAATTCTCCTAGTCCGTTCCAAGATCGTTGATCACAAGGATCAAGAGCGTCCCCTGCCGGCGTGTGCAGAACGAGACCCTCGGGCACCGCGGCAGGAAGGCCGACCCGCTCTACCGGATCCGCAAGCTCCGCCTGAAGGGCAGCGAGCGACTGGACGAACGAGGGCACGAACGCGTGCTGCTCGGGCTGCGCCTTGGCGACCCGCACGACGAGTGTCGGCGGTCAACCCCATATGTCGTTCGGCGTACACCCTGATGTGTCGGTGGCGGCGTGATCGGTTCAGTCCTTGGCCGCACCTCCCCTCGGATCGACGTGGTCCTTCAACCGGTAGCTGGGCCCGTTGATGGAGATCCGGTCCCTCGGCCACACCCTGAAGCGAAGGCGAAGGGAGATCCTCAACCACCACCGGACCGGGGCATCGAACGGTCCGACCGAGGGCCAGAACTTCTGCTTGAAGCAGGTCAAGCGAGCCGGCAGGAGCTTCACCAGCTTCGAGCACTACCGGCTCCGGGTGCTCCTCCACGCCGGTGGAGTCACGTGGCCCCAGCGTCCCTCACCACCCAGGATCAGAACCCGCTCTCCCCAGTTGAACGCGTAGAGCCATCAATGAGGTCACGAGCGCGTACCGCTCGGGCTGCGCCTAGTGATGACATCCTGGAAGACTTTGAGTTTCTCGAAGATGGAGGTGGTTTCAGTGTTCACCGGATCGCATTCAGGAAGCTTCGTTGACCAGGTCACCACGTGATCCCTCAGGCTGGCGCCTCCGCCATGACCGAAATGAAATCACGGCCAGACCAAGTGCTGAGATGCCAGTCACGCCGAATATACCGATAGCACCGACCGGCAGCTCTACTGGAAGTGGGTAATAGAAGGGGAAGACGATATTGGGAGAGGACGGATCCCACTGTGAAGAAGCCGGGTTGAGCACCGTAAGGACGGCAACGCATGATCCCGGTTGTTGGCATGGAATCGAGGCTGCAGTGAATTGCGAGAGAGACGGATCAGCCAAGAAGTGACCGGTGAAGTCGCCATTTGCGTCCGAATCACCTGCAGGGGAGCCTGCCGGGCTTGAATCCTCGCCCGAGATGGTAGCGCAGCCGGTTGCGAAGCCGGAGAAGCCAGCCTCGCAGAGGATCCAGTACAAGGCTGCATTCGCCGGCAATCCGGACGCTTGAACCGGAATCATGACGGGCTGAAGATTGAGACCGGCAGCCAAGCCATCAGCCGGAATTTCGGTCCCAGTCACACCTGGCGATCCTGTAGGCCCCGGCACAGTAGCGCCTGCAGGTGCCCCGGCAACCACCGATAAAGAGGTCATTGCCACGATCGTGAGCAAGGTGGCCAGACCACTCCGAACCATCCTCAGAGGCAATCCGGTTCGCCGGCCTCCTCGGGCCTCGCATTCACGCCGCCTTGCCGAAACTGCACCCGTCAACATAATACTGAACCCCCAAGCATTACTGATTTCAGGCGGACGCCTAGCCACCTTGGCAATCGATATCAAACCCCAATCGTACAGGCGTGCGAAACTTCATTTCAACAGTACGTTTGGCCTCGGAGAGTGGCTACATAGCTACGTATCGTGAAGGGGTCCATGTGGAAACTACTCGCGCTGTTCCGAGTGAACGGTCTAGTTCTAGTCGCAGTGGAATTCATGGCAGGTGAGCGGGACGGCAGCCAGCTCCTTGTTAGTGATCTTGACGCCTTTAGGGTAATAGCTCTGGTCGAGATCGGTGTTGGCCTTCAGTCCCTTCTTGGTCGTGGTGTCGGCGACGAACTGCAGCGTGAGCGTCCGTAGACGTCGTGGATCTGGTTTGCCAGGAAGGCATCGTCGACGAAGCGTTCCGAAAGCGGTCGACAGGCCCAGGCGTGTTAGCCCGATTCGGAGACACCGAGGACGCGGGAGGCGAGCTGGACGGAGTGGCTCTCCGCGCCCATCACCGAAATGGTCGCGAATCGACTCTTGAGACCATCCGCTCCTTCAGCAGCTCAGCTGCCCGCCGATGGACCACCGGCTCGGCCTCGAGAGCAGCGATCTTTTTCCTCGCTGCTTTGAGATTGGCGCTCTCGGTGGCCGTGGCTTCCTCCTCGATCCCACGGTCCACTCGATCCTGGCCCCGCAATTTTCAGACGGTCTGATCGCTGATCCGATCGTCCTGAAAACCCAACATTCCACCCAACAACTCCGTTCCAGGGCGTGCCGGAGCGAATCAGCTCGTGCCAACCGTCGTCGAAGCCGGCCGTTCTGAGGTGCGAGATTGCGAATGCGTGAGACCGGTCGGGCCCCGATGCCATGAACCGGCTCGCCCTCTCAAGGTGGCGACACGGGTTCGAATCCCGTTGGGACTGCTTGGTATCTTGGCTGGTCAGGGGGGTGATGGAGGCGTCGGCCATGTCGCCGGTCGCGAACTTCGTCCGCATTTCGTCCGCATGAGGATCGGACGCCACCGGCAACTGGGCAATGCCTCCTGCCGCTAATCCGGCCAAGGCATTGGCGAGCGCCCTGTCCCGGTCTTCTGTGGCGTGTTGGTAGCGGAGTGCCGCCGCAGGGCTTGCGTGACCAGCCCGGTGCATGAGTTCTGCCATGCTCGCCCCTGCGGCCGCGGCCCATGTCAGGCCCGAGTGACGCAAGTCATGGAAGCGCAGATCAGGGCGACCTATTGCCGCGCGCTTTCTTCCAGATGTGGTTGAGCGTGCGCGTGCTGATCGGCTCGTCACCTTTTCCGGGGAAGAGCCATGATTCGGGGTGTCCGTCGACTCCTGACAGATGATCCTCAAGGGCCGGGATCACGTTTGGGGGTATTGCAATCGGCCGTCTGCCTGCATCGGTCTTTGGAAGTCCAATCACATCATCGTTGGACACGCGAATCCAGGTGCGCGCGACCGTGAGCGCATCCCTTCTCGAGGTTGATGTCGCGGCCGTTGGAGGCCCAGGACCTCGCCGCGTCGAAGTTGACACCATCCAGCGAGGAGTACCGCCGCTCGGTACTTTGCTGGAGTCGCGGCGACGGCCGCGGCCAGTTCAGCGACAGAAGCCGTTGGTCGCTCGACGGCAGACTCTGATGAGGCCCCCTTGACGCGGCATGGTGACCGTGGGATGAGGTCATCGTCTACCGCGGTCCTGAGGATCGTGGCCAGGAGGCGGTAAGCGGCTGCTGCAGTCGACGGATACGCAGCACGAAGATTGCCGTGCCACGAACCCACGGCAGAGGGGGAGAGTTGTGAGATGGAGGTGGAGCCGAGCTTGGGAAGGATGTGCAGGTCGAGCAGCGACCTGTTCTTCGCCCGCGTCGAAGGGCGGAGGTTGGTGCGACCAGCGAGCCATCCGTTGGCGTAGGCATCGAGGGCGATCTTCCCGGCGTCGGGATCGATCCACGCACCTCGGGAGATGTCGGCGGTGTTGGTTGCCAGCCACTTCTCGGCATCCGCTTTCCGATCGAATCGCTGGCTGCGCTCGCGGCCGTCGGGAGACCTGAAGCGAGCCTGGAAGCCGATTGAGACCCTGCCTGTGCGCTTCGATCTGTAGGTCCGCTTCTGGATATGGCCCATCGTTACCCTTCACCTTTTTACGAGCGAGGAGCTTGGTTGCCTTTGGGGTCAATCGGCCACCAGCGCGGCCGGGAGGCGGCTTCGTCAGCAGGTCTCGGCGTCGCGCTTCGTGAAGAAAGCCCCTGATCGTCGACTCATCCAGATTCTCTCGTCGCCGCGAGTTTTTGCACGGGGCACTTCCCTGGGCCAGTTCCTCGACATAGCGAGCGGCCCACCGAGCGTAGAACACGTCATCGCGGCCCTTCCGTCCAGGGCGGCGAACCCGACCGAGGTCGTCTCGGTGGACGAGTCCTCGCGCCGCCAACGTCCATTGGAAGTCCGAGGACCTTGTGCGCTTGTGCGTAGAGCGGGGATGCAAACGCTCGCAGCACATCGGTAATCGTGTCACTGGAGGCGGTTTGACTTGCTCGGCCGACGGTCAAACGAGTGATCTCAAGGCTGAATCGAAACAACTTCATCGTCACCGAGATGACCAATCGGGACAGCGGTGGTGGAGAACTTCACCCCTCACCTGGACAACATCGTCCCTGCTCCGCGACCGACCTCCCACGGGAATCACCCGACAAGCTCCTCTGCCACTCTTGATATTGGTATTCATTCATGTAGGCCGGGCCAACATGACTGCCCTTCTCACTTTGCTGACGAGCGTTACTAATAGCCGATAGCTACTGGCAGACTAGCAGCTTATGAACACTGCTTCGCAACAGGTGATGACACCAGCTCAGCTAGCCCCGACTCTTCACGCCGCCATTTGAGCTGACCGGTCCGCGTCCGCGGAAACGCCCTTCCAGTAGGGGAAACTGTTGTTGTCGAGACAGCAGCAATCCCCAACAGAAGGGCACTTCCAAAGTGAACGGTAACAGCACTCGTCGCGTCGTGGTGGAACCCGGTGGGACGGGCGTGGTGGCCCACGTCGGACTGCACGCTCTTGGGTCCTTTGCCGACCGATTGGGGCTCGGTGATGCACTGTCTTCCCGGATCCCGTGGAGTGGTGCTGGCGTTCCCGTCCACGACCGGGGCAAGGTGCTCGTCCAGGCGGCCCTCATGCTGGCCGGTGGTGGTGAGAGCTGTCTCGACATCGAGCACCTGCGCATCGGGGGTGACCTCTTCGGGTCGGTGCCGTCGGACACGACGGTTGCCCGCACGTTCCACGAGATCACGTCGTCGACTCGTTCCGGGATCGCCGAAGCGATGGCGGAGATCCGAGCCGAGGTGTGGTCTCGCTCGTCGACGACGACGGGGTCCGACCCCGTCCTCTTGGACATCGACGCCTCCCTGGTCGAGATCCACTCGGAGAACAAGGAGCAGACCGCGCCGACCTTCAAGGGCGGCTTCGGCTTCCATCCGCTGTTCTGCTTTGTGGACGCGACGGGTGAGACGCTGTCTGCACTGCTGCGGCCGGGAAACGCCGGTTCCAACACCGTCGCTGATCACATCACCGTGCTCGACGACGCCATCGCCCAGTTGCCGGCCCCTATCGCTGCGGGCCACCACGAAGGTGACCACTCCGACCTCGTGCAACGCGACGTCATCATGCGGGCCGACTCGGCCGGGTGCACCGAGGACTTCCTTGAGGCCTGCCGTGCCCGCAACGTGGGGTTCTACGTGTCTGCCCGGAGGAATGCCCAGGTCACCGCCGCCATCTTCGACGCCATCGGGATCGAAGAGGTGTGGCTTCCCGCCCTCGCCCAGGACCGCGAGTTGAAAGAGGGAGCAGCGGTGGCCGAGCTGACCAGTCTGATCGACGGAGCGAAGTTCCCCTCCCGAACCCGGCTGATCATCCGACGTGAACCCCTCCACCCCGGTGCCCAGCGCAGCCTGTTCCCGAGTCTCGACTACCGCTACTGGGGGTTCTACACCGACCAGGACGGCGACCCGAGGGCGCTGGATGCCACCATGCGGGCCCACGCCCATGTCGAGTCCCACATCCAGCGATTGAAGGACTCGGGCCTCTGTCGGTTCCCCTTCGCCAGCTTCGAGGCCAACACCACCTGGCTGATGACCGTCGCCCTGGCCGCCGACCTCGTGCGATGGTTCCAGCTGCTGTGCTTCGACGGATCCTGGACCGACGCCCGACCCAAGGCACTCCGCTGGGGGATCTTCCACGCTCCGGGGCGGCTCGTGCACCGGGCACGCCAGAGCATCGTGCGCATCATCGACGGCTGGCCCACCGCCAGGTGCTCCTCGATGCCTACCAACGCATCGGGCTCGCCGCGTTCCTCCAGGTCCCCGTGGCGACCATCTATGCATGGCGCTACCGGGGAGAAGGTCCGCGAGCCAGCAAGGTCGGGCGCCATCTGCGGTAACGCGCTGTGGACGTCGAGGCGTGGCTGGACGAGCGCAGCAGAACCGGGCGGAGGGTCGGTGACCCATGGCCATCGACGACGAAGCCCCGGCTGCAACCGGGGCAACGTCGGAGGACCTTGGGCAGGGCTCCGACGTCAACAATATCTCAGCACCCGACGCTATCGAGTCGGCTCTCGGCCATGCCGCGACCTGGTTGTCAGGTTCATCGACGAGGTGCAGCGATCCGGATGGGTGACACCGGATGGTCGCTTCTCGCCGAGCTAATCGAGGCTTCGGTTCTTCTCGCCAAGCATGACGACATGTTCATCGAACGCACCGCGGCGCGGGCGCACCTTCAAAAGGTTGTTGGTCACCCCGATGAGGTGGGGACGTGGGTGGCGAGGGTCAAGCGACAGCTTCACGGCGGACAGATCATCTTGTCTCGGCCCTAGACATCATCAACCGCCCTGACCCAAGTTCGTCATCGATGGCCTGCTGGAAGACGGTTCCTTCGCGATGTTCGTGGACGCGCCCTTCCAATGTGGGCAAGAGCTTTGTCGCCTTGTCATGGTGCTACGAGGTCGCCGCTGGCTCCCCCTGGCTTCGTGGAGACGTCATGGGGGGTCTGGCGATCTATGTCGGAGCCGAGGGCAGTGGCGGTCTCGGGAAGCCCGGCGTTCACTGGTGCAAGGCCACGGTCATTCCGTCCCACCGGGGGACCTTTACATCATCGAACAGCCCATCGATCTTCTGGACGCTGGATCGGTTGCCGAGATGATCCAAGCCGTCGAACGGGGCCGAGTTCCGCCCACGCCTGTTCGTGCTGGACACGTATGCCCGCTGCATTCCCGGAGCGGACGAGAACTCGGCGAAGGACACCGGCTTGGCCATCCAAGCCATCGATGAGCTGCGCTTTCGTCTGGGTCGCGCAGTCGTGGTCGTCCATCACACGGGAAAGACAGCAAGGTCGTCCGACCGCGGCTGGGTGCACTCACTGGCGCTGTCGATACCAAGCTCCGCCTTGACGCGAACGGCACGAAGGTCCTCCCCGGCGGGAAGAAGGCGACGGACCTGACCCTCACCATCGAGAAGCAGAAGAACTTCGAAGCGGGCGAGCCGATGCGCCTGAAGCTGGAGCCCATGGGCGATTCGCTGGTGCCCAGGCTCGCGACTTTGTGGACATCGCAGCCCAGCAACATGCAAGGCCGGACGCTGCCTCGAACAAGGTCGACACGTTGCGTCAGGGACGTCCTGGAGGCTCTCAAGAAGGCCGCAGATGAAGGTCGGACACCAATCGCCCAGGGGGAGCTTCTGGAGCCCCTCAAGGGCGCTAACAAGGCGAAGATGGACATGCTCCAGACTGGCGGAGGACCACGAGGTCGGGCGTGACGATGATCGAGGACGGGCCGGAGCAAGCTCTACCAACTCTCGATTGATTCTGATTCCAATCCTCCGACCCCCTAAAGGGATGTCGGAATGGAATATGGAATCGATTTTTCGGAATCTTGGAATCGATTCTGAATCAAAGAATCTTCAATGGTGAAGACGGCTCCTCCTCGCCCCTCGATGGCGAGTCCGTAGAGAATGCGCGAAACCAAGGTGGGCTGCGCCCCCCACACCCCCTGCTGCGTTTCGCATCATGCGAAAAACGCGGACACACGGTGCGCTGGACGTGTGATAGAACGCGGGCGGTGCCACCTCTGGCCCCCAAGAGGCAGTGGGGTTAGGTTGTCACTCACTCCCTCCAGCGGTGCGTTTCACCAGACCCCGCACCCCGTTGCCTATTTTCCGCTGTTGCGCGTCCGTCGCCCCGCGCCTTCGTCGCTCACGAGTCATCTCCTGTAGACCCCAAGAGCTGTGGGTAAAGGGTGACGCGCTGTCTGCCAAGCGGTGCGTTCCACCAGGTCACCCCCAAGCTGCCGTTCCGATGCCGCGTCTCTCTCTTTCGACGCCCATCGCTGATGCCGTCAACACCTGTGGGGGGGTCAGGGCTATGGGGAAGGGTGACGGAGGAGTCAACCGACCGCGGCGCCACGGCAAGGCGGCAATGGCTAGGTAGGTGGCCAAGTATCACTTCGACTACTACGACAAAAGCGTCGACTCGACTCGACGCCGTGCGGGCTGAGCCGACGCCGCGGTCATGCCGCACTCGCTCCAGTCCCTACCGAAAGCGTCGCGCCGATCGGCCACGGCCAATCTGCCGACAGCGATGAGGACCTCCGCAGTGCGATGCTTGACAAGCAGATCATCGAGCTACGTCAGCGGAGCTTCTCGTTCAGCGCGATCGGGGTGGCGTTGGGGATGTCGAAGCAGGCTGCGCACAAGCGGTGGCGACGACTGGTCGCGGCAGCAGCGAACGCTGACCTGGATAGTGTATTTGAGGTGCAGTTCGAGGAGTCGCTATGGCTCGACCAACTCAAGCAGGCCATCAGACGGCTCATCATCAACCCCAACGATCCCGACTTCCGGCCGCGGCACGAGGACATCGCGGTTGCCCTCAAGGTGGAGTGAGCGCCGAAGAGTCGAGCTGCTCGGCCTCGGTGGCTGGCACCTCACCGCCCCGTCAACGACGAGAAGGCCGTCGAAGAGGCTGCAGGCGAACATCGTCGCGCGGCGTATCGAACGCTTTCAGGAGATCGCGGACAAACTCGTTGACCAACGTCTCGGCGAACGGCTGCGCGACGCACGCTTTGGCGACGACGCGGACGGTGACGTTGTAGATGGTGAGATCGATGGAGTTCGGGACGCGGTGGTCGGTACCGGACGAGCCACGTGAGTCAACGTCGAACGACGGGACCGCGATGCGCGGCGATGGGCACGGACGCGGCTGCGTCGCAGACGGACGATCCTGGATGCGGTGGAATGACCCGCAACCCGCTGGTCGATCGGGTCAGACAGGCCGGTTCGTCGTCTTCGAGGTTGGGGCGAGCGGCTCTTCTCTCGCCCGCGTACCAAGGGATTAGGTCGCGCCTCGCGGCAAGAAGCTCGGAGTCGGGAAGGGCGTTCGCCTTCCAGCCGCTGTTAGGGTCCGGACCCTTTGAGTACACGAGTGTTAGGTCAGGAGTCCGGACAGGCCGATACATGCGCCGGAGGGAAGACAGGCCAGGGGTCAGAATCGCGGGGCCGGGCGCTGCACCCACGTCCTTCCGCACATCGTCAGGTGGTGAAGTCACGACCAGGTCCTTCGTCGGACCCGACGGGGGATGGCACGTGCATCTCCCAGACACCCCCGCAGGCACCGGGCCTGGATCCGGCTCGTTGCCCCGCGGGCGTGGTCCCGCAAGGCGTTTGCCAGCTCTCTCCCGCCGTCAGAAGTCTCAGACGAGTCCTGAAAGGTCTGTGTTGGCGTAGCCGTTTGCTAGCGCCCGGCGGTTGGCATCTTCGCGGACAGGGATATCGACCGGACTTATTCCAAGAGGGCTAAGAGGTGGACAGCGACGCTCCATGTGCTCCCTCCAGTTCAGGGTTACGGCGAAGGCGGCTTGGGATGAGGTCTGCTGGGAGCTCGCCGGTTTGTGCTGCGAGGAGCCCATGACTTGGCTGCGTTCAAGAGAGGGTTCAGTTGTATAGGAATGATGCAGTGCTCGACGCTCGGACAAGAGATTGCAGGAAACGCGTCAGGCGGGCCACCCGGGGGAAGGCCAGCGAGTGCGCGCTCTTCCATGTCGATCCCCCGTCCGTGCTGATGATCAGGCCCGAGATGCCATTGGCATTGATAACGGTTGATGCACACCATCCGACGCTCGGACAAGAGATTGGGTTGGTTGGCGTGGACTGCCCTTCGAGACTGGCGTCAGGCACCCCCGAGGTAGTTGTGGTCACCGCAAGGATCGCGGTTGAACGTCCGCCAACGAACGCCTCAAGGCACGTTTGATTCCGCGCATGCTGCACCCGGAAATGCGCCAGAAGATTCCATGGGGTACATCCACGCGTGCCATGTCCGCCCGCCGTCAACTGTGACGGCTACCTCGGGGTATGGGGTATCGACGTAGTGCCCGAGGCCAGTGCCAAAAGCCATGCACACCCCGCCAGTTCCACCGCACGCGACAGAGTCCAGGTAGCGGGTGGCGGGTGATTGCGTGATCGTCACGGTTCGGAAGCCCTGCAGGACCGGAAGACCCCATGATGCTGTGGGTGTTGGGGCCGGGATCAGCCGTTACTTCATGGATGTACTGGTAGCTCGTCGACACAGCCACTTCCTGACTTGCGACGAAGCCAGCGATTACGAGAAGGCTCGCAGCGGCGACCGTTACCCAAGCGAGTGGCGTCATCTTCGACGCCCATACGTTCCGAATGATTGGTATCCCGAATGCGACCACTGCAACGGCTGCCAGGCCACCCACCACAAGTACCGACGTGGTCTGCCACCGATCGGGAGTTCCCACATCCAGCGTGCTGCTCGGGTTCCATCCTTCGAGCGCCGACTCCAACGCGCTGAACTCGGCCAGGGCGAGACCGCACGAGACGACGATCGTGATGCGGATGACCAACAGTCGGCGCGTTCGCTGGTCAGTCGGTTCTTCTTCGAGGAGCTTCCGTGCCGAAAGGATCGAGAGGACGAGCAGGGTTCCCACGATGATGCTTAACGCCGCAAACCCTGCCAGCCGGGGCCAGTCGAGCTGATACGTCACAGAAAGCCCGGGTGGCGGTGGAGCCATCGCAAACGGGTGGAGAACCTGGAACGGGATGTTGGCGTGCGCACGGAAGGCGAGCAACACGTCGAGCACCACGAGGCATGCGACTTCGACCGCCAAGGCGACGATGAGAGCCTGTGGCCTAGCGCCAATCCGTGGCAGCGGAATGTCGCGACGCAATACTGGCGCCGAGCCCCCAACATCACCCGGTGGTGGCGTCGAATCTGCGGCAACGGTGGGGTCGCCAGATTCGGACTCGTCGCTCACGGCTCCTTGCCGCCTCTTCGCCCGATAGAGACCATGGTGATTTATCGGCCACGTAGGACCTGAGCTTCAGCGTGGACCGTCCGGGTGACTCGATTCTCAGACGAGCCGTCGGAACGTCACACCTGGCACTCCGGCACGCTTCCGGTCACGATGGCATGGCGTGGGGGATCAAGGGCCTCCACGCAGCCGCGACTTTCAAGGTCCGCGCAGACGGCGACGATCGACAGGAGGAGATGTGGCTGGCTTTGACGACACGCTCCGCGGATACGCTCACCCCGTCCACAAGCGCGACGAGTTCCACTGCAGGTATTGCGGGCTCGACGGCAGCGAGTCGTTCAGCAACTGGCTCTCGCTGTCCTGGGATCACCTACTGCCTAAGCTTCACCCGAATCGCGACGACCTCGATTTCATTGTGACGGCCTGCATGTTTTGCAACACCGCCGACAATCGGTACTTCGACCTGGCCGAGAGGCGTGGCATGTCGTTCGACGGACTTACGCCGGACCAGTTGGTGGCGCAGCGTGCGCCGTATGTGGAGGCGACCCGGGAGCGGTACCGGGAGTTCTGGGAGGAGAACGTCAGTCCGGCCAGGGACGCGTGATCCCGGCGGCACCGGAATGACACGTTTCCACGGCGAGTTGTGGAGCGACGAGGGCGTGCCTGCGAGGCGAACCCGAGCTTCTCTGGCGCCGGAGGCGCTCCAAGATCGAAGGCTATTCCGGCGGGGACCTGTGAGCGCCGGAGAAGGGTCTACTCGGTCGTTGCTGTGCCCTGGTGGCACATGTTGGAGTACGGAGGCGTTCTTAGGCTTGACAGTGGTCGGCGGTCACATCATGGGTGGGATACTCGGCGTGGAGCACAAGGGATGGCTGGAACTGATCGAGACAACCGTCCACCCCTTCCCCCGACCTGGTTTGGTGTCGAGTGGATGTCGGACGCTATCGGCTCAACGATCCGGACCGCAGCGACCGAGAGATTCTTGAGTCTCTTTTGGGGGACGATCGAGCTGCACACTCGTACACCGGTCCTCGTCCATCGCCCTACGTCGACTGAGAAACACGAGAGTTCGTCCATGGCCCCTACGTCCTGTCCGCGCTTGATGCCGACTCGTTCACTCGTTTTACGCCGGAGGAGCTGTGGACTCGGCTCCAGGAGTTCGTCGATGAGTGGCGCCCGGTGATTCGCATGCTCGCTGATCTGAACCTTGACGATCTCCTCGTATCGACCTTGAAAACGCCGACAGCGTGTACCGGCTCAAAGAGGACCAAGGCAAGTTCCATCAACTCCATGCCCTGTTGAAGACTCTCGGGTGCTTTTCGGAGTTTGTGGTCATAGCCCGCGGATATCGTACGGTGCTCGATGTCGTGACAGCGCAGGACTAACTACGAGCATCGGCTTCATGTCCGATGAGTGCATGGGTCGTCGCTCGATTCGTCGGATCGCCTGGTGAACACCTTCGGAACCGACTGTCCCACGGCCGTAGTCGGACTCAAGGTGGTGCCTACGGGCTGTTGGATCGCGCCACGGTGTGCCTGTCCTGCGGTCATCGTCTGCCAATGCTCCGCGGCCATCGCCGATGCAAGGACGACTATCAGTTCAGCTCCGTGTCGATGTCCCGTTGGGGTCGGCTCCTCGTCGACCACGACCCGGTAGTGCGGAGCACGGAGGTGATCTGCGTTCGACTCTCCGTACCTTCACCTCTGGCTCTGTCCACTTACTACAGGTTCCGATACAATCGGTGTGTGAGCGTGATGCGAGGGTCGTCCGACCGCAGCGTGCTGGTTCTCACCGGCCTCTCGTCGGGACCGAAGCACGGCTACGCCCTCATCAAGGACATCGAGACCTTCTCGGGCGTGAGCTTCGGGTCCCGGCAGCCTCTACGGGGCGATCGCCAAGCTCGAAGAGGCCGGGTTGATCGAACCCATGCCCGGAGAGGGTCGCCGCAAGCCGTACCGGATCACCGGTAAGGGCGCCGCCGAGCCTCAGGGCACAACTTGGGCAGTCCCATGCGGATTTCGAAGGCAGGGCTCGGTCGGCTCGCCGGAGCAGGTGGTCTGGCGTGACCCCGCTTGTCCGACTCGCGCTGTCGTTGTACCCACCCGTGGTGGCGTCGGCGTTACGGCGACGAGACCGACGACTTAGTCGAACAGATGCTCGCCGAGCCCCATGCGAAGCGCCGGGGCGCGTGCTCCTGAGCCTCGCCCTCGGCAGGCGCTGTCGGCCTGGATGCGGTTCGGAACGGACCACGCCGATTACCTTCAGCCCGTCAACGATCCGGCTCGGTGGGGTTCGATCCCAGCGGGCAACCACCGGGACATCTTCGGGAACCGCGGGCTCTGGCCGCGAAGCGAGGCCGAGTTGGCTCCGGGTGAGGAGCTGCTTGGCGTCCTCGATGGCAGCATCGGCAATCCAAGAGTCGCCTGGTTGCCCTACTTTGCGGCAGTGAGTTCGCGGGCTACACGCTGGTTCCATTGGCATTGTCTTTGGTGGTCAACAGCCCGGAGGGCTACCGGGAGCTCATCCCGTTCGCCGTCATCTGGGGAGCCGCACTGTTGATTTCGCTGGTGCTCAGCCGCGCAACTCACAGTTTCTACGTTTCGGTGGCCATCACGAGTCAGGGGTCGTCGTCTTCCGCCGGTACTGGACGGGCCGCACCGGGAAGATGCTCATGCGCCTTCCGCCGGTGATGCCCATGTTGGCCGCAAGGAATCGTGGCCTTCGTCAGGTTCGCCTCGGTGATCAGGACGTGTGGTTCGGCTGGAAGACCGACGCACTGCTCAACTGGGTCGCTGCCGCGTATCGCGGCACTTAGCCAATGAGTGGACCTTTTGGGACCGACACCCCCGCCAGTGCCTGAATAGGGGTCGAGGTCGTAGACCTTCCGAGCTTCGCCAGGTGCGGGGTGCCCAGACCAACGGCCACGCCCGTGGTTGCCCCACCAAGCGTATGTGAACAGGCGATTCCCGGGCTAAAGGTTTTCCCGATCGCCGAAGAGGTGGGACGGCATGAGGGCGTGTGGGACTTTTAGTTCATAGGGGCAAACGCCGATGTTGAGTTGTGACCGAGTACCCCCTCGGCATTCTGCTGGTCTCGATCATGGGTCTCATTTGGTGGCAGGTCGACGGGTGGACTGATCAGCTCAACTCGATTGATGAGGCCGAAGCGTCGGATGAAGCCGCCGATCAGCGGGAGGCGAATGACGCAGTCGGGCATATCGCACGCTGTCGATCCATGGCGACATGGCTGCTGATATGTTGCGCCGTCTCCTCCGTCGCGGCCGTCGTGCTCGCGATCCGTGGAGGTCTCTTTGTACGGTCCTTCGCCGACAAGCACGGTAGCCACGTTTGCGTTTCTAAGGGGAGGACAATCTCTCGCGACATTGGTGCTCTGCGCGATTGGGTTCATTGGGGGGATGTGGGCTCGACGTCGTTGCAGCCGTTCGCTCAAGGTTGAGCCAGAAGTGATGTGAGCCGCGGAAGCCGCGTTCGGCCTTCTGGTCAAGCACAGCGACCTCGACGGATTGGCCGCAACCGCCCTTCTCACTCGGGTAGCCGGGCGCGATACTTGGGGTGTGGAACTGCTCCCCGAAGGTGCCCGCACTCCTCCTCGGCCCCCAAGGCCGCCAGCCCCACCCACGACGGATTGGTCGGATCGGCCTTCGGCGGGCGACGGAAGGCGAGTGCCCGATCCGCTACGAAAGCCGGTTCCACTTGCGTCGACTGGTCCGCGAGGTCTTGTCCGGGATGCGCATGGTCATCTGGCCGTCGCGGCTTGAGACTGTTGACAACACGAAGATCGTGGCTGGCGCGCTGGGCGGAATCGCCGTGGCGATTGCGATTCTGGACATCGCGTTCGGAAGCGCGATCGCCTCGCTCATCCGGTAGTCCAGCGAAGGGCCGCGCTCGTTCACTGGTTTAGCGGTTATCGCATGTACGATGGTGTGGGTGAGGTGGCTGGAGCGGGACGCTACGCCTCCGGCGTGGCTCAGGCGATTCACCAAAAACGCCCTTGCTCGTAGTGATAAGCGCGTCAAGCCTGAGGACAAGCTTCGCAATACACGGAAGGCCATGGCGTTCTGGCAACGTCGACGCGGCAATGACAGCCGCCCTTCGGTCAATGGCATGGACTTATTGGCCCAACGCCTTGCGGATCAAGAGCAGCTTGACGAAGCCATCGTCGTGCTCGTCAACGCCGTCGAGAAGCGAACGAAGTTCCAAGGCCCCGAGCATCCGGACACTCTCCTGTCGGAACTGAATCTCGGGATTGTGCTTGTTCGGTCCGGGAGGTACCACGACGCCGAGCCCCATCTTCGCAACGTCGTTTTCTCTGACGGGTCCCCAGCCGATTCAAGCCCGGAGGTCCAGTACGTGGCGCTGTTATGGTTCGGCGTCGTGCTAATGGAGGAGGGTCACTACCAGGAGGCTCGGGACGTCCTTGAGCGATCGATCGATGGGCTGCGGAGGACAGTTGGCGCCGACGACCCTCGGACCCTGAATGCAATCAGGAGAATGGCCATCGTGCTAGCTCGCCAAGGTGACTTCACTGCCGCCATTGATCTGCAGAGGTCTGTCGTCGAAGCATTTGGTCGAACGGATGATGCCGAGCAGCCGGAGTACGTAAGCGCGCGCGTTGGTGGCTCGCGCAGTACTTGCATGTAGCGGGAGAGAACGAAGAGGCCCGAGTTGTGGCTGACAGTGTACTGAAGTCGAAGAACCGAGCCCTCGGCTATCAACACGATGAGACGAAGCGGGTTAGGGAACTGATCGCCGCGATCGACAAGGCAGTCGCCGAGGACTAGGTGCCCCGCGCGACCACTGTTCCCTGGCGGACTCCGTGGCCTCCGCGATTGCAACGTCTGATTGGCCAATAATGACCTAATGGCAGTGGGGCTTGGCGAAATGGCTGGGGCGCTCATGAAGTTGCCGGGGCATGTTGATTGGAATGCTGCGGCGTTCCTAGGCACCGTCTTTCCGATCAGCGAACCGGAGCCGCCTTTACATGGGAGCGCGTCACACCCTGTCGGAAGCTGGAAGTCCGTTGGGTATCTTCATTTTTCGACGGGGCGAAACCATAAGGACCCTGGTTGAAGAGGTCGGAGACTTCCCCGGACAACCTGATGTCGTCGTACTTCGAGCGGAACACGGCTGCCGGGCCTCAATGGGACTCTCTATTGGCCAGACCTTGATTTGGGAGGAGGTGCGAGTAGTGGGGTACCCAGAGGACGCCGTAGTCCATGATCTCACCGCAGATACGCAGTTCCTCGGCATTCGCGGTCTACGCGGATATGTAACTCGCCCTCTGCTGCCCGGACACGCACTGAAGGTTACAGCTCCAGCACTGGAGCTCTCTTTCGGCATACCTGCAGGAGTTAGTGGTGGCCCTTGCTTCGTCCACCGACCGGAGAGCCCATTTGCCAACGGGCTCGTAGGCGTTTGCGTTGGGAACACGACTTCTACTTCAGTGCTGTGGCACGAAGAGGAGGAAGTGTCGCCTCATGAGCGGAAGACTGTTCGAGCAGAACGGGTAATAGAGTTTGGTATCGCCGCGCAGCTTGAAGGACTCGAACACGAAACGATTCCGATGGTCGGTGCCAGCCTTTATGAACTATTGGGTCACGGGCCTAGCGGCGCCAGAGTCGACACCAGGGGACATGTGACCGTGTTTGGTCACGACTGGACTCCGCCTCCAGCTTAGAAGGGCTTCGATCAGCGGGTTTTTAGTCCTTCAGCCAGTTGGGTTGAGTGCAACCGGTCGAGCGGCAAACCGTGAGCTGTCCATCTCGACCAGTTCAACGGGTCGCCAAGTGCCGGTACACCGTCTTCCGGCTAACCCCAATCGTCGCGGCGATCGCCTCCACCGTGTGCTCCCGTGACACGTACATCTAACAGGCCAGCGCGCCGCCTTCTTCGGGCGTCATTTTCGATGGTCGCCCACCAACACGGCCGCACGCTTCAGGACGGCCTGCAAGCCCGCGAGGGTCCGCTCCCTTAATCAGCTCCGCTCGAACTCGGCGAGCGCCCCCATGATCGAGAAGAACAGCTTCCCATTGGCCGTCGTCGTGTCGATCGATTCTGACAGGCTGCGGAACCCGACACCCCGCGGCCAAGTCCTCGATCAGCGCGATCAGGTTCATGAGGGACCGCCCGAGCCGGTCGAGTCGCCACACGACCACGACGTCGCCCGGGCGGAGGTGATCCAGCATTCGGTCGAGCTGCGGCCGGTTGGCGAGCGACCCCGACACCTTGTCCGTGAAGACACGATCACAGCCAGCGGCCTTGACCGCGTCGATCTGCAGCTCGGCCTTCTGGTCGGTCGTGCTAACACACACGTAGCCGATGAGGTGAGACATGTCTCGAGTGTAGCGAAAAGGGTTGTCAGTCCGTTCGCGACACGGTGATTACGCACACGGATAATGACACACCCGGTCAGGCAGCCCGATCGACCGGTGGCCGACCGTGTCAGAACCGGTCGTTTGTGAGACGTCCGTTCATTCCCGAGCGGCCTACCGGCCGACTTCCTACCCCCGGCCTCCAGCAATGCTCCGCAGAGTGCTTCCTACCCTCTCGGTACCCGGGAACTCGATGTCATCTTGAAGAATGCACGGGTTCCAAACATTGCGCCGACCAGAGTCAGCGGTCCAATCCACACCGAGAGTGCCAGTCGTCGCTCCCAGGGTCAGCAGTCCCGCGACCAGTACAGCAAACACAGCCATCGTTGCAATGAAGTTTCTGCCTGCTCCAAGCGTGGGTCCGCGATTCGTCGTTCTCTCGGGAGGACGTTGCCCACCGAGTCCGGCAGGAGCGGGCCTCGGGCAAGTACCCAGCATTCAACGGGCACTCCGTAGCTCTTCATTACCTGATGGCCCACCCGGGTGAGGTCCGGATGCTCGTCGGCCCACCGGTTGAGGTCCTTCCCTATGTCCTTGCGTGGGCGACCGATGAATCGACGCAGCGGAAGGCGAAAGAGCCGAAACGACTCCAATGCAGGCCGAGACGAAGCGGTACAGGTGAGGGTGGCACCTCGTACGACCCCGTGACTGTCGAAATGGATGATCGGTGCGACACGAACGAGTCCGGGCTGCTCGGCCAGCCAGGCGTTTAGCTCGGCGGCGAAGGCATCGGTCTTGGGTCGAAACAGGTGCCGTTCTCAAAGGTCTTGGAGTACTCGTGCAGCGTCCAGTCGTTCTCGTCGACGGGCGAAGACTGACTGCAGACGGGGCAGGGCAGATCGAGAGTCTGCAGGACAAGTCCGCAATGCGGGCAAGAGACCACGGTTGGTATTTCGGCACTGACTTCAATGTGCTGAAGGTGGGCGTCCACCCTCGCGGCAGGTGTCGAGGACCTGCGCCCACGCACCCCGTCGGCGGAGCACGATCCAGCCCTTGCACACCTCCCCTGTCGAACGTATGTTCGTGTCCCGTGGATCGCTACCGCCAGCTCGTCGATCTTCGCCGATCCCTGGCGATGCTGCCCAGGAGCGCGGGCCTCGACCGGGAGGCGGCGATGCAGCTCCTGGCCGAGCTGCAGGCCCTGGAGGGCCGTCTTCGTCGCCTGCGTGATGGCATCCACGCGTGCTGTCCGAGGACGAGACACACCCATCGACGGGCCAATTCGTCGCCCTGCTCGTGCCGCCGGACCACGACGGTCCCAACGCTGACGATACCGGGTTGAACGGAATGACAACGGTCCCCCCTGACTGGGAGCTGGTGCGGAGCCGCGTCACTCAAGACGGCGACCTGGTCACGGTGTACCGGGCGCCAGGACGGGACGAGAGCATTGCCGGTACAGGGGCTGGGACCACCAAGACGCCGTTGGCGTAGGGGGAGTCAGCCCTGCGCAAGGCCAAGCTGACTCACGGAGACGCTACGAGGTGCCGAAGGTCTGGGCGACTCGACCTCGTGCAACGCCCTGCGCAGATGCTCAAGGACCTCGTCATCAGATGGCCCAGGTGGGTGAGGTGGCACCCCCAAACCACCGGAACAGCGCGGGAATGTTGACTCCTCGGGCCGCAAACCTCTGACGGGACAAGACAGTTCGTCCCTGGAACGCTGCTCGGCCCGCCAACGATCGTACGCATTGCCGTCGAGCCAGCCGCCGTTCCAGCGCGCGGCCTCGTCAATGAGCGCGGCCGCCAGGGACAGGTAGGCGTCATCACCGCTCAGGTCCACGCCGAGATCGTACGAAATCAAGGGTGTGGACTTCATCAGTGTCAGCTCTATCGAAGCACCGGCAACGCTCGGCGTGCCGCAAGGTTTTTGAGCCCGTGGCTCCCAAGCTCATCCGCCTGCGCTACAAGACAACCTGCTCGGGGTGCGGCTGTGCACTGTCCGCCTGGCGCCCAGGGGTGGTGGGACTCGCAGCAGCGACGCGCAGCCTTGCGTTGCATGCCATCCTGCAGGCCAGCCGCTCCCAACCTGACCCCATCGCTCCCGCCTCTGCTTCTCCCGCCTCTGCCGGTCGCCCTCGTTCAATCTGCATCCGCCAGCGATGCAGGCACGTGGCCGGACGAATGTACGAGCAAACACACCAACGTCGCGAAGCCAAGATCGACGAAAGATGGGGGCGGCTCTCCGGCGTCGTCAAGTTCCTCGCCGATGATCCTCAGTCCACCAAGGCATGGGCCAAGGGCTCCGAAGGCGAGCGTCGCCTGGGAGCCCATCTCCTTCGCTCCGTCGGAGACCGAGCCGTGCTCCTCCACGACCGCAAGATTCCTCGGACCCGGGCGAACATTGACCACCTGGCCGTCGCTTCCTCAGGCATCTGGATCATCGATGCCAAGTCCTACAAGGGCAAGGTAAGCAGCGCGACGTTGGTGGTTGGTTCAGGACGGACCTGCGCCTCTACATCAACGGACGAGACCGCTCGAAACTCGTGAGCGGCTTCACCCGACAGATCAACGCCGTGCTCGAAGCTATCGGTGACACTGATGTGCCGATCAGCACAGCCCTATGTTTCGTCGACTCGGACTGGGGGCTCTTCTCCAAGCCGTTCCGTCAGGGCGGGGTATGGGTGACCTCGGCCAAGAAGCTATGCGAGATGATCGCCGCCCCTGGCCCACTGGCGAGCGGCGAGGTGATGGAGATCGGCAACCGGCTTGCGACCCGGCTGCCCCCTGCGGTCGCACCCTGAACACCGCCCGACTCGACCAAGAAGTACGCCGGGCCTGTCGATAAGTACAGGTCAGAACCACAAACTGCGACCCGCTCAGGAAAGACACGACCACATGAGCGATGCGAATCAGCAGAGAGGTCTACCTAGACCACTGCGAGGTCCACCGATCACCGTCCCACCATCGCTTGCCGATTCCCCACGGGTCTTTATACCAACCTGGAGTTCTCGATGATGGCGGTGGCTCGGTCACTCCTTGTCCTGGCGAACACGACGACGTTGCGCCAGATGGCGATCGGAGGGGCGCCTGACTTGTGCTGGAGTCATCGGCTGACGAGTGGCTCCAAGTTCGGGGCAGTTCGATCAGAGTCGAATCGAAGTAGATCATCAGCGAGGTCAGGGGAGGAACGATTATCCAAACCGCCAGCATGAGGAACGCCAGTATGCCGGTGAGCGCACTACCCACGAGGAGGGGCCAGAACACCGCCCACCATCCGATGAGCATCCAGACGCCTGTCGAAGTCTTTCGCCGAACGAAGTACCCCACCCCGAGGAAACCGACCCAGCCCAAAAGCTGAAGCATCGCGGGACCGAGGTTCTCGCCCTGACCATGGCGTGATGGCGGCGCCCCTTCCATCCTTCCTCCAGGTTGTCGGCAATCAGGGACCTGTCGCCTATATGGTCGGCAGCGTCGACAGGACAGTTGAGCCTGGAGTCGGAAGACGCTGCGGAAGCAACGGATTTCGGGCGCCTTATCGGTCGATCTCGCGCAGTCCGATAGAGGCGGCTCATCGGATGTCGAGGCTCCTTGCTACTCCGAGTCCTCTTCATCCGGCCCGCCGCCCGGATCGATCAACTTGCCCACGGAAACTGGCGATCCGGCAACGCCCGAGAACAGCGCATCGTCAAGCGTAGTCAGCTCTGCCGGGCACCTGTCCGGATGCAGTGGAACGAAGAACCTCCGACCCGCCTCCGCGGGAACGTCGTCGACGTCCGCCGCTTCGACGCACTCGGGGGTGGCTGGTGTCCGACCTCGACACGGTGAACTGAACAGCTTCACGACGAGTTCGTCCCCATTCTCCAATCCGAATACTCTCCGCAGCGTCGCCGCGGCCATGACGGCCGCCTCATCAACCGCCGGTGACGTTGTGGGCTCGACCCATGACCAGTTCGGCCACCGAGGAGGATCAGGCCGATCCCACCCGATGCTGACGAGCGCCTCCTCCTGCGAAGACGTCAACCGGTCATCGCCTTCGAGGTAGTGGTTGGAGACGGTCTCGACGACGAGCGATCCATCCTCGTACGCGAGTGCCTGCCAGAACCGAGCGGGGCGGGCGGCGTCTTCGGCGATCAAAATCCAGCGCCCAGGTCGGCGGCACAGAGCTGTCAGTACACCCTCCAGGGCCGCGAGGAAGTCGGACAAAGCGATCGCGACCTTGACCGTCCCAGCGTCCCAGGAGAGTGCCGTGGATGGCGACAGGGCCTGCTCCGTTGTTCACGCAGGACTTCATCTGCCTGGACGAGCCATTCGTCTAGTGACGCGACTGCCTTGGACCCCATGGTGGTGACCTCCTCATCGATCCCGGCATTGCCACCGTGCCCAAAGGTCGGTTGGCGGAGCGTCATCGGGCCAGGTCCCTCGACTCCTCTGGATGGTTCAGATCAAAGCCTAAGGGGAAAAGACGAAGGCTCATCTATCCGGCGGATACGTCATCCACCTCAGGTGGTAGTCCCAGGGCACGCCTCGCCGTGACTCTCAACTTCGGTTCCGAGAGCGACAGGAAACCCCAGATGGTGAAGATCGTTCGGTGCACGGTTTCGCGGTCACGATCAGGACGGAGAGCCCAACTGGACCCTTCGAAGCCAAGCATTGGTAACGGGTGCTGGACGGCCGACAGATGATCGATGACGGCGTCAGTGAGCCGGACGAGGTCCTCTTGGTCGATTTCGTCGCCGATGTCCATGATCAGAGCCTATGACGGCGCCACTGCCAGTTCGTCGCTGATTCCCGTGTCATCCTTGTGTCGTGGCGATCGACTGGCTGGACATGCGTCCAACGGAGTCGCCCCGCAGTCCAGAAGCAAAGCGGCGATCGTCCCGGCGCAGGCGGCTTGCCCTACTCATCGCGGTCTTCCTGGTTGCGGGCGGACTGATCTGGTGGCGAGCAACCGTCCCCAACTACGGTCCAGGTGATCCTGGCGGCCGCATCTTGACGCAGTTGAAGACATCCACCGTTGCAGTCCCGTCGAGCGCCACGATCGGCTATCAGCACTTCATCGAGCCGCATATGGATAGCTGCGACGGGATGGCGGGCACCCAAGGTTGGGACCCTCCAGCAGTCCAGGTTTATTTCCACTGGACTGGCACGCCCGCTGCCCTGCTCTCCTACGCGAGCAGCCACCTCGCACGGGCTGGGTGGGGTGCGATGACCCCGGAGACGGACAACGGAGTCGCTGGCGGCCACTGGTCGAAGGTGATCGACAACGGTTCTGTCGCCTACGCGCAGGTGGCTGCTGAGAGCTACGGGGGGTGGGCTCTCCTTGCAACCGCGCCACCGGTGGAGAAGGCAGTGAGCGGCTGTTAGGTCGCCACACCCGACTGGAATCGTGGGTAGTCCTGTCAGATGACTTGGGTCTACTGCGTTAGCGTGACTTCAACCGGTGCGGGTTCTGGAAGCGGAAGACCTTGTCGGGCGATCGCGACTTCGGACTGCTTTTTTCGGCATCGTTGTCTCATGGGGCCTGTCGTACCGCAAAGAATCGCCCTACCACGGATCGTGAAGACCCCAACGCGAAGCGCCGTCACGCCGGACCGGCACTGATCGACCACGTAACGTTGTGGGGCGAGGGGGGAAAGCGAAAGGCCACGATGGTCCGGTACGGGGCTCGACATGGTCGAGGGACTGCGAAGGGGTTGACCCGTCTGCGTCGCGCGTTCGCGGTTGCGGTCCTGCTTCCACTGGCGCTGGCCATGGTGACCGTGTCACCGGCATCCGCTGAAGCGCCGCCGACCTGGACGGTCGCAAGTAGCGGCACGAACCCGCCAGACGTCGGCTTGCTCGCTTGCACCGGGCCGACCACCTGCTTAGCGGTCGCACCCGGGTTGCAGACCGTGGGAACAACCGACGATGGAGGGGCATCCTGGAGTGTGGCTACCACCATCACGAATGGCTCGGCCGGTGCTTCGTCCTTGGCCTGCATGACGGACTCCCGGTGCGTGGCCGCCGGAGGCGTCTCAGGTGCCAGTTCTGTGACCGACGCCGTATCCGTGACCGAAGACCGAGGGTCGTCATGGACGGAAACCACCTTCGGGACCGGGAACGGACTGACAGGCGTGTCGTGCGGCACCGCCATGGATTGCGTGGCCGTTGGAAGCGTTGGGCAGACTGCAAGTGCGGTCTTCATGGCGGTGTTCACCACTTCAGACGGCGGAGCCAACTGGGTCCATCAGACGGGGTCGATCTCGACCCAGGGCGGTTGGTTTGACGGTGTCTCCTGCACATCGGCCCTGGACTGCTACGCCGTAGTGACTCCAGCTGGGCCCGATGCAGGAAACGAACTCATGTCGACAGCAGATGGTGGGGTCACATGGTCGACCAGCTCGACATTTCCCTACTACCCGTCGCCCGAACCGTCTACTAGTACGGAGCCCGCCTATGTCGGCTGCCTGTCGCCAATGGACTGTGTGGTTGCCGGGAACACGCCGCCAAACAACCCGTCGATCTACACGACAGCCGACGGTGGAGCGACGTGGGTCGATCGCGAACTTCCGCCTGATACGCCGCCGTTCAGTGTTGAAGGAGCAACATGCCCTATCACGAACGACTGCCTCATCTTTGGTCGCAATATCCCGGCGTCCGGACCGGCAGCGGGTGTCATTCTTGACAGCACAGATGGTGGCGCGAGCTGGACGGACCAATCACTCCCGTCCGACGTTACAAATGTGATCAGCGTTTCGTGTCTGACGACTGCCTCGTGTCTAGCGACCGGCTACACCGCAGAGTCGACGAGTGTCCTGCTCACGACCTCACCGACGTCGACTACGCCAATGCCCGCTGGGGCGGTTGGAGGTGCCGTCCTCGCAGTGGGTCTCGGCGCTGTCTTTGTTGGATGGCAGAGAAGGCACCGGCATTCACCGATCGGAGCGCGATGACTCGCCGCGTGCTCGTGGCGGCTGCCCTCGTGCTCGTCAGTGTCCGGGCGCGATCGCTGTCGCGGCTCGTCGCCTGCCGGAGCAGAGACCATCACCATCGGGAACAGCCCCGATTGCGACCATGCGGACTTCACCTCGCAAGCGGTTTCCACTGGGGGCTATTCGGTGACTCAGTTACCGCTGTCGTACTTTCCGCCCGAGAGCTGGCTCGACTACGACCCGACTCACCCGCCCCGGCCGCGGACAGCGGTCAAGTGATCTTCTATGTGACAAGTCCGACATTGAGCCAGGTTGCCCCTGATGTCGCAGCGGCGCCGATGTACCTCCCGCTCCGGCATCAGGCCAGCCGTCAACGGTGTACAGCTTCGACTCGTTGAGCTTCACCAATGCTCCGGGGGACCCAGAGGCCACGTTCATGCTCTACGACATCGTCGTCCGGTGGGGACGCCGATCTCGCCAGGGCCTTCCTCAATGGAATGCCCGTGCCGGCGCAAGCTGTGGGACGGCCGAGTGGGGGACGTAACGGACAGGAAACAATCGGAACGTAGACCCCGATCTCAGGGACCTCGTGCCGGTTGGCGCACCGGGGCACTCGGCCTGGCGGTCCTTGCCGGAGTGTTTTTCCGGGTTCGCACGCATATGGCTACCGATGTCGGGTCGTTGCGGATCGATTCTGCCAGTGTGCCATTGACATGCCGGAGCGATTTCGACCCGGGGTCAGTCGTCGAGGCGGCGGGACATGATCAAGTCCCTCGGGCAATATGGTGAAAGTGATCTGTCGAGAGGCTCAATCGGCTGTGGTTGGGCGATCAGCTCGGTTCCCACCGCCACGATCATTGTCCTCGCAGGTGATTGCCTCTCCATCGCCAGCGACCCCGACGCTCCGTGGTCGGAGTCACGGCAATACTCACCCGGCCGCAGCAAGTTCCTTCGTCGCTCAGGGCAGCGCAGCTTGACGCCGGTGCCGCAGCCGCCGTCGTCGGAGGCGCAGTCTAGGATGGTGGGGAGGCGGGGGGCGCCGTCGTCGGAGGCGCGGTGTCGCAGGCGGCGTTGTCGTGGGCGGTACCGTGGTGGGCGGCACCGTTGTCGTAGTCATCAGCGGCCTCTTTGTTGGAGGAGGGTTAGGTCTCGGAGTTGACGTGCCACCGTGGAGCAGCCGTAGTGGTCGATGTCGCGTCAGCGTTCTCGAGACTTTGGAGGACTGCTTGCTGCACCGGCGATGCCGAGAACCAGTAGGAGTGAAGCAAGAGAACGACCCATAACCACAGGCGCTGATGCGCGGGCCTTCTTGATCCCCCGGGAGTCGTAACGGTCGCCATTGCACTTGCAGCAGGGGCCAGGCTCGGGTCGATCATTTGCCGTCCGATGCCTGCCACCAGCCCGGTCCTAATGGGGCGTCGCTGCTGGCTGGCGTTGGGGGGGGAGCCGAGGGCATCGCCCCTGGCGGATACCACCTGCCGTCGGTGGCCAGCCACCAACCAGGTCCTTGGGATGCGTCGCTCATCCCGCCTCCTCGATGAATCGATGCATGCCACGCGGACGTCGAGGAGCATATTGCGGCGACATTCTCTACGGAGGGATTGCCGCAAGCTCACATTGTGTGCAAGAGACACGATGCCGCTGAGACAATGCCCCTGGAGGTTTGGTAATCGAGGCGCATGATTGGCTTCAGAACGATGGAGGCGTGGGCTTGCTCGATAATCACTCAGCGAAGAAGGCGGAGAAGGCGTACCAAAGGGCGCTTACCGTCTGGCAGGCCCAGCGGGACGAGCAGGCCGAGTTGCTCCACATCGCCCAATCGACGACGGGGACGGGCGCCGAGGGCATCCTCCTGAGGAGCGGAGAAGGTGTGTTCCTCCAGGTGACGAACACCTCCCTGGTTGAGGAGCGCAGAGGGCCGGGTCACTATGCAGGACGCTCGTCGGGGGTCTAGATACCGATCGGCTTCGGGGTTCGCTACCGTGTTGGCGCAAACCGGGGACATTACGTACAAGGCGCGCCGACCCCGACGTCAATCGACCGGGGGACTACCTACATCACGAACCAGCGGGTGATCTTCCAGGGCGGCAAGCAGACTCGCGAGCGCGCCTTCACCAAGCTCATCGGCTTTCACCACGACCCCAAGGCGGGCACGACAACGTTCTCCGTCTCGAACAGGCAGAAGCCGACCACGATCCACTACGGCCCAAATATCGCTGGCTCGTTCGAGTTCCGACTCGACCTCGCGGTCGGCTCATTTCCAGGGAAAGCTCGACGAGTTCATCGTGGGCCTGCAACAGGAACTCGTCGGCCTCGACGGCCAACGCCCGTCCGAGCCCGAACCCTTGGTATCTCGGCCGACGCCGACGGCTCCATCTCCGACGGCGGAGTCAGAGCTGCCACCGCCGCCACCGCCAGCTCCGGCAGTCATCGTCAACGCCGGTTGGTACCCCGATCCCTGGAAGCAGGCTCCTCTCCGCTGGTGGGATGGGAGCCGGTGGACGGGTCAGATGAGCGATGGACCACCATCGGAACCTCCGGTCGGCGGCCAAGCCACGACTTGAGTGCGCTGGCTCTGGGTCGTGACTGATCGTGGAAGCTGCTGCGGTCGAGTCGGGCAGTCGCGGGGAGTCCGACAGCGTCCGTGCGAACATGCCATTCGGCCCAAACGTTGTGCGTCTCCGTCCGCCAGAGGTCCAGAAACGGTGCGAAATGGTGATGAGCGACGAGCACTGAATCACCTGGTCATTCCGCATTTCAGCAGGTGGGGAGTCACCCTCGACGTCCCTCTCAAGGTGGCGACACGGGTTCGAATCCCGTTGGGACTGCTCTGCATCCTCCCTGGTAGGGGCCCCTGTCGGGGCGCGCCGGGTCTGTGGACAACGTGGCCGAATTCAGCGCCGTGCGCGCTACGCGCGAAGGGTCGTGCGGGTACCGGGTCTTGACAGCGCGGCGAAGGGTCGCGAAGGGTCGGTGGAATTTTGCCCGCCGCACTGTCACAGCGTCGGCCTACTTTCGGCGCCATGGGCGGAAGGCGACAGTTCGGTTCGGTGCGGCGGCTGGCATCGGGTCGCTGGCAGGCGAGCTACTGGTGGGAGGGAAGCCGCCATGTGGCACCGCGTACGTTCGAGCTCCGGGGTGGAGCCACCCGCTGGCTGTCGGTCGTCGAGGCCGATCTTGCGAGGGGCGCGTGGGTCGATCCCCGGGCCGTGCAGGTCACCCTCACCGACTACAGCCGGCAGTGGCTGGTCAGCCGCACGGACCTCCGTCCACGCACCCGTGAGCTCTACGCCTCGCTACTGAAGCTCCATATCGTCCCGGCGCTCGGAAGCCACGAGATCGGCAGGATCACGCCGGGCGCCGTCCGGAGCTGGTTCGCCGTGCTCAGCGGCGACGACGGCCCCGGGCGAGGGGCAAGCACGGCCGAGCTCATGGCCCGGATGGGCCACGCCAGCACCGTTGCGGCATTGCGCTACCAGCACGCGACCGCCGATCGTGATTGGGCGATCGCCGACGCATTGAGCTCGCTGGGAGAACAGGCGATGGCCTCAGTGAGCGAGCTGGTCCCTTCCCAGGCCCGGACCTCCTGAGCGTCGATCCCACCGCCGGCCTTAGGTGGAGGTGCATACCATTGAAGGTGTGAGAGTGACTCCCCGGCTGAAACGGGTAGAGGTGGTGCACGACTACGTGGTGCGCCTCTGGTACGGCGACGGCGTCACTGCAAACGTCGACCTTTCCTACGTCGTCGAGCTGGGCCCGATCTTCGAGGCTCTTGGGCAGCCAGATATTTTCGAGCGCGTTCAGGCCAGCCGGGCGGCGAACACCGTCACTTGGCCAAATGGGGCCGACATCGCCCCGGAGACGCTCTACAAGCTGGCGAGACAAGCGGCGGCGATAACGTCGTAGGCACTTGACCCGAGCTCATCTGTGACCAATGACTCCGGGTACGAATGGACACGGAATTCACCGCCGCCCGCCGTGACTTTGCGCCGGAAAGGGTGTCCGTCAGGCCCAGATATCGGGGAGTTCGATTTCGAAGCGTGCCGCCACTTCGCGGCGAGTGAGCGCTGGACGAGGTCGTGGGGATCCAGCACGGTGACCGCGACCTCTACTGGGACGTGGTCGTAGATGCCCCAGCATCGCTCGCTGGAGTCCAATCGCGACCAGTATCCGACGCCGTCCACACCGCGCATCCACTCGTAGACGGCACGGGAGACCGCTTGGGTGACGGGGCGCCCAAGCGGTCCGCCGAGGCGGATGATCCCAGCGTCGAGGTGCGCAGGATCCAAGGCTGTCCCAAGTCCGGAGGCGTCCAAGGCATCGCGAACGTGCGGGTGCTTGTCGAGGTTGTCAAGGGTGGATGGGTCGTCGAGGTCAACGAAGTGAGGCTCGGGAGACCTCACCACGAAAACGCCGATTTTCTGGCTCGCCAACCAGTCGGCTAAACCGACTTTCATCTCCTGCAACTCGGCGCCGGCGAGGTCCTCGTCGTCATCGGTCCAGACCATCCACTCGTGATCAACGGCCCAGAAGTTGTTGGGAAACCCGAGAAACGGGTCCTTGCCGTACGAATCATTGGTGGACCGACAAGTCTCAACCAGGCACCTTTGGGCGTGTGGATAACTGAAGGTCAGCTGTTGCGGGCTACATATGTGGCGGTCATGCGGTACGGCCCGGTGAAGCCGATCGGCTTGAAGCTGGCACTCGGCAGGAGGTTGCGATAGGCGAGCGAACTCTGGAGCGGCTCGGGCCCTGCCAGCAGGCAGTTGGCGTAGCCGACGACCGGGCAGGTGGGGGATACGATGACGGTGAACGTGTCACTTCCCGCGGGGATCGCCACCTGCTCGTCGCGCAGGCAGTCACCGGTGTGACGCCCCTTCAACGTTGTGCACAGCGACCAGTAGCGCACCTGGGGGTGCTGGTCGGCGCTGCGGGCCAGGTCGTTGGCCTTCGGGTTGAAATCGGTCTGGTAGGTGGGAGCCTTCGCAGTGACCACGAGGTTGCCCCGAGTCGTCGTGTAGGCGATGTGCTCGTAGATGTTGTCGGGATTGGCGTAGGGGCCGGTGCCGTAAGTGACGCCGCCGACCGGAGTGGGGCTGGTGACCGGGGTGGGTACGGGTGCCGGCGGCGGGTAGCTCTGGGTCAACGCAGCCGGCAGGGCGCCGTGCTGGTCCCGGTAGTTCGCGATGACTTGTCCGATAGCCGGATTCCCCGTGGCCTGGTCGAGCGAGACCTCCTTTCCCGACTGGTCGACGAATCCGATGCTAGGGAGTGGCACGCCACCGGTGCCGGCCCCATTGACGTCAACCGGCACATAGAGACGCATGACCAGGATGCCGCCATTCGTGGCGCCCATGGCCATACAGGTGCCGCTCACGCCGGCGCACTTCTGGGCGATGGTGAGCGAGTATCGACCGTCGGACTGGTCGATTTCACTGTCGTGCAGATGCTGGCGTTGGCTGTTTTGCGGTACGGGATACGCCGTGAACGACCAGTACCGCGCCGTCGGTACTAGGCCGCTGATGATGGCACGTGCGCCGTTAGCGGTGCCGTAGGCATCGAACCAGTAAATGCTGTCCTCGTCAGGCAGGAAGACGTTGAGGGCGCTTGTGCTGTCCTTGACCCAGTCCGTGTTTGTGCCGACCATTGTCGTGGTGGCAGTGGTCGAGTTGGTGCCCGATGACGTGGACGGCGACGATGTGCAGGCGGCCAACGTCACGGCGGTGAGGGCGATGGTCAACCACAACAGACGGGGTTTCAGACCATGCGCCGTAGAGAGTTTCGCAGCTAACCGCACCAAAAGTGGGCGTCGCCTTCCCACCACTAATCTGCCGTTCCGGAAATCGAGCTACTCCGGCGCAGGCCGTAGCGAGCCATCCGCCACACGAGAAGAACTCCGACTACGGCGAGAAGACCCCCTGCGATGTGCCCAATCAACACCAGCACGACACCGCCGACGAGCATGACGACCCCGATCAGGTAGCGCTGCCACGGTTTTGCATGCATGAGGGCCTGTCGTATGAGTTGGCCGCTGCCGTAGTGCATCAGGGCTCCTTCCAGCGTTGTGTGGGTCAGCGTTGTCCACACACTACCATTTAGTCCCTATGGTAGACTGTCAATGATGATGACGAGTCGAGCTAGTTCCTCGGTCGTGGGCCGCGAGCCCTTGATTGGACCCGTGTCATTACCCTGGCTGCTGCGTCGAACCAACCAGCGCTACCGGACTGCTATCAGGGACTGCTTGGCAGAGCGCGGGTTCGATGAGTTGCCCCAACCCGGCTACTGGGCGCTCATGATCCTTTCAAGGGGGGGCACCGACGCCAGCCAGCTGATCGCTGAGATAGGTGTCAGCAAGCAGGCCGTGTCAAAACTCGTTGATGCCTTGGTGAGGCTGGGATTCGTAGATCGAAAGCCCAACACTTCCGATCGCCGCCGGACCGATCTTCGGCTCTCGGCCAAAGGCCGGCAGGCTGCTGACCTCATAGGAGAGGCGGTGCAAACTATGGAGGAGACCTTGGCGAGTGAGCTTGGTGCTAAGCGGTACGAGGATCTCGTCCAGATTCTGACGCAGCTGGCAGAACGGGCGGACTGAAAATCGCGACGAGCAAGGAGTTCACGGCATTCGCGAACGGCGGCGCCTTGATGTTCTCGTCCGGAGGCTGAACGGACCCGCTGCCCACAGTCGTGGCCGGTCCACCGCCGGACTGCCCCCGTATGCCGGGAAGGCGGCTCAATGACATCAGCCCTTGCGGCCGATTTCGCGCCTACGGCGCCGACGCCAGGGCGTCGGCCAAGATGGCCTTGGTGGGCGGTCCCGACACGGTGGCGCCGGTATCGGTCCCGGGCTGGTTGGGCACCACCACGGCCACGGCCACCTTCGGGTCGCTGGCCGGGGCGAAGGCAATCATCCAGTCGTTGGTCTGCGCGGCATTTGGGCCGGTCTCAGCCGTGCCGGTCTTGGCGGCCACGTCCCAGCTGACAGGGAAGCCGACCTTGTCCGCCGTCCCCGACGTCACCACCGCCTGCATCAGGGTGGTCACCGCCGCGGCGGTGGCGGGACTGGTGGCGGTGAGCCACGGCTTGCTCGTGTAGGTCCGCACCAGATCGCCCTGGCTGTCGCGGATCTGCTCCATCACATGGGGGGTCATGATGACCCCCCGGTTGGCGAATGCCCCGGCGACCAGGGCCATCTGGAGGGCGGTGGCATTGACGTCCTGCTGCCCGAACGCCGAATACGCCTGGGAGGGCCTGTTGTCGTAGAGCGTCTGAGGAGCCCCGGGTTGGTCCGGGGGAAATACGAGACGCCGACGCCGGGCAGGTCGAGAGGAACCTGCTGATTGAATCCGAAGGACTGGGCTTCGGAAGTCAGGCTGGTTGCACCGAGAGCCATCCCGTACTGGGCAAATGCGGTGTCGCACGAGGCCGGCAGGTTTTGGGCCAGCACGCCGCCACACTCCTCCGGACCGTTGGGCCCGGCATGGCCGTAGTTGCAGAGCGGAATGTCCGACTGGGGCAGCGGGATACAGGTCTGTTCGGGGATCACCACATTGGCCAGGGCCGGCTGGTGGTCGTAGATGGCGGCCGACGTCACCGCCTTGAAGGTGGAGCCGGGGAGAAAGCCGAATTGGAAGGTCCGTGACACCAACGGACTCTGCGCGCTTGTCGGGTCCAGCGCGTTGTACGCCGACGTCACTTCGGTGGCGTCGGTCGACGTGAGGGGATTCGGGTCGTAGGTGGGATTGGAGTACATGGCCAGGATGGCCCCGGTCTTCGGATTGAGGACCACGGCGCCCTCCACCG
Organism: uncultured Actinomycetota bacterium; assembly: GCA_963838005.1. Classification (GTDB taxonomy): domain Bacteria; phylum Actinomycetota; class Acidimicrobiia; order Acidimicrobiales; family RAAP-2; genus CAWIPW01. The sequence continues at coordinate 110,628 of CAWIPW010000010.1, forward strand.
GGGCGTTGTCTTCCGCGCCCACCTGGTCCATGATCCCCGCCACCTGGAGCTGGAGCGTGGCATTGACGGTCAGGGTCACATCGTCGGACGTGGTGCGGTTGACAAGCAGATCGCGCAACGAACTGGCCGGTCGGGTGTGCGACTCGAGGTAGGTGTTGTACTCAGCCTCGACGCCGGTCCGGGTTCCGAAAATGGTGTCGTAGCCGACGATCTGGGCGAACAGCGGGGCGGTGTTCCGGTTGTAGACCCGCCGATAGTTTTCGTCGCCGGACTTGGTCGGCACCGACTGAGCCAGAATCACACCGTCGGCGCTCAGGATCTGGCCACGGGGCTGGCTCAGAGCCGTCGCCGTCACACGAGGGTTCCGAGGATTGTTGGCCAGCGAGCTCGCCTTGAAGACCTGGATGTTGTTCAGCTGGACGAATAAGGCGATGAAGCACACGATCATGAAGACGCCGAGCCGTCGGATACGCCTATCCATCTGACCGCCGAATCCGTTAGCCACCGGTACACAGTCTGACGGCTGGATCCGATGCGGTTTGGGATCCGCGATGTCAAGGATTCCCGTGCGACCCGGAGGCGCCACCTAACGCCAAGGCTCGAGGTCGATAGGTCCGTCGAGAGTGGATGCTTGCAGACTGCGAGCGCCACACGTCGGCACCTAGAGGACGGGATTTTCAGGAGCACCCGCAGCACGAAGCGACGCGTTATTTCATGCTGCCCGCGGAGCGATCTCGACCGGCTGCGCGACTGGGCGGCGGAGATCCAGGGGGTGTTGTAACCGGCGCTCCGGGCGCCCGTGGTGACCACAGGTGGAACCTGCTCGGGCCAACTAGGGTGCCATCGTGAAACTTCGCTGGATCGTGCTCCCACTGGTCGTCGTGGAAGTGGTGCTCTTCTTGGCCGCTGGCGCCACGGCAAATAGGGCTCCAACCAATAACCTCAAAATCTGGACCGGTACCGTGAGAACCACGGGCACCTCGACGATCAACGTGGCCTTCTCGGGCAGCGTGACCTCGATCGAAACCGGGCTAGCTGCTCAGCAGTTCTCAGCGTCTTCGGGGTCGTCAACGATGTGGGGTACAGACACCGGTGGAGGAATCTCCAACGGCTCGTCAACTACAGCGACCTTCCCCAAGCTCACTCCTAGTGGGACCGGCGAGCTGTACTTCGGTTACGGCGCCATGGCCAATACCGGGTCGGTCGGAAGCACGCCGGGCTTCAGGTACGCCACCACCTCCGACAACGATGTTGTCGCTTATGACACCAAAGTGTCTGCAGCCGTACAGCCGACGGCCAAGCAAAGTCCTGGCGGCGTCTCCGGCGGGCTGGCGGTCCTCATCACCGCGACGGGTACTTCTCCCACCTCTCGTCCCACCGTCAGCGGGGTAGGCGGCCTGGCCACCAACAGCGGGAACGGCACCACGACCTTGTCGGTGTCTCCGCGACACACTGGCGACCTGCTTGTCCTGGCGGTGAAGACCTCCTCACCGAACATCACGGCCTCGTCGGTTTCGGGCGGTGGGGTGAGTATCTGGACGCGGGTCCAAGGCCCTTTCACCAGCTATGCCGCGCAAGGCCCTGGCACCACGAGCAACTTCTTCTTTCTCCTCTTCGTCATCGGCATCGTGGCGCTGATCGCACTTGGAGTCCTTGCGCTAGTCCGGCGGCGACGGTCACGGACGGTCTAAGCCCTACACGTCAAGGAGGGGCCGTTAGGCCACGCCTTATGCGCTGCGATTTCGTGCGGGTCGTGGATCTGGGCGTCCCGGGCAATATGTTCCGGTTGCGCGGATCCAGCGCGGTGACGGCTCTTCAGAGGATGAAGAGCATCTCCTGGTAGGTGGCCAGCGGCCAGAGGTCATCGGCGACCAGTGTCTCGAGCGAGTCGGCTGCGGCACGAACCGCGATCATGGCCGGAAGGAGCCCCTTCTGGGCATGCTCGGCGTGCTTCTCCGTCGACTCCACGTCGTCGTGATCGATCTCTGATCTGAGCGTGACGATGCCGTCGCGAAGGGCTTTGATCGACGACGGACACCTCGTCGAACGTGGTGGAGTCCAATTCGGCGCCGACCGACTTCAGGGTGGAGAGGTTGGTGGCCAGCTCGGTCTGGTAGCGCAGGGCGGCGGGGAGGATGATGGTGTTCGCCATCTCGAGCGTCAGCGCGGCCTCGACGTCGATGCTCAGGATGTACTGCTCGAGGGCGATCTCGTAGCGGCTGTGCATCTCCCGGTGGTTGAACACGCCGTAGTGGCTGAACAGCTCCATCGATTCCTCGGTGATGAGCTCCGGCAGAGCATCGAGCGTGGTGCGCAGGTTCGGAAGGCCGCGCTCGGCCGCCTCGACCTGCCAGTCGTCGGCGTAGCCGTCGCCGTTGAAGACCACGCTTGCCGTGGTTGGTGATGATCTCCTGGAGCACCGTCTGCACGGCGCTGTTGAACTCGGTGCCGTCGGCGACCAGCGACTCGAGCTCGGTGGCGATGTAGTCGAGGGCCTCGGCCAGGATGGTGTTGATGGTGACCATCGGACCGGCGATCGACTGCAGCGAGCCCGGGGCGCGGAATTCGAACCGGTTGCCGGTGAAGGCGAACGGGCTGGTCCGGTTGCGGTCGCCCGGATCGGTCGGGAGCACGGGCAGCGTGTCGACGCCGATCTCGAGGTGCCCTTCTCCTTCGAGTTGGTGGCGCCGCCCTTGGCGATCTGCTCGAAGACGTCGGCGAGCTGGTCGCCGAGGAAGATCGAGATGATCGCCGGGGGCGCCTCGTTGGCCCCGAGCCGGTGGTCGTTGGTCGCCGAGGCCACCGATGCCCGCAACAGTCCGCCGTACTTGTGGACCGAGCGGATCACCGCGGCGCAGAACACCAGGAACTGCGCGTTGTCGTGAGGCGTGTCTCCGGGCAGCAGGAGGTTGCCCTTCGGTGGCATTGCCCAGCGAGAAGTTGACGTGCTTTCCCGAACCGTTGATCCCGTCGAAGGGCTTCTCGTGGAAGAGGCACTCCATGCCGTGCTTCTGGGCGACCCTCTTCAGTGTGACCATCAGGAGCTGCTGGTGGTCGGCGGCCACGTTCGATCGCTCGAACATCGGTGCCAGCTCGAACTGGCCCGGCGCCACTTCGTTGTGGCGCGTCTTGGCCGGGATGCCCAGCTTGAACAGCTCCCGCTCGCGAATCCAGCATGTAAGCGAGGACCCGGTCGGGGATGGCCCCGAAGTAGTGGTCGTCGAACTCCTGGCCCTTGGGCGGCTTGGCGCCGAACAGCGTCCGCCCGGAGTTGAGCAGGTCGGGCCGCGAGAGGAAGAAGCTCCGGTCGATCAGGAAGTACTCCTGCTCGGCGCCGGCGAAGGACACCACGGCGTCCGGGTTCTCGTGACCGAAGAGGCGGAGCACCCGCTCGGCCTGCTTGGCCATGGCCTGCTGCGAGCGGAGCAGGGGCGTCTTGTGGTCGAGCGCCTCGCCGGTCATCGAGACGAAGACGGTCGGGATGCACAGCGTGTTGCCGTTGGGGTTCTCGAGGATGTAGGCGGGGCTGGTGGCGTCCCAACCGGTGTAGCCGCGGGCCTCGAACGTCGCCCGCAGGCCGCCGTTGGGGAAGCTCGACGCGTCGGGCTCGCCCTGGATCAGCGTCTTGCCCTGGAACTCGGCGATCGCCGAACCGTCGCCGCCGGGCTCGAGGAAGCTGTCGTGCTTCTCGGCAGTGAGATGGGTCAACGGATAGAAGACGTGGGCGTAGTGGGTGGCCCCCTTCTCCATCGCCCAGTCCTTCATGGCCACGGCCACCACATCGGCCACGGTGGGGTCGAGAGGTTTCGAGTGCTCGATGGTGGCCATCACCGACTTGAACACCGGCTTGGGCAGCCGCTTCTGCATGACCGCCTTGGTGAAGACGTTCTGACCCGAAGATCTCACCCGGCTCCTCCTCGGTCGTAAAGATTCCCGTGGGCGGTTCGTAGCTCTTGACCGCATCGATGGCCTGCAGGCGGGCTTTACTTCCACTCATTGGTGGCTCCTCTGGGTCTTACTGGTCTGGCCAGCCGGCTCGGCGTATCTCGTCTCACCGAACGTGTGAGGCGCAGAGTAGGTCCGTGTCGTGACGGAATGGTTTCAAGAGGATGAAGCTTCTGATTTCCCTTGTTGGCTCCGGTGCTCCTCACCTGGTGCGAGCAACCGAACATTTAACGCCCTGGAAATCAACGTGACGTGGTGATCCCGATACGCTCGGTCGGCGAGTGGGAGCGAGCGCGATCGGACCGAGCGGAACTGACCCGTCGGGGGCGACGACGCCTGTGATCCCATCGGCGCACCTTCGCTCGGGCCATCCTCCGAAGGAGGTGTCCAAGGCCCGCTACGAGAAGGAGCTGGCGCGGCTCCAGACCGAGCTGGTCCGGATGCAGGAGTGGATCGTCCACGAGGGCCTCCGGGTCGTGGTCATCTTCGAAGGCCGGGACACCGCCGGCAAGGGCGGCACCATCAAGCGGATCATGGAGCGGCTCAACGCCCGCTACTGCCGGGTGGTCGCCCTGGGCACCCCGACCGAGCGGGAGCGGTCGCCAGTGGTACTTCCAGCGCTACATCGCCCACCTTCCCGCTGCCGGCGAGATGGTCCTGTTCGATCGCAGCTGGTACAACCGGGCCGGGGTCGAGCGGGTCATGGAGTTCTGCACCGAAGAGGAGCACGCGGAGTTCTTCCGGACCTGCCCCCAGCTCGAGCGGGCCCTGGTCCGCTCGGGGATCATCTTGGTCAAGTACTGGCTGTCGCTGAGCGACGAAGAGCAGGAGCGTCGATTCACCGAGCGGATCAACAACCCGGGCAAGCGGTGGAAGCTCAGCCCGATGGACCTCGAGGCCCGGGCCCGCTGGGTCGACTATGCCGAGGCGAAGGACGAGATGTTCTCCTACACCGACATCAAAGAGGCGCCCTGGCACGTGGTCGATGCCGACGACAAGAAGGCGGCCCGGCTCAACGTCATCAGCCATCTCCTCGAGATCGTGCCCGTACGAGGCCGTGCCCCACGAGGAGGTCGAGCTGCCCCGCGCGCCAGCAGCGGGCCTACGAGCGTCCTCCGATCGACAGCCAGACCTGGGTCCCGCATCCGTTACGTCGTGCGGTGATGGACGTCACCGGCGCGCCGGGGCAAGCAGGTAGCCACCGGTGCGCAAATTCATCATCATGGGAATCCAGGGAAGCGGCAAGGGCACCCAGGCCAAGCTGCTGGCCGAGGACCTCGACCTCGAACACATCAGCGTGGGCGACATCTTCCGCTGGAACGTCCAGCACCACACCAAGCTCGGCGCCCAGGTCAAGCGCATCATGGCCAGCGGGCACCTCGTCGACGACGACCTCGTCGAGTCGGTGGTCCGGGGAACGCCTGGCTGCCCACGATTGGAACTTCGGCTTCATCATCGACGGCTTCCCGCGCAACGCCCGCCAGGCCGAGTTCTTCCTCGAGAGCTACGACATCGACGGGGTGATCAACCTGTACCTGCCCGACGAGGAGGTGGGCCGTCGGGTCCTGGCTCGCCGGCTGTGCTCCCAGTGCGGGCTCGACTACAACCTCATCGCGCACCGGCCCGCAGCGTGAGGACACCTGCGACGTCTGCCGCGGTGCGCTGGTCGCGCGGACCGACGACAACCCCGAGGCGCTGGCGGTCCGACTGGCCGACTACCACGAAGAGACCAAGCCGCTGATCGAGATCTTCGAGCGCAAGGAGTTCGTCGCCACCATCGATGCGACCCGGACGGTGGAGGAGGTCCAGACCGACATCCGTCAAAGCTTCGGACTGCCGGGGCGCATCGATGGCGACGACGCTGGCCGGTAGGTGCCTCCTAGGGGAGACGCCCGCCATGCCCTTCCCGTAGCGCGGAGTCCGGCGAGGCTGCGACCGGCTGCGCCACCTCGATCTTCAGTAAAGAAAGCGATGCCCGGGTTGAAGGGGTGGAGCCGGTGTGTCCATGTCGCATCATTCACAGCTCGGACGCCCACGCTGTCTGAGTGTCCGACCGACACGGCGATAGCGTACGGTCACCGCCACCCTGGACAAAGAGGACCCATGCCCCCGGAACGAGTGAATGCGATGGACCACGTGGTCCTCGTGCTCTTCGAAAACCGATCGTTCGACAATCTGCTCGGGCGCCTCTATGCACCTGGAGAGATCGGGTTGTTCGAAGGGGTGCTGGGGAAGGATCTCCACAACCCCGTGCCCGACTGGGCCGACCATGGCGCAGGGGGAAACGTCGTGCCGTACGGTGTCTCCGTCGGGATGGACGTGCCGGACCCCGATCCCGGCGAGGAGTACCCCCACACCAACACCCAGCTCTTCAACATTCTGGACGACGTCAACCGCTGCAAGGACGCCACGGAGATGGTGGCACCGTACAACGCACCGCCGGACGGCCGGCGTCCGACGATGGACGGCTTCGTCACCGATTACATCAGCTTCCTCACCGTCGAGTTCGGCCGGCAGCCCACCTACGAGGAGTACAGCCAGATCATGACCGGGTACACGCCCAAGCAGGTGCCGGTCATCAGCACGCTGGCCCGTGGTTTCGGCGTATTCGACCACTGGTTCAGCGAAGTCCCGTCGCAGACGTTGCCCAACCGCTCGTTCTGGACCGCCGCTACCTCTTCTGGCTTCGTGGTGAACCGGCCGGTCACCAACTTCATGCGCCACAACGTGGCCGAGACCATCTTCGACCGCCTCGAGCGCTGCGGCCGGACCTGGAAGGTCTACGTGTTGGAACCCGGGCCTCTCTCCTTCACCGGTCTGATCCACATGCCTCGCCTGCATGACCGTTTCGCCAGCCGCTTCGTCCCCTTCGCCGAGTTCGAGCGGGACGCCGCCGAGGGCTCCCTGCCCGATTTCTCGCTGATCGAGCCCAACCTGATGGCGGGCCACGGGGACTACCACCCAGCGTTCGGGCGGGCCCTTATGCCCGGAGTCGACGTCCTCATGGACGCACCGTCGTCGATCCTCGCCGGGGAGGATTTCTTGGGCCGTATCTACCAGGCCGTACGGTCCGCGGCCTCGCCAACCGGGTCCAACGTGTTCAATACAATGCTCTTCGTCGGGTTCGACGAGCCCGGGGGCACGTACGACCACGTCCTGCCTGGACCGGTGCCACCTCCGCACCCCGGCTCGCCGCCCGGTCAGCTCGGGTTCGCCTTCGACCGCTCCGGCTACCGCGTCCCAGCGGTCGTCGTATCTCCATGGGTCCCACCGGAGACGGTCTGCACCGAAGAGCACCGTCACACTTCCCTGTTGGCGACCCTGCGCGAGGCGTGGAACCTCGGCGATCCGTTCACCGATCGAGACGCAGCCGCGCCCACCTTGGCAAAGGTGCTCAGCCTCGAAGTGCCCCGGCCACCCGATACCTGGCCCGATGTCCACCCGCTACCGGTCCCCCCTTTCCAGACGGAGCAGGTGAAGGCAATGCGGGCCATGGGCACGCTGGGCCTGCACGTCTGCCATGGCCTGTACGAGCACGCCCGCCACGACAAGGACCTCCCCGACCCACCCGCGGTCGACCCCAAGGTTTCTCCCGCCCTGGCCATCGATTTCGCCGTGCACCTGGGGTCGCGGCTGTTCCCACGACTCGCCCAATCGAAACCGTCGCTCTGAGCACACGCCAGCGCGCTCCGTCCTTTCGGTTGGGCTGATGGGCACTGAAAGGTCCCGGCGCCACCGTAAGACGCCCGACGATTCGTGGTGATCGAGGTCGAAGCACCGACCCGGCTCGTGGTCGAAGACGCCATCGTCGAAGATGACGGGACGCCAAGCGACGGCAATTCCATGACTCGCATGGAGATCGACATCGAAGCGGCCGGGGACACGACGCGCATGATCCTCACCACGCACTTCGACTCGATCGAAGGGATGGAGCAAGCGATCGCCACGGGCGTGACCGAAGGCATGAAGGCGTGCATGTCCCAGATCGACGCCCTCCTTGCCGAGATCACCGCCTAGGGCCCGGGGGAGTACTCCCAGCGGAGGACAGTGCCGCCAGCACCCGCTGCCGACGGCCCACAACACGAGGACGATCCATGCGCGTGCCAGTAGCGACCGCGCCGTCCCGGTTGCTACTGGGCCGTCATGGCGGCGCGGAACCCACTCTTGATCGCAGAACGGGAAGTCACGTGCCGTCCCTGACCGTTCGCTCCAAGATCCCCAGCGTGGCGCGTAGGGCCGACTCGGGCACGATCGGGAAGCGTTCCTTGCGGTCGTCGCTGACCTTCGACCAGTCGTAGTAGGACGTCACATTGGTCACTCCGTCGTCACCTCTGTCCAGGCGGTAACCATAGAAATGCGCAACCGGAACATCCGGCCCGAGATCCCACGCGATCTCCTTGTCCCGCGCAAAGAGGATGATGTGCACGGTCACGTCGTACCGGCCGAGCGGGAGGTCATTGAGCGACTCGCGATCCATGTGGATGACGAACGTGTCGCCCACCTTCTCCGCCGGCTCACCGGTGAAGTCCTGGAGCATCCCCGAGGCGTCGATGGCCACGTGGCCTGCCGGGCTCCGCAAGATGTCGAAGATGGCGGCGGGCGACGCCGGAATCGGCCGGGTCACCTCGATTCGGTCCGACATAAAAACGGTATCGGGCATGTGGGGCTCCTCGTGGACGTAGGTGGGTTCGTAGCCACGCTCGACCTGCTCGGTCGGACCAGCATCGCGCGTCAAAGCTGCGGCCCGCTGAGGTCCTGGCAGGGTTCCGGTACCAAGGATCCTCGCACTAGCTTCACGTCCATGGATCTCCCTGACCGATTCGTTGAGTTGCTGCGAGGCCGGAGCCCTTGCTTCATCACCACGTTGATGCCTGACGGCTCGCCGCAGACGACCCAGACCTGGGTCGACACGGACGGTGCCCACGTGATCATCAACACGGTCCAGACGCACCAGAAGATGCGCAATATCGAACGGGACCCCCGAGTGTCCGTTGCCGTCTGCGACGCCGCCGACCCCTCGCGCTACTACGCCGTCCGGGGGCGTGTCACGAACATCACGACCGAGGGCGGGGCGGAGCACATCGAGGTCCTTGCTCAGCGGTACACCGGTGGCCCCTACCGGTGGTACGGCGGACGGGACCAGGTGCGAGTGATCCTGACGATCACGGCCCACAGCATCCATTCGATGGACCGCTGATCTGGAGGGTCGACGCCAACCTTCTGGCAAGGGAGAACCGACATGTCCCCAGGTCATGGATTCACGCCCGATCCTCCTCTCAAGGAGGCGGCACCCGTTCGAGTCCCGTTGGGACTGCTCTTCCGTTCTCCCTGGTAGGGGTGGCTTTCTGGGCGACGCACTGACCGTAGATGTTCGCTTTCCCCGTGGCATCGCTGATCGCCCCAGACGATCGCTGCTTTTGGAAGTCTTATCCGTTTCATACGTCGCCTTGATCGCGCTATTAGGTCCAGGAGGTGCACTGGAACGGTGACAAGACCCCGCACGAGCGGGAACGTCCGAGCCACGTAAGGACGAGCATGAGCGAGCACTGGCACCCAGGAGCACCACCGGACGACGAAGGCACGGCACCGGCCACGGAGCCGCCCCGCCCGGCTCGCCTGGTCCCCGACGCGTGGCGGCCAGGTGGTTCCGACGCGCCCACGGCGGCCGCCAGCTCTTGGGATCCGGACGAAGGCACCACGCCCACGGCACCCACCCCCTCGACGATGACGGGGACGCCCACGCCACCGTCCAGCACGATGGCGCCGCCGGCGCATGAATGGGCCCCCGGCTCGTGGACGGCAACCCCACCCCCGACCAGCCAGTGGTACGGCGGGGGCCAGCCGCCGCACGGCGGGTCCGGAACCTTTGACCCGGCGGCGGCACCATCACCGTCTCAGCGACCGACGTCCCGTTCCGGCCTGGCCGTCGTCCTTGCACTCGTCGTGCTCCTGACCACCGCCCTTGCCGGCGCCGGGATCGGGCACGAGCTCTGGCCCTCGGCGGCGACCGAATCCGCATCGGCCTACGGCGGTGGATCGTCAGGCAGCGGGACCAATCCATTCGGCGGGGGATCGTCGGGCAGTGGGACCAACCCCTACGGCGGTGGATCGTCAGGCAGCGGGACCAATCCATTCGGCGGGGGATCGTCGGGCAGCGGGACCAACCCCTACGGCGGTGGATCGTCAGGATCGGGGAATGCGGCAGCCGGAGCGCCCTCCGACATCTCGTCGATCGCCGCCAAGGCCTCGCCCCGCTGGTAGACATCAACACCACGCTCGACTACCAGAACGAGCAGGCCGCGGGAACAGGCATGGTGCTCACCGCCAACGGCGAAGTCCTGACCAACAACCACGTCATCGAGGGTGCCTCCACCATCAGCGTGACTGACGTCGGCAACGGACAGACGTACTCGGCCAAGGTGGTCGGCTATGACCGTACCGGTGACGTGGCCGTCATCCAGCTGCAGGGGGCGAGCGGGCTGAAGACCGTGGCGACGGCCAGCGGATCACCATCGGTCGGTCAGGCCGTCGTCGGAGTCGGCAACGCCGGTGGCACCGGCGGCATGCCCAGCGCGGTGGGCGGCTCCATCACCGCCCTCGACCAGGCCATCACGGCGAGCGACAGCGGCGGTGGCAACGCCGAGAACCTGACTGGCCTCATCGAGACGAATGCGGACATCGAGCCCGGCGACTCGGGCGGCTCGCTCGTGAACACATCAGGACAGGTCATCGGCATGGATACCGCCGCCTCGACGGGGTCGGGCTACAACGTCTCGGGTTCGCAGGCCTACGCCATCCCGATCTCCACCGCCCTGGCCATTGCCGGCCAGATCGAGTCGGGCACCTCCTCGGACACTGTCCACGTCGGACCGTCTGCGTTCCTCGGCGTGAGCGTGTCGGCGGGCGATTCGTCCGGGACCGGGCAGTCGGGCGGGTTCAGCTTCGGAAGTGGAGGCGGGTCGAGCTCGTCAACCGCCGGCGCGGTGATCGAGGGGACGCTGTCCGGCTCACCGGCCGCCGCGGCCGGCCTCGTTGCCGGTGACGTCATCACCGGCATCGACGGGACGTCGATCGCATCGGCCGAGGATCTGAGCAACGCGATGACCGGCTTCCATCCGGGCGAGTCGGTGCAACTGCAGTGGACGGACCAGTCCGGCCAGTCGCACACCGCCACGGTGACGCTTGGCAGCGGACCGCCGGCCTGAGCCGGTTTTCGGCGGTCGGTGACACGTGGCGGAACGGGAACCAGGCCGAGAGGTGCCAGCAGGATCGCAGTTGTTGCTGAGTTGACGGCCGCGGGCTTCGACGTTGAAACCGCACGACTGCAAGCAGCCAGACCCGTCACTTCCATCGTGACCGCGGCGGCAGACGTCGATTGAGTGCCCAGCCCTGCTCTCAGTGAGGACCCTGCTTGGACCGTCGTAGGGTTGCGCCCCATTCAGCGTGCAGCCGTAGATGCCGGCGCCGGTGTAGAGGTCACCCAGCCGTTGCATCACTGACAATGTGGTGCCCGAGCCCGCATCGCGGACGGCGCTCACGGCGCCATCGTTGAAGCTCGGCGGCTCCGGCACCGCGCCGCCGGGGGGTCTGCGGGTATGCCGACGGCGACACCGGCGGCACTAGCCGGAGGCGGGAGGCCGAGCACGCCGACGGAGCCGGCGGCCGCAAGCTCCAGTGCCAGAGCGAGCCGTACGCCCATGGGAGGCCTGCCCGGTTGCGAGATGTGTGGATGACCGATGCGCATTGTCCCCGTCGAGCCCCCTGTCCCGTCCAGCCGAGGAGCTCGTTCTTGCCTGCGTCCCTCGCAAGTCTGTCCACGCCGTGTTTACCCCCACACGGGTGGGCGCGCGTTACCGGACCGCGACCCGAGCATGAACATTTCGCGAGGTCTCGGGGTCACGGGTCCGAAGGTTGTGACCGCGCACCGTGAGCCGCCCACTGGGACCCGGGGCCGGCGCTCGATGCGGCTCGGGAGTCGGCAGGCCCTCGCGACGGCTGTCCGGAGCGCCACCCAGGTGGGATGATCTGCCACATGGCGATGGTCGAGCGTCCCCGCCCCGGAATCGGCTGCCTGGGGATGCTTGTTGGGCTGCTGGCTCTGGTGGCGATCGTGGTGACGGTGATCTTCGTCGGCGTCATCGCACTCGGCATTGCCGCGTCCGTGCTCGTGATCGGTCTCATCGCCCTGGCCATCGACCGCGTGATGCTCGCATTGAGTCCCAAGCGTCGGGAGCGGAGAGCGAGTCAGCAGAGGATGTTCGTCTGGCGATCAGGTCAGTTCCCGGGAGGACCCGTCATCGAAACGACGGCAACCGACTCCACGCCGATCGAGGACGGGCCAGGTCCGCATGAAATGACGCACGACGACGACCAAGCGGGGTAGTTCAGCTGCGGGCGACCGTCGTGCCGACCATCGGCGCGTCGATCGCCTGTATCCGACACTCCACCAGAGGAGGCGTGACGCCAGTGCATCGGATCGGCAAGCTTCTGCCGTTGACGGCGGCCACGCTCATTCTGGCTGGCTGCGGTGCTTCGACCAGCCACGGACAGGCCGCTTCTGGCTCCTCTGTCCAGGCTGGTTCGATCTCCAAGATCCGACACGTGATCATCATCATGCAGGAGAACCGATCGTTCGACTCGTACTTCGGGACGTTCCCCGGCGCTGACGGCATCCCCATGCACGACGGGAGTCCGAGCGTGTGCGTTCCCGATCCGACCCGCCACACCTGTGTACGGCCCTATGTCGACCATGCCGACGTCAACAGCGGCGGTCCGCACGCGCAGTTCAATGCCACCGCCGACATCAACAGCGGAAAGATGGACGGCTTCATCGGCCAGGCCGAATCCGGTACCCGGGGATGCGAGAACGACACCAACCCGATCTGTTCCCTCTCGGCCACTCCCGACGTCATGGGCTATCACACCCAGAGCGACCTCCCGAACTACTGGGACTACGCCAAGGACTTCGTTCTGCAGGACCACATGTTCGAGCCGACCGCCTCGTGGAGCCTTCCCGCGCACCTCTTCGAGGTCTCCGAGTGGTCGGCGGACTGCGCGAATCACGATCCCGCGAGTTGCACGAACGACAACGAAGTCTTCCTGAACGCACCTCCCGACTTCGTGCTGTCCCATGGCCGCCAGCCGATCTACGCGTGGACCGATCTGACGTACCTCCTCCACCGCAGCGGGGTGTCATGGGGCTACTACGTCGTCACGGGGACCGAGCCGGACTGCGAGGACGACGCTGCGGTCACCTGTGCCCCGGTGGCCCAGAATGCCAACACACCGGGGATCTGGAATCCCTTGCCCTATTTCGACACGGTCAAGGCCGACGGTCAGCTCGGTAACATCCAGTCCGTCGACCACTTCTACGCGGCCGCCAAGAGCGGGCATCTGCCGGCGGTGTCCTGGGTCGTGCCGTCGGGTGACGTCAGCGAGCACCCGGACGCTCCGATCAGTTACGGCCAGACCTATGTCACCAGTCTGGTCAACGCGGTGATGCGCAGCCCAGATTGGAGCTCGTCAGCCATCTTCCTCTCCTGGGACGACTGGGGTGGTTTCTACGACCACGTCGAGCCCCCGGTCGTGGACCAGAACGGCTACGGCCTGCGGGTTCCCGGTCTGGTCATCAGCCCGTACGCCAAGGCGGGGTACGTCGACCATCAGACCTTGAGCTTCGACGCCTACGACAAGTTCATCGAGGACGATTTCCTCGGTGGCCAGCGCCTCGACCCGAAGACCGACGGAAGGCCTGATCCGAGGCCCGATGTGCGGGAGGACGAGAGCATTCTCGGGAATCTCGTCTCGGACTTCGATTTCAACCAGTCGCCCCGAGCCCCAGTGCTGTTGCCGGTCCATCCGCGGACGACCCTGACCGGCACGCCCGATCCCTCCCAGCTACCGAAGAATGTGCCCGACGCCGACGGTTGACCACAAGATGCCTCGCGGCATCCGGCGGTGGGGTCTGGTCCTCGAGCAGTCCGCTCGCATGCGTGGCGTCGTCCCAGCGGACGGTCGATGCCCTGGAGCCGCAGTGAACCAGGCCCCTTCCGGCGCGACCATGACAGCGTGAACCACTGGTGGGCGTCGCGTGCAGGCCGGGTGGCCCTCGTCGTCGGCTTGGCGGTGGCGTTCGCGATCGCCGCCTTCATCTGGGCGCAATTCACCGGGCAGTACTCCTCGGCATGCTCGTGTCCGGGCCCGGAGCCGTCGGCTCCTTTTCCGGTCCCCCCCGGTGCCGGTGTCAACTGTCTATGTCACGAGTCAATCGGATCGTGGCTGTTTGTCTGGACCATCACCGGAGCCGGGTTCGGGGCTGCGCTCGGGTCGGTCCTCATCCTCTTGGGAAGGATCGGTGGCAGGCACGGTCCCCGGTGACGACCTACCTTTCGAGGTAGATCTTCAGCGGCGGGGCCACGCCGTGCGCTTCCATGGCGGCCGCGAGCTCGGCGGGCGGTGACGCCAGGGCCGCCAATACCGCCTCCGGATCGGCGACCTCACCGACGATGGCGACGGCAGTGCTGCCGTCTTCCGCCACCAGGTCCACCACGTTCTGGCCGCCCATGCCGGCGATGGCCTCGGCCCGCTCGGCCTTGAACGCCAGCCACTTCTCCACGTCGACCACGTTGTGGGTGATCACCATCTTCGGCATGCCGTCTCCTCTCGTAGGTACCTCGACACGGGCGGCGCCCGGATCTCTGTCTAGCCGGAGCCGTCCCCCCTGCGGCCGATCACTCGTCGGACGCCGGGCGCGTGCCCGGGCGTGGTGGCGTGACGCCCGACGCCGGGTCCGGCGGGATCTGCTGGTCGACGCCGAGCGAGTGCAGCCTGGTGTTCAGGCCCACGAGGTAGACGCCCGCCGTGTCGAACGACGTCGTGGCCACCTGCAGGAAGCCCTGGGCGGTGAGGACGCCTCCTGTGGACGACTCGCTGATGGCCCGCAGCACCGCCGCCTGTCCCGCGCCGAGCGACGTGTACCACTGGGTCCAGTCCTTCTGGGCAGTACCGTCGGGCGGGGATGGCACCGACTGGGCCGCCTCGATGTCGGTGGTCATCTGCTCGGCCGCCACCAGCAGCGAGGATTCATCCGTGTAGTCGCTTGAGCTCCAGGTGGTCATGGCCGCACTCTCGATGGTCGCATCGCTGCCGAGCGCCGTCAGCAGGCCGGCGTGGTCGCGCACCCATGTCGACAGGCCGTCCCCACCGGTGGGCGCGGTGGGCGGCTGCGACGCGCTGCTCGGCGCCACGCTCTTGATCTCGACGGTCTGGGTCGTGCTGGCACCCACGAGCGCGGCCAGCGCCAGGGCCAGTCCGCCCCCTGCGACCGCCAGCTTGGTGCGCCGCCCCAACCTGGGCCGGATACCCGCGGGCGTGATGTCCGGAGCCGACGGCCCGGCAGCCGGCGCCGGCGGCCCGGCGAGCGCTTCGCCGATCACGGGCTGCAGGCACTTCGTCCACGCCGTACCGCTCCAGTACCACTGGGTCTTCGATCCCGACGGGTCGCGGTACCACCCGGCGGCCGCACCTGCCGTACCCGCCGGCCTTGCGTCCGCCCCGGGCGGGGCGTCGACCCGGCCGGGGCGGACCGAGCCCTTCGGTGCCGGGCAGGAGGCATCGTCGAACGACACCCGGCCGTTGTCCCGGACGAGGCTCGTGGGATGCCCCACGCTGAAGTACCGGTGCTCGTGAATCCCGTACGGGTCCTGGCGCCAACCGTGTCGGTCCACCGCGCCTCCGCTCGATTGCAAACCGCACCGAACCTATCCACCGGGGGGGAAAAGTGGGTTACAGGCCCGCGACGTCCGGGTGAACACTGCGCGAAACACCGCGATGCGCCACCCTCAGCCCACGGGACGTCACCCCCGGCACATGCCCCAGGTCGGGAGCGCCCGGCATCCGGACGCGGGTGGCATCGCCGGCACCGCCAACGGGTACGGGGAGAGGGCGGGACCACGTGCGCATGGCGCGTGCTTCGGCCAGAATCAGCCCCGGATGTGGGGGCACCGACGAGGACTGCCCATGAGCGACACCCAAACGGGACCAGAGTGGTGGCTGGCCAGCGATGGCCGGTGGTACCCGCCCGAGTCCCATCCGGGTGTCAACGACGCCGCCCGGCAGGGTGCGCTCCACGGAACGACCGGCCGCGGCTCGTCCGGTGGCACCGCCGGGACCTCCGGCTCGTGGGCGTCCGGGGAGGGCGGGCAGTCGCCGTTCGACGCCCTCCTGAGCGACATCGTGCGCCCGGCGTCGACCGTCACCGAGGAGGAACGGCTCGACGGATGGCGAGCCGATCCCTTCGGGTCCCACGAGTTCCGCTATTTCAAGAACGACCGTCCCACCAACCTGGTGAAGGACGGGGTGACGGAGACCTACGAGCGCCCGGTGGATCCCGCCCCCGACCCCGTCGCGGAGACCCCGACCCGGCAGTGGAGCGACGTCGACGTGACGGCCATCGCGGCCCGGGCCCGCCGCCGCCGGCAGCGGCGGGTGTGGGTCGGCGTCATCGTGGTGCTCGTTGCCGGCGTCATCGCCGGGGCACGCGCTCTGGCGGCGGTCACGCCGGCGGCCTCCACCGCGTGCGACCTGTTGAACACCGCGCAGGTGCGCACGCTGCTCGGCAATCCGCCGACCGTACGGTCGGTGTCCGAGGACCCGCACCCGCCGGCGGGGGAGACCGAGTGCACCTACAACCCGTGGCCGGTCAACCGGCGCGTGGCCTTCACAAGTGTGCTGACAACGCTCTCGTCGGCTCCACCCGCGTTTCCGGGGCCGGTCGTCCAGCGGTTGGGTACGCGGGTGACGGTGGACGGGCAGGCCGCGTGGTGGGTGCTCGTCGGCCCGGGTCCGGCCCACGCCGTGGGCGGTGCCGGCCCGGGATCCGCGTTCGAGCTGCTGGCGGCCAAGGGCACCCACCTGGTGGGCGTCCAGGTGACGAGCGAGGCCGGCGCCGAGGCCATCGCCGTGCGGGCCATGGGCATGGCGCTGCCGAGGGTCTGAGCCCGGGCGCGGCTCCCCGGTGGGCCGACGCCGTCGGCGTTCCCGGCGCTGCCAGACTGCGGTCGTGCCACCCCGGTACCGCATCCGACGGCGCCCGTCGTGGGTCACCGGTGCCGTCGTCACCCTCCCGGTCGTCCTCTGCTTGGTGGCCGGGTGCGCCCGGACGGTGGCCGCCCCGGGCGATCCGTCCGGCGCGGCCGTGCCCGTGCCCGTGCCCGTGTCGCCGCCCACGACGACCACCCAGCCTCCGTTGCCGGTGGTTCCGGTGGCGTGGGCACCGTGCGGGGAGCTCCAGTGCGGCACGGTGGCCGCACCTCTCGACTACGCCCACCCCGACGGGCCGGAGATCGAGATCGCCGTGGCCCGGCACCCGGCCGAGGTACCGTCAGAGCGGATCGGGTCCGTCATCATCAATCCGGGCGGGCCGGGGGGCTCGGGGATCGACGACCTGCCGGCGGAGCTGTCCCTTCTCGGTCCCGAGGTGCTCGACCGATTCGACGTCGTGTCCTTCGACCCGCGGGGGGTCGAGCGGACCAGCCCGGTGACGTGCGCGCCGACGGCAACGCCGCCACCGGAGACCGAGCTGGTGGACCCGGTGCCGACCACTCCGGCGGCGCAGGTCGCCCTCCTCCACAACGACCAGGCGCTGGCCGCCCAGTGTGCGCGCTACAACGGCGCCGTCCTCCCCTACGTGGGCACCGTCGACGCCGCCCGCGACCTCGACCGCATCCGGCAGGCCGTCGGCGACGCCCAACTCACCTACATCGGCCACTCGTACGGGACGCTGCTCGGGGCGACCTACGCCACCCTCTTCCCGACCCACGTCCGGGCGATGGTGCTGGACGGCGCCATCGACCCTGCGCTGGACGCCACCACCTACGTCACTCAGCAGGCCGACAGCATGGAGGCGCAGCTGCAGGCGTTCTTCACCTGGTGCACGGGGGAGGGTGCCTGCGGCGGACGGGCCGACACCGACCCGACGGGGGCGCTGCTGGCGCTCATCCAGCGCTCCCGGACCCAACCGCTGTCGCTGGACGGGGGTGGGACGGCCGGCCCCGGTGAGATCTACGACGCCCTCCTCGCCGGTCTGGGATCGCAGTCCTCGTGGTCGACGCTGGCCGGCGCGCTGGCCGACGCCTGGGCCGGGGACGGCACCGCCGTCACCGACATGGCCGAGCGCTACGAGCAGGGCGGGTCGACCAACGGGGCCCAGGCTGAGCAGGCCATCGACTGCCTCGACCACCCGGTCGACCGGGATCCCTCCGACTACCCGTCGCTGGCCGAGATGGCCGGTCGGTCGGCGCCGGTGTTCGGTCCCCTGCTCACCTGGGGGCTGCTCGGCTGCGCCACGTGGCCGGCCCCACCGACCCGGACCCCGGCCCCGGCCTCCGACGCGGGCGCCCCCCCGATCCTCGTCGTCGGGACGACCGGCGACCCGGTGACCCCCTACGGCTGGGCGGTGTCGCTGGCCGGCGAGCTGCACGGCGGTGTGCTGCTGACCTGGCAGGGTCAGAGCCACGTGGCCTCGTACTACAGCCCGTGCGTCCGGTCGGCCGCCGATGCGTACCTGGTCGGGGGGACCCTGCCGGCGCCGGCCACCACCTGCACCGACTGAGCGGGGCCCGATCGCTACGGGAAGGGCCGCCCCGGCCCCGAGAGCAGCGCTCTCACGTCGGCGGCGATCTGCAGGTCCTCCCTCGCCTCCACCACCAGGGTGCGCACGCCCGAGCCCCCGGCGCTGACGTCGGCGTCGGGGACGGCCGATGCGTTGGCCGCCGCGTCGAGGCGCGCCCCCACGAAGTCGAGGCCGTCGACGACGGCGGCACGTACGGCGGAGGCATGCTCCCCGACGCCCCCGGCGAAGGTCAGCACGTCCAGGCCGCCCATGGCCGCGGCCATCGAGGCGATCCCGCTCCTCACCCGGTGGACGTAGACGTCGAAGCCGAGGCGGGCACGGGGGTCGCCGGCCGCCGTCCCTGTCACGACGGCGGCCATGTCCGGGGTCCCGGCCAGGGCCGACAGTCCCGAGTGGTGCTCCAAGGCGTCGCCCACCTCGGTGGTCGTCATGCCGACCTCGTTCACCAGCCACAGGATCAGTCCCGGATCGACCGTGCCGGACCGGGTGGCCATGACCAGCCCCTCGAGCGGGGTGAACCCCATGGTCGTGTCCACCGACCGACCGTGGGCCACGGCCGCCAGCGACGCACCGGCACCGAGATGGCACGTGACGATCCGCAGTCGGTCGAGGGGGCGCCCGAGCAGTGTCGCCGCCCTGCGGGCGGCGTAGGCATGGCTGAGGCCGTGGAAGCCGAAGCGCCGGATCCCGAGGCGGACCCGCCAGTCCAGGGGCACGGCGTACGTGGCCGCACCTGCGGGCATGGTGGCGTGGAAGGCGGTGTCGAAACAGGCGACCGACGGGACGCCCGGCAGCACCTCGCCCACCAGGTCGATGGCGGCCAGCGCGGCCGCCTGGTGGAGCGGCGCCAGGGCGGCCAGCCCGTCCAGCGACCTGCGCACGCCTTCGTCCACCTCCACCGGTGCACTGAACCGGTTCCCCCCGTGGACGATCCGGTGGCCCGCCGCATCGACGAGACCGGTGACGCCGGCGAGCACGGCCCGGGCACGTACACCGTCGAAATCCCCGCGGTCGGCGCCCAGGTCCTCCGACATGAGCACGTCGTCGTCACCGTCGAGGAGTCGTAGCTTGAGACTGGAAGAGCCGGCGTTGACGACGAGGACCCGCATGGTGCGAGCGCTACCGGTGCCAGACCCAGTGGGCGATCTCCGGGGGGTCCTCGCCGTGCACGCGGGTGTAGGCGCGGGCCGTCAGCCGGGCATCCTCCATCTGCTGGCGCACGAGAGCGGCCCGACCGCGCAGTGCCGGCACCCGGTCGATGACGTCCATCACGAGGTGGTACCGGTCCATGTCGTTCAGCATGGCCATGTCGAACGGCGTGGTGGTGGTGCCCTCCTCCTTGTAGCCGCGCACGTGGAGGTTGTGGTGGTTCGTGCGACGGTACGTCAGGCGGTGGATCAGCCACGGGTAGCCGTGATAGGCGAAGACGACGGGCCGGTCGGTCGTGAAGAGCTCGTCGAACTGGGCGGCGGGCAGCCCGTGCGGGTGCTCGCCTTCGTCCGCCAGCCGCATCAGGTCGACGACGTTGACCACCCTGACGTTGAGGTCGGGGAAGTGCCGGCGGAGAAGGCCGGCCGCGGCGACGGTCTCGAGGGTCGGGACGTCCCCGGCGCACGCCAGCACGACGTCGGGTACCTCGTCCCCGGCCGTGCCGGCCCAGTCGAAGATGCCCAGTCCCCGGGCGCAGTGGTCGACGGCCTCGTCCATCGTCAGGTAGGTCAGCGCCGGCTGCTTGCCGGCCACGATGAGGTTCACGTAGTTCCTGCTCCTCAGGCAGTGGTCGGCCACGGACAGCAGGGAATTGGCGTCCGGCGGGAGATAGACGCGGACGATCCCGGGCTTCTTGTTGACGAGATGGTCGATGAAGCCCGGGTCCTGGTGGGAGAAGCCGTTGTGGTCCTGGCGCCACACGTGGCTGGACAGCAGGTAGTTGAGCGAGGAGATGGGGCGCCGCCACGGGATCTCGCACGCCGTCTTCAGCCACTTGGCGTGCTGGTTGAGCATCGAGTCGACGATGGGGACGAAGGCTTCGTAGCAGTTGAAGAGCCCGTGCCGGCCGGTGAGCAGGTAGCCCTCGAGCCAGCCCTCGCACAGGTGCTCGCTCAGCACCTCCATCACCCGTCCCTGTGGGGCCAGGAACTCGTCACCCGGAAGGGTGGTCGCCTCCCACACCCTGTCGGTGGCCTCGAAGACGGCCGTGAGCCGGTTGGAGATGGTCTCGTCGGGACCGACGATGCGGAAGTACGTGGGATTGGCGGCGATGACGTCGCGGAGGAAGGTACCGAGCACCCTCGTCGGCTCGACCGAGTCGGTCCCGGGCTGCTCGACGGTGACGGCGTAGTGGCGGAAGTCGGGTAGCTCGAGGTCGCGGCGCAGGAGACCGCCGTTGGCGTGCGGATTGGCGCTCATCCGTCGCGCACCGACCGGCGCCAGGGCGGCCAGATCGGCGCGGAAACCCCCATTTTCGTCGAACAGCTCGGAGGGGCGGTAGCTCCGCAGCCACGCCTCGAGGATCTCGAGGTGGGCCGGGTTCGTGCGGACCTCGGCCACGGGCAGCTGGTGGGAGCGGAACGTCCCCTCGACGGCGAGCCCGTCGACCGTGCGCGGACCGGTCCACCCCTTCGGGGTGCGCAGGACGATCATCGGCCAGACCGGCCGGGTGCGGACGCCGCCTTGGCGCGCCGCCTCCTGGATGGAGGCGATGTCGTCGAGGGCGTCGTCGAGGGCATGGGCGAGCTGGCGGTGGACGACCGCCGGGTCGTCGCCCTCCACCACGATCGGCCGGTGGCCGAAGCCCCGGAGGAGGCTGTGCAGCTCGTCGTCGCCGATCCTCGCCAGCACGGTGGGGTTGGCGATCTTGTAGCCGTTGAGGTGCAGGATCGGCAGCACCGCACCGTCGCCCACCGGGTCGAGGAACTTGTTCGAGTGCCAGCTGGCCGCCAGCGGCCCCGTCTCCGCCTCGCCGTCGCCGATGACGCACGCCACGACCAGGCCGGGGTTGTCGAACGCGGCCCCGTAGGCGTGGACCAGCGAGTACCCCAGTTCGCCGCCCTCGTGGATCGAGCCGGGCGTCTCGGGGGCCACGTGGCTGGGGATCCCGCCGGGGAAGGAGAACTGCCGGAAGAGCCGGCCCAGCCCGTCCCCGTCCCTCGTGATGTGGGGGTACACCTCGCTGTAGGTGCCCTCGAGGTACGCGTTGGCCACGATGCCGGGCCCCCCGTGCCCCGGTCCGATGATGTAGATCATGTCGAGGTCCCGGGCCACGATCACCCGGTTGAGGTGGGCGTAGATCAGGTTGAGGCCCGGCGTCGTCCCGAAATGCCCCAGCAGGCGGGGCTTGATGTGCTCGGGGCGGAGCGGTTCGGTGAGCAACGGGTTGTCGAGGAGGTAGATCTGCCCGACCGAGCAGTAGTTGGCCGCCCGCCAGTAGGCGTCGATCGCGGAGAACGGGTCGGCGTCCCCGGCCTCTCCCGCCGGTCTCCCCATGCATGGCTCCTCGGGTGCTCGCCGGCCCGGACGACCGGGCGGCGTCGGGCCCCATGTTGCCAGAGGTTGCCGGCGGCGCCTACCCGCTCCCGGTGGGATCCGAGATGGCCAGATGACGCGCCGGCGTGCGCTTGGCCACGTACATGGCTCGATCGGCGCCGTCGAGGACCTGGTCCGCGGTCATGCCGGGCCGGGCGAAGGCGATACCCACGCTCATCGACAGCCGCACGACCGAGCTGGCCACGTGGAACGGCGCGTCGACGCACCCCAGCAGCCTGGTGGCGAAGGCGGTGGCCTCCCCGCCGTCGAAGGTGTGCTCGCTGAGCACCACGAACTCGTCACCGGCCAGCCTGGCCAGCGTGTCGTACTCGCGCACGACCGACTGCATCCGTTGACTGAGCTGGACCAGCACGGCGTCGCCCACGCCGTGCCCGTGACGGTCGTTCACCTGCTTGAAGCCGTCGAGGTCCAGAAAGAACACGACGGGCTCGACTCCCGTGCGCCGGCTCCTGGAGATGGCCTCCCGCAACCGGTCGAGGAAGTACCGCCGGTTCGGCAGATCGGTGAGGGCGTCGTGGTGCACGTCGTGGGACAGGCGCTCCTGCAGTCGCTTGCCGGCCGTGATGTCGTGCAGGTTGATGACGATGCCGCCGATGGCGTCGTTGGTGCGCAGGTCGGTCAGCGTCCCTTCGACGTGGCGGATGGCACCCGATCCGGTGACCACGCGGAACTCCGTCCGGGTGACGGCCTTTCGCAGGAACGCGGACGACACCTCCGCCCTGACCCGCGGCGCGTCCTCGGGATGGACGAACTCGATCACGCTGCGGCCGTAGAAGCATTCGGGTGCGACGTCGAGGAGCTCGAAGGTGGCCGGGCTTGCGTACCGGGCGGCCAGACCGCCGGGGTCGAACACGATGGTCGTGTCGGAGGAGTGCTGGAGCAGCGACCGGAAGCGGACCTCGCTGCGTTCGAGCTCTCTCGAGGTCTGCTCCATCTGCCGCACCACCAGGGTCAGGTATCCGATCATCAGCACGAACGCCATCAACCCCATCGTCGCCAGGGTCTGGGCGGCGACGTCGTCGAGCTTGGACGGTGCGATGTCCGTGGCCACGGCCAACTGCCCGAGGCAGATGGCCACCCCGTTCGTGATGACCACCGCCTTCCACGCCCGGGAGCCGTGCCGGATGAGGGACACGGAGCCGACGAAGACGAAGGCCACGCTGAGGCCGGGTCCCCACCCCGTCATGTAGACGAAGAACGCGTCCTCAGCGGCCAGGGCGGCGAGCTCGACGTACAACCGCCGGCCGGGTGGATACGGCACCGACCACGGCTTGAGCACGATCCCGATGAGGAGGGCGATCCCCACGGCGAACGCGTAGATGCTCAACGGGACGGGGGAGATCGTGCCCCAGCTGCGCAGCAGCAGGATGAGGGCGATGCCGAAGACCGGCAGCGCCAGCGTGACCTTGGAGAACCCGGACCGCGGGAAGAGGCCGGCCACCCACACCGGCCGGGCACCGGTCTGCGCACCACCGGCGGGCGCGACGCGCCAGGCCGCCGCCACGGCGGCATCCTCCCCGGTCGGGTCCGGACCCCCGGACCCGGGCCCGGGACGCGGCGCCTCGTGCTGGGCCATCCGCTGACACCCCCTTCCCCCTGGGCATCGACCACACCCGCCCGGGGCTTGAACCCCGACCGCTCCGGGCACGGGTGCCGGCGCCGCTACCGGTCGGGGCGGGCGATCTCCACCTGGGTGCCATAGGCCGGACCGTCGATCGACCAGTACAGCTGACCGGGTGCGCCCGTGGCCGTGGCCGCCAGCATGATCGTGCCGCGACCGAGCCCGGATGGTCGGGGCTGTGGGTGCGCCGCCGTCGGCGGCAGCGGCCGGTTGCGGGGGTCGGTCAACCTGGTGTCGCCGGGCCCGTGGGCCGTCGCCGTCGAGTCCCACACCAGCAGGGCGTAGGCGCCGTCGGGCAGCCGGCGCGGCGGCCCGCCGGCGATGAGGGCGTGGCCCGATTCGGAGGTACCCGGCTTCGGGGGCACGGCGATGATGTCACCGCCGGTGATCTCGGCCATGTGGCGCACCGGCGTCCAGGCGCCGTTGCCGCCGTCGGGGAGCGCCGCGAAATAGCCGGCCATGGCCGCCGGTCGGGGCACGTAGTGGGCCCCGATCCCGAGCGCCCGGCGCAGGGCCGCGTTGTCGGCGGGGGCGCCGAGCGACAGGAAGTAGTTGGTCATGCCGACGCAGTCGAACTGGTAGGTCCCGGCGTCCCGGTCGACGACGTCGTGGTGGGCGTAGACCGTCCACGTCATGGTTGAGAAGGCGTGGACCACGGCGGCGAGCACCGGTGACGCCGACGGCGGCGATGGCGGTCCCGAGACCTTGAGGTTCTGCGGCGTCGTCCCCGGCGGCAGGGGAGAGGTGACGTCGGACGCCGGCGCCGGCGACGCGTTCGGGTCGTAGCCGGGGGCGGGCTCCTGGGAGAGCGACGGGGGCGCGGCCGTCGTCGTCGGCGAGCTCCGGGGCGCCGGGCCGCCGCACGCCGCCGCCACGGCACCGGCCCCGGACAGGCAGGCCCAGGCAACGGCGAACCGGGCGGTCGGGCGGACCCGCGGGCCGGCGCGACGCAGGATTACGCCTCGGTGATGGCGGTCACGGGCGCGTTGAGCGGGACACCGGCCGCGGAGCCGGCGTAGGTGGCGTCGCCGAACGTGAAGACGCCCCCGTCGGCGGCGGCCAGCCAGTAGCCGGCCCCCGACGGTGTGGCCGCCATGCCCACGATCGGGCGGTTGAGCACCTTGCCCCCCTCGGAGCCGTAGTAGGAGGCGTCGCCGAACGCGAACACGCCGCCGTCCGCCGCCACCAGCCAGTAGCCCTTGCCCGACGGTGTGGCCGCCATGCCCACGATCGGGCGGTTGAGCACCTTGCCCCCCTCGGAGCCGTAGTAGGAGGCGTCGCCGAACGCGAACACGCCGCCGTCCGCCGCCACCAGCCAGTAGCCGTCGCCGTTGGGCGTGGCCACGATCCCGACCACGGGTGCATCGAGGGGAGTGCCCGCCAGCGAGCCGTGGAACTGGGCGGTGCCGAAGGGGAACACCCCGCCGTCGGCCCCCGCCAGCAGGTAGCCGGTGCCGTCGCCGGACGCGGTGATCCCGACGACGGGGGCGTTCAGCGCCTTGCCTCCCATCGAGCCGTCATAAGGTGCATCGCCGAGGGTGAAGACCCCACCGTCGGCGCCGGCCATCCATGCACCCTGGCCGTCGACGTTGGTGGCTGCGCCGACGACGGGGGCGTCGAGGGCGCGGGTGGCGAGCGAACCGACCGGGACGGCGTCGCCGTAGGAGAACAGCCCACCGTCCGCGCCGACGAGGTCGTAGCCCTGAGGAGGCGTCGGCGAGGGACCGGGGCCCGGCGGGCCGGGGGTGCCGCCCGGGTGGGCCGCGCCGAACGTGACGCTGAACGGTGCCACCCCGACGCTCCACCGCACGCCGTTCACGATGCCGGCCGGGGTGGTGTCGAGGATGAGCGTGCCGATGCCGAGGCCCGACGGCACGTTGACCCCGTTCTGGCCCGGCGCCAGGGCGTTGCGCTGGCTCAGCGGGTTTGTCGGCAGCCGGGTGTCGTCGGGACCGTGGGGGTCCTGGGTCGAATCCTCGACGACGACTTCCCACTCGAGGTTGCCCGTGCCCGGAACGGCCCGGGGCGCGACCAGCGGGAGCACAGAGTGGCCGATGCCGCCGGCGGCCGTGGGCTGCCAGGCGATCATGTCGCCGGGTCGGATCGAGGAGACCGTCGGGTCGGCCGTCCAGTAGGGCAACGGGTGCGTCGTCAGGCTGTCGAAGAAGCTCGCGAACTCGAGCGGCGTCGCCGTCGCCTGGCCGGGCTTGAAGCCGATGGCGGCCACCGCCGTCTGCCACGCCTGCGGGTAGGCGTACTTGAGCGTGTAGCCCGTGAACCCGACGCAGTCGTAGTAGTAGTAATCGGGCGGTGCTTCGTGGTAGTCGTGCTGGTAGCGGGTGCACAGCATGTCGTTGAACTGGCTGTAGGCGGACGCCAGCATGGCCGACGTCGAGGCGGACGCCAGCGTGACCCCCTGCATCTGCACCGTGACGGCCGGGGTCTGCGTCCCGGTCGAACTGGGCTTGTGGGGGTTGGTCGTGGTGCAGAGGTCGGTCACCGGCGGGGGCGTCCCCCGCGACGTCGCCGGTCGGGACGGGCCGGCGGCGGCCGACGTCGCCGGTTGGGCGAGGGCCGCCAGCAGCGCGGCGGCCAGGACGAGTGCTCCGAATGCTCCCCTACTGCGTGTCACGCGTGCCCCCCGAGACGGATCCGAACCCGGTGCGAACCGACGTCGCGCCTGCCATCGGCGCGGCCTGCCCCGGACTGCGGGGACATGGTAGCCGCCGGTCGCGGTGTCCCACGGGTCAATCAGGCCTGGCCGGCCGCAGGCGGGCGCGCTACGCCGTCGAGTGCGCACCGACGGGCGCGGCGCGGATCCGCGCCGCCGGGACGGCCCCCAACGCGCACACCACCGCCAGAAACACCGTGGCCGAGGTGAAGGCGCCGCCGGAGCCGTGGAGCTGTTCCATTGCCAGCGTGAGCAGCACACCGGCCAGGTTCCCGAAGAGGAGGACGAGGCTGGCCGACATGCCGGCCGTCGCCAACCCGGTGAGCTCCTCCGACAGAGTGAGCGAGAGCGGCCAGGTGGCGGCCACGGCCGCCGTCAGCACCGCGCCGATCGCGCACAGCGCCAGCGGTTGGCGGAACGCCGCCATGGCGACCAGGCCGACGGCGGTGGCCACGAGGGCGGCGGCGAGCACCGTGGAGTGCCGGCCGAGGCGGTCGGCCGCGGCGGAGATGAGGAAGGAGCCGGCGGCGCCGCCCACGACGAAGAGCGCGCCCATCGCCCCGGCGGTGGTGTCCGAGATACCCTTCGACGCCAGCAGTTCCTCCACAAGCTGCAGGTAGGCGATCATCGCCCCGATGCCGGCGCAGGCGGCGAGCACGAGCGGCACGAACCCACGGACGCGGAGCAGCGCCTTGACGGTCGACCAGCTGCCGGCGGGTGCCGTCCGGATGTCCGGTCCTCCGGCCCGCTCACGCCCGGCCACGGTGAACCACAGCCAGCCGGCCACGGCGATCACGGCGTAGACGAAGGCCACCCGGTTGAGCGACGACCGGGTGGACGTGCCACCGAAGACCTCGAACAGGGCCGGGGTCAGTCCGAGGGAGATGATCATGCCGGCGAACAGGGAGGCCACGAAGAGCCCGTTCGCCGTCCCGGCGTCCCGACCCGGGAACCAGGCCGCTGTCAGTTTGGTCGCGCTGTTCAGCACGAACGGTTGGCCGACAGCGATGACCAGCGAGCCGGCGAGGAGCACGGCGAAGGTGGGCGAGAGCACCCGCAGCACGGCGCCCCCGGCGGTCAACCCGGCGCCGATGAGGGTGGCGGTGCGGAAGCCGTACCTGTCGATGATCCTTCCGACGGGGATGGACAGGGGGATGTAGAGCAGCGGGAAGACCGACGACAACAGCACGACCTGGCCCTCCGACAGCCCGGTCATTGCCTGGAGCTGTGACGCGATGGGCGCGTAGGCGAGCCACATGAGCTGGGTGCCCGCGCTCACCGCCAGAAAGGACGCCAGCACGCCCCACCGTCGTCCCGGGGCAGGGGCATCGGTGGCGGTGGCAGGCGACTCGGCGTGACGGTGCCCGACGAAGAGCGACCTGCTCACCATGGGGAGTGCAGGCTACCGGTGACCAACGGGCGAGACGCGGTTCCCCGGCCGCGCGCTGCCGGATTGGGCGGTACCGTGCCCGACATGGTGACCGTCGACGACGTCGCACGGGTGGCGCTGGCCCTGCCGGAGGTCGAGGAGGGCGAACGCCACGGCAACCGCACGTGGATCGTCAACGGCAAGGGCTTCGCCTGGGTCCGGCCGTACTCCAAGGCGGACCTCACGCGTTTCGGCGCTGCGACCCCGCCCGCCGGACCGATCGTGGCCGTGCGGGTCGCCGACCTCGACGACAAGGACGCCGTCCTGGCCGCCCGTTCGAGGGGGATCTTCACGATCCCGCACTTCGACGGCTTCGCCGCCGTGCTCATCCAGCTGAACGTCGTCGGCCGCCGCCGACTGGAGGACGCCGTCGTCGACGGGTGGCTGGCGTGTGCGCCCGGTCGCCTGACCGACGGCTTCCTCGACCGGTGAGCGAGGGCACGGCGCCCGGCCCCCCGGGCGGCGGACCCGGGTCGCAACCGCCCCGCCCGCCGCCCGCCGCCGGGTCGCCCGGGTGCCCCCGGGCGCTCCGGGGCGGCGCCCTCCCCGTGGGACCAGGCAGTTTCTTCAGGATGGACGACGTGGCGAGAGGCCACTACATTTTCGACCGATGGCCGCCGAATCGTTGCCGTACCGGTACCGGCTGGTACTGGTGCCGGAGACCAAACCCGCCGGTGAACGAACGCCTCCGACCGACGGATCGCACTCGGTCGACGGGTGGGAGCTGGTGTCGGACCGCGTCTCCGAGGACGGTTCCGAGCTGCTCGTGTTCCGACGACCCGCCTAGGGTCGAGGCGGCGTCCGCACGCCGGACCCCTTGGCCCGGGAGCGGGCCGTGCGCCTCCCTGGGTCCGGTCAGCTCGCCTTCGGGCCGCCCTCCAGGGCCGCGTACTGGTGGCGCACCGCGGCCGCGTCGTGGGCGGAGAACCGGATGGAGTATCCACGCCGGCGAGCCAGCGCCGTCACCGGGGAGATGCCGCCGTGGTCGAGCGGCACCGACAGCAGCCACCCCGAGCCGGCCGCAGACCGGTCGTCGCCCGCTCCGGGCGCACACCACATGGCCGTGGGGATGCCACTGCACAGGGACCGGTGGACGGCCTCGGGTGCGTCGGCGGTCGGCACCACCACCACGGCGTCGAAGGCGGGCCGACCGGGCGCGTCGGGCGACGGGAGCTCGTGCCAGGTGCTGAGCACGTCCACCTCCGGCACGCTGTCGCCGACCGCCTCGGCCAGGCGGTCGCGGCGGTGACCGGCGCCCGCCACCCGGAGCTCGACGATCAGCTGCGTGGTGTCGATCTCCTGGAACTCCGGTTCGAGCACCATGCCCGTGTCGGCCTCGACTTTCGTCCTGACGAATTCGATGTCATCGGGGTTGTCGCGCAGCGCGATCCGCAACTTGCTGGTGGTCATGGAACCCTCCGTTGTCTCGGGCTGGCGGCACCCGAGGTGGGCGCCCTGTCCGACACCGTTGATGCCCACCCCGGGTGAACGGACGGTTTCGTGACGGCCAACATCCGATCAACCCTTCGCGGACGGGTCCGCGCCGGCGTCATCGACGGGGTTCGGATTCCCCCTGGGGCAGCGGCGTCGGCGGAGCGGTGGCGATCCGGTTCCGGCCTTCGAGCTTGGCCTGGTAAAGCGCCTGATCGGCCCGCTCGATGAGAGCGACGGCGTCCTCCGACGGGCGCCAGCAGGCGATGCCGGCCGAAAACGTGATGCCGGCCAGGCCCTCGCTCGTCCGGGCCTCCACCAGCAGGTCCTCGACGGCGATGGCGGCCGACTCGGCACCGCAGCCCGTCAGCACCACGCAGAACTCCTCACCGCCGTAGCGGGCGACCAGGTCCTGTCCCCGGAATCGCGATGCCAACAGCGCCGATACCGCTCGCAGCAGGACGTCCCCCGCCGGGTGCCCGCGGGTGTCGTTGTACGCCTTGAAGTGGTCGAGGTCGATCATGGCCACGCTGAGGGGGATCCCTATCCGTCCGGACCGCACCACCTCGGCCTCGAGGTGCTCGAAGAGGGCCCGGCGGTTGGCCAGGCCGGTGAGGGCGTCGGTGCGGGACTGGAGCCCGAGCCCGGCCACGTAGGCGGCGCTGCTGGTCATCTTGAGGAAGGCGGCGCCCACGGCCTCGGCCGTCTCCTCGATGCCGGCGGCCTCGCGGTGGGACCCCGGGCGGTGGCAGGCGAGCAGGAGTTGACCGCCGTAGGCGTAGCCGGCGGGGATGAACCACCAGGTGTCGTCGGCGGCGACCTGGTTCGACTCGAGGGCCCGGCGGACGCCCGTCGTCATGGTGGGGTCATCGTCCGCGGGTCCGCGCCGCGGCCATCGGGTCACGGTCCGGAGCGGTTCGGGCTCCTCGGTGGCCAGGTAGACGGCCACCGAGTCGGCGCTGAGCGCCTCCGCCGCCGGCGGCAGGCCGCGCTCGAGCCCGTCCTCCAGCGAGTGGGCGTCGTCGAGCGCTTCGTTCAGGCGGCCCAGCCTTTGACGGTCCGCCGGCGGGTTCTGCCGGTCGTCGGTGGTCCGCCCCATGAGCCGGGTGACGACCACGACGACGCCGACGTAGGTGACGAGGACGGCGACGTACCACCACGCCGGCCGCGGGTGGATGACGAGGAATGCGCCGAGGACGGGGATGACGGGCACCAAGGCGACCAGCGCGCCGGCCGGTACATGGCGGAGACGCCCTCTGGACGCGATCCTGTTCGAGGAGCCGTTCATCACCGGTGGCTATCGACAGCATCGGCCGGCGCCTTGACCGGACGGCGCGGCGGCCACCACCGTGTTGGCTACCCTGGCTGGATGCCAGCGTTGCTGCGCCCACGCAGGCACCGGGGGGCCGGACGCGGCGGCCCGCCGTCCAGGCCGGCACCGGCGGGCCCGGCCGGTGCACGGCCCGCGCAACGATGACCGACTGGGCGTCGGCGGCGACGGCGGGGGGACCCTCGTCCTGGCCGTGGCCACCTTCGCCTCGGTCCGATCGGCCAACCGGGCCGGGCGCAACGCCGAGCGCGCCATCAATGTCGGCCTCCGTCCGGTGCTCTTCGCGTCCCGCCCGCACGAGTCGGTCCAGAAGGTCCGGTGGGGCGATGCCCACTGGGCCCTGCTGGCCAACGGCCGGGCCGTCGTCGAGGAGGTGGACGGCGTCATCTACATGGCCATCTCGCTGCTGAACGTGGGCTCCGGCATCGCCGTGCTGCACGGGTGGAGGGTGGAGCTGTCGGAGCTGCTCACGCCGCACGCCTCGCCCGAGGAGATGCGGGCCAGCCCGGTGATGGTCCGTCCCGACCCGGCCACCTTCCACCCCCAGAGCCGGGACCTCTACGCGCCGCCGGGCGACCTCAGTTTCTGGCAGGCGGCCATCAGAACACCCGACGACCCCGACCGGCCCCGGGTGGAGGCCGCCCTCGCCGGGACGGGCCCGCTCATCATCGACCTGCTCTACGGCGACCAGGAGGGTGGCCAGCGGACCATCAGCCGCTTCTCTGTCAGCCGCTACGGCGACGGGGGCGAGTGGTACCCCAGCGTCACCCGGCACTGGTACCTCGACCGGGACGACCCCAGGTAGTCAGGCGGCCTCCACGGGCTCACCGGCGCCCGCCGCCGGAACGTCGGCGGCCTTCGCCTTCGAACCGACGACGAATCCCAGCACCGGGAACCACAGCAGGGCGGCCAGGGTGCCGATGAACCCGATCGGCCCGAGCACGCAGGCGATGCCGATGATGACGGACACCGCTCCGAGCCACGTCGGCAGCCCGGAGCCGCTGAGGATGTGGCGGATCGGCGGCGTCAACCGGCGGTGGAGGACCGGCGCCGGCGGAACCAGACCAGGCCGGCGATGACGGCACAAGCCGCGATCGGCAGGGCGATGGCGTAGGGCACCTCCGGGGCGCCGGTGCCGGGGTCTGGTGCCGCGCAGTCCGGCGCCGTCCGGCCGACGGCCACGTCGGACGGCGACAGGTCCCCGCAGGTCAGAGCGTTCTCCTCGTCGGCGGTGATCGGCGCCGCGCCGGGCACGTCGTTGGCCACCTCGTTGGCCCCGAACTGCTCCAGGGGCAGACCGAGCGGGGCGTAGCCGAGTCCCCTGAGCACCGGCTGGCCCAGCGTGAGGGTGTAGTTGAGGTACTGGCTGAGCAGGGCGCCCCTGGTCGGGTCCCAGCCGGTGGTGGGGGCCACCATCGTGAGGAAGGTGGACGGGTTGTACACGTTGGGGCCGATGGCGGTGAAGGCGTAGTTCGGCTGTCCGTCGGGCTGCAGGCCGTCGTAGGTCAGTGCCGACGTGACGTCGACGGGCGTGGGCTGGGTGTAGACGCTGCTGGCGTTCAGGACGGCGGCGGTGCCGGTGGCGGGCGTGGCCGCACCGAATCCGGCGGCGGTGGCGTACGGCGTGGGCACCGCCCCGACCGCACCGGACCGCTTGGCCACGACGGCGGCGACGCGGCCGGCATTCGGCTCCGACACTCCGCGGCGCAGGGTGGGCCAGACCGGGCCGGGCTGGGTGGCGCTGACGGTGACGTCGTCGTCGGATCTCGATGCGACCCGGCCGGCGAACGAGGCCCACAGGCTCGGTTGCTCGGCGATGCACCACGCCTCGAGCGCGTAGGTGGTGCCCGACGGGTCGTCTTCGGTCACGGGTCGGATGGCCAGGTCGGGCAGGGGCACGCCGGGGTTGTCGGCCGCGATGACCTGGCTGTCCCAGTTGCCGACGGCGCCGGTCAGAATGGCGCATGCCGAGGCGCTCGACAGCTGCAGGGTACGGGTCAGGCCCGGCAGGTCATACACGAAGGCGATCCCCGTACCGGCGATGGGGACGTACATGAACCCGAAGGCGGGCGCCTCGGGCAGCGAGCGGCCGACGCCGTAGGGGAGGTCGGTAACGGCGAAATCGGTGGTGTGGTGGGCGAACGCGTTGAGGCCGACCTCCGAATTCGTGCCCCAGTACCGGACGCCCACGTTGTAGGGCGGTACGGCCGTGCGCAGGGACAGTCCCCCGATGGCGGCGGTGGCCAACGGGGTGCCGGTCCCGTTGAGCTCGATCACGCCGGCGCCGGCCGTCGCCGGGGCGACCACGGTGCCCATGGTGACGACCGCCGTCACGGCCATGGCCATAAGCGCCCTGCCTCTCACGGTGCGCTTCAGCTTCGACACTCTGCGTGTGCACGCAGGCGTCACGGCGCCGTCCGGAGCGCTCATAACCGCCATACAAGCTGGTGCAACGGACCTCCGTGAAGTTGTGACCCCAATTGAAGATAACGAGCGAATGTGCCCTGCGAGTGACAGGGACACGACGCGCGAGTGAACATTTCGCGACATCCCGGTGCTGACGACTGCGCTCGTCGTGTAATCATTGTCCGGCGCGGGACCTCCCAGGCCCCCGAAACGGCACCGGCCCTCCCTGCCGCCAACCAGGGGGGACGCTGGAAGGCGCTGCCGGCATACAGGCGTCAAGAACCCCCGCCGACCAGCCGAAACTGGAAGGGTGAGGTTCTTCACCCCCCAGCTCAACCAAGAGCAGATGGTGACCGGCCTGGGTGCGGCGGCTGCCGGGGTGCTCCTCATCGTTCCGGTGGTCGTCTCCGACGTCGTGATGCGCGACCAGCCCATGGACTGGACCTACCTCGTGATCGGGTTCGCCGTCGCATCCGTCTCGGGCGTCTACATCACCCACAAGGTCAGGACGGCCCGGGACGGTGCGCTGGTCATCGGCCCCACCGTGTCCTTCCTCACCACCTGCTGCTCGTCCGCCGCCCTCATGTTCGGCCACCTGGGCACGCACGAGTGGTCGGCCAACATGTACATCGCCGCCCTGGTGCTGCCGTGCATCTTCTTCGCCATCACCGGCGACACGTGGATGATCGTCCTCGGCCTGTCCTTCACCGCCGCCGAGGTGGCCGTGTGCCTCTCGGTCGACGGCCTCGGCGTCCGCGCCTTCGCCGTCCTGCTGATGTTCTTCGTCTCCATCGATGGCATCGCGACGGCAATGGTCTCGCCCAGCATCCGCCGCCTGCAGCACCGGTTCCGGTCCCGGGAGGCGGTGGCCGCCGTCACGGGCACGCTGGCCACGGCGGAGACCATCGACGAGGGCCTGGCGGCCTGCCTGCCGCAGATCCACACCGTCATCCCGTGCCGGCGGGTCCTGGTGGTGGCACGCGCCCTCGGACCGGGCGGCTACGTGCCGCGCGTCGTCCAGGAGTGGCACGCGGACGCTGTCGATTCCCCGGCGGTGGACACGGTGGAGCTCCCGACCGAGCTCGAGCGGTCCACCGACACGGTGGTGGTCGACGGCCGGTGCTTCATCCCCGTCGGGTTCTCGGCGCTGGGCGAACTGACCCTCGTCCTGGACGGGATCGATTCGCGGAAGCTCGTCCCCGTCTTCGTCCAGGAGGCCGCCGCCGGCCTCGCCACCAGCGTGCTCAGGATGAACTCCCGGATCGCGTACGTTGCCGACCTCAGGCACGAGAGTCGCACCGATCCCCTCACCGGCCTGGCCAACCGGCGCGTCCTCGAGGAGCGGACCGAGGTCGAGGTGGCCCGCTCGGCACGCACCGGGCAGCCGGTCACGGTGGCCATGGTCGACCTCGACCACTTCAAGGCGTACAACGACCGTTTCGGCCACCAGCGCGGTGACGAGGCCCTTCAGGCGATCTCGACCGCCATGCACCAGCGGCTGCGCGCCGAGGATCTCCTCGCCCGCTACGGCGGTGAGGAGTTCTGCCTCGTCCTCCCGGGCACGGATCTCGACGCCGCCGAGGTCATCCTCGACGATCTCCGGCGGGTGGCCGGCTCCGTCGACGGTGGGTACGAGATGCCGACGATCTCCGCCGGAGTGGCCCAGTGGGACGGCGCCGAGGACGTGTACCACCTCATCGGCCGGGCGGACCGCGCCCTCTACGAGGCCAAGCGCCTCGGGCGCGATCGGGTGGTGGTGGCCGCCCTCCGGGCCAGTTGACCGGGCCCGTCTCGACCGGTGCGGTGGCGGCGCACCGCCAAACCTGGCACCATCGTCGGCGACAGGACCACGGGGAGGCCGGCCGGCGGTACCGGCGGGCGCACCCGCATCGGGCGCCGGACGGCGCGCAACCACGGGACCACACAGTGAACTGCAGAACGACCGACGCCCGCCCTCCGCAGTCGCCGGTGGCACCGGTCCAGTGACCGCCCCCCGCCAGGCCGTCGTCGTCGACACCGTGCGCACGGCCCTGGGCAAGCGCAAGGGGGCCCTGGCCACGTGGCACCCCTCCGACCTGCTGGCCCACACCCTCACCCAGCTGGTGGGGCGGACGGCCGTCGACCCGGGGCGGATCGACGACGTCATCGGCGGTTGCGTGTCGCAGGTGGGTGAGCAGTCCACCAACATCACCCGCAACGCCTGGGTCGCCGCCGGGCTTCCGTGGGAGGTGCCGGCCACCACCGTCGACCGCCAGTGCGGCTCGTCGCAGCAGGCCGTCCACTTCGCGGCAGCCGGCATCGTGGCCGGCCACTACGACATGGTCGTGGCCTGCGGGGTGGAGTCGATGAGCCGGGTGGGCCTCGGCGCACCGCCCGCGGCGGTACGGGCCCGTTCTCGCCGTCCTTCCTCGATGCCATCGACGGCAGGCTGTGGGCGCAGTTCAGGGTGGCCCAGATCCTCGCCGACGCGCTGGGGGATCACCCGGGAGGACATGGACGCCTTCGCGCTCGAGAGCCACCGGCGGGCCGCCGAGGCCACCGACTCGGGCCACTTCGCCCGGGAGCTGCTCGCCGTGCCGATCTCAACGACGAGGGCGAGCCCACCGGCGGGGTGCTCGACGTCGACGAGGGGATCCGGCGGAACGGGTCGATGGAGGCGCTCGCCGGGCTGCCCCCCGCCCAGAACTGGGAGCCCGACACGGCGCCCGACATCACCGCCGGCAACTCCTCGCAGATGACCGACGGGGCGGCCGCCATGCTCATCGCCGAGCGGTCGGTGGCCGAGCGCCTGGGCCTGCCGGTGCGGGCCCGCTTCGCCCATGTCGCCGTGGCGGCCGACGACGCCGCCATCATGCTCTCGGCCCCGGTGCCGGCCACCCACAAGGTGCTCGAACGCTCGGGCATGACCGTCGACGACTTCGACGCCGTCGAGTGCAACGAGGCGTTCGCCTCCATCGCCCTCATGTGGAGCCGGGCGTTCCCCACCGACCCGGAGCGGTTGAACCCGCGGGGAGGGGCCATCGCCATCGGCCACCCGTTGGGCGCCAGCGGGGTGCGCCTCATGACCACCCTCGTCAACCACCTCGAGGCGACCGGCGGCCGCTACGGGCTACAGACCATGTGCGAGGGCGGCGGCCAGGCCAACGCCACCGTGATCGAGCGTCTGGCCTGACCGGCGCGGGCTCAGGTGCCGCCGTGACCCGGCTCGGGGTCGCGCGGCAATCCGAGCAGTCGCTCGCCGATGACGTTGCGCTGGATCTCGCTGGTACCTCCGGCGATCGTCAGGCACCGGGTGGCCAGGAAGCTCGCACTCCAGCCGGCGCCGTCACCCTCGGTGGTGGCCCCCTCCGGGCCGAGGAGGACGAGCCCCAGCTCCTGGACGCGCTGCTCGTGCTCGGCGCCGAGCAGCTTGCGGATGCTGGCCTCGGGACCGGGGTCGACGCCCGACACGGACCGCAGCGTGGCCCGCTCGCCCAGCATGGCGAGCGAGTGGGCCTCCCCGAGCAGGGCGCCCAGCCGGTCGAGCACCACCCGGTCGTCGGCCAGGCTGCGGTCGGCCCGACAGCCAACCGAGGACGGCCTCGATGCCCCAGCCGAACACGCTCCCCGAGGACATGGACACCCGCTCGTTGTCGAGCGTGGTGCGGGCCAGCCGCCAGCCCCCGTGCACCGGGCCCACCACGCAGTCGTCGGCGACGAACACCCCGGTGAGGAACACCTCGTTGAAGAGGGCCGCGCCGGTGAGCTCGCGCAGGGGTCGGACGTCGATGCCCTCGCTCGCCATGTCCACCACGAAGTAGGTGATGCCGTCGTGGCGGGGGGCGTCCGGGTCGGTGCGGGCCAGGCAGATCCCGTAGTCGGCACCGGCGGCCATCGACGTCCACACCTTCTGCCCGTCGATGACCCACCCGCCCGGCGCCTTCGTGGCCCGCGTCGACAGCGAGGCCAGGTCGCTCCCGGCGCCGGGCTCGCTGAACAGCTGGCACCACCTGAGCCCACCCTCGAGCGTCGGCTCCACCCATCGCCGCCGCTGCTCGTCGGAGCCGTGCACGATGATGGTGGGCAGCGCCCACGCCCCCACCCCCAGGTGGGGCCGGCGGACATGGGCGGCCGCCAGCTCCTGGTCGATGACCAGCTGCTCGACGGCGCCGGCGTCGCGGCCGTAGGGCGCCGGCCAGTGGGGCATGATCAGGCCCAGCTCGGCCAGGCGCCGGCGCCGCTGCCCCTTGTCGTCGAGGGCGGCCACCTGCTCGACCAGCGGCCGGATCATCGTCCGGATGCCGTCGGCGTCGACCGGCAGGTCGCTGTCGGCGGTCCGACGCAGCCCGCCGAGCGCCGACGTCGAGGCGGCGATGCGGGACGGCGTCCCGTCCCCGAGGAGCTGGCGCAGCGACATGGCCCGGCGCAGGTGGAGGTGGGCGTCGTGCTCCCAGGTGAAGCCCATGCCCCCCAGTACCTGGATGCAGGCCTTGGCGCACTCGACGTAGGCGTCGAGTGCGACCGCGCGCCGCCAGGGCGGCAGCCAGGTGCAGCTGGTCGCGATCGCCGGCATCGGCGGCCCGGGCGGCGTCCCAGGCCAGCGAGGCCGCCTGCTCCACCGCCACCAGCATGTCGGCCACCCGGTGCTTCACCGCCTGGAACTGCCCGATGGGGCGGCCGAACTGGCGGCGGTCCTTGGCGTGCTGGGCGGCCACCTCGAGGCACCAGCGGGCGCCGCCCGCGCACTCGGCCGCGGCCAGGGCGAGGGCCAGGTCGACCACGGTGCGCCCGTCGACGCCCGCCAGCTGGCGGTCGGCGGCCACGGTGACCTCCTCGAGGCGGACGGCGGCCAGCCGGCGGGTGAGATCGAGGCTGCCCACCGGCTCGACGGTCGCGCCGGCGGCATCGAGGTCGACGGCACACCACACCTCGGTGCCGCCGGCGAGGCGGGCCGGGGCGAGGAGGACGCGGGCCAGGTCGCCCGCCTCGACCGGGCGCACCAGTCCCGAGAGCGAGAGCGCACCCTCGCCGGCCGGGGTGGCCTCCAAGGTCCCGCTGCCCGGTAGGGCCACGGCGGCCGGGGTGGAGCCGTCGATCATGCCGGCCATGAGTGCTTTCAGACCGGGGCCGGGCCCGGCCGCGGGCTCCCCTCCACGGTCGGCGGACCTGCCGGCGACCGCCACGGCCAGCGCCGTCGGCACGGCCGGCCCCGGTGCGGCCACCCGGGCCAGCTCCTCGACCACGACGGTCAGCTCGAGCAGGCCGAATCCCTGCCCGCCGAGGCCCTCGTCGGCGTGGATGCCCAGCCAACCCTGGCGGGCCAGCTCGCCCCAGAACGGGGGCAGCCGCTCGTCGTCGGCGTCGAGTGCGGCCCGGACCACCACCGGGTCGCAGTGGACGCCGATCCACCGCCGGACGCCCTGGCGGAGCTCCTCGTGTTCGTCAACGATCCCGATCGGCATGCGCCCACCTCACTGGCCACGGTCCGGCCGGGCACGGGCGGCCACAGGTGCTCCTGGCGGCCCCCGTCCCCGGGGGAACAGTCTCGCATCCGGGCGCCGGAGTGCTCCGATCGACGCCGGTCAGCGGTCAGTCGGCGGCGAACGCGGTCGCCCCGGCCAGCATGGGCTCGAGGAGCGAACGGTCCCCGGTGACGACCATGTCGAGGTCGTCCCACCCCATTCGGTTGCTGGCCAGCCGGCAGAACGAGACGGCATCGGTGGCGACGGTGACGTCCACTGCGCCCACCGACTCCCCGGGGGCGAGGGCCACGTCGAAGACGCCGCCGCCGGGCCCGGACAGGTCGAGCCTGGCCGTGCGTCCGGGCCGTGCGCAGCCCGAGAGCGCCAGGCCCAGCGGCAGGACGGTCATCAGCTGGTCGACCATCAGCGCCAGGCGGGCGTCGTCGGGCGGCTGGAGCGGCCGGCCGACGGCGGCCCGGATATCGTCGGCGTGGGTCCACAGCTCGAAGGTGCGCACCAGGAGGAGGCCGTCGGCCGTACCGACCAGGTGGTGATAGGCCACGTCGCGCCCGGGACCCAGTTCGGCGCAGGCCGCGATGACCTCCATGACGGTCTGCCACCAGGTCCGCAGGACGACCGGCGGGGGTGCGGTCGCCACGTCGGCCGCCGCCCGCCTCGTGACCGGCCAGTGGTCCTCGCGTCGGGGGGCGTCGAGCTGCGGGCCCCGACCGAGCTGGCCCAGCACGTAGCGTTCGACGCCGACGAGGTGCACGGCCAGCTCCAGCACGGTGGCCCCGCCGACCCCCGTCGTCCGGTCCCAGTCCTTCGGGGCCAACGACCGGAGGAGGTCGTCCAGCTCCACCGCGGTGGCGATGAAGGCCGTCATCGAGCTGATCCGGTCGCCCGACCCGTCCCACCCCGGATGCCTGGCCGGCCCGGGTCCGGCGAGGACCCCCGACAGCATCCGCTCCTCGAACCCGGCCGGCAGCGGGCGCGGGTCGGCCTCGATCGAGTCCAGGGCGACCGCGAAGAGCTGCTCGGGGTTCAGGTCCATGCCTGGGCCCCCTGGTCGGCATAGTCGGCGCTGAGCAGTTCGTTGAGCTTGCCCAGGGCCAGCCGCAGGCGCGACTTGGCGGTGCCCTCGGGGATGTCGAGCTCGGCGGCCACCTGCCGGTAGCTGCGGTCGCCGTAGTAGGCCAGCACCACCGCCTGACGCTGCTCGGCCGGGAGCCGGTCGAGGGCGTCGCGCACCTTGGCGCCCATCCAGTTGACGGTCAGGAAGTCGTCCGCCTCGCCCGACAGCGGCAACGAGGGCTCACAGCGGTGCTCGGCCCGGGCCCGGCGGGTCTCCGACCGGACCCGATCGACGCTGCGGCGGTGCGCCAGCAGGGCCAGCCACGACCTGAGCGAGCCGCGCGATGCGTCGAACCGGTCGGGAGACTGCCACAGGTAGAGGAAGACCTCCTGGGCCACGTCCTCGGCCAGCCCGTCGTCGTTGAGGACGCGCCGGCACATCCCGAAGACGAGGGGGGCGAACCGCCGGTTCACCTCGACGAGTGCGGTCGTGTCCCCGGCCATCAGCCGGGCCGCCAGCTCGCGGTCGTCCGGACCCTCGACCGCCGGCGCCCCGACGCGCCTGTCCCGACCGGCCGCCATGGGATCGATGGTACCGGACGGCGGCCCCGGCCGGCCGGGGCCGCCTCGGGTTCGGGTGAGCACGGTGACAGTTCGCCCGCCGACCCCCGGTCGGATCACCGGGCGGGCCGGTGATCCGACCCCGAGCCCCCCGACGAAGAGCAGTCGCGTCCGATGTGACGACGGCAGACGAACCGAAAGGCAGCTACCTGTGAACGTTGACGACAACATCAAGACGATCCAGACGATCTACGAGGCATTCGGGCGCGGCGACGTGGACGCCATCATCGCCAGCCTGGCCGACGACGTCGACTGGGCGGCGGAGGCGAGCGGCACGGCGGCGCCGTGGTACGGCGTGTGCCGGGGTCCCGGCCAGGTCGCCGAGTTCTTCTCCGAGTTCGCGTCGACCATGGAGGTCGTGGACTTCACCCCGACGGTGTTCGCCGGGGCCGGCGACGACGTGCTCACCGTGGTCCGGTTGGCGGCCACGTCGAGGGCCACCGGCCGTCGCGTGGCCATGGACCTGCATCACCTCTTCCGGTTCCGCGACGGCAAGATCGCCTTCTACCGCGGTACCGAGGACACCGCCCAGGTGGCGGCAGCGCTGCACCCCTGAGGGCCGGGCGCACCGGACCGGCGGTCGCCGGGTCGGTGGCAGGGCCGGGTCGGCGTCGCCGTCCGGGCGTCCCCTACGATCTGGCGCCGCGAGCCCGTCGCCGGCGACGGCGCGGGCCCGCGCCGGCGATCGGCCCGACGCCGGGAGGGCAGGCGACGGCCCCCGCCGGGGACCGGGCCGCGACAGGAGAGGGAGGCCGTGGGCTCGGTGCAGGCCAACAGTGAGGGTACGGGCGGCACCGGTGCGGGACGGCCGGCGTGACCCCCGATCCCGCCTTCGCGTCCGCCTGGCGGCGGGAGCGGCTCAGCGTCGAGCAGCGGGTGGCCCGGGGGCTGGCGGCCCGGCGACGGGTGGCGCGGTCGGCGCACGGGCATTTCGGTCCGGCCGCCGACCGCCCCGACCCGGTCGGCGCTGCTGGAGCAGCAGGCGTCCGGCCGGGTGCCCGAACTGGTGCCCATCCGCTACGGCCGCATGCTGGTGTCGCCGTTCACCTTCTACCGGGGTGCGCGCCCTGCTGATGGCGAACGACCTGGCGGCGACGCCCCGGTCCGGACGTCACCGTGCAGCTCTGCGGCGACGCCCACCTGTCCAACTTCGGCTTCTTCGGCACGCCCGAGCGCCGGTTGATCTTCGACATCAACGACTTCGACGAGACCCTCCCCGGGCCGTGGGAGTGGGACGTCAAGCGGCTGGCCGCCAGCTTCGAGGTCATGGGCCGCGACCGGGGCTTCGCCCGGGCGGAGCGCCAAGCCGTCGTCATGGAGTGCGTGCGGGCGTACCGGGAGCGCATGCGCGAGGCCGCCGCCGCCGGGACCCTCGACGTCTGGTACGACCACCTCGAGGCGGGCCGTCTCCTCGAGCGAGGTCGCCGATGAGGTACGGCGCGGGCAGCTGAGCAAGAAGGAGGCCCGCGAGGTCGAGAGGGTACGTCGCCAAGGCGCGGACGCGGGACAGCGTGCGGGTGTTCACCCGCCGGGCCGGCAGGATCGGCGGCGAGCTCCGGATCGTCGCCGACCCGCCGCTCATCGTGCCGATCGAGGACCTGGTGGTCCCGGGCTCGGAATGGGAAGCAGTCTGACGTCCTGATCAAGGAGCTGCTCTCCCTCTACCGTCGCACGCTCGGGGTCGAGCACCACCCGCTCGAGGAGTTCCGCTACGTCCATGCCGCCCGCAAGGTGGTGGGGGTGGGCAGCGTCGGCACCCGCTGTTACATCCTGCTGCTCGTCGGCCGGGACGAGGACGACCCCCTGGTCCTGCAGGTGAAGGAGGCCCAGGCCTCGGTCCTCGAGCCGTTCGCCGGGCAAGAGCGAGTACGGCCATCACGGCCAGCGGGTCGTGGCCGGCCAGCGGCTGATGCAGGCGGCCACCGACGTGTTCCTCGGGTGGCAGCGCATCAAGGGCATCGACGGGGAGACCGCGACTACTACGTGCGCCAGCTCCACGACTGGAAGGGCAGCGCCGAGGTCGAGGAGATGCGCGTGCCCGGGGCCACTGCATCTACGCGCGCCTCTGCGGCGCGACCCTGGCCCGGGCGCACGCCCGGTGGGGCGACCGGATCGCCATCGCGTCGTACCTGGGAAAGGGCGAGCGGTTCGACCGGGCGATCGCCGGGTTCTCGGCGGCCTACGCCGACCAGAACGAGCGGGACTACGAGGCGTTCGCGGCGGCGGTGACGTCGGGCCGGCTGGTGGCCGAGACCGGGCTGTAAGGCGCCGGCGGCGGCGGCCGGAGGAAGCCGAGGCCGGCGCCGCGCCGCCGCGGGTGGTGGCCGGCCGGCCCGTTCAGTGCCGGAACGAGCAGGTGGCCAGGTGGTCGTCGACCACCCCCACCGCCTGCAGATAGGACTGGACGATGGTGGAGCCGACGAAGGTGAAGCCCCTGGCCTTCAGGTCCTTGCCCAGCCGGTCCGAGAGGTCGGTGCGGACCGGCACGTCGGCCGGGGTGCGGGGCCGGTTGACGACGGGGGTGCCGTCGACCCAGCCCCACAGGTAGTCGGAGAACGTGCCGAACTCGTCGCGGGTGGCCAGAAAGGCACGGGCGTTGGTAACCGTTCCCCGCACCTTCAGCCGGTTGCGCACGATGCCGGGATCGGCGAGGAGTGCGGCCACCTTGGCCTCGCCGTAGCCGGCGATGCGTTCGGGATCGAAGCCGTCGAAGACGCGCCGGTAGTGCTCCCGCTTGGCCAGGATCGTCGACCATGACAGTCCGGCCTGCGCCCCCTCGAGGACGAGCATCTCGAACAGGTGCCGGTCGTCCCTCGAGGGCACGCCCCATTCGGTGTCGTGGTAGGCGCGCATGGCGTCGGTGCTCTCCGCCCACGGGCAGCGTCGCTCCTTGCCCGGCGTACCGGTGACGGTCACCTCAGCCTCGCACTCCCGGGGACTGCCGGCCGGTCCGGTCGCCCTCGTGTCCGAGCCGGGTCCGCCACCGCTCGGCCGTCAGCCGGTAGAGCACGTGCCGCCGCAGTGACGACGCCGCCGGCAGCGAAGGGTGGTCGAAATCGTCGAGCGGGTCGTGGCTCATCCCCAGGCGGTCCATCACCGCCCGCGAACGTAGGTTGCCGGCCGCGGTGAACGCCACCACCTCGGGGAGGGCCAGCGGCCCGAAGGCGGCGTCGAGCACGGCGCCGGCGGCCTCGGTGGCATAGCCCCGGCCCCAGAGCGGCCGGGCGAGGCGCCAGCCCACCTCGACGCACGGGGTGAAGGCGGCATCGAATCGGGGGACGGCGAGGCCGGTGTACCCGGCCAGTGCACCGGTGGCGGACACCTCGAGTGCGCACAGCCCGAACCCGTCGCGGGCGAAGCCGGCCTCGATCCGGTCCACCATGGCGTCGGTCTCCTCCCGGGTGAGCGGGGCGGTGAGGAACTCCGTGACGTCGGGGTCGGCGTTGAGCGCCGCCAACGCCGCCCGGTCCTCGGCCCGCCATCGACGCAGCACCAGCCGGCGGGTCCGCACCGGCAGGGTCATCACCGCCCCGCGTGGCTGCCCGGGGCCGCCCCCACGCCCTCGCACGCCGACGGCGTCAGCGGTCACCGGTCGTCCTCTCCATGGTCCCGTCCTGGTGCGCCATGCGTGGCCTCCGGCGTAATTCGGTCGCCGACCGCAGAGTAGTCAGAAGGTGGCGGCAGCACGGCCTCCGGCCGCCCCGATCCCACTCCGGAGCAACCATCCCCCATACTCGAGGCGTGGCACGGGCCGACGAGCGACGACGGACCTACCGCCGGCGGCGGCCAGGACGCCTGGCGATCGTCGTCTTGGTGGTGATCGGACTCGGGCTGTGGGGACTGTGGACGCAGGGTCCGCTCCGGGAGGCGTTCGGGCTGTCGGATCCGTCGCTCACGGGACTGCGGGCGCGCATCGTCACCACCGCCGAGAGCCAGCTCGGCTACCGGACCGATCCCTCCGACACGTACTGCAACAAGTACAGCTCGTACTGGAGCTCGGGTGCGATGAGCTGCGGACCCGGTGAGATGGACGAGGAGTGGTGTGCCGACTTCGCCGCCTGGGTGTGGCAGCAGGCCGGTGCCGCCGTCGACTACCAGTTCATCCACGGTGATCTGAACTCGTCGTCCGCCAGCTTCTACGAGTGGGGGGTGGCCCACGGCACCTGGCACCCGGTCGGCTCGGGGTACGTGCCCCAGCCGGGGGACGTCGCCGTCTACGGGCTCGACACCGACACGCTGGTGGCGACCCACGTGGCCGTCGTGACCGGCTACACGCCGGGCGACCGCGGCCCCGACGTGGTCAACGGTGACGGCGACCAGACCGGCTTCAGCGTCGTCGAGGCCCGCAGCGACCAGTACCTGGCGGACGCCAGTGGTTCGCCCTCCTCCGCCCTGTCGGGGTACGTCTCCCCGGTGCCCGCCTGAGCGCCGTCGGCCGCTCGGGCCGGTCCGGTGACGCCGGTCAGGCCGCCCGGGCGCCCAGCAGCTGGCCCCAGGCACGGGCCCGCTCGGCCTCGTCCGGCTCGAGCCGGTTGTCCCTGGCGACGAGAAAGCTCTCGGGCTTGACCACGAGGTCGAACCCGTGGTGCCGGAGCGCCCGGGCGATCCCCTTCGAGGCCCGGCCGGTCAGCGCGG
Source organism: uncultured Actinomycetota bacterium (assembly GCA_963838005.1). Lineage (GTDB taxonomy): Bacteria > Actinomycetota > Acidimicrobiia > Acidimicrobiales > RAAP-2 > CAWIPW01. The sequence goes on from CAWIPW010000010.1 coordinate 155,410, forward strand.
GCGATCCGTGGAGGCGGGTGTCGAAGGCGGCGGCCACGCCGTCCCGGGAGTCGATGGTGGCCAACCAGTCGCGCACGCCCGGACCGTCGGCGTGGGTGTCCATGGACAGCTCGGCCCCGGGCTTGGCGGCCTCGCCGGCGGCGGCCTTGCGCGTGGACGACCGGCTCATGCCGTGGAGGTGGGTGGGACCACCCACGACCACGAGGTCGGCCCCGTCGATGAGTTGGCGGTCGGCATCGGCCGTGGACACCACCGTCACGTCGTGCATCGGACCCAAGCCTGCACCGATGGCCTCCGCCACCAGGTGCGTGTTCCCGTACATCGACTCGTAGACCACCACCACCCGCATCGACCCCTCCGTTCTCCCCGTCCGCCCCTAATTTTCGCCCCGGAGGGGGCTTGTCGGGCAGGGCCGAAGGTCACGGCCGGCCGCGCGCCGGTTCCCCCACCGTTACGCTGCGGTCGCCGGCCACGGCGGCGTGCCGCCGCCGGGCCGAGGAGAGGGAGGGCCCCGTGGAACTGCTCCGTACCCCCGACGAGCGCTTCGCCGGGCTGCCCGGGTACCCGTTCGCGCCCCACTACGTGGAGATCGACGGCGGCATCCGGGTCCACTACGTGGATGAAGGGCCCACCGACGGCACCACCGTCCTGCTGCTGCACGGGGAGCCGTCGTGGAGCTACCTGTACCGGAGGATGATCCCGGTGCTGGTGGAGGCCGGCCTGCGGGCCGTGGCCCCCGACCTCGTCGGCTTCGGCCGGTCCGACAAGCCCTCACGACGCGACGACTACACCTACTTGCGCCACGTCGACTGGATGCGGGACGCGCTGTTCGACCGGCTCGGGCTCGACCGGGTGGTGCTGGTCGGGCAGGACTGGGGTGGCCTGATCGGCCTCCGCCTGGTGGCCGAGCACCCCGGACGCTTCGCCGCCGTGGTGGCCGCCAACACCGGGCTGCCCACCGGTGACATCGATCCCGGCCCGGCGTTCGCCGCCTGGCAGAACTTCTCGCAGTCGGTGCCCGAGCTGCCGGTCGGGTTCATCGTCGACAGCGGGTGCACGACCGAGCTCGCCGACGACGTCAAGGCCGCCTACGACGCACCGTTCCCCGATGAGACCTACAAGGCGGGCGCCCGCCAGTTCCCGCTGCTCGTGCCGACCCGGCCCGACGACCCGGCGTCGGAGGCGAACCGGGCGGCGTGGCGCTCCCTCGAGACCTTCGACCGCCCCTTCCTGTGCGCCTTCAGCGACAGCGATCCCATCACGGGCGGCGCGGAGCGGACTTTCATCGACCGCGTCCCCGGCACGGCCGGGCGCACCCATCCGACGATCGCCGGGGGAGGACACTTCCTGCAGGAGGACCGGGGGGAGGAGCTCGCCCGGGTCGTTGTCGACTTCGTGGCCGGCCTGGCGTAGGGCCGGTCGCCGGCCCGGGTCGCGCTCAGGTCGATTGCCCCAGCGACCGGATGAACCGAGGGCCGCGCCACCGGACCAGCCGGTCGGCGACGACCACCCCTGCGATCCAGCACAGAAGTCCCCAGCACAGATAGAGCTCGGCGTAGTCGCGCTCGTGCAGGGTGCGCCGGCCGAAGACCAGGTGGGCGAAGTGGAAGGCCGGCCAGACCAGCAGGCCGATGCTGGCCAGCAACCCGTAGGGGAGCGCCAGACAGCAGGCCCACCGCGGCCACGAGCGCCGGGCCCGCCAGCGGTCGCGCAGCGAGATGGGCCGGTACGGCAGCAGCACCGAGGCGACCGTGCCCACGCCCAGCCACATGAACACGACGAACAGATCGAGCATGACGGCACTGGGGATCGACCGCCACCGGTCGACGACGAGACGGGCCACCACCGAGATGGCCACCGTCAGCGGGATCAGGATGAAGGCCAGGGACGCATTGCGGGTCAGGGCCACCAGCCACATCGGATCGCCCCGCTCCAGCTCGCCGGTGACCCGCTCGGCATCCGCGCCGAACTGGTTGGTGTTGACCACGTCGGCCAGCACCCACAGGGCGATGCCGGTGGCCAGGCCGGCGACGCGGTCGTCGGATGAGTGCCCGTGGAACTGGCCGTAGCCGACGTAGACGGCCGCCACCACCAGGTTGAAGCCGATGCCCACCAGCCAGCCGAGGCGCCGGGTGAGCGTCCAGCGCAGCTCGGCGACGATCTCGGGCCAGACGGGTGTCCGGCGGCCGGGGCCGGCGGCCGGGCGCGCTGCGGGTGGGTGGTCGTCATCGGGCACCGGGGAAGCGTGCCAGGTCGGTCGGGCCGGTTGGGCGATGCCGCCCGGTCCGTGTCGGCAGACCTTCGGCCCCCGACGGGGGACTTTCGGCCCTGCCGCCGCCGCGGCCCGCCTGCGACCGTGATGGTGACAGACGCGACGAGCGTGTTGGCGCCGGAGGGGTGCCGGAAAGCGAGGCAGTCATGAAGCGCAAGACCTTCGACCTGTTGCTCACCCTGGTGGGGGCGGTGCTGACCGTGGTGCTGCTGGTGGCCGGTGCGCTCGGGATGTGGGGCTACACCTTCGCCAACTCGAGCGTGCACGACCAGTTGAACCAACAGCAGATCTACTTTCCGCCGGCGAGCGCCTTCGCCCATCCCAAGGTGGGCACCGAGATCACGCCGAGCATGATCCCGTCCGTCTCCCAGTACGCCGGCCAGCAACTGCTGACCGGGGCGCAGGCCAAGGTGTACGCCGACGATTTCATCGCCGTGCACCTGAATGAGATCGGCAACGGGAAGACGTACGCACAGGTGTCCACGGAGGCCCAGTCGCTGCCCAAGGGATCGGCCGCCTACACCCAGACCGAGGCCACGGCCCAGACGCTCTTCCAGGGCACGACCCTCCGGGGCCTGCTGCTCGAGGCCTACGCCTTCTCCGTGTTCGGCCAGATCGCCCTGGTGGCGAGCATCGCATCCTTCGTCCTGGCGCTGGTGATGCTGGTGCTCACCCTGTTCGGATGGCGGCACTACCGCCGGGTGTCCGACGAGGAGGAGTTGGGCACCGGGCACCGGACAGCCGCGCCCGAGCCGGTCACCGTCTGAGCGGGCGGCCCGCCTAGGTGAACGTGCCGGCGGAGGCCCCGACCAGGGGCCTCCGCCGGCTGCGTCGCGTCCCCGGCCCGTGGTGGTGGCTGACGGTTCGAGGAGGAGCTGTGCGCCGGCCTGGGGGAGGCGGAGCGGGACGCGCTCACCGGCCTGGGAAGCTCAGGAGAGGTAGATCGCCAGGACCGTCCCCCAGAAGACGACCAGCCAGACGTCCGTGAAGCGGCGGAGCCAGGTCGGGGCCGTGCGGACCTCCATGAAGTTCCGCATGATGAGGCGACACTTGACCAGGGCGATCGCCAGGACTGCAGACGGTCACCGGCGTGCTGAACACGAAGTGCCCGTGGTCGCGGGCGGTCCGTCCCAACCACCACGACGCGATGGTGATGACCGAGAGGGTCAGCCAGACCAGGGTGACGCGCGTGGTGGCCTTCGTCCTCATGGTCTCATCGCATCACGTAGAGCAGGGCGAAGATCACGATCCAGAGCAGGTCCACCATGTGCCAGTAGATGCCTCCCGATTCGATCATCGACGGACGACGGAGCGTGGGGTCTCGCAGTTCGCGCACGACGATTCCCAAAATGATCAGACCCAGCACCACGTGCAACAGGTGCACGCCGGTCAACATGAAATAGAACGTGAAGAACTCGTTGTGCGGCAGGGTGTATCCGTGTCTGATCTCCGAGGTCCACTCGTAGACCTTGATCAGTATGAACACGACGCCACAGAGGCCACCGCCGACCGTCAGTCTGATGGCACGATCGTGGTCGCCGGCCCGGGATGCCAGCACACCTCGGGCGACGAACCACGAGCTGGCCAGCATCAGCAGCGTGTTGATCAGGCCGACGTTCTGGTTGAGATGCTGCTGCGATGCGAGGAACACCGCCGGCTCCTTGGAGCGCTCCACCATGTAGATGATGAAGTACACGGCGAAGATGATCATGTCCCCGAGGACGAAGACCCACATGCTCATCTCGCCCGGAAGGTGCGGCGACGCCGTCCCGTCGACGTCGGTGGTGCCGTCGGGGGCGCGGCTGTCCGGTGGCGCGGCTGTCTGCTCGGCAGCCGTCATGGCACGGTCACGTCGATCGGAGGGTGCCTCCTCCGGCGACCGTTCTCTGGCCGCACTAGAAGTCCTGCACCGGCTCACCCAGTGGCTGCTGCTGGATCGCCTTGTAGAGCATGACGAGCACGCACACCTGCCAGACGACGAAGATGGCCGTGCCCTGCCAGAAGCTGATGGCGCCGTTCCAGGCGAAGGGTCCCTGCTTGAAGATGAAGACCGGCGCCGCCAGCACCTCTGTCACGATCTGCCAGATCGTCACGTACGCCAGCCACCTGGGGAAGATCTTGTTCTTGTCGAGGAGGATGGCCAGCGCGAAGACCAGGTACTGGACGATGAAGCAGCCCAGGGAGCCGATGAACATCAGCAGTCCCATGTCGTACAGCAACGACGATGGTGTGCGGATTCCGATCGGGCCGGAAGACGGCTGTCAGAAAACAGAAGGCCGCGAAGATGCAACCCGGCAGCGCGCCGACGGCCAGCGCCGCGATGTACGCATAGGCCCACACCGAGCCGACCGACATCCGCTTCATGTGGTAGGCGACCAGTCCGTTCGTCCAGCTCGCGAAGCCGACCACGATCATCAACAGGGCGAAGCCGATTTTGATGGTCAACGAGTGGACGTGGAAGAACCTGACGATCTGTGCCGTCGTGAGGTGTGGGCTCGGCGGCGGCATCACCCGCGTGAGGACGACGAAGATCAATCCGAACAGGTTGAAGAAGATCACGACGCTCCACCAGCAGATCCACTGGTCGATCTTGCTCCGGGGCCTGTAGCGGTCGGGTTCGGCGGGCGCGGTCGGCGACAGCACCTGCGCGGAAACGCTGCTCACCCGGCCCCCTGCTCCTCGATCGCCTGCCGGTTGATGGCGGTGCGCAGGACGAAGAACATCACCACGAGGAAGAGGCTGAACGCACCGATCTTCAGCCAGAAGGACACGAAGCCGTTCCAGGCGAGGGGGCCGGTCTGGACGACGGCGGCACAGGCCGCCGGGGCCAGGGCCACCGCCACCAGGATGTTGAAGTGTCCGACCCAGCGGGGAAAGATCGGTCGGGGATGACCGTCCAGGTAGATGGCGAGCGCCAGGCAGAGGTTGCCCGCGATGAGCATGCCGACCGGTGCGGTGAAGACGATCCAGGCCATGTCGTTGAGCAGCTGGACGAGGCCCGGGTCCCGTTCGGGACGGAAGGCGGCGACGAGCCAGAAGAGGTCCGCGACCGCGAACAGCGTTGCCCCGGTCGCGACCGCGCTGAGGTAGCAGTAGGCGAACACCGGGCTCGGTGTGGCCATGCGTTTCATCTGGACGACGATCAGCATGAAGAAGGGGACCAGCATGACCCCGAAGAGGTCGTAGGTGATCATGCTGAACCGGATCATGGTGGTGTGGTCACGGAAGAAGGCGGCCACCTGATCGGCCGTCATCTGCGGCGACATGGGCGGGCGGAATCCCGGAAATGACAGGAAGGCGATGAGAAACACCGCGGCGGTGACCGGCGTGATCCAGAGGCTGATCCGCTGTGCGGTGATGCTGTTGTTCGGACGGTCGACGGCGTCCGACGCGTCCTGATCGAGCTCCTGAACGACCACCGGCCTGACGACCTCCGTCGGATGGGTCCGGGCAACGATCCCGGGCAGAACTAGCCGAACGGCTAGTAGAGAAAAAATAGCAGCTCGCCGACGTGGCCATCAAGGAACGGGGCCACGGTGACCGACGGGTCGGAGGGACGGAGGACCGGATCCTTCCGCGGCGCAAAAGGCCCAGGTCGGAGTGGGGGAGTGCGTGGTGGGTCGACAACGGAGCCGACGATGGACGCGGCAAGCGGTCACCCTGGTCCGCGTCCGGCCCTGACGGCCTGCTCGATGAGGCCGATGACCCACGAGACACCCTCGATGGCCTGATCGAGGTCGACGCGCCAGTTGACCGTCAGTCGCTCATAGGTGGCGACGCTCCAGAGCACATCCACCATCGCCGCCGCCAGCATCTGCCGATCAGGGGGCCATCCTTCGGTCCTCGCCGAGATGGCACCGAGCACGGCGTCGTTTTGGCGTCGATGCGCCTCGATCAGCGTCGGATCGAGCTGCGGCCGGGCTTCGATGGGATACGCGGAGACGTGCGCGAAGATCTGGCCCGCGACCTTGGCGAGGTCCTCCAGCTGCATCCCCTCGAGTTCGATGCCGGCCTCTTCCGCGTGCCGGTGCAGCACCGCGTCTCGCAGCCCCTTCTCGTCCCCGAAATGGCGGTAGACCGTCCGCTCGTTCACTCCGGCGCGCTTGGCGGCGGCCCGGATCGTGAGCCTCTTCCAATCGCGCACCGATCCGGCGTGGACGAGCTCCGATCCGGCGTCGACGATCCGCTCCCGCGTCTCCCCGGCCCGGTCACGGGGCACCGGGCCCGCGAGAGATCGGGCAGGGCCGGCGCCGTCGACCGACCCGGCGTCGCCGGCGCTGGTCCCGGCAGTCATCCGCTAGGCCAGCTTGGCAGACCAGCCTCCATCGACCGAGATCACCGCACCGGTGATGTAGGAGGCGCGGTCCGAGGCCAGAAAGGCGCCGACTTCGGCGACCTCGTACGACTCGCCGGCGCGGTTGAGCGCGGACTTGGCGGCGATGTCCGGGATGAAGTCTTCGGCGCCCTGGGCCATGATCTCGGTCAGGATGAACCCGGGGCAGATGGTGTTCGCCCTGATGCCCTGGGTGCCATATTCGATGGCGGCGGCCTTGGTCGCACCGATGATCCCGTGCTTGGCCGCTGCGTAGACGCTCGTGCCGGCAGATCCGTTGAGTCCCCCGACCGACGACCAGTTGACGATCGAGCCTCCACCGGTCTTGAGCATCGAACGGATGCCGTGCTTCATCCCGAGCATCACCCCCCGCAGATCGACGTCCATCAGCCGGTCGTACATGGCCATGTCGAGGTCGGCGAGCATGCAGCCGTCGGCGATACCGGCCACGTTCAGTACCACGTCGACCCGCTGGAATTCGGCCTCGGCGGCGGCCATGAGCGCCTCGACGTCGGCCTCCTTGGTGACGTCACAGTGCACCGGGAGTACGTCGCCCCCCACCTCGGACGCCGTGTCCTCCTGGGCGCCGCTGATGTCGGCGGCGACGACCTTGGCCCCTTCGCGGATGAACACCCTGACCGACGCCTTGGCCATTCCGGAGCCGGCACCGGTGATCACGGCCACCTTGTCGTCCAATGTCCCCATCACGAGCCTCCCGTGCTGCTTCGTCGATCGGACCTGCGTCTCGGCTCTGCGCCGATCATGGCGTCGACACCGGCAGGGTTTCCCAACCCCGCACGGTCGAGGTGGGGGCGATGGCGGCCCGATCCAGGTCGACGTCCCAGGTCGGGAACCGGTTCAGCACCTCGTCCAGGGCGACCTGGCCTTCGAGGCGGGCCAGGGCGGCGCCGAGGCACAGGTGGATGCCGTGTCCGAAGGTCAGGGGCTGTCCGATGTCCCGGTGGATGTCGAATCGGTCGCCGTCGGCGAACCGCCGATCGTCCCGATTGGCGGACCCCGTGAGGAGCAGCAGGATGCTTCCCTCCGGCACGATCTGGTCCTGGACCTCGATGTCCTGGGTGACGTAGCGGGCGATGTGATGTGCAGGTGGCTCGAACCTGAGGAGCTCCTCGATCGCGTTGGGGATCAACGACCGATCTTCGACCAACTCCTTGCGCTGATCAGGGTGGTCGGACAGCACCATCCCGGTCCAGCCGATCAGGCGGTTCGTGGTCTCGTTTCCGGCGCCGGCGATCACGGTCAGATAGGTGAGCAGCTCCTCCCGGGTGAGTCCCCGGATCGTCCCCGTCTCGTCCTCGAACTCCGCATTGAGGAGCTCGGTCATGATGTCATCGGACGGGTGATCGACACGCCAGTCGATGTACTCCCCGAACATCTCGCCGCCGACGAAATTGGGGGAGACGTCCATCGGCTGCCCGGCCTCTGTGCGGAGGTTGCGGTCGACGCTTTCACGCACCGCCTGCTGGTCCTGTTCCGGAATGCCCAGCAACATGCCGATGACCCGCATGGGCATCTGCGATCCGAGATCGGCCACGAAGTCGAACCCGCCAGCGCCGACGAGCGGATCGAGGCAGCGAACACAGAATTCACGGATCTGCGGTTCCAACTCCGCGACCCTGCGGGGCGTGAACGCCCGCGACAACAGCCTGCGGTGCATGGTGTGGACGGGTGGGTCCTCGAAGATCAGCACGCCCGACGGCATCTCGATGCCGGCCCGGATCAATTCGATGATGCCGCCCTTGCCGGAGATGAGGGTCTTGGCGTCGAGCAGGCTGCGCTCCACGTCGGCGAACCGGCTGACGGCGAAGAAGTCGTGCGGCTCGTTGTAGTAGAGGGGGGCTTCTTCGCGAAGGCGTCGATAGACGGGGTACGGATCGGCCACGATGTCGACGTTGTAGGGGTCGTCGTACACATCGCGTGCGGTGCGCTCCGTCATCACTGCCTCCCGGGCCTCGAATGTCACACTCTGACATTGACCGGTGACACCGTCAACTGCCTGCCGAAGCCGAACTCGTCGAGCAGGACCCGGTCCGAAAAGCCGGGGCCCAGGTCCGGCGCCGTGCAGACCTACGCGAGGATGACCGGCAGACGTTCCCAGCCGCGAACGGTGGAGGTGGGGAACAGCGACAGGCCGCTGTCGTCGACGCGCCACTCGGGGAACCGGTTGAGCATTTCGTCCAGCGCAACCCGGCCTTCGAGCCGTGCGAGGCTGGCGCCGAGGCAGAAGTGGAGGCCGTGGCCGAACGTCAGGTGGGCGATGTCAGCTCGCCTGACGTCGAAGACGTCGGCGTTCGGGTAGCGGCGGGGATCCCGATTTGCGGCCGCCATCGACAGCAGGATCGGACTTCCAGCGGGCACGGTCGTCCCGTAGTAGTCGATGTCCTGCGTGACGTAGCGGGCGATCGCATGCCCGGTGGGCTCGAAGCGGAGGGTCTCGTCGATGACCCCGGGGATGAGCGACCGGTCCTCGTACACGAGCCGACGCTGGTCGGGGTGGTCGGCGAGCACCTTGATGAGCCACCCGATGAGTCGACCGGTGGTCTCATTTCCCGCTCCGGCGAGCACGGCGGTGTAGGTGGAGACCTCCTGGCGGGTCAGCTGTCGCATCCTGCCCGACTCGTCCTCGAACTCCGCATTGAGCAGTTGGGTCATCAGATCATCGGAAGGGTGTTCGGCGCGCCAATCGATGTACTCCTCGAACATCGCACCGCTGGCAATCTCCTCCTGCCTGACGTCCATCGGCTTGCCGGGCTCGGTGCGCAGGTTGTCGTCGGTCTTGTTGCGCACCGCGACCTGGTCCTGTTCGGGTATGCCGAGCAGCATGCCGATGACCTTCATCGGCAGCATCGTCCCCAGTTCCTTGATGATGTCGAACCCGCCGGAACCGACGAGGGGATCGAGGCAGTCGATGCAGTACCGGCGAACCTGATCCTCGAGCTCGGCCATCCGGCGCGGCGTGAAGACCCGGGACAGGAGCCCGCGATGCAACGTGTGGATCGGCGGGTCTTCGAACATGATGACCCCGGCGGGGAGGTCGTAGCCCGACTTGATCACGTCGAGGATGTCGGAGCGCGTGCTCGTGAAGACCTGCCAGTTCGTGAGTGCCTTCTCGACATCGGCGTGCCTGCTCAGCATCCAGAAGTCGTAGCGCTCGTTGTGGTAAATCGGCGCCTCGTCCCGGAGGCGGGCGTAGATCGGGTAGGGGTCGGCGTTGATGTCGACGTCGTAGGGGTCGTAGTAGACGTCGGACGCGATCGGCGTGGTGGACATTGCGGATCAGTAGCCGGCCACGGGGTCGACGATCCCCACGAGTGGCAGGCCGGCCAGCCACCGTTGCACGTTGGTGCGGATGCGGGCGGCGAGCAGCGGCAGGACCATCTCCGGCGTGTCGGCCGTGTGGGGTGTGACGATGCAGTTCTCCATGGTCCAGAGCGGGTGCCCGTCGGGGAGGGGCTCGGGGTCGGTGACGTCGAGGGCCGCGCCGGCGATGGTGCCCGATGCCAACGCGTCGACCAGTGCATCGGTCACGACGTGGCGGCCGCGGGCCACGTTGACCAGCCAGGCCCGCGGGTCCATCGCCGCCATGGCGGCGGCGTCGATGATGCCGGTCGTCTGCGGGCTCAGGGCCAGGGCCACGAAGACGACCAGGGCGCCGTCGAGGGCGTGGTGGAGACGGTCGGGCCCGACCGTGTGGGCCGCACCGGGTACGGGATCGGCGGCCCGGCGCACCACGGTGGCCTCCACCCGGAACGGTGCCAGCAGCTCGAGGAGCGCCCGGGCGATGCCGCCGCCGCCCACGATGGCCACCCGCTCGTCGAAGAGACTGGTGCCGGCGGGCGACCCCCAGGTGCGCGCGGCCATGCGCCCCTTGAAGCCCCGCAGGCCGGCCAGCGCCAGCGCCAGCGCGTGCTCAGCCACCGGCTCCGCGTAGGCGCCCTTGGCGCACGTCCACACCCGGCGGTTGTCGAGCAGTCCGGCTTCCACCACCGGCTCGACGCCGGCATAGGGCAATTGGACCCAGCGCAGCTCGGGCCTGGCCGCCAGGGCGGCGGCCAGGCCGTCCATGTCCGACGGGCTGACCCAGACGAGGGCGTCCGCGGGTCCGTCGGGATCGGCGGGCCTCCCACCGCCGGCGATGATGGCGTCGCTGGCGAACGTGGAGGGCCGCGGTCCCACGGCCACGCTGAGGGTTGCCACCGGGTCGCCGGCCTTCAGCCCGCGTCGGCGAGCGGGACGGTCCAGATGAGGGTGGTCCCGCCCCCCTCCGTCGAGTCCAGGTCGAGGGTGCCGCCGTGGCGCTCGGCCCGGTGGCGCAGGTTCCGGATGCCGTGGCCGCCCGCGGCCAGCAGTGCGTCGTCGATGCCGACCCCGTTGTCGGCGACGGTGAGGACGAGGTCGGTGCCCGCCGTGATCCCGATCCGCACGTCGGTGGCGCCCGCGTGCTTGCCGACGTTGGTGAGTGCCTCCCGCAGCACGGCCACCAGATGGTCGGCGAGCTCCTGGGGGACGCCGGTGTCCACGGGACCCGAGAACTCCACCACCGGTTCGACGCCGATCACCCCGGCCAGCTCGCCCACGACGTCGAGCACCTGCCGGCGCAGCCCGGCCTGGTCGGCGTCCCCTTCGAGTTCGAAGATGGTGGTGCGGATGATGCGTATGGTCGTGTCGAGTTCGTCCACCGCCCGCGCGATCCGCTCGGCGGTGCTGTCGTCGGCGCCCCTGAGCGCCCCCTGCAGCAGCAACCCGGTGGCGAACAGTCGCTGGATCACCGAGTCGTGGAGGTCCCGGGCGATCCGATCGCGGTCCTCGAGCAGCGTGGCCTGACGGAGGCGGTCGTGGAGCCGGGCGTTGTCAATGGCGATGCCCGCCGCCGCCGCCAGCGCGACCGCCAGTTCCTCGTCCTCGGCGGTGAACTCCTCGGCCGACCGCTTGTCCGTCAGATAGAGGTTGCCGACGACGGCGCCCCGGAACCGCACGGGTACGCCGAGGAAGGAGACCATTCGCGGGTGGTGTGCCGGTATCCCGAAGCTGGCGGGATGGTCGGAGAGCGAACGCAGCCGCAGCGGGGTGGGCTCGGTGATCGAGCAGGCCGAGCACCCCGCGGCCGGTGGGCCTGGGTCCGATGCGGTGCTCCTCTTCGGGGGTCAGCCCGGTGGTCACGAACTGATCGAGCCGTTGCCCAGAGGCGTCGAGGACCCCCATGGCCGCGTAGCGGGCGTCCACGAGGGCGGCCGCCTCTTCGACCAATTGGCGGAGCAGTGTCGGCAGGCTCAGCTCGCCTTCGACGAGCATGACCGCACTGAGGAGGCGCTGCAGCTTTTCGGGGTCGGCGACACGTCGGTCCGGCACAAGCGGATGTTATCCACGTGCCACCGGGGTCGCTCATGGTGGCGGCACATGCCAGAATCGCCCAGTGAACGTTCGGGTGTTCCTTCTCGATGATCACGAGATCGTGCGACAGGGTTTGCGCGCCCTTATCGAGTCCGAGCCGGACATGGAGGTCGTGGGCGAGGCGGGATCGGCTGCCACGGCGCTCGCACGCATGGCCGGGGTGACCGTGGATGTGGCCGTGCTCGACGTGCGGCTGCCGGACGGCAACGGCGTGGAGGTCTGCCGCGAGATCCGTTCGACCTACCCCGGAGTGGCCTGCCTCATGCTCACGTCCTTCGCCGATGACGAGGCGCTGCTTGCGTCGATCATGGCCGGGGCGGCCGGCTACGTGCTGAAGGAGGTGCGCTCCAGCTCGCTCGTCGACGACATCCGGGTGGTGGCCGGCGGTGGCAGTCTCGTCGACCCCGGGTTGGCGGCCCGGGTCATCGAGCGCCTCCAGCACCCGCCCGAAGAGGATCGTCGCCTGGCGTCGCTCACCGAACAAGAGCGGCGGATCCTCGACCATCTGGCGCTCGGCCAGACGAACCGCCAGATCGCCGAGGAGATGTACCTCGCCGAGAAGACCGTGAAGAACTACGTCTCGAACCTTCTGCTGAAGCTGGGAATGAAGCGCCGCACCGAAGCGGCCGTGTTCGCGGTCCGCCTCGAGGAGGGCCGGTCCGCTACCGAGTGACGTCGAAGCCACGGCACGCGAGCTCTCGCTCGAGGGCGCGCCGCTCGACGTCGGGCCGGTCGAAGCACTCGGGATCGTGCTCGACTCCGAGGCGCCGACAGAGTGTCACCAGCGCGACGTCGTACGCCACCTCATCGGCGACGCGCGAGGTGACACCGCCGGATCCGTAACGTGGGTCGCCACCGCCGTAGACACCGTCGTGTGCGTTGGATCCGTTCGCGGAGCCCGTGGGCTGCACGGGCAATGCCGCCCGCAGCCGCACCACCGTCTCGAAGAGCTCGGCATCGCCGTCACCGTCGTAGGGGTCACGTTCCGCAAGTGCGTGGCTCACGAGCTGGCTGTACATGGACATTTCCCGCGCCCCGTCGATCCTCTCGTTCTGGTTCGTGTTGATCCAGTGTGTCGCGCGGCGCCCGCCCCTCCCAGGGCCGAAGGTCACGAGGGCACGGACCGTCCCTAACCCGGCCGGCCGGCGTCGAACCAGGCGGCGATGCCACCCGAGACCACCGTCGGCGGCCCCAGGGCCCGCGTGAAGGCGGCGACGACGACGGCGGCGTGGGGGGCCGACGTCTGCACCAGCACCGTGGAGACGCCGTAGCGGGTGATCACCTGGCGGATGTCGGCGGTCATGCCGGCGGCATCGGGGACGGGCACCGGCGTGGGCGGCAGGAACGGCAGGCCGCCGACCTCGTCGACGAGGAACTGCTCCACGGCCGGCGGGTCCAGCGTGTCGGGGAAGAGGGTGCCGTCGCCGCCGGCCGAGGGCCGGTAGGCCGAGCCGCCGAGAATGCGGAAGCGCATGCCCGCCACCGCCTGCCACACCATCGGCCGGGCCCGACCCGGCTGCGCGTAGGGATAGGTCAGCACGACGCTGCGCTCCGGTACCCGGTCGACCTGGGCGGAGGTGAAGAAGGCCGGCACGTCCACCGGTGCCGTGCCGAGCGGCCACCGGGGCAGAAGGGTGACCGCCACCGCCACGGCGGCCACCGCCGCCAGCGCCACCGACCACGCCCGTCGGCGCGCCCGCGGGCGGGCCCGCACCGGGGCGCGCAGCCGGTCGGCGCCCAGCGCCACCAGCAGGGCGACGAAGAGGTCGCAGAGGAGGGAGAGCCGGACCGGCAGCACCATCGACACGAGGGGCACATGGGTCAGCAGTGCGAACGGCAGCGGGACACCGGTGGCGTGGCCGCGGACCAGGAGGGCGGGGCCGAGCGACAGGAGCCAGGCCACGGCGGCCGCCAGCGCGCACAGACGGATCCACGGATCGCGCCACAACCGCACCGTGATCCACGCGCACACCGCCAGCAGCGGGATGCCGAGGTAGCCGTCGTTCTCCGAGCTGTTGGTCAGCACGAAACTGTCGGCGATCCGGGCCCAGTGGGAGGGGGCGACCGCCATGGTGGACGTGGGCAGGACGGCCGACAGGAGGTCGGAGCGGTACGGATCCTGTGCGACGAGCGTCCCCGAGAAGTGCCACCGCAACGGCCCGGCGAGCATGACGCCGACCGGGTAGGCGCAGGCGACGACCACCACCCCGGCCGCCCGCGCCAGGCCGGGTGCCGCCGCCCGCAGGGCCGGCCGGACGTCCCGGGGGCGGGCCAGGGCCATGGCCAGCCCGCACACGGCCACCATCAATGCCGTCATGGCCAGCACCTCCGTGGAGATGAGGTACTGGGCGGCCACCAGGCCACCGAGGATCCAGCCCCACCGCCGCACGTGCACCCGGCGCACGACGACCTCCACGGCGGCCAGGACGATCAGCGGCGGCAGCGGCACGAATGCCAGGTTCAGGTGGGCGCCGGCCTGGGCCGACATGTAGGGGGAGAACCCGTAGAGGAGCCCGCCGGCGATGGCGGCCGGGCGCCACGACGTCCACCGGCGGAGCACGCCGTACATGGACGACGCCGACAGCGGCATGGCCAGCCACCCGAGGATGCTCAGCGAGACGATCGGACCGGCGGCCAGGGTGACGGGGGTCATCACCAGCCCGAGCAGGGGCATGTCGATGTTGGCGGCCAGGTTGATGCCGCGGGGGACGTTGATAAAGGTGGTGAAGAACGGGTTGTGGCCGTGGACGAGCGCCTGGGGAAGCCAGGTCAGAAACCAGGCGTAGGCGCCCGAGTCACCGTCGGGGACGCCGATGACCCTGGCCGGGTCGCCCGGGCCAGTCGGGCCAGGTGGCCACCAGCCCGATGAGGGCGAAGGCGGCCATGACGGCCAGGCCCCGCCACGGGATCGGCCACCGGCGCCGCGCCGGCGCCCGGTGGCCGACGCCGGCCGGTGTGGTCGGCGGGCGGTGGCTGCGGACCGTGTCGGTGTCGGTGGCCATGGCGCGCGCCAACGGTAGGCCGTCGACGGCCGCCGGGCCACGTCCCCGGTCAGAGCCCGCAGGCGTAGCGGCTGCTCCACGGGGCCCAGCCGTAGCTGTTGTAGAGGCGCAGGGCCAGGGCGTCCTGGATCGCCGGCGCGGCCTCGTACGGCCAGCCGGAGTACCCGTAGGAGTGCCACGTGGACTGGATGATGCCGTAGGCGCCCGACGGTGCGGACGGATCGCGTACCGGTCGTTGGACTCCCGGTCGCGGATGCAGGCCCAGTCGGCGGTGGCCGTGCTGGTGGCGTCGGTGACCACCGGTGGTGCCGGGGCGGGCGCGCCGGTGGCGGCGCCGGTGACGGGTGTCGGGGCGGCGGTGCCGGTGCTGGCGCGGTGGCGGCCGCGTGCCGGTGGGGCCGCGTGCGGTGCGGCCAGCAGCCACGCGGCCAGGAGGCCGGTGCCCGCCGCCGGTGCGGCTGCATGGGACGACGGCGCCAGCGTTCGCAGGGCGACATCGTGGTTGACGACCGGCGTCGCCTCGCGGGCGCACGCCGGACTGGTGGATAAGACGGTAATTCCGGTAACGAGTGTGACGACGACAACCGTCGCCGCGAGTGCAATGCGGGTCCGCATGGCACCTCCCTTCGTCGGGCGCGGCGACGCGCCGTCCTCTGCTCGGTGTTGGCGGGCTCCGGCCATCGCATTCGGACCCCGGACGGTGGGCGGGAAGGCCCCGCCGTCCTGGCTTCGCGCCGTAGGGTGTGCGGCCGGTTGTGTGGTGCCCATGGTTATGGCGTGGGCGGACTCCGTTTCGTTGGTCGTCCCGGTGACGTGGCGCGTCGGACCGGAAGCGGCAAGGCGAGGTACCAGCGGAGGACACGTGCCGCCGCACCGTCCCAACGACGGTGGGCAGTTCCCCGGGAACCAGGTCAGTATAGAGCTTGCACGCTCAATGACATGGCGCGCCCCGTGAGCCGGGCAGATCTGGTTCCTGAACTGGGAGGATGTCTCCGTCGACACCGGTTGCCCCGGCACGGGGGAGCCGGCCCGTTCGGCCTTGCGCCGGCGGCGGCCACCGCGGCGCACGGCCGGCAGCAGGGGCAGCGGCGTGTGTTCCCGTAGGCAACCGGCCCAGACTCCGGCCCCGTACGCCAGGTCGTCGGCCAGTGACGCCACCGTCCAGCCGACCGGACCGAGCGCGGGCCGCCTCCGCCACCAGTCGACGAGCGGCGGGCCGATGCCAGAGCCAGTGCGGCCCGCCGGGTGCGACCGGGGCGGGCGAGCGCCAGGGCCAGTACCGGGAACGCCAGCTGGGTGGCGGCCCGGCCTGCGCCCAGTGCGGTCGACGTCGTGCCGCCGGCGGCCCACCGCAGCGGCATGGTCGCCGGCAGACGGGCGGCCCGGCGCGCCGGGCCAGCGACGCCGTCCACGTGCCGACGATGCCGGCCGCGGTGCCAGGGTGTCCCGACAGCGCCGCGGCCGCACCGGCGGTCGGCCACGGCGAGAGCTCGAGGGGGGCCAGATATCCCGGATGCCGACGGGCCAGGGGTGCGGCCGAGGTGCCGTAGCGGAACCGGCGGGCCAGAGTGGCGCGCCACCCGGCGGCTCGCGGTGACCCACTACGACCGATGGCACGTAGCGCACGTCGCCCCCTCGTCGACGAGGCGCCAGACGGCGTCGACATCCTCGCCGATAGCGGAGGCCGGCGTCGAAGCCGTCAGGCAGGGCCCCCCGGCGGGCGACCAGCGCGGCCGTGGGCACGTAGGGGACCGCCCGGCCCGGACCGACGAGGCTTTCGTCGGCGCCCATGTCGAGCGGTGAATGGGCGTCGGCGAACCGGTCCAGGCACGACCGACCCGGATCCCCCGGGACCGGGCGCACCCGGGGGGCGACGGCCACCACCGCCGGGTCGCCGAAGTGGGGAGGAGGCCGGTGAGCCACTCGGCCGGCGGGATGCAGTCGCTGTCGACGAAGGCCACCAGGGGCGTGCCGGCGGCGGCGATGCCGTCGTTGCGGGCGGCCGCCGGTCCGCCGGTGGACCCCCGCCGCAGAGCCCGGCGCCGGCGGGCGCACACTCGGGCCACGGCGGCGGCATCGGCGGAGCCGTCGTCGACCACGAGCACGGGGTGTCGTGCCCGAGCGCGGCCAGGCAGGCGGCCAGCACGTCGGGCGCGGTCGCGGACCGGCACCACCACCGTGACCTCCGCCGGGGCCGGGTGCCGCCCCGGCGGGGGCCGGGGATGGGCGAGCCCGCCGTCGACCAGCCGTCCGGCCAGCCGGGCCAGCCCGGGGTGTCCGGACGGGACGCGCCGGCAACGGTGGCGTCCAGCAGTTCGTCGAGTGCCCGCCGCCCCGCCGGGGAGGCGGAGCACCCGGCCCGGGTGGCCGCCGACCAGCACGGCGCCCCCGTCGAAGCGCAGGACGGACGGATCGAGGACCAGTCCGAACGGGCGGGAGTGGCAGCCCGTTCAAAGGGCGAGGCCGCCGTCGACGGCGAGCACGGCGCCGGTCACGGCCGACGATTCCGGACCCGCCAGCCACGCCAGGGCGGCCGCCACCTCATCCGGGTCGAGCAGCCGGCCGACCGGCTGCTGGCCTGCGAACTCGTGGGCCGAGCCAGGCCGTAGAGCCGGGCGCTCTCGTCCAGCGACGCCGTGGCCGTCGACCCCGGGCTGACGGCGTTGGCGGTCACCCCGGTGCCGGCCAGATCGGCGGCGAGCCCCCGGACGAGCCCGGCCACACCCGCCTTGGCCGCACCGTAGGCGGCCAGCCCCTGCAGGCCCCGGGTGGCCGCCGCCGAGGCCACCGCCACGAAGCGCCCGTGGCGGGGGACCGGGTGGCGGAGGAGGGCGGGGACGGCGACCCGGGCCGCCACCATCGGGCCCAGGAGGTCCACGGCCACCACCGCCTCCACGGCGTCCTCGTCCATCTCCCACAGGGGCCCGCCCCCGGCGACCACGCCGGCGGCGGCGACCATGGCGGTGAGCGGGCCGAAGCGCGACTCGGCCACGGCCACGGCGTCGGCCATGGCACCGGCGTCGCAGGTGTCGGCCACGTGGGCGACGACCCGGTCATGGCCGGGCGCGGCCGCGGCCACGACGGCGTCGAGCTCGGCCGTCGTGGCCATGGCGTAGGGCAGCCGCCGGTCGTCGGCGCAGACGTCGACGGCCACCACCGACCAACCGTCGGCGGCCAGGCGGATCACGGTGGCGGCCCCGATGCCGCGACCGGCCCCGGTGACCACGGCCACCCGTCCGGTGCGGTCGGGGTCGTCACGACGCGCCACCGATGCCGCCGATACGGTGTGCTCGAGCCGGTCGACGGCCGCGGCCAGCAGGGCGCGGCCCTCCTCCACGGTGGCGCCGGCGGGGTCGCCCAGGACGCCGTTGGCGCTGACGGCCCGTACGCCGTGGCGCCGGAGCGCCGGCAGCACGTCGGCCAGTGGTCGGGAATCGCCGGGCTGGCCAGGGCCGACCTGACCAGGTACGGGGCGACGGCCAGCAGGAGTGCGGTCTCGGTCCGCCCGGCGTGGGCGTCGGGCGGCCGCCGGCACCGGCACCGGTGTGCGACGGCGCCCAGGCGATCACCGGACGGCCCTCGGCCTGCAGGGTGCGTACGGCCCGGGCGACCGGGCCGGCATTGCCGCCGTGGGTGGAGACCAGCACGACCAGGCCGAACGTGGCCGAGGCCGACCTGCCCAGCTCGACCAGCAGCTGTTCGGTCACCTCGGCGCCGATGGACAGGGTGCCGGGGAAGGCGTCGTGCTCGCCGCTCGATCCGTACGCCACGGCGGGGGCGACGACCGCCGCCTCGAGGCGTTCGGCCACGCCGCCGCAGATGGCCCGGGCGATGCAGGTGTCGGTGGCCAGCGGCAGGTGGGGTCCGTGCTGCTCGGTGGCGCCCACGGGCACCAGCAGCACGCCGGCCGGCCGGCCGGCGTCGCTGACGGCGACCTCGGGCCAGGTGCGTTCGCCCAGTCGGAACCGGCCGGCGGTCATGGGCGGGCCGCCGGGGCCGGGGCGGCCGGTACCGCCGCCAGGTAGCGGTGGCGGACCAGGAAGTCGAGCAGGGCGTCGGCAGCCCCGGCGGCGTCGACGGGTCCGATGACCTGGGGCGGCTCGTGGGCGGCCAGGACGCCGGTCAGCTCCCGCAGTCTGACCTGCGGGTCGGAGTCGTGCGGGGCGGGCACCACCCGGGTGCGGGGCCGGTACGGGGCGGGCGCCCCCACCACCCGGTCGGCGGCCGCGGGCCCGCCGGCCCGGCCCGCGGCCGCCGGGGGGCCGCGCGGTGGCCATCGGGTGGGTGGGCGCCGTCAGCAGCGGCCCGAGGGGGCGCGGCGGAGGCGGACGCCGGCGGCCTCGACCGAGCACACCGCCGGGCACGGCACCGTCAGGCGCTCGCGCCACCCGCCGTCGAGGCGCCGTTCGGCCGCCAGCCGATGGCCGTCGGTGGTCAGCGTCACCAGCCCGAGGGCCTGGGCGGCCGCCAGCTCGTGGGCGAGAAAGGCCGGTAGCGCCCCCGTCCCCGGTCGGGTGACCGGTCGCCGCAGACGACCACCCCGGCGTCCCGGCGGCCCGCACGCGGCGGCCAGTGCCCGGGCCAGCACGTGCTCGTCCTGCACCAGCTCGGCCACGGGCGTCGGCGCGCCGTCGACCAGGCGACGACGTCGGCGCCCCGGGCGGCCACCTCGGCCAGCGCCGCCCGTGCCGAGGGCGGCCCGGCCGTGACCACCGTCACCCGCCCGCCCCAGGCCTCGGCGATGCGGAAGGCGTGCTCGACGGCGGCCTCGTCCGGGGCGGACAGGCCGGCGCGGAGCGGGTCGACGGACGAGCGCGCCGTCAGGGGGTCGACGACCGGGCGGAGGTCGACCGGGCCGACGCAGGCGACCACGCCAGCGGGGGGCCGTCAGACGGGTCGCGACGGGTCTCATCCGTGGCGGAAGACGACACCGTGGCCGCCGTCGGGGTAGGTCCAGGTGATGGCCGCCGTCGTGGTTGCAGACCATGTAGCAGGTGCCGCACTCGAAGCACTCCTCGTAGTTGAAGAGGATGCCGCCGTCGGCGGTGGGGGCGAACAGGTTGGCGGGGCACGCGGTCACGCACGCCCGGTGGTGCACGACCGGCAGATGTCGGAGTCGACGACGATGTGGGCCCGGGCGGCCACCCGGAACTCGACGGTGGCCATCCGGTCGTCGAAGGAGATGCGGCCCAGCGGGCCGGGCCGGGGATCGGTCGCGGCTCACCGGAAGATCCTCATGGCCCTGAACGTGTCGGCCGCCAGGTCCCGGAAGCGTGACGCCGTGCCGGCGGCCACCCGGCGGGCCATGCGCGATCCCGCCGGGCTTGGGCTCGGGGTTGGTCACGGTGAACAGCCCCTCGACCAGGTCGCACACCAGGCCGGGGTAGCGCGACTGGATGCGCTCGGACAGGACCAGCGCGGGCGCCCGGCGGCAACCGCTTGTGGTCCGCCAGCACGAAGCTGGCACTCGAGGTCGGCCCGGTAGCCGGCCAGCCCCCGGCCGAGCGTGTCGCCGGCGTCGAGGGCGGCCGGCGACCGCCCGGCCGGCGGCCAGCCCCGAGCCGATGGCGAAGTTGACGCCCTCGAGCCAGATGCCGGCGGCCAGCGTCATGGCCGGCGGCGTCGCCGGCGACCAGCATGCCGTCGGTGGCCAGGTCGGGCATGGCGTCGTAGCCGCCCTCGGGGATGAGGTGGGCGCAGTACTCGCGCAGGGTCGGCCCCGACCAGAGGGCGCGATCGACGGGTGGGCCTTGAGGTCGGCGATGAGCTCCTCGGGCCGGACGCCCGAGGCGGCCAGCTCGGGCAGGGACAGGACGACGCCGACGCTGACGGTGTCGGCGTTGGTGTAGAGGAACCCGCCGCCGGGGATGCCGCCGGTGCAGCCCAGGATCTCGATGTCGAGGCCCTCGTGGCCCGGAGCCCGAAGCGCTCGTCGATGCTCGGCGGGTCGAGGGCGAGGACCTCCTTGACGCCGAGGGTGTGGTGGGCGGCGTCGGCCGCCGGGTAGCAGGCCGGCCTCCTTGGCCAGGAAGGAGTTGACGCCGTCGCAGGCGATCGACCATGCGGGCGCGCAGCTCGCCGCCGGGACGGTCGGTGCGCACCCCCCCGATCCGCCCGTCGGCCTCGCGCAGCAGCCCGGTGGCGACGGTGGAGGTGACCAGCCGGGCGCCGGCGTCGACCGCCTTGCCCGCCAGCCAGGTGTCGAAGTCGGCCCGCGAGGTGGTCATGCCGTTGTAGGGCGCCCGGCCCCAGCGCCCGACCGGAAGTCGACCGACAGCGACGGGTCGCCGTCATGACCATGGTCGACCGCCGGACGACCCAGCGCTGGACGGGCGCCTGCTCCCACCACCGCGGGGACGACGTCGTCGAGGACCCGCCCGTAGACGACCCCGCCGTAGACGTTCTTGAGCCCGGGAACGGGCCCCGCTCGAGCAGCACCACGGACCGCCCGGCCCGGGCCAGGGCCAGGGCCGCCGCCGAGCCGGCCGGCCCGGCGCCCACCACGACGGCGTCGCACCGCGTCGGTGCCGCCCGCGACCGGTCAGCCACCGGCCTGCTCCGATCGCCGGGACGGTCCCGGTCACGCCGAGCCGGCGGGCCAGCTCGTCGAGCAGCGCCGGCGCGTCGGTGACGATGCCGAGGTCGGCCATGGCCGTCATCGGGCACGACGGGTCGGTGTTGACGCTGACGATGTGGCGGGGCGAGCCCAGCCCGCCGGTGTGCTGGGCGGCGCCGGACACGCCGAGGGCGACGTAGAGGTCGGGGTCGACCGCCACGCCGGTCGTCCCGATCTGGCGCTCGGGTCCGTCCAGCCGGCGTCGGTGGCCACCCGGGTGGCCCCGGCCGACGCCCCCAGGGCGGCGGCCACCGGCCACCAGCCGGTCGAAGGCGGCCCGGGCGGCGGCGTCGCCGGTGCCGGCGGGCACCAGCCCGGCACCGCCGCCCACCACCCGGGGGGCCTCGGCCAGGTCCATGGTGGCCGGCTCGGGCTCGACGACGGCGAGCACCTCGGCGTCGGCCGTCGGCCGTGGCCGGCGGTACCAGCGCCGAACTCGACGGCGCCCGCGCCGGGTCGCCGGCGCCGCCCGGAGCGCGACGCCGCGGCGCCGAGCGCCAGCGTGGCCACCACCGGCCCGCCGGACCTCGACGGGGACCACCAGGCGGTCGTCGACCCGGGCGAGGATGGCCCGCACCACGGGCGGCCCCGGCCGGTCGCACCGCGGGCGGCGTCGACCTCGACCCGGACCGCCCCGGCCAGCAGCGGGCGCCCGGTGGCGGCGGCCAGCCGGGGGGCCAGGTCCCGGCCGTCGGGCGAGGCCGGCAGCACCACCAGCGGGGCGTCGGCCACGACGGGCGGCCAGGGCGGCCGACAGGGCGCCCGGCCGCAGGCCCGGGCCGGTCTCGGCCCACCACACCTGGCTCGGCCCGGGCAGCGACCGGCGGCAGCTTCGGCCGCCCGTCGCCCACCACGAGGGCCCGCCCGCCGGCCTCGGCGACGGCCTCGTCCGCGCCGGCCGGGAGGCGGCCCGCCGCGGGCCACGAGCACGGCCAGCGCCGTGCCGTTCGGCCACACGGCGTCCGAGTCCGCGACCCGGTCACCGCCGTCACAGTGCCACCGCCACCCGCTCGCCCTCGATGACGGCGGCGTGGGCCCGCCGGGGGGCCAGGCAGTCGCCCACCCGGTGGACCGCGAAGGGGGCGTCCGCCAGCGCGTGGAAGAGGTCGTCCTCGGGGTGCTGGTGGACCGGCGCACGACGACCCAGTCGCAGGCCCGCTCGACCGGTCGTGCCGGTCGGGTGGTGCTGCAGCGTGAGCACGACGCCCGTCGGCCGTCGCCGGCGCGGCACGGCCATGGGCACCAGGTCGGTGTGCTGGGTGATGCCCGGCGGCGTGCGCCTTCACGTTCCAGAGCTCGAGGTCGAGGGTGATCCCCAGATCCTGGCCGACGACCATGCCGTGGCGTGACCACGGCCACCCGGCAGCCCCGGTCGGCCAGCAGCTCGGCCACCGAGGTGGCCTGGTGGAATCCGAGCTCGTCGACGACGACCACCCGCCCGCGGGGGCGGCCCGGCCCTCCAGCACCTCGCGAACGTCCACCACCCGGGGTCGCCCGCCGGCCCACCACGGGGGCGCCGGCCGGGCGCCGGTGGCCAGGACGACGGCGTCGGGCGCCCCGGCCCGCACGCAGGTCGGCGTCGGCCGCCACCCCGATGCGGAGGTCGACCCCGAGCAGCCTGGCCCGAGCGGCCAGGTTGCGGGTGATGTCGCCAGAACTCGGCCCGGGACTGGGACGGTGGCCGCCACCGCGCACCTGCCCGCCGAGGCGGCGGTCGCGCTCGTACAGGACGACGTGGTGGCCGCGTTCGGCCGCGGTGACGGCCGCCTGCAGGCCACCGGGGCCGCCGCCGACCACCGTGACGCGCCGTGCCCGGCGCCGGGGCGGCGGCACCGGCACCGCCTCGCGGCCGGTCCGGGGGTTCTCGATGCAGCCGAGCCACCGGTTGAGGCCCATGCGGCCGACGCACTCCTGGTTGCACGACAGGCACGTGCGGATCTCGCGGCGTGGCCCCGGCGCGGGCCTTGGCCGCGAAGTCGGCGTCGGCGATCTGGCCGCGGACCACGCCGACCAGGTCGCACAGGCCCTCGTCGAGGGCCCGGTCGGCCTGGAGCGGGTCCTTGAAGCGCCCCACCCCGACCACCGGCAGGGCGACGGCGTCGCGGATGGCGCTCGGGATGAACATGGCGTAGCCCGGCGGGATGCGCATGCTGGCCTCGATCATGAACAGGGTGGCGGTGGCCACGCCGATCGAGGTGTTGATGTAGTCGACCGCCCCGGTCGCCTCGACCAGCCGGGCCACGGCGACGGCGTCGTCGATCGTGGTGCCGCCCTCGATCAGCTCGTCGCCGCACAGGCGCACGCCGAGGGCCCGGTCGGGGCCGATGGCGTCGCGCACGGCCGCCACGATCTCGAGCAGGAGCCGGGCCCGGTTGGCCAGCGATCCCCCGTAGGCGTCGCTCCGCCGGTTGGTCGCCGGCGACAGGAAGCCGCGGACGATCGACGAGTGCGAGCACTGCAGCTCGATGCCGTCGAACCCGCCGGCGACGCAGTGGCCGGCCACGGTGGCGTAGCCCTCGATGATCTCGGCGATCTCGTGGAGCTCGACCGCCTTGGGCACCTCGCGGAACAGAGGGTCGGGACTCGGGACTCGGGGCCCACACCGGCAGGCGGCTGTACATGCGCGACGCCTGGCCGCCGTTGTGGTTGATCTGGGCGAAGATCGGGCACGCCGTGGGCGTGGACGGCCTCGGTGATGCGCCGGTACCCGGGGATCACCACGGGTCGAAGCCGTGGATCAGCTTCTCGTAGGGCCAGTCCGTCGGGTGGGTGGAGTGCTCCTCGGTGATGATGAGGCCGGCCCCGCCGGCGGCCCGGGCCGCGTAGTAGGCGGCGTGCTGCTCGGTCGGCGGCCGTCCTCCGCGTAGTTGGTGAGATGGGCGGAGAACACGATGCGGTTGCGGACGGTCACCGGACCCAGCCGCAGCGGCGTCAACAGGTGCCGGTAGGTGGTGCCGCTCATCGCACACCCGCCCCGGCGTCGACCGTCATGGTCAGACCGGTCACGTACCTCGCCCGGTCGGAGGCCAGAAACACCACGGCGTCGGCGACGTCGTCCGGCTCGACCACGGCCACCGGCAGCGCGTTCTCGAAGAGCGGACCGAGCTCGGGACGCGCCGCGATGGCCCGGCCCAACCCGGTGAGCTGCTCGGTCATCGGCGTGACGACCCCGGTGGGGTGGACGGAGTTGACGCGGATGCCCGACGAGGCCAGCTCGTTGGCCAGCGAGCGCATGATGCCGACCACCCCGTGCTTGGCGGCCACGTAGGGCGCGAAGAAGGGCTGGCCCTTCAGCCCGGCGCTCGAGCTGATGAGGATGAGCGAACCGCCGCCGTCGCGCACGTGGGGGATGGTGGCCGTACAGGTGTTCCACACCCCGGTGAGGTTGACGTCGAGCACGGTGCGCCACACCTCGGGGGTGACCTCGTCCCAGGGCTGCACGGTGCAGACACCGGCGTTGGCCACCACGATGTCGAGGGGCCCCAGCCGGGCGACGCCGGCGGCCACGGCGTCGGCCAGCCCGGTCGGGTCGCGCACGTCCACCTCGGCCGTGAACGCCCGGGAACCGGCCGCCTCCACCAGCCATCCGGTCTCGTCCAGGTCGGCGGCGGTGGCCATCGCATACGGGATGTGGTCGATGTCGCGACACCGGTCGAGTGCGATGACGTCGGCGCCCTCCTCGGCCAGCCGGACGGCGTGCGTCCGTCCCATGCCTCGGCCGGCGCCGGTCACCACGGCCACCCGCCCGGACAGCCCGCCCGCGGGTCCGGTCGTCATACCGCCACCGGACGCCGCCGGGCGGCGTTGCCGCGGTCGCCGGCATCTATGGCCGTGGCCATGCGCCGGCCCTCCAGCACGGACTCGAGCACGCTGCGGGGGGCCACGCAGTCCCCGATCCGGCGGGTGCCCGGGCGGGTCAGGTAGAGGGACTCCTCGGGAAGGCGGCGCCCCGCACGAGACGAGCACGGCGCAGGGGACCGACCGTGCCGCCCCCGTCCAGACGTCGACGAGCTCGGCCCTTCCGTCGGCCACCTCCCGGATGCGGCTGCGGAGCTCCCGCGTGACGCCGGCGCGCTGCAGGCGGGTGTTGGCGCCGGCCAGGTCGCCGGCGAGGGACAGCAGTGTGGCCGCCACCGGATCGGGCGATACCAGGGCCACGTCGCGGCCGGCCCCGGCCAGCCACAGGGCGGCGGCCACGCCCACGGGACCGCCCACCGGATCGTCGACGAGCACGCCGCCCGGCGCCATCTCGTCGGGGCTGCCGGCCAGTGCCTCGACGATGTCGACAACGACCGCACCCCGCACCGGGTAGCCGACCGGTCGGGGGCGGCTGCCGGTGGCCAGGACCACCACCTCGTCGTCGTCTGCGGCCCGGTCGAGCTCCCCGGGACCGACGGGCGATCCGAATGCGAACGCCACGCCGGCCCGCCGGCACTCGCGTTCCAACCAGTCCGCCAACAGCGACAGGCGCCCGCGACCGGGCCCGACGGCGGACGCCCGGAGTGCCCCGCCTGCGACCTGACCGTGCTCGGCCACCCGCACGTGGTGTCCCCGACCGGCCAGCACCCGGGCGCACTCGAGCCCGGCCGGCCCGGCCCCGACCACCAGCACCCGCCGGCCCGTCCCGGTGCCGGTGCCGCCGGTGCCGCCGTTCCCGTCCCCGCCGGCATCGGTGTCGTCGTCGGTGTCGGGCTCGGCGGTCTCGTGGCCGGCGTGCGGGTTACCGACGCAGCTCACCAGGGGATTGCGGGGATCGCGGACCCGGCAGGCCTGATTGCAGAGGATGCACGGCCGGACCCGCGACCCTTCACCGGCACGCACCTTGGCCACCAGTGCCGGGTCGGCGATCAGGGCGCGGGTCATCTCCACCAGGTCGGCGGTGCCCTCGGCCACGGCCTCGTCCGCCATGGCGGCCTCCACCACACTGCCCTGCAGGGCGACCGCGGCCCGGCCGCCGGCGGCGTCGCGCATCGACCGGCACAGGTCGCGGTTGAAGCCGGGCGGCTCGTGCGATCCCGGTCGGTAGGCGTCGACGGAGAAGGGCCCGCCCCGCACCACGGTGATCAGGTCGACGAGCGGTGCCAGCCCGGCCACGTGACCGGCGGCCTCCTCGGGGGTGACGCCCGCCCACGGCGCCAGCTCGTCGCAGCTGAGGCGAACGGCCACCACCCGGTCGTCACCGACCGCCCCGCGGACGGCGGCCAGCACCCGACGGGTCAGTGCCAGCCGGTCGGTGCCGTAGGCGTCGTGGCGGAGGTTGGTCAGGCCCGAGTGGAACTGACGCAGGAGCGACTGCACCCCGATGTCGATCTCCACCCCGTCGACCCCGGCCGCGGCCGCCAGCGCGGCCGCGGCGCCGAATCCGTCGACGAGCGCCTCGAGCTCGTGGTCACCCATGGTCATCGGCATCTCGCGGCTGGCCACGTCGGCCACCGGGGACGGCGCCCACAGGGCCGACTGCGAGTAGGCGCTCGACCCCTGGGCGCCGGCGTGGCCCAGCCCGGCCAGCACCAGCGAGCCATGGGGGCGGCAGGCGCCGACGACGGCCCGCCACCCGGCTTCGCACTCGGTGGCCAGGGGGGCCCGCTCGTACGGCCAGTCCGACGGGTCGACGGAGGCCGTCTCGCACACGAGCACGCCGGCACCACCGCGGGCACGGGCCCGGTAGTAGGCGACGTGGCGGTCCCCGATCGCCCGGCCCCGGGCCAGGTTCGTCTCGTGCGGGCCGAAGACCACCCGGGACGGGGCGCGGCGCCCGGCGAGCGTGACGGCGTCGAGGAGCGGGGACACGTCAGGGCGCGGCGAGGGGGCTCTCGTCGCACGCCCGGGACAGCCGGGTGGGTCCGAGGCCGATGGGTGTCGACCGCCGCGAATGGTCGGCGGCGGCACGGGGGCGCGGCGCCGGTGCGGGCGGCCAGGGCGGTTTCGCCGTGACCGAAGACGCACTCGGGGTCGGGCCCGTCGAGGGGGAGCCCGGTGAAGAATTTGGCGGCCATGCACCCGCCGCGGCAGGCGTCGTAGCTCCCGCACGACGCGCAGGCGCCCGCGCTCTGGGGATGGCGCAGGCGCCCGAAGAGCTCGGACCCCCGCCACACGGCGGCGAAGCCCCCCGGTGCGCGGACGTTGCCGGCGAGGAACTCGTCGTGGATGGCGAACGGGCAGGCGTAGACGTCGCCGACCGGATCGATCAGGCAGACCACCCGGCCGGCGCCACACAGGTTCAGCCCCGGCAGGGTCTCGCCGTAGCCGGCGAGGTGGAAGAAGGAGTCGCCGGTCAGCACCCGCTCGCCGTGGGCGAGCAACCAGTCGTAGAGGGCGCGCTGCTGCGCTGCGGTCGGATGGAGGTCGTCCCAGACGTCGGCCCCCCGACCGGACGGGCGCAGGCGGGTCAGGCGGAGTTGGGCGCCGAGCCCGTCGGCGAGCGAGGCGAACGCATCCAGCTGGCCGGCGTTGTGCCTGGTGACGACGACGGAGATCTTGAATCCCCGCATGCCCGCCCCGGCCAGGTGGGCCATGGCCTCCATGGCGGTGTCCCACGAGCCCCCGCCGCGCACGGCGTCGTTCACCTCGCGGGTGGCGCCGTCGAGCGAGATCTGCACGTCGACGTAGTCGGAGCCGGCCAGGCGGGCGGCCACCTCCGGAGTGATGCGGGAGCCGTTGGTCGAGAACTTGACGCCGACACGGTGGGCGGTGGCGTAGTCGACGAGCTCGAAGAAGTCGCGCCGGATGGTCGGTTCGCCGCCGCCGATGTTGACGTAGAAGACCTGCATGCGCTCGAGCTCGTCGATGACGGCCCGGCACTCCTCGGTGGTCAGCTCGTCGGGGTCGCGCCGCCCCGACGACGACAGGCAGTGCACGCACGCCAGGTTGCACGCGTAGGTGAGCTCCCACGTGAGGCAGATGGGCGCGTCGAGGCCGAGCTCGAAGCGGTCCACGAGGCGCCCGGTGGCCGTCATGCCGGCGCCCCACGGCGGGCCCTGATCATGCCCGAGCCGGCCAGCGCGGCCAGCGCCCGCCCGTAGGAGTCGGCCTCGGCCCCGTCGACGCCCGCGGCCGAGCAGGCGGCCGCCGCGCTCGGGTACCGGGCCAGGCCCTCCACCACGTCCACCAGGCGCGGGCTCTTCAGAAACGACAGCCGCCGGGTGCCGAAGTGGTAGGCGAGCGCGCCGAACGGCTCGGGCCGCAGGGCGACCCTGGGGTCGAGCTCCCACGCCGCCGTCATGTCGAAGGGCGCGGGCGGCCGCCCGGACGGTCCGTCCGGGGCGGAGGTGGCGGGGTCGATGGCGTGCACGGGTCGGCGGGTGTCGTCGGTTATCGGCTCAGTAGACGCCGCACATGCCGTCGATGGAGACGTCTTCGACGAGGAGGTCGTCCTCGACCAGCTGGCTGTCGCCCGCCGGCTCGGAGGGGGTGGGCTCGTCGTCGGCGGCGACCGTGGTGGTGGTGGCGGGATCAGGCACGGGACCTCCGGATGATCGGCCGGCGGCCGCCGGCGGGGACAGTGGGTTTCAATTTATAACACCCGATGCCAAAATGAAAGGGCGATGCCGGCCGATCCCCCTGCACCCGCCCGTCCGGCCCGGGGCCGGCGGCCGGCGACCACCCACGCCCACGTGACGGAGGTGGCCCTCGAGCTGTTCGACCGCAACGGCTACGAGGAGACCACCGTCGACGACGTGGCCGTCGCCGCCGGCATCAGCCGCCGCACCCTGTTCCGCTACGTCGCCACCAAGGCCGACCTGGTGTGGGGGGAGTTCGATGCCGAACTGGCCCGCCTCGACGAGCACCTCACGGCCGCGCCCTCGGACGAGCCGATGCTGGCGGTGGTCCGCCGGGCCGTGGTCGCCACCAACCGGTTCGGCCCCCGGGAGCTGGAGGGCCTCCGGATCCGGATGCGGCTGATCTCGGCGGTGCCGGCCCTGGTGGCCCACTCGGCCGTGCGCTACGAGGAATGGCGGGCGGTGGTGGCCCGGTTCGCGGCCGGGCGGCTGGGGTGCGCACCCGGCGACCTGGCCGCCCAGACGGTGGCGCACGCCGCCCTGGGGGCGGCCACGGCCGCCTTCGAGCACTGGGCACGCGACGGCGGGGACCTGGCGGCCGATGTCGACGCGGCCATGGCCATGCTCGAGCGGGGCTTCACCGCCCCCTGAACGCGGCCGCCGGTGGGTGCCCGGGCCGACGCCGGGCCCGACGGGGACCGCTCGACGGAGCGGGCCCGGCGGTGCGATGCTGACCGGCGGGCGGCCCGCCGCCCGCGTCGCGCCCGGGCAGGTCACCGCGGGCGAACCATCCAGGGGAGGGCGAGATCGATGAAGGTCCGTGCCGCCGTGTGCACAGGGCTCCACGAGCCGTGGAAGGTCGAGCAGATCGACGTCGAGCCCCCGGGCCCGCACGACGTCGTGGTCAAGATGGCCTATGCCGGCATGTGCCACTCCGACGAGCACCTCCGCACCGGGGACGTGAGCGCCGGGCCCGAGGTCCTCGAGTTCTTCGGGGTCAAGTCGATGTTTCCGATCGTGGGCGGTCACGAGGGTGCCGGCGTCGTCGAGTCGCTCGGTGCCGACGTCGAGTCGGTGGCCGTCGGCGACCACGTCGCCATGTCGTTCATCCCGTCGTGCGGCCGCTGCTTCTGGTGCGCGTCGGGCCGCCAGCACCTGTGCGACCTGGGGATCTCGGGCCTGGCCGGCCCGAGCATGGACGGCGTGTGGCGCCACCACCTCGACGGCCAGCCGCTCAACCGGATGACCCAGCTGGGCACGTTCTCCGAGCGGGTCACGGCCAACGAGGCCTCGCTCGTCAGGATCCCCTCCCACGTGTCGATGAAGGCGGCCGCCCTCATCAGCTGCGGGCTGTCGACCGGCTTCGGTTCCTCGGTCGAGCGGGCCAGGGTCGTGCCGGGGGAGACGGTCGTGGTCGTCGGGTGCGGCGGGGTGGGCTCGGGTGCCATCCAGGGTGCCCGGCTGGCCGGGGCCCGCCAGATCGTCGCCGTGGATCCGGTCCCGTTCAAGCTCGAGAAGGCCAGGGAGATCGGCGCCACCCACACGGCGCCGTCGATGGAGGACGCCGCCTTCGCGCTGACCGAAGCTCACCGACGGCCGGATGGCCGACGCCGTCATCCTGACGCCGGGCGTGCTCCGGGGCGACCTCATCGCGCCGGCGCTGGGCCTGGTGTCGAAGGACGGTCGGGTGGTGGCCACGGCGGTGGCGCCCTTCGATCAGATCGACGTCAAGCTGAACCTGTTCAACTTCGCCATGCTGAACCAGGCGCTCCTCGGCACGATCTTCGGCTCCACCAGTCCCCGGGTGCAGATCCCCAACCTGCTCGCCCTGTACCAGGCCGGCCTGTTCGAGGTCGACGGGCTGATCACCCGCGAGTACGGCCTCGACGACGTGCAGGCCGGCTACGACGATCTCGAGGCCGGAAAGAACATCCGCGGCGTGGTCGCCTTCGACGACTGACCCGGGCCGGCCCGGGCCCGACGGCGCTTCGCTAACCTGTCGGCGGTCCGACCACGGGAGGTAGCGGAGGCGTGGCATTCGATCTCGACGCGCTGCTGGCGTCGCACCGCGGCGAGAACTTCGACCTGCACACTCGCCATCTCAATCCGCAACTGGTGCGGGTGCTCCGCACCCTCGGCTTCGACCGGTTCTACGTCCGGGGCGAGGGCTGCGAACTGATCGACGACCGGGGCGGGCGCGTCCTCGACATGCTGTCGGGGTTCGGGGTGTTCGCGCTGGGACGGGGTGACCCCACCGTGCGCGACGCCCTCCACCAGGCTCTCGATGCCGACCTGCCCAACCTGGCCCAGCTCGACTGCGCCCTGCTCCCCGGCCTGCTGGCCAAGGCGCTGGTGGATCGGGCCCATCCCGGCATCGACCGGGTGTTCTTCACCAACTCCGGGGCCGAGGCCATCGAGGCCGCCGTCAAGTTCGCCGCGGGCGGCCACCGGCCGGAGCCGCCTCGTCTACTGCGACCACGCCTTCCACGGGCTGACCAACGGCGCCCTGTCCCTGAACGGCGGCGACGAGTTCCGCCACCGCTTCGAGCCGCTGCTGCCCCACACCACCCAGGTGCCCTTCGGCGATGCCGCCGCCCTCGCCCGCGAGCTCGAGATTGGCGACGTGGCCGCCTTCGTGGTGGAGCCCATCCAGGGCAAGGGCGTGAACCTGGCCCCGGCCCCGTACTGGCGCGAGGTCCAGCGCCTGTGCCGGTCGCGCAACGTCCTCCTCGTCCTCGACGAGGTGCAGACCGGGCTCGGACGCACCGGGCGGTTCTTCTGCCACGAGCGGTACGGCATCGAGCCCGACATCATCACGGTGTCCAAGGCGCTGTCGGGCGGCTTCGTCCCCGTCGGGGCCACCCTCACCACCGGCGACGTCTTCGGGCGCGTCTTCTCCTCCATGGAGCAGGTCGTCGTGCACTCGTCGACCTTCGCCCGCAACCAGCTGGCCATGGTGGCCGGGCTGGCCACCCTGCAGGTGATCGACGACGACAACCTGGTGGCCCGGGCCGAGGTGATGGGGCAGCGCTTCCGCCACGCCCTGGCGCCGCTGGTCGAGCGCCACGGCCTCTTCCACGAGGTCCGCGGCGAGGGTCTGATGCTCGGGCTGGTGTTCGGGGAGCCGCCCGGGCGGGGCCGGGCCCGGTTCCGGATGCTCGAGCGGGCCCGGCCCGGCCTCTTCTCGCAGCTGGTGGTGGTGCCGCTGTTCCAGCGGCACGGCATCCTCACCCAGGTGGCCGCCGACAACGTCAACATCGTCAAGCTGCTGCCGCCCCTCATCATCGGTGACGCCGAGATCGCCCGGTTCGCGGCCGCGCTCGACGATGTGCTGACCGACGCGGCCAAGGGCGCCGGCCTGCTGGTGGAGGTGGGCACCTCGATGGCGCGGGGCTCGCTGCGCCGTCGGCCGGCGGTGGCGGCCGCCGGGGCTGACCGGTGACCGCCGCCGGGACCGCCGCCGGCTGGTCGCCGGGACCCGGCGAGCGGGTGCTCGTGACCGGAGCGGCCGGGTTCATCGGCTCAGCGCTCACCCGCCATCTCCTCCAGCGCCGGGCCCAGGTGGTGGCCATGGTGGAGCCGGGCAGCGACACCGCCAACCTCGACGGGCTCGATGTCGAACAGGTGACCGCGGACGTCCGGGACGCCCCGGCCGTGCGGCGGGCCGTCAAGGGCGCCACCGGGGTGTTCCACGCGGCCGCCCTCTACCGGTTCTGGACGGAGGACCCCCGGACCTTCGCAGACGTCAACGTCGGGGGTACCCGCAACGTGCTGGCGGCCGCCGGCGAGGAGGGCGTCGCCCGCATCGTCTACACGTCGACGGTGGGAACGCTCGGGCTCAGGGGCGCCAGCCGCCGCGACCCGGTCGACGAGGGGTCGCACGCCGACATCCCCCACCTGTTCGGCCACTACAAGCAGACCAAGTACGTGGCCGAGCACGAGGCTCTCCGGGCCGCGGCCGAGGGCCTGCCGGTGGTGCTGGTACAGCCGACCACGCCGGTCGGGCCCGGCGACGTGGCCCCCACCCCGACGGGGTCGACCGTGCTCGCCTACCTCAACGGCCGCATGCCCGCCTTCGTGGATACCACGCTCAACGTGGTCGACGTGGACGACGTGGCCGCCGGCCACGTGCTGGCGGCCGAGCGGGGTCGGACGGGGCGCAGCTACATCCTCGGCGGCGAGAACCTGGCCCTCTCCGAGGTCTTCGCACTGCTGGCGGCCGAGACCGGGTTGGCCGCGCCGACCCGCAGGGTACCGGTCTCGGTGGCCGTGGCGGCGGCGTCGGTGTCGGAGCTGGTGGAGGGTCGCCTCCTCCGCCGCCCTCCGAGCATCCCGCTCGAGGGCGCCCGCATGTCCACCACCCACATGGCCTTCGACGACGCCCGGGCCCGCACGGAGCTGGGCTACTCGTCGCGACCGGCCGCCGAGGCCCTGGCCCGGGCCGCCCGGTGGTTCGTGTCCCAGGGAGTGGTGCGTCCCGACCGCGCCGCCGCCATCTCCTGGCCGGCATGAGGGCGTGAGCGACGGCGACGGCCGGATCCGGCTGGTCGCCGATCTGGGGGTGCCCTGCGACGGCTCCGGCCGGGTGCTCACCCCGGCCGTCGTCGAGATCGAGGGGGACAGCGTCGTCCACGTCGGCGACGCCCCGTCGTCGGCGCCCGCCGTCGACGAGCGCCTGTCGGGGGTGCTGCTGCCGGGCTTCGTCAACGTGCACTGCCATTCGCCCATGACACTGCTGCGGGGGGTCGGTGCCGGGCTCCCGGTCGACCGGTGGCTCCGCGAGGTGCTGTGGCCGCGGGAGTCCCGGCTCACCCCCGCCGACGTCTACTGGGGCATGACGCTGGCCGCCGCCGAGCTGCTGCGCGTCGGGGTCACGACCACCTGCGAGCTCTACTTCCACGAGGACGCCCTCATCGACGCCGTCGTCGACGCCGGCTCCCGGTGCCTGGCCGGACCGGCGGTGCTGCAGGCCGGTCCGCTGGCGTCGACCACCTTCGAGGCGCGCCTCGACGCCGTCGCCGACGTCCACCGGCGCCGTCAGGGCGAGGCCGGCCGCATCGAGGTGTCGGTGGCGCCCCACGCGCCCTACACGGTGCCGGCGGAGGCGCTGCGCGACACCGCCGAGTTGGCCCGGTCCCTGGACGCGCTGCTGCAGATCCACGTGGCCGAGACGGCTGCCGAGGTCGACGACTACCGCCGTGCCCGGGGGTGCTCGCCCATCGCCGGCCTGGCCGCCGACGGCGTCCTCGGCGGTCGGGTGCTGGCCGCCCACAGCATCTGGCTCGACGACGACGACATCGGCATCTACGCCGAGCACGGGGTGGCCGTGGCCCACTGCCCGCAGAGCAACGCCAAGCTGGCGTCGGGCGTGGCCCGTCTGGTCGACCTGCTCGACGCGGGCGTGCGCGTCGGGCTCGGCACCGACGGCCCGGCGTCGAACAACGACCTCGACCCGTGGGAGGAGATGCGGGCGGCCGCCATGTTCGCCCGGATCGCCCGGGCCGACGCCGGGGTCATCCCGGCCTCGGTCGCGCTCGACCTGGCCACCCGTTCGGCCGCGGCCGCCGTGGACCGTCCCGATCTGGGGTCGCTGGCGCCGGGGTGCAAGGCCGACCTGGTGCTTGTCGACCTGGACGACCCTGTCTTCACCCCGCTGATCGAACCCGCCCAGATCGTCGAGCACCTGGTGTGGTCGGCGTCGGGCCGGCTGGTAGCCGACGTGTGGGTGGCCGGCCGGCGGGTGGTCGAGGCCGGACGCTGCCTGACCGTCGACGTGGCCGAGGCCCGGCGTCAGGTGACCGACCGGGCCCGGGCACTGGCTGCCGGCTGATCGGCGGGCGTGGACGACTCGAGCAGCTGCCGGAAGCGGCCGGCGCCGGCGCGGGCCTCGATGAACCACTCGGTCCACAACAGCCGGTGGAAGGCGCCCGCCGGCAACCCCATGAACGTGTCGGCCGCCGCGAGCTGGCTGCCGTGGGCGGCCATGGCCGCCAGCTTGGTGTCGAGGACGTCGGACACGTCCGTGCGCAGGAGGGTGCCGCCGGCGCCGTCGTCGCCGACGCCGATCCGGGCGGTGAGCGCCTCCGGCCAGGAGTCGGGCAGCAGGCCGCGGTCGAGCAGCTCGGTGCGGAGCCTGAGCAGCTGGGCGCGACCCACGGTGGCCTCGTAGAGCTCACAGTCGGTGCCGAGGGCGGCCCGGGCACCGATGCGGTGGACGGCCACGTGGTCGGGGTGCCCGTAGATGCCGTTGGTGTCGTAGGTGGTGAGGGCGGTGGCCCGCTCGGCCAGCAGCACCAGGCGGAGCCGGCTGGCGGCGGTGTGCTCGTCGGCGCCGGCCAGGGCGCGTGGGTCGCCGCCGTTACGGGTCCACCACGTCCCCGAGTCGCGGTAGTCGAGGAAGTGCACGGCCTCGATGCCGAGGACGCCGGCGGCGGTGCGGGTCTCGGCCCGCCGTCGGGCGCCGAGCGCGCCCGCCCCGTCGGTGTCGGGGGTGCCCTCCTCCCCGCAGGTGGCCACCACCAGCACGACCCGCCAACCGGCGGCCCGGGCGTGCAGGATGGTGCCGCCCGTGAAGATCGCCTCGTCGTCGGGGTGGGCGTGGAAGGCGACCAGCGTCGGCATGCCCCGAGGGTAGGGCACGAAAGCCGACTAAACAAGTCATATTTAACGAGTTCGGGGGGACGGTTGACATGTGACCAAAAGGTCACCTATTGTCCGACCCGTGGACGAGGTGTTCAGGGCGCTGGCCGATCCGACCCGGCGGAGCCTTCTGGACGAGCTCTTCCGCAGGGACGGGCAGACGCTGCAGGAGCTGTCGGGGCGGTTCGAGATGACCCGCTTCGGGGTGATGAAGCACCTGCAGGTGCTGGAGGGCGCCGG
Source organism: uncultured Actinomycetota bacterium (assembly GCA_963838005.1). Taxonomy (GTDB): domain Bacteria; phylum Actinomycetota; class Acidimicrobiia; order Acidimicrobiales; family RAAP-2; genus CAWIPW01. Next base: position 191,423 of record CAWIPW010000010.1, read on the forward strand.
CCTGGTGGTCACCAGGCGCCGGGGCCGTCAGAAGCTCCACCATCTCAATCCCGTCCCGATCCGGCTCCTCCACGACCGGTGGGTGAGCAAGTACACCGAACCCTGGGCGGCTGCGCTCAGCGACCTCAAGCAACGATTGGAGCATCCGATGGAAAAGGTCTTCGAGATCTACATCCGCACCTCGCCCGAGCGCCTGTGGGAGGCCATCACCGACGGGGCCATCCGCAGCAAGTACAGCTTCGGCGCCGAGTTCTCCACGGTCGAGTCGGCCGCCACCCCCGTCGAGTCACGGGGTGGCCCCGACGGCCGGCTGCTGGTCGAGGGCGAGAACCTGGTGGTCGAGCCGTACACGCGGCTGGTCCAGAGCATGCACGCGCGGTGGAGTGACGAGGTGGCCGCCGAAGGCACGTCCAGGGTCACGTGGGAGATCGAGCAGATCGAGGACTCCTGCCGCCTGACCGTCGTCCACGACGAGCTGCCCGACGGCGCCAACCCCGAGCTCTACGGCGGCTGGCCCATGGTCCTGTCGGGCCTGAAGACGTGGCTCGAGACGGGGGAGCTGCTGACCACGCCGGGTTCGCTGATGTACCAGGGGGCCTGACCGGCCCCGCCTGGTGCCGGCCGGTGGGGCGTCGGCCGGACGGGGCCGCGACCGCCGTCGGTCAGTGGAAGGGCAGCTGTCCGTAGGTACTGCACAGCCCGGCCGCCTCGATGAGCGCGAAGGCGCCCACGACGACCACGGCGACCAGCTGGCGCCACCGACCGACGTGACCGGCGGTGACCGGCGGCATGTACCAGTCGGGGAGGGGTCCGGCCTCGGTGGCCAAAAAGACGCCGATGGGCACGGCGTCGGCGGCCACGGCGCCGTCGAAGACGGCCGCCAGGGCCAGGGCCGTCAGCTCCTGGTCGGTGATCTGGTCGGCGAACCCACCGGCAGTGGCCGGCGCGGTGTCGCTCGCTGGTGCCGTCATCTCCGACCTCCCCGTGCCGCCGCCCGTCGGCACCATCGTAGGGGCGGCGCCGGTCCGGTCGTCGTCGTCCGGTGGTGGGGTCGGAATTACTTCTTGACCGATCGAGTCGAGTTTGCCAGGATCCGGTGGACGGTACCGTCCCGATGTCGGCGCGCTGTGCCCCGGGGGACGCGTCGAAGGAGGCGACCGCCATGCCCGACTGGGGCTTCGAAACCCGCCAGATCCACGCCGGTGCCGTGCCCGACCCGACCACCGGGGCCCGGGCCGTGCCGATCTACCAGACCACCAGCTACACCTTCCGCGACACCAGCCACGCCGCCGCGCTGTTCGGCCTCGAGGAGCTCGGGAACATCTACACCCGGATCATGAACCCGACCCAGGCCGTGTTCGAGGAGCGGATCGCCTCGCTCGAGGGCGGGGTGGCCGCCCTGGCCGTGGCGAGCGGCCAGGCGGCCGAGACGATCACGTTGCTCAACCTGGCCGAGAACGGCGGCCACATCGTCTCGTCGGCGTCGCTGTACGGCGGGACCTACAACCTCTTCCACTACACGCTGCCCAAGCTCGGGATCGAGGTGAGCTTCGTCGACGACCCCGACGATCTCGACGCCTGGCGGGCCGCCATCCGGCCGAACACCAAGGCGTTCTTCGCCGAGACCCTCGGCAACCCCAAGGGCGACGTGCTCGACTTCGAGGGGGTGTCGGCCGTCGCCCACGAGCAACGGCATCCCGCTCGTGGTCGACAACACCCTGGCGACGCCGTACCTGGCCCAGCCGCTGCTGCACGGCGCCGACATCGTCGTCCACTCGGCCACCAAGTTCATCGGCGGCCACGGCACCTCGATCGGTGGCGTCATCGTCGACGGCGGCACCTTCGACTACGAGGGCAGCGGGCGGTTCCCCGGCTTCACCGAGCCCGATCCGAGCTACCACGGGCTGGTCTTCGGCCAGCTCCCCGAGGCCGCTGTTCCCGGCCCGCTTCGTCCTCAAGGCCCGCCTGCAGTACCTGCGCGACACCGGGCCGTCGATCGCGCCGCTCAACTCCTTCCTCTTCCTCCAGGGCCTCGAGACGCTGAGCCTGCGCATGGAGCGCCACGTGCAGAACGCCACCGCCGTGGCCACAGTGGCTCGAGGCGCGCGACGAGGTGGACTGGGTCACCTACCCGGGCCTGGCCTCGAGCCCGTGGCACGAGCGCCAGCAGCGCTACCTGCCCAACGGCGGCGGCGCCATCATCGCCTTCGGCATCGCCGGCGGGGCCGAGGCCGGGCGGAGGTTCATCGAGGGCCTCGAGCTCTTCAGCCACCTGGCCAACGTCGGCGACGTGCGCAGCCTGGCCATCCACCCGGCCTCGACGACGCACTCCCAGCTGACCGAGGCCGAGCAGACCACACCGGGGTGACCCCGGACCTGGTGCGGCTCTCCGTCGGCATCGAGTCGATCGAGGACATCCTGGCCGACCTCGAGGCCGGGTTCCGCGCCGCCAAGGAGGCGTGACGCCGGCCCGTCTCGCCGGGCGCCTGGCAGCCGGGTGACGAACCCGGGCGGCGGCGGTTCGCTCGATCTCGTCGAGCGGCGGCCGGGGCTTCGCGCTCGAAGGCGGCGGCTGGCTCCCCGAGGTCACCGTGGCCTACGAGACCTGGGGCGCGCTCGACGAGCCGCCGGCAGCCAACGCCGTGCTCGTCCTGCACGCGCTGACCGGGGACTCCCACGCCGCCGGGCCGGCTCGAGCCCGGCCATCCCACCGCCGGCTGGTGGGACGGCCTGATCGGGCCGGGCGCGCCCATCGACACCGACCGCTACTTCGTCGTCTGCCCGAACGTGCTCGGCGGGTGCCAGGGCACCACCGGCCCGGCGTCGCCCGGCACCGGACGGCGCCGCCTACGGCTCGCGGTTCCCGGTGATGACCATCCGCGACCAGGTGGCGGTCGAGGTCGCCCTGGCCGACCGACCTCGGCATCCGGCGCTGGGCCGGGGTCGTGGGCGGGTCGATGGGCGGGCATGCGCGCCCTCGAGTGGTGCGTCGGCTACCCCGATCGGGTCGAGCGGGCCGTCGTGCTCGCCGTCGGGGCGGCGGCCACGGCCGAGCAGATCGCCCTGTGCGGGCTGCAGGTCCGCGCCATCCGGTCCGACCCGGCGTTCGCCGGCGGCGACTACTACGAGCACCGCGGCGCGGCCGGTCGACGGTCTCGGCCATCGCCCGGGGGATCGGCCAGCTGAGCTACCGCACGGCCGCCGAGCTCGACGGCCGGTTCGGTCGGAACGCCCAGGCGTCCGAGGACCCGCTCAAGGGCGGACGGTACGCCGTCGAGTCCTACCTCGAGCACCACGGGGACAAGCTGGCCGAGCGCTTCGACCCGAACTCCTACATCGTCCTCAGCGAGGCCATGAACCACCACGACGTGGGGCGGGGGCGCGGGGGAGTGGCGAGCGCCCTCGCACAGGTCGGCGCGACCGTGACCGTGGCCGGCATCGCTTCGGACCGGCTCTACCCGCTGGAGCTCCAGCACGAGCTCGGTCGGCTGCTGCCGGGTGACCGTCCGGTCACCGTCATCGAGTCCGCCTCCGGCCACGACGGGTTCCTGCTGGAGATCGAGCAGGTCGGCGAGGTGCTGGCGGACGCGCTCGGCGCGTAGGCGGTACCGACCGCCCCCCGGCGACCGCCGGTGACGTCACCGACGACGGGTGTCGGCGTCCGTCGACCTGACAGCACGGGGCGCCGATGAGCGCCTCCGGAGCACGAGCACACCGACGAACCCGAGGACGATGGACAGGATGACACCGCCGAGGGTGGCGACCGGCGCGGTGACGGCCGACGTCGACGAATAGAGCGAGGTGGTCGTGGGGCCGGCGGCCCCGCAGAACGACGTGTTGGCGCACGAGGCGGCGGCCAGTGATCCGGCCGCACCTTTCGGATCGGGACCGGTGTCGAGCTTCCACGTGGAGCCGACGAGCTCCGCGGCCACGGCCGCGAACGTGGAGGAGCCGGTCTGCGACGTGCCGACGGCCAGGCACGTGCCGACTGCGGGACACGAGACGGCGACCGGACCCAGGTGGGTGGCATGGGCCGACGAGAAGGGCACGGGCGCGCTCGACCACTTCCCTCCGTTCAGCGTCCAGGCCGTGGTCACCCACGTGCCCGTGGACGCGGCCACGCCGCTGACGAAGCCCCGGTTGCCGACGGTGACGCACCTGCCCACGGCCGGGCACGAGACGGAGTCGAGCGACTCGTAGAAGCCGTTGGCGTGTCCGACGTGGAGGACCGTCGACTTCCACGCTCCGCCGGACAGCGTGTCGACCACGGAGCTGCTGGTGATCCTGGGATCGGTGGCGGACGAGACGTCGCCGGCCGCCACGCACGTCCCGACGGCCGGGCACGACACCGCGAACAGCTGGGACGCGGCCCGGGTGGCCAGCGGCAGCACCGTCCATTTGCCGCCGGACAGGCGGAAGGCGGCGGCCTGGGTGTCGACGGCCCCTTTGCCCCAACCCACGGCCACGCAGCTGCCGGCGGCCGGGCACGACACGCCGGTGAGGGCCACGCCGGAGGCGTTGGACGGACTGGCCAGTTCGGTCGGCCTCCACACGCCGCCCGTCAAGGTCTCTACGAGGGGCACGGAGTTGCCGGTGGTGGCCGACCCCACGGCCACGCAGCTGGTGGCCGTCCGGCACGACACGCCGGCCAGGGTGGCCGACTTCGTCGCCGGCGGCAGTGCGAGGGTCGCCCGCTTCCACGTCCCGTTCGAGAGCGTGTCGGCCACGGGGTGCCCGCCGACGGCGCCCACGGCCACACACGACCAGACGCCGGTGCAGCTGATCCCGTTGAGCTTGGGTGTCGCCCCGCCGACGGCGGGGGTCGGTGTCGTGACCCAGATGGGCGCCGGGCTGGCTGCCGCCGGACCGGCCACCATTCCGACGATGCCGATGACCGCTGACGCCGCCACGGCCAGGCGGGCCGCCGCCGTCGGCCTCCGGAGGGTGCAGGCCGCCCCGGACCGGCCCGAGCCGGGGCGTCGTCGCACCACCACGGCAGTTCCGAACAGCGCCCCCATCTTCTACCCCCAAATCCCCAACCGGTTCACCCGGTCCCCTGACGCGAAGTGTGGGACGAACCGCAGTTCGTGTCAATGCCGGAATGCCGGTTTTCGTCGCTCTGAGTGCAAAGAGAGGCAGCGCGGTCACGGAGCGTAGTCAACGCTCGATCACGCCGGATTCCCGAGGCGCACCCCGCCCGAGCTGGGTGTCGACGGGCCCCTACTCCCCGGACGGCATGGTCGCGCCGGGCGGAGGTCCCGACAGGGGTTGTGCACCCGCGGACGGCGCCAGGCGGAGGTTGGGCACGGGCCGGGGGTCCCGCCGCGACGCCCGCTGGGCGCGGGCCGCCTTCTTGCCCTCGTACATGGCCTCGTCGGCCACGCGGACCAGCTCGACCGGGTCGGTCTCGGCGTCGCACTGGGCCAGGGCCACGCCCACGCTGCACTGCAGGGCCACCACGATCTGACCGGTCTCCACGCTCCGGCAGGCCACCGTGGTCCTGATCCGGTCGGCCATGGCCGCGCCGGACGGGCTGTGGGCCGCGCACAGGACGACGAGGAACTCGTCGCCGCCGAGGCGCCCGACCACGTCGCACGGGCCGACGGCCTCGCGCAGCGCATCGGCCGTCACCGCGATGGCCCGGTCCCCGACGTCGTGGCCGTAGTCGTCGTTGAGGGTCTTCAGCCCGTCGAGGTCCACGAAGAGCACCGCCACCGTCTCGCCGGCGTCCCGGCGGCGGGCGACGTCGTGGGTGAGGAAGTCGAGGACGGCCGCCCGGTTGAGGAGCCCGGTCAGCTGGTCGTGCGTGGCGGCCTGGTGGAGCTGCTGGCGCTGCACCTCCCGCTCCCTGATGCTGGCCAGCAGCTGGTCCACCGTCGCCTGCAGGGCGTGCCCGGTGCGACCCGGCAGCGGCACCTGCAGCTCGGGGTGGCCCAGGTCCTCGAGGGCCAGGGCGACGGCCTTGGCCTCGACGGCCCTGAGCGTCGACGTCATGTCGTTGAACGCCGAGGTGGTGGCGGCCACCTCCTTCGGACCCGTCTCGGGCAGCTGCTCGATCTCGAACTCGCCGTTGTGCACCCGTGAGGCCGCCCCCACCAGCCGACGCAGGGGGCGTGTCAGCCACCGGCCCGAGAGGGCGACACCGCCGACGATGACGAGGACGAGGACGGCCAGCAGGACGACCTCCCCGACGAACTGGTCCGAGGCCGTCGACGCCTGGGCCAGGGCGGTGTCCCTGAGGTCGGTGGACGCCGCCTTGACCAGCGTCCCCAGGCTGTCGAGGTAGATCAAGCCGTCGGTCATGGCCTTGCCGGCGAAGGCGACGTCGGTGGCGAACGGCGGCGGCCGGTCGTTGGAGGCCACGTCGATGGCCTGGTTGATGGTGCCCTCGAAGGACTTGTTGGCCGGGTTGGCCTGCAGCGCGGTCCAGGCCGCCTCCGCATTGGGTCCGAGGTTCCCCTGGAACTGGGTGGCGGCGGCGTTGAAGACGCCCGTCGACTGGAGCATCTCCTGGCGGGCCTGGGCGGGGGTGCCGTCACTCTGGCCCTGCAGGACGTAGATGACCCCCTGCACCTGGTAGCCGCCGTTGAGGAAGGCCACGTAGGCCTGGCGCAGGGCGGCCACGTGGTCTTCGAAGGATCCGGGCGGATGCCAGTTGGATGCGTCGTGTTCCAGCTGGTCGTAGGTCGAGTACCAGGCGGCGTCGATGTCGTTGGCGAACTTCGTCGTGATGAGGTCGGTGGTGGCGAAGGGCACGGTCCCGTTCTGCACGCCCCGGAGCATCGTCTGGAAGGCCGCCGAGTCCGCCTGCAGCGCCGGCGTCGACGCGAGACGGGGTCCTCGACGATGGACGCCGCGCTGGTCCGCAAGGAGGTGGCGAAGTTCCGGCCGAGCAGCGAGCCCAGCTCCGTCTCGTTGATGCCGACCTGGGACGCGTAGGCGACGGCCTGGGCCGGGACGCGGGCATCGTTGAATTCGACACGGGCCTGGGCCAGGGCGGCCAGCCGCAAGGCGTCGTCGGCGACCAGGTGGGCGTTCTGACGCGTCGACCAGCTCGAGGCGGCCGCCGAGGAGGTGAAGAGGGCCACGGCCAGCATGGGCAGGGCCACGATGAGGGCGAGGACCAGGGTGACCCCCGGCCGCCACCCACGGGACGGGCGAGCCCGGCGGTGCCGGGGGCGTGCCGGCGTGTCGCCGCCACCGGCCGCGGCCGCCGGTTCCGCTGTGTCACGTTCCTTCGAGGCCGTTCTGCCCACGATCCGCCCCACCCCCGTGGCGCCCCCTGCCGGGTGGCGCTGTGCTGCCACCTAATTCGTCGGCAGGAACGAGGGAGCCCTTGAAGGGCGATCCCGGCCGCCGCCGGTCCTACCGGCCGGCGGGCCTCTCGGCGTAGGCCACCAGACCGCGCACGAAGCGGCCGATCAACAGCTGCAGGACGGCCCGCAGCATGCGGCCGGTCCCCGGCACCAGGGGCTCGAACCTCCCTGACCAGGTGATGTCCGTGCCCCCGCCCGCCGCCGGCCCCAGCACGATGTCGGCCCGGTAGCTCCGGACGGGGAAGCCGGAGACGATCTCGTAGCCCAGCCTGGTCGGCGGTTCCCACGCGACCACCCGTTCCCGGGAGCCGACACCCATCCGGGTGAAGCGCCGTACGGCGCCGACCCCGTCGGGGCGGGGCTCGCCCTCCACCTCGAGGCGGCTCTCCCCCAGAAAGGACCAGTCCTTCCACCGGGCGGCCTCGCCGATCAGCGTCCAGACGTCGTCGACGGCGGCCGCCGCCCTGGCGTGGACACGGTAGGACCACGCCCCGGTCGGGGGGCGGGGCGCCACGTCACCTGTTCCGCCGCTCGGGTCGGTCACGTCCCGAGCGTACGACGGACGCCCGCCCGTCGTTGCCGTCGGCGCCGGTGGGACCGTAGCGTCGGTGCCCGTGGCCGCCCCCGACGTCGACGCCCTGTTCGTCCCCGACGGCGACCGCTTCCTGCCGACGGACTACGCCCGCGGACCGTGGTCGCCCGACGGCCTGCACGGCGGGCCGGTGGCGGCCCTGCTGGCCGGGGAGCTGGAGCGCCTGGCGGCCGGCGACGACCGCCAGCTCGTGCGGCTCACGGTCGAGCTGCTCCGACCGGTACCGCTCGCCCCGCTGGCGGTGACGTTCGCACCGCCACGTGGTGGCCGCCGGGTACAGCTGGTCGACGGCGTGCTCACCGCCGGGGACGTCGAGCTGGCCCTCGTCCGGGCCGTGCGCATCCTGGTCGACCCGGGCGGCACCGAACCGGCGACGACGGTGGCCGAGGACGGCGGGCCCCCCGGTCCCGAGACCGGAACGGACTCCACCTCGAAGGTGGGGGCGTACCGGGCGTTCCACAACGAGGGCATGGTCATCCGGTTCGTGGAGGGCCGGTTCGACCGGCGCGGCCCGGCCACGGCCTGGTTCCGGCTCGCCCACCCGGTGGTGGCCGGAACCGACCCGAGCCCGTGGCAGCGGGTGGCGGCCGCCGCCGACTTCGCCAACGGCATCGCCCGGGAGCTCGACTTCGCGCCGGGCGTGCTGTTCATCAATCCGGACCTGACCGTCTCGGTGCACCGCCTCCCGGAGGGCGAGTGGGTGTGCCTCGACGCCAGGACCAGGTTCGGCCCGCCCGGTGTGGGTGCGACCGAGGCCGCCCTGTGGGACCGGAGGGACGGATCGGCCGGGCCGTCCAGAGCCTGGTCGTCGAGGTGGGCGGGTGACCGACGTCGCCGGACTGTTGCTGGCCCGGGCCGGCGACGACCGCTGCGGCCTGATGGAGGGTGACCGGACGTGGTCGTGGCGGCAGGTGGTGGCCGAGAGCGCGGCCCGGGCGCGCGTGGCTGGCCGGGTGCCTGGACGGGCACGACGGTCCGCCCCACGTCGGGGTGCTGCTCGGCAACGTGCCCGAGTACCTGTGGTGGCTGGGGGCGGCCGCACTGGCCGGGGCCACCGTCGTCGGCATCAACCCCACGCGCCGGGGTGACGCGCTGGCCGCCGACGTCCGTCGCACCGCTGCGCCCTGCTCGTGACGGACGCCGCCGGCGCGGCCCTGACCGACGGGCTCGACCTCGGCCTCGACGCCGGGGTCGCCGAGGGGGGCACGGTCCTCGTCGACGGGCCCGACCAGGCCGCCGCCGTGCACGCCGGTGCCGACCCGGCCCACCTGTTGGCCCGCAGCGGCGCCGGTGCCGGGAGCCTGTTCCTCCTGCTCTTCACGTCGGGCACCACCGGGACGCCCAAGGCGGTGCGCTGCACCCAGGGTCGCTTCGCCGGCATCGCCGCCCGCTCGACGGCCGCCTTCGGCTACGGGCCCGACGACGTCGCCTACTGCGCCATGCCCCTGTTCCACGGGAACGCGTTGATGGCCCTGTGGGGCCCGTCGCTGGCGGTCGGGGCGGCGGTGGCCCTGGCGCCGCGCTTCAGTGCCTCGGGGTTCCTCCCCGACGTCCGCCGCTACGGCGCCACCACCTTCACCTACGTGGGCCGGGCGCTCGCCCACGTGCTGGCCACGCCGGCGTCGCCGGACGACGCCACCTGCCCGCTGCGGCGGGGCTTCGGCACCGAGGCCTCGGTCGCCGACCTGGCCGCCTTCGAGGAGCGGTTCGGCTGCACCCTCATCGAGGGGTACGGCTCGAGCGAGGGCGGGGTGGCCATCAACCGCGTCCCGGGCACGCCGCCGGGCTCCCTGGGCAAGCCGGCCTCCGACGGCGTGGTGGTGGTCGACCCGGACAGCGGGGCCGAGTGCCCGCCCGCCCGCATGGACGCCGCCGGCCGCGTCCTCAACAGTGCCGAGGCCGTCGGGGAGATCGTCAACCGCGACGGGCCGGGTGGCTTCGAGGGCTACTACGACGATCCCGGGGCGACGGCCGAGCGCACCCGCAACGGCTGGTACTGGACGGGCGATCTTGCCTATCGCGACGGGCGGGGGTTCTTCTACTTCGCCGGCCGCCGGGGCGACTGGCTGCGGGTCGACTCCGAGAACCTGGCCGCCGGCCCGGTCGAGCGCCTGCTGGGGCGGTTCCCGGCGCTGGCCGCAGCGGCCGTGGTGGGCGTCCCCGACGTCCGCTCGGGGGACCGGCTGCTGGCCGCCGTCGAGGTGCTCCCGGGATGGCAGTTCGACGCCGACGCCTTCGGCCGGTTCCTGGCCGCCCAACCCGACCTGGGCACGAAGTGGGTCCCGAGTACCTGCGGGTGACCCGGTCGCTGCCGGTCACGGCCAGCGGCAAGGTGACCAAGCAGCCACTGCGGGACGCCGGGTGGTGGGACCCCGGGGACAACGAGCTCTACGTCCTCGACGCCACGGCCCGGGGGGATGCGCCGGTCTACCGGCCCCTCACCGCCGCCGACCGTGACCGGCTGCGCGCCGCGTTGGCCACCCACGGGCGCGACGGGCTCACCGGTGGCTGAGCGCGGCCCGGCCAGGGCCGGCCGGCTGCCGGCCGCGGCCTGGAACCGCACCTGGGCCACGGTCGAGCGGGCGCTGGCCCGCCTCGACCTCCTCCAGCAGCGCCACGCCGTCACGGCCATGCCGGTGGCCGTCCTCCGGAAGTACTCCGACGACCAGGCCGGCCGGTTGACCGGCCAGATCTCCTACTCGGCCTTCCTGACGGTCTTCCCGATGTTCCTGGTCCTCTTCACCGTGGTCGGCATCGTGCTGGCCGGCAACGAGAAGCTCCAGAACGACGTGATCACCTCGGCGCTCCGACAGTTCCCCGTGATCGGCGCCGACATCGAAGAGAACGTGCACCAGCTGAGCACCTCCTTCACGGTCGGCCTGGTCGTCGGGCTGCTCTGGTTGCTCTACGGGGCCATGCGGTTGAGCCGGGCGTCGCAGACGATGATGGCCGTGGTGTGGGGGATCGACCGGGACGATCTGCCCGACCTCGTGCACTGGCTGCCCCGGGCGGTGACCTTCCTCCTCGTCCTGGGCGTGGGGTTCCTCGCCGGCGGTGCGCTGGCCGGCGTGGGATCCTTCGGCCACCTGGGCCGGTGGCTGGCGGTCGCGGGCGTGGTCGCCATGGCGGCTGTGAACATCGTCATGTACCGGCTGGCGTTCGGGGTGCTCGTCCACCTCCCCCGGCACCTGCGGCGGCTGTGGCCGGGGGCGATCTTCGGCGGTCTGGGCTGGACGGTGCTCCAGGTGGTCGGGGCGGCCCTCATCAACCACCAGCTCCGCCACCTGGCCAACCTGTACGGGACGTTCGCCACCGTGCTCGGGTTGGTCTGGTGGATGGCGCTGGGCGCCCTCGTCACGGTGTACGCGGCCGAGTTCAACGTGGTGCTCACCCGTCACCTGTGGCCGAGGTCGTTCAGGCAGGTTCGGGGGCAGGCGTGATCGAGGTCGCGCCCGGCCCTGCCGCCGCCGGCTGACCGGCGCCCTCGGCCGGTGGGCGCGGCCTGGCCGGGATGAGCATGGCCACGAACACGGCCGCCAGCGCGAAGCACGCGCTGATGGCGAGGCCGTGGGCGTAGCCGGCCGTCTCGGCGACGCGCAACGGCACCCCGGCGGCCTGGAGCGCCTGGGTCCGGGTGGCCGCCAGCGTCGCCAGCAGGGCGAGGCCGAGCGACGCCCCCACCTGACGGCTGGTGTTGACCAGCCCCGACGCCAGGCCGGCGTCGGCCGGGCGCACGCCGCCGGTGGCGGCCATGGCGATGGGGGTGAAGGCCAGGCCCATCCCGAACGTGCAGACGAGCCCTCCTCCGAACGCCCCGCTCCAGTAGGTGGACTGGGCCGTCATCATCGACAGCCAGTAGAGGCCGACGGATGCCAGCACGGCCCCGACGACGATCACGTTGCGCGGACCGAAGCGGGGTGCCACCCGCCCGGCCAGGGTGGCCCCGGCGGCGATGGCGGCCGTCTGGGGCACGAAGGCCAGGCCCGTCTGGAGAGGTGAGAGGCCCAGGACCCCCTGGAGGTACAGGGTGAGGAAGAACCACATGGCGAACATGGAGGCCCCGAAGCAGAACATGGCCAGGTTGGACCCGGTCAGGGCCCGCGACGTGAACAGTCGTAGTGGCACCAGCGGGTCGGTGGCCACCCGCGATTCGATGACGGCGAAAGCCCCGAAGCACACGGCCGAGACGGCCAGCATGCCGAGGGTGTGGGCCGAGAGCCAGGGGTAGGTGTCGGTACGCACGATGGCGTAGACCAGCGTGATCAGGCCGGCGGTGACGGTGACGGCCCCGGCCACGTCCAGGGTGCGCCGCGGCGCCGCCGCGATGGACTCGCGGATCGTGAACCTGGCCAGTATGAAGGCGGCGATGCCCACCGGCACGTTGACGAACAGGATCCAGCGCCACGACAGGTACTCCGTGAGCACGCCGCCGAACAGGGCGCCGGCCGCCCCGCCCCCGGCCGCCACCGCGCTCCAGACCCCGAAGGCCCGCGCCCGTCGGGCCGGATCGGTGAAGGTCACCGTGATGATGGTGAGGGTGGCCGGGGCGAGCACGGCGCCGCCGACGCCCTGGACGGCGCGTGCCGCGATGAGGGTGCCCTGCTCGTTGGCGAACCCGCCGAGCAGGCTGGCGCCGGTGAAGATCACCAGCCCGACCAGAAAGAGCCGGCGCCGGCCGAAGATGTCGGCGAGGCGGCCGCCGAGCAGCAGCAGGCCGCCGAAGGTCAGCGTGTAGGCCGTGACCACCCACTGCAGGTCGGCGGAGGAGAACTTCAGGCTCTCCCGGATGGACGGCAGGGCCACGTTCACGATCGACACGTCGAGGATGACCATGAACTGGCCGATGCAGACGACCAGCAGAATGACCCAGTCGGGCGCCCGGCTGGCGTAGCTGCCGGCGGCGGCCGTCGATGGTGCGCCCGTCGATGGTGCGCGGGTCGATGGCTGAACCGTCGGCGTCGGGTCGGTCGGCGTGGTGCCGTCGGCGTCCGGCATGGGCGTCAGCGTAGGGAGTCCGGTCCGGTGGCCGTACGCGCTGCGGCCCAGGTCAGTGGGGCGCCCACGCGTCGGGGTCCTCGGTCAGCTTGCCGATCCGGCGGGGGAGCCGGCCGGCGGCGATGTCGGCCACGGTGACCCCTTCGAGCACCGAGCGCAGGTTGGCCCGGACGGCCACCCACACCTTCTGCAGGTCGGCGGCGGCGCCGTCGTACTCGGTCGCCTCCGGCCGCAGCCCGCGCACCTCGGCCAGGGGTCCGTCGAGGGGTCGCATGATGTCGGCCACGGTGATGGTGCCAGCCGGTCGGGCCAGGCGGTAGCCGCCCTCGGCCCCCCGCTGGCTCCGCAGGAGGCCGGCCCGGCGCAGGTCGTTCAGGATGCGACTCGAGGAACTTCGCCGGGAGGTGCTGGGCCTGGGACAGGGACTCGGCCGTCACCGGCCGGTCGTCGGCCGCGGCCAGGGTGCACATGGCGCGCACCGCGTAGTCGACCTTGGCGGAGATGTACACGGGGGGATTCTGTCAGGTCGGAGCGCCCGGTGAACCGACAGCGGCCGCCGGTCGCTCACGGTCGTGGGGTGGGGCCCGATGGACCGAGACGGCGTAGGTGGCGCCCGGGTGGAACGGGCTGCGGTCCCAGGTGGACCAGCGGTCCTCGAACGCGAGGCCGGCCGCGCCGGCCAGCTCGTCGTAGCGCCCGGTGTCGAGGCCGTCGCCGGTCAGCGAGAACCCGGCGACCAGCCGTCCTCCCGGCGCCAGGTGGGTGGCCAGGGCGGCGAGGACGTCGCCCTCGGAACCGGGTGCCACGAAGAGCATGACGTTGCCGGCGGCCACGATGACCTCGAAGGTGCGCCCGAGGGCGACCGTGGCCAGGTCGCCCGCGATCCAGGTGAGGCCGGGGGCCTTCACCCGGGCCATGGCCAGCATGCCGGGGTCGAGGTCGACGCCGACGACATCGATGCCGCGCCGCGCCAGCTCGATGGCCACCCGTCCCGTCCCGCATCCGGCGTCGAGGACGGTGGCCGGGTTGTACGACGCCACCAGCCCGGCCTCCCCGTGGACGTCGACCCCTCCGGCGGCCAGCCGTTCCCACCGCCGGTCGTAGTCCGACGGGCTCGGACGGCCACCGCCCGACCAGCGGTTCGGGGATGCGGCGTCGGTCATGGTGGCGGCACGGGGGGTCTGGCTGCGGCGGAGCGGCGCCGGTCAGCGCTGGGCGACGTCGATCAACCCGTAGCGGCGACGGACGGCCCGCTCGGCCCGTCCGAAGCACATGTCGACCACGATCCCGATGACGATGATCACGATCATCATGGCGACCACGGACGAATAGGCGTCCAGGTTCAGATAGTTCTCGGTGCGCAGCCCCAGCCCCACCTGGTTGGCCACCGGGATGAGGAACTCGCCGGCCATCAGCGCATGCCAGCCGAACGCCCACCCCTGCTTCAGGCCGCCCAGCACGGCCGGCAGGGCGGCCGGCCAGACCACGTGGCGCTGGAGCTTGGGACCCTTGGCCCCGAGGACGCGGCCGACCCGCAGCAGCACCGGTGGCACGGTGTCGATGCCGGAGATGAAGCCGTTGGCCACGGCCGGGGCCGAACCCAGGACGATCATGAGGATGATCGCCTTCTGGGTGAGGCCGAACACCATGAACGCCAGCGGGTACCACAGCACCGACGGCATGGTCTGCATGCCGGTGATCAGCGAGGCGATGGCGGCCCGCACGACCGGGATCCTGGCCACGGCCGTGCCCACCACCGCTCCGATGAACACGGCCAGTGAGAACCCGATGAGCGCCTGCTCGAACGTGACGCCCACCGAACGCCAGAAGGTGGGATCGGCGAGCTGTGCCCGGAGCTCCTTCGCCACCGTCCAGGGCGTCTGGAGGATGAGGGGCTTCCATCCCAGCCACACGGCGATCTGCCAGACCAGCACGATGATGGCCAGGGCACCCAGCTTCGGCCAGGTCGCCTGCCAGATCCGGCGGCCCCAGCCGGCGGTCCGGCCCGGGGCGGCCGCCTCGAGGGCGTCCAGGCCGGCGAGCTCGGCGTCGAGGGCGGTCTCCACCCCGCCCGTCCCCGCGGGGGGCGGCCGGACGGCGGTTCTGTCAGTGGGCATGGCTGCGGACCTCGGATCGGAGGCGGTCGGTGACGGTGGCGGCCAGGTCGGCGATGGCCGGCGAGTCGATGCGCCGGGGCCGGGCCAGGTCGACCGGAAAGGTGGCCGCCACCCGTCCGGGCCGGCTGGTCAGCAGCACGATCCGGTCGCCCAGGCGGGCGGCCTCGCGGACGTTGTGGGTGACGAACAGCACGGTGAAGCCCCGTTCGATCCACAGCTGCTCGAGCTCGTCGTGGAGCAGGTCCCTGGTGATGGCGTCGAGGGCCCCGAACGGCTCGTCCATCAACAGCAGGCCGGCCTCCTGGGCGAGGGCGCGGGCCAGCGCGGCCCGCTGCCGCATGCCACCCGACAGCTCGTGGGGCTGCTTGGCCCCGAAACCGCCCAGGTGGACCCGTTCGAGCAGATCGCCGGCGACGGCCCGGCGCTCGGCCCTGCCCACCCCCCGGAGGCGCAGCGGCAGCTCCACGTTGGCGCTCACCGTCAACCACGGGAACAGCGCGGCCTCCTGGAAGAGCATGGCCACGGCCGCGCCCGGGCCGCCGTCGGGCGCGCCGGCCACCCCGGTGCGGGCCAGGGTGCCGGTGGTGGGGCGGTCGAGGCCGGCCACCAGGTTGAGCAGGGTGGTCTTGCCGCAGCCGGATGCCCCACCAGGCACACCAGTTCGCCGGGCGCGACCGACAGGGAGATGTCCGACAGGGCCAGCACGGCGTCGCCACCGGCGCCGTAGCGCTTGGACACGCCCGAGGGCCTCGAGCCCGGGCGCGGCGACGCCGGTGACCGTCACGACGTGGGCACCGTGGTCTTGCCGGCCGTCTGCAACAGGGAGTTGAGCGGACCCAGGTCGAAGATGCCGGCGATGCTGCCCGACGGGAACCCGGCGGCCTTGGCGTGCTGGACGTCGGTGAGGATGGAGGACACGATCGGGTCGTTGGTGAAGGTCATGTCCGCCCACGCCGAGGCCAGCGCGGCCGCCTTCAAGGGCTTGCCCGTCAGCTTGGCCAGGGCGGCATTGGCGTCGGCGGCCGCCGTGGTGGGCGACGAGTTGAGGAAGGCGTTGACGGCGATCTGGCCCTTGAGGAGGCCGTCGACCACGCTCGGATGCGCCTGGGCGAAGGTCTGCGTGACGACCAGCACCGTAGTGGCGAACCGGCCGCCGGGCCACAGCGTCTTCTCGTTGACGAGGACGTGGCCGTGGCCCTGGCTCACCATCTCGGACACGTAGGGCTCGGGCACCCACGCCCCGGCGATGGCGCCGGCCTCGAAGGCGGTCACGATGGCGGAGTTCTGCTGCGGGAGGATGGTCACGTCGCCGCTGCCCCCGTTCGGCCCCGGGTAGGTGAGTCCCTGGCTGGTCAGCCAGGTCCGCAGGGCGATGTCCTGGGTGTTGCCGAGCTGCGGGGTCGACAGCGTCTTCCCCTTGAGCTGGGACGGCGAGGTGATCGACGACGACACCACCAGGGCGGCCCCGCCCGAGGTGGCACCCGAGATGATCCGGATCGCCTTGCCGCCCGACTGGGTGTAGGCGGTGATGGCCGGGCTGGGGCCGATGTAGGCGGCGTCGAGCGACCCCGACAGCAGGGCGGTCACCTCGGCGGGTCCCGCACTGAACGTCGATGTCGTGAGGGTGGTCCCCGACGGCAGGTTGCGGGTGAAGGTGCCGTTGGACACACCGACCAGGGCGCCGGCGTGGGTGAGGTTGGTCAGGTACCCGAGCCGGAGGGTCACCGGGCCGCCGGCGGTGGTCGAGGTGGAGGTCGAAGAGGACGTCGACGAGGACGAACACGCGGCCAGCGTCAGGCCCACCAGGGCCAGGGCGCCGGCGACGACGGCGGTGCGGATGCGGCGGGGGAGCGTGGGGTGCATGGGGGCGGACCTGTTCCTCTGGGATCGGCGGGTGGCTGGACCCGGCGGACTAAACCTAGTAATATGGTAGAGATAGTCATTATAGAAGCGTCGAGCGGGCGTGTAAATCGCGCCCCGCTGCGGCGCGCCCGGGCGGGTTCAGCGGAGCAGACGCGACAGCCGGCGGTCGGCCAGCACCCTGCCCCCGGTCTGGCAGGTGGGGCAGTACTGCAGCGAGCGGCTGGCGAAGTAGACGTCGCGGATGGTGTCGCCGCAGACCGGACACACCTGGCCCCCGCGGCCGTGGACCTGCAGCCGGCGGTGCTTGTCCCCCTTGAGCTCGCTGGCGGCCCGGCCGACGGCCCCGTCGACGGCCGAGGTGAGGACCGAGACCATGGCCGCATGGAGCATGACCACCTCGACGTCGTCGAGGGAGGCGGCCCGCCGGTACGGGGAGAGGCCGGCGGCGTGGAGGATCTCGTCGGAGTAGGCGTTGCCGATCCCGGCGATGGCTGACTGGGTCGTCAGCGCCGTCTTGAGCGTGGCCGACAGGCCGGCCAGGACCCGGCCGAGGGCGGCGGCGTCGAAGGAGGGATCGAGGGGATCGGGTCCGAGGGTGGCCAGTGGCTCGATGTCGTCGGCCGTGTCTGCCATCCACAGGGACAGGCGCCGTTCCGTCCCGGCCTCGGTGACATCGAGGCCGGCACCGTCGTCCGTGCCCAGGCGGAGGACGATCGGTCCCCGACCCGGCTTGGGCCGTGCCGCCGGCAGGCGGTCGTAGGTGCGCACCCAGCCGGCCCGGCCCAGGTGGACGGCGAGGACGGCCGCCGCCGTCTCGAGGACGAGGAACTTGCCCCGCCGCCGACAGCCGCCCACGGTCGTGGCGACCAGCGAGGACAGCGGCGGCTCCACCGTCTTCAGCGCCGAGAAGGAGGCCAGCTCGCACCGGGTGACGGTGCGACCCGCCAGCCGGCCGTCGAGCGACCGGGCCAGCGCCTCGACCTCGGGTAGTTCGGGCACGGCGTCAGTGTGCCGTGCCGTCGCCGCCGGCCGTCCGCGGCGGGTCGGCGGCGGCGGTGCTCAGGGGCGGTGCTCAGGGGCGGTGCTCAGCGGTGGGGTCAGGGGTGGCTGCGCTGGCGGTTGGCCGCGCCCACGACGGCCTGCAGCGAGGCGTCGAGGATGCTCGAGTCCATCCCCACCCCCCACCAGGTGGTCCCGTCGGGCCCCTCGGCCTCGACGTAGGCCACGGCCGAGGCCTCGCTGCCCGAGGTCAGGGCGTGCTCGCTGTAGTCCTTCACCTCGAAGTCCACCCCGAGCTCGGCCCGCAACGCCGCCACCAGGGCGTCGATCGGCCCGTTGCCCTCGCCGATGACGGTCGTGGGCCGGCCGTCCACCAGCAGTTGGGCGGTGACGGTGGTCCGCCGGCCGCCGGTGGTCGTCTCGCTGGCCAGCAGCCGGATCCCGGCGTCCTCGGGCAGGTAGGTCGCGGCGAAGACGTCCCACATCTCGCCCGGCCGGATCACCGTGCCGCTGGCCTCGGTGACCGCCTGCACCTGCTTGGAGAACTCCATCTGCAGGCGCCGCGGGCAGGTCGAGACCGTGCTCGGTGTCCATCAGGTAGGCGACGCCGCCCTTGCCCGACTGGCTGTTGACCTGGATGATGGCCTCGTAGGTGCGGCCGGTGTGCTTCGGGTCGATGGGCAGGTACGGCACCTCCCACTGCGTCGTAGTCGTCGCCGATGGCGGCCATGCCCTTCTTGATGGCGTCCTGGTGGGAGCCCGAGAACGCCGTGTACACCAGGTCGCCGGCGTAGGGGTGGCGGGGGTGGACGGGCAGCGCGGTGGCGTACTCGGCGACCCGCCGCACCCGCTCGATGTCGGAGAAGTCGAGGCCCGGGTCGACGCCCTGGGAGAACAGGTTGAGGGCCAGGGTGACGACGTCCACGTTGCCGGTGCGCTCGCCGTTGCCGAACAGCGTGCCCTCGACCCGGTCGGCGCCGGCCAGCACGGCCAGCTCGGCGGCGGCCACGGCCGTGCCCCGGTCGTTGTGGGGGTGCGAGGCTGAGGACGACCGAGTCCCGGCGGCGGATGGTGCGGCCGAACCACTCGATGACGTCGGCGTAGACGTTGGGCGTGTACATCTCGACCGTGGCCGGCAGGTTGAGGATGATCGGGCCGCTCGGGGGTGGGCTCGATCACGTCCATCACCGCCTCGCAGATCTCCACCGCGAACTCGGGCTCGGTGCCGGTGAAGCTCTCGGGCGAGTACTCGTAGCGGATGTCGGTGCCCGGCACCGACGTCTCGAACTTCCTGCACAGCCGGGCCGCGCTGGTGGCGATGTCGATGATGCCGGCCTTGTCGAGGCCGAAGACCACCCGGCGCTGCAGCTCCGAGGTCGAGTTGTAGAAGTGGACGATGGCCCGGGGTGCGCCCGCCAGCGACTCGAAGGTCCGCTCGATCAGCTCCTGCCGGCACTGGACCAGCACCTGGATGGTCACGTCGTCGGGGATCCGGTCCTCCTCGATGATCTGGCGCTGGAAGTCGAAGTCGGTCTGGGAGGCGGACGGGAACCCGACCTCGATCTCCTTGAAGCCCGACGGCCACCAGCGTCTCGAACAGGCGCAGCTTGCGCTCGGGGTCCATGGGATCGATGAGCGCCTGGTTGCCGTCGCGCAGGTCGACGCTGGCCCACCGGGGGGCCGCCGTCAGTCGCCGGTCGGGCCACGAGCGGTCGTGGAGCTGCAGCGGGATGTGGGAGCGGTACAGGTGGAAGGGCATGGGGGAGGGATCGCAGGGCATGGCCGGGCGTGCCGGCGACCCGGCCCCCTCGCCGCCCGCAGCCGTGGGTGTGGTGCTCATCGTGGCTCCCTTGCTCGCGTCACCGGTGCCCGCGCCTTAGCCCTGTCGCTCGTGGTGTGCGTACCCGCACCGTCGCCGGCCCAACAAAAAACCTCCTGGCCTTTCGGCACAGGAGGCAGTGGGCGAACGCGGTGTGGCGTTCGCCGTCAGATAAGCAGCAGGACCGTGGTGCGTGCTCCGTACATCTCGCCATCAATGGTGCCAGCGGGGGCGGACGCCGTCAAGGGCGCGACACTGTGGCGTGCCCGCCGACCTCACCCCGCGCTGCGCGGTCATCACCGGGGCCAGTCGGGGGCTCGGTGCCGGCCTGGCCGCCGCCCTGGCGGCCGAGGGGTTCATCCTGGCGTTGTGCGCCCGCCACGAACCGGCCCTGCCGGCCGGGGCGAGGGGGATCACCGCCGCCCTCGACGTCGCCGAGCCGGGAGCGCTCGATCGCTTCTGCGGAGGGGCCGCCGCACCCACCGGGACCATCGACCTGTGGGTCAACAACGCCGGCCTCATCGGTCCCATGGGGCCGCTGGCCGACGACGACCCCGGGGCCGTGCTGGCCATGGTGGCCGTCAACGTCGGCGGCGTACTGCTGGGTTCGCGCGCCTACGCCCGCCACGTCCGCGGCCGTCCCGGCGGCGGACTGCTCGTCAACGTCACTTCGGGAGCGGCGGCCACCGTGTACGAGGGCTGGGCGCCGTACTGCGCCTCCAAGGCC
Organism: uncultured Actinomycetota bacterium; assembly: GCA_963838005.1. Taxonomy (GTDB): domain Bacteria; phylum Actinomycetota; class Acidimicrobiia; order Acidimicrobiales; family RAAP-2; genus CAWIPW01. The sequence continues at coordinate 211,851 of CAWIPW010000010.1, forward strand.
GCCGTGGACATGGCCACCCGGGTGGTGGCCCGGGAGGAGGCCGGCCACGGGTTGCGGGCGGTGGCACTGGCGCCGGGCGTGGTCGAGACGGACATGCAGGCGACCATCCGGTCCACCCCTCCCGACCGGTTCCCGGCCGTCGACCGCTTCGCCCGCATCCACCGGGAGGGGTCGGCCACCCCACCGGCACGGGTGGCCGGCCACATCCTTGAGCTGCTCGGGGCCGACGGGGTCCCCGAGGTTGTACAGCGGGTGCCCGACGGGCCCGGGTGAACGGTCCGGGACCCGTCGGGCACGACGATCAGTAGGCGCCGCCCCCGAACGGGAAGCCGCCGTAGCCGCCGGAACCGTCCGAGCCGGAGCCCGAGCCCGAGCCGAACGGGTCGCCCCCGTAGCCGCCTGAGCCGGAGCCCGAGCCGCCCGAGCCGGAAGGATCCGAGCCCGAGCTGGAGCTGCCGCCCTGCGATCCGGCGATGGTGTCGGCGCTGCCGTCACCGCCGGTGCGGAGCCCGGCAACCAGCGACGTGAGCTCGTCCGACGGAATGGAGAAGCCGATGTCCTCGGCGCTCTCGCTGCCCGTCGACGATGCCGCCGCCGTGTTCATGCCGATGACCTGTCCCGACATGTTGAGGAGCGGGCCCCCGGAGTTGCCCGGGTTGATGGCGGCATCGGTCTGGATGAGCCCCGAAAGGGTCTCGGTGCCGCCGCCGCTGGCGTCGCCGGCGGTGATCTGGCGGCCCAGGGCCGAGACGATGCCCGACGTCACCGAGGGGCTGTCCCCGAGCGCCAGGGCGTTGCCGATGGCGACGACCTGGTCGCCGACCTGGACGCCGGAGGAGTTGGCGAAGGTGACGGTCGGCAGGTTGCTCGCCCCGCTGATCTGCAGGAGGGCGACGTCCTTGTCGGGATCGGTGCCCACGACCGTGGCCGCCAGCTGGTTGGTCGAGCCGTTCAGCGCGACGGTCACGGTGCCACCCAGCGCCACCACGTGGTTGTTGGTCAGCACCTCGCCCGCGGAGGTGATGATCATGCCGGTGCCGGCGTCCTCCGACGACCCCGAAGCGTCGGTGACCTCGACGACGGCCGGTGAGACCGACTTCACCACGGACGAGATCGTCCCCGACGACCCCGACGACCCCGACGACCCCGACGACCCGGTGCTCGGTACCGGGGTGGTGCCGGCGACGTGCAGGCCGGCGGGGGTGACCGTGACCGCTGCGTGCTGGGTCGACTCGACGGCGGCCGCACCGACGGCCGAGCCCGCCAGCACGGCGGCCACCAGGGCGACGGCCATCCGACCGCCCCGGTGCCTGCCCCGGGACGCCGCCGTGGGGGCGCCGCCCGCGGTGCCGCCGGCCGGCGGTCCGTCACCGGCGGACGGCCAGGTGACCGGCGGTGTCCACCCGCCTGGCGGCGGGGTGCCGGCCGGGCCCGCCACCGGGGGGGCACCGGCCAGCCGCCAGTCCGGACCGGTCACGGCCGGCGCCGGCAGCGGCTGCATGGGCGCCGCGGCCGGCATGGCCAGCGGGGGGAGTGGTCGGGTGGGTTCCCCGTGGGCCTGGCCCCCGGGGTGCGGGTCCTGGGTTGCGCTCATGTCTCCATGCTGGGGGCACAACCTAAGGGCCAGCTATGGACGACGTGGGAAAAACCGAAGAATCCGACCCGCCCGGCTGGCGGGTAACGTCGCCCGTATGGCACATCGCTCGCGGAAGCTCGTCAAGCCGGCCGCCGCCGTCGGGCTGCTGGCCACCATGGCCAGCATCTGGTGGTTCGCGCTGAAGCCGCGCCGCAAGGACCGGGGCGCAGCCGGGAGCGGCGACTGACCACCCCGGGTGGGGCGTACTCGCTCCGGCCCCTGCGGTCGCGCAATTTCGCGCTCCTGTGGTCGGCCGCGCTGGTGTCCAACATCGGCTCGTGGATGCAGACCGTCGCCCTCGGCGTGCTCGTCACCAGCCGCACCCACGACCCGGCGTGGACCGGACTGGTGGCCGCGGCCGCCTTCATCCCCATGGGCCTGCTGGCCCCGTTCGGCGGCGTGCTGGCCGACCGGCTCGACCGGCGGCGGTGGCTCATCGTCACCACCCTCTTCGAGATGCTGTTCGCCACGGTCTTGGCCGTCCTGTCGGCCACCGGCACCGACCGACCCCAGCCGGTGGTGGCCGTGGCCTTCCTCGGCGGGTGCGCGGCCGCCATCGGCTTCCCCTCCTACCAGGCGATGCTGCCGGATCTGGTGCCCCACGAGGACCTGCTGGGCGCGGTGTCGCTGTCCTCCGCCCAGTTCAATCTGGGACGGGTCATCGGCCCGGCCCTGGCCGGACTGACCCTCCTACAGGGTGGCTACACCTTCACGTTCGCGGTCAACGCGGCGTCGTTCGCGGCGGTCGTGGTGGCGCTGCTGCTCATCCGGCTGGCCCGGCCGACCGCCCCGACTGCCGTCGTCGGCGTGTGGGCCCGGATGGTCGGAGGCGCCCGGGCCGCCTTCTCGGAACCGGGCTGCCGGAGCGCAATCGTGCTCATCTCGGTGGTGGCCCTGCTGGCGTCGCCGTTCATCGCCCTGGTGCCGGCCATGGCCATCGACGTGCTCGGACGGCGGGGTGCGGCCACGTCGATACTGGTGACCGCTCAGGGGATCGGAGCGGTGGCCGGCGCCCTGTTGCTGCCCGGCCTGGCCGTGACCGTCGGCCGCCGGCGGACGGTGGTGGCGGCGCTGGTCGTGCTACCCCTCCTGCTCGTCGCCTACGGGCTGTCCCCGTCGCTGTGGGTCGCCGCCGTCGCCATGGTGCTCGTCGGCGGCGCCTATATCGGCGTGCTGATCGGCCTCAACACGGTGGTGCAGCTGCGGGCGCCGGCCGCCGCCCGGGGCCGTGTCCTGTCCATCTACATGCTCGGCCTCGGCGTCGTCTACCCGATCGGGGCCCTGCTCCAGGGGGCGGCGGCCTCCCGTGTCGGCCTGCGGGAGGTCACGGTGGCCACCGCCCTCGCCCTGTTGGCGGTGCTGGCCGTCGTGGCCGTGGCCGCTCCTTCCACGTTCACATCGCTGGGAGGCCCGGGCTCCGCCCCCGCCCCCGACCCCGCCCCCGCCCCCGACTCCGCCACCGCCGCTGCCCCCGACTCCGCCCCGGCGGAGGTCCCGGACGCTGCCTCGCCCGGCGGCGTGCCCCCGGCTACCGGATGACCGGTGGCGTGGGGGAGAATCCTCCGGTGACCTCCGTCGATCCCGGGCCCCGCCACATCTCGGTCAACCCGACCACCGGGGCCGTCCTCGAGGAGTTCGCACCACTCACCCCCGAGGCGCTCGACGGTCGCCTGTCGGCGGCGGCCGACGCCGCCGGCGCGTGGGCGGCCACCCCGGTGGCGGACCGGGCCCGCCTCCTCGTCACTGCGGCCGAGCTCCTCGAGGGCGAGCTGCCCGACATCGCCTATGTGCTCACCACCGAGATGGGCAAGCCCTTCGCCCAGGCCAAGGGCGAGGTGGCCAAGTGTGCCGCCGCGCTGCGGTGGTTCGCCGAGTACGGGCCGGCCATGCTGGCGGACGACGCCCGTGGTCACGGCGGCCTCACGGAGCCTGGTCAGGCTGGAACCGCTGGGCCCGGTGCTGGCCGTCATGCCGTGGAACTTCCCGCTGTGGCAGGTGATCCGTTTCGCGGCGCCCAACCTTCTGGCCGGCAACGTCGGCCTGTTGAAGCACGCGCCGTCGCGTGCCTCGCACCGCCCTGCTCCTCGAGTACCTGTTCACGCGGGCCGGGGCCCCGGCCGGGGTGTTCCAGACGCTGCTCATCGACCTCGCCCAGACCGCCGGGGTGATCGCCGACCCCAGGGTGGCGGCGGTGACCCTGACCGGCAGCGTGGGGGCCGGGCGCGCCGTGGCCGGGCGCGCCGGGGCGGTCGGGAAGAAGACGGTGCTTGAGCTGGGCGGCAGCGATCCCTTCATCGTGCTGCCATCGGCCGACCTGTCCCGGGCCGTGCCCGTCGGGGTGCAGGCGAGGGTGCAGAACAACGGGCAGTCCTGCATCGCCGCCAAGCGGTTCATCGTGCACGAGGGGGTGGCCGACGCCTTCACCGGCGCCTTCGTGGCCGCCATGGCCGCCCTGACGGTGGGCGATCCCCTCGACCCGGCCACCGAGGTCGGGCCGATGGTGACGGCGGCGGCCAGGGACACCCTCGTCGCCCAGGTCGACGACGCCCGGGACAAGGGAGCCGCCGTCCTGTGCGGTGGCGGCCGGCCCGGGGGCGTCCCGGCTTCTTCTACCCGCCGACGGTGCTCACCGGGATCACGCCCGACATGCGGGTGGCCACCGAGGAGGTCTTCGGGCCGGTGGCCCTGCTCACCAGGGTGGCCGGAGCCGATGAGGCCCTGGCCGTCGCCAACGGCACCCGGTTCGGCCTGGGCGCCAGCGTGTGGACCCGCGACCCCGACGAGCAGGAGCGCTTCATCAACGGCCTCGTCGCCGGACAGGTGTTCGTGAACGCCATGGTGGCGTCCACGCCGGAACTGCCCTTCGGCGGTGTAAAGGCCTCGGGCATCGGCCGTGAGCTGTCGAGCTACGGGCTGCGGGAATTCTGCAACGTCAAGACGGTGTGGGTGGCCTGACACCGCCGTCGCGCCCGGCAGACTGGTGCGGTGCCGGCGTACCTCGACAATGCGGCCACCACGCCCATGCGGCCGGAAGCGGTCCAGGCCATGATGGCGGTGCTCGCCGGACGCAGCGGCAATCCGTCGGGGGCCCACTGGGCCGCCCGGGCCGCCCGTCGGGCCATCGACGACGCCCGTGACACCGTGGCCGACCTCCTCGGGGCCGACCCCGGGGAGGTGGTGTTCACCTCGGGCGGCACCGAGTCCGACAACCTGGCCGTGCTCGGCACCATGGACGCCCTGGCCCGTGTCTCGAGGGCCGGGCCCGTCGTGTGCGCGGCCATGGAGCACCACGCCGTGGGCAACGCGGCCGCGGCCGCGGCCGTCGCCCACGGGGTCGAACTGCGGTCGGTGCCGAGCGACCCCCGGGGCCTGGTCGACCTGGACGCACTGGCCGACGCCTGCACCCCGGAGGTGGCGCTGGTCTCGGTGATGGCCGTGAACAACGAGATCGGCACCGTGCAGCCGCTGCACGAGGTCGCCGCCGTACTCCGGGCCGGCTCGCCGGCCGCCGTGTTCCACACCGACGCCGTGCAGGCGGTGGGGTGGACGGACGTGTCCACGCTGGTGGCGCCGGCCGACCTGGTGTCGGTGAGCGCCCACAAGTTCGGCGGGCCGACCGGGGTGGGCGCCCTCGTGTGCCGCGGCCGCACCCCGTTGGTACCGGTGCTCCACGGCGGCGAACAGGAGCGCGGTCGCCGGAGCGGCACACCCAACGTGGCCGGCATCGTGGCCATGGCCGCCGCCCTCGAGGTGGCCGTGCGCGACCGGGAGCCGACGGGGTCGCGGGTGTCCGCCCTACGCGACCGGCTCGTCGACGGCCTGCTGGCATCGGTGGCGGACGTCACCGAGACGGGTGACCGGGCGTCCAAGGTGGCCGGCAACGCCCACCTGTGCATCGACGGGGTCGAGAGCGAGGCGCTCGTCGTCCTCCTCGACGACGCCGGCGTGGCCGCGTCGGCCGGCGCCTCGTGCGCGTCGGGCGCCGTCGAACCCAGCCACGTCCTGTTGGCCATGGGCTGCGACGCCCGCCGGGCCTCCTCGGGGGTGCGCTTCTCGCTCGGGTGGTCGACGTCGCCCGAAGAGGTCGACGCCGCCCTCGGCGCCGTCCCGGCGCGGTGGCCCGGCTGCGAGACTGATCGCCGTGCGGGTACTGGTGGCCATGTCCGGAGGGGTCGACTCGTCGGTGGCGGCGGCGCGGCTGGCCGCCGAGCACGGCGCGGCGTCGGTGGTGGGGGCGACGCTGAAGCTGTGGGGTGGTGACAGCGACGCCGGCTGCTGCTCCGTGGCCGACGTCGAGGATGCCCGCCGGGTGGCCGACCGGCTCGGGCTCGTCCACCACGTCTTCAACTTCGAGGCCGACTTCGACACCCATGTGGTCGCCCCCTACGTGGCCGACCATGCCGAGGGGCGCACCCCCAACCCGTGCATCGAGTGCAACCGCCACCTGAAGTTCGACCGCCTGCTGGCCCGGGCGGCCGCCCTCGGCTTCGACATGGTGGCCACCGGCCACCACGCCCGTGTCGACACCGGGCCCGACGGCCGCCACCGGCTGCGGCGCGGCGCCGACCCGGCCAAGGACCAGTCCTACGTGGTGTCCATGCTCGGGCAGGACCAGCTGGCCCGGGTGTCGTTCCCGATCGGCGGGCTGACCAAGGCGGAGGTGCGGGCCGAGGCCGCCCGTCTCGGACTGCGCACGGCGGACAAGCCCGACAGCCAGGACGTGTGCTTCATCCGCTCGGACCGGGGCCGCCACGGCTTCCTGGCCGAGCGCCTCGCCTCTGCACGCCGGCGCGGTGGTCGACGCCGCCAGCGGCGACGTCGCCGGCGCCGTCGACGCCGTCGAACTGGTCACCGTGGGCCAGCGACGGGGGATGGGCCACGGTGCCGACGGCCGCCGCCGCTACGTGGCTGGCCGTCGACGTGCCCCGGCGCCGGGTGGTGGTCGGGCTCGCCCGAGGCGGCCGTGACCGACCGGGTCGCCGTCGACACCGGGTGACCTGGGTCGGCCGGGCCCTCGACCCGGGCGCCCGGGCCATCGCCCAGTGCAGCGCCCACGGCCCGCCCGTGGGCTGCACCGTCGAAGGGCTCGCCGGCAGCGACGGGCGCACCGTCCGCTTCGACGGGCCCCAGCGGCTGGTGGCGCCCGGCCAGACGGTGGCCCTCTACGACCCCGAGCGCGCCCGACACCGTCGTCGGCGCCGGAGTGGCCCGGTGAGCCGCCGGCGGCCCCGACGGCGGCCGGAACGGACGGCCGAGCTCGATCCGGTGGCCCGGGCCGAGGAGCTGCGGCGCCTCATCCCCACCACAACCAGCGGTACTACCGCCGAGGACGCCCCCGAGATCCCCGACGCCGACTACGACGCGCTGGTCCGCGAGCTGCGGGCCATCGAGGCCGACCACCCCGATCTGGTCGTCCCCGACTCGCCCACCCAGTCGGTGGGGGCGGCCCCGTCGGTCCTGTTCGCCCCGGTGCGCCCACCGGGTGCCCATGATGAGCCTGGACAACGCCTTCGACCAGGAGGAGCTGGCCGCCTGGGCGGCCCGGCTGGCCAAGCACGTGCCCGCCGGACATGGCGTTCGTGTGCGAGCTGAAGATCGACGGGCTGGCCATGTCGCTCACCTACCGCGACGGCCGCTACGTCCAGGCCGCCACCCGGGGGGACGGGCAGCACGGGCGAGGACGTGACGCGCCAACGTGGCCACCATCGCGGCCATCCCGCACGCGCTGCGCCGAGCGGTGGGCCCGCCGCCGTCGGTCGTCGAGGTGCGCGGCGAGGTCTACATGCCCATCGCCGCCTTCGAGGACCTCAACCGGCGACAGGCGGAGGCCGGGCGCAAGCTGTTCGTCAATCCCCGCAACTCGGCCGCCGGCTCGCTGCGCCAGAAGGACCCGTCGATCACGGCCAGGCCGCGAGCTGGCGTTCTGGGCCTACCAGGTGGGGGAGCTGGCGCCCGCCGGTCGGCGGGGCACTCCCCGACGAGCTGTCACCACCGCACTCGGACACCCTGGCCTGGCTGGACCGGGCCGGCTTCCCGGTGAACCCCGAGATGCGGGTGGTCCACGGGCTCGACGAGGTGCTCGCCTTCTGCCGCCACTGGCACGAGCACCGCCACGACCTCGGCTACGAGATCGACGGGGTGGTGGTCAAGGTCGACGACCTCGCGCTCCAGCGGCGCCTGGGGGCCACGTCGCAGGCGCCGCGGTGGGCCATCGCCTACAAGTTCCCGCCCGAGGAGCGGACGACCACGCTGCGGGACATCAAGGTGTCCATCGGCCGCACCGGCAAGGCGACGCCCTTCGCCGTGCTCGAGCCGGTCTTCGTGGGCGGCTCGACCGTCGCGCTGGCCACCCTGCACAACGAGGACCAGGTCCGGCTGAAGGACGTCCGACCCGGCGACACCGTGATCGTCCGCAAGGCCGGCGACGTCATCCCCGAGGTGGTCGGGCCCGGTGCTCGTCCCGGGCCGCGCCGGCGGCGGCGCTGGCACTTCCCGACGGTGTGCCCGAGCTGCGGGGACCCGCTGGTGCGCCTCGAGGGCGAGAGCGACACGTTCTGCACCAACCTCGACTGCCCCGGCCAGCGGGTCCAGCGCATCGCCCACTTCGCCTCGCGCTGGGCCATGGACATCGAGGGTCTCGGCGAGCAGCGGGTGCAGCTGTTCGTGGAGCCGGGCTGCTCGACCGACGTGGCCGACATCTACGGCTTCACCGCGGACCACGCTCGACGGCCTCGAGGGATTGGGCGCAGCTGTCGGTGGCCAACCTGCTCGGCCGCCATCGACGCGTCGCGGGCCCGGCCGCTGCACCGCCTGCTCGTCGGCCTGGGCATCCGCCACTCGGGCCAGGTCGGCGCGCTGGCCCTGGCCCGCGCCTTCGGCGATCTGGACGCCGTCATGGCGGCGCCGGCGAGGAGGCAGCTGGCCGCCGTGGACGGCGTCGGGCCGGTCATCGCCGCCAGCGTGGTCGCGGTGGTTCGCGCTCGAACGGTCAACCGGGCCGTGGTCGAGCGGCTGCGGGCGGCCGGTCTCGACTTCGGTCGAGCCCGGGCCGGTCGACGCCGCCGACGGCGGCGGCGGCCCGGGCCCAGACGCTGGCCGGCAAGTCGGTGGTGGTGACCGGGACCCTGCGAGGGCTGCACCCGCGAGGAGGCCGAGGAGGCCATCATCGCCCGGGGGGGCAAGTCCCCGGGCAGCGTGTCGGCACGAAGACGTTCGCCGTGGTGGTCGGGGACGCACCCGGGTGCCGCCAAGGTGACCAAGGCCGAGGAGCTCGGGGTGCCCATCGTCGGACCCGACGGGTTCGAGGCGCTGCTCGAGTCGGGCGAGGTGCCCGCCGACGGGTGACACCACCGGCCCGGCGCCGGCCGCGAGCGGTGGGGACGGCGCGGTACGCCGGCCCGGCAGCTAACATCTTCGGACCGGACACGGGGGCACCAGGGGGAACGGGCATGGCTCGACGGGGCGCGGTGTGAGGTGAGGCGATGGTGGCGGCGGTCCTGACGACCGTCTCGCTCGTGGGCGGCCAGGCGGCCGGCGCGGCCGGCCACCGACCGCAGCGCCGGGTACCGTCGGGCCACGGCCGGCATCACGGCCAGCACGTCGTCGCTGTCCTTCGGGGACCAGCGGGACGGCACCTACGGCGCCGGTCAGCAGGTCACCTTCACCAACCACTTCGCCACCTCGGTCACCGTGGACGGGCTGACGGCCACCGGGGACACCTACGACTTCTTCGGCGACCACAACTCGTGCAGCTCGGTCGTGCTCGGGGTCGGGGGCACGTGCAGCGCGGCTGCTCTACTTCACCCCCACCACCTACGGGACGAGGACGGCGGAGCTGGGCGTCCACGACAGTGTCGGGTCCGAGCAGCTTGTCGCCCTGAGCGGGTTCGGTACGCAGGGCTACCTGATCGCCGGCTCCCACGGTGGGGTGGGCGCCTTCGGCGATGCCCAGTACCTCGGCCAGGCCTACCCGGCCGTGCTCAACTCGCCCATCGTGGCCATCACGGCCACGCGCAACGGCGCCGGGTACTGGCTCACGGCCGCCGACGGCGGCATCTTCTCGTACGGCAACGCCGCCTTCCACGGCTCGACCGGCGGCCTGCCGCTCAACCGGCCCATCGTCGGCATGGCGGCCACCCCCGACGACGGGGGGTACTGGCTGGTGGCCGCCGACGGCGGGATCTTCGCCTTCGGCGACGCCGGCTTCCACGGTTCGACCGGCAACCTCGTCCTCAACCGACCCATCGTCGGCATGGCGGCCACCCCGGACGGCGGCGGGTACTGGCTGGTGGCCGCCGACGGCGGCATCTTCGCCTTCGGCGACGCCGGCTTCCACGGCTCGACCGGCAACCTCGTCCTCAACCGACCCATCGTCGGCATGGCGGCCACCCCGGACGGCGGCGGGTACTGGCTGGTGGCCGCTGACGGCGGCATCTTCGCCTTCGGCGACGCCGGCTTCCACGGCTCGACCGGCAACCTGCAGCTCGAACGCACCCATCATCGCCATGGCCCCCACCAGCGACGGCCGCGGCTACTGGCTCATGGGACAGGACGGCGGCATCTTCGGCGGCGGCGACGCCCAGTACCTCGGCAGCCCGGCGCTCGACGGCTACACCGACATCGTCGCCTTCACCACGACCAACGGCCCCGAGCTGTTCCCCACCAGCCGTACGCACGCGGCGGCCGCGTGGCCGGCCCGGTGGGGCTGGCCCAGGGCCCGCCCCGGGGGACCGAGCCGGGCCCGACCGGGACCGGTCAAGTCCCGACCGCGGCCGTGCAGCCCCTACCGGTACCCGGCGGCGAGCGCCCTCTCCACCACAGCTGATCCCGCCCGGGCGGCGCCCGGGCCGCGGGCGCCGGTGACCCATCCGGACCGACCCTGCCCGTAGCTGCCACACTGTCCAACCGATGAGCAACCCAGTGCGGCGGGTGCAGATCGGGCTCGGCCTGCTGGCCCTGGTGGTCGTGGTCGGCACCGTCGGGTTCATGGCGCTGGGCTACAGCGCCCTTGACTCCCTCTTCCAGACGGTGAAGACGGTCTCGACCGTCGGGTTCGGCACGCCCGCCAACTTCGGTACGGCCGGCAAGGTCTTCACGATATCCTGATCCTGGTGGGCGTGGGCACGGCGCTGTACACCTTCACGGCATCCTCGAGGTGCTGATCGAAGGCCATATGCGTGACCTCATGAGGAGGCGAAGGATGGACCGCGATATCGAGCGGATGGGCGACCACGTGATGGTTTGCGGGTGGGGACGGGTCGGGCGCGAGGTGGCCCGGTTCCTGACAACGCCGGGCGGGGGTCGTCGTCATCGACCGTGACGCTGGGCGGCTGGCCGGAGGGCCCCCATCCGTCGGTGATCGGTGACGTGACAGAGGACGAAATCCTGCTCCAGGCCGGGATCGATCGGGCGGCCACGTTGGTGGCGGCCCTCGACACCGATGCCGACAACCTTTACGTGACGCTGGCTGGTCGGTCCTTCCGACCCGATCTCCAGATCATCGCCCGGGCCCGCAACGAGTCGTCCGTGCCCAAGCTGCTCCGTGCCGGCGCCGACCGCGTGGTGAACCCACAGCGCTCGGGGGCGACCGCATGGCGTCGTTCGTGACCCAGCCCCACGTCGTGGACTTCATCGACGTGGTCATGCACGACGGCACCCTCGAGTTCCGCCTCGAGGAGATCACCGTGGCCGAGCGCTCTCCCCTCAACGGGGCCAGCCTTCGGTCGGTCCGGGTCCACGATCGCACGGGCGCCCTGGTGCTCGCCATCCGTCGCGCCGACGGCTCGTTCACCACCAATCCGCCGCCGGAGCTAAGGCCATCGGTCGGGCGACGTGCTCATCGGTATCGGTACCGCCGACCAGCTCGAATCCCTGTCCGCGTTCGCATCCGGGGAGGACCACCGGGCCCCGCTGACGACCGGCGAGGGCCCCACCCTCCACCGCCTCTGCGTACCCGGTCGGTACCCTGGACGCCAGACCGATGCCGAGCATCACCGACTCCATCGGGCGCGTCCTGGGCGATCGCTACCGCCTTGTCTCAGCCCTGGGTACGGGCGCGTCCTCCGACGTCTACGTGGCCGACGACGTCTCGCTGCACCGACGCGTCGCCATCAAGGTGCTGCACCCGTCGCTGACCGGCGACGCCTCCTTCCTGCGCCGCTTCAGGGCCGAGGCCCGGGCCGTGGCCGCGCTGAACCACCCCAACATCCTCAAGGTCTACGACTGGGGTGAGGACGGCGACGCTCCCTACCTGGTACTGGAGTACCTGTCGGGCGGCAGCCTCCGCCAGGTCCTCGACGCGGACTCGCCGCTGGCGCCCGAGCAGGCCGTGGCCATCGGCATCGAGGCCGCCGCCGGCCTCGAGTACGCCCACCGGCGCGGCCTCGTCCATCGCGACATCAAACCGGCCAACCTGCTCTTCGACGACGACGCCCGCCTGCGGATCGCCGACTTCGGCCTGGCCCGGGCCCTGGCCGAGGCCGCCTGGACCGAGCCCCAGGGCACCATGCTCGGCACCGTGCGCTACGCCTCGCCCGAACAGGCCCAGGCCCTGCCCCTCGACGGCCGCGCCGACGTCTACGCCCTGGCCCTGGTCCTCTACGAAGCCGTCACCGGCGCGCTCCCCTTCGTCGGCGAGACCACCCTGGCCACTCTCATGGCCAGGGTGGGCGCGCTGCTGCCGGAGCACCCCGCCCTCGGTAGCGGGCTCTACGACGTGCTGGTCTGGGCGGCCGCCCCGGAGGCGTCCGAGCGGATCGACGCCGGGCAGCTCGGTCGCCGGCTGGAGGCCCTGGCGGCCACGCCTGCCGTCCCCGGCGCCCCTGCCGCTGGTGACGGGCGAGCCCGAGGGCGACGGGGAGCTCGACCTCGACCGGCACCCCCCGGCCGAGCATGCCGAGGCCCGCACCCAGCTCGGCGAACCGGCGGCCGTGGACGGCCGCCGACCGGCGACGGCCGCCGCGCCGCCGGCCGCCCGTCGGCGGTGGCCATGGGTGGCCACGGTGGTGGCCCTGGTGGCCGTGCTCGCCGCCATCGGCGTGACCTACGCCGTGGCCAACCGGGTGTTCACCCCGAGCCACCCGGTGGCGGACCTGGTGGGCAGGACGGTACCGGCGGCCCGGGCCGCCGTGCGCCCCGACGGCTTCTCCGTCCGCCAGACGGCCACATCGTTCTCGACCACGGTGGCGGCCGGCATCATCCTGGCCCAGACCCCGGCGGCGGCGACTCCGGGCCGGCCCCCGGTCACGGCCAAGCAGGGGACGGTGATCGACGTGGTCGTCTCCCGGGGTCCGCCGCCCGTGACCATCCCCGCCCTGACCACCTTCACCAGCTGCAATGACGCCGTCGCCGCCCTGGCCGCCCTCCACCTGGTGGGGGTGTGCCCGGCGTCGGCCCAGCAGTACTCGACGGCACCGGTCGGCGCCGTACTCGGGTCGACGCCCACCGGGACCGCCCCCTACGGATCGACGGTCACCATCGCCACCTCCAAGGGCCGCGCCCCGGTGACCGTCCCGGCCGTGGCCGGCGCCGGTACCACCTACCCGGCCGCCGTGACGGCCCTGCAGGCGGCCGGCTTCGTGGTCGTCCGGCACAACCAGTACGACGCGGCCGTGCCGTCCGGTGCCATCATCAGCTCCTCGCCCGATCCGTCGTCGGGTCCGCAGCCGTACGGCTCGACGGTGACGGTGAACGTGTCGCTCGGCCCCAAGCCGGTCCCCGTGCCCTTCGTCCTCGGCCAGTCGGTGGCCAGCGCCAAGGCGCAGCTCAAGGCCCAGGGCCTGAAGGTGGCCGGCCCGTACGGGCCGCCGGGGGGCGACACCGTCATCACGACCGATCCGCTCCCCGGCACCCAGGTGGTACCCGGGACCACCGTCACCCTCTACACCATCTGATCGTGGCCCGGTCGTGCGAGCTGTGCGAGGCGGCCCGGATCACCCCGTGGCACTTCGAGGACGACGTGTGCTGGGTGGCGGACTGCGAGATCTGCGCGGTGCCCATGGTGGTGTGGAAAGTGCACGCCACCGACCCGCCCGAGGACGTGCTGGCCCACATGGTCGGAGCACTCGGCCGGGTGGCCGACGAGCGCCTGGGTGCGGGCACATGGTCGCTCGACCAGGTGATGCGCCAGATCCCCGACCACTTCCACGCCCATGCCCGCGATCCGGACTGGTGGTTCAGGCGCTTCAGCCGGCGCTGAGGTCCCCGAGACCGGAATGCGGCGGTGGTACCGTCCGCGCATGCCCGACGACGAGGCGGAGGCGACGACCCCCGCCGGGCCGGACACGCCGTCCGACCCGCTGGCGCACCTCGAGCCGGACGACGCCGACCTGGCCGCCCGGCGTGAGAAGTACTCCCAGGCCAACGTGGTCAAGTACGTGGGCGCCGGTATCCTGATGGCGATCTTCTACGTGTTCAACCTGGTCGTGGACAGCATCGTCTGGCTGAAGCTGGCCGCCAGCGTCGTGTTCCTCGCGTACCTGGTGTGGCTGTACCTCTTCCTGCGCCAGGCCGCCCGGGTGCCTTCCGGGTCGGCGCGGCCGGCGCAGCCCTAGGCACCGCCCCTTGATCAAGTACCTCGGTTCGAAGCGACGGCTGGTGCCCGCCATCGCCGCCCTGGCGGCGGCCTCGGGGGCGCGCACCGCTCTCGACCTGTTCACCGGGACCACCCGGGTGGCCCAGGCCCTCAAGGGTCTCGGGCTCGAGGTGACCGCCGTCGACCTCACCCGGACGGCCCACGTGCTGGCCGGGTGCTACGTGGCCACCGACGCCGACCATCCCGACGTGGCCGGGCCGGTGGTGGCCGAGGCGCTCGCCTACCTGGACGGACTACCCGGGGAGCCCGGCTACGTCACCGACACCTTCTGCCGCACCGCCCGGTACTTCCGTCCCGAGAACGGCGCCCGCATCGACGCCATTCGGGCCGCCATCGACGCCGACTGGGCCGGCACCGGCCTGTGGCCCGTGCTGCTGACGAGCCTCCTCGAGGCGGCCGACCGGGTGGACTCGACCACCGGGGTGCAGATGGCCTTTCTGAAGCAGTGGGCGCCGCGGGCCCGCAACCCCCTCGAGCTCCGGGCGCCGGCGCTGCTGCCCGGTCGCGGGCGGGCCCTGCGGGGCGACGCCGGCCGGCTGGCGGGCTCGGCCGAGCTCGGACCGGTGGACTTCGCCTACCTCGACCCTCCCTACAACCAGCACCGTTACGACGGGAACTACCACGTGTGGGAGACGATCGTGGCCGCCGACGCCCCCCCGCACTACGGGATCGCCTGCAAGCGGGCCGACCTCCGGGAGCCGGCGGCCCGGTCCCCGTTCAACGGGCGCCGTACCATGCCGGTCGCCCTGGCGGCGGTGGTGGCCGCGGTCGAGGCCGAGGTGGTGGTGCTCTCGTACAACGACGAGGCGTGGCTGACCCTGGACGATCTGGTCGACCTGTGCGCGGTCCGGGGCCACGTCGAGGTCCTCGCCTTCGACTCGGCCCGCTACGTGGGTGCCCGCATCGGGATCCACGATCCCCGCGGCCGCAAGGTCGGCCGGGTGGGCCGGCTGCGCAACACCGAGTATCTGGTGGTGGCCGGCGGGCGCCCGAGGGTGTCGTCGATGACGGCGGCCGTGCTCGCCGGCGGGCTTGACCTGCCCGCCGGGGTCCTGCCAACGTTGGCCCACGTCGGGCGGTGAGTCCAGGTCTGGGCCGTCCCCGGTGCGCGGCCCCGAACCCGGGGCCGCCGGGTACGAGGGAGGGACACCACTGATGGGCGCATTGGACGGGCGGACGGCCATCATCACCGGGGCCGGCCGCGGCATCGGCCGCGAGCACGCCCTGCTGTTCGCGTCGGAGGGTGCCCGGGTGGTGGTGAACGACCTCGGCGGCGCCGTCGACGGTTCCGGCGACGACCGGGGCGCGGCCGAGCAGGTCGTCGACGAGATCGTGGCCGCCGGGGGACAGGCCGTCGCCAACACGGACGACATCACCGACTGGGACGGCGGCGCCCGTCTGGTGGCCGCCGCCGTCGACGCCTTCGGCGGGCTCGACGTGCTGGTCAACAACGCCGGCATCCTGCGGGACCGGGTGCTCGTCAACATGTCAGAGGAGGAGTGGGACTCGGTCATCCGCGTCCACCTGAAGGGCCACTTCGTGCCGACCCGCCATGCGGCCGCCTACTGGCGCGAGCGGGCCAAGGCCGGCGAGGAGGTGCGGGCGGCCGTCGTCAACACGTCGTCGACGTCGGGACTCCTGGGCAATCCGGGCCAGTCCAACTACGGGGCGGCCAAGGCCGGTATTGCCGCCTTCACCGTCATCGCCGCCGACGAGCTGTCCCGCTACGGGGTCAGGGTCAACGCCATCGCCCCGGCTGCCCGGACCCGCATGACCGAGCAGACGCCCGGCCTGTCCGACCTGGTCCGCGCACCCTCGGACCCGGCGACGTTCGACAGCTGGGATCCGGCCAACGTCTCGCCACTGGTGGCCTACCTGGCCACCGAGGGGTGCCCGGCGACCGGCAAGGTGTTCTTCGTCCAGGGCGGCCAGGTGCGCACCTTCCAGCCGTGGACGATGACGGACACCATCGAGAAGGACGACCGCTGGACGATCGCCGAGCTGCAGGCGGAGATGGGCAGGCTCGGGGTGTGAGCCGGCGGCCCGGCGCGAGGTGCGGTCCTAGGCCGTGATCTCGCGGATGCGGGCCGCCACTTCGGCCGCCCGGGGATCGGGGACGCCCCCCTGGATGGCCATGAGCTTGGCCATGTCCCCCTCGACCTTGATCCTCCCGGCCATGAATGCCTGCATGCCTGCCTGCGGGTTGCCTTCCACCAGAATGGCCTTGGCGATGTCGTAGGCCAGGGTGACGGTGAGATCGACCGGGTCGATGTGGCCGGTGTCGAGGTTCAGCTCACCCTCGGTCGTGTCCATGTGGGCGTCGACCGAGCCTTCGCCGAAGGGCACCTCGGTGATGATGAGGTTCATCCGCATCTTGTGGGCGATGGGCGAGCCGTCGCCCTCGAATTCGCCGCGGATGGAGCGGGCCTCGACGAGCCAGTCTTCGCTGAGGAATTCGTAAGTGGCCATAGGTCGGCGCGCTCCTTCGACGGTTGCTGAACGGGTGAGTCGGGACCCCCCGGCCCGGATGTACCGGACCGAGAGCCTATCTCTCGCCACGTGACCAAGGGTGGTCCGGGAACCCTCCCGACGCGCCGCCGTGCCGTCGCCCGGTCCCGTTCCGTCCCGGCTCGGGCCGGGGCTCGGGCCTCCGTCGGGGGGCCGGTAGCATGCCGGACCGTGACCGCCCCCATCCTCCCAGGTGCCGAACCGTGGTCGACCGGCGACGGTCCCGCCGGCGTCCTCGTCCTCCACGGGTTCACGGGCAACCCCCACTCGATGCGCCCGCTGGCAGAGGTCCTGGCCACCGCCGGCTTCGCCGTCGAGCTCCCGTTGCTGCCCGGTCACGGCACCGCCGTCGAGGACATGGAGCCCACACGGTGGGAGGACTGGACGGCCGCCGCGGCCGGTGCCTACGACGCGCTCGCCGAGCGCTGCGACCGGGTGATGGTGGCCGGTCTGTCGATGGGCGGCACCCTCTCGTGCTGGCTGGCCGTCCGCCACGCGGAGATCGCCGGTCTGGCTCTGGTCAACCCGTTGATCGAGCCGCCGGCCCCCGAATTCCGGGCGGCCGTCGGGGAGCTGGTGGCCGGCGGCACCGAGGTCGCCCCGGGGGTGGGCTCGGACATCGCCAAGGAGGGGGCCGTCGAGCTCGCCTACCCGGAGACGCCGCTGCGGGCGGCCCTGTCGCTCTTCGACGGGGTGGCCGCCCTCGAGCCGCTCCTGCCCACGGTGACGTGCCCGGTGCTGCTGCTGTCGAGCCGCGACGACCATGTCGTCGCCCCGGCGTCGGGCGATCTGCTGGTGGCCAGGGTCGGGGGCCCGATCGAGCGGGTCTGGCTGGAACGCAGCTTCCACGTGGCCACGCTGGACAACGACGCCGCCGTCATCGAGGAGCGCGTCCTCGACTTCGCCCGCCAGGTGCTCGACTGATGGCCGAGGTGCCCGCCGCCCTGACCCGCGACGAGGTGGCCCACGTCGCCCGCCTGGCCCGCCTGTCCCTCACCGGCGAGGAGCTCGACCGCTTCACCGGCCAGCTGGCGGCCGTGCTCGGTCATGCCGCCGACGTGGCCGCCCTCGACCTCGACGGGGTGGCACCCACCGCCCACGCGCTGGCCCTGGTCAACGTGACCCGGCCCGACGAGCCCCGGCCCGGGCTCGACCGCGACGAGGTCCTGGCGGCCGCGCCGGCGGTCGAGGACCACCGGTTCCGCGTGCCCCGGATCCTCGGCGATGCGCCGTGACGCCGGCGACCGCCGCCTCCGCCGTGGCCACGGCCGAGGCCGTGCGCGCCGGCAGGCTGCGGGCCGCCGAGGTGACCGACGGGTGCCTGGCCGCCATCGCCGCCGGTGACCCGGGGATCCACGCCTTCAACCTGGTGCTGGCGGACGAGGCCCGGGCGCGGGCGGCCGAGATCGACGCGGCCGTCGACCGGGGCGAGGACCCCGGACCGCTCGCCGGGGTGCCGGTGGCGCTCAAGGACAACCTGTGCACCCGCGGCATCCCCACCACGTGCTCGTCGCGCATCCTCGAGGGGTGGCGGCCGCCCTACGACGCCACGGTGGTGACCCGCCTGGCCCGGGCGGGTGCCGTCGTCGTGGGCAAGACCAACATGGACGAGTTCGCCATGGGGTCGTCCACCGAGAGCTCGGCCACCGGCCCCACCCGCAATCCCCTCGACCCCACCAGGGTGCCCGGCGGCTCCTCGGGCGGCTCGGCCGCCGCCGTGGCCGCCGGGTTCGTCCCCCTGGCGCTCGGCTCGGAGACCGGCGGCTCGGTCCGTCAGCCGGCGGCCCTGTGCGGGGTGGTGGGCATGAAGCCGACGTACGGCGCGGTGTCCCGCTACGGGCTGGTGGCCTTCGCCAGCTCGCTCGACCAGATCGGGCCGCTCGCCACCACGGTGGCCGACACCGCCCACCTCTTCGACATCATCGCCGGCCACGACCCGGCCGATTCCACCTCGCTGGCCGAGCCCGTCCCGGCCGTGGTGACCGGCCTGGGCGACGGCGTCGACGGGCTGTCGGTGGGCGTCGTGGGCGAGCTGGTCGACGGGGCCGACGCCGACGTGGCCGCCCGGGTGGCCCGGGCGGCGGAGCTGCTGGCGGCGGCGGGGGCGAAGGTCGAGGAGGTCTCCATCCCGGCCGTACGCCTCGGGCTGTCCGCGTACTACCTGATCGCCCCGGCGGAGGCGTCCTCGAACCTGGCCCGCTACGACGGCGTCCGCTACGGGCTGCGCGTCGACGCCGACGACGTGGTCGCCATGAACACGGCCACCCGCACGGCCGGATTCGGGGCCGAGGTCAAGCGCCGCATCATGCTCGGGACCTACGCCCTCTCCGCCGGCTACGTCGACGCCTACTACGCCAAGGCGCTCCGCGTCCGCACCCGGATCATCGAGGGCTTCGCGGCCGCCTATGCCACCCACGACGTCCTGCTGGGCCCGACGTCGCCGACGACGGCGTTCCCCCTGGGTGCCAAGGTCGACGATCCGCTGGCCATGTACCAGTCCGACGTGTGCACCATCCCGTCGAACCTGGCCGGCCACCCGGCCATCAGCGTGCCCTTCGGCACCGGCACCGACGGCCTGCCCGTGGGTGTGCAGCTGCTGGCCCCGGCGAGGGGCGAGGCCGTCCTCTTCAGGGTGGCCGCCGTGGTCGAGGCGGCCGCTCCCGAGGGAGGTGCCCGATGAGCGACTGGGAGACGGTCATCGGGCTCGAGGTGCACTGCGAGCTCAAGACGGCCACCAAGCTGTTCTGCGCGTGCCGCAACGCCTTCGGCGACGAGCCGAACACCAACGTCTGCCCGGTGTGCCTGGGTCTGCCCGGTTCGCTCCCCGTGCTGAACCGGCGGGCCGTGGAGCTGGCCATGGCCATCGGCACGGCCCTGCAGTGCGAGGTGCGCCCCTCCACGTTCCACCGCAAGAACTACTTCTACCCGGACATGCCGAAGGACTACCAGGTCACCCAGTACGACGAGCCCATCAACGTGGCCGGCCACCTCGAGCTGCCCGACGGCGGCCGGGTCGGCATCGAACGGGCCCACCTCGAGGAGGACACCGGCAAGACGACCCACGCCGGTGCCACCGGTCGCATCCACGGTGCCGACTACTCACTCGTCGACTACAACCGGGCCGGCGTGCCGCTGGTGGAGATCGTCGAGCGCGCCCGACATGCGGACGTCCGCCCAGGCCCGGGCGTACGCCTCCGAGCTGCGCGCCATCCTGGTGGCGTCGGGTGCGTCCGACGGCAAGATGGAGGAAGGGTCGATGCGGGTCGACGCCAACGTCTCGGTGCGTCGCAGCCCGCTCGATCCGCTGGGTACCCGTTGCGAGATCAAGAACCTCAACTCGATCCGCTCGCTCGGCCGGGCCGTCGACCACGAGGCCGAGCGCCAGATCGCGCTGCTCGAGTCGGGCGGGGTGGTCGAGCAGCAGACCCGGCACTGGGACGAAGGGGCGGGGCGGACGGTGGCCCTGCGGTCCAAGGAGGAGGCCTACGACTACCGGTACTTCCTCGAGCCCGACCTGGTGCCGCTCGCACCCGACCGCGCCTGGGTGCGCGCCGTGGCGGACACCCTGGGGATGCTGCCGTCGGCCCGCCGGGCCCGCCTGGGGGACCTGGTCGCCGGAGGGGCGGCCGGCCCGGCCCAGCAGGACCAGATCGCCACCGTGGTCGATCTCGGGTTGGACGACCTGGTGGTGGCGGTGGTGGCCGACGGCGTGGCCGCGCCGCTGGCCCTGGCCCGCACGGCCAACGAGGCGGCCGCACACGCCGATGCCGCCCGCGCCCTCGACGCCGGGTCCTACTCGGCCCTGCTGGCCATGGAGGCGGACGGCTCCCTCAGCGCCACCCAGGCCAAGGACGTCCTCACCGATCTGCTGGCCGCGGGCGGGGGCGACCCGGCCGCCATCGCCGCCGCCAAGGGATTCGAGGCGCTGTCCGACGACTCGCTGGCGGCCACCGTGGCCGAGGTCGTGGCGGCCCACCCGGACGAGTGGGCGCGCTTCGAGGACGGCGAGGCCAAGCTGGCCGGGTTCTTCACCGGCAAGGTGATGAAGGCCACGGGGGGACAGGCCAACGGCAAGGCCGTCGCCGCCGAGCTGGCGCGCCTGAAGGGCTGAGCGACCTGTCCACCCGGTGCCGTCGCGGCCGTCGCCATGGAGCCGCGCCGTCGACAAGTTGGGGACGGGGCGGTGGATATCGCCGCCGGTCCTGGGGAACTCCCCGAAAACTCTGGGGAAATGGTAGGGATTTCGTTTCACCCTCTTGACCACTTGTCTGAGAAGGCGCAAGGTGTCGACAGTTCGGGAAACCGAAGCTCCACCGGAAGCCGGGGGAGCCGGAAGGGGAGGGCCGAAGGGTCCGAACCGGAAGGTCGAACCTGACGATCGGAGACCGGGATCGGGCCGAAGGGTCGGACCGCCGGGCCGGTCGAACGGGCGTGGGAGTGGGTATGGCCGTGCGGCCCGACCCAACGAGCACGTGCGGGCGCCGGGTGCGGACGGCTGCAAGGCCGGGCGTGCGTGGACGGTGGGGCCGTAGGTTCCCGGCGGGTGGTCCGCGGTGGGCCTCAGGTCGTCCGACACGGCCCGACGCCAACCGTCGAATCCACCGGTGCGTGTGGCCCCGAGGAGCTCGGGAGGTTTCGGCCGACCGGTTACTCGGGGCCGCCGCGCGTCCCGGGCCCGTTCGTGTCGGCGATGCCGCGCCGGCGCGATCAGCGGGCGGTGGCCCGCGACGGCGTGGTCGTATCCATGTCGCACGGATCGTGCAGGCCGTCGACGCAGCGCTCGCACTCGAGTTCCAGCGTCGAATGCGAGATGGAGAACGGCGCCGAGATGGTCCGCTTGACGGAGTCGCCGACGGCCTGCGCCTGCTCGAGCGTCGGGTGGCCATCGAGCACCAGGTGGGCCGAGAGGGCCCGCACCTCGCTCGACAGGCTCCAGACGTGGAGATCGTGGACCTCTCCCACCCCGGCCACGGCCGCCATGGCCTGGCGCAGCTCGGTGAGATCGACGTCGGACGGCGTGGACTCGAGCAGGACCGACACGCTCTCCCTGAAGACCCCGACCGTCTCGAGGGCGATGAGGGCCGCCACCACCAGGGCGGAGACGGGGTCGAGCCACAGCGCCGAGGGCACCACCAGCAGCACCGCCGCCGCCACCAGCACGGTCAAGGAGGCCAGGGCGTCCCCGGCCATGTGCAGCACGGCGGCCCGCATGTTCAGGTCGCCCGTCCCGTCCCGCAGCAGCACCACCGCCACCGTGTTGGCCACCAGGGCCACCGCGGCCACGGCCACGACGATGCCGGCCCGCACGGGCTCGGGGTGCTCGAGGCGGTGGACGGCGCCGATCACGATGACGACCGTGACCGCCGCGATCAGGGCGGCGTTGGCCAGGGCGGCCAGGATGGTGGCCCGGTGGTTGCCGAAGGAACGCTCCGCGCTCCGGGGTCGCAGGGCGAAGCGGACGGCCACCAGCGACAGCCCGAGGGCGGCGACGTCGGTCAGGTTGTGGCCGGCGTCGGCCAGCAGTCCGAGGGAGTGGGCGAACGACCCTGCGGCCACTTCCACCGCCACGAGCACGGCGTTCAGCCCGAGGCTGTAGCTCAGTCGGCGTGTGCGTGTCATGCGGCCCTCCGCACCAGCCTACCTGCAGGTCACCGCCGGGGTCCCCGGGGGAACGGCCCGCCCGTCCGTGCCCGGGGCTCAGGCGCCGGCCGGGGTCGCGGCGGAGGTGCCGGCCCAGGTGCTCTCGGGACGCACGCCCCAGGCGATCTGGCGGGCCAGCGTGGCCTGCACCACCGGCAGGTCGTCGGCGTGGGTCACGCCGACGGACACGACCGGCGTGGGCACCACGCGGACCCGGGTGGTGCCGGCCTCCACGGCCGCACCGATCACCTCGGGCAGCAGCACCTCCGATCGCGGCCGCTCGACGCGGTTGCCCTCGGCCAGCAGGGTGGCCTCATCCAGGCCCGAGGCGGCCATGGCCGCCTCGAACAGGCCCCAGATCGACGGTCGGAACCCCCAGAGGTTGAGGGAGACGGTGGTGGCGCCGTCGAGCTTGTCGGGCTGGTGGCCGTCGGAGGCGACGAAGTACACACCGTCGTCGGCGCGGGCCACGTGACGGCGCTCCCAGATGCGTCGCAGGGCGCCGTTGTCACCGACCTCGCAGACGCCCCGGGTGACGGGGTCGTCGGTCACCACGGTGTGGGCCAGGGCGTAACCGACCAGCACGTGGGCGTCGTCGTCGGCGCCGAGGGCGTCGACCAGCGACGCCATGGCCCCCTGGCCGTAGACGTCATCGGCGTTGGCCACCGCGAACGAGCCGTCGCCCACCTCGGCCCGGGCCGCCAGCGTGGCGTGCGTGGTCCCGAGCGGCAGCCGCTGGGTGGCGAAGGCCACGTCGACCTCGGCCGGCCACGACCGTTCGACGTGGTAGCGGATGGCCGGTCCGGTCTGGGGATGGAGTACCAGGACGATCCGCCCGAACCCGGCCCGCACGGCGTCGGCGGCCAACAGGTCGATGACGGCCTCGCCGTGGAGACCGACCGGTGCGAGGGGCTTGCACCCGCCGTAGCGGCGGGCCAGCCCGGCCGCCAGCACGACCAGGGTGGGGGCCATGACCGCTCAGCCGCCCCAGCGGAGGACGGCGCTGGCCCAGGTCATGCCGCCGCCGAACCCGGTCAGCAGCAGGTGCATGCCCTCCTTGACCCGCCCTTCCTCGATGGCGTCCGCCAGCGCCAGTGGGATCGATGCCGAGGACGTGTTGCCGTAGCGGTCGATGACCACCACCGCCTTGTCCTCCGGAAGTCCGAGGCGCTGGCAGGCCGCCGAGATGATCCGCAGGTTGGCCTGGTGGGGTACCAGGAGGTCGATGTCCGACGGCTGCAGTCCGGCCTCGGCCACGGCCTGCTCGGCCGACTCGACGACCACCCGGACCGCCTTGCGGAAGATCTCCTTGCCGTCCATGAAGAGGTAGCCACCGTGGTCGCACTTGAGGAGGTGCCGGAGCGAGCCGTCGGCGCCCAGGTTCCACGACAGCAGCTGCCCGGGACCGTCGACGGCCTCGAGGACCACCGCCCCGGCGCCGTCCCCGACGAGGACGGCCACCGACCGGTCGTCCCAGTCGGTGATGCGGCTGAGGGTCTCGGCCCCGATGACCAGGAGCCGGTTGGCGCCCATGGCGATGAGCCCGTGGGCGACGGCCAGCGAGTAGACGAAGCCCGAGCAGGCCGCGTTGACGTCGAAGGCGCCGCCGGGGACGCCGATCCCGTGCTGCACGGTGGCCGACGTGCCGGGAACGATGCCGTCGGGGGTGGTGGTGGCCAGAATGACGGCGTCGATCTCATGGGGCCGACGGCCGGCCCGCTCCAGCGCCCGTTGGCCGGCCTCGATGGCGAGGCCGGAGGTGGTGCCGCCGATCCGGCGCTCGCGGATGCCGGTCCGCTCCTGGATCCAGGCGTCGCTCGTGTCCATCTGGACGGACAGGTCGTCGTTGCTCACCACCTTGTCGGGGACGCTGATGCCCCACCCGGTGATGACGGCGCCGCGGGCCCCCTTCGGGACCGAGGTCACGGGGTCGCCTCGATGACATGGATGCCGATGAAGGCGGCGTCCATGCCGATGATGCCCCCGGTGTTGGCGGCGGCACCGATCCGGGCCCCCTCGACCTGGCGGCCGGCGGCCCGCCCCGTGAGCTGGTGGACGATCTCGATCACCTGGGCGATGCCGGTGGCCCCCAGCGGGTGGCCCCGCCCGACGAGCCCACCGCTGGTGTTGACGGCGACACCCCGCCCACCCACGGCGGTGGCGCCCGCCAGGGTGGCCGGCCCGGCGTCGCCGGGCTTGTAGAACCCGAGCGCCTCGAGGGCGAAGAGCTCCTCGGCGCTGGTGGCGTCGTGGAGCTCCACCACGTCGATGTCCTCCGGTCCGAACCCGACGGCGTCCCATGCCGCCGCGCCCGTCTCCGCCAGGCGCTCGTGATAGTCGATCTCGCCGTTGCCGGACCGGATGGTGCTGGTCAGGATGCGAGGCGCGCCCGCCACCGGTTCGGACGTGAGCACGGCCGCGGCCGCCCCGTCGGTGAACGAGGAGCACATGAGCCGGGTGAGCGGCGCCACCACGGTGGGGGCGGCCAGGACCTCGTCGATGCTCACCTCGTCCCTGAACTGGGCGTCGGGGTTGCGGGCGGCGTGGCGACGTGACTTGGCCGCGGTCGCCGCGAACTGCTCGACGGTGGTGTCGCGTTCCTCCATCTGCAGGCGGGCCCAGCCGGCGTTGAGGGCCATGAGCACGGAGCCCGACGGGTTCTCGAGCGTCTCGTGCATGTGGATGCGCTCGGGCAGCGGGACGCCGTCCTCGATGCCGGCGAGCGTGGCCGCCCGGTCGCCGGTCCACATCTTCTCGACCCCGACGGCCAGCACGTTGCGCTCGCCGCCCCGGCACGCCAGCGTGGCCAGGTGCAGGGCGGACGAACCACCGGCGCACGAGTTGTCGACGTTGATGATGCCGGCGTTGCGGAGGCCGGCCTGCTTGAGGAACGACTGGCCACGGACACATCCCTGGTCGAGCAGGCGTCCGGCGGTGGCGTTGCCGAACACGACCAGGCCGATGGTGGCCGGGTCGACGCCGGCGTCGGCCAGTGCCTCGGCCACCACCTGGTGGGCCATGTCCTCGATGGTGCGGTCACGGCGCGGACATCGGGGTCAGCGCGGTGCCGATCACGTGGGGATGGGACATGCAGGCTCCTCAGTGTCGATCGGCGGTGGCCGCCGCCGGCTGGCCGCCGCGGACGGCGGCCAGCAGCTGCGAGAACTGGTCGAGGGGTTCGTCGTCGGTGACGTAGACGGCCACGTGCTCGGCGCCGGCGTCACGGTAGGCGGCGACCACCCCGGCCACGTGCTCGGCGCTGCCGGACACGATGTGGCGGGCGAAGGCCTTGGCCGGGATGCCGTAGAGGGAGGACATCCAGCCCGTTCCCCGACTGAGTGCCCGGGTGTCGTCGTCGTCGACGGAGACGAAGAGCACGATGGCGGGCACCACGGATCCCTCGGGGCGACCGGCTCTGTCCGTCTCCTTGGCCAGGCGTTCGACGGCCACGGCGTAGTCGGGAACGTCGACGAACAGCGGTATCCATCCCTCGGCCAGGCGGGCCGCCCGCCGCAGTGCGTTCTCCGACGATCCACCCACCCACACCGGTATCGGCGGCGGCGCGGGTAACTGCCGGTAGCGCCCGGCCCCGGCGTCGCCCAGGTCGCCCTCGGTGACGCCGGCACCGCTGGTCCACGAGTGGTGCAGCTGGTCGATGCCGTCGTCGAGCTGTCGGCCGCGCCGGAGGAAGTCGGCGCCCACCTGTGCGTACTCGCCTCGGTGGCTGCCGACGCCGACCCCGAGGATGAGGCGCCCCCCCGAGAGCTGGTGGATCGAGGCCGCCTGCTTGGCCACGACCGACGGGTTGCGCAGGGGCAGCTGCAGCACGCACGAGCCCACGGCGGCCGAACGGGTGGCCGTGGCGGCCACGGTGAGGGCCGTCAGGCACTCGATGGCGGGCCGGTGCCAGAAGATGTGGTCGCAGACCCACAGCACGTCGGCACCGGCGCGCTCGGCGTCCCGGCAGATGGCCGAGAAGTGGTCGGAGGGGTTGCCGGCGGGGGCCCCGGTGGGGGCTGACAGCCGTCCCACCGCAGTAGTACCATCGGTGGCACCGGCACCGGAATTCGCTGCCCACGGGGGAATTGTGTCCTGAGGAAGGGTCGGAAGTACCAGTCCGACCGGCCCCGGATGGGTCACATCGCGCACCATGGGCACGCGTCATGGTAGCCGCAGGGTGCCTACGGGCGCACGCTGGGAAGAGCGATGTTACCAGCTGGTAACAATCGTGATCGCCCGGACGGCGTCGCCGGTGGCGGCCGGGTCAGCCGTGCGTGCGCGGTCCGGTGCACGGCCGAGGGGGCCGTCGCGGCACAATGGCGGTGCGGACGCACGGGATCGACTCGTGCGTGCGGGTGCGATGGGAGCGACGTGGCCACAGACGACACGACCGGCGGGGCCGGGACGGGCACGCTCGACAACGCCGAGCGGAGCGAGCGTCTCAGCCAGCTGACCAGCATCATCGAGCTGATGCGACCGGCCGTCCAGGCGGACGGTGGCGACCTGGCGCTGGTGCGGGCCGACGTCGAGGCCGGGGTGGTGGAAGTACAGCTGCAGGGCGCGTGCAGCTCGTGCGCGGTGAGCGCCTCGACCCTCCAGGGCGGCGTCGAGCGCATCATCCGGGACCGCCTCGACTGGGTGACCGAGGTGATCGGCGGGCTCGACGAGTCCATCGACCCCTTCGAGAGCTCGACGCTCGGGCGGGGGGGCTACGTCCCCGGGTACTGAGACCGGGCGACGCCGGCTCCGGGCCGCGCCGCCTCCGTGATTCGAGGTCTACGCCACCGCGGCGGCGCTCTGTCATGGAATGCATTAGTTAGCAAAACTAACTGATAGACTGGCTCCATGACTCAGGACACAACGGCTCCGACGGCCACAGCCGGTTCCGGGTCGCCGGTGGCGGGCGCCGACGAGCTCGCCCTGGCCGCCCGGCTGCGGAGTGCGGTGACCCGCCTCCACCGGCGGCTCCGCCAGCAGACGGTGGGTGGGCTCACACCTTCGCAGGGATCGGCCCTGACCAGCATCGAGGCCCTGGGCACCCCGACGCTCGGCGAGCTGGCCGCCAGGGAGGCCGTCCAGCCGCCCTCGATGACCCGCATCGTCGGCGCCCTCGAGGCCGACGGGTTCGTGGCCCGCACGACGGACCCGGGCGACCGGCGGGTGGCGCGCGTCGAGCTGACGGCGGCCGGCCGGCGCACGCTGGCCGACATCCGCTCCCAGCGGACCGCCTACCTGGCCCGCCGCCTGCACCTGCTGGGCGACGGGGAGCGGGCCGCCCTGGCCGACCTCACCGCACTGCTCGAGCGGCTGGAGGAGCTCCCCGAACCGTGAGCCCGGTCACCGTGGCGGCCCGCCAGACCTTCCGCTCGCTCCGGGTGCGGAACTACCGCATCTACTTCGTCGCGCAGCTGATCTCGGTGTCGGGCACGTGGATGCAGCAGGTGGCGCAGGCATGGCTGGTCCTGCGGCTGACCGGCAGCGGGGTGGACCTCGGGATCGTCACCGGGTTGCAGTTCCTGCCCATGCTGCTGCTCGGCCCCTGGGGCGGCCTGGCCGCCGACCGCTTCGACAAGCGCCGCGTGCTCTACCTCACGCAGTCGGCCGGAGGCGTGCTGGCCCTGACCCTCGGCGTGTTGACGGTCACCCACGCCGTGCTCCTCTGGCAGGTCTACGCGCTGGCGGCCCTGCTCGGCATCGTCAACCTGTTCGACAACCCGGCGCGCCAGACGTTCGTGGTGGAGATGGTTGGCCGCGACCAGCTCCCCAACGCCGTCAGCCTCAACACGGTCGTGATGAACGCGTCACGGGTGGTCGGGCCGGCCATCGGTGGCGTGATCATCGTGACGCTCGGTCTGGCCACGTGCTTCTTCGTCAACGCGGCCTCCTACGTGGCCGTGATCGTCGGGCTTTCGCTGATGCGCAACGCGGAGCTTCGGCGGACCCCGCCGGTCCCCCGTGGCCGCGGCCAGCTGCGCGACGGGTTCGCCTACGTGTGGCGGACGCCGGCGCTCAGGGTGACCCTGGTGGCCATGGCCGTCGTCGGCGTCTTCGCCTACAACTTCACGGTGACCCTGGCCCTGCTGGCCAAGGTCACCTTCGGCGGTGGCGCCGGCGCGTATGCGCTGCTGACGTCGTGCATGGGGGTGGGCGCCATCGTGGGAGGTCTGCTGTCCGCGCACCGCTCGCGCCCCACGCCGAGGCTCTTGGCCACGTTGGGGCTGGTCTTCGGCGCCTGCATCGTGGTGGTGGCCCTGTCGCCCACGCTCGGCTTCGCCGCCGTCGCCATCGTGCCGATGGGGGCGGCGTCCATCGGCTTCATCGCCACCGGCAACGCCAGCCTCCAGTTGCGGGCCGACCCCGCCATGCGGGGCCGGGTGATGGCGCTCTACGCCATGGCCTTCCTGGGCTCCACGCCGATCGGGGCACCGCTCATGGGCGCGCTGGCGGAGCTGACCGACCCACGTGTCTCCCTGCTGGTGGGCGGGGTGGCCACGGTGGCGACGGCCGGTGTGCTGGCCTGGCGGAACGCCGCCAACCGGCGCGTCGACGCCGAGGCCGAGACGGCCGCCGGCAACTCCGACGCCGCCTACGAAGTGGCCGCCGAGCGGGGGCTGTCCGACGCCGCCGCCTCGGAGAAGGTGGCCTGAGGGGTCTGGCTCAGCCGGCGGACGCCGGGGCTGGCTTCGGTTCCTTGGGCAGGCCGAGCACGCGCTCGCCCACGATGTTGCGCTGGATCTCCGCGGTGCCGCCCCAGATGGTCTCCGACCGCGAGAAGAAGTAGGAGGCCTGCAGGTCGCTGACCGGGTAGTCGGGCCGCCCCCGGCGGTTGGGCTCCGGCGTGGCCTCAGTGGGGTCGCCCGTCAGGATCTGCGCCTCCATGCCCAGGATGTCCATGCCCGTCTCCGTCATGTCCTGGTGGAATTCGGACCAGAACATCTTGTTGCACACGCCCAGGGCGGCGGCGTGGGAGGTCCCGTGCAGGGCATCGGTCAGGGAGCGGTACCCGTTGATCTCCATGATCTTGATCTTCGACCACGCCACCGCCAGCCGCTGACGCAGGAGGGGGTCGTTCACCCGGCCGTTCTTTCGGGCCGCCTCCACGATGGCGTCGAACTCGCGGCGGAAGCGCCGGTGACCGGTGGTGGCCGAGGTACCGCGCTCGAACCCGAGGGTGGTCATGGCCACCTTCCACCCGTTGTTGACCCCGCCGACCACGTTGGCCTGCGGGCACCGGGCGTCGGTGAAGAACACCTCGTTGAACTCGGCGCTGCCGTCCACCTGTTCGATGGGCCGGGCCTCGATGCCGGGTTGGCGCATCGGCACCAGCAGGTACGAGATGCCGGCGTGCTTCGGAGCGGACGGATCCGTGCGGGCCAGCAGGAAGATGTAGTCGGCGTACTGGGCCTGGGTCGTCCACACCTTCTGCCCGTTGATCACCCACTCGTCGCCGTCGAGGACGGCCGACGTGGCCAGCGAAGCGAGGTCGCTGCCGGCGTCGGGCTCGGAGAACCCCTGGCACCAGGCGATGGTGCCGTCGAGGATGCCCGGGATGAACTCTTTCTTCTGTTCCTCGGTGCCCCACTGCAGGATGGTGGGGCCGACCAGCGTGTCGCCGAAGAAGTCGGCGCGCAGCGGCGCCTCCGCCCGGGCGAACTCCTCGTTCACCACCACCGACTCGATGAGGGACAGGCCCTTGCCTCCGTACTCCTCGGGCCACGACGCGCAGATCCAGCCCCCTTCGTGGAGCTGGGCCGTCCACGCCTCGAGGAACGCCTTGCGGTCCTTCTTGTCCATGGAGAAGCCGGGCGTGCCCCATCCCTCGGGCAGGTGGGCGGTGAGCCAGGCCCTGACCTCGGCGCGGAACGCCTCGGTCTCGGGCGGGTAGTCGAGGTCCACGGGGGCGAGATTACCTGCCGGTCACGCCTCCCCGCGGGGCCGGTCGGCGGTCGTGCAACGGTCACGGTGATGCCGTAGCTTTCCGGATGCGTCCCGGTGACATCCCTGCGGCCCGACAGCGGCACCGGGGCGGCCGGCCCGGCGGGGGCCGTACCCCTGAATGGAGATGTGATGAGACGAGCCCTCGTGTCCGCGTGCCTGGCCGCGACCACTGTCGGCGTTTTGGTGGCGGTGGCGCCTCTGGTTCCGGCGCCGGCCGGTGCCGCCTCGGTCGTACCCGTGGCCGCCCGTCACGCCCACCACCACGGCGTGGCCCCGCACCTGTCCTCGGTGCGGCCGGCGCCGGCGCCCCGTGCACAGGCGGTCGGACCGTGGACACCGGTGACGACCGTCAACCCCGACCCCGACGCCGACTCGCTGAACGCGGTCGGCTGCGGGTCGCCCGGCTCGTGCGACGCCGTGGGGAGCGCCGGGTCCGGCACCGCCGGCCGGACGCTGGCCGAGCACTGGAACGGCGGCAGCTGGTCCCTGGTGCCGAGCGCCAACGCCACGCTGTCGTTCAGCAACCAACTCTCGGCCGTGTCGTGCACGGCCTCGAAGGACTGCGTCGCCGCCGGGTCCTACGGCGCCACCACCTCCGTCACCCAGACGCTGGTCGAGTCGTGGGACGGGCAGCCGGGGGGATGGACCGTCGTGCCCAGTGCCGACACGTCGCCGTCGACGTCCAACTCGCTGGACGGGATCTCGTGCGTGGCCGGGTCGCCCCGTTTCTGCATGGCCGTCGGCAGCAGCGGCGACGGCGCCCTGGCCGAGCTCTCGACGGGGGGATCGTTCACCGTCGTGCCCATCCCCGGCGGGTCGACGGGATTCCTGAGCGCCGTGTCGTGCACGAGCGCCACGGCGTGCATCGCCGTCGGCGCCACCGGAACCGGGACGCTCGCGGAACGGTGGAACGGCGCCACGTGGGCGGTCCTGGCCACTCCGGGGGCATCCTCGCCGGCGCTGCCGGCGATCGAGGCCGTGTCGTGCACGTCGGCGGCGTTCTGCATGGCGACGGGGACGGAAGGGTTGACCGCGGACTCCTCCCGCAGCGTGGCCGCCGTCTGGAACGGCGCCACGTGGTCGTCGCTGGCCGTGCCCCACCTCGGAACCTTCGGCAACGACGCCTACATCGTCAGCTGCGTCAGTCCGACGTCGTGCATCGGGGGTGGCTATGTGGACCACGACGCCAACGACGACACCTACGCACCGCTGGCCCTGGGATGGAACGGCTCGGCCTGGAGCATCACCCCGGTACCCACGGTCGGCCCCCAGCCGCCCCAGACCCAGTTCAACGACATGGACCAGATCGGCCGGTCGGCCGTCGGCGTCGGCTACCAGGGCGGGTCGACCGCACCGCTGCTCACGCTGGGGATGACGGCGCCGATCGGACCGGACGGGTACCGGCTGGCCGCCGCCGACGGCGGGATCTTCTCCTTCGGCCTGCCCTACGAGGGCTCGATGGCCGGCCACCCGCTCGTCGCCCCCGTCGTGGGCCTGGCGCCCACGCCCGACGACCAGGGCTACTTCGAGGTGGGCGCCGACGGCGGCATCTTCACCTTCGGGGACGCCACCTACCACGGCTCCATGGCAGGGGTGCACCTCGACGCGCCCATCGTGGGCATGGCCGTCACGTCCGGCGGGGGCTACTACGAGGTGGCCGCCGACGGCGGCATCTTCGCCTTCGGCGGCGCCCCCTTCGCAGGTTCGATGGCCGGCCACGCCCTCAACTCCCCGGTCGTGGGCATGGCCACCGCCCCCGGCGGGGGCTACTACGAGGTGGCCGCCGACGGCGGCATCTTCGCCTTCGGCGGCGCCCCCTTCGCAGGTTCGATGGCCGGCCACGCCCTCAACTCCCCGGTCGTGGGCATGGCCACCGCCCCCGGCGGGGGCTACTACGAGGTGGCCGCCGACGGCGGGATCTTCGCCTTCGGCGGCGCCCCCTTCGCGGGCTCGATGGCCGGGACGCCTCTGGTGGCACCGGTGGTCGGCCTGGCCACGTCGGGCGCCGGGTACGACGAGGCCGCCGCCGACGGCGGGATCTTCACCTTCGGTGGCGCCCCGTACATGGGCTCGGGCAGCGGCCTCGGTATCGACGCACCCGTGGTCGACCTGGCGGCATGACCGGCGGGGACCGGACCGGATCGCCGAGGTGACGGGGGAGTGGTACCGGCGGCGCCACCCTCCGTGGCCAGGGGATTCCCCCGGCCGGGCGCCCGAGGGTTTGCGCAGGTCGTCCGGGTCGGGGATGCTTGCACGCCTATGCACAAGCCCGTGATCGCCGCCCGTGGCTAAGTTCGGAAGGATCGGGCGCCTCAAGGGCTCGCCCGCCCCCGTCCCCGAGCGCATCCCCCCCCGCCCGCCCGAGCCCGGTGGCCTCCGGATCGCCTTTCTCGTCTACCGGGGCAATCCGCGCTGCGGGGGCCAGGGCGTCTACACCCGCCACCTGACCCGCGAGCTGGTGGCCCTGGGCCACTCGGTGGAGGTCTTCGCCGGCCAGCCCTGGCCGGAGGTCGACGACGGCGTCGGCTTCACGCCCGTGCCCGGGCTCGACCTGTACCGCGAGCCCGATCCGTTCCGCATCCCCCGGCTGTCCGAGTTCAAGAGCCGTGAGGACTGGCTGGAGTTCGGCGTCATGTGCACGGCCGGCTTCCCCGAGCCGTGGGCCTTCAGCCTGCGGACCCGGAAGCTCCTGGCCACCCGCGGCCACGAGTTCGACCTGGTCCATGACAACCAGTGCCTCGGCAACGGCATCCTCGGGATGATGGAGGACGGGTGGCCACTGCTCACCACCCTGCACCACCCGATCACGGTCGACCGGCAGCTCGACCTGAGCCACGCCACCAACCTCTGGCAGCAGGTGACCAAGCGCCGGTGGTACGGGTTCCTGCGGATGCAGTTGAAGGTGGCCCGGTCGCTGCCGGCGGTGATCACGGTCTCCGAGTCGTCGAAGACCGACATCGCCGCCCAGATGGGCGTGGACGCCGAGCGCATGACGGTGGTGCCGGTGGGTGTCGACCACCGGGTGTTCCGCCCGCGCCAGGACGTCACTCCCGTACCCGGGCGCATCATGGTCACGTCGTCGTCGGACGTGCCCATGAAGGGGCTCGTCCCCCTGCTCGAGGCGGTGGCCAAGCTCCGGACCGAACGCGACCTCGAGCTGGTCGTGATCGGCAATCCCCGTCCCGACGGCCGGGTGGCGAAGACGATCGACCGCCTCGACCTCGCTCCGGTAGTCCGCTGCGTGTCGGGCATCAGCGACGACGAGCTCGCCCTCCACTACGGCCAGGCCCAGGTGGCCGTGGTCCCCTCCCTCTACGAGGGTTTCTCGCTGCCGGCCATCGAAGCCATGGCGTGCGGCGTGCCCCTGGTGGCCACCACCGGGGGCGCCCTACCCGAGGTGGTGGGCACCGACAACGAGACCGGACTGCTGGTGCCGCCCGACGACCCCGGGGCGCTGGCCGCGGCCATCGGGCGGCTCCTCGACGACGAGGCCCTGCGCCTGCGCCTGGGATCCGCCGGCCGCCGGCGCGTCCTCGGCCGCTTCACCTGGGAGGTGACGGCGAAGGGGACGTCGGACGCCTACCGGCGGCTGGTGCCCGAGGCCGAGGCCGAAGCCGAGCCGGAGGCCGTGCCGTGCTGACCGTCGACTACGGACGGTTGGGGGTGGGACCCGGAGACCGGGTGCTCGATTTCGGGTGCGGCTTCGGCCGCCATGCCTTCGAGGCGGTCCGCCGCGGCGCCCGCGTCGTCACCGTGGACGCCGGGGCCGACGAGGTCAGCGGGGTGCGGGCCACCTTCGGGGCCATGATCGACGCCGGCGAGATCGACGCCGACGCCCCCATCGGCTCGGTGCAGGGTGACGGGCTCGAGCTCCCGTTCCCCGACGGCACCTTCGACCGGGTCATCGCGTCCGAGGTGCTCGAGCACATCCCCGACGACACGGCCGCCATGGCCGAGTTGGCGCGGGTGCTGCGCCCGGGCGGATCGATGGCGGTCACCGTTCCGCGGTGCGGCCCCGAGTTCGTCAACTGGGCGCTGTCGGACGCCTACCACGACGTGGTCGGCGGCCACGTCCGCATCTACCGCCGCGGCCAGCTGGTGGGCCGGCTGGAGTCCACCGGTCTGCGGGCCGTCAGCCAGCCACCACGCCCACGCCCTGCACGCGCCCTACTGGTGGCTCCGGTGCCTGGTCAGGCCGGGCGATCCCGGCACCAACGACAATCCGGCCGTCGCCGCCTACCACCGCCTCCTGGTGTGGGACATCGAAAAGGGCCCCGTGCTGACCCGCACGGCCGAGCGGGTACTCAATCCGCTCATCGGCAAGAGCCTGGTCGTCTACCTGGTCAAGCCGGCCGGCGCCGTGGCGGCCGACACCGCCCGCCTGGCCCCCGCCGGCGGGCGGCGGCTCGGGGTCGGGGCGGTGGCGTGAGGGCCGTCCCCGAGGTCGAGGGCATCCTGACGGCCCGGCAGGTGGCCGACACCGCCGGCTCGATCGCCGAGCTCCAGCACGCCGACGGCATGATCCCGTGGTTCCCCGGCGGCCACTGCGATCCCTGGAACCACGTCGAGGCGGCCATGGCCCTCACGGCCTGCGGCTACGACACCGAGGCCGATCGGGCCTACGAATGGTTGGCCCGCACCCAGCTCGGCGACGGCAGTTGGTTCAACTACTACCTGGCCCACAGCGTGAAGGACCAGCGGCTCGACACCAACGTCTGCGCCTACGTGGCCACCGGGGCCTGGCACCGCTACATCTCGACCGGCGACGTCACCGGCCTCGAGGCGCTCTGGCCGGCCATCGAGGCCGGCGTCGACTTCGTGCTCCGGTTCCAGCGGGCCGACGGGTCCATCCACTGGTCGCTCGACGCCGGCGGCCGGCGCGAGGACTACGCCCTGTTGACCGGGTCGTCGTCGATCTACCACAGCCTCCGGTGCGCGGTGGCCTGCGCCGCCCGTCTGGGCCACGAGCGTCCCGACTGGGAGCTGGCGGCCGGCCGCCTGTGCCACGCCATCGCCTACACCCCCTCGGCCTTCGAGCCCAAGGACGAGTTCGCCATGGACTGGTACTACCCGATGCTGTCGGGGGCGCTGGCGGGCGACGCCGGCCGGCGGCGCGTCGCCGATGGCTGGGCCACCTTCGTGCTCGACGGGGTGGGTGTGCGCTGCGTCTCCACCGGTGAGTGGGTGACGGCCGCCGAGACGGCGGAGTGCGTGCTGGCCCTGGACGCCTTGGGCATGGACGACGAGGCCCGGACCCTGCTCGGCTGGGTGCAGGCCCTCCGCCATGCCGACGGTTCCTACTGGACGGGCATGGTCTTCCCCGAGGAGGTCACCTACCCACCGCTCGAGCGGTCGACCTACACGGCCGGCGCCATCGTGCTGGCGGCCGACGCCCTCAGCAACGCCACCCCGGCGGCCGGCCTGTTCCGGGGGGAGGGCCTGCCCAGCCACCTCGACCTGACCGAGCCGGCACCCGACATCCCGGTGGAGCCGGCAGTCACCCTGCCCGACGGCGCCGGGCCCGCCGGCGCCGGCTGACCGACCCGTTCAGGCGGCGGGGGCCACCCGCCGCAGCACCCTGAGGGACCCGCAGGCGCCATCCTCGACGAAGCGTCCCGACTCGAGGGCCGCGCACCACAGCTCGTAGGGAGGGCGACCGCCGTCGGCCGGATCCGGGAACACGTCGTGGATGGCCAACCACCGGCCGACGGGAACATGGGGTGCCCAGCCGTCGAAGTCGGCCCACGCCGGCTCGGCGCCGTGGCCGCCGTCGATGAAGCAGAACGCCAGCGGGGTCGTCCACCGCGACGCCACCGTCGGGGAGTCGCCGACCAGGCCGACAACCGATGCCTCGATCCGGGCATCGACCACCGTGCGTCGCCAGAACGGCAGGGTGTCGATGCGGCCCGTCGCCGGGTCGACGAGCGTGGGGTCGTGGTGGGGCCAGCCCGGCTGGTTCTCCTCGGAGCCGTGGTGGTGGTCGAGGCTGAAGAGCACAGCCCCCGTCTCCTCGGCGGCGGCGCCCAGGTAGAGGGTGGACTTCCCGCACCACGCGCCGATCTCCACGAACGTGGCATGGGGCACGGCCCGTCCGGCCCGACGGGCCGCGGCCTGCAGGGCCTCGCCCTCGTCGTCGGGCATGAACCCGGTGGCGGCCCGGGCGAGGGCCACCAGCTCGGCGGCGCGCTCCGGGTCGGGCCTGCGACCGGCGGCCGCGCCGTCCGGGGTACCGGTGGCCGCGCCGACGGTGGTGCCGGGGGCGGAGTGGGGGGCGGTGCGGGGGGAGGTCTCCATCCGACCCAGCCTCTCACGCCGGTTGCGCCGGCCCATCCGGTTCCGGCGGTCAGGCGCCGCGAACCACCTCCACCACCGACCACACCGCCAGCACGGCCAGCAGGACGCCACCCACCCGGCGGAGGACCGACAGGGACACGACCCTGGTCAGCGCCCGCCCGCCGAAGGCGGCGATGGCGGCGGCCACGGTGAGCGCCGCCAGCGCGCCCACGAACACGGTCACGGGCTGGTGGGAGCGGGCGGAGAGGCCGGCGGTCAGCAGCTGGGTCAGGTCGCCGAACTCGCCGACGATGATGACGGCGAAGGTGGCCCAGATCGCCGGCCACATGCGATGCGACGTGACGACGGTGGCATCGGCATCGGCGGCGGTGGCGGCGGTGGGCTCGGTGGGTTCGGGGGCGGGACCAGCGGTGGCAGCCTCCTTCTCGCCTCTGGCCTCCTCGGTCTTCTCCGGCACGAACAGCAGGTAGCACGCGCCGCCGGCGAAGAGCACGGCCGAGCCGATCTCCACCCAGGTGTGGGGGAGCCGTTGCAACAGCCCGCCCACGGCCACGGCCACGGTGACGTGGACGGCGAACGCCAGGCTGGCGCCGATCCACACCGCCACCGGGCGGTACCGGCTGCCCAGGACGAGGGTGGCGATCATCGTCTTGTCCGGGAGCTCGGCCACCAGCACCAGCGCGAACACGCTCAGGAGCAGCCCCGGTTGCACCGGACCAGGTTAGGGGTCGGGCGCGGGGCTATCCCGGGGGGAGGCCCGGCGGCGGGTCCGACGAGCTCGGCCGCCGGTCCTTCGACAGGGGCTGTGCGGCTGCGTGGGGGCCCAGGTAGACGGGCCCGTCCCGATTGATCAGCAGGTCCGTCATGATCTCCTCCGGCACCGGTCGGCCGAACAGGTAGCCCTGCACCAGGTCGCAGTGGAGATCGGCCAGTATCCGGCGCTGCTCCTCGTGCTCGACGCCCTCGGCGATGACCACCAGCCCCAGGTTGTGCGCCAGCTGGATGACGGCCTGGACGATGGCCCGGTCGTCGGGGTTGTCGTGGATGCCCATGATGAACGAGCGGTCGACCTTGATGGTGGTCACGGGGAAGCGCTTCAGATAGCTCAGCGACGAGTACCCGGTGCCGAAGTCGTCGATGCCGATCTGGATCCCCAGCTCGTCCAGGTTCTCGAGGGCCTCGGTGGTCGCCTCGGCGTCGCGCACGAGGGTCGTCTCGGTCACCTCGAGGCTGAGCACCACCTGGCGGGGCCGGGCCGGCTCGGCCTCGATGAGACTGCGGACCGTGGCCACCAGGTCGGGGTCGTGGAGCTGGTGGGCCGAGAGGTTGACCGACAGGTGCAGGGTCTGGCCGGCCGGCAGCCGCCCCTCCCACGCCCGGGCCTGTAGGCAGGCCCGCTCGAGCACCCAGGCCCCGACCGACACGATCAACCCCGACTCCTCGGCCACGGGGATGAAGGAGTCGGGCATCACCAGTCCGTGTTCGGGATGCTGCCAGCGCACCAGGGCCTCGGCACCGATGAGCCGGCCCGTGTGGCACTCCACCATGGGCTGGTAATAGACGCGCAGGTCGTCGTCGTCCATGGCCCGGCGCAGGGACGATTCGATGTGGATCCGGTCGAGGGCACGGCTCGCGGGTGGCCGGGCTGAACACCTCGAAGCGGTTGCGGCCCCGTGCCTTGGCCTGGCTGGTGGCGGCAGCCGCGTCGCGGATGAGGTCGTCGGGTTCGGCGAAGCGGTTGCGGGAGACGGCCACCCCGATGCTGGCGGAGATGGTGAAGGTGTTGTCCTCCACCACGAACGGCGCCGACAGGCTGTGGAGCAGCCGCTTGGCCACCGTGGAGATGTCGCCCTGCTCCGGCCCGACGTCGCAGAGGACGACGAACTCGTCCCCGCTGAAGCGGGCCACCGTGTCTGCCGGTCGCAGGCACGACCGCAGGCGCTCGGAGGCCATGACGAGCACCCGGTCGCCCACGGCGTGGCCCATGCCGTCGTTCACGACCTGAAACCGGTCGAGGTCGCAGAAGAAGACGGCCGCCCTCGAGTTCGCCCGGGCGCTGCGGGCGAGGGCCTGGCCCACCCGGTCCACGAAGAGCAGGCGGTTCGGCAGGCCGGTCAACGGGTCGTGCAGGGCCTGGTGGGTGAGGATGCGCTCGGTCGCCTCGAGGTTGGTGACGTCCGCCGCGAAGACCTGCACGGCCGGCATCCCGGCGTGCTGGACGGCCATGCCGATCAGCTCGACGGTCACCTGGTACTCGCCCGGGCCCACCAGGCGGATGGTCACGGGCACGTGATCGGCGCCCCCCTCGGGCACCACGGCCAGGGTGGACCGTTCGTGGAGGAACTTGGTGACGGCGTCGCGGTCGTCGTCGTGCACGAAGGCGGTCAGCGACCGACCGATGACGTTGGAAGGCTGGTCGAGCCCGAGCAGGTGGACGCAGGCCGGGTTGGCCGCCACCAGCAGGCCGCCCTGGACGATCACGACGGCGGTGGGGTCGAGCTCGACCGTACGGGCCAGGCGCTGCTCGCTCAGGGCGAGGGCGGTCTCGACCTCGGCCAGCCGGTCGGCGAGCGCGGCGTCCCCGGTGGGCCCGCGCTCACTCCCCTCGATGCCTGTGCCGTCCCCTGTCACCAGGTACCCCCCCGGTCGACTCCGTGGCCGGCCGCCCGCGGCACCGCCCTGCGTCGGCGTCGCGACTGACCACCTAGTCTGCCAGAGGAGCGAGCGACGTGCGCAGGAGGCGGGCCAGACCGTCGCCGTGCCGTTCGACGAAGGCCACGTTGACGGCCAGGCGCTCGAGCGTCTGCTCGATCGTCTTGGCACCGCCGGGCACCGGATGGCGCCCGATGAATTCCACGACCTCATCGGCCAGGCCGGGGGGACGGCACAGCCCCCGGACGCCGTCGAGCATGCGGGGCACGATGTTGGCCGGAAACCGCTCGACCAGCGCGTCCCAGGCGGTCTCCACCCGGCCCCACGTGGCCGGTCCGCACACCCGGTTGACCAGCAGCAGCTGGATGAGGAACGGCGCGTTCTGGGTCCGCACCTCCCCGAGGGCCATGTCGAAGGCCCGTTCGGCCAGTGCCGGGGCCCGGAAGGCGGCCAGCGCGTAGAGGTAGCGCACCTCCTCCTGTGGGGTGGAGGGGTGTCGCATCCGCTCGACGAAGGCGTCGAACTCGGCCGCGCCCCCGTGGGCGGCCACGATGTCGAGCACGGCCGCCTCGGTGTCGGGATGGAGGGCCCCGCCGCCCCTGAGGGACTCGGCGAAGCGGGTCTCGGCCCGCTCGCGGACGGCGGTGTCGACGCCCGTCGTGCCCAGGGTGGACAGCACGGCCGCCCTGAGGGCCGGGGTGCGCTCGTCGTCGGTGGGCGCCGGGTCCCATCCCAGGTCGGTGGCCACCGGCACCAGCAGCGTGCGGACGGCTTCCTGCAACTGGGGCCGGTCGCCGTCGGGCACGGCCCGGTCGCACAGGGAGACGGCGCCGAGCACGATCGACCACACGCTCGGGTCCCGGTCCTCGGCCTCGACGAGGGCCCTGGCCAGGCGGACGATGTCGGCCAGCGGCGTCCGCCCGGCCAGCGCCGCCGCCCAGGCGTCGGAGACCAGATTGACGCGCTCCAGCGGTTCGAGGGTGGCGATGTCGGTGGCCAGGCGTTCGAGGGTGGCCGGCGGGTACGCCACCCGGTAGTAGCCCCAGCCGCCGCGCGTTGACGAGAATGCCGGAACCGTCACCCCTGGGGTCGCCCTCGCCGCCGGCGTCGGCCGTGAGGAGGACGGGGCCCGCTGCTGCTGCCGGGTCCGACAGCGGTCGGGTGAGCACCGGCACCTGCCAGTCTGCGCCGATGGCCCCACCGGGGGCGCCCGAATACGAGAACGGTGCCTGGCGGAGGGTCCCGCCGTCGGCCACCTCGATCAGGGGATAGCCGCCCTGGAGGATCCAGGTGTCCATGATGTCGCCGACCGGCTCGCCGCTGGCCCGGCTCGAGGGCGTCCCACAGGTCGGCCGTCTCGCGTGTTGCCGTAGGCGTGGCGGCGCAGGTAGTCGCGGATACCGTCGCGGAACGTGTCCGGCACCGATGTAGCTGCTCGAGCATGCGCAGCACGCTCCCGCCCTTCTGGTAGGTGAGGACGTCGAACATGCCCTGGGCGTCCTCGGGCCTGGCCGACCGGGTACTCGACCGGCCGGGTGGCATGGAGGCCGTCGACGGCCAGGGCGGCCTCGCGCTCGATGCCGAAGCTCACCCACCGGTGCCACTCCGGGCGGAAGGCGTCGACGCCAGCACCTCCATGAAGGTGGCGAAGGCCTCGTTCAGCCAGATGCCGTTCCACCACCTCATGGTCACCAGGTCGCCGAACCACATGTGGGCGATCTCGTGGCAGATGACGTCGGCAACCCGTTCGAGCTCGACCCGCGAGGCCTGGCCCGGGTCGACCAGCAGGGCGGTCTCGCGGAAGGTCACGCAACCGAGGTTCTCCATGGCGCCGAAGGCGAAGTCGGGGATGGCCACCAGGTCGAGCTTGTCGGCCGGGTAGGGGATGCCGAAGTAGTCGGTGAAGAACCGGAGGGCGTGGGCGCCCACCTCGAGGGCGTACCCGGTGAGGTGGGCCTTGCCGGGCGGGTGGACGATGCGCAGGGGGACGCCGTCGACGTCGGTCGGCGCGGTGGCCTCGAGGGGGCCGACCACGAAGGCCACCAGGTAGGTCGACATCTTCATGGTGGTGGCGAAGCGGACCCGGCGCCGACCGGTGCCGGGCTCCGGCGTCTCCTCCGACGACGGCGCCGTTCGAGTAGGCGGCCAGGCCGTCGTCGACCACCAGGGTCACGTCGAAGGTGGCCTTGCGGTCGGGCTCGTCCCAGCAGGGAAAGGCCCGGCGGGCGTCGGTGGCCTCCATCTGCGTGGTGGCGATGACGTGCTCGGTCCCCTCGTCCGTGGTGAACGTGCTGCGGTAGAAGCCGTGGAGCTTGTCGTTCAGGACGCCCGAGAAGTCGAGGTGCAGGGTGGCCGGGCCGGCCCCGACCGGTGACGCGAACCCGAGCGTGACCCGTTCGTCGTCCCCGTCGAGCGTGATACGGGTGGCCGGGGTCGTCGTCCCGTCGCGCTCGAGCAGCGCGCTCGACACGTCGAGCTCGGCCGCGTTGCACACGATCTCCGGGACGGCCTCGGTGACGTCCACGTCGATCGACACCTGCCCGCCGAAGGTGGCCGCGGCCAGGTCGGGGACGAGGGTCAACCGGTAGTGCCGGGGGACGACGGTCGTGGGGAGGCGGACGGCCGGGTCACCCGGCGTCGGCGTCGGTCCGGGCGTGGCGGCGGTGTCGGTCGGGGCGCTCATCCCCGGGAGGCTACCGTCGCAGGCGTGCAGCCCGACGACGACGCCGCCCAGGACGCCGACAGCGCGCTCCATGTGGTCGGCGTGGGCAACGCCCTGGTCGACGTCCTGTCCAGTGCCACCGACGACGACCTGACACGGCTCGGTCTTCTGAAGGGCACCATGGCCCTCGTCGACGCCGAGCGGTCGCGCCGGATCTACGAGGTCATGGGCCCAACGGTCGAGTCGTCCGGCGGTTCGGCCGCCAACACCGTGGCCGGCGTGGCCGCGCTGGGCGGGCGGGCCGCCTTCCTCGGCCGGGTGGCCGACGACCCCCTCGGGCGGACCTTCATCCACGACATCCGGTCGGCCGGCGTCGCCTTCGAACCGATGGCCCCGAAGGCCGGCGCCGGTGACGGTGACGGCGACGGCGCACGTGGCGGGGAGGGCGATGGTGACGGCGACGGGTCCGGCACCGGTCACTGCCTCGTCCTCGTCACGCCCGACGCCGAGCGCACCATGGCGACCCACCTCGGGGTGGCCTCGGACTTCAGCCATGTCGACCTCCACGACGGCCATCTCACCTCGGCGCGGGTCGCCTACTTCGAGGGATACCTGTGGGAGCGGGCGCAGGCCCGTGCGGCCATGCGTACGGCCATGGCGCGCGCCCATGCGGCCGATGCCACCGTGGCCCTGTCGCTGTCGGACCCCGTCTGCGTGTCGCACCACCGGCGCGAGTGGCTCGACCTGCTCACCGGGGAGGTCGACCTCGTCTTCGCCAACGAGGAGGAGGTGGTGATGCTGTTCGGGGTCACCGGCTTCGAGGCCGCCGTGGAGGCCGTGGCCGAGACGGGGGTGCTGGCCGCGCTGACCCGGGGATCGCGAGGGTCGGTGGTGGTCACGCCCACCGGGGTCATCGAGGTCGGCGCCCACGACGTCGAGAAGGTCGTCGACACCACCGGCGCCGGCGACCTGTTCGCCGCCGGGTTCCTCTACGGCATCACGTCGGGACTGGCCCCGGAGGAATCGGCCGTGCTCGGCGGGTTGTGTGCCGCCGAGGTCGATCTCCCACGTGGGTGCCCGGCCGCTCGCCGACCTCAGGGCGCTGGCCGTGGGGGAGGGCCTGCTCGGTTGAGCCGGGCGGGGGCGTGCCGGATCGGCCCGGACCGGCCGTCGGCGTCCGGAACACCAGCGGCAGGTCGGCCAACCGGATGAGGACCGACGCCACGGCCCGGCCCAGCGGGGCGAGGGCATCGTCGAGGCCACCGGCGTCGTCGAGGAACCCCTCGTCGAGCGGGCACGACCCCTCGAAGCTGACCTCGACGGCGTGCTCCACCCCGCCGCCGCCCGGCTCGGCCTCGCGACGCTCGACCGTCGCCGGTCCCCGTTCGATCGGTTCGTCCCCGAGGACGGCGAGCTCCGTCGGCAGCGTGCCCGTCACCGCGTCCACGTCGGGTGCCTCGGCCAGCTCCTGGACCCGGAAGGCGATCTCCACCAGCACTTCGGGCTGCTCCTCGGGTTCCTCGCCCATGGACCAGCTGCGATAGGACGTCTGGCTCCAGGTCGGCCAGTCCAGGCCGATGTCCACCCTGATGCGGGCCGGCCGTTGCTCGCCGGGCAGGCTGTAGGACGTCTCGAAGCTGACGTCGCCGAGGAAGACGTCCACCTGAAAGCGCTCCTCGACCGCCTGGCGCTGGAGCAGGGCCGCCTCGAGGGAGCGCCGGAAGGCGGCGATCAGTTGGGCGAAGGCGTGGTCGAACATTGCGGGGCAGAGGCTACCGTTCCACCGTGGACCCCTCCCGAGCATCCGGCAGCCGTCCGGGCGGGCCGTGGCTGCAACGGAGGGTCATCAACTACGCGCACCAGGGGGGCGCCTGGGAGGGGCCGTCCTCGACCCTGGCCGCCATCGACGCCGCCCTGGAGGCGGGCGCCACCGCCGTCGAGCTCGACGTGCACGCCACCGCCGACCGCCACCTCGTGGTCTGCCACGACGCCACCGTGGACCGGACTACCGACGGCACCGGCGACATCGCCGCGCTCGACACTCGAACAGCTCCGGCGCCTGGACAACGCCTTCCGCTGGGCGCCGGGTGCGGACGTCACCGAGGTGGCGCCGGCCGGCGGCTACCCGTTCCGGGGACGGGCGCCGGCGGAGCGCGCCTTCGGGATCGCCACGCTCGACGAGGTACTCGGGCGGTACCCGGGGACGGTCCTCAACCTCGACATCAAGCGGACGGCGCCGGCGGTGACGCCCTACGAGGCCGAGCTGGCCGACCTGCTCCGTCGCCACGACCGCGGCGACGACGTCATCGTGGCGTCGTTCAACGACGCCGCCACCGACGCCTTCAGCCGGCTGGCGCCGGAGTTCGCCACGTCCGCCGGCTCGCTGGCGGTGGCCGGCTTCTACCGCAGCGTCGCCGCCGGCGAGGTGCCGGCCGCCATGCGCCACGTGGCCCTGCAGGTGCCGGCGACGTTCGGGGAGCTCACCCTGGTGGACGATCGGTTCGTCGGGGCCGCCCACCACGCCGGCCTGGCCGTCCACGTGTGGACCGTGGACGACGAGGAGGAGATGGGGCGCCTGGTCGATCTGGACGTCGACGGCATCATCACGGACCTGCCGTCGGTGCTCACCGGCGTGCTCCGTGACCGGGGCGCCGAGTGGCGGGCAGGACGGTGACGGAGGGCGTCCCGGGCTCAGCCCCGGCCGCAG
The DNA here is from genome assembly GCA_963838005.1 of uncultured Actinomycetota bacterium. Classification (GTDB taxonomy): domain Bacteria; phylum Actinomycetota; class Acidimicrobiia; order Acidimicrobiales; family RAAP-2; genus CAWIPW01. Next base: position 256,480 of record CAWIPW010000010.1, read on the forward strand.
TTCGGCTTCTTGCCGTGGTTGGCCTTCTTCTTGGCGCGCAGCTTGCGCTTGTTGGTTCGCTTGGACACAGTCCGGTCATGCTAGCCGGTGGTGGCGAGGGGGCCCGGTGCGGCCGGGAGGCCGGGTGGTGAACCACCCCGAGGACGGCCCCGACGACCAACACTGGCTGCTGCGCGACGGCGATGTGCTGGCCTCGGTCGAGGTGGCGTCGCACTTCGCGGCCCGCGCCGTCGGCCTGTTGGGAAAGGGGAGCTACGACGGCGCGATGTTGCTCCCGCACACCCGGGCCGTGCACACGCTGGGCATGCGCTTCGCCATCGACGTGGCCTTTCTCGACAAGGAACTGGTGGTGGTGGCCACCACCACCATGCGCCCCTGGCGGCTCGGGCACCCCCGCCGGCGTGGGCGCTGCGTGCTCGAGGCGGAGGCCGGGGCCTTCGCCCGCTGGGGGCTCGCACCCGGGGACCGGCTCGAGCTGCGGCCGTGACGGACGGCGGCCCGGGTCGGGTCGTGCTGGTGGCCACGCCCATCGGCAACCTGGGCGACCTGTCACCGCGGGCCGTCGAGACCCTGCGGGCCGCCGACATCGTCTACTGCGAGGACACCCGCCGCACGCGGGGGCTGCTGACCCACGCCGGCGTCACCGGGGTCGACACCCGTTCGCTGCACGCCCGCAACGAGGCCGACCGCCTTTTCGAGGCGTTGGCGGCCGTCGGGGCCGGAGCGACGGTGGCGGTCGTCACCGACGCCGGCATGCCGGCGGTGTCTGACCCGGGCGCCCGGCTGGTGGCCGCGGCGGCCGACGCCGGCCACGAGGTGACGGTGGTGCCCGGCCCGTCGGCACCGCTGGCGGCACTGGTGGTGAGCGGACTGCCGACGGCCCGGTTCGCGGTCGAGGGCTTCCTGCCGCGGGCCGGGACGGCCCGCCGGGCCCGGTTGGCGGCCGTGGCCGCCGACGACCGGACGACGGTGCTGTTGGAGTCGCCCCGGCGGCTGGCGGCGACGCTGGGCGACCTGGTGGTGGCGTGCGGTCCGGACCGACCGGCCGCCGTGGCCCGCGAGCTGACGAAGGTGCACGAGGAGGTGTGGCGGGGCCCGCTGGCCGACCTGGCCGAGCGGGCCTCGGGCGGGGTCCGGGGCGAGATCGTCATCGTGGTGGCCGCCGGTCCGGCGGCACCGGCGGTCGAGGTGGACGACGCCCGCATCCTCACCGAGTCGGCGGCCCGCCGGAGCGCCGGCGAGCGGACCCGGAGCGCCGTGGACGCCGTGGCCGCCGACCTCGGGGTGTCCGGCGGCGCGTCTACTCGCTGGCCGTGGGCAAGGGCGGGAACGAACCGCCCGCCACCGGCGTTCCCCACCATGCGGCGCCGCTGCGGCGCCACCACGAGGGTGGCCGGCGCGGTGACGACGGTGGAGGAGGACAGTGATGTTCGGACGAAACGCCAAGGACACGTCGCAAGCCGGCCCCATCCAGCCGGACGAGGTGCCCGAGGGCCTCGAGCGGGCCGGCTTCGCCGCCGGCTGTTTCTGGGGGGTCGAGGACTTCTTCCGGGAGGTGCCCGGGGTGGTGGACGTGGTGGTGGGCTACGAGGGCGGCACCACGGACGCGCCCAGCTACGAGCAGGTGTGCGGCGGGCGCACCGGCCACGCCGAGGCCGTGCTCGTCACCTTCGACCCGTCGGTGGTCACCTTCGACGACCTGCTCGGGGCCTTCTGGCGGCACCACGACCCGACGACCCCCGACCGCCAGGGTCCCGACGTCGGGACGCAGTACCGCTCGGCCGTCTTCGCCCACTCGGAGGCCCAGCTCGAAGCGGCCAGAGCCTCGGCGGCGGCGTTCGGGGCCCGGTTCCGCCGTCCGATCGTCACCGAGATCGTGCCGGCGACCACGTTCTGGCCGGCCGAGGAGTACCACCAGGGGTTCACCGCCCGCACGGGCCGGGGCGCCTGCCACGTCGCCAACTGGTGACGTGGGACGCCGTACGCTACGGCCCGTGCGCCGCTTCTACGTCACCACCCCGATCTACTACGTCAACGACGCGCCCCATGTCGGCCACGCCTACTGCACCGTCAACGCCGACGCCCTGGCCCGGTGGCACCGGCTCGCCGGGGACGACGTCTTCTTTCTGACCGGCACCGACGAGCACGGCCAGAAGGTGGCCCGGGCGGCGGCCGAAGCACGGGCTCAGCCCGAGGGAGTGGACGGACCGGCTGGCCCCCCGGTTCGAGGCCGCATGGGCGGAACTGCAGATCTCCAACGACGACTTCATCCGCACGACCGAGCCCCGGCACCACCTGGCCGTGCAGCAGTTTCTTGGCCGGATCCACGACAACGGCTGGATCACCAAGGGCACCTACCGCGGCCTCTACTGCGTGGCGTGCGAGCAGTACTACGGCGAGGACGAGCTGGTGGACGGGCTCTGCCCGGTGCACGCCCGCCCGGTCGAGCTCCTCGAGGAGGACAACTACTTCTTCAGGCTGAGCGCCTTCGAGGACCGCCTGATCGAGTGGTACGAGGCCGCCCCCGACGCCGTGGTGCCGGAATCGAAGCGCAACGAGGCGCTCTCCTTCATCAAGGGCGGCCTCCGCGACATCTCGATCACCCGGACGTCGATCGACTGGGGGGTACCGGTGCCGTGGGACCCCGGCCACGTCTTCTACGTCTGGTACGACGCGCTGGTCAACTACCTCACCGCCATCGGGTACGGCACCGACGACGAGCGGTTCGCGGCGTGGTGGCCGGCCGTCCACCATCTCATCGGCAAGGAGATCATCCGCTTCCACTGCGTCTGGTGGCCCGCCATGTGCATGGCCGCCGGCATCGAGCCGCCGGCCCACGTCCAGGTGCACGGGCTGGCTGCTGGTCGGCGGCCAGAAGATGTCGAAGTCGAGTCTCAACCAGATCGCCCCCGGTGACCTCGTCGCCGAGTACGGCGTCGACCCCGTCCGCTACCACCTGCTGCGGGACACCCCGCTCGGCAGCGACGGGGACTTCTCGGCCGAGGGGATCGTGGCCCGTTACAACGCCGATCTGGCCAACAACCTCGGCAACCTACTGTCCCGGGTGACCACGGTGGTGGCCTCGAAGTGCGGTGGCACCTCCCCAGCGCCCGACGGGACCTCGGCGTTGGCGGATGTGGCCGCCCTGGTGGTGGCGGATGCCACCGCCGCCTGGGAGGCCGGCCAGCCCCATCTGGCCCTCGAGGCGACCTGGCGGCTGATCCGCGAGGCCAACGCCGCCCTCGAGGCGGCCGAACCGTGGAAGGCCGAGCCCGGCCCGACCGTCGATGCCGTGCTCGGGGACGCGCTCGAGGTGTTGCGCATCGTGTCGTTGCTGGTGGCGCCGGCGATGCCCTCGACCGCCGACGAGATCCGCCGCCGGATCGGGCTCGACGGCGTGGCCGCCGACGGCCCGCTGCCCGGCGGCGCGGCCTGGGGTGCCTACCCGGGTGGCCTGCCGGTGGAGAAGGGGACGCCACTGTTCCCCCGGCGCAAGGGCTGACCGTGGCCCCGGACGGGCCCGAGTGGTTCGACTCCCACTGCCACCTGCAGGACGACTTCACGGCGGAGGACGACGGCCCGGACGCGGCCGCCCCCGATGCCGGGGCCGCGGCCGGTCGCCTGGACGGCGTGCTGGCCCGGGCCGTCGACGCCGGCGTGACCCGCATGGTGTGCGTGGGCACGAACGCGGCCACCTCGGCGGCCGCGGTGGCGCTGGCCGGGGAGGCCGCCTTGCGTCCCGGCCCGCCGGGCCGAGATGTGGGCGACCGTGGGTCTGCATCCCCATGACGCCTCCGACGGCGTGGACGGCGTGGTCGGGGTGCTCGATGCCGCCCGCACCGGCGCCGGCGCCGCCCGGGTCGTGGGCGTCGGTGAGTGCGGACTCGACTACCACTACGACCACTCACCCCGCGACCTCCAGCGCGACGCCTTCGCGGCCCAGATCGCCCTGGCCCACCACCACGACCTGGCCCTGGTGATCCACACCCGCGAGGCCTGGGACGACACCTTCGACATCCTGGCGTCCGAGGGCACACCGGTGCGCACCGTGTTCCACTGCTTCACCGGCGGCCCGGCCGAGGTCGACCGGTGCCTCGACGCCGGGGCCCGGGTCTCCTTCAGCGGCATCGCCACGTTCCGCAACGCCGACGACGTGCGGGCCGCGGCCGCCCGCTGCCCGTCGGACCGGATCCTGGTGGAGACGGACACCCCGTTCCTGGCGCCGGTGCCCCACCGCGGCACGGTCAACGAGCCGGCACGGGTGGCGCTGGTGGGGGCGGTGCTGGCCGAGGTCCGGGGCGAGGACGTGGACGCCCTGGCCGCCACCACCACCGCCAACGCCCGGGCCGTCTTCGACGTCTGACGCCGGCCGCCGGCGCGTCGGTCTCGTTCGTCCGTCACGTGGCGTGGTCCACCCGCGGCCACCGCCCGTCGCCGGGGACGGAGATCCGATGTACATGTAACCGACAGTAGGGGCTATCTGCACCGGGTTTGCATGCCGCCGGGAGGCCCGCCTAACGTCGGCATCGCGGCCGCTGCGAAGCGGTCGCTTTCGTTGCACCGGCGTGGAGGAGCGCCGTGCACGACCACCGGCTTGGAGGAGGCGGTGGGATCGGCCGTCACCTCGTTGGCGGTCCGCCATGCACCCCAGCGAAAGGGTTGACGTCCTGAGGACCCCCATCTCAAGGACCCGCCGGTTGATGACGGCGCTGGTCCTGTGCGGAGCGGTACTGATCGTGCCGCTCATGACACTGCACTCGGCTCCGGGAGCGACACCGGAGCCGACCGGAGGATCCAGCGGCAAGGTGGCCCGGCACGCGGCCGCCGGCCGCACCCGTCCGGCACCCTCGTGGCAGCTGGTCTCGGCGACCAGGGTCACCGCCACCACGGCCCCGCCGACGACGGTCCCGCCGACCACGACGACGGATCCGCCGCCGACCACGACGACGGACCCCCCGACGACGACCACGACCGCCGACCCGCCGACCACCACCACCACGGCGCCGCCGCCGGTGGCGGAGGCCACCCCGGTGTCGTCGGCGTCGCACTCGATCGAGGGTCAGGGCACGTGGTACGGCGCCCCGACCGGCACCTGCGCCAGCCCCACCCTGCCGTTCGGGACCGAGCTCACGGTGACCAACGACGCCACCGGTGCGGCCACCACCTGCCTGGTGGACGACCGCGAGGCCGATGCGTCCCGGGTCATCGATCTCGCCCCGGGCACGTTCTCGCAGATCGCGCCGCTGTCCGAAGGCGTCATCGAGGTCACGCTGACCTGGTGAGCGCGGCGGCCCCGGACGGTGTCCCCCGACGGCACCGGCCGGTGTCACACTGACGCCGTGACCCACGGACGGGCGGACATCCACCGGCTGCTGGCCGCGCACGACCTGACCCCCCGCCGGTCACGCGGGCAGAACTTCGTGGCCGACGCCAACACCGTCCGGCGCATCGTCCGCCTGGCAGGTGTCGGACCCGACAGCCGGGTGGTCGAGATCGGCGCCGGGCTGGGTTCGCTGACGCTGGCGCTGGCCGAGACAGGCGCGGAGGTGGTGGCCGTGGAGGTCGACCCCGAGGTGGCGGCCGCCCTCCGGCCGGTGGTCGAACCGGGCGGCGTCCGGGTGGTGGAGGGCGACGCCCTGACCCTGGACTGGGCGGCGCTGCTCGGGCCGGAGGGCGCCGCCGGCGAGAGCGGGCGCCGCCGGTGGCACCTGGTCGCCAACCTGCCCTACAACGTGGCCGTCCCCCTCGTCATCCGGGTACTCGAGGAGGCCCCGGCGGTCGAGTGGCTCCTCGTCATGGTCCAGCGCGAGGTGGGCGAGCGGCTGGCCGCCGGTGCGGGTGACGACGCCTACGGAGCCGTGTCGGTGAAGGTGGCCTACTGGGCCGACGCCGCCGTGGTGGGAAGCGTCCCGGCCTCCGTCTTCGTGCCCCGGCCCAGGGTCGACTCGGTGCTGGTCCGCCTGGTGCGCCACCAGGACGGCGACGGGAGGTCGCGGCCCGGAGATCCCTCCTACGACCGGTTGTTCTCCGTCGTGCGGGCCGGCTTCGCCCACCGCAGGAAGATGCTCCGCCGCTCGCTCGAGGGGGTGGTCGCCGCGGGCGCCTTCGGGGCCGCCGGCGTCGATCCGACGGCACGGGCCGAGGAGCTGGATCTGCGGGCGTGGCAGGCCCTGGCGGCGTGGGAACCGGCAGCGTGAACCGGGACGCCGCGCCGGCGGCCGTCGAGCTGGTGGCCCCGGCCAAGCTCACCCTCCATCTCCGGGTCACCGGCACCCGGGACGACGGCTTCCACACCATCGAGGCGGAGATGGTCACCCTCGACCTGTGCGACACGCTGTGGCTGTCGGAGGGGGACGGGCTCGCGGTGGAGGTGGCCGTCGATGCCGCCGGCCCGGTGGAGGTGACCGCCGGCCCGGCCAATCTCGTGCATCGGGCCCTGCAGGCCGCCGGGAGGCGGGCCGCCGTCCGCCTGGTGAAGCGGATCCCGGCCGGCGCCGGGCTCGGCGGGGGCTCCGCCGACGCCGCCGCCGTGCTCAGGTGGGCCGGGTGCGACGACGTGGAGGTGGCCGCCAGGCTGGGGGCCGACGTCCCGTTCTGCCTGCTGGGCGGGAGGGCCCGGGTGGGCGGGATCGGCGAGGAGGTGGAGCCCCTGCCCTACGAGCGACGCCGGATCAGCCTGCTGCTGCCACCCTTCGGCATGGACACCGCCGCCGTCTACCGGTCGTGGGACGCGCTGCGGGCGGGCCGTGCGCTGCCGGCGCCGGTGCCCGGCGGCAACGATCTCGAGGCAGCGGCCCTGGCCGTCGAGCCCCGTCTCGGCCAGTGGAGGGACGCATTCGCCTCGGCCACCGGGAAGGTGCCGTCGCTGGCGGGCAGCGGGTCGACGTGGTTCGTCGACGGGAGCCTCGAGGAGAACGGCCTCGGCGATTGCGGCGGCCTCACGCTCGGCGACGCCCGGGCCTCACTGAGGGATGCGGTGACCCGCCCGGCGTGACGCCGGCACGGTCAGGGGGGGAGCGGGCGGTTACTTCCCGGCCCGTCGCTGCCAACGGGTGGCCTTCAACATCTTCTTGTGCTTCTTCTTGCGCATGCGCTTGCGGCGCTTCTTGATGAGGGATCCCATGGCGGAGCGCAGGCTAGCCGCCGCCGGGACCCTCCGCCACGCGGCCGCGCCCGGCCGGGCCCTCAGGCCGGGGTCGCGGGGGGCGTTGCCGGTGGTGGCGGCGTGGGCGGTGCCGGTGCGGGGGCCGGGGTAGGGGTAGGGGTAGGCGGCGAAGGGGTAGGCGGCGACGGGGTAGGCGGCGACGGGGTAGGCGGCGGTGGCGGGGTAGGCGGTGGTGGCGGTGCCTGTGGCCAGGCCGGCGGTGGCAAGGGCGCGGTCGGGGCCGTGGCCGTGGCCGGTTGACCCGAACCGGAGCCCCCGGCCGTCAAGTCGTCATGGAGCGGCAGGTGCAGCCGGAAGCAGGCGCCGCCGCCCTCGGCGTTGAACGCCACCACGTCGCCGCCCTCTTCCCGGGCGACCTGGGCGACGATGGCGAGCCCGAGGCCCGAACCGGGCAGGGCCCGGGCCGACCTCGACCGGTAGAACCGCTCGAACAGGTGGGGAAGGTCGGCGGGGTCGATGCCCGGTCCGTGGTCGCGCACCACGACATCGCCGGCGTGGCAGGTCACCTCGACGGTGCCGCCGTCGGGGCTCCACTTCAACGCGTTGTCGAGGAGGTTGCCCACGGCCCGCTCGATACGGGCCCGCGTCCCGTGCACGGTGGTGGGGGAGCAGCTCGCCACGAAGGTCACCGAACGCCGGCGGCCGTGCGTGGTGGCGATGGCCACGGCGTCGTCCACCACCTCGTCGAGCCTGATGGCGGTGGCATTGTGCGCCGGCTGGTCGCCGCGGGCCAGTTCGGCCAGGTCCCCTACGAGCGAGGTGAGCTCGTCGAGCTGGGTCAGCACGTCGCTGATCAGCACGTCCCTGTCGACCGGATCGAGCTCGTCGAACCGCCGGGCCACCTCGAGGTTGGTCCGCAGGCTGGTGAGCGGGGTGCGGAGCTCGTGTCCGGCGTCGAGCACGAGCTGGCGTTGGGACTCTCGCGACGATTCGAGGGCCTCGAGGAGCCGGTTGAACGCCCGTCGCAGGCGCCCCAGTTCGTCGCGGCCACCGGGGTCGAGGCGTCGGGACACGTCGGTCGTCTCCGCCAGTTCCTCGATGGTGCCGGTCAGGCTGTTGAGCGGGACGAAGGCGGTTCGCCCGACGAGGAACCCGAGGCAGACGGCCAGTGCGATGCCCGAGATGACGATGATCCACAGGTTGACGGCCAGATTGTGGAGCTGGTGGTCGACGCCGGTCAGGGGCTCGGAGAACAGGAGCGCGCCGCCGTCAGGGAGGTCAACCGTCGCGCCGTCGGAGAATCCAGGGGGGAGCGGGTCCACGATCATGCGGGCGTGGATGCCTTCCACGGTGACGTCGGTGAAGTACCCGGACACCCGTCCCCCGCCGGTGGCGACCGACTGCACCTCGCTCGTCACCGGCAGGACGTTCACCGTGGTCCCGCCCTCGGGGTCGACGATCTGGATGCACTCCCCGGGGGTGCCGCACCCCTGGGGGAGTGGGGTCACCCGGCCGGCCTGGATCTGGGCGGCCGTCTGGCTGAGCGAGTCGTCGAGCGAGCCCACCAGGGAGCTGCCGGCCACCACGAAGGCGGCGATCGACGCCATGACCACGGCGACGGCGACGGCCGCGGTCGCCGCCAACACGAGGCGGCCCCGGAAGGTCACGGTTCCCTGAGGACGTAGCCGACACCCCGGGCCGTGTGGATGAGGCGGAGCTCGTCCCCGGCCTCGGTCTTGCGGCGCAGGTAGCCGATGTAGACGGCCAGGGAGTTGGTGCCGGAGTCGAAGCTGTAGCCCCACACCCGGTCGAGGATGACCTCGCGGGTGAGCACCTGGCGCGGGTGGCGGAGCAGCAGCTCGAGCAGGTCGAACTCGATCCGGGTGAGGGAGAAGGCGCGCTCGCCCCGTGACGCTTCCCGGGTCGTCCGGTCGAGGGAGAGGTCGGCGAACTGCAGCACGGCGTCGCCCTCCCCGTCCGCCCGTCGTCGCAGCAGGGCCCGCAGCCGCGCCAGCAGCTCGGCCAGGGCGAACGGTTTGACGAGGTAGTCGTCGGCGCCGGCGTCCAACCCCTGGACCCGGTCGTCGACGGCGTCGCGGGCGGTCAGCATGAGCACGGGCGTGTCGTCGCCGGTGGCCCGCAGCCGGCGGCACACCTCGAGGCCGTCGAGGGTCGGCAGCTGGATGTCGAGGACGATGGCGTCCGGCGGCGAGACCGCGATCTCCTCCAGCGCCCGGGGCCCGTCGTCGGCCACCGCCACCTGGTAGCCCTCGAGTCGGAGCGCCCGCTGCAGTGCGCCGCGCACCGACGGATCGTCGTCGACGACGAGGACCTTGGCCGTCACAGGCGGGTGACCGGGCGGGACATCGGGCCGGAGCCTATGCGTCTAGCCTGTGGCCCGCACGGCATCGACGGGTCGTTCGGGCCCTTCCGGCCTGCCGATCCGGGGTAGTTCAATCGGCAGAACGCCGGCCTTTGGAGCCGGATGTTGGAGGTTCGAGCCCTCCCCCCGGAGCAGGGTCAACGCCGCGTCCGGCGGACCGCGTCCCCAGCCGATCGGCGCCCAGGGCCCGGCGGCGAGCCGGCGCCGGGGGCTCAGGCGGCCTCGGAGCCGTGCCGGCCGCCCGATACGACCCGGTTGCTCCGCACCGGATCGGAGTGGTGGCGGATCCCGAGGATGCTGAGGAAGAGACTGCCCAGGGCCACCTGGCAGCCGGTGGTGAGTGCCACCACCGAGGGCACGATGAGGCGGAGCTCCTGGTCGGGATCGAGGGCGCCGAACCCGGCCCGGTGCCAGACGAGCAGCCCGGTGACCACTCCGGCGATCCCGGCCGCGATGAGGAGGCCGGCGATGAGCAGGCCCCGCTCGAGGGTCAGGATCTCGACGGCGCGCCGGGTCCGGCGGTCCTCGGGCAGGAACCCCTCGGTTGCCGCGTAGACCCGGGTGAAGAGGGCGAACTGCACCGCCTGGAAGCCGATGATGAACGCGGCGGCCGCCACCACCAGAGTGTCCACGTCGAAGGTCACCGAGCCGACCGAGATGGGCCGGAGGCACAGGGGGACGCCGACCGCCAGCGCCAGTGCCATCAGCACGACACCGGGCACCTCGAAGAGCCAACGCGGACTGAAGAGCAGCAGGAAGCGGAGATGCCGCCAGCCGTCCCGCCAACTCCGGAGATGGGGCGGCCGCGACCGGCCGTCGGGCGCGAGCGTGGTCGGCACCTCCGCGACGGCGAAGCCGGCGAGGGACGCCCGCACCACCATTTCGCTGGCGAGTTCCATGCCGGTGGAACGGAGGTGGAGGTCGATCATCCGCTGGCGGGCGAAGCCCCGCAGGCCACAGTGGAAGTCGCCGACGGGCACGCCGAACAGCAGCCGTCCGATCCCCGACAGCAACGGGTTCCCGACATAGCGGTGGAGTGGTGGCATGGCGCCGGGGGCGATACCGCCGGCGAACCGGTTGCCCATCACCAGGTCGGTACCGGCCCCCAGCCGCTCCACGAACGGGTCGAGGGCCGAGAAGTCGTAGCTGCCGTCGGCGTCGCCCATGACGACCAGGCGTCCCCTGGCCGCGTCGATGCCGGCGCGCACGGCCGCGCCGTAGCCGCGCTCGGGGACGCTCACCACCCGGGCCCCGGCGGCCTCGGCCAACTGCTGGCTGCCGTCGGTGCTGCCGTTGTCGGCGACGACCACCTCTCCGGCGATCCCGCTCCGGTCGAGGTACGTCCTCGCCGTGGTGACGCAGGTACCCACCGTCTCGGCCTCGTTGAGGCACGGCATCAGGATCGTCAACTCCACCGTCGTCGTCCTCGTTCGGAATGGCTCCGCCGGCGCCGCGACCGTGACATCGCCCGCCGCGGCTTCCCTGCCTGCTCAGTCTGCCAGAGCGGGTGCGGTCCCGACGGTGACCGGTTCGGGATCGACTCCCGGAGTTGGCGTCCGGGCCGCCCCGACCGAGTGGCGCCCGCGCCTGGGCGGATGGGTCCGAAGCAGGGCCGTGGCTGCGAGCGCGGCCGCCGGCGGCAGCGTCACCAGCATCGTCAGCTCGTAGCGCCACTCGAAGAGCGCGGTCGCCACCGCAAAGAGATACGGGAGGAGCCCTATGGCCACGAAGGTTGCGCACTCGGCCCGGACGCCCGTTCCCGCCGACCACCGCCGGCGGGCCACGACGACGAGGCTGCCGAGCGCCAGGATGCCGTACAGGGTGCCCGGCACGTAGAGCACCTGCTGGTAGGCGGCGAGCACGTGCTCGAACGGCTGGGTCACGGTCGGCGCGGGGCCGCCGAACTGTCGCACCAGGGCGGCGGCCTGGGGGTCGTACTGCTGGAGGTCGAGGTAGGGGTGGGAGTGCCACGGCTCGACGTCGGCGCCGTGGATCGGCCACCGCCCGGGCGCCATGCCCTCGCTGGCGTCGCTGAGGACGGTGGCGACGTAGGCCAACGGCTGGTGGAGGATGATCCGCAGATCGAAACCCAGGAGTTGGGCGTCCACCGGCTCACCGTCGTGGACCGCCTGGGTGCGGGCCGGCGACCTCGGGTACGAGATGTACCAGTTGGGGATCTGGCGGCGGTCCGGCGGGACGGTGATGCACAGCCGACGCTCGTAGGAGGGCATCGACACCCCGGTGCAGTCGGCGAAGGGCGAGATCCGGCCGTAGAGATAGAGGCCGGTGTCGCCGCTCAGGGTGAACTGACCGTTGGCGGCGTCGTACCACCCGGCGTAGGCCACGATGGGCACGACCACGGCCGCGAGGACCACGGCCACCCGCCAGACCCCGGCCCGCCGGACGAGCAGGAAGCCGACGACGGCCAGGGTCACGACGGCACCGTCGAACCGGGTGACCGAGGCCGCCGCGAGCAACAGGCCGACGACCAGGCACCGCGGCACCGAGGGCCGGCGCCACGCGCCGCCGGGGGGACGCCAGAACAGCACAGCCGCGGCCGCCGTCACCAGCAGTTCGAAGAGGGCGTCGGACAGGATGAACTGCTCCACCTGGATCTGGAAGGCATCCAGGAGGACCGGGGCGGCGGCCGCGGCCGCGATCCACGGCCGCACCCCCAGCCGGAGCAGGAGGAGGTAGACGATGACGCCGGCGGCCAGGCCGAAGAGGTGGTTCAGCGCCGCCGCCGCGGCCACGCTGTGGAACACGGACAGCAGCCGCAACAGGGCCGGATAGCCGAGCGGGTGCCAGGCGCGGGGGGAGAGGTTCTCGGACTGGAGCAGGTAGTCGATCGAGTCGGGGAAGAACAGGGCCGAGTGGTAGGCGGCCATGGCCACGACGCGAACGGCGACGCCCAGGGCGAGGACCGCGATGAAGACACGGTGGTCACGGAGGAGCCGCCGGGCCGGGCGGCGGGTGGTCCGGCGACGGTCGTCGTCGACACCGGTGTGGCCGCCGGCGCCGCCCGGTGGATCGGTGGGGGTGTCGTCGCCCGGGTGGTCGAGGGCGGTGCGGTCGGCGGCGGAGGCGCCGGTATCTACGGCCACCGGCAGTTCCGTTCCGGCCGATCCGCGTTGTCCCTCCGGCGGCGACCCGCCGCGTCGGTCGGCTCCACCGGTGCCACCGCCACAGGATGGCATGCGGGCACCGGCGCGTCGGTCAGGCTCGGCTGTTGACCCGGCTGCGTGACCGGGCCCGGATCGGCTGATCGAGGACGACCTTGCGGAGCCGCACGGCGGCCGGGGTCACCTCGACGCACTCGTCCTCGCCGATGAACTCGAGCGCCTGTTCCAGGGAGAGCTGCAGCGCGGGGGTCAGGCGCTCGAGCTCCTCGGCGGTGGCCGACCGGATGTTGTTGAGCTTCTTCTCCCTGGTCGGATTGACGTCCATCTCCTCGGTGCGGGCGTTCTCGCCCACGATCATGCCCTCGTAGACCTGGACGCCCGGACCGACGAGCAGGGTGCCCCGCTCCTGCAGGTTCATGAGGGCGTGGGTGGTGGTGACCCCCAGCCGGTCGGCCACCATCGAGCCGTTGCGCCGGGTACGGAGCTCGCCCTGCCACGGCTCCCACCCGTCGAAGACATGGTGCAGCACGCCGGTGCCCCTGGTGTCCGTCAGGAACCCGGTACGGAAGCCCACGAGGCCGCGGGCCGGCACCCGGTAGTCCATGCGCACCCATCCGGTGCCGTGGTTGACCATCTCCACCAGGTTGCCCCTGCGCAGGGCCAGCAACTGGGTGACGACCCCCAGGTACTCGTCGGGGACGTCGACGGCGACACGCTCCATGGGCTCGTGGAGGACGCCGTCGATCTCGCGGCGTGACCACCTGGGGCTTCCCCACCGTCAGCTCGAATCCCTCGCGGCGCATCTGCTCGACGAGCACGGCCAGCTGGAGCTCCCCGCGTCCCTGGACCTCCCAGGCGTCGGGGCGTGTGGTCGGGCCCACCCGGAGCGACACGTTGCCGACCAACTCGGCGTCGAGCCTGCTCTTCACCAGGCGCGCCGTCAGCTTGGTCCCGTCCGTCCCGGCCAGCGGCGATGTGTTGATGCCGATGGTCATGGCCAGACTCGGCTCGTCGACCGTGATGGCTGCCAGAGGACGGGGATCGTCGGGGTCCGACAGCGTCTCGCCGATGGTGATCTCGGCGATGCCGGCGACGGCCGCGATCTCCCCCGGTCCGGCCGTCTCGGTGTCGACCCGTTCGAGGGCCTCGCTCGTGTACAGCTCGGTGATCTTCACCTTCTCCGCCGTCCCGTCCAGCCGGCACCAGCTGACGGTCGCCCCCTTCCGGAGCGTGCCGTTGTGCACCCGGCAGACGGCCAGGCGGCCCACGTAGGGGGAGGCGTCGAGATTGGCCACCATGGCCTGCAGCGGCGCGCCCTCCTCGAAGGTGGGGGCCGGGATCCGCTCGACGATGGCGTCGAAGAGGGGCGTGAGGTCGGTGCCCTCGACGCCGGGCTCGGTCATCGCCCACCCGGCCCGGGCGTTGGCGTAGAGGATCGGGAAGTCGATCTGGTGCTCGTCGGCGTCGAGGTCCAAGAAGAGCTCCTCGACCTCGTGGACGACGTCCTCGATGCGGGCGTCGGCCCGGTCGACCTTGTTGACCACCAGCACGACCGGGAGGCGGGCCCGTAGGGCCTTGCGCAGCACGAAGCGGGTCTGGGGGAGGGGACCCTCGGACGCGTCGACGAGCAGCAGGACGCCGTCGACCATCGTGAGCCCCCGCTCGACCTCCCCTCCGAAGTCGGCGTGGCCGGGCGTGTCGATGATGTTGAGCTTCACCCCGCCGTAGCGCACGGCGGTGTTCTTGGCGAGGATGGTGATGCCCTTCTCGCGCTCCAGGTCGCCCGAGTCGAGCACGCGGTCGGCCACGTCCTCGTTGGCCCGGAACGCACCGGTCTGCCACAGCATGGCGTCGACGAGGGTCGTCTTGCCGTGGTCGACGTGGGCCACGATGGCGACGTTGCGGATGTCGTCGCGGGTTGCCATGGGACCGACACGCTACCCCGGGGGTGGTGCGCCCCCGACCGGGAGTGCGTCGGCCGCGCCGGCCCACGGCGTAGCGTGTCCCCGTGCGGTCGCCGGCCAGCGAGGTGTCATGGCGGCATGCACCCCGAACCGGCGACGACGCCGGAGCGCCGCGCCCGCAGTTCCGGTCGGCCACCATCCGCACGGCCGCGGCGGCCGGAGCGGTCTACACGGCGATCGCGCTGTTCGCCTACTGGCACGTGTGGACGTCGGGCGGCCGGGCCCTGGTCGACCTGTCCGCCTCGGACCCGTCACAGAACGTCGGGCTGCTCTCGTGGACACCGTTCGCCATCGCGCACGGCCACGATCCCTTCGTCTCCTTCTGGCTGAACGCCCCCTTCGGCGCCAATCTGGTCGACAACGTGGGCATGCAACTGCTCGGCGTGCTGGCGGCACCGCTGATGGCCGTGTGGGGACCGGTGACGGCCTACAACGTGCTGCTCACGGCGGCGATGCCCCTGTCGGGCCTGGCCGCGTTCGTGCTGGCCTGCCGGTACGTGCGGTGGCGCCCGGCGGCCTTCGCCACCGGCCTCCTCTACGCGTGCTCGCCGTACATGGTGGGCGAGGGCAGCTACCACCTCCACCTGACCTTTCTGCCGATACCGCCCCTGACGCTGCTGGTCCTCGACGACCTGCTGGTACGTCACCGGTGGCGACCGGTACGCACGGGCGCGGCCCTGGGGGCGCTGCTGCTGGCGCAGGGCCTGATCTCCACCGAGGTCCTGGTGCTGAGCGTGCTCGTCATGGCCGTGTGCGGTCTGGCCGCGGTCGTGACCGGCCCCCCTGTGCCGTCACTGGTGTCCCTCCGCCGCGCCCTGCCCGCCCTGGTGGTGGCGGCCGTCATCGCCGGCGGCGGGCTCGCCTACCCCCTCTGGGTCGGCCTGGCCGGGCCCGCCCACATCACCGGCCCCGTCCAGTTGGTGCCCCAGCAGTACCGGGCAGATCTCCTCGGCGCCGTGCTGCCCGATCACAAGGAGGCCATCGCCCCGGGGTGGGCGACCAAGGTGAGTGGCCGCTTCATCGGGGGCAATTCGATCGAGAACGGCGCCTACCTGGGGGCGCCGCTGCTGGCCGCGGCGGCGGTGGCGGCCGTCTGCTGCTGGCGGCGGCGGGTGGTCAGGACGGCGTCGCTGGCAGCCGTGGCCACGTTCGTGCTGTCACTCGGCAACCGGCTGGTGGTGGGGGGGATCCCCGATCCGTTCGCCGCCACCGGGACACCCCTGCCGGGCTGGCTGGTGTGGCACCTGCCGATTCTCGATGACGCCCTGCCGTCGCGACTGTCCGCCTACGTCGCCCTCCTCGTCGGGCTGGTGGTGGCCGTCGGCGCCGACCGCGCCTACGACCGGTGGTTGGCACCGGCCGATCCGGATCGCCGGGCAGGTGCCGTCCGGCGATGGCGTCCGTGGGGGGCGGCGGCCGTCGCCGTGGTGGCGCTGGTGGTGGCGGCCCCGTTGGTGCCGGCCTGGCCGTATGCCGCCGCCGTGCCGACGATCCCGGCGTTCTTCACCACGCCGGCGCTCGACCCGTTGCCTGCCGGGGCCACCGTCGCCGTCTACCCGTACCCCGGATTCGGGGTGGAGGACGCCCTCCCGATGGTGTGGCAGGCGGCGTCCGGTCACCGCTTCCGCATGATGGGCGGCTACGTGCTCGTACCCGACGCGGTGACCGGCCGCGCCACCACCCAGCGGACAACGGTCACGGGCACGGTGTTCAACCAGCTCTACGCAGGCGCGCCACCCGCACGCACCCCGGCGTTGCAGGTGGGTCTACGCGATGAGCTCGCCCGTCTGGGCGTGGCCGCGGTGGTGGCCGTCCCGTCCGGCGCCGATCCGGCCGCCGCCGTCGGCTATCTCCGGTGGTTGCTCCCGGGCCGACCGGTGGCGACCGGGGGAGTGTTGCTCTGGAGGGGACCCTGGGTCGCCCGGTGAGGCCGCCGGACCCGAGGCCGCCGGACCCGTGGCCGACGGGGTCGGGGGCCCTTCCCGACGGTAGAGTTGGGTGGCGCCACCGGGCGGGAGGCGCAAGGGAGGGGAGGGGGCCCAGGGTGCGCACAGCTCCGGTGCTGCGTTCCCGACGCCGATGGCGTGGTGGCGTCGGACTGATCACCGCGGTCGCGGGTGCCCTCGTGCTTGCGGTCATGGCGGTGACCGGATCGGTGGCGCCCGGGGACGGGGTCCATGCGTCGGGGGCCGTCACCCCGAACGGCGGGGTCGGACCGGGCGACCGGGCCGGTGAGGCCACAGGTGGACCGGGCGACCCCCACGGCCGGGGCGCAGCGCCCGCCGCCATGGCGTCATCTCCGTCCGACAGCGGTCGTCCGGTGGTCGTGGGCCAGGCCCCGCCGGCACCGGCCGGCGGCGTCGTGCTCGGCAACGTGCCGCCCGGCACCCAGCTCTCCGTCGACGTGGTCCTGGCGCCCCGCGACCCGTCCGCCCTCGACAGCTACGCCGCGGCTGTCTCGACACCCGGGTCGCCTGACTACCGGCGTTACCTGACCAGGGGCGCCTTCGGGGCGCGGTTCGGTGCGGCCGCGTCGACCCTCAGCCGGGTCACGCACGAGCTGCAGGCGGACGGGCTCCGCGTGGGTGCGCCGTCTGCGGACCTTCTCGACCTCGCGGTGTCGGGTCCCGCTGCCAGGCTCTCGGCCGCGTTCGCCACGCCCCTCGTCGACTACCGGCTGGCGGGTGGCCGAGTCGCGTACGCCAACTCCCGGGCCCCGTCCTTGCCGGCTGACGTCGCCCGTGACGTCACCTCGATCGTCGGGCTGTCCGACGTCGTGCAGCTGCAACCTCAGGTACGCACCGACCGTCCGGTGGTACCGGGCTCGTTGCCGGGGGTGCCGGGGGCGCCGGGGGTGCCGGGCTCGACGCCGTCGACGCCGCTGTCCCGACACGCGCAACCGTCGGCGCGCACCCTTCAGGCGCACGTGTCCGCACCCGCGCCGTGCTCGGCCGCCCGGACGGACGGCACGTCGTACGACGCGTGGACGGCGGATCAGCTGGCTGCCACCTACGGGTTCACTTCCGCCTACGGCGACGGCGACCTGGGTGCCGGGGAGACAGTGGCGGTCTACGAGCTCGAGCCCTACCTGCCCTCGGACGTGTCCGCCTTCGAGACCTGCTACGGCATCACCACGCCGGTCACCGACATCAACGTCGACGGCGGCATCGACGGCAACGGCACCACCGGCGCCGGTGCCGGCGAGGCGATCCTCGATATCGAGGACGTGGCGTCGCTGGCACCGGCGGCGTCCATCGCCGTCTACAACGGTCCGAACACCGGACAGGGACTCATCGACACGTATCGCAGGATCGCCACCGACGACACGGCCAAGGTGGTGACCACCAGCTGGGGTCTGTGCGAGACCGCACTGGTGGGATCGGGCGAGCAGTCGGCTGAGAGCTCGATCTTCGAGGAGATGGCCGTGCAGGGCCAGACGATCGTGGCCGCCGCCGGCGACTCCGGCTCCGAGGACTGCCGCGACGTCACGTCCCTGACCAAGACACAGCGGGCCGCCCTCGCCGTCGACGATCCGGCCAGCCAGCCGTGGGTGACGGGCGTGGGTGGCACCGACCTGACGGCCGTCGGCACCCCGCCGACCGAGACGACCTGGAACGACCGGGTGGAGGGCTACTCGGGGGGAGGTGCCGGCGGGGGCGGCATGTCGGCCACCTGGTCGAGGCCGGCGTGGCAGACCGGTCCCGGGACGGGGACCGGGACGGCGCGTGAGGTGCCCGACCTGGCCGCGTCGGCCGATCCGGCGAACGGCTACGTCATCTACTACAAGGGGGCCTGGACGGCGATCGGCGGTACGAGCGCGGCCGCTCCCCTCACGGCCGCACTGACCTCCCTGGTCGACGACAGCTGCCCCACGGGACCGGTGGGGTTCCTGGCGCCGAAGCTGGCCGCCATGGGAACGGCCGGTGGTGCCATGAACGACATCACGACCGGCAACAACGACTTCACGGGCGCCAACGCTGGTCGCTACGCGGCCACCACCGGCTACGACCCGGCCACCGGGTGGGGTTCCCCATCGGGATCGGCGTGGTTGACCTCCGCCTGCCAGTCGGCAGTGGTGTCGCCCTCGGTGGTGCCGGCCACCAATCTGACCGGCGTGTCGACCACCTACATCACCGGCTTCGACACCTCCTCCACCGGCGGGCTGGCGAAGGGCGACACGGTTTCGATCACCGGTCCGCCGGGGACGGTCTTCCCCTCGTCGGCGTCGGACTACTCGGTGGCCACCGGTAGCGGCCCGGGCACGCCCGCCTCAGCGGCCGCCACATTCGACGTTGCCGGCTCGGCGACGGCCAACGCCGTGGTGGTGACGGTCCCGTCGGCGGTCCCGGCGTCGACCTCGGTGACGGTAACCGCCGCCCACGTGACGAACGCCGCCACCGCGGGGGTTGCGGATGCGAGCGTCTCGACGACGGCGGACGGTGCCTCGGCCGCAGTGTCGATGGTGCTGGCCGGCTCGGCATCGCCGACGACGTCGACGGTGGTGGCGGCCCCGACGTCGGTGGCGGCGGACGGCAGCGGGGTCGCCACGGTGACGGTGACCCTTCAGGATGCGGCCGGCAACGCCGCCACCGGACGCTCGGTCTCGCTGGCCCAGGGCGGCGGCCACTCGTCGATCTCGACCTCCCCGGCGGTCTCCGACGGTTCGGGCGTGGTGACGTTCGCCGTCACCGACACCACCGCCGAGGTCGTCACCTTCACCGCCTCCGACACGACGGATGCGGTCGTGCTCAACGGGTCGGGGGAGACGCCGACGGTCACCTTCACGTCGTCGGCCGTGTCGCCGTCGGCATCGTCGGTGTCGGTGGCGCCGGCGAGCGTGGTCGCCGACGGCCTCGCCACGGCCACGGTGACCGTCACCCTGGAGGACGCCGCCGGTGACGCCCTGGTCGGCCGGTCGGTGTCCCTGTCCCAGGGCGGCGGGCACTCGGTGGTCACCCCTTCGGAGTCCTCCACCGACGGCTCGGGGGTGGCCACCTTCGCCGTCACCGACACCACCGCCGAGGCCGTCACCTACACCGCCGTCGACACCACCGACAGGGTGGTGCTCAACGACGCAGGGGAGACGCCGACGATCACGTTCACCCCGCCCCCTGCATCGCCGTCCACGTCGTCGGTGTCGGTGGCACCGGCGAGTGTGCCAGCCGACGGCGTGGCCACCGCGGTGGTAACCGTCACGCTGCGGGACGATGCCGGCCAGGTGCTGTCCGGCAGGTCGGTCGCCCTCGCCCCGGGCGGCGGCCACTCCTCCATCACGACCTCCCCGTCGGTCACCGACAGCTCGGGCGTGGCCACCTTCGCCGTCACTGACACCACCGTCGAGTCGGTCACCTACACGGCCACCGACACCACCGACGGGGTGGTGCTCAACGGCGCGGGGGAGACGCCGACGGTCGCCTTCACGTCACCGCCGGCGTCGCCCTCGACGTCGTCGGTCTCGGCGTCGCCGGCCATGGTGCCGGCGAACGGCCTGGCCACCGCCGTGGTCACTGTCACGCTGCGGGACGATGCCGGCCAGGTGCTGTCCGGCAGGTCGGTCGCCCTCGCCCCGGGCGGCGGCCACTCCTCCATCACCACCTCCCCGGCGGTCACCGACGGCTCGGGCGTGGCCACCTTCGCCGTCACCGACACCACCGTCGAGTCGGTCACCTACACGGCCACCGACACCACCGACGGGGTGGTGTTGAACGGTACAGGGGAGACGCCGACGGTCACCTTCACGGCCCCCACCCCGGGTCACGCCAGCGTGGTGGTCTCCGCGCCCTATGCGGGTGTGCGGGCGACCTACGCGGTGAGCTTCACCACACCGTGGGCGGCGCCACTGGCCGCCGGAGCGGCCGTCACCTTCACGGCGGCCCCGGGCACGGAGTTCCCGTCCGCGGCCGGCGCCTTCACACTGACGGCCGTGAGCGGCAGGGCCTCCGTGAGCACCGGCCCGGCGGTGACCCAGTCGGGACGTACCGTGACGGTGCGACTGGCATCGTCGACCTTGACCGCCGGCGACACCGTCACCGTGTCGGTCGCCGGGGTGCAGAACCCGGACGTCGGATCGGCCGGGGACTCCCTGACCGTCGGTTTCCCGTCGCCGAACCCGTCGTTGGCGGCGTCCTACGCCCTGTTCGGACCCGGCTACCGGGTCGGCTTCAGGACCGCCACGAGCGGAGGTCAGGTGTCCTCGTTCGAGAGTGCCCCACCGATGGGGTCGCTCGCCGGGGTCCTCAACAAGCCCATCGTCGGCATGGCTGCCACCCCCGACGGCAAGGGCTACTGGCTGGTGGCCGCCGACGGCGGCATCTTCGCCTTCGGCGACGCCGGCTTCTACGGCTCGACCGGCAATCTCGTCCTCAACAAGCCCATCGTCGGCATGGCTGCCACCCCCGACGGCAAGGGCTACTGGCTGGTGGCCGCCGACGGCGGCATCTTCGCCTTCGGCGACGCCGGCTTCTACGGCTCGACCGGCAATCTCGTCCTCAACAAGCCCATCGTCGGCATGGCTGCCACCCCCGACGGCAAGGGCTACTGGCTGGTGGCCGCCGACGGGGGCATCTTCGCCTTCGGCGACGCCGGCTTCTACGGCTCGACCGGCAATCTCGTCCTCAACAAGCCCATCGTCGGCATGGCTGCCACCCCCGACGGCAAGGGCTACTGGCTGGTGGCCGACGACGGCGGCGTGTTCACCTTCGGCGACGCCGTGTTCGCCGGTTCCACCGGCGGTCAGGCGCTGTCGGTCCCGATCACGGGCATGGCCGCCACCCCCGACGGCGGGGGTTACTGGCTGGTGACCGCCGACGGCGGCATCTTCGCCTTCGGCGACGCCGCTCCCCACCGCGTCCGGCGCCGGTGCGGTAAGCGCTCCGACGGTCGTCGTGGCATCCTGACCGGCGTGGGCACACCCCCGGCACCGACCTTCCGTCACCTCGACGACGTCGACTGGCAGCGGGTGAAGTCGATCCGGACGCGTGACGGCGGCACGGCGTCCGTCTGGGAGAAGTGGCTGGCGTTCTCGCCCGAACCGCAGTACCTGTCGCTGTGGGCCCGGTGGGACCCCGGCATGGTGGTGCGCCGGCATGGTCACAACAGCCCCCACGTGCTGATCGTGCTCGACGGCGAGATGTGGTGCGGCGATCGGCACTGCCCGTCGGGCACCCACGTGGAGTTGCCCATGGGTGCGGCCTTCGGTCCGTTCACCGCCGGGGACGAAGGAGTCGTCCTGTTCGAGGTGATGATGGGCGACCCGCGCTCGTGGGGCGACGACCCCGGCGCCTTCGATGCCGCCCTGGCCGCCCGCGGGGCGGTGGCGCTGCCCGACCCTGCGATCGACCTGCCGCCGTGGCTGGAGGACTTGCGGTCGAAATGGGTGGTCGAGGCGGAGTAGCCGGAGCGGGCCGAGGTTCCGGAGCGGCACCTCGGCGGCTCGGAGGCGCGCCGCCCCGTGACGGCCCTGGGCCGCTCAGGGGACGGCCGGGCAGGTCGAGTAGGTCGGCGTGCCCGACGGTTGCCACGGGCTGGGCAGCTGCGGGCAGGCCTGGGTCATGTTGACCGAGGAGGAGGCCAGCGCCCACGACTGTGTGCCCGGTTGCAGGTAGCTGGGCGGCGCGAACAGCTCCAGCCTGGGGTCCCACGTGTAGTACTTGCTGTAGCCGGAGATGATCGTGCTGCCGCTGAAGACGCCCACCGGCCCGCGGGCGAACTGCTGGATGGAGCCGTAGGCGGTCAGCTGCCCCTCGGCCCCGCCGACCATGTAGTTGTTGACCACGAAGGACTCGTGGAGGGCGAGGATGGCCGCGTCAACGGTCAGGTTGCCCGAGGTGGAGCTCGGATCGCAGAGCGGTGCGGACAGTGCACCTGGCGTGCCGCAGTGCTGCAGTGCCGTGCCTCCGGTCGGCACCAGGGTGCCGCGGGTGTAGGTGAGCGTCTCCTGGTCGACCGGATGGTCGATCTCGGCGTAGTTGTAGGCGATCAATCCGAGCGAGTCGTTCGTCTGCAGGCTCTCGGCCGCCACCGACTGGTTGTTCGGGTTGTACTCGCAGACTGACTGTTGGGAGATGCCGGTCCACGACGCGCAGTCGTCGTAGGTGATGTTGCCGTCGACGATGATGTTGTTCTGCGTGGCCACGGTGAGGTGCCCGGACAGGTCGCCGCTGACGAAGGCGTCGCCCTCGGAATCGGTGTCGTGCTCTGGCCGTAGTAGCAGCCGGTGCACGTGTAGGTGGTGGTCTGCGCGAGCCGCCCGACCCCGGTGGTCACCGTGTAGGTGTTCGTGGTCTGGCTGTACCGGCCGCCGTGACCGGTGTCGTCGAACGGGTTGGCGCCGGACACCACGTGGGAGGTGGCCGTCTCGACGAACACGACGCCGTTGGCCGGTAGGGATGCCGAGCCGCCGGCCGTCGGGCACGTGTTGGTATTGGACGACTCGTTGAGGGTGTCGACGCCGGCCGACACCGGTGTGTCGGGACTGGTGACGGTGAGCCGGCCGCCCGACAACGTCACGGTAGTGGGCCCGGCGTAGAGGCAGCCGTTGTCGGCGGCGATGGTCGCCAGCTCCGAGTCATCGGCCGGTGGTTGCTCGACGGCGTGGGCGCGGGACCCCGTCGGCGTCGGCGAGGCGACGTCGGCGGTGACGGCCGATGCGCACCCCGGAGGTGAGCCGTGGGTGCCGTCGAGCGGGTCGACGAACCAGCAGTTGGGGTCGGCTGTCTGCACGGAGGTGAACGCCGGCTTGCTGGTGACATACATCGAATCGTTGGTGTACACCGGTCCGTTGATGATGTCGTTGGGCCCGAAGTAGACGGCGGTGCAGGGCCCACCGGGACCGTTGTAGCTGTTCTGCCAGTCGTAGGAGCACGACGCATAGTCGCCGGACCCCGAGTTGTTGATCGCCTCGAAATTGCTCCACCAGATGTGATCGAGGAACCCGTTCTGAGGCGTGAGATCGGCCTCGGTCGACTGGTACGCGAACCGTCCCGGATAGCCGGCGGCGCCGACGATCTCGACCGAGACGTGGTCGATCGACCAGTCGCTGGGATCGATGACCGGCTGCGGGTTGCCGTAGAGGTAGTACTCGGGCATGGCCTGGCTGGTGCCGGTGTCGGGCACCTCGCTCCACGTGCCGTAGCTGAGGCCGCCGCACTGGGGCGTACCGTTTGTGGCCGTGCTGCAGGCGGCGAGATCCGGGTTGGCATTCACCGTGTTGAGGTAGGAGTTCAGCCCGGCCTCAAGGGCACGATACGCGTAACGGCTCGTGAGGTTCGACTGCATCAGCGGGTCGGTGGCCACCGTGTCCTGCACCAGCACCCCGCCGGTGACGACCATGATGGCGGTGATGGCCACCACGCCGACGAGGGCCGCCTGGCCCTGGTCGGGACGGTGCCGGCGGCAGCGGTGGCGCGTGGCCGTGAGGATCGGATGCGGGTGGTGGCGGGTGGATGCAGTCACGGTCAACCTACGTTCGCGGTGTAGAGGTACGAAGACGACGTCAGTCGGTAGGCGACGGTGTCGTTCTCGGTCATGGGCGCTCCTTGGACTTGGACCCGGAGGTCGATCTCCACGGACTGGATGGCGTCGGGCGGGCAGGCGGTGGCGTCGTCGGCCCCGGCCGCGCAGGCGGCGAACTTCGAGGCCACGTTGGCCGGCGCGATCTGGGTGACGGTCGCCGGGTTGGTGCTCAGGTCGGCGACCGTGTAGGTGAAGATCGGGGTGGTGGCCGGGTTCTGCACGACGCCCGGGACCGACACCACCGTCTTGGCCGGCAGCGCTCCGTAGGCACAGGTGAGGGTGACGCCCGGATGGGCCTGCTGGTTGGCGGTGGTCGGGCACGTGCCCGGCGTGGCCGCCGTCTCGGTCACGGTGAACGTCCAGGTGGAGAAGGCGCAGCCGTGGCACGGATTGGCCGTGGTGGCCTCGGACGCGATGACCAGGGTGGGACCGTTGGGGTCGCCCGTGTTGGTCGTGAAGGTCAGGGTGTTGGTGCCGATGGCACCGGTGCGGAAGCCGGGCGACGGCAGGAGGTAGGGGCTGCCGACGACGGTGGATGCCGGCGCCGGCTCCACCTCCGCCCGCAGCAGCCGGTCGAGCGGCACCATGGCCGGGAGGACCTGGTCCACCTCGCCGTAGGACGCCACCACCTCGGTCCCCACGTCGATGAAGGTGGTCAGGCTGATCGTGACCACCAGCAGCAGGATGACGAGCGTCACCATGGCCACCTGCAGCTCCACCAGGGTCATGCCGACGTCGTCGCGGGCCCCGGCGGCGACGCGCTGGCGCCATCCGGCCAGGCCGCTCACGGTGCCACCACCGTGATGGCCGTCGGCAGCTGGGTGGCCACCGATCCCACGACCACGGCGTTGCCGGTGACCTGGATGGTCTCCACCGTGGGGGTGCCGCTCGGGCCGGTGACCGACAGGGAGTACGTCCCGTAGGGCACTTCCGTCCTGCTCAGGCCGTCCGGTCCGGTGGATCGGAGGTTGTAGGTGTCGGCCGGGCAGCCGGGCGTGGACGAGAGGATGGAGACCGTCGCCGACTCGGGCGACGCCGTTGGTCGCCAGCGCCTGGACGGCCAGAAGGCCGAGGGGCACGGTGGTCGACGTGGCACCCCCCGGCGTGGTCGAGAACGACGCCGACGCGGTGGCCGTTCCCTCGCTCTGGCAGTCGCCGGCGAAGATCGAGTAGCCCGCCGCGAACGGGAAGGTGTCGGGGAGCTGTGTCGCGTCCGGCGACGTCCCGGCCGGGACGGGTACCCAGTAGTTCTGCGGTTGGAGGTTGGCGTCGTAGAGCGTCAACGGGATCCCGACGGACGGATACGTGCCGGCCAGCCCGGTCGGCGTGGTGTCGGACCAGGGACCGACGGGCCCGCCCGTCGAACCGAGGAGCACGGCACCGGTGGGGGTGGCACCGGTCACGACGCACGTGCTCGACGACGCCGCGCACGCCGCCCCGTCGAAGTAGAGCACCGGATCGGCCGGGGGCACCGCCTCGAGGGACCATTCCCAGCCGTTGCTCCGGCTGCCGGCCAGTACGACCCCGGTGGGCCCGGTGCCGCTGCCGATGCCGGTCAGGATGCAGCCGTTGGAGCCGTCGCACGCCACCTGCGACAGGGCCGACACCGTGGACGGGAGGGTGTCGGTGGACCAGGTGTCACCGGTGGTGTCCAGGCTTCCGTTCATCGCCACCGGGCCGGACGTCCCGGCGCCGATGGCGATGCACGTCCTGGCCGAGGTGCAGGCCACCTGGGTGAGCGAACCCACGCCGGTGGGCAGCGCGTCGGTCGCCCATGTGCCGTTGGTCCCGCCGATCGTCCCCTTGACCACGACCGGCCCGCTCGGTCCGAGACCGATGGCGACGCAGACGGAGGCCGAGGGGCACGTGACCTGCGACAGGGAGACGACGCCGGGGCCGAGGGTGTCGAGTGACGCCGTTACCGGACCGGTGCCCGGCGTCCCCGACAGGCGCAGGACCACCGGCACGGTGGCGCCGGCCACGGTGGCGGTCCCGGTTGCCTGGCACACGGCGGAGGATGGGCAGGCGAGCGAAGAGAGCGACAGGAGGCCCGCGCCGGTCGGAGGACCGACAGCCGTCCACGTGTCGCCGCCGGAGCCGACCGAGCCGACGAGGACGAGGGGCCCGGTCGGCCCGGCGCCGATCACCATGCAGCCGTTCGCCGCCGGGCAGGCCACCCCGGACAGTGCCGTCGCCGACACCCCCGGGGGCAGGGAGTCCAGGGTGACCTGCCCGGGCGAGGTAGAGCTGGCGGATGCGATGACCCCGACCGGGGCGCCGCCGCCCGTGGTCCCCCAGCCGACGCCGATGCAGGTGCCGCCCGAGGCACACGCCACCGACGAGATCCGCGACACCGAGGTCGCCAGCGTGTCCGGGGTCACCCACGATGCCCCGTTCGTCCAGGTGACGTCGGCCCCGGCATTCGACTCCCCGGAGGCGACGCAGAGGACGATGCCGACCCCGGGGCACGCCAGGCTGTCGCCCAGCCCGGTCGACGACGGGTAACCGAGGTTGATCACGCTGCCCTCGTCGTAGGCGACCGACACGTCGGTGATCTGGCTCACCGACACCGAGATGGGGCTACTCGTCCATGCCGCCGGTTGTCCGGAGATGTTGGCCACGAAGGAAGGGCTCCCGTAGTCGGTGCCCGGGGGCACTCCGGGGACCGGGTCGCCGACCGAGACCGTGTAGGTGCCCGGCTGGACCTCGGCGAAGGCGCAGCCGTTGGCGTCCGGGTGGATCGTGAGCGACTGGGGCCCGCTGATCCGCACGGGGATGGACTGGACCCGCTCCGACCACGCGTTGCCGCTGGCGTCGGAACCGACCGTGTCGCCGTACACCTGCAGCCCCAGGAACCCCAGCTGCTGCAGGCCGACCGTCGGATAGTCGAGGACGGTGGTGTCGGTCTGGTACAGCTGGTAGCCCCAGGTGACGGTGACCTGAAGGTCGAGCACCTGGGGCGACCCCGACTTGCACAGGTCGGGCGCGTTCCCACCGTTCTGGCCGGCGGCCCACGTGTACTCGGCGGCCAGGTGATAGGTGATGCCGGCCAGCACCACCGACGGCACCGTCCCGGTGGGTCCCACCGGCGCTGCCGGCTGTCCGATGACGGGCTCCCCGAAGGCGTTGGTGGGAGGGACCTCGTTCGAGAGGATCTCGATCCACTTCTCGGCCAGATCGATGGCGGTGAGATGCTGGCGGGCCGTGGCCGCCTGGCCGACCTCGTTGTCGAGCAGGTAGGACAGGGGCGCCATCACCAGGAGGAAGATCGAAAAGGCTACGAGCACCTCGATCAGCGTCACTCCGCTGTCGTCGGTCGAAACTGACCGGCCCCATTGACGCTCAGAGTGGTGAATTGCTCCCCCTCGCCGACTGGAGAGCCGTGACGCTTGCAGACACATGTTGCACTCTCAGTGGTATTTGTAGCTGACTTCGACGTGCCACATGGGAGTTCAACTGGGACCCTGTAGCAGGTAAGGTCTCAATTCCCTCAATAAGTGATTATTAAACCACACTCGGTGAGAATCACTATAAGTGACATTCTGGCAGATAGCCAGAGTGAGCAGGCCGGCCTGCGGGGCGGCCGGCCGGGGGTCGCAGGAGGCGGGATGCGGGTGGAGGAGGGCCGGCCGCGGGGAGGCCCTGGCCGGGCCGCGGGGAGACTCTGGACAAGCCGCGGGGAGGCCACGGAAGACCGGGGCCTCAGTAGGACTTCGGCAGCCCCAATGAGTGCTGGGCCACGAAGTTCAGGATCATCTCCCGGCTGACGGGCGCGATCCGGAGGAGCCGGGCCATCCCCCACAGGTCGGCCAGCCCGTACTCGGAGGACATGCCGTTGCCTCCGTGGGTCTGGATCGCCTGGTCCAGCGCGGCGAGCGTCGCCTCGGCGGCGGCGTACTTGGCCATGTTGGCGGCCTCACCGGCGGCCGGCGTGTCGCCGGCATGGTCGCAGAGCCAGGCGGCCTTGTCCGTCATCAGGCGGGCCAGTTCGACCTCGATCTTGCACTTCGCCAGCGGATGCGAGATTCCCTGGTGGCGTCCGATGGGAGTGCCCCAGACGGCCCGGTCGCGGGCGTACTCGGCCGCCTTTTCCAGCGCGTAGCGGCCGACGCCGTTGGCGGTGGCGGCACTGAGGATGCGCTCGGGATTCAACCCGAAGAACACCTGGAACAGGCCGTGTCCCTCGGTGCCGATGAGCCGGTCGGCGCCGACCTGCACGTTGTCGAAGAACAGCGTGAACTGCTTCTCGGGTGCGGTGATCTCCACGGGGAGCACCGACTTCTCGAAGCCGGGCGTGTCCACGTCGACGACGAAGAGCGAGAGCTGACCCCGACCGGTCTCGGGATCGATGCCGCTGCGGGTCACGACGAGGACGGCGTCGGCCTCGTCGACGCCGGAGATGTAGTACTTCGAGCCGTTGAGCCGGTAGACGTCGCCGTCGCGGGTGGCGGTGAGAGAGAGGTTGTGCGAGTTGGAACCTGCGTCGGGTTCGGTGATGGCGAAGGCCATTTTCAGGTCACCGGTGGCGAACCCCGGCAGCCACCTCTGCTGCTGCTCCTCGGTGCCGAACTTGGCGATGATGGTGGCGCAGATCGCCGGGGAGACCACGATGATCAGCAGCGGGCAGCCGGCGGCCGCCAGTTCCTCGGCCACCACGGCGAGCTCGGAGATGCCCATGCCGCCGCCGCCGAACCTCTCGGGAACGCTCACCCCCAGAAATCCGGCGTCGGCCATCTCGCGCCACAGCTCGTCGGTCCGCTCGTCGGCGCGCGCCTTCTCCACGTAGTACGAGTGGCCGTACTTCGAGGCGATGGCCGACACCGCGTCACGCAGCATCCGGTGCTCTTCCGGCTCGACAAAGTCCATGGGCCTGCTCCCTTGTGCGTCCTGTGCGTCCTGTGCGTCCTGTGCGGCCGTGCGCTCTCGTGGTTGACGGGTCAGAGACTCGGAGGGGCATCCGCGGCGACATCCTCCGAGGATGTCGCAGCCACGAGCTCCGTCGGAATGTCCACCAGGCGACTTCGAACGTACTCGCCCAGTCCCTTGGCCTGTGGATCAGGTCGCGACGTGGAGGCCACACCCTCGCCGAGCAGACCGACGATGACGAAGTTCAGCGCCCGGAGGTTCGGCAGCTCGAACCGCTGGATGGCCAGCTCCGCCGCCTCCGGCAGGAGCTGCCGGAGGCGGTAGACGGTGAGGTACGACTCGAGCCACGCCCATGCCGGGTCGTCGCGGGCCCACAGTCCGACGTTGGCGTTGCCGCCCTTGTCGCCGGACCGGGCGCCGACGAGAGTGCCCAGCGGCACGCGCGAGACCCTGCCGCCCGACTTCGCCACCGCCGGGGGCGAAGTATGCGGGTGGGGGATGAGAACCTCCTCGCCGGGGTTGCGGAAGGCGTCGTGGGGGATGAGCTCCCGCCGGCCGTCGGCGTGCACCACGGTGGGCACCACCTCGTCGGCGGGTACCAGGGCCGGCCAGAACACGCCGTAGGCGGTGCCCGCCGTCGGCGGGGTCGTCAAGTGCAGGCCCGGATAGCCGGCGAGCGCCAGCTCCACGACCGCATCGGAGAACGTCCTGCCCACGAGGGTGCCGTCTGAGTCCTTGGCCGTGATCTGCAGTACCGCCGTCGCCTCCGCGTTCGTTGGGGCGTCGGGCTTGTCGGTGCGTATGAGCCGGTGTTCAACCGAGCCGAAGCGGTCGAAGCCGCCGAGGCTGTGCTCCAGTGTCTGCAGCGTGAGTTCCGCCTTGGCCGGAATCTCGAGCCCGGTGAGCACGAACGACATGGTGTTGCGCCACCCGCCCAGGAGGTTGATGCAGACCTTGAGATGGTCGGGGGCGGGATGGCCACGCGTCCCCGACACCAGCACCCGGTCGGGAGCCTGCTGCGTCAGGACGGTCGTGTCGAAGCGGGCGACGACGTCGGTGTTGGCGTAGTCGGGTCCGCCGATCTCGTAGAGGAGCTGGGCGGTGACCGTGCCGACCGACACCTCCCCGCCGGTGTCCGGATGCTTGGTGATCACCGATGACCCGTCCTCGGCGACCTCTGCGATGGGGAAGCCCGGGTGATCGAGCCCGGCGACCTCTGTGAAGAAGGCGTAGTTCCCACCGGTCACCTGGGTGCCGCACTCGATGAGGTGGCCGGCGGCCACCGCCCCGGCCAGGCGGTCCCAATCGGTCGGCTGCCAGCCGTGGTGCCAGGCGGCCGGGCCGACGACCAGGGACGCATCGGTCACCCGGGGACAGATGACGACGTCGGCGCCGCCGGCAAGGGCGGCCGCGATGGGCCAGGCACCCAGATAGGCGTTGGCGGTCACGGCCGTCCCGGGCGCCTCGGCCAGGGGCACGCCCGTGTCGAGGTTCGCCAGCGGGTGTCCAGCGTCGCCGAGTTCGTCGATCCGACCCATGAGGTCGTCGCCCTCGACGTGGGCCACCGAGACGGCCACGCCGAGCCGCTCGGCGAGCGACCGGACTTCATCGGCCAGTCCGGCCGGATTCAGCCCGCCGGCGTTGCTGATCACCTTGATGCCCTTGTCGGCACAGGTCCCGAGGACGTGCTCCATCTGGGTGAGGAAGGTCCGGGCCCAGCCCTTCGACGGATCGCGCTGCATGCCCTTCCAGAGGATGAGCAGGGTCAGTTCGGCCAGCCAGTCGCCGGTCAGGACGTCGATGGGTCCGCCCTCGACCATCTCGCGTGCCGCCGCCAGCCGGTCACCGTAGAAACCGGAGGAGTTGGCGATGCGGATCGGCTCGGTCATCTGTGCCCCCTCGGTGGTGTCGTCATCTGGGCTCGCCCTCTCCGCCGATGCCGTCGCGGTCGGCGCCGTCGCGGTCGTCACCTTCGGCGTCAGCGGCGTCAGCGGCGTCAGCGCCGTCAGCGCCGTCAGTGCCGTCGACGACCGCCAGCACCTGGCCGGTGGTGACCTGGTCCCCGGCGGCCACCGACACCTCGCGGACGGTTCCGGCGATGCCGGACTGTACGGCGTGCTCCATCTTCATGGCTTCGAGTACCACCAGGACGTCACCGGCCTCGACCAGCTGCCCGGCGACCGCTTCCACCCTGACGACACCGCCAGGAAGCGGTGCCACCGCCGCGCCCCTGGACACCCTGGAGACACCGGTCACGAAGCGCGGGCGTACGACCAGCGACGAGGCGCCGTCGGGCCCGTCGATGTCGACGTGGGCTCCGTCCCGCGCCACCATGTACCGGCGGCGGACCCCTTCCTCGACGAGCACGACCGAGTCGGCGACGACGGTAGCCGTCTCCGTCGGTAGCTCCTCGCCTCCGACGGTGGCCTCGAGGAGCGTCCGACCCGTGCGGTCGAAACGGTAGGTGACGTCGACGACCCCGTCGCCGAGGTCGAACGAGCAGCGCTGCGGTTCGGACGGGTTGTTCCGCCAACCGCTCGGCGCCGCCGGCTGGACCTGGGCACGGGACCGCCGGTCGGCCTGGAGGGCCAGCGCCGCCACCAGGGCGTGGCGCCGGCGCGCATCGGCGTCGGCGAGGGGGGCGGCCAGCTTGTCGAGGCCGTGCCGGTCAATGAAGCCCGTGTCGGTCTCCCCTTCCGCGAACGCGGGATGGCGGAGGATGTGGACGGCGAGATCGCGGGTGGTCGTGACACCGTGGATGCGGGCCGCCGACAATGCGCTCGCCAGCACGGCGGCTGCCTCTGACCTGGTCGCCGCATGGGCGATGACCTTGGCCAGCAGCGGGTCGTAGTGTGCCGGGACCTCGTCGCCGGCGACGACGCCGCTGTCCACCCGCACCCCCTCGGCCTCGATGGCGAACGACCGGAGTCGGCCGATCGAGGGGCGCCAACCGGCGGCGGCGTCCTCGGCGGTCAGCCGGACCTCGATGGCATGCCCGCGGGGACCGGCGGCCACGGCCGAGGCCACCTCGGGTGGAAGCGGTTCGCCCCTGGCCACCAGCACCTGGAGCCGGACCAGGTCGAGGCCGGTCACGGCCTCGGTCACCGGGTGCTCGACCTGGAGTCTGGTGTTCATCTCGAGGAAGAACGAGCGACCGGTGGCCGGGTCGAGGACGAATTCGACGGTGCCGGCGCCGACGTAGCCGACGGCCCGGGCCGCGGCCACGGCCGTGGCACACAACTGCTCGCGTTCGTCCGGACCGATGGCGGGTGACGGGCATTCCTCGATGAGCTTCTGATGACGACGCTGGATCGAGCACTCCCGCTCGAACAGGGCGACCGTCGTCCCGGCGATGTCCGCCATCACCTGGATCTCGATGTGGCGGGGATCGCTGACGAAGCGCTCGAGGAAGACGGTCCCGTCGCCGAAGGCGGCCCGGGCCTCGCGCCGGGCGGAGGTAATGGCCGCTTCGAGGTCGTCGGGATGGGCCACCGTGCGCATGCCCCGCCCCCCTCCGCCGGCTGACGCCTTCACCAGTAACGGCCAACCGAGGGCGTCGGCGTCGCCCGGATCGACGCCGTCACCGTCACCGTCACCGTCACCGACGACGATCGACGGCAGGGTGGGCACCCCGGCCGCGGCCATAAGCGCCTTGGCTCCGACCTTCGATCCCATGGCCGCCATGGCCGACGCCGGGGGGCCGATCCATGTCAGCCCGGCATCGATGACGGCCGAGGCGAATACAGGGTCCTCCGACAGGAAGCCGTAGCCGGGGTGGACGGCGTCGGCGCCGGTCCGGTCGGCCGCGTCCAGCAGGAGGTCGACCCGCAGGTAGGTGTCGGCGGGCGCGGCCCCCGGCAGGCCGACGGCGACGTCGGCCTCGCGCACGTGGGCGGCGTGGGCGTCGGTGTCCGAGTGCACGGCGACGCAGCCGATCCCCATCGTCCGGGCGGTCGCGAAGACGCGACGGGCGATCTCGCCCCTGTTGGCGACGAGGAGCCGGGTGACCGGGCCACCTGCCGGTGCGGACACGGTCTCCACCTACATCCGGAAGACGCCGTAGCCGCGGGTGCCGCGGACCGTGCGGTTGTCGATGACCGACAGGCAGATGCCCAACACGGTCCGGGTGTCGCGGGGGTCGATGATGCCGTCGTCGTAGAGGCGCGCCGTCAGATACAGCGGCACCGATTCCGCCTCGATCTGTGCCTCCACGAGCTCGCGCAGCTGGCGGTCGGCCTCCTCGTCGAAGGGCTCCCCGCGCGCCTCGGCCGACTGTCGCGAGACGATGGACAGCACCCCGGCCAACTGGGCGGGCCCCATGACGGCCGAACGTGCATTCGGCCACGCGAACAGAAAGCGGGGGTTGTAGGCCCGGCCGCACATGCCGTAGTTGCCGGCGCCGTAGGAGGCACCGATGTTGACCGTGAGATGCGGTACCGACGAATTCGACACGGCGTTGATCATCTTGGCGCCGTCCTTGATGATCCCCCGCTGCTCGTACTCCCGGCCGACCATGTAGCCGGTGGTGTTCTGGAAGAACACGAGGGGGACGTCGATCTGGTTCGCCAGCTGGATGAACTGCGACGCCTTGTCGGCCTCCTCGGAGAAGAGGACCCCCCGGTGGTTGGCCAGCACGCCGACGGGATACCCGTGGATGGACGCCCATCCGGTGACCAGGCTCGCACCGTAGAGGGGCTTGAACTCGTCGAACCGCGAACCGTCCACCACCCGGGAGAGGACCTCCCGGGGATCAAAGGGCACCTTGGGGTCGGCCGAGGCGATGCCGAGCAGCTCCTCGGGGTCCAGGCACGGGGGCTCCGCGGGAAGCGACGGCCCCGGTCCCTCCTTCCGCCAGTGCAGCCGGGCCACGATGCGACGCCCGTGCCGGATGGCGTCGGCCTCGTCAACGGCGAGCTCGTCGGCCAGTCCCGAGATCCGGGCGTGCATGGCCGCGCCGCCCAGTTCCTCGTCGGTCGACTCCTCACCGGTGGCCATCTTCACGAGGGGGGGCCCACCGAGGAACACCTTGGAGCGGCCGTCGATCATGACGATGTAGTCGCTCATGCCGGGGACATAGGCGCCGCCCGCCGTCGAGCTGCCGAAGACCAGCGCGATGGTGGGGATCCCCGCCGCCGAGAGCTGGGTCAGGTCGCGGAACGCCCGGCCACCGGGGATGAACAGCTCGGCCTGGGCGGGCAGGTCGGCCCCGCCCGATTCCACCAGGCTGATGAGGGGAAGACGGTTCTCGCGGGCGATGTCGGCGGCCCGTGCCGACTTCCTGAAGGTGTAGGGGTTCATCGAACCGCCGCGCACGGTCGGATCGTTGGCAGAGATCATGCACTCCACGCCCTCGACCACGCCGATGCCGGTGACGAGGGACCCGCCCACCGCGTACTCGGTGCCCCAGGCCGCGAGCGGGGAGAGCTCGAGGAAGGCGCAGTCGGGATCGAGGAGGAGCTCGATGCGCTCGCGGGCCCCGAGCTTGCCGCGGGCCCGGTGGCGCTCGACGTACCGTTCGCCGCCTCCGGCCCTGGTCACGGCCAATTCGGTATCGATATCGGCAATGGCCGATTCGAGCGCGGCCCGGTTCGCAAGGTATTCCTCGGAAGTGGGATCCACGGTGGTGCTCAGGGTCGTCATGGCCTCGATCCGCGGGAAGTCGGGCCCTGTGCCCACACTCGCCCCCCAGTCGTGGGAAGAATAGGCCGCATGAGCCGCCCCCTGTCCGCTGTCGTGTTGGCCGCGGGGGAGGGCACCCGGATGCGCTCGGCGCGGCCCAAGCCCCTCCACCGGCTGTGCGGCCGGCCCATGGTGCTCCACGTGCTCGACTCGTTGGCGGAGCTTCCGGTTCGGCGCGTGGTCGTCGTGGTCGGTCACCGGGCCGAGTGGGTCACGAAGACGCTCATCGAGCACGCACCGCCGGGTCTGGCCATCGAGTTCGTCGACCAGATCGAGCAGCGGGGGACCGGCGACGCCATGGCCGTCGCCCTCACCGGTCTCCGAGGATGCCGACGACGACGCCGACGTGGTGGTGCTGCCGGGCGACACCCCACTGCTGCGGTCGGCCACGGTCGCCGCGCTGGTCCGGCACCACCGGGCCAGCGACGCCGCGGCCACGGTGCTCACCGCCATGGTGGCCGACCCCACCGGGTACGGCCGGGTGGTCCGGGGTCGGGACGACACCGTCGCTCGGGTGGTGGAGGAAGCCGACGCCACGCCCGACGAGCTCGAGGTCGACGAGGTCAACACTTCGATCTACTGCTTCCGGCGCAGCGTGCTCGCGCCCGCGCTCCGGCGGCTGAGCCCTTCCAACGCCCTGGGCGAGTACTACCTGACCGATGTGGTCGGCGTGCTCTACGACGCCGGTCACCGGGTGGTCTCGCTGGTGGTGGACGACGTGATGGAGGTCGCCGGCGTCAACGACCGGGCCCAGCTGGCCGTGGCCGAGGCCGAGCTGCGGGACCGCATCAACGAGCGCTGGATGCGGCGGGGAGTCACGATGTGGGACCCGGAGCGCACCTACGTCGACGCCGAGGTCGAACTGGCGCCGGACGTCGTGCTCCTCCCGGGCGTCATCCTCCAGGGCAACTGCAGCATCGGTACCCACGCCGAGATCGGCCCCGACTGCCACCTCGTCGACACCGTGGTCGAGGAGGGGGCCAGGGTGACCCGGACCGTAGGCCGGAGGGCCGTCATCGGCCGGGAGGCCAGGGTGGGACCGTTCGCGGTCCTGGCCGACGGCGAGGTCGTCCCGGCGGGCGCGGAGGCGCCTCCGGGATGGGGCTTCACGGCCACGCTGCCACCGCCCCGCCAGTGACCCGGTCATCCGGGGCGCGGTAGTTTCGGAGCATGGAATTCACCCCCCGCCGGCGCTTGGTGCTCGTGTCCGGTCGCTCGCACCCGGTGCTCGCCAAGGAGATCGCCGGCCAGCTCGGCGTCGAGCTGGGGGAGGCGAACCTGCGCGAGTTCGCCAACGGCGAGATCCACTGCCGCTACGACAGCTCGATCAGGGGCAGTGACGTCTTCATCATCCAGACCCACTGCTACCCCGTCAACGACTCGTTGATGGAGCACCTGATCATGATCGACGCGGCCAAGCGGGCCTCGGCCAAGCGCATCACGGCCGTCTGCCCCTACTACGGCTACTCCCGGCAAGACCGCAAGTCCACCGGGCGCGAACCGATCACCGCCAAGCTGGTGGCCGACATCCTGTCGGTGGCCGGTGCCGACCGCGTCGTCAGCGTCGACCTCCACTCCGGTCAGATCCAGGGGTTCTTCGACGTCCCCTTCGACCATCTCACGGCCGCGCCCGTGCTCGTCGACTACCTGCGCACCCAGGGGACCGACGACCTGGTGGTGGTGGCGCCGGATGCCGGCCGTGTGAAGGTGGCCGAACGCTTCAGCCAGAACCTCTCCGCCGACCTCGCCGTCGTCCACAAGCGCCGGCTGAAGGACAAGGCCAATCACGTCCAAGCCCTGCACGTGGTGGGCGAGGTGATGGGTCGCCGGTGCGTGCTCATAGACGACATGATCGACACTGCCGGCACGATCGTGGCCGCGGCCGACCTGCTGGCCGAGCGGGGTGCGGCCGAGGTGTGGTGCATGGCCACCCACGCCGTGCTCTCCGAACCCGCGGTGGACCGCCTCAAGAATTCGGCGCTGACCAAGGTGGTGGTGACCAACACCCTGCCCATCTCCTCGGACCGTCTCTTCGACAAGCTGGAGGTGCTGTCGGTGGCCCGGCTCATCTCCGATGCCATCGACGCCGTCTTCGAGGACACCTCGGTGTCGGAGATCTTCGGAGGCGACAACCTGAGCTGACCGGGGCCATCGCGGCCACCCCGGCCGCCGGTGGCCGCCGGTGGCTGCCGAGGGCCGGGACCGTCTAGTCTTGTCGCCTGCCGGTCGGCAGGTGCGCCGTCCCCCAGGGGGCGCGCGCCGGCGCCGGGGACCACCAGCACTACCGAGGAGCACGTCCATGCCCGAGATCACGCTCGCCGCCGAAGTCGGGCGCCCGACCGGATCGAGCGCCACGCGCCGCCTACGCGCCGAAGGGAAGATCCCCGGCGTCGTCTACGGCCACGGCTCGGACCCCGTCCCGGTGGCGGTGGTCGGCCGCGAGCTCCGGACGGCCCTTTCGGGTGAGGCCGGGCTGAACACCCTGCTCGACCTCGACGTCGCCGGTACCAGCTACCTCACCCTGGCCCGCGACATCCAGCGCCACCCGGTGAAGGGGGTGGTGACCCATGTCGACTTCCAGATCGTCCGGCGTGACGAGGTCATCTCGGCCGAGGTGCCCGTCACCCTGGTGGGTGAGGCCACCGAGGTCCACCACGCCGACGGCATCATCGAACAGCAGCTGTTCAACCTGACGGTGAAGGCCAAGCCGGCCGACATCCCGACCGTCCTCGAGGTCGACATCTCCGGTCTGGCCGTGGGACTCACGCTGAAGGTCTCCGACATCACTCTGCCGGCCGGCGTCGACGTCGACGGCGATCCGGAGGCGCCCGTCGTCACGGGTCTGCCGCCCCGGGTCCAGATCGAGGCCGAGACGGAGGAGGCCGGCGCCGAGGGCGCAGCCGAGGGTGCCGCGCCCGCCGCCGAGGAGGGCGCTGCGGGGGCCGAAGGCCAGGACTAGACCCTGTTCGGCTCGCGCACGGGCACGCCGGCAGACCTGCTGGTCGTCGGCCTGGCCAATCCGGGCGAGGAGTTCTCGGGCACCAGGCACAACGTCGGAGGTGCCGCCGTCGAGGCGCTGGCGTCGCGACTGTCGGCCACGCTGCGGTCCGAGCGGGGCCTTGACGCCAGGGCGGCCGTCGTGACCGTCGCCGGACGGCGGGTGCTGCTGGCCGTGCCCGCGACCTACATGAACGACTCGGGCCGGGCCGTCGCCAAGCTGGCGCGCCGGGCCGGGATCGATCCGGTGACCGAACCCGAGCGCATCGTGGTCGTCCACGACGAGCTCGACCTCCCGCCCGGGCGCCTGAAGCTGAAGGCCGGGGGCGGGAACGCCGGGCACAACGGCCTCCGGTCCGTCGACGCCCACCTGCACAGCAAGGGCTACACCCGGGTCCGCATCGGGGTCGGCAAGCCGCCCGGCCGCCAGTCCGGCGCCGACTACGTCCTGCGTCGGCCGGGATCGGCCGATCGCGAGCTGCTCGGTGTGGCCGTGGCCGAGGCCGCCGATGCGGTCGAGCTGCTGGCCACCGCCGGGCTCGACACCGCCATGAACCGGTACAACACGGCCGGGTAGCTGCCGTCGCTCCCGGCCCGAACCGGCCCGGCCACCGGCCGGCCCGGCCGCCGACCCGCCTGGCCGCCGGGACGGGTGACGGGTGGTCCCCTGACGGTCGTGCGGGGCCGGTTCCGGCGGGAGCTTCAGCGGCGCTGCGCCCGTGCGGGCCGCCGGTACCCTGACCCGGTGGAACTCCGCGCCCTCCCTTCCCGGCTGCGCGACGAGCCGGCGATGACCCGGGTCATCGGCGCGCCGGCTGCAACCGTGGCGGTGGCGGCGCCGGCCCAGGCCTTCGCGCTGGCCGGGGTGGCCTCCCTGAGCGCCCGCCGACCGCTGTTGATCGTCACCCCCACGGCCGCGGCCGCGTCGGAGCTCGTCCATGACCTCGGGCTGTATCTCGGCGCCGACGCCGGTGGAGCTGTTCCCGGCGTGGGAGACCCTGCCGTTCGAACGCGTGAGCCCCGAGGCCGAGACGATGGGGCGGCGGCTGGCCGTGCTCCACCACCTGGCCGAGGGACGGGCGGGCGTCATCGTGGCACCGGTCAAGGCCGTGCTGCAGCGGCTGGGTCCGTGGCGGACGGCGGCCCGTCCCCTCGAGGTGGCCCGGGGAGACCGCCTGGACAGCGGCGAGGTGGTGGCCCGGCTGGTCGCCGCCGGCTACCGCCGGGAGCCGCTGGTGGAGCACCGGGGGGAGCTGGCCGTCCGGGGCGGCATCATCGACGTGTTCCCGTCGACGGCCGACGGGCCCGTGCGCCTCGATCTCTGGGGCGACGAGGTGGACCGGCTGACCGCCTTCGATGTCGGCGACCAACGGTCGACGGACGACCTCGACCGGGTGGGCCATCTACGGGTGCCGAGAGCTGGTGCCCGATGAGGACGTGCGGGCCAGGGCGGAGGAACTGGTGGCCCACGCCCCGTGGGGACGGAGCCAATGGGAGCGACTGGCCCGGGGCGAGCTCTTCGACGGGATGGAGTCGTGGCTGCCGTGGGTGGCGCCGGTGGGCCGTCGGTGCCGACGGCGACGGCGAGCTCCTCACCGACCTCCTCGGCGAGGGATCGCTGGTGGTGCTGGTCGAACCCCGCCGGGCGCAAAGACCGGGCCACCGAGCTGATCGAGGAGGAGGAGGCGCTGTCGACCTCTCGCGGCCACCTGGGACGCCGAGATCGGCGCAGGTGCCCCCCGGCTCCACCTGGCATTCGACCGGCTGCTCACCGGGAGCCGGGCCGGACTGCTGTCGGTCGTGCCGCCGGCCGATGGACTCGACGAGCCGTCCATCGACAGCCGGGGGTGGGAGCCGGTGCTCGGCGACGGGGACCGGCTGGCCGACCAGGTACGGCGGCTCGCCGGCGACGGCTACGAGCTGGTGCTGTGCTCGGCCAGCGCCGACGGGGGCGGAGCGGCTGGCGTCCACGCTGGCCGGAGAGGTGCGGGGCCGTGGACACTCCCGCGTCGAGGTCCGGCGCCCATCGTGGTGGCACGCTCGACGGGTTCGTGCTCCCCGGGATCCGGCTGGCCGTGCTGGCCGAATCGGACGTGACCGGACGGCGCCGCCCCCACCGGCCCGCCCGGGCCCGGGCCCGCCCGGTCGACGGGTTCTTCGACGA
The DNA here is from genome assembly GCA_963838005.1 of uncultured Actinomycetota bacterium. Taxonomy (GTDB): domain Bacteria; phylum Actinomycetota; class Acidimicrobiia; order Acidimicrobiales; family RAAP-2; genus CAWIPW01. Next base: position 296,273 of record CAWIPW010000010.1, read on the forward strand.
CCTGGCCCCCGGCAACTACGTCGTCCACCGCCAGCACGGCGTGGCCCGCTACGGCGGGCATGGTCACCCGCACCATGGGCGGGCGCCGCCCGCGACTACCTCCTGCTCGAGTACCGGGGGGGCGACAGGCTCTACCTCCCGACCGACCAGATCGACGCCCTCACCCCGTACACCGGGGGCGACGCGCCCTCCGTCAACCGGCTCGGGGGGTCGGAGTGGCAGCGGACCGGGCCAAGGCCCGGGCCGCCGTGCACGAGATCGCCGAGGAGCTCGTGGTCCTCTATCGGCGCCGGCTCAGGTCGACCGGGCCACGCCTTCGCGCCCGACACGCCGTGGCAGCCCGAGCTGGAGGAGTCGTTCCCCTACGCCGAGACCCCCGACCAGCTCAAGGCCATCGAGGAGGTGAAGGCCGACATGGAGCGGCCCGGCCCGATGGACCGGCTGGTCTGCGGGGACGTCGGCTTCGGCAAGACCGAGGTGGCCGTGCGGGCGGTCTTCAAGGCCGTCCAGGACGGCGAGCAGGCCGCCGTCCTCGTCCCGACGACGCTGCTCGCCAGCCAGCACTTCCAGACGTTCGCGGACCGGTTCGCGGCCTTCCCGGTGCGGGTGGAGATGCTCAGCCGGTTCCTCACCCACGCCCAGGCCCGCAAGGTGCTCGACGGGTTGGCCGACGGCTCGGTCGACGTGGTGATCGGCACCCACCGGCTGCTGGCCGGGGACGTCGCCTTCAAGAACCTGGGCCTGCTCGTGGTCGACGAGGAGCAGCGGTTCGGGGTGACGCACAAGGAGGCCATCAAGGCCCTCACCGACGGGTGGACGTGCTGACCCTCACCGCCAGCCCGATCCCCCGGACGCTCGAGATGACCCTGACCGGCATCCGCGACCTGTCGATGGTCAACACCCCGCCCGCGGACCGCCAGCCGATCCTCACCTACGTCGGCGAGTACGACGAGGGGGCGGTGTCCGAGGCCATCCGCCGGGAGCTCCTCCGGGAGGGCCAGGTGTTCTTCGTCCACAACCGGGTGGCCGACATCGACGCGGCGGCGGAGCGGCTCCGCCGGCTGGTTCCCGAGGCCCGCATGGCGGTGGCTCACGGCCAGATGGACGAGGGAGCACTCGAGCAGGTGGTCCTCGACTTCTGGGAGCGGCGAGTACGACGTCCTGGTCTGCACGACGATCATCGAGTCGGGCATCGACATGCCGACGGTCAACACGCTCGTGGTGGACCGGGCCGACCGCCTCGGTCTCGGGCAGCTGCACCAGCTCCGGGGCCGGGTGGGCCGGGCGGGCCAGCGGGCCTACGCCTACCTCTTCCACCCCGCCGACCGGGTGCTGTCGGAGCAGGCCTACGAGCGGCTGCGCACCATCGGGGAGCACACCGAGCTCGGTTCGGGCTTCAAGATCGCCATGCGCGACCTCCAGATCCGCGGTGCGGGCAACCTGCTCGGGCGGGACCAGTCCGGTCACATCGCCGCCGTCGGCTACGACCTCTACGTCCAGATGGTCTCCGAGGCGGTGGCCGAGCTGAAGGGGGAGGCCCGGCCCGAGCCGATCGAGGTCAACCTCGACGTGCCCGCGCCGCCCACCTGCCGCCCGACTACGTCGAGGACGAGGACGTCCGTCTCGAGGCCTACCGGCGGCTGGCGAGCGGTCAGGACCCTCGCCGAGGTCGAGGACATGCGGCGCCGAATGGGCGGACCGGTTCGGCCCGCTGCCCGCGCCCGGCCGTCGCTCTGCTGGACGTGGCCCGACTGCGGGTCGAGTGCCTGCGCCTCGGGATCACCGATCTGGCGGTGTCGGGCCCGGTCGCGGCGGGATCGGTGCCGGACCGTCGGGCAAGGGGCGGGTGTGGCAGGTGAAGCTCTCGCCGATCACCCTGCCGGCCTCGGCCGAGGTGCGGCTGCGCCGGCTGGCGCCGGGCGGCACCTACCACGCCGATCTGCACCGGCTGCTGGTGCCCTGCAGACTGCGGATGCCGGCGATCCGGTGGCGCCGCTGCTGGTCGACCTGCTGTCGGAGCTGGTGCCGGCTGCGGTCGCCGACGTTCCCGGGGCCGAGCCCGGCCCCCAACGCGCCACCCGGTAGCATCGCCCCCCGTGAAGCGGCTCACCCCCAAGGTTGCCCTGGTTGCCGCCGTCGCCATCGCGGGCGGGCTCGTCACGGGGTGCAACGCCTCCCAACCCGCCGCGACCGTCAACGGATCCTCGGTATCGGTGTCGACGGTCAACGACCAGATGACGGCCCTGACCCAGACCGAGGCCGGTCTGTGCCTGCTCTCGATCGAGTCCCAGGGGCAGTTGCCGCAGGCGATCGGCACCGGCGGCCAGGGTTCCGACGGCTCGGTGAGCTCCTACGACATCGCCTTTGCCGACAGCGTCGTCCGCAACTCGGTGGACGTGCTCGTGTACCAGCAGCTGGCGGCGACCAAGCACCTGGAGCCGAGCGACAGCGACCTGGCCAATGTGAAATCGGAGCTGACGCAGAGCTTCGACCAGCAGATCGGCTCGAACGTGCAGCAGGCGCAGCAGTCCGGATCGGCGTCCTACTGCGCGACCAAGTCGGGCCAGGCGCTGACGGGTACGCAGCTGCTGGCGGAGCTGCCCGTCTACCTCTCGGCCCAGCAGGTCGACCTGGCCGCCGCCAACGAAG
>CAWIPW010000011.1:0-3908 GCA_963838005.1 uncultured Actinomycetota bacterium
GACGTCCTGGTCCTCGACGGCGTCAGTGCCTCCTATCGGCCGTCCCGCGCCCTCTTCGACGTGTCGTTGACCGTTCCGGCGGGCGCCGTGGCCTGGTCGGCTCCAACGGAGCCGGCAAGTCCAGGCGTGGCGCGTAGGTCACCGGACTGGTGACGCCGCGGCCGGCACGGTGCTCCTGGCGGGCCTGGACATCACCGCGCGGCCCGCCTACGAGATCGCCCGACTGGGGATGGCGCACATCGCGAGGGGAGGGGTGTCTTCGCCAGCCTCACCGTGGAGGAGAACCTCACCTTGGCCTTCCGCCAGCGGGCCGGACGACAACTGCTGGCCTCCAACCTCGAGCGGGCGTACACCGCCTTCCCGGTTCTCCACAAACGGCGGCGGCAGCTGGCGGGCACGATGTCGGGTGGTGAGCAGCGGCTGCTGTCGTTGGCCAAGGTCCTTGTGGTGCCGCCCAAGGTGCTGGTGGCCGACGAGCTCTCCCTGGGCCTGGCGCCGGTGGTCGTCGACACGGTGTACGACGGTTTGACGGAGATCAATCGGAGGGGTACGGCGCTGATCGTCGTGGAACAGCAGATCTCGCCGCGTCCTGCAACTGGCCACCAAGGGTGTGGTGCTCGACCGGGGCCGGGTGGCCTATGAAGGTGGTCCCGCCGGGGCCGGGGAAGCGGTCGAGGCCCTGCTGGCCCGGCGGGAGGCGGCGACGGCCATGGGCCACGTGGGTGTTCGGCCGTCGTGACGCACCGGGCGACCCTCTCAGCCCGCCACTGAGGCGGCCTCGGCCCGCGCGGCCAGGAGAGGGTGGATCTTGCGGGTGACGACCCACCACTCCACCACGAAGGTCATGCCCGGGATGAGGCCGGCGCCGCACATGGCGAGGATCCACACCACGTGGAGGCGGGTCTGGAAGGCGAGGACGCCGACCGTGACCAGGTAGACGATGTAGAGGTAGCCGTGGGCCACCCCGAGGATCTCGACCTCGAGCTTGCCGCTCCCCGAGGCAATCTTGATGCCGGTGAAGATGAACAGCGGGATGATGAGGGTTCCGACGATGTTGGCCATCACCTGGTAGCGCAGAAGCGCCCCTTCGACGCCCCGCTGCGTCAGCCGCTTCACAGGGGCTCCGGGGTGTGCACGTTGAGAATGATATCGACCACTCTCCAACGGAGGGGTCCGCCGCACCCGGTTCGACGCTCGCCGGTCCCCGCGAGCCGGGCTTCGGTCCCGGGCTCGTCCACCGCTGGCTTAGCCTGGACCGGTGCCCGCCCCGTACGATCTCCAACCGGCCGAGCTGGAGCTGCTCCTCGACGGTGAGCCGTCGTTCCGCTCCCGCCAGGTGTGGGAGGGCCTGCACCGTCGTGTCCTGCGCCCGGACGAGATGACCGACCTTCCGGTGACCCTGCGGGAGAGGCTGCGTGAGGCGCTGCCCCCGGCACTACGCGAGGTGACGCGGCGATCGGCCGACGACGGCCGGACGACCAAGTGGCTCTGGTCGCTCCACGACGGTGCCGAGGTCGAAACGGTGCTGATGCACTACCCCGACCGGGTCACGGTCTGCGTGTCCACCCAGGCCGGATGCGCCATGGCCTGCCAGTTCTGCGCCACCGGTCAGGCCGGCTTCCAACGCCACCTCAGCGGCGGGGAGATCGTCGAGCAGGTGGCGGAGGCCATGAGGGCCGCCCGCCCGCGGCGCCTCTCCAACGTGGTGTTCATGGGCATGGGCGAGCCGCTCTCCAACTACGACAGGGTCTGGAGCGCCGTCACCCGGCTCCACGGTGACATGGGATTCTCCGCCCGCCACCTGACGCTGTCGACCGTGGGCATCGTGCCCGGCATCCGCCGTCTGGCCGGCGAGGGGCTGCCCGTCAACCTCGCGGTCTCCCTGCACGCCGCCAACGACGAGTTGCGCGACGTTCTGGTCCCCGTCAACAGGCGGTACCCGCTCTCCGTGCTGGCCGAGGCGTGCGCGGCGTACGTGGGCGCGACCGGCCGGCGGCTGTCGATCGAGTGGGCCATGATCCACGAGGTGAACGACCAGGATCGTGATGCGGCCGAACTGGCCCGGTTCGCGCGACCGCTCGCGGCGCACGTCAATCTCATTCCGCTCAACCCGACACCGGGGTTCGCGGTGCGAGGAAGCCCGGCGCACAGGGTGCGGGGGTTTCAGGAACGGCTCCTCGGCCTCGGGGTCAACGCGACCGTGCGCGCCACCCGTGGGGCCGAGATCGATGCCGCCTGCGGGCAGCTTGCCGCCCCCGCGACCCGGCGTCCGGCTGCGGCCCACTGACGACCGGCCGGCGGCGCCGGTCGGGCTTCGACCGGGATCTGCTGATCGGTGCTCCGGTCGGGCATCATGGGGTGAGCAGCGCGGCGGCCGGCTGTCGCGGCATGTCGCCACCACCGTCGCTCGAAAGGAACAGGAACTGCCGATGGAGTCGTTTCCCGCCATTGTGGCGACCGAGAACGGACCAGCGTCCTTGAGCGAGGTTTCCGAGGCCTCGCTGCCCGAGGGCGACGTGACGGTGGACGTCCACTGGTCATCGCTCAACTACAAGGACGGGCTGGCCGTCACCGGCAAGGGTCGCATCGTCCGGTCCTTCCCCATGGTGTGCGGCGTGGACCTGGCGGGAACCGTCCGCACGTCCGACTCCGCCGAGTGGTCGCCCGGTGACGAGGTCCTCGTGACGGGATGGGGGCTTTCCGAAACGCACCCTGGTGGGTACACCACACGGCAGCGGGTTCACTCGCAGTGGCTCCAACGCCGCCCCGCCGGCCTCTCACTGCGCGACACCATGGCGATCGGTACGGGTGGACTCACCGCCATGCTGTGCATCGCGGCGCTCGAAGACGCCGGTATGGAGGCGCAGGGTGGGGGCGAGGTGCTGGTGACCGGGGCCGGAGGCGGTGTCGGCAGCTTCGCCGTGATGCTGCTGGCCGCCCTGGGGTATCGCGTGGCCGCGGCGACCGGTCGACCCGAGATCGCCGACTACCTCACGTCACTCGGCGCAACGTCGATCATCGGGCGCGAGGAGCTGTCCGGGGCGTCGGGGAAGCCGCTCGAGAAGGAGCGGTGGGCCGCGGCCATCGACACCGTAGGCAGCCAGACCCTGGCTACGGTGCTGGCGCAGACCGCCTACCGTGGCGCGGTGGCCGCGTGCGGCCTGGCCGGCGGTTCCGATCTTCCCACGACGGTGTTCCCGTTCATCCTGCGCAACGTCCGACTGTTGGGCGTGGACTCCGTTTCCGTTCCTCCCGCCGTCCGGGCGGCGGCCTGGGCACGTCTGGACAGCGATGTGCCCCGCGACCTCCTCGCCCTGGCCACCACCGTGGAGCCCCTCGAGCACGTCCCGGCGTTGGCCGAACGGATCCTGGCCGGCTCGGTGCGGGGCCGGGTGGTGGTCAGCGTCGACGGTGCCCGCTCGTAGCGCTTCACGGCGCGCCCAGCTGCGTCCTCGACGCCCCGAGCGGTCAGCCTGGTAGGTTCCGGCGCCGAGCCGCCGACTTCACCGTCCCGCGCACTTCGAAAAGGGGAAGCGATGCATGTAGGGGAGACGATCGACCGGGCACTGGCCGAGGCGCCGGCGCGGCCGGCCCTCGTGGTCGACGGCGAGCGGACGACCTACGCCGAACTCGATCTACTGGCCCGGCGGTGTGCGACCGCCCTCCGGGGCGTCGGGGTGGAAGCGGGGGACTACGTGGCCGTCGTCGATCAGGGCGGTCCGCTGGCGGTGGCATCGATCCTGGCGGCGGCCCGCCTCGGCGCCGCCGCGGCACAGATGAACCCCGACCTCAAGGTCGGCGAGATGGCGGCGCTCTGCCGGTTGGTCGGGTGCACGGTGGGCATCGCCGGCGCAGACTACGCCGACAAGCTCAGCGAGGCCCTGGGGGGGCCGGTGCTGACCCGGGGC
>CAWIPW010000012.1:0-196496 GCA_963838005.1 uncultured Actinomycetota bacterium
GTCACCTGCTGGCCGCCCATCCGGCCCGCCATGCGGGTGCCCTTGAACACCCGGGCGGGGGTGGCGCACGCGCCGATTGACCCCGGCGACCGGTGCTTCTTGTGGTTGCCGTGGGAGGCGCCCTGGCCCTTGAAGTTGTGGCGCTTCATGCGCACCGGCGAACCCCTTGCCCTTGGACACAGCCACCGCGTCGACCAGGTCGCCGGCGGCGAGGACATCGGCACCCAGCTGCTGTCCGACCTCGTAGTCGGCCCACGTCGTCGAGCCGGAGCTCCACCAGCCGCCTTCCCGGATCGACACCGGCACTGTCGAAGTGGCCCCGCTCCGGCTTGGTCAGGCTCGACGCCCGCCGGTGACCCCAGGTCACCTGCAGGGCGCTGTAGCCCTCGCGCTCGGGCGTCTTGACCTGGACGACGCGGACGGGCGGAACGCGCACCACCGTCACCGGGACCGCCCGGTGCTGGTCGTCCCAGATCTGGGTCATTCCGACCTTCTCGCCCACGATCGCCTTGATGGCCACTGGAGCTCTTCCGTCTCGACTGTTCGCTGTGATTCGTTACGACTGCCGGGCGTGCTGCCGCCCTTCGGCCGGCCGGCGCACGCGCCGACCGGATGGTGCTGCTGTTCGGTCCGGTGTTCCGACCACCGTGCCCCCAGGGCGCCGAAGAGGCCGCCCCACGCAGACGCTCCGCTCGGTGGGAACCGAACGGAGCGCTCGTCTCGTGCGGCCGGGTCCCCGCCGGAGGCGGGCGCCAGGACACGTCCTACTTCTCGACCTTGGGCCGGTTTCGACCCGGCTCGCCACGCTACACCATCCCGACGGGCGTCGCCACCGGTTCCGGACCCCTCGCCGCACCCCGGTCCCACCCCGGGCACCCCCTCGGCGCCGCACCCCCGGGGTCCCCGCCAGGGGGGTCCCTGGCCCGGGCTCCGGGTGTTCCCCGGGCTCCGGCTCAGACCGTCTGTATCTTGATCTCGATGTCCACGCCGGCGGGCAGGTCCAGCCGCTGCAGGGAGTCGACCGTCTTCGGGGTGTGCTCGACGATGTCGACCAGGCGCTTGTGGACCCGCATCTCGAAGTGCTCGCGGCTGTCCTTGTACTTGTGGGGCGACCGGATGACCGTGTAGCGGTGCTTCTCGGTCGGCAGCGGGACCGGGCCCTGGACCTTGGCCTGGGTCCTGATGACCGTCTGCACGATCTTCTCGGTGGACTGGTCGAGGATCTCGTGGTCGTACGCCTTCAGGCGGATGCGGATCTTCTGGCGGGGGCCCTCTGCGGCCATGGTGACGGCGTTCCTTCCGTAGTGCTTCGGTCGCCGCCCGGTCACGCGAGGATCTTGGTGACCCGGCCCGAGGCCACGGTGCGGCCACCCTCGCGGATGGCGAACCGCAGGCCCTCGACCATGGCGATCGGCTTGCCCAACTCGACCACCATGTCCGTGTTGTCCCCGGGCATGACCATCTCGGTGCCCTCGGGCAGCGAGATGGAGCCGGTCACGTCGGTCGTCCGGAAGTAGAACTGCGGGCGGTAGTTGTTGAAGAACGGCTTGTGGCGGCCGCCCTCCTCCTTGTTCAGGACGTAGACGGTGGCCTCGAACTTGGTGTGGGGGGTGATGGAGCCGGGCTTGCACAGCACCTGGCCCCGCTCGACCTCCTCCTTCTTCGTGCCGCGGAGCAGGGCGCCGATGTTGTCGCCGGCCCGGCCCTCGTCGAGGAGCTTGCTGAACATCTCGACGCCGGTGCACCGTCGTCTTCTGGGTGTCGCGCAGGCCGACGATCTCGACCTCGTCGCCCACCTTGACGATGCCCTGCTCGACCTTGCCGGTGACGACGGTGCCGCGGCCGGTGATGGACAAGACGTCCTCGATCGGCATGAGGAAGGGCTTGTCCACGTCCCGCTCCGGCTCGGGGATGTAGGAGTCGACGGCGTCCATGAGCTCGAGGATCTTCGGCGCCCACTCGGCGTCGCCCTCGAGCGCCTTGAGGGCGCTGACCCGCACGATGGGGGTGTCGTCGCCGGGGAACTCGTACTCGTTCAGGAGCTCGCGGACCTCGAGCTCGACCAGGTCGAGGAGCTCCTCGTCGTCCACCATGTCGGCCTTGTTGAGGGCGACCACGATGTAGGGCACGCCCACCTGGCGGGCGAGCAGCACGTGCTCACGCGGTCTGGGGCATGGGGCCGTCGGCGGCCGACACCACCAGGATGGCCCCGTCCACCTGGGCGGCGCCGGTGATCATGTTCTTGATGTAGTCGGCGTGGCCCGGCATGTCGACGTGGGCGTAGTGGCGGTTGGCCGTCTCGTACTCGACGTGGGCGATGTAGATCGTGATCCCTCGCTGCCGCTCCTCGGGCGCCTTGTCGATCTGATCGAAGGGCGTGAAGGAGGTGTTCGGGTTGGCCTCCGACAGCACCTTGGTGATGGCCGCCGTGAGCGTGGTCTTCCCGTGGTCGATGTGTCCCATCGTTCCCACGTTCACATGGGGCTTCGTACGCTCGAACTTCGCTTGGCCATGACTGGCTGCTGCTCCCTGGTCTCGGGCGGTCCGTCGGGCCCGCCGCGACGCCGGCGGTGGCCGGCGTCATCCTCGTGCTGGTCGTTCCTGTCTGCTGCTGACTGCTTGCTGATGACTGTTTGTTGCTTCGTGCTGCTTGTGCTGCTGTATGCTGCGCTGTTCGGTACTGCTGAACTGCTGTGGCTGGTGTTGCTGCTGTTGCGTGCTGCGCTTGCTGGGGTTCTGGTCGTGCCGGTGGTGCTGGCTGACGGCCCGGTGCAGCCCCGGTACCGAGCTTGTCGCCACCCGGGACCGGCGGCGCTGATCACTCCCCGCGTGCCTTGGCGATGATCTCCTTGGCGATCGACTCCGGGACCTCGTTGTACGCGTGGAACTGCATCGAGTACGTGGCACGGCCCTGGGTCCGCGAGCGCAGGTCGGTAGCGTAGCCGAACATGTCGCGCAGGGGAACCTGCGCCCGGACGATGTGGTTGTTGCCCACCTGCTCCATGCCCTCGACCTTGCCCCGGCGCGAGGACAGGTCGCCGATGACGTCGCCCATGTAGTCCTCGGGCGTGGTCACCTCGACGGCCATCACCGGCTCCAGCAGTACCGGCGAGGCCGCTGGGCGGCCTTCTTCACGCACATGGAGCCGGCGATCTTGAACGCCATCTCGGACGAGTCGACGTCGTGGTAGGAGCCGTAGGTCAGGATGACCCGGACGTCGACGGTCGGGTAGCCGGCCAGCACGCCCGAGGTGCAGCGCCTCCTGGATGCCCGGCGTCGACCGAGGGGATGTACTCCTTCGGGATGACGCCGCCGGTGATCTTGTCGACGAACTCGTAGCCGCCGCCGGGCCCGGTCGGCTCGAGCGTGATGACGACGTGGCCGTACTGGCCCTTGCCGCCGGTCTGGCGCACGTAGCGCTCCTCGACCTTCTCCACCGTCTTGCGGACGGTCTCGCGGTAGGCGACCTGGGGCTTTCCCACGTTGGCGTCGACGTTGAACTCCCGGAGCATCCGGTCGACGAGCACCTCGAGGTGGAGCTCGCCCATGCCCGAGATGACCGTCTGGCCCGTCTCCTCGTCGGACTGCACCCTGAAGGTGGGGTCCTCCTCGGACAGGGAGAACAGGGCTTTGGACAGCTTGTCCTGGTCGGCCTTGGTCTTCGGCTCGACGGCCACGTGGATGACCGGCTCGGGGAAGGTCGAGGGACTCCAGCACGACCGGATGGTCGGGGTCGCACAGGGTGTCGCCGGTGGTGGTGTTCTTCAGGCCGACGGCGGCCACGATGTCGCCGGCGCACGACCGCCTCGAGGTCCTCGCGGTGGTTGGCGTGCATCTGCAGGATGCGGCCGATCCGCTCCTTGCGGTCCTTGGTCGAGTTGAGCACGGACGAGCCCTTGGTCAGGGTGCCCGAGTAGACCCGCATGTAGGTGAGCTTGCCGACGTAGGGGTCGGTCATGATCTTGAAGGCGAGGGCGGCGAAGGGCGCGCTGTCGTCGGACGGACGCTCTACCTCGGTGTCCTCCTTGCGGGGAAGGGTGCCGACGGCCGGGGCGATGTCGAGCGGGCTCGGCAGGAAGTCGACCACGGCGTCCAGCATGGGCTGGACGCCCTTGTTCTTGAAGGCGGAGCCGCACAGGATGGGCACGGCGTGGCTGCCGAGGGTCACCGTCCTGAGGGCGGCCTTGAGGTCCTCGGCCGTGATCTCCTCCTCGCCCAGGTACTTCTCCATGACGTTGTCGTCGTGGTTGGAGACGACGTCGATGAGCTGGTGGCGGGCGTCCTCGGCCTCGGCCAGCAGGTCGGCGGGGATGTCCTCCTCCTGCCAGTCCTCGCCCATCCCGTCGTCCCAGACCAGGGCGCGCATCCTGACCACGTCGACGACGCCCCGGAACTCGCTCTCGGCGCCGATGGGCAGCTGGATGACGGCGGGCACGGCGTCGAGCCGGTCCTTGATCATGTCGACCGTGCGGTTGAAGTCGGCGCCGATCCTGTCCATCTTGTTGACGAAGCAGATGCGGGGGACGTCGTACTTGTTGGCCTGCCGCCACACCGTCTCGGTCTGGGGCTCGACCCCGGCCACGGCGTCGAACACGGCGACGGCGCCGTCGAGCACCCGGAGCGAGCGCTCCACCTCGACCGTGAAGTCCACGTGGCCCGGGGTGTCGATGATGTTGATGAGGGTGTCGTGCCACAGGCAGGTGGTGGCGGCCGACGTGATGGTGATGCCGCGCTCCTGCTCCTGGACCATCCAGTCCATGGTGGCGGCACCCTCGTGGACCTCACCGATCTTGTAGTTCTTCCCCGTGTAGTAGAGGATCCGCTCGGTGGTGGTGGTCTTGCCCGCGTCGATGTGGGCCATGATCCCGATGTTGCGGGTCGTGGCCAGCGGGTGGATGCGGAGTGGGGAGTCGGCCATTGGTCGTCAGCTCTCGGGTCGTGCGCTTTGTCGGTGTCGGTGTCGTCGGTGTCGGAGTCGGTCTGGGTGTCGGTCTGGATCGGTGGGTGGCTTCGGTCGGTCGGCGGTGGCGCTGCCGGTGGCGCTGCCGGCGCCGGCCCGCTCTGTCGGAGGCCTGCCCGCCATGGTGCGGACGGGACCCCGAAATGAGCCTCTACCAGCGATAATGGGCGAACGCCTTGTTGGATTCGGCCATCTTGTGTAGGTCCTCACGGCGCTTCACCGACGCACCGACGGCGTTGGAGGCATCGAGGATCTCGTTGGTGAGGCGCTCGGCCATCGTCTTCTCGCGACGCTGGCGCGAGTACCCGACCAGCCAGCGGATAGCCAGCGTAGTGGCGCGGCGCGGTCGGACCTCCACCGGCACCTGGTAGGTGGCGCCGCCGACCCGCCGGGGACGGACCTCGAGCTCCGGCCGGGTGTTCTCGACCGCCTTCTTCAACACCGTGACCGGATCGTTACCGCTCTTCTCGGCCACATCGGCCAGCGCCGTGTAGACGATGCGCTCGGCGATGGTGCGCTTGCCGCGGCTGAGGACCTTGTTGACCACCTGGGTCACCAGCACCGACCGGTAGACCGGGTCGGGCATGAGATCGCGACGGACGGCGGGGCCTTTGCGGGGCACGTCAGCCCTCCTTCTTGGCGCCGTAGCGGCTACGTGCCTGATTGCGGTCGCGCACACCGGAGGCGTCGAGCGTGCCCCGGATGACCTTGTAGCGGACCCCCGGGAGGTCCTTCACCCGCCCGCCCCGGACGAGGACGATCGAGTGTTCCTGCAGGTTGTGGCCCTCGCCGGGGATGTAGGCCGTCACCTCGAGACCGCTCGACAGCCTGACCCGGGCCACCTTCCGCAGCGCCGAATTCGGCTTCTTCGGGGTGTGGGTGTAGACGCGCGTGCAGACGCCGCGACGCTGGGGTGCACCCCGCAGCGCCGGGGTCTTCGACTTCGTCTGCTTGGTCGCCCGTCCTTTCCGGACGAGCTGGGAGATCGTGGGCACGCGTTACCTCTAGGTTGTGGACAGCAGGGGCACTTCGGAACTGCTCGGGCGGCGAGCGGGCACGTCGCGCCTTTTGGGCGCGCAGCCGCAGCAGATCAATGCTACGGGATCGCGACCCGCACGGCAAGCAGGGGTTCGGTGCCCGAGGTGGGGTTTCCCCGGGCCCCGCCGGTAGGGGGGTGCCGGGGTGCGGGGGTGCCCCCGGTGGAACAGGGGTAACCGAGATGGTGCCGTTGCTGCCGTTGCTGCCGTGGCGCAGTGGCTAACGTCGATCCGATGGTGCCGGGCCGCCGGGAGGACCGGTTCGACGAGACTCCGTTCGACGAAGACACGGCCGGTGACGACCCGTTTGCGCTGTTCGGAAGGTGGTACGGGGAGGCTGTCGCCGGGCTGGTGGCGAGCGGGGCGATGGCCGAGGCGATGGCACTGGCCACCGTGGGCGCCGACGGCAGGCCCTCACTGCGGATGGTGCTCCTCAAGTCGTGGGACCGCTCCGGGTTCGTGTTCTTCACCAACTACGCCAGCCGCAAGGCCGAGGACCTCGACGTCCACGCCGAGGCAGCCCTGTTGTTCCACTGGCCGTCGCCCCACAGGCAGGTCAGGGTCGAGGGCCCGGTGTCGAAGCTCCCCGCCGCGGAGTCCGACGCCTACTTCGCCACCCGGCCCCGGGGCTCCCAGCTCGGCGCGCACGCCTCCGACCAGAGCCGTGCGGCGGCCGACCGGGCCGCCATCGAGGCCCGCTTCGCCCGGGTGGCCGAGCAGTACGGCACCGGTCCGGTGCCGAGGCCGGACGGCTGGGGCGGCTACCGGCTGGCACCGGCGGCGTTCGAGTTCTGGCAGAGCCGGGCCGACCGCCTTCACGATCGGCTCGCCTACCGCCGGTCGACGCCGGCGGACCTCACTTGGACCCGGGAGCGCCTCCAACCCTGACGCGCCATTTCCCCAGGTGGGGACAGGTGTCGCACCCGTCTGCCATGGTGGCGGGCATGGGTGTGCGCACCACTCCGTCGACGACGACCCGGCCTCCCCGGGTCTCAGACGTGGCCTCGGCCATCGAGGTGATCGCGTCCTTCGTGGAGGAGTTCGATCCGGGCGTCTTTGCCGGTGCTGATGCCGAGGCGCTGGTGGCCATGTTCACCCGGGGCGAGCGCCTCTGTAGTGCCGGCAAGACCCTGTCGGCCGCGCGGGCGGCCGGGACCCACCGCCACGAGCAGGGCGGCCACCGCTCGGCTGCCCACTGGCTGGCCGAGGTCACCGGGGACTCGGTCGGTGGGGCCGCCGGCGTGCTCGAGCTGGGCGAGGCCATCTCCTCCCAGCCGGAGGTGGAAGACGGCTTGCGCAGGGCGAAGTTCTCGCCTGCCCGGGCCAAAGCGGTGTCAGATGCGGCCAACGTCAATCCGGCCAGTGCCGAGGAATTGGTGCGCTCGGCCGAGTCGGACACCTTTACCCAGCTGAAGGAGCGCTGTGGAAGGGCGAAGGCCGAAGGGCGCTCTGCGGCCGACGAGGCCGCCCGGAGCGAACGACTCCGTCGCCGCCGGTCGTGTCGGACCTGGACCGATGACAACGACGGGGCCTTCTGCCTCTTCGCCCGGCTCACCCCCTACGACGGGGCCCGGGTGAAGGCCGCCCTTGTGGCCGAAGCCGACCGGGTCTTCGACCGGGCCCGGCGGGCCGGACGAAAGGACACCCCCGAGAACTACGCCGCCGATGCCCTGGTGGCCCTCGTGGCCGGGGGTGGTGGCCGGGCGGGCGGCACGGGCGGTGCCGGCGACACGGGCGGTGCCGGCGGCACGGGCACTGGCGCTGGTGGCACGGGCAGCACCGACACCGGGGCCCCGGGCGGAAGGCGCCGGCGTGATCCGAAAGCGGTCGTGCACCTCCGGGTCGACCTCGAGGCCCTACGCAACGGCCGGGTGGGTGCCGGCCAGCTCTGTGAGATCCCCGGGGTGGGGCCCATCCCCGTCGAGCGGGCCAGGGAACTCATGGGCGACGCCCTCGTGAAGGTGGTCATCACCGACGGGGTGGACGTGGCCACCGTCTGCAACCTGGGACGCTCGATCCCCGCCGCCGTGCTCACCGCCCTCATCGAGCGCGATCCCACCTGTGTGGTGCCCGGCTGCGACGCCGCCGGTCACCTCGAGGTCGACCACTGGCAGAAGGACTTCGCCCGGGGTGGCCAGACCCGGTGGGCCAACCTGGCCCGGCTGTGTGGCTGGCACCACTCGCTCAAGACCCACCAGGGCTTCACGCTCGCCGGTGGACCCGGAAAGTGGGAGTGGCTCGCTCCCCCGACAAGGGACCGGGGTCGGGACCGGGCCGCCGCCGGTGGTCGTGCCGGCCCCACCGGGGCCGCCCGGGCCGGGCCCGACCCGCCGCCGCCACCGCAGCTGTTCGACGACACCGGTTGAGGCGCTGCCACCGGAGACCCCGGGGACCCGCAGGCGCGACGGTGGGGGCCCGAAGGCCCCCACCGTCACCTCACGCACTCACTCACTCACTCACGTCAACCGGGCATCCCGTGCCCGGCTGCCGCCGAACTGTCGCCGCGCGCCCCGCCGCCGACCGGCCTCAGGCGCCGGCTTCGGCCGTGCCTTCGGCGGGCCCGGCCGGCACGTCGCCGGTACCGCCCACCGGCTGCTCGGCGAAGCCGCCCAGCTCGTCGGTGGCCGGCAGACCGCCCAGCCAACTGGCGTCGATGTCGGAGCCGAAGCCGCCGACCGGTGCGTCGCCGCCGGTGTCCCGGAGCCACGCGGCCAGATCCTCGGTGGAGCCGTCGCCATCGGAGCCGAGCGCCCAGAACGGCATGGCCTCGGCACCCGGCATCTCCAGCCGGATGTCGCGGTAGCGCTCCATGCCCGTCCCGGCCGGGATCAGCTTGCCGATGATGATGTTCTCCTTCAGGCCGAAGAGCTGGTCCGACTTGCCCTCGATGGCGGCCTCGGTCAGCACCCGGGTCGTCTCCTGGAAGGACGCCGCCGACAGCCAGCTCTCGGTGGCCAGCGACGCCTTGGTGATGCCCATCAGCTCGGGGCGGCCCTCGGCCGGCCGCTTGCCGTCGGTGACCAGCTGCCGGTTGACCTCGGCGTACGTCCGGCTGTCCACCCGCTCCCCCGGAAGGAAGGAGGCGTCACCCGGCTCGGCCACCAGCACCCGGCGCAGCATCTGGCGCACGATCAGCTCGATGTGCTTGTCGTGGATGGACACGCCCTGGTCGCGGTAGACCTTCTGCACCTCCTCCACCAGGTACTGCTGCGTCTCGCGGATGCCCTTGACCTCCAGCAGCTCCTTCGGGTCCTTCGGGCCCTCCACCAGGGCGTCACCGGCGCCGACCTCCTGGCCGTCGCTGACCTCGAGGTGGACGCGCTGGGCCACCAGCACGCTCTCCTCGGCGCCGTCGTCGGCGACCACCGTGATGCGGCGGCCCGACTCCTCCTCCTCCACCCGGACGAGGCCCGAGTGGCGGGCGAGGACGGCGGCGCCCTTCGGCGTCCGGGCCTCGAACAGCTCCACCACGCGGGGCAGGCCGTGGGTGATGTCCTCCCCGGCCACGCCACCGGCGTGGAACGTCCGCATGGTCAGCTGGGTCCCGGGCTCGCCGATCGACTGGGCGGCGATGACGCCGACGGCCTCGCCGAGCTCGATCATCTTGCCGGTGGCCAGCGACTGCCCGTAGCAGGCGGCGCAGACGCCGTGCTCGGCCTCGCACGTCAGCACGGAGCGGACCCGCACCCGGTCGATGGCGGGATCGTCGCGCAGCTGGGCCACGATCTCGTCCGTGAGCACGGTGCCGGCCGCCAGCTTGGTGCCGTCGGACAGCTTGAGGTCCTCGACCAGGAGGCGGCCGTAGATCCGGGTCTCGAGGTACGACCGCCGCGACGCCTCGTCGGGCTGCACCTCCTCGATCCAGATGCCCCGGCCGGTGCCGCAGTCGTCCTCGCGGACGATGAGCTCCTGGGCCACGTCGACCAGACGCCGGGTCAGGTAGCCGGAGTCGGCCGTCCTGAGGGCGGTGTCGGCCAGCCCCTTGCGGGCGCCGTGGGTCGAGATGAAGTACTCCAGCACCGACAGGCCCTCACGGAACGAGGACTTGATCGGGCGGGGGATCATCTCACCGCGGGGGTTGGAGACCAGGCCCTTCATGCCGGCGATCTGGCGGATCTGCTGGGGGTTACCCCTCGCACCCGAGTCGACCATCATGTCGAGGGGGTTGAAGGCGATGTTCGACAGCGACTTCTCCATGGCCCGGCCGACCTCGGAGTTGGCCGACGTCCAGATCTCGATCTCCTTCTGGCGCCGCTCGTCGTCGGTGATGATGCCCCGCTTGAACTGGTTCTCCGCCTTCTCCGCCTCCTTCTCGTAGCGGTCGAGGATCGTCTGCTTGTCCGGCGGCGTGCGGACGTCGTTGATCGAGATGGTCAGCCCCGACTGCGACGCGTACCTGAAGCCCAGCGCCTTGATGCGGTCGAGGCTCTCGGCCACGGCGTGCTTCGGGTACTCGGCCGCCACCTCCTCGACGATCGAGCCGATGGAGGTGTTGCGCTTGCCGACGATGTCGTTGATGTAGCGGTAGCCGTCCGGCAGGGCGTGGTTGAAGAACAGGCGCCCGGCCGTGGTCTCGATGGCGGCCGACGGTCCGTCCCCGGCGTCGGGGTCGGCGTCGGGATCGGTGCCGTTGGCCAGCGCCACCGACCGGGCCAGGTGCGAACCGGGCTCGGCCCGCACCATGATCTTCGCCTGCAGGTCGATGTCGCCCGCCTCGAAGGCGGCCTCCACCTCGTGGACGTGGCGGAACACCCGGCCCTCGCCCTTGGCCCCGTCGACCACCAGCGTCATGTAGTAGGCGCCGAACACCATGTCCTGGGTGGGCACGGTGATGGGGCGGCCGGTGGCCGGGGACAGGATGTTGTTGGCCGACAGCATGAGGACGCGCGCCTCCGCCTGGGCCTCGGCCGACAGCGGCAGGTGGACGGCCATCTGGTCGCCGTCGAAGTCGGCGTTGAAGGCCGTGCACACCAGCGGGTGGACCTGGATGGCCTTGCCCTCGACCAGCACCGGCTCGAAGGCCTGGATGCCCAGGCGGTGCAGCGTCGGGGCCCGGTTCAGCAGCACCGGGTGCTCCTTGATGACGCCCTCGAGCACGTCCCAGACCTGGGGCCGGCGGCGCTCGACCATGCGCTTGGCCGACTTGATGTTCTGGGCCAGCTCCGTGTCGACCAGCCGCTTCATGACGAACGGCTTGAACAGCTCCAGCGCCATCAGCTTGGGCAGGCCGCACTGGTGCAGCTGCAGGGTCGGGCCGATGACGATGACGGAACGGCCCGAGTAGTCGACCCGCTTGCCCAGCAGGTTCTGGCGGAAGCGGCCCTGCTTGCCCTTCAGCATGTCGGACAGGCTCTTGAGGGGGCGGTTGCCCGGCCCGGTGACGGGACGGCCCCGGCGGCCGTTGTCGAACAGGGCGTCGACGGCCTCCTGCAGCATCCGCTTCTCGTTGTTGATGATGATCTCGGGCGCGCCCAGGTCCAGCAGCCGCTTCAGGCGGTTGTTCCGGTTGATGACCCGGCGGTAGAGGTCGTTCAGGTCCGAGGTGGCGAACCGGCCACCGTCGAGCTGGACCATCGGCCGCAGGTCGGGCGGGATGACCGGTACCGACTCGAGGATCATGGCCCGCGGGTCGTTGATCCGCCGACCGTGCTCGTCGCGGCGGTTGAAGGCGCTGACGATCTTCAGGCGCTTGATGACCTTCTGGCGGCGCTGGGCCGACAGGGGCTTGCGCCCGTCGGCGGCGTCGATCATCTCGCGGAGCTTGACCTCCTCCACGTCGAGGTCGATGCGGTCGATGAGGCGCGAGATGGACTCGGCCCCCATGCCGCCCTCGAAGTAGTCCTCGTAGCGCATGCGCAGCTCGCGCCAGAGCAGCTCGTCCTCGAGGATCTTGCGGGAGTGCAGGCTCTTGAACTCGTCGAAGGCCCGCTGGGCCAGCTCGATCTCGCCCTGGAAGCGCTCGCGGGCGGCCGCGATCTCCTTCTCCACGTTGCGCTGGCGGGCCTTGACCTCGGCGTCCTTGGCCCCGCCCGACTCGAGCTCGGCCAGCTCGCTCTCCAGCGTCTTGAACCGCCGGTCGATGTCGAGGTCGCGCTTGCGCTCGAGGTCGGTGATCTCGTCCCGGAGCTCGGCCTCGAGCGTCGGCAGGTCCTCGTGGCGCTTGGCCTCGTCGACCCAGGTCACCAGGTTGGCGGCGAAGTAGATGACCTTCTCCAGCTGCTTGGCCTTCAGCTCCTCGCGGGCCTCGGTCCCCATGAGCAGGTACGCCAGCCAGCTGCGGGTGCCCCGCAGGTACCAGATATGGACCACGGGGGCGGCCAGCTCGATGTGGCCCATGCGCTCGCGCCGGACCTTGGAGCGGGTGACCTCCACGCCGCAGCGCTCGCAGATGATGCCCCGGAAGCGGACGCGCTTGTACTTGCCGCAGTAGCACTCCCAGTCCTTGGTGGGACCGAAGATCTTCTCGCAGAAGAGCCCGTCCTTCTCCGGCCGCAGCGTGCGGTAGTTGATGGTCTCGGGCTTCTTCACCTCACCGTTGGACCAGCCGCGGATCGAGTCCGCGGTGGCCAGTCCGATGCGGAGCTGGTCGAACGTGTTGACGTCAAGCATCAGAATCCCCTCTCCGCGGCACGCCGCTCGTCTTCCTCGTCCGACCCCCGCTCGGGCCGGCTGATGTCGATGCCGAGCTCCTCGGCCGTCCTGAAGACGTCCTCGTCGAGCTCGCGCATCTCGATCTCCTCACCCGTCGTCGCCAGCACCTCGACATCGAGGCACAGCGACTGCATCTCCTTGATGAGCACCTTGAAGCTCTCGGGGATGCCGGGCTCGGGGATGTTCTCGCCCTTGACGATGGCCTCGTACACCTTGACCCGGCCGAGGACGTCGTCGGACTTGATGGTCAGCAGCTCCTGCAGGGCGTAGGCGGAGCCGAACGCCTCGAGCGCCCACACCTCCATCTCCCCGAACCGCTGGCCGCCGAACTGGGCCTTCCCGCCCAGGGGCTGCTGGGTGATCATCGAGTACGGGCCGGTCGAGCGGGCGTGGATCTTGTCGTCCACCAGGTGGTGGAGCTTCAGGATGTACACGTAGCCGACGGAGATGGGGTTGTCGTAGGCCTCACCGGTGCGGCCGTTGTAGAGGACGGCCTTGCCGTCGTCGGCCACCTGCACGTCGCCGTCCACGCCATCGGCGTTCAGGCGGTTGAAGATCTGCTGGATGGTCGGGTGACGGCCGGCATCGCTCTCCTCGTCCCAGTGGGCGCCATCGAAGACGGGCGTCGACACCCACACCGACGGCTCGGTGCGGGGGCGGGTCTTCGTCTCCGTGCCCCGGATGGGGGCGGTGGCCACCTCGCCGGCGCCCTGCCAGCCCCACCGGGCGGCATAGCCGAGGTGGGACTCGAGGACCTGGCCGACGTTCATCCGGCTGGGCACGCCCAGGGGGTTCAGGATGATGTCCACCGGGGAGCCGTCGGCGAGGAACGGCATGTCCTCGACGGGCAGGATCTTCGAGATGACGCCCTTGTTGCCGTGGCGGCCGGCGAGCTTGTCGCCCTCGGAGATCTTGCGCTTCTGGGCCACGTACACCCGCACCAGCTGGTTGACGCCGGGCGGCAGCTCGTGGTTGTCCTCCCGCGAGAAGACGCGCACGTCGATGACCGTGCCCGACTCGCCGTGGGGGACCTTGAGGGAGGTGTCGCGCACCTCGCGGGCCTTCTCGCCGAAGATGGCCCGCAGCAGGCGCTCCTCGGGGGTCTGCTCGGTCTCGCCCTTGGGGGTGACCTTGCCCACCAGCACATCGCCGGCGTCGACCTCGGCGCCGATGCGGATGATGCCCCGCTCGTCCAGGTCGGCCAGGATCTCGTCCGACAGGTTCGGGATGTCCCGGGTGATCTCCTCGGCGCCCAGCTTGGTGTCCCGGGCGTCGACCTCGTGCTCCTCGATGTGGATCGACGTGAGCACGTCGTCCTTCACCAGGCGCTCGGACAGGATGATGGCGTCCTCGTAGTTGTAGCCCTCCCACGGCATGAACGCCACCAGCAGGTTCTTGCCCAGGGCCAGCTCGCCGTTGTGGGTGGCCGGCCCGTCGGCCAGCACGTCGCCGGCGGCGACCCGCTGGCCCTCGTCGACGAGGGCCTTCTGGTTGATGGACGTGTTCTGGTTGGAGCGGCGGAACTTGGCCAGGCGGTAGGCCTTGCGGCTGAGGTCGTGGCCCAGGCGGTCTTTGGTGCCGGCCCGGTACTCGACCACGATCTGGTCGCCGGAGATCTCCACCACGGTGCCGTCGCCCTCGGCCAGCACCACGTCGCCGGCGTCGCGGGCGGCCCGGGCCTCGACGCCGGTGCCGATGTAGGGGGCCTCGGGCACCACCAGCGGGACGGCCTGCTTCTGCATGTTGGCGCCCATGAGGGCCCGGTTGGCGTCGTCGTGCTCGACGAAGGGGATGAGCGCGGTCGACACCGACACGATCTGCTTCGGCGACACGTCCATCAGGTCGACCTCGGCCGGCGGCACGAAGTCGATCTCCGACGTGGTGCCGTACGAGGTGGTGATGGCGCCCACCCGCACGCCCGTGCCCTGGGGGCCCCGGCGGACGAGGACCTTCTCGTCGGTGAAGTCGCCCTTGTCGTCGATGGCGGCCGAGGCCTGGGCGATGACGTGCTCCTCCTCCTCGTCGGCGGCCAGGTACACGATCTCCTTGGTGACCCGGCCGGCCGTGACCTTGCGGTACGGGGTCTCGATGAAGCCGTACTCGTTGACCCGGGCGTAGGTGGCCAGCGAGCCGATCAGGCCGATGTTCGGGCCCTCCGGGGTCTCGATGGGGCACATGCGGCCGTAGTGGGAGGTGTGGACGTCACGGACCTCGAAGCCGGCCCGCTCCCGCGACAGGCCGCCCGGCCCGAGGGCCGAGAGCCGGCGCTTGTGGGCCAGGCCCGACAGCGGGTTGTTCTGGTCCATGAACTGGCTGAGCTGGCTGGTGCCGAAGAACTCCTTGACGGCGGCCACCACCGGGCGGATGTTGATCAGCGTCTGCGGGGTGATCGCCTCCACGTCCTGGGTGGTCATGCGCTCGCGCACCACCCGCTCCATCCGCGACAGGCCCACCCGGACCTGGTTCTGGATGAGCTCGCCCACCGACCGGATGCGGCGGTTGGCGAAGTGGTCCTGGTCGTCGATGCGGTAGCCGGACTCGCCGTCGGCCATGTGGAGGGCCAGGTGGAGCATGTAGGTGGCCGTCGCCAGGATCTCCGAGGGGCTGAGGACCCCCTGGGTGGGGTCGGGGCGGTCGAGCTCGATGCCGAAGAGGTCGGAGATCCGCTCGATCTCCGGTCCCAGCTTGCGGTTGAGCTTGTAGCGGCCGACCCGGGTCAGGTCGTAGCGCTTCGGGTTGAAGAAGGCGTTCTCGAAGTACTGGCGGGCGGCCTCGACCGACAGCGGCTCGCCCGGGCGGGCGCGCTTGTAGATCTCGAGGAGGGCCTCCTCACGGGTGGGCGCCAGGTGCTGCTCCTTCTCCCACTGGCCCTCGAGGAAGTCGAAGTGGCGGACGAACCGCTCGAGGAAGCCCTGGTCCTCGAAGCCGAGAGCCCGCAGCAGGACGAAGAGGGACAGGCGGCGCTTGCGGGCCACCCGGCAGCCGGCGGTGACGTCCTTGGACGGCTTGGCCTCGACGTCGAACTCGATCCACTCGCCCCGGTAGGGGTGGACGGTGCCGGTGAAGATCGTCTTGGCGTCCCGCCCGGGCTGGAAGATGACCCCGGGCGAGCGGACCAGCTGGCTGACGACGACCCGCTCGGTGCCGTTCACGATGAAGGTGCCCTTGTCGGTCATCACGGGGAAGTCCCCCATGAAGACCGTCTGCTCCTTGATCTCGCCCGTTCCCGCGTTCATGAACCGCGCCCGGACGAAGACCGGGGCGGCGTAGGTCATGTCCTTCTCCTTGCACTCCTCCACCGAGAACTTCGGCGGCGGACGCAGGTCGGGATCGGTGGGGTCGAATTCGAGCTCGAGGCTCAGCTGGCCCGTGAAGTCTTCGATCGGGCTGATGTCGTCGAAGGCCTCGGCGAGGCCCTTGTCGAGGAACCACTGGAAGGAGTCGCGCTGGATGGCGATGAGATCCGGCAGGGGCAGGGCCTCATCGATATTGGCGAACGAGAAACGCTCCGTGGTCTTAGACCGTGCAGGCAACGGCCTACTCCTCCCCTAGTGCGGTGGACAGTGACGGGTACAGCGGGGACGGCGGGGTCCCGTGAGGTGGTGCGGGGGTCGGCGACGGTCGCCGTGGGTGCGCCGGGGCGCGCGTCATTCAGCAGGCAATTGCAACGAGGGCATCAGAAGCGGCACGGCAACCAGACATCCTATACGGATGTGCACGCACTGACAACCCCGGGGACAGCGGTCCCGGAGTAGGCGACGACAGCGTAGGGCCAGGCCCGGCCCCAGTCAAGGATCTCCCCGACCGGGGACCGGACGGCCCGGGCGGGCCAGGGGGCCCGCCTACTTGAGCTCGACGGTGGCGCCGGCCGCCTCGAGCTGGGCCTTGGCCTTGTCGGCGTCTTCCTTCTTGGCCTTCTCCAGCACCGGCTTGGGGGCGCCGTCCACCAGGTCCTTGGCCTCCTTCAGGCCCAGGCTGGTCAGGGCGCGCACCTCCTTGATGACCTGGATCTTCTTGTCGCCGGCGGCGGTGAGGATGACGTCGAACTCGTCCTTCTCCTCGGCGGCGGCCTCGCCGCCACCGCCCCCGGCCGCCGGCGCGGCCGCGGCCACGGCCACCGGAGCGGCCGCCGTGACGCCGAAGCGCTCCTCGAACGAGCTGAGAAGCTCGCTCAGCTCGAGCACCGACAGCTCGGAGATGCCGTCGAGAATCTGTTCCTTGGTGAGGCTGCCTGCCATGTCTGCTCCTTGATTGCTCGGTCTGATGTGTCTCGGTCTGATGTGTCTCGGTCTGGGTGGGGCGGTCTGGGTGGGGCGGTCGTCAGGACCCGTCGCCCGCCGGGGTGTCCCCGCCGGCCTGGGGGTCCTCGCCGGTCCCGTCGGCGCCGGTGTCGGTGGGTGCCTCCGCCGGTGCCTCGGTGGGCTCTGAAGTCTCGGTGGCCTCGGTGGCCTCTGCCGTCTCGGAGGCCTCGGCGACCTCTGTGGCCGCTGCCGTCTCAGGGGCCTCGGCCGTCTCGGCGGCGGGCTCCGGCGCGGGCTCGGGCAGCGTCTCGCCGCCGGCCTGGCGCTGGTCCACCAGGGCCGACAGCCCGTAGGCCATGTTGCGGGGCAGCGCCTGGAGCAGCCCGGCCAGCTGGCGCAGGGGCGCGGCCAGGGCGCCGGCGAACTGGGCCAGCAGGACGTCACGGGACGGCAGCTCGGCCAGCACACCCATGTCGGTCGCCGACAGCAGGCCGTCGCCGACGATGCCGCCCTTGACCACCAGGCTGGGGTTGGCCCTGGAGAAGTCGCGCAGCGCCTTGGCCACCGCGCTGACGTCGCCGGCCACGAAGGCGATGGCCGTCGGCCCGGTCAGCAGATCGGCGATGCCCGCCTTGGGGCCGTCGGCCACGGCCAGGCGCACCAGCGTGTTCTTGTAGATCTTGTACTCGCCGCCGGCCGCCGACAGCTCGCGGCGGAGCTCGGCCAGCTCGGCCACGGTCAGGCCCCGGTACTCCGTGAGCACGGCGGCGTCGGCGCCGTCGAGCCGGTCGCGCACCTCGTCGACGACGGCCACCTTCTCGGCCCTCGGATTGTCCATGGTCCCTCCACCGAGCGGGTGCTCGGCCGTCGGGCCGCAGACGGGGCGGGGTGGTCACGCACGGGCACGGCGGGCGGGCCCTCTGCGGAACTCCTCGTCAGGCGGGCCTCGGCGGCCCCTTCGGCACCGGATGGACGGTGCACCGGATGTCTACGGCAGTTCGATCTTCGGTTGTCGGCCCGGTCACGCTAGCGCATCGACCGGGCGGTGGCGGCCGCGGCCGCCGTCGGGTCAGGCCGAGGCGGCCAGCTCGTCGGTGACCACCCGGGCCTGCAGGGGGTCGACGTGGACGCCCGGGCCCATGGTCGTCGACACCGTCACGCCCCGCAGGTAGCGGCCCTTGGCCGAGGCCGGCTTGGCCCTGACCAGCTCCTCGATGACGGCGTGGAAGTTCTCCAGCAGCTTGGCCCGGTCGAAGGTGGCCTTGCCGATGCCAAGGTGGATGTTGCCCACCTTGTCCGTGCGGTACTCGACCCGGCCGCCCTTGAACTCGATGACGGCCTTCTCGACGTCGGTGGTCACCGTGCCCGTCTTCGGGTTGGGCATGAGCCCCCGGGGGCCGAGGACGCGGCCGAGGGTGCCGACCTGGCCCATCAGGTCGGGCGTGGCGATGGCGACGTCGAAGTCGAGGAAGCCCTCGTTGGCCACCCGGGCCACCAGCTCGTCGGCACCGACCACGTCGGCCCCGGCGGCCCGGGCCGCCGCCGCCGGTTCACCGGCGGCGAAGACGGCCACCCGGGCCGTCCGCCCGGTGCCCGCCGGCAGCGAGAGGGTCCCCCGCACGATCTGGTCGGCCTTGCGGGGGTCGACGCCCAGGCGCACGGCCACCTCGACGGTCTCGTCGAAGGTGGCCTTGGCGTTCGCCTTGACCAGGTCGATGGCCTCGCCCGGCCCGTAGAGGGCCTGGCGGTCGAACGTGGCCAGGCTGTCGGCGTACTTCTTGCCCCTGGACATGATGGGTCTCCGTTCCCTGTGCTCGTGGGCCGTCAGCCGGCCACGGCGATGCCCATGGACCGGGCCGTGCCGATCACCTGGAGCTTCGCCTTCTCGATGTCGTCGGTGTTGAGGTCGACCAGCTTGGCCTGGGCGATCTCGGTCACCTGGGCGTCGGTCACCGTGCCCACCTGCTCGCGGCCGGCTATGGCGGCGCCCTTGTCGATCCCGGCCGCCTGGCGCAGCAGCACGGCCGCCGGCGACGTCTTCAGGACGAAGGAGAACGACCGGTCCTCGTAGATCGTGATCTCGACGGGCACGATGGCGCCCCGCTGGTTCTCGGTGGCCGCGTTGTACTGCTTGCAGAACTCCATGGTCTGCACGCCGTGCGGTCCGAGCGCCGTGCCGACCGGGGGCGCGGGTGTGGCGCCGCCCGCGGGCAGCTGGATCTTCACCACCGCCAGAACGCGCTTCTTCGGTGCCATCGTGTGTGCTCCCTTGCCTTCCTGCTACCTGGGACTGTGGATGCTCGGTGCCGGGCTCAGAGCTTCGAGACCTGGCTGAACTCGAGCTCGACCGGCGTCTCGCGGCCGAAGATGTTCACCAGGACCTTGAGCTTGAGCTGGTCCTCGTTGATCTCGGCGATCTGGCCGGAGAAGTCGGCGAACGGCCCCTCCTTCACCCGGACGGTCTCGCCCACCTCGTGCTCGAGCCGCGGCCGGCTGCGCTTGGCCGGCGCCTCGCCGCCCTCCACCTTGACCTGCAGGATGCCCTCGACCTCGCGGCGGGACAGCGGCGTCGGCTTGGTCCCCGGACCCACGAACCCGGTCACGCCGGGGGTGTTGCGGATCACGGACCAGCTGTCGTCGTCCAGCTCGCACCGGCACAGCAGGTAGCCGGGGAATACCTTCTTCTGGACGACCACCTTCTTGCCGTTCTTGAACTCGACGACGTCCTCCATGGGGATGACAACCTCGTAGATGCGGTCCTCCATGTTCATCGAGGCGGCCCGGCTGTGGAGGTTGGACTTCACCTTGTTCTCGTAGCCGGCGTAGGTGTGCACCACGTACCACCGTCCGGGCTGGTCGTAGGGGCTGATGACGTAGGGCTCGTCGTCGAGGTCGTCGACGTCGTCGAGCTCCCCGTCCACGGCTCCGTCTGCGGCCCCGGCCCCGGCTCCGGCCCCGGCTCCGGCCTCGGCCACTGCGCCGTCGACCGCGTCGGCCGCCTCGACCACCCCGTCACCGACGGGCGCGTCCGTCACCTCGAGCGAGGCCTCGCCCTCGACCGGGGCGGCCTCGGAGGGCCCGCCGGTGGCGGGGTCGCCCGTGGTGAATTCGTCGTTTGCCGTCACGTTTGCACCGATCACGCGTTGAAGAGCCAGAGGACGAACTTCGAGAACATGTAGTTGAGGAGGAAGATCAGCACGATCAGCAGGATCAGGGTGGCCAGGGTCACGATCGTGTAGTTGATGACCTCCGACCGGGTGGGCCAGGCCACCTGGCGCAGCTCTTGCCTCACCTCCCGGAAGAACTGCCCGATGTGGAACCGCTCGCGTCGGGGCGTGCGGCGCGGCTGGGCCGCCCCCGTCCTCCGTGGCGGCGCCTCGCCCTCGGGGTCCTGCCCCTGGCGCTGCATCATGCGCTTGGTTTCTCGGTTCACGTGACGTCGGTCCTCTGGCAGTCGGGTGCGGTGTGAGCAGGGCAGGAGGGACTCGAACCCCCAACCGCCGGTTTTGGAGACCGGTGCTCTACCAGTTGAGCTACTGCCCTCTGTCGGTCGCCATGCCGCGTACGGCCGGCCGAACGCAGGGGCGGGTGGAGACGTTACCAGCTTGCACGGGGCCCATCCCCCCGGGTCCGGGCCCCTCCGCCGCCCGGTGCCCGGCCTCCCCGGCCGCCGATCCGCTCAGTCGCCGGCCGGCGTCAGCGGGTCTCCTTGTGGAGCGTATGGCGGCGGTCCCACCGGCAGAACTTCCGCATCTCGATCCGCTCGCGGTCGTTGATCTTGTTCTTCGTGGTGATGTAGTTCCGCCGCTTGCAGTCCTCGCATGCGAGCGTCACCTGAATGCGCTTCTCGTTCTTCGCCACTGTCGGGCGCTCCTCTTGCTGGTCGGGCCACGTTGCCCGTGTGGTCGTCGTGGCCGGTGTGGTTGGTAGGGATGATCCTGCTGTTGTGGCTGCCTGTGCCGAGGGTGGTAGCGGCGGCCGGACTCGAACCGGCGACCCCACGATTATGAGCCGTGTGCTCTAACCAACTGAGCTACGCCGCCACGGGCGAGCCCCCTGTCGGAATCGAACCGACGACACCAGCCTTACCATGGCTGTGCTCTGCCGACTGAGCTAAGGGGGCCGGCGACCCTGCCGGGACGCGAAGGGCGATCATAGCGGTCGGCGGCTCCGTTCCGGAAGATCGCCCGGCAGCTGGACAACGCGGCCGTGACCGGCCCGACGGCCACCTTCGAGCTCCGGGCCCGCGCCGCAGCCGGGTGGTGCCGGGCGGCACGCAACCTCTCGCCCTCAGACCCACGTGGACTCCCGACCGTCTCCGACGTCCAGATCAGGCGGGACGAGCGGCTCGACGGGTTTCTCCGGACGTCTTTTCCCTGCCAGCCAGGATCAAGAAGGACCGCTGACGTGCCGAAACCTGAGGAGGGGCTGTGAGGGGACACGGGCGCAGTGGCATCGAGGCTCGTCCGCAGGTGGCAGGGAGGAAGCACACACCATGTCGAACCCGGTCGGAGACGGGCCGATCAACTCGCGTCGGCATCCCGGAGTCCGCATCCTCCTGCTGCTGGTCGTCCTCATCCCGACGGTGTCCGTCGCATTCCTCAGCGCTTCGGAGGCGTCGTCCCAGCTCTCGAACCGACAGCAGGCGGAGCGTGTCGCACAGGACGCCACCACACTCAAAGAGCTGGCGCTGGCGATGGCGGAGATGAACAGTGCCGTCAGCCCGGCGTGGCTCGTCGCCTACGGATCCTCTCTCGGCATCGACGAGCAACGACTCAGCAACGTCGTGGGAATCGACCTGGCGGCGTCGATCCGGTCGTCAACCGACGTCGTGCGCCATGACCCCGCGTTCGTTTCGACCCCGACGCTCCGGGCGGTGAGCACGAGGTTTCTCACTGCGATCCCGGAGATCGAATCCGGCACGATCCCCTTCGTGCAGGCCAGCAACCTGCTTGCCGCGTTCAGCCAGGGCATCGGGAACCACTGGCTCGCCGTCTTCAACCAGCTCCAAGCCGACGTGGAGCGGTGGCAGCCTCCGGGCTCCTTCGAAGCCCACGTGGCCTCGCTCGGACAGACCTTCGATGCGTTCCGATTCCTCGGAGGAGTGATCTCATCCGGGGCCTACGTGCCTCGAGGGCCAGGGAAACAGCGTTCCCTCGGGTCTTCCCCCTCCGGCATTGTCGGCAAAGGAGGGGCTGGTCTTCTACTTCGGCCAGTACGAGGGCGCCACCGCCTCGTTCGCCGGCCACCTCGGTCCCACCGGCCAAGCGGCGTGGGCGGCGCTACAGAAGGACCCCGAGGTCGTGAGCTTCCTGACCATGATCCAGCAGAGCATCGACGTGGCCTTCAACGGCGGCACCGCCTTGTTCGCCGCTCACCCTTCTGAGATCGGGACGACGTCGAACGAAGCCCTGAAATTCACCGACGACGTCAGTGCCGTGATCGCAGGCGCCTCCGAGGACCTCCACAACATGGCGCTGGCCCAGGCCGCTGCGGCGAGATCCCACTTCGTCGACGACGTCACCTTCCTGCTGCTGCTGGCCCTGGTCAGCCTGGCCGGAGTGCTCGTCGCCAGCAATCTGCTCACCCGACCGCTCAAGAAGCTGGCTGCCGCCGCTGTTCGCATCCACGACGGGGACTTCGACCTCGATCCACTTTCTCCAACCGGACCGCGCGAAGTGGTCTCCACGATCACGACGTTCAACGACATGACGACAATTCTGAAAGCGGTGGAGTCGAAGACCGTCGCCCTCTCGACCGAGGACCTCTCCCACCCGGAGCTGCAGGTTCCACTGCCCGGTCGCACCGGCCAGGCCCTCCAGGCCGCCGTGGACCGGCTCACCGACCGGATCCGCGAACGCGAACGTCAGCACGAAAAGTTGCGGGAAGAGGCGACCCACGATCATCTGACCGGTCTGTTGAACCGGGACGCCATCTTCGACTTCCTGGCCACCGACGTGTCCAGGCGCCGGGACAACGGCGAGACCGTAGCCGTGCTCTTCGCCGACCTCGACCAGCTGAAGCCCTTGAACGACACCTACGGGCACGAGACCGGCGATACGGCCATCCTGGCCACGGCCGAGGCCTTGCGCCAAGCCACCCACGACTGTGACGTCGTCGGTCGCCTGGGCGGCGACGAATTCCTCGTCGTGCTGTGTGCGGAGCACAGCCACGACGCCGGCACGATGATCGAGGGCATCCGGCGTGCCATGGCCGACTCCACCATCTCGGTACAGGGTCTCGTCATCCCATTGCAATGCAGCGTGGGGGTGGCGCTCACCGAGTGCGACGCAGAGACCGACCCCATGGAGCTCGTGCGTCAGGCCGACGCGGCCATGTACGAGGCCAAGCGGGCCGCCCGCGCCGCCCGGGACCAGCTGGCCATGGTGGAAGGCCTGGGAGGCCCTGTCGCCTGACGTCTCCGGGGTTCCGATACGCGGCGCCATCCACCCCGGCGGTTGCAGGGAGCCGGCGACCGTGCCTGGACGCGAACGACGGCGGGAGCCGTAGGCGCCTCCGATCCGGAAGATCGTCCGGCCGCCGGGCCCGGCCGGACACGTCGGCCTCGCTACCATCGGGCGATGGAGGTCCGTACCGCCGGCCCGGGCGACGCCGAGGCCATCCGTGCCATCTACAACGCGGCCGTAACCGGCTCGACGGCCACCTTCGACCTCCGGGCCCGCACCGTGGCCGAGCAGCAGGCCTGGATGGCCGGCCACGACGGCGCCCACCCGGCTCTGGTGGCCGTGGACGACGACGGCACCGTGATCGGCTTCGGGTCGCTGTCCCCCTACCGGGACCGGCCCGCCTATGCCACCACCGTCGAGAACTCGGTCTACGTGGCCACGGCCAGCCGGAGCCGGGGCGTGGGCCGGGCCCTGCTGGAGGCGCTGGTCGAGCTGGCCACCCGCCTCGGGTTCCACACGGTCGTGGCCCGGGTGGGAGGGGCCAATGACGCCTCCATCCGGCTGCACGAGGCGTGCGGGTTCGAGCTGGTGGGCACGGAGCGCGAGATCGGCAGGAAGTTCGGGCGCTGGCTCGACGTCGTGGTGCTCCAGCGGATGCTCTGATCGGCCGGACGTGCCCGGCCGTGGCCCGTGGCCGACTGCGGCCACCACCGCCCGACCCTCACGCGGACAGGCCGGCCGCCACCGCCGGGTCGGTTTCGGTCCCGGACTGACCGGTCCCGATGGCCGCCACCGCCGGCGAGCCCCGCTGGGCCGCCTGCCGCCGGTCCCAGGCGGCCAGGGGCACGGTGAGCACCACCAGCAGCCACAGCAGGGTCAGGGCGATGGACAGGGGATCGCCGTGGACCAGGTCGCTGACCAGCTGGGTGGCCCCCGGGAGCTCGATGAAGGCCGTGCAGATCGACAGCCAGATGACGACCGACCGCAGGCGACCGGTGGCCACCGGCGCCAGCAGGATGAGGCCCCACGACAGGTACCACGGCTGGTCGACCGGGCTCAGGAGGACGAAGATCAGCAGCGTCAGGCCGATGGCCTTCAGCCAGCCGATGCGGTCGCTGTTCCACAGCAGCCAGGCACCGGTGATGGCCGCGGCCACCAGGCCGATGAGCCTGGTGAAGGAGACCATGGTGTCCATGGAGATGCCCATGTGGGCGAAGTGGGCGGCGTCGGTGGCCAGGAAGCCCAGCTCGGTCGTGGGCGCCAGCCACGACTTCACCGCGCCCGGGGTGCTCAGGTTGTGGATCCACCCCCACCCCAGGCCGCTCTCGAGGAGAAGAACCCGAGGATGCCGAGAGTGAGGAGGGAGGCCGTGACCACCGGCCGGATCCGGTCGCGTTTGGGCGCGCCGGGTCCGAGCCAGCCCCACCCGATGTAGATCACCCCGAGCAGCGCCGGCGCCTTGATGGCGGCGGCCAGGGCGCAGAGCACGACGCCCACCACCGGTCGCTTCTCCTTGGCCATGGTCAGGCCGGCCAGCAGCAGGCCGAGCATCAGGGCGTCGTTGTGGGCGCCCCCGATGAAGTGGAGGATGACCACCGGGTTCAGGACCATCAGGGCGAACAGCTCGGCGCCGTCCCGGTGGTAGAGGCGGGCCAGGCGGGGCACGCACAGGGCGATGAGGACCACGCCCACCAGGGCCAGCAGCCGCAGCAGCACGATGGTGGCCAGCTCGTTGTGGAAGGTCACCCGGGCGAAGAAGCCGTCGATCTGCAGGAAGAGCGGCCCGTACGGCGCCGGGGCGTTGCCCCACAGCGGGTCGACCGGCGCCGTCCACCCGTTGTTGCCCAGCTGGAACGGCCCGTTCATGTACGGGCTCATGTGGCGGCTGACCATCTCGCCCTGGGCCACGTAGGAGTAGGCGTCCCGGCTGAACAGCGGGGCCACCACCAGCATCGGCAGCGACCACAGGGCCAGGCACCAGACCAGCTTGTTGATGGGCACCCCGGGACGGCGGGCGTACAGCTTGGTCATGCCCCACCACACCCGCATGAGCAGGAGCAGCCCGCCGTACACGGCCACCAGGACGAAGTAGACGCCGAACCGGCTGGCCCCACCCGAGCTGGGGGCGCCGAAGAACCACACGCCCGCCATCTCGAACTTGAAGGGCGAGCTGGGGAAGGAATCCCCGACCACGATGGCCAGCAACGCCACGAAGCCGAGCAGGGCCGGGCGCCACACCAGGTCCCTCAGTTCCCTCCGGGTCGGTGGGGTGGTCGCCGGCTCCCCGTCGGCGCCGCCGTCGTGGCCGTCCTCCCCGTCGCGGTCGCCGGGGCCGCACTCGGCACCGCCGCCGCGGGCGTCGCCGCCGGGGCCCTCACCGGTGGCGGGGGCGTGGCGGCCCGACCCGGCCGACGGGTGCCGGGCGACGGCGGCCCCGTCCATCCCGAACAGGGTGGTGGCCATCCGCAGCCGCAGGCCGTCGGCGAAGGACAGGACCCAGCGCACCGCCACCGCCAACGAGGCCCGGACCCCTCGACGCGCCGGCGGGCCGCTCTCAGGGGGAGCGGTCGGCGTCGGATCGGCATCGATGGCCGTAGGGGGCGACGGCATCGGGTGTGATCGATCTCCTCGGTCGTTGGCCGTCGGTCGGCTGGTCGCCGCCGGTATCGCTGCGTTCTCCTCCGGCACCGTCCGGCGCATCGACCACCGGACTACGGCGCCCGCCTGCGGCCGTTCGTAACGTCATTGTAACGAACGGGCCGCCGTTGGCAACTACGCCCCGGATCTCGGCGGCCAGCCAGGCCACCAGCACGACGGCCCCCCCGAGGACGAGCGAGTTGGCCCCCACGAACCGCACCGGGCCGTGGTCGGCCCACAGGTAGGGGGCGGCCACGCCCACGGCGGTGAGCACGCAGAGCAGCACGGCCACGGTCCGGTGGACCCGCCACAGGCCCACGGCCACGAACGGCGCCATTGCCAGCCACGACCAGTGGTGCGACCAGGACACCGGGCTGGCCAGCAGCTCGGTCAACGCCAGGACCAGCACGGCGTCGGCCCGGCCGCCCCTGGCCAGCACCAGCCCGCACAGGACCAGGCCCGCCGCGGCCGTGGCCACCGCCAGCACGGCCCATGCCGCCCCGGTGCCGGCACCGCCCGAGAACGGCGCCCGGTGCAGCAGCCCGTTCCACGACTGGTTGGACACGCTGGCCACCGGTCCCACCCGGGACGCGTCGGTCACCTCGTGGAACCAGTAGGTGGTCGACGCCGAGGGCATCACCAACCAGCCGAGCGCGGTGGCCGCGGCCGCCACCGCGCCGGTGGTGACGAGGGCGCGCCACTGGCGTTGGACGAGGAACCAGCCGGCGAACACGGCCGGCGTCAGCTTCACGGCGGTGGCCAGCCCGATGAGGGCGCCGCGGCCCCGGCCCCGGCCCCGGACGACCAGCAGGTCGGTGGTGATCATCGCCATCAGCACCAGGTTGATCTGGCCGTAGTCGAGGTTGGAGCGCACGGGCTCCAGGGCCAGGGTGGACACGCCGGCGACCAGGGCGGCGGCGGCCAGGCGACGGCCCCGGTCCCACGCCAGGGTCTCCCCGCTCACCAGGTAGAGGACCCACACCAGCGACAGGCCGCCGAGCGCCCACCACAGCCACTCGGCCAGCCCGAGCGGCCCGAGCGACAGCGGCACCATGGCCGCCAGCGCGAACGGGGTGTACGTGTAGGGGAGGTGGCTGGCCGTGTAGTACGCGGTGAAGGGGTGGCCCCCGTGGGTCAGCGAGTGGGCGGCGTCACGGTAGACGCGCAGATCGAGGTGCCACGACGATCCGAAGTGGGCCATGTAGGCCGCCGACAGCATCCAGACGGCGACGGCGGCCACCGTCACGGCCGGCGTGGGCACCCGGCGGCCCGCCGCCCCGCCGTCCCGGGGTACGACCGCGCGTCTCGCCGCTTTCCGTAGACATGTGGTGGGCCGGGGTGGATTCGAACCACCGTAGGCGAACCGGCAGATTTACAGTCTGCTCCCTTTGGCCACTCGGGCACCGACCCTCGGACGGGAGAGGATAGTGCGCATCCCACGGGTACTGTCTTGGCCATGCCCAGCTTCGACATCGTCTCCGAGGTGGACCACCAAGAGGTCCGCAATGCGGTCGACCAGGCCAACCGCGAGGCGTCGACCCGCTTCGACTTCAAGAACACCGACTCCTCCATCGAGGTCACCGACACCGAGCTCGTGCTCCACTCGTCGACCGAGGACCGCCTGCGGGCCCTGCGCCAGGTGCTCGACGAGAAGCTCGTCAAGCGGCAGGTGTCGCTGAAGGCGCTCGACCCCGGCAAGATCGAGGAGGCCTCGAAGGGGGCCGCCCGCCAGCACATCGCCATCCGCGCCGGCATCTCCCAGGACCACGCCAAGAAGCTCAACAAGTTCATCAAGGACCAGGGGCTGAAGGGCGTGTCGTCACAGACCCAGGGCGAGCAGCTGCGGGTGACGGCGAAGAAGCGAGACGACCTGCAGGCGGTCATCGCCGCGTGCAAGGCGGAGGACTTCGGCATCCCCTTGCAGTTCAACAACTTCCGCGACTGACGGCACCCGTACCGCGGCCGCGCCGCGTCTGCGGGTCAGCCCACCTCGGCCTGGAACTCCGACTCGGTCGTGAACTCGGCTTCGACCGCCTCGTCCAGCTCCTCGAGCGGGTGGACGTGGAACAGACGGTTGAAGAGCAGGAACTTCAGCACCCAGAAGAGCCCGAAGGACAGCAGGTTGGCCAGCAGCACGATGGCGGTCTGCTCGGCGTGGTCCAGGTGGTTGACGGTGCCGATGTGGCGGGCGATGGCGGCGCCGCCGATGGACACCACGATGCCGATGGCCGACATCGCCCAGAACGGGACGATCTCCTTCATCAGGTGGGAGCGCCCCGACTTCCCCCAGACCCAGCTGCGGTTGAGGTAGTAGGAGGGCACGGTGGCCACCACGTTGGCGAACACGGTGCTGGCGATCTCCCCCCACAGGTGGATGACGCCGAAGACGAAGAACAGCACCCCGAACGACACCACCGTCGAGATGACCGACACCATCGAGTACTTGATGAGGTGCTGTCCCTGGGGGGTGTGCCGCTTCTGCCAGATGTGGGTCGCACGGACCACCAGACCGCTCATCGGGTCAACCCTACTCGTAACCTTTCCGTAACAGTCGGTCAGCCCGGTCGGGGCCGAGGCGGGCCGACCACCCGGGCCGGCCTACAGCCCGTTGCGGGCGGCCACGCCCCCGAACCACGCCGCCGACGGCTTGGGCCGGCGCTCGAACGTGTGGCGGTCGACGGCCACCAGTCCGAAGGTGGGCCGGTACCCGAGGATCCATTCGAAGTTGTCGAGCAGGCTCCAGTAGAGGTAGCCCCGGACCTCGATGCCGTCGGCGATGCAGCGGGCCAGGCCCTCCAGCGCGCCGGTGACGTACTCGACCCGCAGGGCGTCGTCGTCGATGCCCACCCCGTTCTCGGTGACCACCACCGGCAGGCCGGTCACCTCGGCGGCCCGCCGGACCGTGCCCTCGAGGGCGCCGGGGCAGAACTCGTAGCCCATCTGGGTGGTGCGGACCCCGGGGGCGGGCGCGATCCGGCCGTCGGGCCCGAGCGACGCCCGGGTGTAGGTCTGGACGCCGATGAAGTCGTCACCGCCGGTCGCCGCCAAAAACACGTCCTCGGACGGTCCCCGCAGGCGGTCCAGCCACTCCTCGCCGCCCGGTTCCACCTGATAGTCCGTCATGGACAGGGTCAACCCCACCGGGAACTCGCCCCGGCCCGAGCGGATGGCCTCGGCGCCCTGCCGGTGGGCCGCGGCACATGGCTGCGCTGACGGCGTTCGCGGCGGCCCCGGTCGCGCACCCCGGGCGGGAACAGCCCGTAGCGCCAGCCCAGCACGGACAGGACGTTGGGTTCGTTGATGGTGGCGGCCAGCCCGATCAGATCGCCGAGGTGGGCGGCCACCCGTTCGCAGTAGCGGGCGAAGAGGCCGGGGGCCTCGGTCGGCTTCCCACGAGCCGGCGGCCGAGAACCACCTGGGGTGCGTGAAGTGGTGGAGGGTGACCATCGGGGTGATCCCGTGCTCGTGGCAGCAGGCCAGCATGCGGCGGTAGTGGTCGAGGGCGGCCCGGGAGAACTCGCCCTCCTCGGGCTCGATCCGGCACCACTCGAGCGAGAACCGGTACACGGAGAGCCCCAGCCCGGCGACGATCCCGATGTCGTCGGGGTACCGGTGGAACGAGTCGCAGGCGTCGCCGCTCAGATTCGGCGCAGCCCGACGTCGGGTCGTGCTCGAACTCCCACCAGTCGAGTTCACGTTGGCCCCCTCGATCTGGTGGGCCGAGGTGGCCGCCCCCCAGAAGAAACCGTCGGGGAAGCGGGCGTCGGGCATGGGCGCCAGGGTAGTGAAGGCGGGCCGGCCCGAGCGGCCCCCAGGGCGACCCGCGGCGGCGGCACGCCCGTCGCCGTCACCTGACAACATGTGCCGGTGAGCAACGCCCTGGACTTTCTCGTCGACCTTCTCGACCTCGAGCCCATCGAGGTCAACATCTTCCGGGGGTTCAGCCCCGACCACGATCAGCAGCGCGTCTTCGGCGGCCAGGTGGCCGCCCAGGCCCTGATGGCCGCCGGCCGCACGGTGGAGACCGGCCGGCCCCACTCCCTGCACTCGTACTTCCTGCGGCCCGGCGACCCGACCGTGCCCATCCTCTACGAGGTCGACCGCATCCGCGACGGCCGGTCGTTCACCACCCGGCGGGTGGTGGCCATCCAGCACGGCCGGGCCATCTTCAACCTGTCGGCCTCGTTCCACACCGACGAGGCCGGCCTGTCCCACCAATTCACCATGCCCGACGTGCCGCCGCCCGAGGAGCTGCAGTCCCTCTCCGTCCGCCTCGAGCCCTACCGGGACGTCCTGGCCGACTGGTTCGACCGTCCCCACCCGATCGAGCAGCGCCACATCGGCGAGCTGCCGTTCATGCACCACGACGGCAAGGAGCCCGTCCAGCGGCTGTGGATCAAGGCCGACGGGACCCTGCCGCCCGAGCCCGACCACCTGCTCCACGCCTGCATCGCCGCCTACGCCTCGGACATGTCGCTCTTCGACACCATGCTCGCCCCCCACGACATCCGCTGGGACGACCCCGATTTCATGGGCGCCAGCCTCGACCACTGCATGTGGTTCCACCGGCCGTTCCGCATCGACGAGTGGCTCCTCTACGACATGGACAGCCCGGTGGCCTTCGGCTCACGCGGCCTGGCCCGGGGCTTCATGTACACCCGCGAGGGCGCCCTGGTGGTGTCGATGACCCAGGAGGGCCTCATGCGGGTGGCCTCGCCCATGGCCTGACGGCCCCCGCCGGGTCCCGCGCTATCGAACCCCGTTCAACAGTGCAGTACCGTCGGAGCGGGCAAAATCTCCCGGCACGGGGCGGGGAGAACGGGGCCGGTACCACGTTGGCGACGGTGGAAATGGGCGCCATGCCGACGGGCACCGGATGGGGGCACCATGACCACGACCGAGGACTTCCAGCTGACGGCTCGGCTGCTGCTGCCGAGCGACGGCGATCCCTACGAGACGTACGCGGAGTGCAGGGCGCAGCGGCCCGGTCCGCCACGGGCTGGGCTCGGGCTACATCCTGTCGAGCTTCGCCGACGTGCTGGCCGTGCTGCGCGACGACCGGTTCGGCCAGCTCGGCGACGGCGGGTTGCGGCCGGCCAAGGCCCACCCGGTCCTCAGCTTCCTGGCCGCCGATCCGCCCGACCACGAACGCCTCCGGGGCCCGATCTCGGGGCTGTTCGCCCCACCGGTGGTCAAGGAGCTCCGGGCCACCATGGACCGCATCCTCGACGACATCTTCGAGGGCACCGCGCCGGGCACCCCGGTCGACCTGGTCGGTGAGATCGGCGACCGGTTCGTCGTCGAGACCATCGCCGAGATACTGGGCGTGCCCGAGGAATACCGGGCCAAGCTGCGGGCGTGGTCGACGACCATGTGGGTCCTCCTCGAGCCGCCGACCAACCCGGAGACGGTGGAGGTGGCCAACGCCGCCGTGGCCGAGGCCCGCGCCCTCTTCGCCGACCTGGCCGAGCGCCGCCGGGCCGAGCCGTCGGACACCGACATCATCGGGATCCTCACGGCCGCCGTCGACCGGGGCGACCTCACCGCCGACGAGCTGACGTCGGTGTGCATCACCATCATGGTCGCCGGCCAGGAGACGACCGTGAACCTGGTCTCCAACGGCACCATGGCCCTCTTCGACAATCCCGACCGGCTGGCCGAGCTGGCGGCCGACCCGGGCATGGTCAAGCGGGCCGTCGAGGAGCTGCTCCGGTTCGACAGCCCGATCCAGATACTGGCCCGGGTGGCGGGGGCACCCGTCGACGTGGGCGACGCCCACTTCGAGGCCGGCGACATCGCCATCGTGCTGCTCGGCGCGGCCAACCGGGACGAGGACGTGTTCGCGCACGCCGACCGGCTCGACTTCGGACGGGCCAACGCCAAGCGCCACATCGGCTTCGGGTCGGGCCTGCACCTCTGCCTGGGGGCGTTCCTGGCCCGCAACCAGGCGGAGCTGGTCTTCACGCGGCTGGCCGGCCTGGGCGGGCTCGAGCTGGCCGGCGAGGCCGTGCGCCGGCCGACCTCCATGCTCCGCGGCTACGAACGCCTGCCCGTCTCCTACACGTCCCGCTGACCCGCCGCCCGCCGGCGGCCGCTACGACCGGTCGCGGCATCGGGGTGTAGTCGCGGGGCTCGGCGCCGATGTAGAGCTGGCGGGGCCGGGCGATCTTCGAGTCCTGGTCGAGCATCTCCTGCCAGTGGGCCAGCCATCCGGCCGTGCGGGGGATGGCGAACAGCACGGTGAACATCTCGAGCGGGAAGCCCATGGCCTGGTAGATCAGCCCCGAGTAGAAGTCGACGTTCGGATAGAGCTTGCGCGAGATGAAGTACTCGTCCGCCAGGGCGATCTCCTCGAGCTTCAGGGCGATGTCGAGGAGCGGGTTCTTGCCCGTGACGGCGAACACCTCGTCGGCCGTCTGCTTGATGATCTTCGCCCGGGGGTCGTAGCTCTTGTAGACGCGGTGGCCGAAGCCCTGCAGCCGGCCGCCGGTGCCCGCCTTGACCGACGCGACGAAGTCCTGGACGTTGTCGATCGGAGCCGATCTCGGTCGAGCATCCGGATGACGGCCTCGTTGGCACCGCCGTGGCGCGGGCCGTAGAGGGCGGCGGCACGCGGCGGCGGCGGCCGAGTACGGGTCGGCGTGCGACGAGCCGACCACGCGCATCGCCGTGGTCGAGCAGTTCTGCTCGTGGTCGGCGTGGAGGATGAAGAGCACGTCGAGGGCGTGGGCCAGGGCGGGGTCGGCGTCGAAACGGGGCTCGGCCGATCTTCCACATCATGGAGAGGAAGTTCGACGCGAAGCCGAGCGAGTTGTCCGGGTAGACGAAGGGCATCCCCACGCTGAAGCGGTGGGCGGCGGCGGCCAGCGTCGGCATCTTGGCGATCAGCCGGATGATCTGCTTCTGCCGGGACTCGAGGTCGAAGATGTCCTTGGCCTCGAGGTAGAAGGTCGACAGCGCCGCCACGGCCGAGACCAGCATCCCCATGGGGTGGGCGTCGTAGTGGAAGCCCTCGAGGAACCGCTTGCGCATGTTCTCGTGGATGAAGGTGTGGTGGGTGATCTCGTGCGTCCACTCGTCGTACTGGTCCGCGGTGGGGAGCTCGCCGTTGAGCAGGAGGTAGGCCACCTCGAGGTAGGTCGAGCTCTCGGCCAGCTGCTCGATGGGGTAGCCGCGGTAGCGGAGGATGCCGGCGTCGCCGTCGAGGTAGGTGATGGCGCTCTCGCAGGCGGCCGTCGAGATGAAGCCCGGGTCGTAGAACCAGACCCCCGGGAGCAGCTTCGACCAGTCGGCCGCGGAGATGCCCCCGTTCTCGATCGGGATCTCGAGTGACTCCCCGGTGCGGTTGTCGGTGATCGTGATGCTCTCGGCCACGGACATCGGACCCTTCTGCTTGTTCCGTAGGGATTGCGAGCGTGCGGAGGGGCGCGCTCCGGGCTGCCTGACCACGATCCTAGATCGTGCCCGGGGGTGCACCACCAACGGGCCGGTTCGGGGGCCCGCACCGACAGCCCCCGACCCGCACACCCGCCGCCGGTGCTGCCCGTCAGCTCGAGACGGCCACCACCAGTTGGGACGCCGACGCCGGTGCCGGCGACGCCACCGAGGCCGCCGTCACCGTCACCGTCAGCGTGTAAACCGCCCCCGGCACCGTGACCAGACCGGCCAGGTCCACCGACGCCGACCGGCCGGCGGCCAGCACGCCGACCGGCGACGACACCGACGATGCGACGGCGCGCCCGGCGTCCGCTCCCGCCGGTTGCAGTTGCGGGGACAGGACGGCGTGGACCACGACCCCGGTCTCGGTGACGTTGCCGCAGTTGGTCGAGGACAGCGTGACCTCCATGCTCGAGGTCGTCGGTAGGACGGTCGCCGCCGCCGGGGCCGGCGGGGGGGACCCGGCCGCGGCGCTCGTGCAGTTCTGTCCGAACGTGCCCGGCGCCCCGGCCGGCGACGCCGGCGGCGTGACGCCGTAGGAGGAGATGATGAGCAGGTGGGAGGCGGCCAGGCCCGGCGCCGCGGCCAGGGTGGCCGCGCTGGCACCGAGCTGGGCCGCGGACAGCGTGGCCGTGTCGGCGGGCGGCGGCACCCACACCGACGCCGGCAGCGCGAAGTGGCCGGGGGCGGCCGCCAGCTCGGCCGCGGCGGCTGCGAAGTCGGCGTCGGCCTTCTGGAGCAGCGAGCCCTCGTTGGTGAGGAGCACCGAGGCCTCCTGGGTGGAGAGCAGGGGCGTCGTCGGCGCCGTCGCCGTGGCGGTACCCGACCCGCCGGCGACCGGCAGCGGCGCCATGCCCAGCAGTCCGTAGATCGTCCGGCGGATGTTGGCCGTGGCCCGCGGCACGTTCCTCGAAGACGGCGGCGATCCGGGCGGTCGACGAGCCCGGGGGGCCGGGCGGGGTGAGGGCGTCGGCCTGCACGTCCTGGGAACGGGCGTCGGCGGCCGCCTCGTCCAGACCCTGCTGGAGGATGGTCCGGCTCGAGGCCGCCGTGGGCGCGGCGGCCAGGGTGGCGGCCAGGCGGGCGCCGGTGAGGTTGGACGCGTTGATCAGCGGCGCGGCCAGGGCACCGTAGGACACGGCCACCTGCGTGTCATAGGCACCCGAACGGGCCGACACCTCGGCGACCGAGCCGACGGCCAGTGCGCCCACGACGGCGACGGCCGCGACGATCACGGCCAGACGCCCGTACCTGCGGCCTTTTGGTCGCCGTCCGGGTCGGCGCCGTGCACTCGGCATCCCGACGACGATAGTGCTGCGGTCGGTGCCGGCCCCGTGCCGGAATCACGACCCGCCCGGCGACGACGCCGGTGCCGCGTCGATCTCAGGCGGCAGGGCTCAACGGGCGGAGGCGAGCACCGGCATACCGGAGGTGGGCAGCGTGCTGGCCGTCGACCGCCATTCGACCGTCGGCCGGATGGCGTCGGGATCGACCCGTGCCTTCCACCGTTCGGCATCGTCGAGGAGCTCACGGATGACCAGCGGGGTCAGCAGGTGCGGCTGGAGTCCCAGGTCGAGGAGCTTGGTGTGCACGGCGTTGTAGTAGTGCTCCTCCTTCTCGACGCGGGGATCGGGCACGTTCGTGATCTCGGCCGAACCGTGCTCGTCGGCCACCATCTGCGCCATCTGCGACACCGAGAACGACTCCGTGATCTGGTTGAAGACCCTGAACTCGCCCCGGTCGGCGGGGTGGTCGACG
The DNA here is from genome assembly GCA_963838005.1 of uncultured Actinomycetota bacterium. Taxonomy (GTDB): domain Bacteria; phylum Actinomycetota; class Acidimicrobiia; order Acidimicrobiales; family RAAP-2; genus CAWIPW01. Next base: position 35,129 of record CAWIPW010000012.1, read on the forward strand.
GCCAGCTCGACGCACGCCAGCGTGTCGAGGATGTTGAGCATGCCCCGCGTCTGGCCACCGGCGCCGTAGACGGTCAGCGGATGACCGACGATGGCCTGGACGGCGAACCGGTTGAGGACGGTGCCGAAGACGCCGTCGTAGTCCCACCGGGTGGCCAGCTCCGGGTGCATCGACGTCTCCTCGGTGCGCTGCCCGTAGACGACGCCCTGGTTGAGATCGGTGGCCCGCAGTCCCCAGATCCGGCACGCGAATTGGATGTTGTGGGAGTCGTGCACCTTCGACAGGTGGTAGAAGGACCCGGGCTGCTTCGGAAAGGGCAGCACGTCGGTCCGGCCTTTGTGGGTGATCTCGATGTAGCCCTCTTCGATGTCGATGTTGGGCGTGCCGTACTCGCCCATCGTCCCCAGCTTGACCAGGTGGATGTCACGGTTCTGCTCGGCGATGGCGTACAGGACGTTGAGATTGCCGACGACGTTGTTGGTCTGGGTGTAGACGGCGTGCTGCTGATCGATCATCGAGTACGGCGCCGAGCGCTGCTCGGCGAAGTGCACGATCGAGTCCGGGGCGAAGGCGGCGAACGTCTGGGACACGAAGGCGGGATCGCACAGGTCGCCGACGAAGAGGTCGATGGAGTTGCCCGACACCTCCTTCCACCGCCGCACCCGCTGCTGCAGGTTGACGATGGGCGCCAGGCTGTCGACGCCCATTTCGAAGTCGTAGCCACGCCGCGGCGAAGTTGTCGACCACACCGACCTCGTGGCCCCGCCGGGACAGGTACAGCGCTGTGGGCCATCCGAGATAGCCGTCGCCTCCCAAGACCAGAACCCTCACCCTGTTACCTCCCTGTCGTGCCCGGGGGCAGTGCCGCAGCGGATCGAGCTTCATGGAACTCTGGGCAACGTCTCCCAGAAGTTTGCCATTGAGCGTGCGGTGACACGTGCATACGATGCCCCACCAACCTGGGAGGGACCTGAGTATTTGGGTCCCCTGCCTGTGAATTCGGTATGAGGTGATGCCTGCCGGGCGTCGTCCTCGTCGGTTACACGCGTGTGACGACGGCGTCGGTTCGCATCGTGCGACGGCTGCGCACCGTCTACCGTCCGAGCGACGCCGACGGCGACAACCGATCGCCGAACGGCGGTACCGTCGCCTCAGGCCGTGGGGTCGAGCTCGGTCAATCGGGCGCGCCCGTCGTCGTCGTCGGCCCCGGGAAGTCCCTGGAGTCCCCGCAGATCCGAGCTGTCGGGCAACTCCGGCGACCCGACCAGTTCGGGTGCCTGGAGGGCGCGGGGGGTGGCGTCGACCGTGGCCAGATGGACCAGTTCCTTCTCCCCCGTACCCACCACGCCCATGTCGGCGAACTTGCGGGCGGTGACCATGACCCGGCCCTCGAGCGATCCGACGGCGTTGTTGTAGGCGGCCACCGCGCTCTGCAGTCCCCTGCCGACGCCGCCGACGTGCTCACCGAGCGTGGACAGCCGCTGGTACAGCTCGGCGCCGAGGCGCTGCACCTCGCGGGCGTTGTCCGCCAGCGTGTCCTGTTGCCAGCCGTAGGCGACCGCCCGCAGCAGGGCGATCAGCGTCGTCGGCGTGGCCAGCAGCACATGGTTGGCGACGGCGTGCTCCATGAGACCGGGCTCGTGCTCGAGGGCGGTGGTGAGGAGGGGATCGCCGGGGACGAACGCCACCACGAACTCGGGCGAGGGATCGATCCGCTTCCAGTACTCCTTCTTCGACAGGGCGTCGACGTGCGCCTTCAGCTGGCGGCCGTGGTTGGCCAGGTGGGCCCGGCGGATGTCCTCGTCATCGGCGTCATTGGCGTCGAGGAAGGCCTGCATGGGCACCTTGGCGTCCACGGCCACGTTCCGCCCGCCCGGCAGCCGGACGACCATGTCGGGTCGCATGCGGCCGGCGTCGGGGTCGTCGGCCGTGGTGACCTGCTCCTCGAAGTCGCAGTGGTCGAGCATGCCCGACATCTCCACCACCCGACGGAGCTGGAGTTCGCCCCACCGCCCCCGGGCCTGGGGTGCCCGCAGGGCCGTGACCAGGTTGCGGGTCTCCTTCTGCAGCGCACCGTGGGACACCGACAGCTGCTGCATCTGCTCGGTGAGGGTCGAGTACGCCTTCTGCCGCTCCAACTCGAGGCGCTGGATGCCCTCCTCGTACCGTCCGAGCTGCTCCTTCACCGGCTTCAGGAGCTGCTCGATGGACTCCTGGCGCTTGGCCAGGTCGCCCTGGGCGGCGGTGTGGGTCTCCGCCAGCTTGGTGTCCGCCAGCTGGAGGAACCGCTCGTTGTTGCGGTCGAGCGCCTCCCCGGACAGGCGCGCGAACTCGTCGACCAGCTGGCGCCGGACGTCCTCGAACGCGGCCGCCCGATCGGCGGCGGCGCGCCGCTCGTGGTCGAGCTCGGCGGTGAGCCCGACCGCCTGGGCCTGGAGCCCGCTGACGGTCTGCTGCAGTCCGGCCAGCTCGGCCGCCCGCTGTTGGGCGGTGGCCGTGGCGTCGGCGAGACGGGCTTCGGCCGTGCGGGCCGCCGTGACCTGGCCGGCTCGGACGAGCAGGCCGGCGACGAGACCCAGCACGGCACCGACGACCAGTCCGATGACGAGTCCTTCGATCACTGCCGCTCCTCCTCGCGACCACGGGCCCGAGATGGCCGTGGCTCAGCGTACCGGCGGGGTATGACGCCACCCGGGACCCGGGGAGGCGTCCGCCGGCGTCAGGACCCGGGTCGGCCGGCGCCGATGCGCTGGCGCGCCTCCCGCCACCGGGCCGGGGCGCGGGTGGGCCGCAGCAGGGCGATGCCGGCGGCCGCGGCCAGCTCCACCGGCACCCTGCCGGCGGCGTGGGCCTCCTGGAACCGCTGCCACAGGTCGAACGCCACCACGTCCCGGCCGCCGGGGGTGAGCGGCCAGGTGTGGACGACACGACGCACGGCGCGAAGGTCACTCTCGGGCAGGTCCGCCTGTTCGGCGATGGCGAGGAGGTTGCGGACGAGGAAGGTCGTGATGTATCTCGGCACCTCCCTGGCGTTGTAGAACTCGGCCTGCAGCTGGGCCAGCGGCTTCTTGTCAACGGTCCGCTTGCGGTACTCGAAGAGGAACTCGTCGACGATACCGATCCGATTCCGCAGGACGAACTCCCACATCAGCTGGACGTCGTGGCCGTAGCTGTCGCGGTTGAGCCCGGTCGCCTCCAGCGTCCGTCGCCGGAACAGCCCGGCCATCGACAGCGGGGGGAACGGCATGAACCCCAGGATCGCCCGGGCCCGCCGGGCCAGCGATGCGGAGGACAGGTCGGGGTTGTGGCGGTACGGCTGCAGCATCCGACCCTCCTCGTCGATGATGCGGGTCGTGGCCACGCACGACGAGAACTCGGGGTGCGTGTCCAGCACCCCGATGCACCGTTCGAGGAAGGCCGGCAGGTAGCGGTCGTCGTCGGGGAGCCACAGGAAGAACTCGCCGCGGGCTTCGTGGAAGACCCGGTTGAAGTTGGCCGCCACCCCGACGTTCTGGTCGAGCCTGATGTAGCGGATCCGGTCGTCCTCGCCGGCGGCGCCGAGGCAGACGTCGGGGGTCTCGTCGGTGGAGGCGTCGTCGCAGATCACGATCTCGAGGTCGGCGTAGGTCTGCGACGTCATGGACGCGATGGTCCCGGGCAGATAGGGCATGCCGTTGTGGACGGGCATCCCCACCGAGACACGCGGCGTGGCCCCCGTCACGGCAGTCCGGCCTCGTCGTCCACCATGTGCGGGTCGTCTGCCGGCTTCTCCTCGAGCGCCCCGAGCTGGACCAGCCGGGCGAAGTCGGCGTCGTCGCGGGCCAGCTCGGAGAAGGAACCGACCGACGCCACCGTGCCACCCTTCAGGAAGTAGATACGGTCGGCGTCCCTGACCGTGCTGAGCCGGTGGGCGACGATGACCACCGTGAGGTCGCCGACCAGCGAGCCGATCGTCTCGGTCAGCTGCGCCTCGGTCTCCGAGTCGAGCGAGGACGTGGCCTCGTCGAAGATGAGTACCGACGGGTTGCCGTAGAGGGCCCGGGCGATGGCCACCCGCTGGCGCTGGCCACCCGACAGGCGGACGCCGTCCTCGCCGATCTTGGTGTCGAGGCCCTCGGGTAGCCGGCCGACGAATTCCTCGAGCTGGGCCAGTCGTACGGCCCGTTGCAGCTGGTCGGTGTCGATCTCGTCGTGGGGGACGCCGAAGGCGATGTTGCCGCTCAAGGTGTCGTCGAGCAGGACCGTCCGTTGGGCCACGTAGCCCACCGACCGTTGCCACTGGCGGCGAACCTCGGCGATGGGCAGGTCGCCGACGAGCAGCCTGCCCGCATCGGGGTCGAGCAGCCCGAGCAGCACGTCGACCAGGGTGGTCTTCCCGGCCCCCGACAGCCCGACCATGGCCACGGTCTCTCCGGGTTCGATCACGAGCGAGATGCCGCGCAGCACCGGTGCGGTGGTGCCCGGATAGGTGAAGGCCACGTCGTCGAACTCGATGCGGGACGGCATCGACAGCGGTGACTCGTCCCGTTCGGGTGCGCGGACGGGCAGATCCTCGAGATCGTGACGGAGCTCGGCCACCGAGCCCGCCGCTCCGTGGGACTGGCTCTGGGCGGCCAGCACCCGGTTGAGCGACGGCGTCACCCGGAAGCCGGCCGTGAGGAAGACCGCCAGCGTGGCCACCGCCCCGTTGCGTTGCTCGGTGGCGAACACGACGACGGCGATGACGGCCGTGCCCAGCACGAGGGAGGTCTCGAGATAGTACCGGGGCAGCAGGGCGTACACCGTCATGGACCGACGGCTCGAGGCCATGCGGGTGCTCGTCTCGGTGAACTCCTCGGCGAAGAACTCTTGCCGGTGGCCCACGATCACGTCCTTGACGGCCGAGAGCGTCTGCTGGACGAGGACGAACATCCGCCCGGTGTCGGTGACCAGGGACTGCCCGGCCCGGGTGGCCCGCCGCTTGATGAGTCGCTGGTAGCCCAGCGACACCACCGCGAAGAAGACCGCCGCTGTCACGGCCATGGCCAGGTTGACGACGGCCAGCAGGATGGCGATGGTCACGATCATGGCCGCGTCCGACATGGCGCTCATGACGTTGACCAGGGTGTCGGCGAACACCCGCACGACGCTGGACTGGATGGTGTTCTGCAGCTCGCTCGAGTTGCGCCCCAGGTGGTACTGGTACGGCGCGTACAGGTAGGCCCGGTACAGGTTCGACGCCGTCTCCGTCTCGGCGGCCAGGACCATGCCCGCGTTCCACCGCAGGAACCGCACGGACAGGATGCTCTTGGTCACGAACAGCACGAGCACAAAGGCACCCACGACACCAGCCAGCGTGTCGGTGTCGGACGTGCCCACGAAGTGCGAGAAGCCGACGAACCTGGGCGGCACCGTTCCGTTGGCCTCGAGGAGGAGGATCAGGGGGAGGATGAGGGCGACGCCCAGGGTGTCGAGGAGGGCCAGGCCGATGGAGATGACGACGGAGATGGTGATCCGCCGGTGCACGGGCGGGGAAAGGATCGGCCAGACCGACCGCAGGAAGGTGATCACCTGGGCCCGGTCGCGATCCGGGTTGCGCCCGCCCGGCGTGTGACGGCGCCCGACCGGGCACCGGCCGCACGCCAGTCAGTCCGCTTCGCGCCCACAGTGGCCGAAGCGTACCAATCGTCGGCACGGAGCAGTCCGAGAAGGTTTTCCGTTCCCATTGCGTCAGGACGCTCCTTGGCCCTGGTGAGCAGGCGCGATCGCACGCAGGAGGAACTCGACCTCGATGTCAAAGCAGCACCGGTCCCGACCGAACCAGTCGATCTCGCCCTGCTCGGTGGCGGCCAGGCCACCGTGGACGACGACGTCGACCTCGGCCCGGTGCACCCACCGCCGGAACGTTGCCCCGGCACTACAGGTCCTACCGCTGGCACGGCTGTGCCGACCGGCGGGTACGTCACTCCCAATGGGCGGCGACCCGCCGGATCGAATCGGCGAGAGGGGTGAACTCGGCACCGACCTCTGACGTGAGGCGCTCCGGCCGCAGGCTCGTGTTCAGCGGGCGCCCTGCCATACCCGGCAGATCGTGCAGCGAAACTGCTTCGACCAGGTCGCGACTGACGTTCATCGCCTGCGCGAGCTCGGCAGCGAGCTCATATCGGCTGGGCGCCTCTTTCCCACAGACGTTGACGATGCGCCGGAGTCCGTCGGCCTGAACAGACAGGGAGGCCGAGACGAGATCGGTCACCAATGTCGGAGAGAACCGTTGGTCATCTGCCGCCTTGACCGGTCGCCCTGACCGCAGCGCCGTTGCGATCTCGTCGAGCAGCGTCCCGTCATGCTTCTCGACCCCGAAGATTTTGCTGAGGCGCAACACGAGCCAGTTGTCCGCCCGTTTGGGCAGTCGCCGCTCAACCTCGGCCTTCTGTCTGCCGTACTCCGTGCTCGGCATCGTCGGAGCGTCATCGCCGTAGGCACCTCGCGCCCCGTCGAACACATAGTCCGACGAGAGAAAGACGACCTGCATTGATGTCGCCGCGACCTGATCAACGAGTTCGAGAGTACCTTTGACGTTTACCGCATATGACTCGGCCGGATGCTGCTCGCAGTACCCGATGTTGGCCTTTGCGGATGCGATGAGTACCGCTTCATGCCCGGTCTCCTCGAGTCCGAGCACATCGACTCGCGGGTGCCGAAGGTCGAAATGGCGCAGGTCCGCGTCATCGACAGAGAAGCTCGTGCCGACACAGCCCGGATGAGCCGCCCGGTAGGCACTCAACAGATGGCTCCCCACGTACCCGCTGGCTCCGATCACCGCCGTCTTGACAGGAAGAGTGGGCTGCGTACTCACTGTCCTGTGGCTCGAGGCATCGGCTCGTTCGGCGTCTGCACGCCACATCCGCTCGATCACGCGCAGATCTTCAATCGAATCGCTGCCCGGGCTCAGCGACTCGTTGCCATCGAGGACGTCGTCGACGAACGCCTGCGCCTGACGACGGAAGCTCCATGTCCAGTTGCTCTGAGGAGACACGAGCTGCTGGACATCGCCGGCGCGGTACAGCTCCACGCTCGCTGGCACATTCTTCAGCAGTGCAGGGGGTGTCCGCAGCGTCAGCCTGCCGTCAGCGAAGAAGATCTCGGTGACCTCGTCCCATCCCCGGAACGAGGATCGGCCGGTCTCGAGTGTGGCCGCAACGTCACCGAGCTCAAACACTGCAATTTGACCGGTATCGACACTCAACCTCGCGTAATCGACATTGAGCGATGCGCCGAAGAGGAAGCGAAGCAAGTTCGTGTTGTGCGAGTAGGTATTCACGAATGTCGCGTATGCCGGTCGTTGCGCAGGCGGCACCCATTCCGGTGCGGTGGGCCATCCCGGATCTGCGTACGTCACCTTCTCGTCCGTGACGACATGCCCGTCCGCACGGCAGTAGGAATCGCCCATGTAGCAGTGTGCTCGGGCGAAGAGCACCGGTCCCAGATCGCCGGAACCCATCAGCTCCTCGAGGAGCCGACGTGCCACCTGCACGCCTTCGTCGTGGCGCTTCATGTACCCGACGACGTAGTTCACGCCATTTCGATCAGCGGCTTCAACGAGGCGGTCCGCCTGCTCGGATGTGCCCGCCTGCGGCTTCTCCGAAAGCACATGCTTCCCCGCTTCGAGGCAGTCGAGAACGATGGGTGCCGTATACGGGCGCGGGGTCACGACAACCACGGCATCGACCTCATCGTCCGCCATCATCTCGTGGTGGGTCTCGTACGAGTGGGGAATCGCATACCGCTCGCACACACGACGGCGGAGCTCGGGACGGTATTCCGCCAGTGCCACGACCTGGCACCGATCAGCCTCGACGTAATTCATCAGGTGAGCCAACTGGCCGATGAAGCCGGCGCCGACCATTCCTATCCGGAGGGATTCGGCCATCGACGGCTAGCCCGCGGTGTCGGCGCCGACCACCTGCACCTCAGGGCAGCAGATGACGAAGTGGCCGCCCCGCTCGAGATAGCGCTGATTGTCTCGCGATGATCTTCTTGGCATGGATCCATGCGAGGATGAACACGTAGTCCGGCATACGTTCGTACAGTTCCTCGGTGGGCACCACCGGTATTCCGTGGCCCGGAGAGTACTTGTGCACCTTCTGCGGATGATCGTCGAAGATGCACGCGATGTCGTCCTGAAGTCCGAACTGCACGATCAGGGTCGGGCCGCTTCGCGCCGCACCGTACCCCGCAATCGTCGCTCCTTGGCTGTGCCATTCGGCCAGCAGGTCCGCCGTCTGCTGCTTTAGCTGGTCCAATCGGACCCGAACTGTCGCACAGTCTCGGGAGTGTCAAGACGCCGCTCCTCCTCCAACGCCAGCAGTTCGCCAACTGACGGCTGGACCTGGCGAGCGGCCCCGGTCAGCTGCACGGTCCCGATGATTGATCCTTGCTGGATGTTCACCCGCTCAACGTCGATGAGCTCCATTCCATGGCGTTCGAGGAACAGCTTCATGGGCATGAGCGAATGATGGGACATGTGCTCATGGAACACGGTCCCGAGCAGCAGCTTGTCGACGATGTCCATCAGGTACTGAGCCTCGAACTGGAAGACCCCGTCGGGTGCAAGCATGTGCTTGATGGCGGCCGCCATGCCGGGCAGGTCATCCGCATGCGCGAAGACGTTGAACGCGGTGATTACCGAGGCCGGCCCGTATTCCTCACGAATGTGCTTGGCAATATCAAGCGTGAGGAGCTCGGGCAACGTCTCGATGCCGGACTCGGTGGCCTTCTGCGCGATCTCCTTGGCGGGGTCAATACCGAGCACCCGATATCCCCCGATCCTTGAAGGGTCTGAGCAGACTGCCATCGTTGCTGCCGATATCGACGACGAGGCTTCCAGGCTCCGGCGCGTACCGATCCAGAAGGTTTGCGGCGACCTGTTCGAAGTGGTCAACGATCCCCTTGGTCTGCCCGGAGTGATAGGTGTAATCGTCCCACAGTGTTTCGGAGTCGATGACGTCGAGAAGCTGCACATGCCCGCACGCACGACACTGGTAGAGGTCGATCTGGTAGAACTCGTCACCGGTGCTCGATGGCCAGGTGGTGTACTTCTCGGCGAGCGGAATCGGTGCCAGTTCGACGACACACTCGACGTCAGTACTCCCGCACAGGCGGCAGCTGTCCTTGTGGATCACGCTGACACTCACGCTTGCATTACCTCCGCGCTCGTCGCTGCTACCGTTCGGGTGAGGACACTACTGCAGGCGTGGTCCGCGTCCCTTGCGTCTCCTACCTATCGGACGGCACGCATGAACCTTGAGTTCCGCGTACCTTCATCAGGCGCTGACATGCAATTGGACCATCAGAGGTAGTCGGTCAGGGGCGGCGGCAAGCAGTATGTGACGCCGGGCCGTTCACCTCGCTGCGCGATCGCAGCCGCCAGCGTGGGCGCGATCGGCACCATGACCCGGGAGCCGGCGGGTATCTCGGCTGGAGTGACGATCGGCCGCCCCAGGTGTTGATGCTTCGCTCGAAGCGGATCCTCGTCGACGAAGAAGTCGATTTCGCTACCGAGAGCGCCGAAGGTCCACGTGGCAGCAATCGCTGAGCCGAAGATGCCTGCGGGGCGTCGCTGTGCTTGGAGTGCAAACCCATCCTTGAGCGCGTGAAGCCAGTCCAGACGAGGCAACGCCGGATCCTCGTGCTCGCCGTCGTGAGATTCGGACGGTGCCGATGCGCCGCCGACGTTGATTTTCGCGACCATCACGATCTCCTTGGGAATCGTGTCGGGTAACAGCTCCACTTCGAAGCCCGCTCTCCGGAGGAGCGTCGTCAGGGAGGAAAGGTCAAAGTGGCTGGCGTGGTCCGCGACGACGAGATCGAACGGATTGTCCAGGTAGATCGGCACGTTGATGACGAGGATCCCGCCAGGCTCCAGCCGATCACGGATATCAGCCAGCACATCCTCCGGCGAGACGACATGCTCGAGGACGTGCATCATGGTCACCACGTCAAACGAGCCCGCAACAGTCGAGACCGGCCCGACGTGCAGCTGCTCGACACCTTGGACCGCCTCGATCACCGCACGATTCCGACCGTCCAACTCGGTCCCCACCATCAACCATCCCGGTGCCGCGTCGGAAAAGGCCCGGAGGAGCGCACCGTTGCCACACCCCACGTCCAACAGCCTTCCCGTGGGCGGGATCATGGATCGACGCTGCAACTCGGCCACCACGAATGCCGACCGCGCTATCGGACGGTCAGGTCCTTCCACGAAGATGACCTGCTCCGCGCCGCCGCTCTGCACGTAGATCGCGTAATCGCCGTATATCTTCGCCACGTCAGCCGTCCAGCGGGCATCGATGCTCTTCTGGAGCAATCCGCAGGTGGGGCACCGCTGCATGCGGGCACCAGCCGGCCACGGCTTGCAGTCCGACGTCACCTGCGGCATCGTCTCGAAGCTGTCGATCTGGACGAGGTCCGACGTGCCACACGCGTGACAGGTCGCGGGAGAGCCTTCAGGGGACGAGGACATAGAGCGCCATGATGCCCCAATATCGTCGGCCAGCGGGGGAGCGGGGGCGCCCCGCGGTTCCGCGTACGATCAGTGGGAACAACCTCCCCGCTCGGGTTCTGCGCACACTTCGGTTGACGGCCGATCCCTCTCAGTCCTGGACGACGTTGGTGCCGCGCTGGCTCTGTCGCTGGCTCCGGGCCGAGTACCAGCGACGGGCGCGAGCCGGCGCGAGCGCACGGGCCACGTCCGAAGCCACGAGGCGCAGGTACGGCCATGTCAGCCATCGCCAGAAGCGGGGGTGGCCGACGATGACCTCCAAACCGGGCGACCGCAGGGCCACCAGCGCGCCGGCCGCGAACCGCGGCCGGACATCCGCGTACTCGGGGCCGGCCAGGTCGTCAAGGATCCGGGCAACGACCCGGCGCTTGTCGCCCGTAGCGGCCCGCCCCGAGTAGGAGGTGGGGAGCACCCGGCGGGCCCCGACCACCTCGGGCACGATGCAGACGCCGTGGCGGAAGGCCACCAGCTGGTAGACCCACCAGTCCGCATACCAGTGAAGGTCGTCGCGGAACCCTCCGGCGGCATCAAACACCGAACGATCGATGATGGCGGTCAGGCCGGCGATCCAGTAGCCGCCACGTATGTAGGGCATGAACTGGTCGGGCGTGTAGTAGCCGCCGGGCGGGAAGCATCGGCCGACGGCCCGGACGCTCCCGTCGTCCTCGAGGACGCTGTTCGCGCCCGCGCTCACGCTGGCCTCCGGGTGCTCTTCGAGCATGGCCATGCCCAGGCGGAAGAAGTTGGGCAGTAGGCGGTCGTCGGCCGAGGTGAAGACGATGTAATCGCCGGTGGCCGCGCCCAGACCCGTGCGGCAGGCGCTGTTCACGCCCAGGTTGGCCTCGTGGCGAACGAGGGACACCGTCGGGTTCCCTGCGGCCAATTCTTCGATGACGGCGACGCTGCCATCTGTCGAGGCGTCATCCACCACGATGATCTCATCGGCTGGACGCTCCTGCCTGAGCAGTGCTCCGATGCATTCCCGCAGATATCTCTCGTCGTTGAAGTTGGGCATGATGACGGAAAGGCGGCTCGCCGTACTCATGTCACCCCCGGCCCCGCCACATGGCCCAGGTGCGGCCCCCCGTGGTTCACACTCATGGCCGATCCTTACCGGTCACACTGGCCCGACCGAGGACGCTTCGGTAGAAATCGACCGTGTCCGCCACCGTCTGGGTCGTGGTGCGCTCCGACGTGGCGTAGTGGACCGCGTTGGCCCTGAGCTCGGCATAGCGGTCGGGGTCGGCGAAGAGGTCGGCCACGGCGTCGGCGAAGGCCCCGGCCGAGCGCCCTCGCACGCACTCCCCCATGTCCCGCTGAACCAGCATGGGGGCATCGCCGGCGTCCGAGACCACGGGCACGAGGCCGTTGGCCATCGACTCGAGCGTGGCCATGGTCAGACCACCCTCGACCCGGGTGGAGAGGGCGAAGACGCTGGCCTGGCGCCGGAGGTCGGACAGGTCGTCGACGAAGCCGGCGTAGGTGATGCGGTTCCGGGCCGGGCTGGCGTCGACGGCGGCGCGCACCCGTGCGGCCAGCGGTCCCCCACCGCACATGAGCAGGCGGGCCTCGGGATGCCTGGTCACGACGGCCGGCCACGCCTTGACGAGGAGGAGGGGGTCCTTCGGATGCGCCATGCGGGCTACCCACAGTGCCACCGGCTTCAGGGGTCCCGACGAGTCGGGCACGGGCGGCGGTGCGACCCCGTTCGGGATGACTCGGAACGGCACCCTGGGGGCCATGCGACGTAGGACCGGTTCGTCACGCTCGCCCACGCTGATCATGCCGTCGAACCGGGGGAACACCATCCGCAAGGTCGGATAGGCCACGACGCGGTGGAGGAACTTGCGGTGAGGACCGAACGGAGGGTGGTGACAGGTGAAGATGGTCACGCCTGCCGGCGGTCGCAGCAGGCCGACTCCGACCGTCCCGGCCTTCGACGAATTCAGGTGGAGGATGTCGGGCGACCAGTCGGCCACGATCCGGGCGAGCTCGGCCCGTGCGGCCCGGTCGGCCAGGGGATCGAGGCCACCCTCGATCGACTGCCAGGGCAGCACCGCGGCCCCGCGGTCCCGCAGTGCCGTCGCCAGTTCGGAGGGGTCACGCACGGCGATGCCGACCTCGTGCCCGGCCCCGAGCAAGCCGACAGCCAGCAGCCGCACGTGCTCCTGCGCACCACCCACCTCACCCTTTGTGATGGCGAAGAGCACCCGCATGGTGCCCTCCACCCTACGGCAGGGCATGGCGGTGGCCGATGTTCGAGACCGCGATCAGCCCTTTGCGCGGTGGTTGGGTCGGCACTCGGCCGCCGACGCGGCGTGAACGCCAGCGGGTGGTGCGGCCGCGCTACTCGAAGACGATGTAGGCGTAGTCGCCGGTGTAGCCAGCCTGGGTGAAGAACCACTCCCATTCGGGAGGCGACCAGAACGTCCGGCAGGTCAACTGCCAGTAGAGGAGATTCACCTTCTCCCGCTCATTCCGGTACGACTCAATGGTGATGTGGGCCGGGCCGGTCCCCACCCGCTCGATCCCGCGCAGGGCGTCCCACAGCTCGAAATTGCGCAGGTTGTGGAGGGTGTTGATGGACACCACCAGGTCGAAGGAGTCGTCGGGGTAGGGAAGGTCCACGGCGCTGCCGACCTGCAGGCGATCGCGGACCTCCTCCTTGGCGTGCTCGACGGCGTAGGCCGAGATGTCGATTCCCGACACCTTCGCATCCGGTACGACCTGGGTGAACTCGTAGAGTAGGAAGCCCTTGCCACACCCGACATCGAGGATCCGCGCCCCCGGCTGCAGGTCGTAGTGGGCGGCCATCGCCTCGGCCACCGGGCGCCACCGGCCGTCGTAGTTGTAGCCGCCGTAGCCGAACTGCCGTTCCCCGTCCCAATACTCCTCATCGAACCGGATAGCCGTTTCGGCGCACTCCGCCTTGTCGTGAGCCAGTACCCGGCCGACGTAGTCGCGAGAGGTCGACGTGTGGACGGAGGTGATGAAGTCGACATAGGCCACGGGGTGCAACTCCTCAGGGCTTGTGGATGTACTCGATTTCCTCGGCGAGGACGGCATTCCAGTTCCGGTCGATCCACTCGACCACGCCGGCCAGGCCTTCGTCGATGGTCACCTGCGGAGCCCAGGCCAGCTCACGCCGGATGCGGGTCGAGTCGACCAGGTAGGCGGCGTCCTGGCCCGGACGCTCCCCGACAACGTCCACTGCGTCGTCGAACGCCACGCCCATCAGCTTGCAGATGCGGTTGACCACGTCGCGCACGGCGATGCCGCCGTCGGGGGAGATGTGGTAGAGGGTACCGACCTCGCCCCGATCGAGCACGGCCAGCTCGCCCCGGGACACATCGCGGATGTGGATGTAGGACTTGACCGCCCTTCCCCCGCCGTGAAGGGCGATCTTCTCTCCCTTGCGGATCCGGATCACCGATCGGGGGATGATCTTCCACAGTTGCTGATGGGCCCCGTACACGTTGGTGGCGCGCACCGTGACACACGGGAACCCGAATTGGGCCACGACGGTGTTCAGGTGGAGGTCGGCCGCCGCCTTTGAGGCGGCATACGGCGTCGACGGATTCGGGGCTTGGTTCTCGAGCACGTCGTGATCGCACGATCCGTAGACCTCCGGCGACGAGATGTGCAGGTACCGCTCCAGATAGGTGCGCTCCACGAGTGCGGAGGTCAGTTTGGCCAGCGACACGACGTTCGTTTCGTACCAGTGTTCCGGATGCTCCCAGCTGGGCGCGACCTCGCTTTGGGCGGCGAAGTTCACGATGTGGCTGGGAGCGAAGTCGTCCAGGATGTCGACGATGCGGTCGAGGTCGTGGTTGAGGTCGGCCCGGTGGAAGCGGAAACCGGCCGACCGCCGATCCAGGTACGGCAGGAACAGGGCACTCTTCTCCGCTGACCGGCTGATCCCCACCACCGAGGTCCCAGGATCGTCGAGCACCAGGTCGATGAAGTCGGCACCGGAAAAGGAGTTGGAGCCGATGACGGCGATGCGACGGGGTACGGCGCTCACTTGAGAAGAGTGTCGATGTGACGGAGGAGGACCGGTCGTGACACAGAGGTCCTATGGCCGACGGTGGCAACCGCCTGGGCGCTCGCCGCGCTGCCGATGAACCCGGCGACCTCGATCGGCGCGCCGGCCGCGGCCACCAGCGCGCTCACTGAGATGAAGGCGTCGCCGGCGCCGACTCGGTCGACAACTTCGGATGCGAGCGCGGGAATTTCGAACGTGTCCTCCGCCGCGCCATAGCAGAGGCAGCCGTACTTACCCCTGGTCACGACCATCTGGGGGGCCGACAGGCGTCCCGCCACCTCGCTGATCATCGCTCGGAGGTCGCCGTGTCGATCGCGCGTCTCGAGGCGGACCTCGTTCTCCGCCGTGGACACGAAGTCGGCCCGGGGATAGGTGCTGAGGGTGTGATAGCCCAGGTTGCCTGCGTTCGACTGGACGTTGAGCGCCAGGAACGGGCTACGGTGGCTCAGCAGTTCGATCGCCTCGGGCCCGATCATCCCGTGGCCGAAGTCGACCACGATGACGGCGTCGTAGTCGGGCAGCCGTGCTTCGAGTGTGCGGAGCAACTCTCGGGCGTGGGTGGGAGGCAACGGTGAGTCGTCGATCTCGTAGACCTCGAACAGCTTGGCCAGCGAGTAACCGTCGATGTAGCGTCGCTTCACGATCGTGGGCGCCCCCGGTCTCGTGATCAACATGGCGCCGACGGCGTCGTTCAGACCGGCGCGGACGAACTCCTCGCCGTCCCCGTCGCCGCCGACGACCGTCAGCACGTCGACGCTGCCGGCGAAGTTCGCCACGTTGTTCGCCACCGCCAGGATCCCCCCGGCGAATCGCTCGGATGACACCATTCGGGTGGCGATCACCGGCTCCTTCGAGGATTTGCCGATGGCGTCGACGTACCGGTAATCGTCGATGATGGCATCGCCCACGACGAGGACCTTCAGATCCGTCACCTTGTCGAGCCAGCCCGTCAGGCTGTCGATGCCGTGACGCCCGTGGAACGCCTGCAGGTACTCACGTGTCTCCTCCGACAGCACGGAGAGGTGCCGGTTGATGACGCCCGACGCACTGAACGAGATGTCGTTCGTGACCCGGAACTCGCCGCCGACCCCCCGCACGGCCTGCGCCTCCGGGTCGTCCGCGCCCGTCCCGTCCGGGTCGATCGCCAAGTAGTCAGGCCCCCGGGCGTAGATGTCGGGACGCAGCGTCTCGATGGCATCGACCGCGCTGGCGCCCGGCGAGGCGGCCACGAAGTCGACGCACTGGAGGGCGGCGACGGCCTCGAGGCGCAGGTCGAGCGGGAACACCGGACGCCCCGGTCCGCGTTCGACATGCTCGTCGGGCACCACCGTCACCACCAGGATGTCTCCCAGCTCCCGGGCCGACTCGAAGTGACGGATGTGCCCGATGTGGACCAGGTCGAAGATGCCGTGACTCTGCACCACGTGCTTCCCCTGTTCGCGCAGCGCCGATACCCGGCCGGCGAGCTCGCCCAGGTCGAGGACCTTCGCGTTGTCGGCTACCGGGTGCGCGCCCATCTCAGAGCCCGACCTCGCCGAGCACCGCTTCGAAGTCGATGTTCATGTCGTCACTGTTGAGCCAGTACTCGATGCGCCCGCGTCGGACGATGGCTGACCGCGCACCTGTGGCGCCGTGGCACGACATGGCGATGGTGGGCGAAAGGAGATTGGCACTCTTGCTGTCGTCCACATACACGACGCGTCCGGTCTGCCGAACGCTGTCGGCAATCCATGACCAGTCGGCCGGATACACCTGATTCACGCAGAAGACCGCAGCCGATCCGCCCCGTTCGGCCACCATCCGCCGGAGCTCGGCACCATAAGGGACGGCGAAGTTCGTACAGACGACGGTGAGATCGTCCCCACCCGCGTACTGCAGGACGGCTGCATCGTCGGTGGCACGGATCACGTCGAGGTCGATCGGCTCCACCGAGCAGAGGCGTTGGCTCAGCGTGACGAAGCGAAATCCCGGTTTGGCGAACTGGCGCGAGACCTCGACCGCATCCGCCACGGTGTTGATGCAGTAGCCCGGGACCCTTGCCATCGAGCACATGTCGCCGAGTGCGTTGAAGCTGGACTGTGGCCCCTGGAGGCCCTGGTCGTACACGACGGTAACGACCGTGAACGAGCCCGCGGCGTCGAGCGCGGTGGCGGCCCTGATGAAGGACAGCGTATTGACGAACTGGTCCATGCCCAGCAGCATGAAATCGAGCTGTTTCGCGAAGAGCACCGAACTCACGCCCCTCAGCATCAGGCCGAAACCGAGGCCGCAGTGGGTGGCCTCGCAATCGCCGACGTTCACGATCCGTCCACTGCCGCTGACCTTGAGATTCCGGGTGAGTCCCGAGATGTGCGATCCCACATCGATGTTCTCCCCGAAAAGCACCATGTCGGGAAGGGTTGCAAGCTCGTCGCTCATGGTCCGGTTGACGGATGCGAGGTAGCTCAACTGGTGCGCACCTCCTCGACGAGCCGGTCGAACTGCGCCGGCGCCATGGCGGTTCGGAGAACGTGTACGGGGTCGTACTCGTCAGAACGCACGACGAGCCCGTCGCCGAGACTGATCTGCTTGGGGTCGTCGGACCATCCCGGGGTGGCGCCGGCATGGTTGTTGATGTTCTTCAGTACCGCCTCGATGACGACCGGACAGCGCTGGCCTTCGGCCTGCCGCCGTGCCTCGCGCACGAGGTCCACGTAGGCGAACGGGTTGTTCCCGGTCAGTTGGAGGTACGGCGCGCCGACTGCGTGGGCAAGGTCCCCCACATCGATCGCGCATCGCCGTTCGGCGATCGTCGACCACATGGAATGGTCGTTGTTCTCGACGAGCACCACCAGGCGGAGACCGTGTGACCGGGCGAACACCAGGCCCTCGTAGAAGGTTCCCTCCTCCATGGCCCCGTCGCCGGTCGCCACGATCACCACCCCGGCCTCGTCAAGCACGTCCTTGGCCATCGAAAGGCCCACGGCAACGGGGATGTTGTTCCCCAGGATGCTCGATGCGTACACCACACCACGCCCGGGTTGTGCAAGGTTCATCGATCCCAGGATCCCGCCGGCGGCGCCGGTCGGCTTTTGGAGGTACTCGTCGCGGACCGGCCCGATGGCCCCGGCCCGCACGAGGTTGAACGCCATGTTCCGGTGGGTGACCACGAGCTGGTCCGTAGGTCCCATGGACCGATCCACGGCGACGGCGACGGCTTCGTGCCCGATGGCCACGTGCACGGGCACGTCGAACGAGTGCTCCTTCAGCTCCTCGTTCAGCACCAGCTGCCAGTACCTGAGTCGGAGGACGTCCGATGCGACATCGACGTCCACCGGGAGGACACCCTCGTTCGCGCCGTCGGCCGGGTCTGTCATGGAAGGCTCAATTTGCATAGGAGAAGTAGTCGACAAGGTCGCTCACGCCCACGTCGATCGGGACCGCCGGCGACCAATCCAATCGATCCTGCGCCTTGGCGCTGACCGGATTGCGGACGCTCACCGCTCCGGGATCCCGCTCGACCACGTCCGGATGACGCCCGGTCGCCGCCGCCGCCGCTTCGATGACCCGGCCGAGCGTGACGAGTTCACCCCCGGCGAGATTGAAGACCTCGAAGCCGGGACACCCGAGACTCGATGCAATGCCGGCCGCGATGTCGTCGACGTGGATGAACCGTCGAGCTGTCGCCAGGCAACCAACCGTGACGACGTCTTCCGCCCGCACCGCCTGAACGAGTGATTCGACGGCGGACCACCTCGACGGCCGCGGCCCGTAGATGATGCCGAACCGCAGCACGGTGCCAGACGGCAGCCCTCTCCGGACGGCCACGTTCAGGGCCATCTCGCCCGCCAACTTGGTTGCCGCGTACTCGTTGCGCACCCCGGCCACGTCGATGGGCATGTCCTCGAGCTGCGCGCCGTCCGCGGCCACATCCCCGTAGACCCACTCGCTCGATGCGAAGACGACCTGTCCCACCGCACGGGACCGGGCCACGGCGATCACGTTTGCCGTCCCGGTCACGTTCACATCGAACGAGGTCGCAGGATCCTCGGCACACGCCGGCTCCGTCGACACGGCTGCCAGGTGGACGATGGCGTCGGTTCCGTCGGGCACGGCATCGCCCAGCCCGGGGCTCCGCACATCGGCGACTTCGTGGCGGGCCCCGCACGTACATCCGTCCGGCGGGGCGACGGCGTCGATGGCCACGACGTCGACACCGTGCCGCACCAGGAGCGGTACGAGGGCATGGCCCACGAAGCTCTCCGCGCCGGTCACGGCCACCTTCATCTTCGGCAGTGCTTCGTTCACTGGCTACGCCTCTCCGACGGCGGGCACTCCGGGGCACCACCCTGATGTGGCGACGCACGCCCCGTCGCGCGCCGAGGGTCACGATACCGCGACGGTCCGTCGAACTTGCGCAGGCCCAGCCGGCCCCGGGTGGTTCCCCCGGGCAGCCGATCCGGGTGAGTAGGCTCGCTGTCGAACTGCGCCGGTCGACACCGGGGTGCCACGGTGCCCCGAGCGGCGGCACGACATCTGAGGGGCGAGCATGCGGGGATGTGAGGGGGACAGTCGGACAACCGGTAGCCGCGCCGCCGTTCACAGCCGCTCGTGGCCGAACCCGGTTGCTCGCGTCCTGGCGGGTCGCTAGCCCCGTGGTCACCGACGGTCGTCCTCGACAGGCGGTCATCTTCGCAGGTGGGAGGGGGACCCGCCTCCAGCCGATCACCGATTCGCTGCCCAAGGCAATGATCAGATTCCACGATCGCCCCTTCATCGAGTACCTGATCGAGATGCTCCGGGATCAGGGATTCCGAAAGATCCTCCTGTTGCTCGGGTACCGGGCCGAGGCCTTCGAAGCGCACTTCGGCGACGGCAGCCGGTTCGGCGTGGAACTGACGTGCTCGGTCACCGAACCGGACGACCTGACGGCGCACCGGCTCAGAGTGGCCTCGGAGCTCGTCGATGACACCTTCCTCCTCCTCTATTGCGACAATTACTGGCCGATGCAGTTCGAGGCCATGTGGGAGGCCTACCGCTCCTCGGGCGCGGCCGCGCAGATGACGGTGTACGCCAACGACGACGGATACTCCCGGTCCAACGTCCGGGTCGGTACTGACGGCACGGTCGAGGCTTTCGACCGGAGCCGGACCGCCGAGGGCCTCTCCGGCGTCGAGATCGGATTTGCCATCCTTCGCAAGGACGTCGTCCTCCCCCTGCTGCCCACCGAGCAGATGCTGTTCGAAGAGGCGGTGTACCCCGCGCTCGTCCGCGACCGCCGGTTGCACGCATTCGTCACCCGGCACCGCTACTACAGCGTCGGTGACCACCCGCGCCTGGCCTCCACGGATCGGTTCCTGGCACAGCGACCGTCGGCGATCGTCGAACTCGGTAGCGTCCTGGCAGAAGCCGCGTCCGGGCCTGTGGGCCTTGACCCCGAGGGGGCTCGTGCCCTCCGTCTCCTCCGGGAGATGGGCCCGGTGGTGCTGGTGGCACCGCGGGCGACATCGACGGCGCCGGCCGGGCATGCGGCCACCGCAGCCCTCGCCGACATGCTCCGGATGGAGGGCGACGTCGATGCCGTCTACCTGTGCACGCATTCAGAGGGCCAGTGTGACTGCCCTGCCGGGCTCCTGTTCGCCGCGCAGAGGGACTGCGACCTCGATCTGACCCGTACGGTCTACGCCGGTGTCGACGAGAATGCTGTAGCTGCCGCCCGTTCGGCCGGCTGCACGGTCGCCCCTCTCGGCACCCCGGGGTCGCTCCTCGCCGCGGTCGAGCACGGTGACCTGCGCGGCTCGCAGAGGATGACGGCGTGAGCACCTTTCCGCGGCGGGTCCTCGTGACGGGTGATCGCGGCTATCTGGGCTCGGTGATGGCACCGCACCTGGCGGAGGAGGGCTACGAGGTCGTCGGCTTCGACACCGGGTACTTCAATGACTGCACGCTCGTTCCCGAAGAGGGCGGGGTGCCGTCGGTCCGAAAGGACATCCGCGACGTAACCCCCGAGGACCTCACTGGCGTCGACGCCGTCGTCCACCTGGCGGCGCTCAGCAACGACCCCATCGGTAACCTCGACGAGCGCTGGACCGCAGCGAGATCAACCAGAGGCCACGGTCAGGTTGGCGGAGATCGCCCGCGAGGCCGGCGTCCGACGGTTTCTGTTCTCGTCGTCCTGCATCATGTACGGCGCCGCCACCGCCGACGTCTGCGACGAGGACACGCCGCTGGATCCCCGCACGACCGTATGCCCGCTCGAAGGTCGTCGAGCGAACAGGCGCATGTCCGAGCTGGCCGACGATCGCTTCTCGCCGGTGTTCCTCCGCAACGGAACCATGTACGGCGTGTCGCCACGGATGCGCTTCGACACCGTGCTGAACAATCTGGTGCGTGGCCGGGTACGCCACCAAGGCACGATCACGGTGCTGAGTGACGGCACCCCGTGGAGGCCCGTCGTCCACGTGCAGGACGTCGCTCGGGCGTTGCCGGCCGTGCTCGCGGCCCCTGACGAAGATATCCACGATCAGGCGTTCAACACCGGTGCCGAGCATCTCAATCACCAGATCCGCGAGTTGGCGGAGATCGTGGCCGCCGACGATCCCGGGCTGCACGGTCGACGTGCAGGGGCGCCCGGACGCCGATCAGCGCACGTACCGTGCGCGACTTCTCCAAATTCGGGCGCACGTTTCCCGACTTCGAGTTCCGGTGGGACGGCCCGGAGCGGCACCCGGGAGCTCGTCGGGACGTTCGCACGTATCGGGCTGGCGCCCGATGCGCCCGGCGATCCGCGATTCACCCGCCTGGCCTGGCTTAACCTGCTGCTCTCCGCCGGATCGCTCGACGGAGACCTGCGGTGGACCGACACAGAAGGAGCCAGATGATCGACGGCGTCAGGATCGTCCCGCTGCGGCAGATCGTCGACGAGCGGGGAAAGATCATGCACATGCTGAAGGCCACCGACGAGCATTTCATCGCGTTCGGCGAGATCTACTTCTCGACAGCGTGGCCCGGCACCGTCAAGGCGTGGCATGTCCACCGGTCGATGACGGTGAACAACGCGGTGATCTCCGGTCGCGCCAAGCTCGTACTCTTCGACGTCCGCGAGGGCTCACCGACCAGGGGCGAGCTCCAGGAGATCTTTCTCGGCGAGGACAACTACGTCCTCGTGCAGATTCCCCCGGGGATCGCCAACGGGTACAAGGCCTACGGGGACAAGAGGTGATCCTGGCGAACGCGGCACCGAGCCCCACGATCCGGACGAGATGGAGCGACTCGACCCCTTCACCTCCGAGATCCCCTACGACTGGTCTCTGAAGCACGGCTGAGGATCCGGCCGCCGATGATCATCACGCGCACGCCGCTCCGTATCACGTTCGCCGGGGGCGGCACCGACATGGCGGCGTTCTACGAGAAGGGCGGCGGTGCCGTCCTGTCCACGGCCATCACCCAGTACGTCTACGTAACAGTCAAGCGGCACAGCATGCTCTTCGACGAGCCGATCCGTATCAACTACAAGGCGAGCGAGGAGGTGCAGTCCGTCGACGAGATCGAAAACAACATCGTCCGCGAGTGCCTCACGCTCCTCGATGTTGACGCGCCCATCTACATCAGCCTGATCGGCGACGTCCCGGCATCGACCGGTCTGGGCGGTTCGAGCGCGGCCACCGTCGGCCTGCTCAATGCGTTGCACCTTCTCAAGGGAGAGCGCACGTCGGCGGGTCAGCTGGCCGAGGAGGCGTGCCACATCGAAATCGACGTGCTAGGGGAACCGATCGGCAAACAGGATCAGTATGCGGCCGCGTTCGGCGGCCTCAACGTGTTCTCGTTCAGGCCGGAGGGGACCGTGAGCGTCAAGCCCCTCATCCTCCACGAGCCCGTCCAGCGCGAGTTCTTCGGCAGCATGCTGCTCTTCTGGACCGGCAACATCCGCGACGCCCGACAGATTCTGTCGGAGCAGCAACGCAACGTCGAGGTGGAAGACGGGCGTCTCAGAGCCATGTGCGACCAGGTGAGCGAGCTTGAGCAGCTGTTACGGGCCTCCGAGCTCGACATCACGTCACTCGGCCGTCTCCTCGACCGGGGGTGGGAGCTCAAGAGGGGACTCGCCTCCGGCATCAGCGGCTCCGACATCGACGGGCTCTACGAGAAGGCGCTGGCAGCCGGAGCGGCCGGTGGCCGCCTGTGCGGTGCCGGCGGTGCCGGCTTTCTGCTCTTCGTGGCGGAACCCGATCGGCATGCGGCCGTCCGGTCCGCATTGGCCGGATTGACTGAGCTGGGCGTCACCCATGAGGTCCACGGTTCTCAATTCGTGACACCATTCAGCTCATGAGCCGCACCACCGAAGCACTCTCGGACCATGCCTGCATCGCGTGCGGGTCCGCGTCGGTCACTGTGGTGCTCGATCTCGGCGAAACCGCGCTGGCGAACAAGTTCCCGGCTGCCGACGAGCTCAACTTGCCCGAGGCCCGCTACCCCCTTCGGCTCGGTTACTGCGGGGAGTGTGGGCACGTCCAACTGACCGAGCGTGTGCCGCCTGCGGCCATGTTCGACGACTACCTGTACATGTCGTCGGCGTCCGACACGCTCAGGGCACACTTTGCCGACCTGAGTGGGCTACTGGTCGAACGCCTCGGGCTCGGACAGGACGACCTGGTGATCGACGTCGGCTGCAACGACGCGTCGCTGCTCTCCGAGTTCCGCTCGCGGGTGTCCGGACCCTAGGCGTGGACCCTGCCGAGAACCTGGCCAAGTTGGCCGACGGCCTCGGCATCGACCGGTACACCGGGTACTTCGGCCGGGCGACGGCGGAGGAGATCGTCCGCACCCGGGGGCAGGCGGTCCTCATCACCACGACGAACACGTTCCCCCACATTCCCGACCTCGAGGACTTCCTCGAGGGTGTGAAGGTCGCGCTGGCCCCGGGCGGCACGTTCGTCGTCGAGGCCCACTACCTCATCGACATGCTGGAGATGGCTGCGTTCGACACCATCTACCACGAGCACGTGTCCTATTGGGCACTCGGACCGATGGTGCGGCTGCTGGGGCGCCACGGCCTCCAGGCTGTGAGGGCGGAGCGGCTGCCGATCCATCACGGCCAGTTGCGCGTGTCCATACGGCGCGACGAAGACTCGACGCCGGACCGGAGCGTCGAGTCGGTGCTGGCGGCCGAGCACGCTGCCGGCATCGACCGCATCGAGGCACTGGAGCAGTTCGCTGCAACCGCGCGCCGGGTCAAGACCGACCTCGGCGCGCTCCTCGCCGAGCTGAAGGAGCAGGGCGCGTCGATCGCAGCCTACGGGGCGCCGGCCAAGGGCAGCACGCTGCTCGAGTACCTCGAACTGGGACCGGACACCGTTTCGTGGATCGCGGACAGGAGCTCCCTGAAGCAGGGCCGCTTCACGCCGGGATCCCACATCCCGATCGTGGACCCGGCCCGCCTCGTCTCGGAGCAGCCCGACTACGTGCTCCTTCTGGCCTGGAATTTCGCCGACGAGGTGCTGGCCCAACAGACCGAGTACCGTCAGCGAGGCGGCAAATTCATCATCCCGCTCCCTGCGGCCGTCATCGTCTGATCCGGAGGCGGCACCCACCGTCCGGGCCGCCGGCAACGCCATTCAGCCACCGCATCGGTGCGACTCAACGGATGCGTCGGAGGTAACCGCCAGGCGAGCTGGTGACGACCAGCTTGGCCGAGAGTTCGCGATCCACGGCGAATCCGTCCGACTCGGCCATGAAGGATGCCAACGCCGTCGCCGGACTGTTCCCCGGCCCCCACGGTCTGATCCGGTCCTCGATCGCCGGTTGCTCGATGACGGTGTCCGCCACCACCAGATACTGGTCCGTCGTGACCATGGGGGCGTAGGCGCGCAGCTCGGCCAGCACATGGTCGTGGGAATGGTTCGAGTCGAGCACGACCATGGTGCGGTCGATGGCCGTCGACAGTCGGCGCACCTCGGCGACCACGTCCTCGTCGACCGAGGACCCCTCGATGAGGTGCATCCTGTGGAACAAGGGATGGGCTTCGAGGGCGGCGCGGTTGTGGGGTCGGATGTCGATGTCGATGCCGAGCACCGTGCCCTCGCCGAGCAATTCGAGGATGCTGGCCGACAGGGCGAGGGAGCCACCCCGGGCGATCCCGGTCTCGATGATGAGCTGGGGACGGCGCGCCCAGATGATCTCCTGCAGCAGGACGATGTCCGTCGGAATCTGGATGATCGGCAGCCCCAGCCACGTCCACTGATACGTCCAGTCGTGGCGTCGGGTCACCTCCATCAGGCGCCCGGCGACATCGGCGACGTCGCCGTCCTGCGCCATGGCCACGGCATTCATCCGCTGGGCGTCGGCGAATTCCTCCCGGTCGTCTCGTCGGCTCTCGTCCGCGTCGGCGGCGGCCTCATCGTTCACAGTCAGCTCCTCGCCGGTTCCTCGCCGTCCCCATCGACGTCGTCCTCCGCCCTGGTCCGCCACCATGCCACAGAGTTGACGACCGCCGACCGTTGGTCGAACCGTGGACGCCAGCCTGTGCGGCGGAGGAGCGACGAATCCCCGACGATGGGGGGCAACAGCGCTTCGGAGGCGGCGGGCGGCGGCGCGAGTCCGAGGACGTCCCGTGCGATCTCGTCGATCTCGCGCAACGAGATCGGCTGCCCGGAGCAGATGTTGACCGGGCCGTGGACGGCATCCGTGGCCAGCGCCACCAGTGCATCTGCCACGTCCGAGACATGCAGGAAGTCGCGGTGCTGGTCCATGGCACCGAGTTCCGGCGGCTGCCCGGTCAAGAGTCCGGCGATGATGCGCGGGACGGCACGACGGGGATCCTCCCCCGGTCCGTGGACGTAGAAGATGCGCGCCCAGGCGAGGCGGGCGCCGGCCTGCTCGGCGGCAGCGACCGAGATCTGGCCGGCGGCCAGTTTGGCCGTGCCGTAGAGGGTGGCCGGACGGACCTCACCGTCCTCGCGGAGGACGGGCGGGCCGAGCGAGTACTCGGCGCAGCTGCCGGCGCCCACGATCCGGCCGCAGCCCACCGCCAGCAGCTCTTCCACGAGCGAGAGCGTGAACCGCACGGACGCCAGGTTCCACGGGACCGAGGTGAGGTAGGCGCCCGGCTCCGTCCACCAGGCCAGGTGGAACGCGACCTCGGGGACCGTCCGGCGGACGGCGCGCCGAAGATCCTCCTCGGATCGGAGATCGCAGCTCGCCATGCGCAGACGCCCCGGTCGGCCATCTGTCGGCAGCGGCACATGGAGCCGGCCCGTCCGCGAGAGGGCGACGACGTCATTACCCTCGGCGACCAGCCTGTCGACCAGCGCCCTTCCGATGAACCCGGACGCACCCGTGACAAGGACCCGTTGGGGTGAAGACCGCCCGAGGTCGGAGACGGGGGGATCCTCATTCACGGAGCGTCACCATCGGCGTCGGTGACTTTCGTCGATCGATTCGATCAACCTCGGCATGCTCATTCACTCGGTTCCCGGGTGCCGGCGGATGGCACGAACCATGCTCTGTAGTGCATCTAGTTCGCCATCGCACATGTCCAGCACGGAGATATCCGGCGAGCCGTGTTGGACGGCATCATCCGTGCACAGCCTTGGCGGCGGCAAGAGGGACCGTCGGAATCTGCGGATGGACGAGCCGACCGGGCCGCTCCGGTTCAACACAGCTCGCGCCCGTCGCTTCCACCGAGCGATCCCCCTGGGCCCCCAGACGCTGACGGCGTAGTCCACCAGCCCGTCGCTCAGCTCCATACGAGCCTCGTCCATTCCGATTCCGGCCTCATCTGCCAGCAGATTCGCGCACCGGGACAGGAACGGCTCAAGGTCGTCCATCCTCCGGTCGTCGTAGATGCTCAACTCGAGGGTTGGGAGCAACTGTGCCTGCGACGACGAAAGCCGCTGACGAAAGCTGTACAGGTCGTGCAGGTGCCTGTGCTCGCCACTGATCATGGCGACCACACCTACGAGCATCTCCCACAAGTTGCCGTCGATCTCGTCGCCGGCGGTTTCGAGGGCGAGCCGCAAGTTCTCGGTTCGGTGGACCGGATAGACGAGTTGGACATAGTTCCGGAGGTACGCCCGGACCCGTTCAACCGGCGTTGCACCGCCTATTCCGGCCTCATACTCGAGCTCGATCCGTTCAAGCTCGATTGTCCCGTCCGTGAATCCGAAGGCCAGGGTATGCCCACCGACCGTGGATGCAGACGGGTCGCCGACGAGAACGTCGGCGCATCGTCCGACCGCCGCGGGGACGAGCAGGTCGTCGTCGGCGCACAGGGCGACGACCGGATGCGTGACCTCGGTGAGGACGGAGAGGATCCGGGCATTGAAACTCACACCCGGCCGGCTCCGGTATTCGACACCATCGAGCGCGCCCGGTGAGGGATAGGCGTCGGCCGATCCGTCCACGATCACAGCCCGCAGGCCGGACCCACCGAATACCTCGGCGATGCGCGGAAGAAAGCTGTGACGGTTGTACGACGGGACGATCACTGTCAGATCGGAGGTCCCGCTCACCGTCGCGCCAGCTCCGGCGTCCCCACGGACCGGAGCGTAGCGGAGCCTCCGGCCTGCATTGGGGAACCCGGCCGCGAAGCGTATCCCTTCGCCGCCCGATCCAGCCGACCGAAACCGGCCTCCTACGGGGCTCCCCGGCACCCTCCGCGTCCCGGAGATCGACCCGATCCCCGCTATCTTGCGTAGCGTGAACGCCGTGGAGCAGGGGGGCGCCTCCGAACTCGAGGACGTGGCGCGCGCCGTGCGCGGCACCGTCATCGACCTGTCCCACACCGCGGGGACGCCGCATCTGGCCTCGGCCCTGTCGTGCGTGGACATCCTGGTCGCTTCCTACTGGGGCGGACTCGACCTCGACCCGGCCCGGGCGGCCGACGCCGACCGCGACCGCCTGGTGCTGTCCAAGGGTCATGCCGCCATCGCCCTTTACGCCACCCTGGCCCACCGGGGCACCTTTCCCATGTCGCTACTCGACGACTACAACCAACCGGGCTCGCCGCTCGCCGAGCAGCCAAGTCCCGGGTGCGCGCCCGGGGTGGAGGCGGCCACCGGCTCGCTCGGCCACGGCCTGTCCCTGGTGCTCGGAATGGCGCTCGCCTGCCGGATCCAGGGAACGGCGCCGCGGTGCGTGGCCGTCATGAGCGACGGCGAGTGCAACGAGGGCTCCGTGTGGGAGGCGGCCCTGTTCGCCCCGGCCCAGCGGCTCGACAACGTCGCCGTGATCATCGACTACAACAAGTGGCAGGCCACCGGCCGCAGCGACGAGGTCATGTCGCTCGAACCCCTCAGCGACAAGTGGCGGCGTTCGGCTGGCGGGCCCACGAGGTCGACGGCCACGACATCGCGGCCATCCAGTCCCTGCTCCGGGGGATCGGCGACGGCTCCGGCGAGCCGCTGGCCATCGTGGCCCACACCGTCAAGGGCAAGGGGGTGTCCTTCATGGAGGACGACAACAACTGGCACTACCGCATCCCCACCGCCGAGGAGCGGGGGCAGGCCCGGGTGGAGCTGGGGCTGGCATGAGAAACACCTTCGCCGCCACCATCACCACCCTGGCCGCCGAGGACGACCGGGTGGTGCTCCTCTCCGGCGACATCGGCAACCGCCTGTTCGACGACTTCAAGGACCGCTTCCCCGACCGCTTCTTCAACTGCGGCGTGGCCGAAGCCAACATGACGAGCATGGCCGCCGGAATGGCGTCGTGCGGCCTGCGGCCCTTCACCTACACGATCACGCCGTTCGTCACCACCCGCTGCCTCGAGCAGATCCGGGTCGACGTCTGCTACCACGAGATGCCGGTGGTCGTCGTCGGCACGGGATCCGGTCTCTCCTACAGCTCGCTCGGCGCCACCCACCATTCGTGCGAGGACATCGGCTCCCTGCGGCTGCTGCCGGGCATGACGGTGGTCTGTCCCGGCGATCCCGTCGAGGTCGGCCTGGCCACCCGGGCCGTGCTGGCCAACCACGGGCCCGCCTACCTGCGCCTGGGGAAGAAGGGCGAGCCGCCAGGTGCACGACAGGCCGCCTCCCTTCGAGATCGGCCGGGGCATCGTCGTGCGCGACGGCGCCGACGTCTGCCTGCTCAGCACGGGGGCCATCCTGTCCACCGCCGTCGGAGCCGGCGAGCTGCTCGCCGCCCGCGGCATCAGCGCCCGGGTGGTCAGCATGCACACGGTCAAGCCGCTCGACTACGCCCTCCTCGAGGACGCCGTCGAGCGCTACCCGCTGGTGGCCACGATCGAGGAGCACAGCCGCATCGGCGGCTTCGGTTCGGCCGTAGCCGAGTGGCTGTCGGACCGGGGTCCCACCACCACCCGGCTCGTCCGGATCGGCACCCCCGACCTCTTCCCCCACGGCGCGCTGCCCGAGGAGTACCTCCGGGAGCGCTTCGGTCTGACCCCGGCGGCCATCGCCGGCCAGGTGGTCGCCGCCCTCGACGCCGTGGGCGCCGCCGGGTGAGGACCCAGGCGGCCGTACTGGTGGCCACCGACCGGCCGCTGGAGCTGGCCGAGCTCGAGGTGCCGGCCCTCGCCCCCGGCCAGGTGCTGGTCGAGGTGGCCTTCAGCGGGGTGTGCCACACCCAGCTGCTCGAGGCCCGGGGCCGGCGCGGGGAGGACCGCTTCCTCCCCCACTGCCTCGGCCACGAGGGCAGCGGGACCGTCGTCCACATCGGGTCGGCGGTGACCAAGGTCTCCCCCGGCGATCAGGTCGTCCTGTCGTGGATCAAGGGATCGGGCCACGACGTGCCGGGCACGACCTACGAGTGGGACGGCAGGACGGTCAATGCCGGGGGCGTCACCACGTTCGGTCGCCACGCCGTGGTGAGCGAGAACCGCCTGACGGCGCTGCCGGACGGTGTCGGGCTGCGGGAAGCCGCACTGCTCGGGTGCGCCGTGCCCACCGGTGTCGGTGCGGTCGTCAACACGGCCGGCGCCCGACCGGGCCAGAGCCTGGCCGTCTTCGGCGCCGGCGGGGTCGGGCTCTGTGCGGTGGCCGCCGCCGTGGCCGCCGGGTGCGCGCCGGTCGTCGCCGTCGACGTGCTGTCCTCCAAGCTGGCCGTCGCCACGCAGATGGGTGCCGACCACGTG
This sequence comes from uncultured Actinomycetota bacterium, assembly GCA_963838005.1. Lineage (GTDB taxonomy): Bacteria > Actinomycetota > Acidimicrobiia > Acidimicrobiales > RAAP-2 > CAWIPW01. The sequence continues at coordinate 64,787 of CAWIPW010000012.1, forward strand.
ATCGACGCGGTCCGTCGGCCGACGTGGCCGCCGAGCTCGCCCGCCTGTGCCCCGGCGGGCTCGACCTGGCCGTCGAGGCCAGCGGCCGACCCGAGGTGATGGCCCAGGCCCTGGCGTCGGTGCGCCCGCAGGGGGGTACGGCCGTCGTCATCGGCAACGCCCCCTTCGGCCAGCACATCAGCCTCGACCCCGGCCAGCTCAACCAGGGCAAGCGGCTCCTCGGCTCGTGGGGCGGCGACAGCCGGCCCGACCGCGACGTCCCCCGCTTCGCCCGGCTGATGGCGGCCGGCCGGCTGTCGCTGGCCGGGCTGCAGACCGACAGCTACCCGCTGTCCGAGGTCAACGCGGCGCTCGACGACCTCGAGGCCGGTCGGGCCACCCGGCCGGCGATCGACATGTCGTCGATCTGAGCCGTGCACGTCGGCGTCGACTTCGACAACACCATCGTCAGCTACGACGAGCTCTTCTGGAAGCTGGCGCGGGAGCGGGACCTCGTCCCCGAGGACGTGCCCGTCTCCAAGCAGGAGGTACGCGATCACCTGCGGGCCACGGGACGCGAGGACGAGTGGACCGAGCTCCAGGGCGTGGGCTACGGATCGCGCATCGGCGAAGCACGGGCCTTCCCCGGGGTGGAGGCGTTCTTCGTCGCCTGCCGGGCCACCGGGGTGCAGGTGTCGATCATCAGCCACAAGACGCGCCACCCCTACCGGGGCTCCAAGGTCGACCTCCAGCAGGCGGCCCGGGGATGGCTCGAGGCACACGGGTTCTTCGACGAGGCCGGCATCGGCCTCGAGGCCCGCCAGGTCCACTTCGAGCTGACGCGCCAGGCCAAGTTCGCGCGGATCGCCGCCGCCGGCTGCACCGTCTTCATCGACGACCTGGTCGAATTCCTGGGCGACGCCGACTTTCCGGCCGGTGTCCGCCGGCTCCTGTTCGACCCGCAGGCTGCGTACCGGGGCGGCGCCCTCGAACGGCTCGGATCGTGGGCCGAGGCGGCCTCCCTGGTGCCGACCGTCGACGGCGGCCGGTGAACGGACCCGAATTCGACGCCGGCGCCGTGCTGGCCGCCGCCGGCATGGGCCCCGGCGCCGCCCTCACCCCACTGCCCGGTGGGCGCAACAACCGGGTGTTCGAGGTCGACGACGGCGACCGCCGGGCCCTGCTCAAGTGGTACTTCGCCCACCGGGACGACACCCGGGACCGTCTGGGGGCCGAGTTCGGCTTCGTCCGCTTCGCCTGGGACCAGGGGATCGCGGCCGTGGCCGAGCCCTACGCCTGCGACGCCGGCGAGCGCCTGGCCCTCTTCGAGTTCGTCGACGGCCGGCGCCCTGTGCCCGGTGGGATCGGCGCCGGCCCGGTGGCGCAGGCGGCCGTTCTTCGACGCCCTCAACCGCCACCGGCACGTCCCGGCCGCCACCGACCTGCCGCTCGCCTCCGAGGCCTGCTTCAGCCTGGAGGACCACCTCGGCACCGTGACCCGGCGGGTGGAGCGGCTCTCGGCCATGCCCGTCGGCGACGACCTCGACGGCGAAGCCGCCGCCCTGGCGACCTCCGGGCTCATGCCCGCGCTGACCGACGTCCGCAACCGGATCGAGGGCGCCGACGGTTGGGGTGACGGCGACCTGCCGGCCCGCGACCGCTGCCTGTCGCCGTCGGATTTCGGGTTCCACAACGCCCTCGTCGAGGCGGACGGCACCGTCCGGTTCGTGGACTTCGAGTACGCCGGGTGGGACGACCCAGCCAAGATGGTGTGCGACTTCTTCTGGCAGCCCCAGGTCCCCGTGCCCGACGAGCTGTGGCCGGCCTTCACCGAGGCGTCGCTGGCCGGATTCGATGGCGCCGAGCGGCTGGCAGCGCGGGCCCGTCTGCTCCATCCGCTCTACGGCCTCAAATGGTGCTGCATCGCGCTCGAACGAGTTCCTTCCGGTGGGAGACGACCGGCGCCGGTTCGCCGGTCCGAGTGCGGACGCCGACGAGCGTCGTGCCGTCCAGCTCGACCTGGCCCGCGGCCTGTACGCCCGGACGGCGTCCGTCCTGGCCGACCGGGTCGGCGACTGAGCACCTGGCGCTGGGCCGGCGACGGGGCAACCCGGTCGTGCCGGCGGCCACGTGTGCGGCGCCGCCTGACCCGACCCGGCGTCGCCTACCGGCCGCTGCCGCCCTGGTGATCCCAGCGGGCGGCGAGGGCGTCGGCCATGGCCAGGCGCTCGGGTGAGTCCACCGCCACCCGCTCCCCGTGAGCGGCCACCCGTGCAGCACCAGCGAGGCTACCGAGGGGGCGTAGACGTCCCGGGGCAGGTCACAGGGGACGGTGGCGGGGATGCGGTCGACCAGCCGGGGCGAGAGGACCTGCACCCCCGAGTTGACCCAGACCTCGCGGCCCGAACCGCCGCCCGGCTCGGCGGTCGGCTCGGGGCGCTCGAGAAAGGACACGATCCGGCGACCCTCGTCCATCTCGACCACGCTGTTCGACCCGGCCCGGCGATGGAGCAGCAGGGTGCCGTCCGAGCCCAGCCGCCGGTGCTGCGCCACCATGGGCCCGAGGTCCTCGTCGCACAGGACGTCCCCGTAGACGACGGTGACGTCCTCCCCGGCGATCCACTCGCGGGCGGCCCGGACGGTCCCGGCCGAACCGAGGAGGGACTCCTCGTAGGAGTAGGTGACACTGAGCCCGAGCGACGACCCGTCACCGACCTCGGCCGGGATCATCTCCGGCAGGTAGTGCAGGTTGATGCGCACCTCCCCGACGCCGTTGCCCGCCAGCCACTCGAGGATGCGGACCACCAGCGGACGGCCGGCCACGTCCAGCAGGGCCTTGGGCCGCTCGGCGGTGAGCGGGCCGAGCCGCGAGCCGACCCCGGCGCACAGGACGACGGCCCTCACCGACGCTGCCCGAGGATGACGTCGACGGCTTCGGCCAGGCCGGCCACCCGGGCGGTGGGGGTGACGTCGAGCGGTTCGAGTTCGCTGAGGATCCGGGGATCGAGATGCTTGCCCGACTCCACCAGCACCAGCGTCCGGCAGCCGGCCCGCCACCCCGCCTCCATGTCCGACGGCCGGTCGCCGACCATGGCGCTCGCGGCCAGGTCGAGACCGAGGGCCTCGGCCGCCTCGAGCGAGCATGCCGGGAGCGGGCTTGCGGCACTCGCACGACCGCCGGTACTCGGGGAGGTCGGCCCGGGGGTGGTGGGGGCAGTAGAAGGAGGCGTCGATCCGGCCCCCGTCCTCGGCCACCGTCCGGGTCAGCTCGGCCAGCGCCTCCTCCACCTGCGCCTCGGTTACCTCACCCCGGCCCACCACGGGCTGGTTGGTCACCACCACCACCACCAACCCGGCCTCGTTCAGCCGGGCCACGGCGGCCCCGGTGCCCGGGTAGGGGGCGGGTGTCCCCCGACCGTCGAGGTCGGGCACGAGCACCCCGTCCTTGTCAAGGAAGGCGGCCGGCCTAGGAACTGCGCTCACCGTGCGTGCGCAGGTGGGCTGCGAACAGGTGGCCGATCACCATGTGGGCGTTCTCGATCACTTCGTAGTCGTCCGAGTCGACCACGATGGCCACGTCGCACAGGTCGAGGGCGGGCCCGCCGCCCATTCCGAGCAGCCCCATGGTGTGGATGCCGGCCCCGCGGGCGTACTCGAGCGCGTCCACAATGTTGGGCGAGCGCCCGCTGCCGGTGATGGCGATCAGCACGTCGCCCGGTTCGCCGTGGACCTTGAGTTGGGCCGTGAAGATCACGTCGAACGACTCGTCGTTGGCCCAGGCGGTGATGGCCGGCACGCAGTCGGCCAGGCACTGGATCCGAACCGGGGGCCGGCCCTCGCGCTGGGCCGCCTTCATGAGGTCGCAGGCCAGGTGGGAGGCCGTCCCGGCGCTGCCGCCGTTGCCCACGACGAACACCCGGGCCCCCCGCTGGCGGGCGTCGTCGATCATGCGCACGGCGTCGAGGGCGGCATCGACCGGCAGCGTGGCCAGCGCCCGGATGTTCTCCTCGACGAACGCCGTGGCCGCGGGGTCCACGCCGGTCACCGGCCCTGCCCTCCCAGGTTGGCGAACCACGGGCGGGTGGCCTCCTCGATGGAGGCGGCGTCCCACAGGGGCGCTTCCCGCCAGTAGTCGAGCTGTTCGAGCATGCGCCCCACCCCCTCCTCGAAGGAGACCTTCGGTTCCCAGGCCAGGTCCCGCCGCACGGCGGTGATGTCGGCCCACGTGCAATCGGGCTCGCCCGGCCGCTTGGGGACGTGGACCACGTCGCCCCCCAACAGCTCGACCAGGTGGTTCACGGGCTGGGGGTCACCCCGGCCCACGTTCCAGACACGGCCGGCCAGCGGCGTGGTGGCCGCCAGCAGAAAGGCCTCGGCCAGGTCGCTGGCGTAGACGAAGTCGCGGCGCTGGGTGCCGTCGCCGACCACGGTGAAGGGGGCGCCCTCGAGCTTCTGGCGGAGGAAGACCCCGAAGACGGCGCCGTAGGCACCCGAGGTCCGGGACCGGATGCCGAAGGCGTTGAAGATCCGGATGGAGTTGACCGGCAGCCCGTAGACCCGGTGCCAGTGGAGGGCCGCCAGTTCCCCGAGGTACTTGGAGAGGGCGTAGGGGTACTCGGGCTGCACCGGGGCGTCCTCGGGCGTGGGCACGTCGGCCAGGCCGTAGCACGAGGAGGAGGCCGCGTACACGACCTTCTCCACCCCGGCGGCCCGGGCCGCCTCGAGCACCCGGACGGTGCCCTGGACGTTCACGTCCATGTACTCGGTGGGCCGCTCGATGGAGGGGACGATGTCGCCGATGCCGGCGAAATGGAAGACGAACCGGGCGCCGGCGAAGAGGGGATCACCCGGCTCCAGGGTCCGGATGTCGCGCCAGGACGTGGTCAGACGGGCGTCGCCGGCGTGGTGGGCCACGTTCCGCTCGCTCCCCCCGGTGAGGTCGTCGATCACCCGCACCTCGTAGCCGGCGTCGAGCAGGACGTCGACCATGTGGCTGCCGATGAACCCGGCGCCCCCGGTCACCACGACCGCCCCCGGGCGGTCGGTCATGTCAGGGCCCGGCCCTGCATGGTGCGGACGTTGAAGTACCGCTCGTCGTCCATGCTGTCCGGCAGCAGGCCGCGCCGGAAGGCGTCGCACAGGTCGCGGACGGCGTCCTCGATGGTGCGCCGCGGGCGGAAGCCGAGGACGCGGTGACCTTGTCGGCGTTGATGTGGTACGAGCGCAGGTCGTCCGTCGATTCGTGCACGATGTCGATGGGATCGCCCGGGAACTCCTCCTCCACCACCGCCTTGACCAGCTCGGCGATCTGGTCGATCGAGAGGTTCTGGTAGCCGATGTTGAAGGTCTCCCCCCGGATGAGCTCGACGGGGGCCTCCAGCATGAGCTGGTAGGCGTCGGCCATGTCGCCGATGTGGAGGTTGGGCCGGAGCTGCGAGCCGCCGAACACGGTGATGCGGCGGCGGTTCACGGCGTGGTTGGTCAGGATGTTGACCGACAGGTCGAGCCGGCAGCGGGGCCCGTACCCGCACACCGTGGCCGGCCGGATGACGACCGGTTCGAACCCGTCGTCGCCGGCCTCGAACAGCACCGGCTCGCACTCCGCCTTGTACTTGCTGTACAGGGTGAGCGGGGCCAGCGGGGCGTCCTCGGTCACGTCCGGGACGGTGCTCACGCCGTAGACCGAGCTGGACGAGCAGTAGACGAACCGGCGGGTGCCCGCCGCCTTGGCCGCCGCCACCAGCGGTGCGAAGGCGTCGAGGTTGATCGACGTGGACAGGTCGGGGTCCAGCTCGAAGCTGGGGTCGTTGGAGATGCAGGCCAGGTGGAGCACGGCATTCTGGCCGGCGACCGCCTGCCCCACGGTTTCAGGGTCGCGGATGTCACCGTTGACCAGGTGGAGGCCGGGGTCGTCCAGGGGGAGGGCCGGAGGGCCCCACAGGCACAGGTCGAGCACCGTGACCTCGTAGCCGAGGCCGAGCAGCTGGGGCACGAGCACACTGCCCACGTAGCCGGCACCACCGGTGATCAGGACACGTCGGAACTGCGGCACGGGCGAGAAAGCTACCACCGGGCCCCCTCGCGCCCGCTCCACGTCCGGCCCGCACGAGGTCCGGCGCCCACCCGTACCATGGCCACATGCCGGCGCACAGGGTGGTGGTGGTCGGTGCCGGCTTCGGCGGCCTGAACGCCGCCAAGGCACTTGGCGGAGGGCCGGTCGACGTGACCGTGGTCGACCAGCGGAACTTCCACACCTTCCAGCCGCTCCTCTACGAGGTGGCCACGGCCGGCCTCGACCCCGGCGACGTCGCCTACCCCGTCCGGTCCGTGTTCGGGCGCTTCGACAACGTCCACTTCCGCCTGGGCACCGTGACCGGCATCCACTGGGCCGACCGGAAGGTCTGCATCGCCCCCGACGAACCCGACGAACCCGACGAACCCGGCGGCGACTGCGCCGACGACGTTCCCTTCGACTCGCTCGTCGTGGCCAGCGGTGCCGTCGCCAACTTCTTCGGCGTCCCGGGCGCCGAGGAGTTCGCCCACCCCCTCTACACGCTGGCCGACGCCCGTCACCTCCGCGACCACATCCTGCTGCGGCTCGAGGAGGCCGACGGCGAGCAGGTCCACGCCGACGACGGAACGCTCAATTTCGTCATCGTCGGTGGTGGCCCCACCGGCGTGGAGGTGGCCGGCGCCGTGGCCGAGCTCCTCGACGTCTCGATCGAGCACGACGGGTTCCGCTTTGCGCGGTCCCGGGCCCGCATCGTCATCGTCGACGGGGCCGACCGGCTGCTCGGTCCGTTCAAGGCGTCGGCCGCCCGCTACGCCGGTGCCACCCTCGAGTCGCGCTCGGTGGAGCTGCGGTTCGGCCGCATGGTGTCGGCCGTGACCGCCGAGGCCGCCACCCTCGACGACGGCACCGTCATCCCCACCCGCACGGTCATCTGGGCGGGCGGCGTGACCGTCCGCGGCACCGTGGCCGCCGGACTGGGCGGACCCACCGACCGGGGCGGCCGCATCGTCGTCGACAGCCATCTGGCCGTCCCCGGCCACGACGGCGTCTATGCCGTGGGCGACGCCGCCGCCATCCCCCTCGACGCCGGCTCGGGGACGTCGTGTCCGCAGCTGGCCCAGGTGGCCATCCAGTCCGGGCGCCACGCCGCCGGCGAGATCCTCGCCCGTCTCGACGGTCGCCCGGCCAGGCCCTTCCGCTACGTCGACAAGGGCATCATGGCGACCATCGGCCGACGGGCCGCCATCGCCCAGCTCAGGGGCGGCCTGGTCCTGCGGGGCACGATCGGCTGGCTGTCGTGGTTCGGCCTCCACCTCGTCTACCTGATGGGTTTCCGCAACAAGCTCACAGTGCTCGTGAACTGGTCGTGGCGGTACCTCAACTGGACCTCGGGCCCGAGGGTCATCGTTGGCAACTACCACCGCGATCCCTCCGACCCCCCGCCCGGCGCACCCGCCGCCCCCACGTCCGGCTCCCTTCCCAAGGGCACCCTGCCCGCCGGCACGCCCACGCCCGCCCGCACCCCCGCGGGCGTCGGCCCGCGGCCCACCGGCACCGCCACCCCCGCCGACAAGGCCACATCCGACCGCACAACCCCCATCGCTCTGCCACCTAGCCCATCGTGACGATGGGACTGTTCAGGGGACTGCGCGCCGTGGTGCCGTGGAAGGCGGCCCCGCCGAAGGAGAACACCCCGCCGTCGGCGGCCACCAGCCAGTAGCCGGCACCGTGGCGCATGCCACCGTCCACGCCGGCCGGGAGCGCCCGCATCCCCACGATCGGCCGCGACAGCGCCATCCCGCCCGTCGACCCGAAGTAGCGGGCATCCCCGAAGGAGAACACGCCGCCGTCGGCGGCCACCAGCCAGTAGCCGGCACCGTCGGCGGTGGCGGCCATGCCCACCACGGGCTGCGTCAGCGCCAGCCCGCCCGTGGAGCCGTAGAACCGGGCATCCCCGAAGGAGAACACGCCGCCGTCGGCGGCCACCAGCCAGTAGCCGCCCCCGTCGGCGGTGGCGGCCATGCCCACGATCGGGGCCCGCAGCGCCCGGCCGCCCATCGATCCGAAGTAGCGGGCATCCCCGAAGGAGAAGACGCCCCCGTCGGCGGCCACCAGCCAGTAGCCGCCCCCGTCGGTGGTGGCGGCCATGCCCACCACGGGCTGTGTCAGCGCCCGGCCGCCCATCGACCCGAAGTAGCGGGCATCCCCGAAGGAGAACACGCCGCCGTCGGCGGCCACCAACCAGTAGCCCTTGTCGTCGGGGGTGTCGGCCGTGCCCACCACCGGTGCCGCCAGAGGCGACCCGCCGCCCGTCGAGCCGTAGTAGCCGGCGTCGCCGAAGGCGAACACGCCACCGTCGGAGGCCACCAGCCGGTAGCCCGGGCCCGGCGTGGACGGCCAGCCGGCGGCGCCCGAGTTCGGGTCGACCATCAGGCCCGACTCGTCCACGGCCTCAAAGGCCGAGGCCGGCACCGTCTTGAGCTCGTCCAGCAGGCTGTCCGGCCAACGGGTGTCCTGGGTCCCCTGGAAGTACCAGTTGGAACCGTTGTCGGCCAGGATCAGCCCGTAGTGCTGCATGGCCACCAGAATCGTTTTGGCCATGGGCGAGTACCCCGACAGGTTGAAGGACGCCTTCAGGCGGAACCTCGCCCCCATCGGCGGCAGGTCGGGGTCGCTGGCCGTACCGGCCTCGTGGCGGGCCGGCCACACGTAGCTGGTGTCCGTCGAGGCCAGTGTGAAACGGATGGCGTGGGTGATCTTCCCCGACGCCACCTCGTCGTAGCGGAGCAGCGCCGGCAGGATCGGCAGTCCGGCGGCGTCGGCCGACGTCCAGCCGGCCGGCCGCAGGGCGTCCGATCGCAGATTGAAGATGGCACCCGACCCGGCCGTCGAGCCCGACGGCGAGTACCGGGCGTCCCACAGCTCGTAGTCGGTGCACGTCGAAGGGTCGACCATCAGCGCGTGCCGGTCCCCGGTGGCATCCTGCCCGCCCTCGATGAGGGTGTCGGCGCCGAACGGGTACGGACCGGGATCGCTCTCGTCCGCGTACTGGAAGGTGATCGGCACCTCGGGGTGGGACGGCGACGGCACCGTGTAGGGGATGCCGTAGGGGACGGGTTGGGCGCCGAAGGACGGCCCGAAATCCGGGTGCAGGTCGGTCGAGCCGGCATCGGCCGAGGCCAGCCAGGCCGCGCTGTGGGGGTCGACCGGCAGCTGGGAGATGTCGGTGTTGAGGATGTTGTCGGCCGGCAGCATCGGGCACGCCGGTGCCTCGGGCAGGGGGGTGCCCGCGCCGGCCACGGCCACCGGTACCACCGGGACCAGGCCCACGGCGGCCGCCACCACCAGGGCGGCCGGCGCCAGGGGGGTCCACCGGCCGCGGCGGCGGATCGGCAGGGGTCTCATCAGCTGAGGTATCGGCAGACGGGGGGCCCGGCTGGACCCCGGGGACGGCCGGCCGCACCGGTCGGTGGCGGGGCTACGGTGGGGCCGTGGACGAGCGCCTCGACGAGATCGACCGGGAAGTACTGCGCCTGTTCGCCATGGTGGGCGAAGGGGTGGCCGGCGCCACCCATGCGCTGCTCGCCGGCGACCGCGAGGCGGCCAAGATCCTGGCCGACCAGGACGAGGCGGTCGACATCCTCTACCGGCGCATCGAGGAGCAGACCCTCGACCTCATCGCCGACCGCAGCCTCTGCTACGACGAGCTCCGCTACCTGGTGGCCGTCCTGCGGATGCTGCCCGACCTCGAGCGCAACGGCGACCTGGCCGAGCACGTGGCCCGGCGGGCGGCCCGGGGCCTCGGCACCGAGCTGTCGGCGCGCAGCCGCGGCCTCATCGAGCGCATGGGGGAGGTGGCCACGTCCATGTGGCGGGCCACCACCGATGCCTACGCCCAGCGCCAGGCGTCCGGCTTCGCCACCGTCGACGACCTCGACGACGAGATGGACGACCTCCATGTCAGCCTGACCGTCGAGACGGTGGCCGGCACCATGCCGCTGCCGGTGGCCATCGAGCTGGCCATGGTGGCCCGCTTCTACGAACGCTTCGGCGACCACGCCGTCAACCTGGCCAAGCGGGTGGCCAGCCTGGCCACCGACGTCCGGACCAGCTCGCACGCCCAGGCCTGACCGGCGGCACCGGGCCCGACGGTCCCACAGGGCGTTCCCCCGCTCAAGGCCCGAGCAGGGCTGCCGGAACGACCGCGATCCCGTCCCGTCGCCGGTAGGCGTCGCTCCCGGTGGTTACGACGATCGCGTCGAGCAGGTCGTCACCGAGCTGATCATGGAGCCAGCGAAGGTGGCGCACGTCGCGATCGCCGACTGCGTACGCCAACTTGACCTCTATGGCGATCACGCCGTGGTCGCCCCGTTCGACGATCAGGTCGACTTCGTGTTCGCCGGCGTGGGTACGCAGGTGGCCGACCCGGGCCTCCGCATGCTGGGCGTAGACGCGGACATCTAGCGTCACCAGGGACTCGAACAGCTGTCCGAGCAACGTTGCGCCTCGGGCCATGACGTTCTGCACCGTTCGGCCCTCGACGAGCGCGTCGGCGTCGGCTCCAAGGAGCCGGGCGGCGAGCGCAGGATCGACGAGATGGTGCTTCGGCGCCGACCCGAGCCGGCGGAGATGGTTCCGGGTGGGTAGCCAGGCGGGTACCGCGTCGAGGATCCACAGTCGCTCAAGAATGTCCCTGTACATCATCGCTGTCGTCCTGGCGGGCTTGTCCTCCTCCCCTGGAGTTGCAGCATCTCGGATGACGTCGAACGAGGCAGTGGTGGCGGTCGCGGCCGCGAACGCACTGAGCCAGCGGCGCAGGTTGGCGGGATTGCGGAGGGTGTGGCCCATCTCGGGGAACTCCCGATCGATGATCCGGTCGAGATACCCGTCGAGTTGAGCACGCGCCGCCCGTTCGGTCAGTCCCCGCAGGCCCGGAAGTCCCGATCCACAGATCTCCCCCGCATAGTCGACGAGCGACACGGTGCTGTGGCCGCCAATCGGGTCGCGCCGCCCGCCGAGCAGCCGGGCCAGGCTGACGGTCGGTTCGGTCGCGAGACGTTCCGCCAACGTCAGCGGTCGCATCCGCACGATGACGATGCGGCCTGCACCTGAGTGGGTGACCGCGTCACGCGGAGTCGCTGAACCGGTCAGGAGGAAGGCGCGAACCACGGGGGTCCTCATCGACGGCCCGGCGGACCAGGTCCCAAGACACCGGCAACCGCTGCCATTCGTCGATGAGTACCGGAGGAGCACCGAGGAGGAGTCGCGACGGCTCAGCCACTGCCAGTTCGTGCGCTCCGGGCAGGTCGAGCGCATGAACGGTCGAGGCCCGGCGCCTTGCGGTGGCCGTCTTGCCGACCCCCTTGGCTCCTTCGAGTGCGATGGCGGGCAGGGTCGGTACCAGGAGGTCGAGCTCCGCGTCGACGACGCGCCGTACGTACTCTCCTGCGGCCACCCGTTTACACTACCATATCGACGGCATTTACACTACCGTCTCGACGGCTATCAGCCTACAATTTCGACGGTTCTCAGACTACCGTTTCGACGGCACCGGAAACTGCGGACTCGCAGACCGCAGGTCAGGCCACGACGCCGAGGCGCACCAGCGATTCGGCGATCTGCACGGCGTTGAGGGCGGCCCCCTTGCGGAGGTTGTCGCCCGACACGAACAGGGCCAGCCCGTGGGGCACGGTCGGGTCGCGCCGGATCCGTCCCACCAGCGACGGGTCGCGGCCGGCGGCCGCCAGCGGCATCGGCAGGTCGGAGAGCTCGACGCCGGGCGCGTCGGCCAGGAGCCCGGCGGCCCGCTCCGGATCGAGGTCGCGGTCGAAGCCGGCGTTGAGCGACAGCGAGTGGCCGGTGAAGACGGCCACTCGCACGCACGTGCAGCTGACGGGCAGGTCGGGCAGGGAGAGGATCTTGCGGCTCTCGTCGCGGAACTTGTGCTCCTCGCTGGTCTCGAGGGAGCCGTCGCCGACCATCGAACCGGCCAGCGGCACCACGTTGTGGGCGACGGTCGCCGGGAACACCTCGGGTTCGGGAAAGGCCACCGCCCGCCCGTCGAAGGTCAGGCGGCCGGGGTCGTCCGCCTTGGCCAGCTCCGCCTCCAGGGAGGCCACCCCGGCCAGTCCGGCGCCCGAGACGGCCTGGTAGGTCGAGGCCACCAGCCGGTTGAGCCCGGCCGCGTCGTGCAGCGGCTTGAGCACGGGCATCACCACCATGGTGGTGCAGTTCGGGTTGGCCACGATCCCCCTGGGGATCGATGCCAGTGCGTCCTCGTTGACCTCCGGCACCACCAGGGGCACGTCAGGGTCCATCCGCCACGCCGACGAGTTGTCGACCACCACCGCGCCGGCGGCGGCCACCAGCGGCGCCAGCTGGCGCGAGGCGGTGGCCCCGTTGGAGAAGAGGGCGATATCGATGCCGGTGAAGTCGGCGCCGGCCGAGTCCTCCACCTCCACCTCGTCGCCCCTGAACTCGAGGCGGCGCCCGGCCGAGCGGGCCGAGGCGAAGAACCGCACGCCGTCGAGCGGGAAGCGCCGCTCGTCGAGCACGGTCCGCATCACCGATCCGACCTGGCCGGTGGCCCCGAAGACGGCGACGCGCATGGCCGCCAGTCTACGGGCCCGCCCGTCCGGGCTCAGCCCAGGTCGAAGGCGGCGTGCAGGGCGCGCACGGCGTCCTCGACGACCGCCGCCCGCACCATGCACGAGATGCGGATCGACGACGTCGAGATCATTTCGATGTTGATGCCGAGCTCGGCCAGGGTCTCGAACACGAGGGCGGTCACGCCGGGGTGGGTCTTCATGCCGGCGCCGATGACCGACACCCTGGCCACTTCGTCGTCGGTGAGCACCCCGGAGGCGCCCAGCTCCCCCACCAGCCCGGTGGCCACCTCCGAGCTGGTGGCCAGATCGGTGGAGGGGACGGTGAAGGAGATGTCGGTGGTCCCGTGGAGCGAGGTGTTCTGCACGATCATGTCCACGTTCACGGCCCGGTCGGCCAGCGCCCGGAAGAGGCGGGCGGCCAGGCCCGGCCGGTCGGGCACGCCGGTCACGGTGACCTTGGCCTCCGACGTGTCGTGGGTCACCGCGGTGACGATGGCCTGCTCCATGTCTGTCTCCTCGTCGTCGACCCAGGTGCCCGGCTCCCACGTGAAGCTCGACCGCACGTGGAGGGGCACATGGTGGTTGCGGGCGAACTCGACCGACCGCAGGGCCAGCACCCGGCCCCCGGTGGCGGCGATCTCGAGCATCTCCTCGAAGCTCACCCGGGACAGCTTGTGGGCCGACGGCTCGACCCGGGGATCGGTGCTGAACACGCCGGTCACGTCGGTGTAGATCTCGCAGGCGTCGGCCCCGAGCGCGGCCGCCAGCGCCACCGCCGTGGTGTCGGAACCGCCGCGGCCGAGGGTGGTCACGTCGCGCTCGGTGGACACCCCCTGAAAGCCGGCGACCACCGGCACGGCCCCCTCCTGCAGCGCGTGGCGCAACCGGTCGCCCCGCACCTCGATGATCTTGGCCCGGGTGTGGTCGGTGTCGGTGATGATGCCGGCCTGGCTGCCGGTAAAGGAGAGGGCGTCCACGCCGGCGTCGGCGAGGGCCATGCACAGCAACGCCATGGAGATGCGCTCGCCCGAGCTGAGGAGCATGTCGAGCTCGCGCGGCGGCTGCCGGCCGCTGACGTCGGCGGCCAGGCGGACGAGGTCGTCGGTCGTCTTGCCCATGGCGCTCACCACCACCACCACGTCGTCGCCCCCGTGGCGGGTCCGGGCCACGTGGTCGGCCACGGCCCGGACGCGCTCGGCGTCGGCGACCGACGTCCCCCCGTACTTCTGGACCACCAGTGCCATCGCCCTACCCCCCCGCCGGCACCGGGAAGTCCACGGCCCGGGCCCACTGGCGGTCGATGGTGTAGTCGCCGGCGGCGTCGACGTCGAGGATGACCACCGGCACGTCGACCCGGTCGCCGGTCACCGGCTGGATGTTGATGGCGCCGGTGATGCCGGCCGTGCCGCCGGTGAGGCCCAGGGCGCCCACCACGGCCGGCTGCGTCCAGCCCTCGGCGGCGTGCACGGCGCCGGCGATGAGGCCCACGGCGTCGAAGGTGAACGCTCCCCAGGTGCCCGGGGCCTGGTGGTAGGCGGCCTGGTACTCGGCGGTGTACCCGGCCGCGCCGGTCATCTGGTCCGTGGGCGGCACGCCGCTGCTGAGGCAGGTCCGTGCCACCGGCACGGTGGCCGCCGCGACGAAGTCGGTGCCCTGGGCCGCCATGTCGACGAAGCACCGGGCCGCCGGCACCTGCTCGCGGGCGGCCACGGCCAGCCGGCCGGCCTGGGCGCCGTAGGCGGCGATGTAGACCACATCGGGACGGGCGGCGGCCACGGTGGCCATGGTCGAGGCGGGGTCGCCCTGGTCGGAGGCCACCCCCACGTCGGCGACCACCGGGCGTCCCTGCTGGGCCAGCAGTGACGCCAGCGCCGAGGCGATGCCGGCGGTGTAGGCCGACGTGTCGTAGACGACAGCCACCCGCCGGGCCGGGGTCAGCAGCCGGAGGGCGACGGCCTCGACCGGCGCCACCTGGGAGGCCATGGGCTGGTCGGTGATACCGAACCCGGCCGTCGAGTCGGCACTGGTCAGCCTGACGACGGGGATGCCGGCCGCCTTGTAGATGGGCAGGCTCACCAGGCCGACCGACGAGTTGAACGGCCCGATCACGGCGAACACGTGGCGGGCGACCATCTGGTGGGCGACGGCCGCCCCCGTCGACGGGTCGGCGGCGTCGTCGGCCGTCACCAGCTGCAGCTTGACGCCCACGACCCCGCCGGAGTTGTTGATGGCGGCCACCGCCAGCTGCGCGCCCCGGGCCATGTCGATACCGGTCGACGCCTGCGGGCCCGTCATGGGTCCCTGCACGGCGATCAGGCCGGCCACGGGCTGGTCGGTGACGTCCGGCGGCGCCGGCTGGGAGGACGCCGCGCAGCCGGCCAGCACCACGGCGACCAGGGCGGCCACCACGGCCGCGACAGCGGTTCGGCGCCGGTGGTGCATCCGGACGAAGCTACCGGACCCTATAGGGTGATGCACCGTGCCTACGGAGAAGAGAGAGCGCCAGCGGGCGGCGCGTCAGGCCCGCCTCGAAGCCGAGGAGAAGCGGGCCAAGCGCCGCAAGACACTGCGACGGGTGGTCGTCATCGTCATCGCCGCCGCCGTGGTGGTGGGCGTCTCGGTGCTGCTCGGCCACCACCACTCGACCAAGGCCACCGCGGCCACCACGACGACCGCAGCGCCCACCTTCACGCCGACGTCCGCGGGCGGTTCAGGCAACACCGACCCCTCGGCCGTCACCACCTCGGCCGACTGCCCGGCCAGCCTGTCGGCGACGCTCAACAAGCCGAAGTTCCCCGACGGGCCGACCACCGCCATCGATCCCACCAAGACCTACACGGCCACCGTGACCACGGACGTCGGCAACTTCACCATCCAGCTGGACCCGAAGACGGCCCCACTCTCCGTCCAGAGCTTCGTGTTCCTGGCGAAGAACCACTTCTACGACTGCGTCGTCTTCCACCGGGTCATCCAGACGTTCATGAACCAGACCGGTGATCCCACCGGCACCGGCTCCGGCGGTCCCGGCTACCAGTTCACCGAGCACGGCCCGACCACGGCCAGCCCGCAGTACCCGGTGGGCTCGGTGGCCATGGCCAACTCGAACTCGGGCAGCGCCGATCCGAGCACCAACGGCAGCCAGTTCTTCATCGTGACCGGCCCCGAGGGCGAGTCGTTGCCTCCCGACTACGTGCTGTTCGGCACGGTCACCTCGGGTATGGACGTCCTGCAGAAGATCAACGCCGACGGTTCGGCGTCCACCAGCTCGCAGGGCACGCCGACGGTCGAGCACCGGATGCTCTCGGTCACCGTCACCGAGTCGTAGGCGCCGGCCGGCCGCCCCGCACCCCGCCCCTCCACAGAAAGCGAGCCACCATGGCCCCCGAGATCCCCGCCCCCGACGGGTCGAGCCCGAAGCAGCAGCGCTTCGACGGCCCGCCGCCCATGATCATCGACCCGGCCAAGCGCTACACGGCCGACATGACGACGTCCAAGGGCACGATGACCATCGCCCTCGACCCCATCGCCGCCCCCAAAACGGTCAACAACTTCGTCTTCCTGGCCCGGTACCACTACTACGACGGCGTCGTCTTCCACCGGATCATCCCGGGCTTCGTGCTCCAGGGCGGCGACCCCGAGGGCACCGGCCGCGGCGGCCCGGGTACCGGTTCGAGGACGAGCTGCCGGCGGCCGGTCGTTACGAGATCGGCTCGCTGGCCATGGCCAATGCCGGGACCGAACACCAACGGCAGCCAGTTCTTCGTCATCAGCGGGCCCGACGGGGTGGGCCTCCCGCCCAGCTACTCGCTGTTCGGCAAGGTCGTGGCCGGCCTCGACGTGGTCGCGGCCATCGAGCCGACGGGCAGCCCGCTCGGGCAAGCCGTCGGAGCGACGCGTCATCGAGTCGGTCACCATCACCGAGGCCGACTGACGCCGCAACGTCCGGCGGCGCTCAGGCCGGGAGCGCCGCCAGACCCGCCCTCGGCCCGGGCCCCGTTCACGAACACGGTGACGTCGCCGGCCCCGGCCGCCCGCCAGGTGCCGTCGGGCTCCGGATGCAGGGCGGTCCGCTCGGGGATGCAGGCCACCGGCACCCCGGCCGGTGCAAGCTGCACCGACCGGTGCAACTTGCCGCTGTGGACGTCCTCGGACGCCTCGACGTAGTGGGGCACGACGGCCAGGCCGTCGACCAGGCCGAGGCCGACCGTCAGCCCGCCGCCGCGGGCGTCGACCATGGGATCGGGCAGCACCATGGCCGGTGCCGAGGAGCCCGCCACCACCGCCCCCGAACGCCAGGCGGTCAGCAGGGCGTCCCAGACGGCCGAGTCCTTCAGCACCGACCGCAGGTGCATGGGGGAGCCCCCCGACAGGTAGAGGAATCGGGCGTCGCGCACGACCGCGGCGGCCCCGGGGTCCTCGGCGTCGGCTGCGGGACGAGCACCATCAGCCCCTCCACCTCGGCGCCCAGGGTGGCGAACCACTCGGCCGCCCGCACGGCCCGCGCTCCGGGTGCTCGTAGGCGGCCGCCGTCGGCAGCACCACCACCCGGTCGCCGCCCGAGGCTTTCAGCAGCTCCGGCGTCGAAGGTCGCAGCCGTCGCGCCACTCGCCCCCGCCGACGAGGGCCAGGGGGCCCTGGGTCTCGGTCCATGCCGTCCACTCTGGCCCGGCCCGGCTGCCGGTGCGGCCACGGCCCGCCGGGGCCCGCCCGGTACCGGCCGGGATCCCGCGGTTACCGGCCGGTAACATAGGCCCATGTCGGTCAAACGGGTTGGGATCGTCGGTTCGGGGATCATGGGCTCGGGCATCGCCGAGGCCGCGGCCGGCCCGGCTTCGAGGTGGTGCTGCGAGCCGCGGCCAGGCGACCGCCGACGCCACCGTGGCCGGCCTGGAGAGGTCGCTCGACCGGCAGGTCGAGAAGGGAAAGCGGACCGAGGCCGACCGCGACGCCACCCTGGCCCGGGTGACCGGCGACCGACCGACCTCGGCGACCTGGCCGAGCGTCGACCTGGTGATCGAGTCGGTGGTCGAGGACCTCGACGGTGAAGAAGGCAGCTCTTCCGCGAGCTGGACCGGATCGTGCGCGACGGCGACCATCCTGGCCACCAACACCTCGACGCTGCCGGTCATCGAGCTGGCCATGGAGACCGGCCGGCCCGAGAAGGTGTGCGGCATCCATTTCTTCAACCCGGCCCCGGTCATGGCGCTGGTCGAGATCGTCCGGCCGCTCACCGCCTGCGACGAGACCATGCGGCGGCGAAGGCGTTCGCCGAGGCGTGCGGCAAGAAGCCGGTCGAGGTGAAGGACCAGGCCGGGTTCATCGTCAACGCACTGCTCTTCCCCTACTTGAACAACGCCGTCCGGCTGCTCGAGCAGGGCGTGGCCACGACCGAGGACATCGACACCGCCATGAAGGGCGGATGCGGGTTCCCGATGGGCCCGTTCGCCCTGCTCGACCTGGTCGGCCTCGACACGTCGCTCGCCATCCTCGACGCCCTCTACGACGAGTTCCGCGACCCCAACTACGCCGCCGTGCCCCTGCTGCGCCGCATGGTGGCCGCCGGCAGCTGGGCCGCAAGACCGGCCAGGGTTTCTACGACTACCGCAAGTAGCGCCGGGCCGGCCGGGCCGGTCGGCGCGACCGGGACCGTGCCGCCGGCGGGACAATGGGGATGAGCGACGTGGATCGAGGTGGCAGCGAGCGGCGCCACGGCCGAACTGGACAAGCCCTGGGTCATGCGCACCTACTCGGGCCACTCGACGGCCCGGGCGTCCAACGAGCTGTACCGGACCAACCTGGCCAAGGGGCAGACCGGGCTGTCGATCGCCTTCGACCTGCCGACCCAGATCGGCTACGACCCCGACGCCCCCGAGGCCGCCGGCGAGGTCGGCAAGGTGGGCGTGCCGGTGGCCCACCTGGGCCACATGGCGCCAGCTGCTCGACGGCATCCCGGTCGAGACGATGAACACGTCGATGACCATCAACGCCACCGCCGCGTGGCTGCTGGCCTGTACATCGCCAACGCCGAGGACCGGGGCGTCGACCCGCGTGCTGCGGGCACGACCCAGAACGACATCGTCAAGGAGTACCTGTCGCCGGGGCACGTACATCTTCCCGCCCGCCGCCAGCCGCCGACTGACCGTCGACATGATCGCCTACACCGTGCGCCACGTCCCCGAAGTGGAACCCGATCAACGTGTGCAGCTACCACCTGCAGGAGGCCGGGGCCACCCCCGTGCAGGAGCTGGCCTACGCCCTGGCCACCGCCATCGGCGTGCTCGACGCCGTCCACGACTCCGGCCAGGTCGCGGCGGACGAGCTGCCGGCGGTGGTCGGGCGGATCCGCTTCTTCGTCAACGCCGGCATCCGCTTCGTCGAGGAGACCTGCAAGATGCGGGCGTTCACCGCGCTGTGGGACCGGATCTGCGCCGAGCGCTACGGGGTGACCGACCCGAAGCTGCGCCGGTTCCGCTACGGCGTGCAGGTCAACTCGCTCGGCCTGACCGAGGCCCAGCCCGAGAACAACGTGCCCCGCATCGTCCTCGAAACGCTCGGCGTCACCCTGTCCAAGCGGCGCCCGGGCCCGGGCCATGCAGCTGCCGGCGTGGAACGAGGCCCTCGGCCTGCCCCGTCCGTGGGACCAGCAGTGGTCGCTGCGGATCCAGCAGATCCTGGCCTTCGAGACCGACCTGCTCGAGTACGGCGACATCTTCGACGGCTCCACGTGGTCGAGGCCCGGACGGCCGAGCTGGCCGGGGCGGCCTGGGCCGAGCTCGAGGACATGCTGGCCCTGGGCGGGGCCTTCGAGGCCATCGACGAGCTCAAGTCCCGCCTGGTCGCCAGCCAGGCCGAGCGGGTCAGCGCGCATCGAGAGCGGCGAGCAGAAGGTGGTCGGCGTCAACTGCTTCACCGAGACGGCGCCGTCGCCGCTGGCCGCCGCCGGGGACGCCGGCGCCATCCTGCAGGTCGACCCGGCGGTCGAGGCCGAGCTGGTGGCCGACGTGGCCCGCTGGCGGGCGGGCCGCGACGGCGCCGCCGTGCAGCGGGCCCTCGACGAGCTGCGGCGGGCGGCCGAGGGCGACGACCAACGTGATGCCGGCCACCATCGCCCTGGCCCACGCCGGCGGGACGACCGGCGAGTGGGCCGGCGGCACTGCGGGAGGTGTTCGGCGAGTACCGGGCCCCGACCGGGCGTGGGCGGTGGCGTCGGGCCACCGGGGCCGTGAGCTGGCCGCCGGTGGTCGCCCGGGCCAAGGCGCTGGCGGAGGCCACCGGCGCGCCGCCCGAAGCTGCTGGTGGCCAAGCCCGGTCTCGACGGCCACTCCAACGGGGCCGAGCAGATCGCGGTGGCCGCCCGGGACGCCGGCTTCGAGGTCGTCTACCAGGGCATCCGCCTGACCCCGGCCCAGATCGCGGCGGCCGCCCGGGACGAGGACGTCGACGTGGTCGGCATCTCCATCCTGTCCGGCAGCCACCTGGAGCTGGTCCCCGAGGTGCTGGACCGCCTGCGGGCGGCGGGCGTCGACGCGCCGGTGGTGGTGGGCGGGATCATCCCGCCCGAGGACGCCGCCGTCCTCGAGGGCAAGGGCGTGGCCCGGGTCTACACGCCCAAGGACTTCGAGCTGGGCCGCATCATGGACGACCTCGTGACGCTGGCCCAGGCGCACCGCGCCGCCACTGCCGGTGCCCCGGCGGGCTAACGTCCCCCGGCGTGCACCGCGCTCCTCTCCGCCTGATCGCCGTCCCGCTGCTGGCCGCCCTGGCCCTCACCCTGGCCGCCTGCAGCTCGTCGAGCAGCAGTTCCACGACCACGTCGGCGCCGGCCGGCCACGCCAGCGGGGCCACGTCCACGACGTCGGGAGCCGGCAACTCGACCAGTACGACGGGCGCGGCGCCCACGACGGCCGCGCCGGCCGCCGGGGCCACCACCGGTGCCGACGCCTCCGAGTGCGCGCAGGCCAAGGCCCAGGCCCAGTCGGCCGCGCCGGCGCCGGGCGAGCCCACCGTCACCGTGCCGTCCGGTCCGCCGCCGTCCTCGCTGACGAGCAAGGACCTCACCACCGGTACCGGCCCGAAGGCCCAGCCGGGCGACACCGTCACCGTCAAGTACGTAGGCGTCTCCTACACGTGCCACTTCATCTTCGACGCGTCATGGACCGACGGCGCGGCCAACGGCGAGTTCTCGTTCCAGCTAGGTGCGGGCAAGGTCATCCCCGGATGGGACCAGGGCCTGGTCGGCATGCAGGCCGGCGGCCGGCGCCTGCTGATCATCCCCCCGGCCGACGGCTACGGCGTCGGCGGGCAGCCGCCGCTCATCATCCCGGACGACACCCTGATCTTCGTCGTCGACATGGTGAGCATCACGCCGGGCTGAGCCGACCTCGGGCCGCGCTCGGGGAGGCCGGTCACCGTTCACTCGAACTGTGCAAGTGCTCCAGTGGAGTCGACCAGTTCGCCTCGAACGCCCTGCAGCGCGCCGCCTTCTCCCTGGCCCTCTTCGAGAGCTTCGGATGCGCATACCAGCTGCGTGCCGTGGCCAGGAGGGTGACGGGCACAATGATCCTGACGATGATGTCCCAGGTCGACCAGGGATCTCCAAACGAAGCCAGCACGGAGACGATCGTCGCGGTCCAGAGGACGCAGAGGAACGTCACGTCGACGACCTTCCACAGCCTCGATCGAACCGGGCTGCCGACGATCACGTCAATCGTTCTGAAGAGACCCACCTGATCCTCCGGGACTCGGTGACCCGCGTCGCGTCATGTTGATCGCGGATTGGAGTGCAGCCGACGGGCGGCGCCACCTGCGCCGAGCGCAGCACCTCACCGTCGGTCAACCACCCGCGTACTGGGCCAGCTGCGTGAACTCTCCCGTGCTGACTCCTTCGCAGGAGCACTGATCGATCGCGGGCCCCCATCCGGGATCGGGGACGCCGATGTCGTAGTTGGCGACCGGTACGCCGTTGACCGCCGCCATGACATGGGTGCTCCCGGACGAAGGACCGGGAGCACATGAGACCTCCACCTCGTTTTTGCTCGTCGTCGGGAGAATCGCCTGGTTGGTACCACTGACAAGCGGTTCGAGCCGCCCATCGCCCGGCGGGAAGTATATGAACGACCAGATCGCCCCTTGTTCGACCCGGAATCCGATCTGTGAGCCTCCGTCCGCTGCCATGCAACCCAGCCCGATGTTGTCCTCGGTCGTTCCGCTCAGGAATTGCACCGTTCCGGCAACCTCGGTCGTCGCGTACGTCCCGGTGACCGGAGCGCCGGCCCAGTCGTCGTACCCGGCCTCCTGAAACGTCATGTCCACGCCGTCCGGCACCGCGGCCAGCGAGTACACCCCGTCCGACGGACGGCCCGCCCACTCGATCGGCTGACCCCCGGGGCCCATGATGAGCGACTCGGTCGGGAGCGGCTGGGGCTGGAACGTCGTCACCGCCGGCGATCCCGGTACTGGTGCGACCGTCAGCGTGTTGACGTTGCCGGGATGGACGTGACCTGCGACCACCGCCAGGCCGGCGATCAGCAGGACGCTCACCATCGCCGCGATGATGATCGGCCTGCGTCCGTCACCGGCGGCCGCCTTCTGCGGGACCCCGTACCCTGCACTGCCCCATGGCGGCGGAGCGCCGCCTCCGTACGCCGGCCACGGCGCCGCCCCGGGTGGCAGGGGGGGCGCACCCCACGACGGTCCGATCGGCGGCGGTGGACCTGCAGACCATTTGGGCGGGGGCGGTACCCAGCCCCATGGTGGCGCCTCGGAGAGCGGCGGCGGGTTCCACGATCCGGATGCGCCCCAGGCGGACTGCTGCGGTGCCGGTGGTGCCGGGGGCCCCGGCTGCAGCTGCCAGCCTTGTGACACCCCGGCTTCGGTCGAGTACGAGTTGGGGGCCGCCGCCGACCACAGCGCGTTGCCATCCGCGGTGGGTGACGGCAACGTCCCACCGTCCAACGGGAGGGAGGGAACGGCCATGGGCGGCCGCGGTTCAGCCGCGCCGCCTTGATCCGGTGCCCCCACACCCTCCCCCACGACACCATGGTACGTGGGATCGGTGACCGATTCACGCCCCTCGCCGAAGATCCGGTCAACCGCGCACGGACTTCACCAGCACGACGGCCTCGAGGAACTGCTCCGGGTGCATGGTGGTCGGAGCACCGCCGACGCTCGGCCACACTCCCCGGGCCAGCTCGACTCCGAGACGCGCTCGCGCTTCCGGCGTGTAGCCGTATCTGTTGGAGAGGAACGTCGACGCGACGAGAATGTCGTGCGGACTCACGGCGCTCACGTCCCAGTGGACCAGCTCCGGTGGAAGTGTCCCCGGCCCGTGCGGCGTCCACGGCACCCAGCCCGACCCCCCACTCGCCGGCGCGGACCACTGCGACACCTCCGACCACGGCCGAGCACCCCAGGTCCGGTTCGCCGCCGTTCGGTCCCGGATGACGAGGGTGCCCCCGGCGAGGTCACCGAGGCGTTGGTTCCGCGGTAGTGCAGAGGATCAACACGCTCCCGACCAGGTAGTAGGGAATCGGCATCACGTCGATGAGCCGCAGCACATTGCGGATCGAACTCGCCCAGAACCCGACAGCGCCGCCCCCGCTGCTGACGACCCGAAGCCCGTTGGCGCGCTTGCCGATCGAGCGACCGGACGTGAGGAGCTCGAATACCACGAAATAGCCGATGAAGTCCATGAACGCGAACAGCGCGATCGCGCCCGACGCCACCAGACCTGACGTTTCACCGCCACCCGACGCGAGATTGAGCACTGCGAACACGAAGATGGCGAAAACCACGACCTGGATCAGAAAGTCAATAAGATACGCGACGAAACGCGAACCAAGTCCGGCAAGCACGACGCTGAGCGACACACCTTCCGGCGTGGCCGAGACGTGCCGATCCTCGAGGTCCATGGCATGAAATTAGAGCGATTCCTCGCCGAACGTACCGATGCTTGGGAGGAGCTCGACGGCCTCGTGCGACGGGCGCGTGGCCGTCCGAGTCGGCTCGGGCCCGAGTGAGATCCTGCGCCTCGGCAAGCTCTACCGCATCGCCGCCGCCGACCTTGCGCTTGCTCGCCGGACCTTCCCCCAGGCCGCCGGAACGGAACGCCTGCAGGGACTTGTCATCTCTGCCCACTGCGCTGGTGTACGCGCGGGCGCTCGAACGGAGACTGCCGGCGAGTTCTTCAGCCACGGTGTCTGGCGCCGCATCCGCGAGACTGGCAGGTGCCTCACCATCTCGATTGCCGTACTCGTGGGTGCAGTGGTGCTCGGAGCGCTCTGGGCGCTGACTCGACCCGGCCTCGGCGGCCGGTCTTCTGCCGTCCGGCAGCCATGTCTCGGTCCATACCCGCGGTGCGTTCTACGGCATCTCCGTGCCGGCGCGGGGCGGCCTGGCCGTCACGATCTTCGTCAACAACATCGAGGTGTCGATCCTGGCCATCGCCGGTGGGTTCACGTTCGGCATCCTGACCGTGTACTCGCTTGCCTACAACGGCGCCCTCCTCGGGGTGCTCGGGACCTTCGAGTGGCGCGGCGGCGGCTTCGACCAGTTCGTCCGGCTGGTCGTCCCCCACGGCCTGCTCGAGCTGTCGTGCATCGCCCTCGCCGGGGCGTGCGGGCCTGACCATCGCCCGGGCGCTCATCGATCCCGGGCGCATCGACCCGGTCCGAGGCGCTCGCCGCCATGGTGCCCCGGCTCGGGGCCACCGTGCTGGCCGTCGTCATGTTCCTGGTCGTGGCCGGCCTCACCGAAGGGTTCGTCACGCCGTGGGACCTGCCCACTCGGTGCCGCCGTCGCCGTCGGCGTGCTGCTGCCGGCGGCGTTCTGGACCATGGTGGTCTGGCGGGGGACGCCCGAGCGACCGGTCCCGCCCGAGCGGCCGGGCCACGGACCCGGCGAATGTCGCCTACAGGCGCCCTGACGACTTGATGCGGGTATAGGCGTCGGCGCAAGCGGGCCCGAGCGATCAGGGGTTCGGCCTCGACGACCACCGCGCCCATGCCGTCGGAGCAGGGCGATGGCTCCGCCGCCGGGCGTCAGCAGGTCGAGAGAGACCGCGGCGCGCAGCACATCCCGCAGGTCCTTCGGCGGCGCCGTCAGGGCCTGCTGGAGGTCGAGGGTCCCGACAGGACACGACCATCACCACGTGACGCCTGAGCGAGCAGGGGCACGACCGACAACAGGGTCCGGGCCGCGGCCGCGTCGACCAGGTCGGTGAACAGGGCCACCAGCGACCGCTTGCGCCCGGCGACCGCCTGGAAGGCCCGCTCGTAGTCGCTCTCGACCTCGATCGGCTCGAGATCGAAGAGGGCCCGGACGACCGGCTCGGCCCCCCGCCGGCGGGGCTCGAGCTCGCGCAGGAGTCGCCGGCGAAGGCGACGGCGCCGACCCGGTCGCCGGCTTCGTCGGCGGCCACCGCCAGCACGGCGACGGCGTCGAGGGCGACGTCGAGGCGGGTGGCTCCGGCCACCGGCGACGCCATCAGGCGGCCGGAGTCGACGAGGCAGAGGAGGTCGCGGTTCTCGTCGACCCGGTACTGGTTGGTCATCGGCCGGCCCGATGCGGGCGGTGGCCAGCCAGTTCACCTGGCGGATGTCGTCGTCGGGCGAGTAGTCGCGGATGGACTCGAACTCGGTGCCGAGGCCCGAGGCGGCTCCGGACCCGCCCTCCTCCGTGCGTCCGCCCGCGTCGGCGGAGCAGCGCCAGGCGCCGGGCCCGCGGCAGGTCGGGGAAGACGGTCACCGCCATCGGTCCCGCCGACGGTGTGGTCGCAGGTGGCAAGCCCGAGCGGGCCCGGCGACCCGGATCACCGGGGGCGGGAGCAGGTGGACGCCGCGGTGGCGGCCGACGAGCGTGCCGTCGATGACGCCCTCCCCGGTCCTCGGGCGGATCGACACCAGTCGGGCGGCACCGGCTGGCGGAGCCGGACGACCTGGGCGCCCTCGGTCGATCGTCCTCGACCGCGAACGGTGGGGAACCGCCTCGGGCCAGGGTCGGGAATGCTGGTGCGCCCGATCGTGGCGTGCACCCGCGCGCGGAAGGCCAGGACCACATCCGCGCCGATGCAGCCGGCGCCGAGGCGCACAGGCACGATGACGACGCCAGGCGGAAGCCGCGAGCATGACGGTGGCCAGCGCGACCGCTGCGACCGCGAGGCGGCCCGACGGGACGGACGCGTGCCGCGCTGCGCCGATCGCTGCGGGCATCGTCCGGCCGGCTCGGTATCGGGCCTGTCCATCGGTCGCTGCTAGCGGGGGACCGGCACCGAGGCCAGCACGGTCTGGAGCGCCTGGTCCGGGGTGAACCGGTCGAGCTCGGCCTCCGGGCGTGAGGATCAGCCGGTGGCGGAGGACGGCCGGGACCAGGGCGACGACGTCGTCGGGGACGACATAGCTGCGCCCGGAGATCCGGGCCCAGGCCTTGGCCGCCGCCAGCAGGTGGACGGCGGCCCGAGGGCTGGCTCCGAGCGACACGCTCGGGAGCTCCCGGGTGCGGCGGACGATCGCTGGCGACGTACGAGACGATCGGGTCGCTGACCGCGACCTCGTCCACCTCGGCCCGGACGTGCGCGGAACGTGCCGGCATCGCCGACGGGCTCGACGTCGTCGAGAGTGGACGGGAGCGACGCCGGAGTGGCGGAGGCGGAGCAGAGCCTCCTCCTCCGCGGCCGAGGGGTAGCCGACGGTCAGCTTCATCAGGAACCGGTCGAGCTGCGCCTCGGGGAGCGGGTAGGTCCCCTCGTACTCGATCGGGTTCTCGGTGGCGAGGACGACGAAGGGCTCGGGCAGCGGGTGGGGCGACCCCGTCGACGGTGACCTGACCCTCCTGCATGGCCTCGAGCAGCGCCGCCTGGGTCTTGGGCGGCGTGCGGTTGATCTCGTCGGCCAGGAGGATGTTGGTGAAGACCGGGCCTTCCCGGAAGACGAGCTCGGATCCCCGCAGGGTCAGCGAGCCGGTCAGGTCCGAGGGCAGGAGGTCGGGGGTGAACTGCACCCGGCGGGCCTCGAGCCCGCACGCGCGCCCGATGGCCGAGGCGAGCAGCGTCTTGGCCACGCCGGGCGGCCCCTCGAGGAGGAGGTGGCCGCCGACGGCCAGCGCGGCCGATCACCGCGTCGACCACCTGGCCCTGACCGACCACCACCTTGGCCACCTCGGCGTGCAGCGCCGGACCGGATGCGATCGGTCGCACCACCGCTATCGGGCGTCGTTGTCATACCCGACCTCCTGTGTGTGTTTCGAGCCATGCGAGGGCACTTCCCAGTTCCACCGCGTCTCGATTCGAAACCGGCGTCGTCAGAACACCGGCCGATCACCGCTTCGGGGACGAGCGACGCTTCCGCCGCCCGGGCCATCGCATCGTCTCCGGCCGTGGAGGAGATGTTCGATCGCCGGCACAGCAGCGCCCGCGCCTCGGCCCGCAGCGGGCCGACGACGTCGGAAATCTGCTCGTCGGGCATGCTCGCCAGCGTCGACGACCAGCGCCGACGCGTACTCCACCCTGGCCGGGATCAGCTGCCGCTCCCGGCGCTCGACCGGCCCGAAGCGGCGGGCGGCCGAGAACATCCAGACGACGACGGCCGCCAACCCCAGTACGAGGCCTCCAGCGCCACCAGATCGGCAGTCCGGCCAGCCCGGTACCGGTCCGGCCGTATCCATGGTCGAACTCGTCGAAGACACGCTCCCGGGATGCGGGCCCCGCCAGGTTCAGGCCGAACGCAGCGTTGTCGTCGTCCGCCAGCGCGGCGTTGGTCAAGAACGTGCTCGACGCCACTGCCACACTCTGCGGGTCGCCCGAGGATGCCACGGCGCCGGCCACTGCGAACGGCAGTCCCGGCGTGCCCCTTAGGATCGGCTGGGCGGACCCCGCCGTGATGAACGAACCGTTTTCACCCGTGGACACGGCCGCCACCCCGGCCACGACCGTGGCCGATCCGACCGGCCGGGCGGTCCCGTCCCGGGCGGCCGTCGTCGGTCGCCACACAGGCAGCGCACCTGACGGGTACATCACCGACAGTAGGGCGGGATCTGGAGGCTGCCCCACGAGGACCACGTGCCCACCGCCCGCCAGCAGGCGAGCCACTGCGCTCGTGTCCCCGGACGACCAACCCGTCGGATCCACGATGAACAGGGTGGATCCTGGCGGCAACGTGGCACCGGAGACTGGCACCGTCAGCCGGATGACGGCGTGGCCCCGCGCCGAGAGGAGTTGGGAGAACGCGGCAATGCCGTCGCTCGTCGTACCGAACGACGACGACGTGCTGCCGCCTGCCGGGGCACTCCCGACGATGCCGCCGACGAGCGATGCGCCGAACTCGATGGCGACCACCGCCGCCACGACTAACAGCACGGCTCGCCACCGTTTCGGTACAGACCGCCACCGCTCGGTGGCATCCGGCTCGCCCGCATAGGCGGCGTTCGGATTCACGGTGCCCCTGCGCCGACTAGGGAGGCGTGTCGGCGAGCCTCGTCGGGGACCCGAGGCCACTTGTCGCGGGCGTGTCGGACGTCGGCCTCACTTGCGGGACTGCCGGCGTAGGCCACCGCCTCGTGGCGTCCTGCGAGTTCATCGAAGGTCGGTGAGCCAAGGTACGCCGCGACCTCCGAACCGGTGTGGACGCGGGTATCGCTGACGAGACCGGCCGATTCGAGTCGCAAGAGCCCGGCCTCGAAGCGAAGGCGCACAGCTCCGCCGAAGTCTCCGGCGTCGGCCAATCGATCAGCTTCGGCCTCAAGTTCAACCGGTCCGACACTGCGTGCCATCGCCCGTGTCTCGCCCGTCCGCGGCCGCGATACGGCTGCGCCGGCGGACGAGCAGTAGAGCGACACACACACCAATGAGGATTGCGAGAAGGATCGCGACCAATGGGGCCCAGCCGCCGAAGACAAACCTGAAACCGGAGCCGACCGGATGAAGGAGATGGGAACCGATCCACCGGAAGATTGGCCCGAACATGTCCTCGAGGAAGTGACCGATGGCGTGGAGCACGCCGGCGAACGGACGCGGTGTCGAATGCGTGGTCGTGTAGGGCGACTGCGAAAGTATCTGGTGTGCCTGTCGCCTGACCCCCTCGGCGTAACTCGAATCTCCGGGCACGTGCAGTCAGGCGGGAGGAGGAGGAGGAGTGGGGGGCGCCGGGGGTTGCGGTGGCGGCGGTGGTGGCGGTGCCTGAGGTGGCGGTGCGGGCTCTGACCCGGGGGCCGGAGCCGGAGCCGAGGTCGGCACACTCGGAACAGCCTGGGGCGCCGCCTGTACAGGCGCCCCTGTCGGCTCGCCCGGTTGCAGTGGCGGCCACTGTGGCGCAAAGGGTGGCGGTTGGCCGTAGGCGGGCGGTTGGCCGCTTGGCGGTTGGCCGTAGGCGGGCGGTTGGCCGTAGGCGGGCGGTTGGCCGTAGGCGGGTGGTTGGCCGTAGGCGGGTGGTTGGCCGTAGGCGGGCGGTTGGCCGTAGGCGGGCGGTTGGCCGTAGGCGGGCGGTTGGCCGTAGGCGGGCGGTTGGCCGTAGGCGGGCGGTTGGCCGTAGGCGGGCGGTTGGCCGTATGCGGGCGGTTGGCCGTATGCGGGCGGTTGGCCAAACGGGGGCGGGCCGCTTGGGGGTTGGCCGTAGGGGGTCTGCCCGTAACCGCCTCCGGGCAGCCCAGAAGAAGGCCAGCCGAACGAGGCCTGCGGCTTAAGAAATGAAAGCGCGTTCGGCCCCGCAGCCGTTCCCATCGACGCGGCCAGGTACTCCAAGTCGAAACCTTCCTTGCGGACTCGCATGTCGATCGTGAGTACAACTGCCAAACAGGCGGAGAGCGGGGTGAAGATCACCAGCTTGATCGTGTTGAGTATGAAGTTGATGACCACGAGCCCAGTGGGATCGCCATTGGTCGATAACACAGCGAAAGCGAACACTGTTCCGACCACACCAGTCGCGATGCCCACCATCAATCCCATGAGAAAGATCGTTCCGAAGACGGACCACCAGCTGCCTCGGACGAGCCGAATCGAACGCCGGATCGCCGCCGCACCCCGTATGTCCTCCAGCATCATCACGGGCGTCGCCAAATGAGCGCTGATGACGAACCAGACAATGGCGACGAACGCACCAACCCCCAACACGACTCCGATCAAAATCGCGAACCCGTGCGATCCCGCCGCGACAAGAGCCACCACACCCAGGACAACCGCGAGCATCGGCAGCACCGCGATGAGCGCCACGAGTATCGAGATCCACGCTGCGCTGAACATCCGCCGGGCTCCTACCTGGAGCGCCCGCCGCCAGTCAACGGGCTGACCCAGATAGGCATCCCCGATGATGCGGTACAGCGTCGCGATGGAGATCGCAGCCACGAGGAAGCTGATCACCAGATTGACGGCACTGCCACCCAGGCTGGCCGCGGGGTCCGTAGATGACGTCGTCAGAGTTCCGGAGTTGAACTGGGTCGCGTTTGTGCTCGGCGCCGTCGACAATGACACGAGCGCCTCCAAGAGACCTGCCGGCACCACGATGACCAACATGGCCTTGGCCATCGCCAGAAAGTTCCGACCCCAGATCTTGAACGTGGCATCGATCCGTTCGCCGACACCCAGAGGACGCAACATGCGCGATCGAGGCATCCACGTCACGTCAGTCGTCCCCGCTTCTGCATTCGCAGGTCAGCACTCCTGATCCTTCGACCATGCCGACCATGCCAGATCCCCGCCCCTTCGATCAGGTAACTGTTCTTGCCCTTATCCCACTCAGGGTAATCAGATCAACGCGCTCAGCAAGGGATGCCAGATGGCGCGACGAAGTTGAATGACACCGAGTCGAATCAACCCGTCCATGAGATGCGCTCCAGGTCGAAGCCAGCAAGGGCCCAGTGACCGACGACCGTGTCATCACCGACGTCGTGCTGGTCGTCAGGGTGACCGGCGCCGCGATGATGATCGTCGGTGGATTCCGGGCCCTCGTCGACAGTTCGTTGGCGTTCGTCCGGCCCGGGAGCCGCACCGGCGCCTACAAGCAACTCCGCTGCTGACTGGGCCAGGCGATTCTTTCCGGCCCCGAGGTCCACATCGGCGGCGACATCGTACGGACGATCCTCTCCGGGTCGACCAGATCGGAGCCTTACGTTGGCCCCGGTTGCACCGTCCCGCTCGGCCCCCTCCGGGACAGGCGTCGATCGCGGACACCAGCGGGTCCAGGTCCGCCGGATGCAGATCGTCGATCGCCCGACGAGCCCCTACGATTCGGGCATGCCGATCGATGGAGAGTACGAGCCGAGCTCGTGGGACTGGGTCCGGAATCAGGTCGCCGAGTACGAGGCGTCCGGAGGCGAGCGGGCCAACACACTGCTGGACACAGGCCTGCCGATCATCGTCCTGACCACTCGGGGCAACAAGAGCGGCAAGGTCCGCAAGATGGCCCTGATGCGCGTCGAGCACGACGGCGAGTACGCCCTCGTGGCCTCGCAAGGAGGCCTTCCGACAAATCCCTCGTGGTACTACAACCTCACAGCCGACCCGGCCGCTCTGGTGCTGCAGGACGGTCCCGAGCCCGAAGACTACGTAGCACGCGAAGTCACCGGCGATGAGAAGGCCGTCTGGTGGGAGCGGGCGGTGGCCGCCTATCCGCCATACGCCGAGTACCAGGCTGCGACCACACGGATCATCCCGGTGCTGGTCGCCCGACGGGCCGGCGCGTAGCCACGACCAACGACCAGTGGCGCCAGGCGGTGTGACATCCTGGGCTGATGACGTACGACCATGTCATCACCGATGTGGTGCAAGTCGTCGAAGCGACCGGCGCAGCCATCATGATCGTCGGTGGATTCTTCGCCCTCGTCGACTATTCGCTGGCGATCTTCCGACCGGGGAGCCGACCCGACGCCTACCGGCAACTCCGCCGTCGGCTCGGCCGGGCGATCCTTCTGGGGCTCGAGGTACTCATCATCGGCGACATCGTGCGCACGATCATCGTCGACTCGACCGTTGAGGGCGTGGCCGTCCTGGGGATGATCGTCCTCATCCGGATCGTGCTCAGCTTCAGCCTGGAGGTGGAGGTCGACGGGACATGGCCCTGGAATCTCTGGCGCCTCGACGCCAGGGACAACCAAAGCGAATCGCCGGCCGGCTGAGAGGGTGCTCAGCGGCGGGAACCGCGCCTTCCCACCGGCGATGCCGGGCGCCGATGGCGCTCGCACCGCCGCCGCCGGACCCGGTCCGCTACGTCCGCACCCAGGGGCGGTCACGGCGCACGGCCACCGACTTCGCCCACCACCGGCCACTGAATCGCCATGCCGGCGAGCGGACGGGCTCGTCGACCACCACGACGTGGCCCGACTCGGCCAACTCCTCCACCGCCGCCGTGATGACCGCGAGCACCACCGGATCGATGGCCGGACGGGGGGTGAGGCCAACGCTGGCGACGCTGCCGATGCCGCTGCCGATGCCGTCGCCGTCGCTGCTCACAGCGGCATGTTCCCGTGCTTGCGCTTGGGCAGTTCCTCGCGCTTGGACACCAGCAGGGCCAGGCTGCGCACCAACACCCGGCGGGTGTCGGCCGGATCGATGACGTCGTCCACGTAGCCGCGCTCGGCCGCCGCGTACGGATTGGCGTAGCGCTCGGTGTACTCCTCGACCAGCTCGGCTCGCCGGGCCGCCGGGTCGGAGGCCTCGGCCAGCTCGCGGCGGTAGACGATCTCCACGGCGCCCTCGGGACCCATGACGGCCAGTTCGGCCGACGGCCAGGCATAGGCCAGGTCGGCCCCGATCGACTTCGAGTTCATGACGACGTAGGCACCGCCGTACGCCTTCCGGGTGATGATCTGGATGCGGGGGACCGTCGACTCGCAGTAGGCGTAGAGCAGCTTGGCGCCGTGACGGATGATGCCGCCGTACTCTTGATCGGTGCCCGGCATGAAGCCGGGCACGTCCACGAACGTCACCAGCGGGATGTTGAAGGCGTCGCAGGTGCGCACGAACCGGGCACCCTTCTCCGAGGCGTCGATGTCGAGCACGCCGGCCAGCATCTGGGGCTGGTTGCCCACCACGCCGACCGTCCGGCCGTCGACCCGGGCGAACCCGCACACCAGGTTCATGGCCCAGTGGTGGTTCACCTCGAAGAACTCGGCGTCGTCGACGACGGCCTCGATGACCTTTTTCATGTCGTAGGGCTGGTTGGGCGAGTCGGGCATGAGGGCCGTCAGCTCGGGAGTGGCCCGGTCGGGGTCGTCACCGGTGTCGAGGAGGGGCGGCTCCTCGAGGTTGTTCGACGGCAGGAACGACAGCAGGTACTTGACGTCGTCCAGGCACGACTTCTCATCGGGGGACACGAAGGCGGCCACTCCGGACTTGGTGGCGTGGCTCATGGCCCCGCCCAGCTCCTCGAGGGTGACGTCCTCGCCGGTGACCGTCTTCACCACGTCGGGCCCGGTGATGAACATGTGGCTCGTGCCCTGGACCATAAAGATGAAGTCGGTCATGGCCGGGCTGTACACGGCGCCGCCGGCGCACGGGCCCAGGATCACGCTGATCTGGGGGATCACGCCCGACGCCTGGGCGTTGCGGTGGAAGATGCCGCCGTAGGAGTGGAGGGAGACCACGCCCTCCTGGATGCGGGCGCCGGCTCCGTCGTTGAGGCCGATCATCGGCACGCCGATGGACGACGCCAGGTCCATCACCTTGTGGATCTTCTCGGCGAACACCTCGCCCAGGGCCCCACCGAAGACGGTGAAGTCTTGGCTGAAGACGCACACCCGCCGGCCGGCGACGGTCCCGAACCCGGTGATCACCCCGTCGGTAAAGGGACGGTTCTCCTCGAGGCCCATGCCGTGGGCACGGTGCCGGGCCAGCATGTCGAGCTCCTGGAAGGAGGCGTCGTCGAGCAGGTACTCGATGCGCTCGCGGGCCGTCATCTTGCCCTTGGAGTGGTGCTTCTCGACGGCGCGGGCCGAGCCGGCGTGGAGGGCCTGCTCCCGGCGCTCGGCCAGCTCCGCCAGGCGTTGGGTCATCGGGTGGTCCATGACCGACGAGGCTACCGGACGGCCGCGCCGCCCCTCCTTAGGGGACCGGCGCCCGGCGCGGCCGCGTCCCCGGACCCGGTGGCGCCCTCAGCCGGCCGAGTTGACCCAGTGGGGCCCGCACCAGACGTAGGTGACGGGGCTGGGAGCACCCTGGTAGGCGGCCACCGACCTGCCCAGGTAGCGGGCCAGCTCGGCGTCGCTCTCCCCCGCCAGGGCGTACCGGTCACCGCCGAACGGTCGCCACGCCGTGATGCGCCAGCCGACCCGGGCCACCCCGTCGACCACTCCGAGGGCGAAATGGGGCGACCGCGCCGCCACCGGGTCGGTCCACCGCCGGCCCAGCCGCCACCCGGACCCGGCCGGCCCGGTGGCCATGGCCGCCGACAGCCCGTCGTCGTCGCTTTGACCCGTCAACCGGAGCAGGACCATCGGGTGCGACCGCTTGATGCGCACCCGTTCGGCCAGCAGGGTATCGAGGACCCCGGCGGCCACCCGCTGGGAGGCGAGGACCTTGCGGCCGTCGGTGACACCGTTCAGCCCGAGGGCGTCGCGGGCCACGGCCTCGGCCAGGCGGGCCTCCCTGGTGTCGAGGCCGTAGCGCAGGATGTCGATGCGGACCTCGCGACCGCCGGCCTCGATGGCCCGGATCCGGTCGAGCTCGGGGAAGCGGGCGTCGTCGCCGGCCGCCACCCCGTCCTTCTTCGACCGGTCCGGGTCTGCCATGGCGCCGTCGGCGCCGGCCGTCGGGACCGCCGTCGGCACGGGACCGCCCGATGCCGCTAGCGGTGATCCGACGGCGTGCCAGGGTGCTTCGGTGGCGGCGGCAGTGGCCGCCGTTTCCGCACCATCCGCGGGTACCACGGCCGACTTGGCCGGCGACGTCCCCCCGGCGTGCGCGGCGGCCACGTGGTCGAAGCAGCGGTCGCCCCGGCCCCGCCCGACGTAGAAGGCCCTCCCCGACCGGGGGTCGACCAGCGCGTAGACGTAGGACTTCAACGCGCCGGCGGTGGCCGGGGCGAAGCCGTCCATCACTCTTGGACGAGCTCGATGAGGGTGCCGAACGCACCCTTCGGGTGGACGAAGGCGACGGTCGTACCCCGCGAACCCGGCCGCGGGGCCTCGTCGATCACCCGGCCGCCGTGGTCCCTCACCGACTGCAGGGCGGCCCCGCAGTCGGCCACCCGGTAGCCGACATGGTGGAGCCCTTCGCCCTTGTTGGCCAGGTACTTGGCCACCGGCGACGACTCGGTGGTCGGAGTGAGCAGCTGGATGTAGCTGTCGGCCACCTTGAGCAGGGCCTCCTCGACGCCGTCCGAGTCGACCCGCTCCCGGTGCTCGACGGTGGCGCCGAAGGTGTCGCCGTAGTACGCGATGGCCGCCTCGAGGTCGTTGACGGCGATGGCCACATGGTCGATCTCGGTCAGCAGCGGCGGGGTGCTCATGCGCCGTGCCGCCGGAACAGGGTGATGCGGTCCTCACCCACCCGGGCCCGCAGCTCGGGGTCGTCGATGCCGAGACCCTCGCGCGGTGTCAGGCACAGCACACCGATCTTGCCCTCGTGCAGGTTCCGGTGCACCTGGTAGGCGGCCTCGCCCACGTCCTCCAGCGTGTACACGGCCGACAGCGGCGGCAGGATCCTGCCCTCGCACACCAGCTGGTTGGCGTCCCAGGCCTCGCGGTAGTTGGCGAAGTGCGAGCCCTTGATGGTCTTCAGCTTCATCCACAGGTGACGGTTGTCGTACTCGATCATGTAGCCCGACGTGGCCGCACACGTGACGATGGTCCCGCCCCGCTTGGCCGCGAACACGGAGGCGCCCATGGTCTGGCGGCCCGGGTGCTCGAACACGATGTCGACGTCCTCGCCCACCAGGCCCCGGATGTCCTTTCCCAGCCGGCGCCACTCGGACTCGTCCTGGGTGTGCTCGTCCTTCCAGAAACGGTAGTTGGCCACCTTGCGGTCGATGACGGCCTCCACCCCCAGATCGTGCAGGAGGGCCACCTTCTGGGGCGAGGACACCACGCCCACGGGCGTGCCGCCGCCGTTCAGCACGTACTGGACGGCGTAGGCGCCCAGCCCGCCCGAGGCGCCCCACACCAGTACCCGGTCGCCCTGCTGCATGGCGGCGCCGTTCTTCGAGACCAACATCCGGTAGGAGGTCGAGTTGCACAGGGCGTTGACGGCCGACTCCTCCCACGTCAGGTGGGTCGGCTTCGGCATCAGCTGGTTGGCCTTGACGATGGCCAGGTCGGCCAGGCCGCCGAAGTTGGTCTCGAACCCCCAGATGCGCTGGTTGTCGGCCAGCATCGAGTCGTCGTGGGCGGAGGGGTCCTGGTCGTCGACGTAGTTGCAGTGGACCGTGATCTTGTCGCCCACCCGCCACTTGCGCACCGCCGACCCCGTCCGGAGCACCACGCCGGAGGCGTCGGAGCCGACGATGTGCTCGTCGATGGCATGGCGGGCTCCCCAGGCGCTCTCGCGGCCCAGGCGGTCCAGAAAGCCGAAGGTCGGCAGGGGCTCGAAGATCGACGTCCAGACGGTGTTGAAGTTGATGGCGCTGGCCATCACGGCGATGACGGCCTCGTCCGGGGCCAGCTCGGGCAGGGCCACCTCGCCGACGTGGAGGGACTTGCGGGGGTCCTTGTCCTCGGAGGCCACCCCCTCGAACATGTCGACCTCGTCCCGGCGGACGTAGGCGGCGCGGTAGGCGTCGGGGAGGGGGATGGCGGCCAGCGCCGCGCCGTCCGCCCCGGCCACGATGGCATCGAGTATGTCCTGCATGGCGGCGACACTACCGCCTGTCCGCCCGGCGGTTACCGGCCGGTAGGCATGCCCTCCGGGCGACCCGTAGACTGGCGGGTGGCCTGGGGCGGCAACCGCGCCCGGTTGGCCCGCACCGCTCGAACAGAGGGCCGCCCGGCGGCCACGGAGGTCAGCATGTCCGGTTCCGTCATCGTCCAGGGAGCACGCACCCCGATCGGCAAGCTGTCGGGAGCGCTCGCCGGCTTCGCGGCCACCGAGCTCGGCGGGTTCGCCATCTCGGCCGCCCTCGAGCGGTCCGGCATCTCCCCCGAGCAGGTCGACTACGTGTTCATGGGCCAGGTCATCCTGGCCGGGACTGGGCAGATCACCGCCCGCCAGGCCGCCGTCAACGGCGGCATCCCCATGACGGTGCCGTCCACCACCGTCAACAAGGTGTGCCTGTCGGGCCTGAACGCCATCTTTCTGGCCGACCTCCTGATCAACGCGGGCGAGGCCGACATCGTCGTGGCCGGCGGCATGGAGTCGATGACCCAGGCGCCGTACCTGCTGCCGGGGGCCCGGGCCGGCTACCGCCTCGGCGACAGCACCGTCGTCGACTCGATGATGTACGACGGCCTGTTCTGCGCCTTCGACAAGTGCGCCATGGGCCTGGCCACCGACCGCTACAGCGGTGCGGCCAGCATCGCCCGCGACCGCCAGGACGCCTTCGCGGCCGCCTCCCACGAGCGGGCCGCCGCCGCCATCAAGGAGGGCAAGTTCGCCGACGAGATCGTCCCCGTGCAGGTCCCCCAGCGCAAGGGTGACCCGGTGATCTTCGACACCGACGAGGGCGTGCGACCGGAGACGACGGCCGAGTCCCTGGCCAAGCTCCGCCCCGCCTTCGACAAGGAGGGCACCATCACCGCCGGCAACGCCTCGCAGATCTCCGACGGCGGCGCCGCCGTGATCGTGATGTCGGCGGCCAAGGCGGCCGAGCTCGGCCTCTCCCCACTGGGCGAGCTGGTCAGCTACGGGCAGGTGGCCGGCCCGGATCCGTCCCTCCTGACCCAGCCGTCACGGGCCACCGCCCAGGCCCTGGCCAAGGCAGGGCTTACGGTCGGCGACATCGACCTCTTCGAGATCAACGAGGCCTTCGCGGCCGTGGGACTGGCCTCCGCCGACGACCTGGGCATCCCCGAGGAGAAGCTCAACGTCAACGGCGGTGCCATCGCCCTCGGCCATCCGGTCGGCATGTCCGGCACCCGCCTGGCCCTGACTGCACTGTGCGAGCTCAAGCGTCGAGGTGGCGGCACGGCCGCCGTCAGCCTGTGCGGTGGTGGCGGGCAGGGCGACGCCGCCATCCTCCGCACCCTCTAGCGGTCTGTCGTCGAACAGACGTGGCCGGTCGTGCGGGTAGCCGCGCCGGTCGTGTCGTGGCTGGGGTCGCAACAACATCGGCGACGCACCAGTAGGGTGGCGGGCTCGGTCTGACGCCTGCGTCAGCCGGCCGCCGAAACGAGTCCAACCCGAATGTGCACCACCAGGCGTTGATGCCGTCCCAAGCACACCCCCACCGGATGCGTCGCTACCTGTTTGGGCTGGCGGCGACCGTCGTCTTCCTCGTGGTGGTCGTCGCGGTCGTCGCCGTCGTTCGTCACCACGACAACGCATCGGCCTCTGACAGGGCGCAGGCCGGCCTGGCGCCGTTCTACGTGCCGCCACCGTCTTGGCAGTCGGCCGCTCCCGGGACGGTCTATCGGATCCAACCTCTCTCCGGTGTGCCGGCAGGCGGCCACGGTTGGCGCATCCTCTATCGAACCCAGAAGGCGGACGGTTCGCCCGCCGTGAGCAGCGGAATGGTATTCGTCCCGGGACCCGGCGCACCCGCGGCACCCCCGACCGGTCGGAACGTCGTCGCCTGGGCCCATCCGACGACCGGGCTCGGCGTCCAGTGCGCGCCCTCGCGCACCGCCGATGTCGAGAAGGACGTCCAGGGACTGGCCAACTTCCTGTCGGCAGGCTGGGTCGTGACCGCGACCGACTACGCCGGGCTCGGAACTCCGGGCATCGAGCAGTACCTGATCGGCAAGGCCGAGTCGAACGACATCTTGAACTCGGTACTGGCCGCGCAGCGCATGCCGGGCGTCGACGCGGGGAGCGACGTGGTGCTCTGGGGTCACTCCCAGGGCGGCCAGAGTGTCCTGTGGACTGCCCACTACGCGCCAACCTACGTGCCGGGTCTCCATGTCGTTGCGGCCGCGGTGGCGGCACCAGCGGCCGAACTGTCGATCCTCTTCTCCCATCAGTGGAACACGCCTGTCGGTTCACTCATCGGGTCCGAAGTGCTGCTGTCCTGGCCGACGACCTATCCGACCCTGACCACGTCTTCGATCAGCGGAGCGTCTGTCGGGATGCTGCAGGGGATTGCCGACACGTGCATCCAACAGGAAGCCGAGGACCAGCT
The DNA here is from genome assembly GCA_963838005.1 of uncultured Actinomycetota bacterium. GTDB lineage: Bacteria > Actinomycetota > Acidimicrobiia > Acidimicrobiales > RAAP-2 > CAWIPW01. The sequence continues at coordinate 103,576 of CAWIPW010000012.1, forward strand.
CCTCAAGAGCAAGCTCGGTGGCAAGCCGCTCTTCGACAGGAACCCCCTCACGTCCCCGGCGTGGACCCTTCAGCTCCAGGCGAATTCGCCGCCGCCACCGACCGTGCCGACGCTGCTCGTGCAGGGAACCGAGGACACCGTGGTACTGCCGGGCACGAATGTCACCTATCTCAATTCGGCGTGCTCTGCCGGATCCCAGATGACCGGAGACTTCATTGGCAACCTGGGGCACTTCGAAGCCGGAAAGGCTGGCGCACCATACGCGTTCACCTGGTTCCAGCAGCGATTCGCAGGGCTGCCGGCAGGTACCACCTGTGGGACCGTCAGTCCGATACCGGCCTTGGGACAGGGCTAGCGGGCGGCGCGGCGTCAAGTGCGGCACCAGCCAGGCACGTCGTGACCAGCGCGGATGCTCACGCCTTCCCGGGAGGACCGCGTCGGGGCCAGACTGGTGAGATGGCCGAGCGCGCCTTCGTCCAGCGACTGACGGTCCGCGGCGCCCGCCGGGTGCCCGAGATCACCGCCTACTTCTGGATCATCAAGGTGCTCTCGACGGCCATGGGCGAGGCCACGTCGGACTACCTGGTCCACACCCTGCACCCGCTGCCGGCCGTCGGGCTCGGGTTCGTCGGCCTCGTCGGGGCCCTGTGCCTGCAGTTCTCGAGGCGGCGCTACGTGGCCTGGTCCTACTGGCTGGCCGTCGTCATGGTGGGGGTGTTCGGCACCATGGCCGCCGACGTGCTCCACGTGGGCTTCGACGTGCCCTACGCGGCGTCGAGCGTCCTCTACGGCACGGTGCTGGCGGCGGTGTTCATCGGCTGGCAGCGGACCGAGCGGACGCTCTCCATCCACAGCGTCGACTCGGCCCGCCGGGAGGCCTTCTACTGGGCGGCCGTGATGGCGACCTTCGCCATGGGCACGGCCGTCGGGGACCTGACGGCGACCACCTTCCACATGGGCTACATGAGCTCGGCGTTCTTCTTCACGGCACTGATCGTCGTCCCGGCCGCCGGCTACCGGTGGTTCCGGTGGAACCCGATCTTCTCGTTCTGGTTCGCCTATGTGGTCACCCGTCCCCTGGGCGCCTCCTACGCCGACTGGATGGGCAAGCCGTCGACCCTGGGCGGGCTCGGCTGGGGCGACGGGTCGGTGGCCGTCGCACTGACGCTCGCCATCGCCTGTCTGGTCGCCTTCCTGTCCGTCACCCACCGGGACGTGCAGGCGGCCGCGCCCCCGGCCGCGCCGTCCGGCGACGCCGAGGTGGGCGCATCCTCCCCCAACCTCTCGGACTGACCGGCCGGACCCCGCCTCCGGGCTCAGTACGGCGGGCTGACCACACCGCACAACGTGCCGGTGCCGGTGGACACGTCGGACCACGAGGCCGCCGGCAGCGCCACCGTCGCCAGCGTGCACGTGGCGAAACCGTGGTGCTCGATGCGGTCGCGGTCCGAACCCTCGCCGTTCCCGGCCCCGTCCCCGGACAGCAGTTCCCACGTGAGCGTGAAGGCGGTCGGGTTGTGCCCGACCAGCACCAGGGACCGTGCCTCGTCGTCGACCTCACGAACGAGCTTCACCGCCGAGTCGACCGACGCCCCGTAGAGCGACTTCAGGCGGCGGACGGGTGGCGGGGCGGCCAGGGCGGCCAGCACCCGCTCCGCCGTGTCGGTGGTGCGCGCCGCGGTGGAACAGAGCACCAGGTCGAAGGGGGGCACGGCCTCGCCGTCGGGACCGCTGAAGCCGAGGACACCGGGGGCGCCCGACAGGCGTTGGCCGAGGGCGGCGGCGTCACGGCGGCCCCGGTCGTTCAGCCGGCGGGCGTGATCGCCGCCGTCGGCGTCGGCGACCGCCTTGGCGTGACGCAGGACGTGCACGTACCGGTACCCCGGTCCTCCGCCGTCGCGTGCCATCGACAGATGCTGCCCCACCCCGGAGCCGCGACACAATGGCTCCGCCCGTTCCGTACCTGGTCGAGCGCATCCACGGCCGCTCCGACCCGCGCCCCTACGATGGTCCCGTCATGCCGCCACGCCGGGCCCCCACCGCGACGTCCGCATTCGGGGCCGGTCGCCGCGAGGCCCATGACGCCTCCGCCTTCTACGAGCGCTTCGCCACGCCGGTCGTATCCGACGACGCCGAGGTGCGCCCGCCCGATCCGGCGACCCTCGACCGCCTGATCGTCGGGGACGCCCGCGACATGACCGGGGTGGCCGGGTCGTCGGTGGCCCTGGTCGTGACCTCGCCGCCGTACTTCGCCGGCAAGGAGTACGAGGCGGCGCTGGGCGAGGATCACATCCCGGCCGGTTACGTCGAGTACCTCGAGATGCTCGCCGACGTGTTCGCAGAGTGCCGGCGGGTACTGGAGCCGGGCGGCCGCATCGCCATAAACGTCGCCAACCTCGGTCGCAAGCCGTTCCGGTCGCTGTCGGGCGACGTGACCCATATCCTCCAGGACCGCCTGGGCCTGCTGCTCCGCGGCGAGATCGTGTGGCGCAAGGGAAAGGGGTCGAGCGGGTCGTGCGCCTGGGGCAGCTTCGCCAAGGCGTCCAACCCGGTGCTCCGCGACACCACCGAGCGCATCGTGGTCGCCTCGAAGGGCCGGTTCGACCGGGCCGTGGCGGCCAAGGAGCGAGCCCGGCGGGGCCTGCCCAACGAGTCCACCATCGCCAGGGAGGACTTCCTGGCGTGGACGCTCGACGTCTGGGAGATGCGCCCGGCCTCGGCGACCAGGGTCGGGCATCCGGCACCGTTCCCGGTCGAGCTGCCCGCCCGCTGCATCGAGCTCTACACCTACCGGGGGGACGTGGTCCTCGACCCGTTCTGCGGGGCGGGCACCACGGCGGTGGCCGCCGTCAGGACCGGCCGGCACTTCATCGGCTACGACACCGACGCCGGCTACGTCGAACGGGCCGCTGAGCGGGTGGCGGCCGAGCGCGCCCTCGTCACCGGGGACGACCCGGCCACGGCGCTCGGCGCCTGAGCGTCCCGGCATCCGCCGGCTGGACGGGCTACAACGGGAGCCGTGACCGCCGTCCCCATCGAACCGACCGCAGGGCCGACGCCCCCCACCGGAAAGAAGCCCCGCCTGTGGCCGTCGATCGTGCTGCTGGCCGTGGGCCTGGTGGCGTTCGTCACCGGGATCGTGGGGGTCGCCTCGACGGCCGTCAACGACGTGCACGACTACAGCAACGCCCCCATCTACCTGGCACCGGCGATCGTCACGGTCAACGGCGTCGTCGGCGACTACTACGTGTACCAGCGCGACGAGGTCCTGGGCGGACCGGCCACCGTCCCCGGGTCGTCGTCGAGGTCGACCATCACCACACTGCGACCCGACCAGGTGCGCGTCACCGGGCCCACCGGCTTGCCCGTGCCCACATGGTCGGGTGACGGTACCGAGACGGTCACCCGCGGGAACGCGCTCTACTCCGATGCCGTCGGTTTCCACGTATCCACGGCGGGGACCTACACGGTGCGGATCGGAGCGGTGACGCCGGCGTCGGTGTTCGTGGCCCCCTCGATCGGCACCCTGGTGCGCCGGGCGGCCGGATGGCTCGCCCCCATCGGCATCGGGATCCTCGCCGGGCTGGTGGGACTGGTGCTGTTCATCATCGCCCTGGTCCGCCGGAGCACCTACAAAAAGCGCACCGCCTACGCCGGACCGGTACCGCCCTACGGGGGACCGGCCGCGCCAGGCCAGTGGATCCAGCCGCAGAGCTACGCCCCCCAGGGCTATCCGCCGCAGCCGTACTACCCGCCGCAGGGGTACCCGCCCCAACCCGGTGCCGGCGTGCCACCGGGCCAGTGGACGCCGCCGCCGCAGCCGCAGCCCGGCACGGTCCCGCCGCAATCGCAGCCGCCGCAACCGCAGCCGCCGCAACCGCAGCCGCCCCAGCAGCCGCCGCCACCGCAGCCGCCACCTTCGGCTCCGCCTCCGCCTCCGCAGTAGCCGACCGGTCCCGCGCCCTCCGGCTCCGGCGGAGGCGTCAGATCCCGCCCGACCTGTTAGGCCATGCCCACGATGGGGGCCGAGAGGGGGTGGCCGCCCTGTGAGCCGTGGTACCCGGCGTCGCCGAAGGTGAAGATGCCGCCGTCGGAGGCCACCTCCCAGTAGCCCTTGCCGTCGGGGGTGGGCGCCATGCCCACGATGGGGGCCGAGAGGGGGTGGCCGCCCTGTGAGCCGTGGTACCCGGCGTCGCCGAAGGTGAAGATGCCGCCGTCGGAGGCCACCTCCCAGTAGCCCTTGCCGTCGGGGGTGGGCGCCATGCCCACGATGGGGGCCGAGAGGGGGTGGCCGCCCTGGAGCCGTGGTACCCGGCGTCGCCGAAGGTGAAGATGCCGCCGTCGGAGGCCACCTCCCAGTAGCCCTTGCCGTCGGGGGTGGGCGCCATGCCCACGATGGGGGCCGAGAGGGGGTGGCCGCCCTGGAGCCGTGGTACCCGGCGTCGCCGAAGGTGAAGATGCCGCCGTCGGAGGCCACCTCCCAGTAGCCCTTGCCGTCGGGGGTGGGCGCCATGCCCACGATGGGGGCCGAGAGGGGGTGGCCGCCCTGTGAGCCGTGGTACCCGGCGTCGCCGAAGGTGAAGATGCCGCCGTCGGAGGCCACCTCCCAGTAGCCCTTGCCGTCGGGGGTGGGCGCCATGCCCACGATGGGGGCCGAGAGCGGGTGGCCGCCCTGTGAGCCGTGGTACCCGGCGTCGCCGAAGGTGAAGATGCCGCCGTCGGAGGCCACCTCCCAGTAGCCCTGGCTACCTCCTCCCCCCGCACACTCGGTCTGGGAACCGGGAGCGAACCCGTCGGGCGGAAGAGTCAGCCGGTACTCGCCGTTGGTCGGCAGGGTCAACAGCGGGCTGCCGTTGCCCCCGCCGCCGTACTGCTCGTTGTACGAAAATGCGTAGTTGCGCGAGTAGCTGTTCAGGACCTTGGCGTAGATGCTGAACGGCGCATCGCCGAAGCCGGATTTGGCCGGGTACGCGGGTTCGCCGATGGTGGGTGCGTTGCCGGAGGGATTCCAGTCCTTCCAGAAGTACCGGTTGTCCTTCCCCTTGCCGGGTCCGGATCCGTAGCTGCTGCCCCAGTAGCCGTAGTTGAACGCGCTCTCGACGTCGTTCACGATCACGGCGTAGACGTCGTTGTAGTCCGGCCACCACGCAGGTGTCGGAGCGACGTTGTACGCGCCGAACGTGGAGGGTCCCTGGGCCTCGGCGTAGATGGCGGCCGTGAGATCCGGGATGGTGACGACGCCGCCGGCGGTGCCGTTGTTGCCCGCCGTCGACGCCGACGGCATCGTCTGGCTGATGTTGCCGGCCAGCATGAGCGTGTCGCTCGTCGCCAGCTCGTCGATGTACGCGTGGTAGTAGAACCACCCCGGCGCCGGCTCCGCGCCGCCGTAATCGCCTTCCACGGTGAACGGTCCCCGGTCCCCCGTGTACGGGCCGCTGGTCACCGCCGGGAGGGAATTCGCGGAACGCAGCTATGTAGGGATCGAGGCTCGGCCACTTCGCCTGCTGTACGGAGCCGTTGTAGGTGATCGGCCCGACGATGCGGGTGAACTTGCCGCCGTCGGTCCGCTCGATGCTCGACCAGCCCGCGCTTCCGCCTCCGGCATCCACCGCGGCGTGCATCGCGGAGACGATCTGGCAGGTGTTGCCGGAGAAGAGCGAGCTCTCGATGGCGGTACTCCCACCTGGCGTGGCGTAGGCCTGCATATCCAGCGGGAACGAGAAGGCGTTCACATTCGTGTAGTCGGTGGTGCCGCCCACTCCCGTCGAGCCGAACTCGACTTCGCCCCACCGGTAGGTCGCGGTCACCGTCGGTTGCATGGACGGCAGGCCGACGATGGGTTGCTCGACGGAGATCCAGAAATTGCCCGAACCGCCGGGGCCCAGGTTGCCCACGCAGAAGTAGTGGGTGTGGCCGCTCGGATCGTGCGGATCCACCGGGTAGTTGCCGGCCAGCGTCACACTGGTGTTCACCAGGGTGGTCGGCGTGATGTGCGTGGCGATAGCAGCCGCGTTCAGTGTGATGGCGCCGTAGATGGTGAGGCCGGAGTCGTTGACGAAGGTCATCGCCGTGCCACCGGGGCAGAGGCCCGACTCCCGGGGCGCCGCGCTCTTGGCGGTCGCGCCGGGCACGCTCGGAGCGGCTCCTGTCGCGGCCCCCGCCGGCGTGACCGCGGCCGTACCCACCATCAGCGTCGAGAGGAGGACCACGGCCGCGGCCAGTGCGCCGATGACGCCGATCCGGTGGCGGCGCCGCGAACGATTGCCTTGACCCATGACGTATCCCCTCACCCGGATCCGCACGGTGTGCGCGGCGTGCCTCGCGACGCTCGTCGACGAGGCATTGGGATGGCAGGCTACCCACGCCCGGCGGTCAGGTCGCGGACCGGGGGCGGGGCGGCGCGCCCGGAACCCGACGCCTACACGTCGACCTCGCGCCGGCCTTCGAGCGCCCGGCCCAGCGTGAGTTCGTCGGCGTACTCGAGGTCGCCGCCGACGGGCAGACCGCTGGCGATGCGGGTCACGGTGAGGCCCATCGGCTTCAGCAGCCGGGCCAGGTACATGGCCGTGGCTTCGCCCTCGAGGTTCGGGTTGGTGCACAGGATGACCTCGGTGACCCCCTCCTCCTCGAGGCGCCCCAGCAGCTCGCGCACCCGCAGCTGATCGGGCCCGATCCCCTCGATCGGGTTCAGGGCGCCCTGCAACACGTGGTACCGGCCGCGGTACTCCCCCGTCTTTTCGACGGCCACGATGTCGCGGGGGTCCTCGACGACGCAGATGGAGGTGGCATCGCGGCGGTCGTCCAGGCAGATGGCGCACAACCCGCCCTCGGCCACGTTGAAGCACCGGGTGCACAGGGTGATCCGCTCCTTGACGGCCACGATGGCGTCGGAGAGGCGCAGGGCGTCCTCGGGCGCCACCTTCAACAGGTGGAAAGTGATGCGCTGCGCCGACTTGGGGCCCACCCCCGGTAGCCGTCCGAGCTCGTCGATGAGGGCCTGCAGGGGCCCCGAGAAGACGGCCACCTACGAGACCTCTTCGGCACCGGGAAAGGCCTCGAGCACACGGGCCTCCGGGTCGTCGGGGGGCGCCCCCACCGCGTCGGCCTCGTCGAAGGCGGCCAGGTCCTCGTCGGCCCCGTCGCCGGCGTCTCCGCCCGGCGGGACCGCGCCGGCGGCCCCACCGGTCGCGGTCGGGTTCCCAGAGGTGGAGGCGGCGGCCGGGCCCGCCCCCCTCCCCCCGGCCCTCGTCGACCACCAGCCGCAACGGGACCGCCACCCCGAAGTGCTCGGCCAGGGCGGCCTCGGCGTCGGGCCGTACCTCCTCGCAGCGCTGGCGGTGGATCTCGTTGGGCAGGGCGAACACGGCCGCGCCGCCGTCGACGGCCACGAACCGGCCCGTCACCAGCAGGGCCTTGGACTTGGGACGGAGGCGGCCGATGATGTGGTCCCCCCACGCCTCGACCAGCTCGTCCGGGTCGGGGAGCGGACCGGACGGCGCCGACGGCGGGGGCGCTTCGCCGGCCGGGCCGGCCTCGGGGGTGGGGAGCCGGCTCCGGAGCCGGTTGGTTCCGGGCGGGACCCTCTGCCGCCGCCAGCGGCGCTTCTCCGGCCGGGGTCGGCGGCTGGCGACGGAACGCACCCAGGGCCGGAGTGGTCCCGGGGTCGATGGGTGCGATGGGCGCAACCGGTGCGGCGACCGCGGGCGGGACCATCGGCGGGACCGCCGGTGCCGCCGGCGCACCCCGCTCGAGGCGCTCGATGCGGGCCAGCAGCGCCTCGGGCGAGTCGTCGGCATCGGGGTGGGACAGCCGCACCAGCGCCACCTCGAGGTTGACGCGGGGATCGGGGGCGTCGCGCATCTGCACCTGGGCCCGGCCCAGCACCTCCATGGCCCGCACGACGGCGGCCACCCCGAGCTCGTCGGTCAGCTGGGCCACCGTCTCGCGCTCGGCGCCCGTCAGCGACACCAGGTCGGGGGCGACCTTGGCCAGAAAGCCCTGACGCAGGACCTCCACGAGGTCGGTCGTCAGCTGCTGGGGGCCCCATCCGGCCGCGGTGAGGTGGGCCACGGCCGTGAGCACCCGGGCCGTGTCCCGTCCGCCCAGGCCCGGAGCACCTCGTCGAGCTCGGGCAGGTCGTCGTCGACGTCGTCGGAAGCGGCCAGCTGGTCCAGCGCGGTGAGGGTGTCGCGGGCCGACCCGCGACCCCGACGGACGGCGACGCTCAGAGCGTCGTCGGTGACGTCGAGGCCGGCGGCGGCGCGGACGTCGGTGAGCAGTCCTTCGAGGGTGTCCGCCGCCAGCAGGCGGAACTCGTAGTGCTGGGTCCGGCTGCGGATGGTCGGCAGGACCTTCTGCGGATCGGTGGTGGCCAGCACGAAGACCACGTGGGCGGGCGGCTCCTCCAGCGTCTTGAGCAGGGCGTTGGAGGCCGCCGTCGACAGCATGTGGACCTCGTCGACGATGTAGACCTTCCGCCGGCCCGGCGTGCCAGGGCCGCCCGGGACACCAGGTCGCGCATGGCGTCCACGCCGTTGTTCGAGGCGGCGTCGAGCTCGTGGACGTCCAGCGAGGTGCCCCTGGTGATCTCTACGCAGGAGGTGCACGTCCCGCAGGGCTCGCCGTCGCGCCGCGATCGCCTCACAGTTGAGCGCCTTGGCCAGGATGCGCGCCGTCGAGGTCTTGCCGGTTCCCCGGGGCCCGCTGAAAAGGTAGGCATGGGCCACCCGGCCGTCGCGCACCGCGTTGCGCAGGGCCAGCACCACGTGGTCCTGCCCCCGGACCTCGGCGAACGTCCCCGGCCGGAACCGCCGGTAGAGGGACTGGTACGGCAGGGCTCCGTCTGGTCGTCGGCAGGGTCCGGCCACGTCGCAGGGAGCCTACTGGTCGCCGGACGGCGAAACGGCCCCGGCGTCTCGGTGCGACGGCCAGGTTGACTACGGCACACGGCCGAACCCGCTGAGAGCTGCTGCCTTCCGACCCTGACTCGATTCACGGAGGGACGTTGCGCAGGACCCGGCCACCGCACGGGACGTCGGGAGCCCGATCAGGCTAGCGCCGCCGGGCCCGCTCGGACGCCCCGACTAGCCTGACGGCGCTGTACACGCCCCGACGGCCCCCGGCCGTGGTGGCGGGGACACGGAGGCGTGCGAGAGCGGCCGAATCGGCACGATTGGAAATCGTGTGTGGGGAAACTCACCGTGGGTTCAAATCCCACCGCCTCCGCCAGGCATCGCCGACGGACCATTCGAGGCGATGGCCGTGGCCGCTGACGACGAGGCCATGGGCTGCCTGCCGAGGCCCCCGGGCACGGCGACGTGCCCGTGGGGGCGGTGGTGCTCGTGGAAGGTCAGGTCGTGGCCGCGCGCCACAACGAACGCGAGCTGACCGGGACCCGACCGCCCACGCCGAGCTGCTGGCGCTGCGCGACGCCGCCGCCGCGGCTCGGCATCGTGGCGGCTGGACGGTGCCACCCTGGTCGTCACCCTCGAGCCGTGCCCGATGTGCGCCGGCGCGCTGGTGGCCGCCCGGGTCGGCCGGGTGGTCTTCGGGGCCGCCGACCCCAAGGCCGGCGCCTGCGGGTCGCTCTACAACCTGTGCGCCGATCCGCGCCTCAACCACGAGGTGGAAGTGGTCGCCGGGGTACGGGCAGACGAGGCGTCCGACGCTGCTCACCGAGTTCTTCGCGGCGCCGCCGGGGCGGCTAGCCTCTCCGTCCGGAGGGATGCGAGAGTGGCCGAATCGGACGGTCTCGAAAACCGTTGTGCCTTATGGGTACCGTGGGTTCGAATCCCACTCCCTCCGCTGGTGTGATGTCTCGAGACATCGGAGACCGATGTCGCGAGACATCGTAGACCGCTGTAACCGGCCCGATCAGGGCTGGCGCTGGTAGTCCTTGGTGGGATCGAGGACCAGGCGTCGGATGGGCGAGCCGTCGAGTGCCACGATCTCGATGTCGCGGCCGTCGACCATCATGGCGACCCGCCAGCCCTTGTAGGCGGCGCCGATGCCGATGTGGTGCAGGCGGCCGCGGTGGCGGAGCGTCACCACGCCGGTCTTGTCGACCTTGTCCAGGCGCAGCCGGCGGTTGCCGATCTCGACGATGGCGCCGCTGGGCCGCGCTCGTTCTCTTGCCGCGAACACCGACGCCGGTGTCTTGCGGCCGATGCCGCGATGGGGGCGGACCTCGTTGTAGTAGGAGACGAAGCGATCCAGCTGACGCTGGAGCTGTTTCTTCGAGGTGACCGGGTCCTGTTTGGCCAGGTACTTCTTCATCGTCTGGTGGAAGCGCTCGACCTTGCCGCAGGTCTGGGGAGGCGGTTTCAAGGGGTCCACGCAATTCCTCGGTGAGCTCAAGAGGCTCGTGATCGACCGGGGAGGTTGCGAAATGGGAAGACCACGCCTGACCGCAGAGCAACGGGGACTTGTATTGCGGCTGCGAGCGAAGGGTTACTCGCTTAGGGAGATAGGAGAGGAGGTCGGCTGCTCGGGGCAGAATGTCTGGTTCATTCTTCAGAAGCCCGAAGCGCGCACCGTGCGGCGCGATCCGTGGACGCCCGGTCCCGGCCGACTGACGCTCGCCGAACGAGAGGAGATCAGCCTGGGGCTGCGCCGAGGTCACACGTTGAGCGCCATCGCAGCCGAGCTGGAACGGTCAGTCTCTACGGTCTCCCGGGAGGTGGCGGCGAATGGCGGACGAGGCGACTATCGAGCGTGGCGAGCACATGACCGGGCCCACCAACGCTCCCACCGGCCGAAGGCCACCAAACTGGCACATCCCCAGCTGGCCGCGCAGGTGACCCGGTGGCTGATCAAGTGGTGGTCGCCCCAAGAGATCGCCCGGCGGTTGCGGCTCGAGTACCCAGACGATCCGATGATGTGGGTGAGCCACGAAACCATCTACAAGACCCTCTTCGTCCAGGGCAGAGGCGAACTTCGCCGAGAGCTGACCCGATGCCTGCGCACCGGGCGGGCCAAAAGACGTCCCCAGGGCCGCATCGAGACCCGAGGACGCATCCCCGGCATGGTCATGATCAGTGAGCGGCCCGCGGACGTTGATGACCGGGCCGTTCCTGGGCACTGGGAGGGCGACCTCATCATCGGAAAGAACGCCAAGTCCGCCGTGGGCACCCTCGTCGAGCGCTCAACCCGCTACGTGATGCTCCTTCACCTTCCTGACGGTCGCCTTCCCGCTCAGGTCGACGTGGCCATGCGCCGGGCGATCCGGAAACTGCCCAAGGAGCTCGTCCGGACGATCACCTGGGATCAAGGAAAGGAGATGCACCGCCACGTCGACTTCACTGTCGACACCGGCGTCCAGATCTACTTCTGTGACCCCCACAGTCCCTGGCAGCGGGGCTCGAACGAGAACACCAACGGCCTCTTGCGCCAATACATGCCAAAGGGCACCGACCTGTCGATCCTGAGCGCTCGGGACCTCGCCCGCATCGCTGCGGAGTCTGAACGACCGACCCCGCGACACCCTGGGATTCATGAAACCATCGGAGAAGCTCGCCGAGCTTCTTGCGCACACCCCTTGAAACCGCCGGATGGTAGGGCCGGGAGTGCTTGGCCGTGATGCCGAGGGCGAACAGCTCCTGCTCGGTCACTCCGGCCAGGCCATAGCGGTGTTGGGTGGTGAAGACGAGGCCGTTGTCGGAGAGGAACGAGGCCGGATAGCCCCAGGTCTCGGCGGCCTGGTGCAACACCCGGACCACGTCAGGCGCTTTCACCGTTCGCATCGCCCGAGAGGCGACGCACAACCTCGAGTGGTCGTCGATGAGGTTCAACACCTCCACGACCACCCCAGAGGCCACCTCGACATGGGTGACGTCGGCCTGCCAACACTCATTGGGCAAGTCGGCCTCGAAACGCATGAAGGAGCTCTTCGGGCGCTTGTGGGGCTGGGCGGTGACGAAGCCGCGGGCCTTCAGCACCCGCCAGATGGTCGAGGTCGACGGCACAGGGCCGCCGCGCTGGGCCAGGTGATAACGGATGGCCTCGGCGCCGGCGTCGAGGCCTTCGTCGGCAAGCTCCTTGCGCAACGCCACGATCTCGTTCTCGTGGAGATCGGCGATTCGGGCCGGCGAACGGATCGGACGCCGGCTCCTCGGCTCTAGTCCCGCCGGACCCTCCAGGCGGTAGCGACGCAGGAGCTTGAAGAGCCAGCTGGCGCTGACGTGATGCGCCCTCGCCAGCTCCTTGATCGGACGCCCCGTCCGAAGGTGCGTCTCGATCAAAAACCGGCCCATGTCCATCGGAGACCCTCCCTGGTCGGCGGTCTCCTATGTCTTGACACATCCCTCAGGCCGGCGGTCTCCTATGTCCTGAACTCCGGCACCACTCCCTCCGCTGGTCAGGGGTGGTTTTCGGTTGAGGCTCGCTCAGCCCAGCCGGGGACCGTCCCTCAAAGATCCCTTCGAGAGGGGCCTACGCCAACGAGCAATTCGAATTCGATAGAGCCGCCGCTCCGTCAGCCAGCGGGGACGAGTCCGGCGTAGTCCTCACCCGAGAGCATTTTCCCGATCAGGCCGGTGTCGAAGTAGTCGGTCCAGCGCGAAATCCTTCCGTCCCGCACGACGAAGGTGCCCATCACCGGCACCCCGTGGACGCTTCCGTCGAACCCGTTGATCACGTCGACCCGCTCGGTCAGCACCACCTCACCTCCACCGGCGATGTTCACCATCCGGTACTCGTAGGTGTCCGGGAACATCGCGAACTGGCCGGCCAGGTCGGCCAGGACGTCCTCGACACCTTCCTTCGCCGGCATGCCCGCGTTCTGGTACACGACGCCGTCTGCCAGAAACGGCCGCAGTGCCTCCGCGTCGCGACTGCCCATCGCGTCACAGAACGCCTGCACCACATCGATTGGATCACCCATTGCACTCCTCAGCTCGGGCCCGTACGGACATACAGACTGTATGTCGACCATACTGGGTGCATGGCGAGCGGTCAACGAGCGGGCGGGACCTCGCGCAGGCCCCTCTCCGCCGCCATCGCTCAGCGAGCCGAGGCCACCCGCAACGCACTCGTCGTCGCCGCCCGCCATCTCTTCGTCGAACGCGGGTATCACGACACCAGCACCGAGGAGATCGTCGCCCTGGCCGGCGTTGGCACCCGTGGCGCGCTCTACCACCACTTCACCGACAAGCGCGCCCTGTTCGTAGCCGTGTTCGAGGCAGTCGAGGAGGATCTCGTCGTCGCCGCCGGCGCTCAGCTCGTCGAGGGTCCACCGCTCAACATGCTCCGCGATGGGCTACTTGGGTTTCTGGACGCGTCGCTGACCCCCGAAGTCCAACGCATCCTCCTCCTCGACGGCCCCGCGGTCCTTGGCTGGCAGGAGTGGCGCGCCATCGAGGCGCGCTACGGCCTCGGCGGAATCGAAGCCATGCTCGAGCTCGCCGTCGCCGACGGTTCGCTCCCCGAGCAACCCCTCGAAGTCCTGGCCCACCTCCTGCTCGCGACCGCAGACGAAGCGGCCCTCTTCATCGCCAACGCGGACGATCCCCCAGCGGCCCGCGACCAAGCCGTCGCCGCGATGGACCGGCTACTCACCGGACTCCGAATCAGCGAGGCCTAGAGCTCTACCTCGCGTTCCCATTGAGCGAAGGTCGGCAACCAGCCTTATGGGTACCGTGGGTTCGAATCCCATCCGCCGAAATTTCGGTTGGCCCCGGTGGGTTGACCGTCGTCGTCGTTCACGAGCGAGCTGCGGCGCGGGCAGGGTTGTTCAGGGCCTCGATGACCGCCGCGGTCCGATCGGGACCTGTCCCGAGCATCACCCCCATGGCCCGCGGGGAAACCGACGGGGAACGACGGTAACCTTGTGGTGGGTGGTCGGAGCCTCGAAGCCCGTCGACAGCAGGGATCGGGGGTTTTCGGGGGATCGCCTGCGACGGTGGGCTGGTTTCGGGGAGCCGAGGGGGCAGATGACGGGGAACGAGTGCAGGAGACGGGCGAGGTGTCGGCCGAACCCGGCTCGCATCGGAAAATGCTCTCGAGCCGGGCGTTCCGCATTGCATGCGGCTCCGCCCTCGTCGTCGGCATCGCCGCCGGCGGTTTCGGCATCGCCAGTGCGGCCTCCGACTCGAGCTCGTCGCCGACTCCCGCCCACACGGGCCGGGGATGGGGCGTGGGCCACTTTGCCGGAAAGGCGGCTGCGGCCGGGACGGTGGCGACCGTCGGGACCGACTCCTTCACGGTGAAGACCCACAGCGGTTCGACCGTCACCGTGGACGTGAACTCGTCGACCACCTACAAGGACCGGGGGGTCACCTCACCGACGTTCACCGACGTCAAGATGGGTGGGAGGGTGATCGTCCAGGGCACCACGTCCTCGGGCACCGTCACGGCCACCTCGGTGGACATCGGCTTCGGTAGCCCCGCCTCCGGTAGCCACGGCTTCGGCGGCCACGGTGGTGCGGGTGGGACCCCGCCGGCCGCATTCGGGACGGTGGAGACGCTCGGGTCCGACACCTTCACGGTGAAGACCTACAACGGTTCGACCGTCACCGTGGACGTGAACTCGTCGACCACCTACAAGGACCGGGGGGTCACCTCTCCGACGTTCACCGACGTGAAGATGGGTGGGAAGGTGATCGTCCAGGGCACCACGTCCTCGGGCACCGTCACGGCCACCTCGGTGGTCATCGGCTTCGGTAGCCCCGCCTCCGGTAGCCACGGCTTCGGCGGCCACGGTGGTCCGGGTGGGACCCCGCCGGCCGCATTCGGGACGGTGGAGACGCTCGGGTCCGACACCTTCACGGTGAAGACCTACAACGGTTCGACCGTCACCGTGGACGTGAACTCGTCGACCACCTACAAGGACCGGGGAGTCACCTCTCCGACGTTCACCGACGTGAAGATGGGTGGGACGGTGATCGTCCAGGGCACCACGTCCTCGGGTATCCGTCACCGCCACCTCGGTGGTCATCGGCTTCGGTGGCCCTGGCTTCGGCGGCCACGGCCGAACGGGTGGCGGCTTCGGCGGCCACAGCGGCTTCGGAAGCTATCGGGGCTACGGGAGCCACCGCGCCCAGGGCCCCACCGGTGGTGCCACCGCCTGACCGACGGCGGCGCAGGTCACCCGTCGCGACCAGGCGCGCGCCGCCCCGACCCGTCCCCGCGACCTGTTGTCCGACCCCCGCAGACTCGGAGGGATCGACCACCGGGTGTCAGCCCTCGAAGGCCACCTGCGGCTCGCCGGACTCCTCGAGGACCTCCTCGAGGGCCGTGACCGGGGCGGCTGGCCGCCGCGGCCGGCAACTTCGGCAGGGCCAGGGCGAGCAGGGCGCCGACCACCAGCCCGCCGCCTGCGATGACGAAGGCCGACCGGTACCCGGCGGTCAGCGCCGTGGCCACGTCATGCAGATCCCGCCAGGTGGCTGGTGGCGACCGAGGTGGCCACCGTGGCCATGACGGCCAGGCCGAGGGCCCCACCGATCTGGCGGGTGGTGTTGATGAGGCCCGAGGCCAGCCCGGCCTCGTGGGGCGGGACCCCGGCGGTGGCCGACAGGGTCATGGGGACGAACGACATGCCGATCCCGAGACCGACCAGCATCACCGGGCCGAGCACGTGGGCCAGATAGCCGTCGCCGGCGTCGACGGTGGACAGCCAGAACAGGCCGGCGGCGGCCAGACCCGGACCCAGCACCAGCTGGCGCCGGGCCCCGATGACCTGCACCAGCCGGGTGCCGATCAGGGCTCCGGCCAGCGTGCAGAGACCGGCCGGCAGAAAGGCCAGGCCGGTCCGCAGGGCCGAGTAGTCGTTCACGTCCTGGAGGTAGAGCGACAGGAAGAAGTAGGTGCCGAAGAGGCCCGAGCCGATGGTGACGGCGATCCCGTTGGCCACCGACAGCGAGCGGCGGCGGAAGATGCCGAGCGGGACGAGCGGATCCGGGGCGAAACGGGCCTCGTTCACGAAGAAGACGGCCAGCAGGGCCAGACCGATGGCCAGGGTACCGATCGTCCGCGCCGACCCCCACGGGTGCACGTCGGTGCTGACGATGCCGTAGACCAGGACGGCCAGGCCACCGGTGACGGTGACCGCGCCCAGGATGTCGAGGGACTTCCTCGGACCGAGCTCCTCGCGTCGCGGCAGGGCCAACCAGGCGGCCGCCATCAGGGCCACGCCGATGGGCACGTTGACGAAGAGCACCCATCGCCAGTTGAGGAGGCTGGTCAGCACGCCTCCGGCCAGCACGCCGACGGCGGCCCCGCTGGCCGCCGTGGCCGACCAGGCGCCCAGGGCCCGGCGGCGCTCACCGGGATCGGTGAAGGTGGTCACCAGGATGCTCAGCGTGGCCGGGGCCAGGATGGCGCCGCCGATCCCCTGGGCGGCGCGGGCGGCGATGAGCCAGCCACCGCTCTGGGCCAGCCCGCCGATCAGGCTGCAGACGGTGAAGACGCCGAGGCCGATCATGAAGACCCGGCGGCGGCCGAAGAGGTCGGCCGCCCGCCCGCCCAACATCAGGAAGCCGGCGAAGGTCAGGGTGTAGGCGTTCACCACCCACTGCTGACCGGCCACCGACAGTCCCAGGGCGTCGCGCATCTGGGGCAGGGCCACGTTGACGATGGCCACGTCGAGCACCACCATGAACTGGGCGATGCAGCAGATGACCAGGATCGCCCGGGTCGGCAGGCGGTGATCGGGGGTGTGCTGGTCCACGGCTCGACTCCTCGGGTTGCCGGGATATTCTCTTATGGTAAAGATATTGGACCTTGAGAGATCAGTCAAGTCTCTGAACGTTGAAAGAAGTACAGTTTGCCCGTGCCCGCCGAGGAATCACAGGACGACGTCGATCGGATCATCGGGTTCTGGAAGGAAGAGAACCCCGAGCTGGACGTCGTCTCCAAGTCGGTCGCCATGCGCCTCCGGCGGGCCACACAGCACCTCGAGCGGGCCGTCCGTTCCAACCTGGCCGACAGCGGCGTCGACGAGTACTGGGAGATCGAGGTTCTCCTCACCCTGCGCCGGGCCCCCGACCACCGGGTCAACGCCGGTGAGCTCGGTCGCGAGTGCCAGGTGACCTCGGGCGCCATCACCAACCGCATCAGCCGGCTGGAGAAGCGGGACTGGGTACGCCGGGACATCGATCCCGAGGACCGGCGTCAGGTGCTGATCAGCCTCACGGCGGCCGGCCTGGCCCAGGCCAACCACATCATCGCCATGAAGAGCCAGGCCGAGCGGTCGGTGTTCGACGGCGTCGACAGGGAGCTCCTGGAGCGGGTGGCCCGCGACCTGCGAACGCTGCTGGCGGCCTTCGACCTGCAGGGCGTCGACCCGGTCGAGGCCGCCGTGCCCGACTGACGGCCGCACGCGACGGTGGGCCCGTCACCGGAGGCGGGGTCCTAGCGGGCGCCTTCGGCGGCGCGGTGGAGGGCGGCGCCCCGCTCGTCGACGGCGCCGACGAGGTCGCCGTGGGTGACCACGTAGCGCTCGCCCGCGAACAGCGCATCCACGACGTGCGGGGCGATGTCCCCGGGGGCGGCGACGGCGGCGGTCATGTCCGGGTTGCTGGCGGCCATCGCCCTCAGGTCGTCCTCCGCCGCCACCTGCCGCCGGAGGTGGTCGGGCTGGGCCTCCCCGCTCGTTTCGAGATGCCGGGTGATCATGCCGGAGGGGAAGACGACCGACACCGCGATCCCGTCGCCGGCGAGCTCCATCCGCAGTGACTCGGCCAGTCCCCACACGGCGAACTTGCTGGTCTGGTAGGCCGCCATGTGACTGGCCACGCTGAGCACCGACGACGACGTGGTGAAGGCGAGCCGACCCCGGGGGGCCCGGCGGAGGAGCGGGAGGAATCCTCTGGCGACCCGGGCCGATCCGATCACGTTCACGTCGAGGACCCAGCGCCACTCGTCGTCGGTCAGGTGTTCCGTCGATCCGAAGAGCTGGACGCCCACGTTGGAGACGACCAGGTCGGCGCGGCCCATGTCCCCGGCCACGGCGGCGACGGCCGCGTCGACCGACCCGGCATCGGCGACGTCGACGCCCAGGCCGAGCGTGGCGACGCCTGCGGCGGTGGCGATCTCCTCGGCCTCGGACACGGCCCGCTCACCGTCGAGATCGAGGAGGGCCACCGCCATCCCCCGCACCGCACACACCCGGCCGAGGGCGAGACCGAAGCCCGATGCGCCACCGGTGATGACGACGACCTGACCGTGCGGCTGCGACCCGTCCGACAATGGCTGCGACCTCCTCAGGAGCCCGGCGTCGTGATGTCGAGGTGCAGGCGGGTCAGCGTCGAGGACGTGATCTTCCATTCACCGGCCACCTCTGCATAGGTCTCGTGGTAGTGGCCGTAGCCCTGCAGGCGGGTCCCGTCCGGCCAGATGATGGTGTCCTGGAGCGCCCAGATCCCCGTGGCCGTCGAGGGCGAGGTGAGCTCGATCTCGGGCATGTGCCCGTGGTGGACGGTGACGGCCTCCTGCAGCAGTGGCTGGAGGTAGGCCATGAACGTGTCGGCACCTTCGACGACCTCGCCGCCGGAGCCGGTGGTGTCGATGACGACGCCGTCGGCGAAGACGCCGCGCATCCCCACCCAGTCCTTGGTGTCCATCGTGCGGAAGTAGCGGGCCTTGAGCTGCTTGATGGCTTCGATGTCGTCCATGTCCTCCCCCTCTTCTGCGTGGACCGTCCCGCCGTTCGCCCGGATCGTCGGGTGGGCGCCGACCGGCCGCTACTCGGTCGGCACCACGCCGCCGGGCACGACCAGGGGCAGATCCCTGTAGGTGGCGATGCCCGGGGCGGCGGCCACGACGGCCGGGATGGCGTTGATCGGTGGAGCCGCCGTCATGATGTGCCCGAGCACCATGAAGTCGGCGATCGTCTCGGCCTCGAAATCAGGGGGCGGGAGGAAGCCGATGTTCGCGGTTACCGTCGGCCGGCCGTCGATCCGGATGACCCAACCGTCCTGGTCGATCTTCCAGTCGGGTTCGAGTGTCTGGCCCTTGCGCCACCGGACGTTGAGCTCGACGATGATCCGGTCCCGGCGCAGCCCCTTCCAGCTGGCGGCGACGCCGGCGACACAACCGGCGGCGATGGTCCACGACCCGAGGTCGAGCTCGGCCGTGGTCTGGGCGTACTCGGCGTCACAGCGGACGTCGTCGAGCTCGACCCCGAGGGCGTCGGCCACCATGCGCACCGCCTCGCCGAACACGGCCGTGCCGTGCTCCGTCATCGATGCCAGGCCCGGGTCGCCGATCGGGGTGCCGAATCCCACCGGGATCTCGGTCGCAGGCGAGTCGTAGAAGGTCGTATCGGCGGCCTCGTTGACCGTGATCTTGTCGACGCGGTCGCAGACGGTGGCCGACACGATGGCCAGCAGCTCGGCGAAGCCGGGGCTGATGCCGGTGCCGAACATGGTGGCACCACCGCGCCGGCAGGCCGCCGCGATCCGGTCGCGTTCGTCCCCGAGGTTGTGCCCGGTGATGAACGCGGCCGTCGCCACGACGTTCACACCGGCCGACAGGATGCGCTCGAGCTCGCCGACATCGAGCCACATCGGGTTGTAGACCACGCAGTCCGGCCGCAGCCCGAGCAGCGCGTCGACGTCGTCGGTGGCCGTGATGCCGAGCGGGGCGATGCCGCACAGCTCACCGACGTCGCGTCCGACCTTCTCCGGCGACCAGGCGTAGCACCCGACCAGTTCAAGCGTCGGGTTGGCCACGATCGCCCGCACGGCGCTCTTGCCGACATTGCCGGTCGTCCACTGGACGATCCGGTAGGGCGCGCCGCTGGGCATGCAGGGAGCATAGGTCGCGGCCCGCGGACGCCACCGCCCCTTGCACCGGGACGAAGGGGGTGACCGCTGCGCGCTCGATCGGCCCGGACCGCCTAGCTCGGCACCCGCTCGACCGACGCCACCTGGCAGGTCAGGTCGCCGCCCGTGCCCGCCGCCACCGCCCCCAGCACCGACCACGGGGACGTCGCATCCACGGCCACGGCATCGTCGGTGGCGAAGGCCGAGCCCACGCGCTCGCCCCCCTCGAAGATGTCCACGGTGACGGTGTAGTCGTCGGTCTGGACGTCGTGGTTGACGACGGTCCCGTTGACCACCGCGTAGTGGGCGCTGGTGGGATCGACCACGCACTGGGTGACGGCCACGTCGTTGCCCGCCTGGCCGGCGTCCACCTCGGACGCACTGCCGGCCCCGGGCCCGGCCCCGGTGACCGGGGTCGACGCCGACCCCGCCGGGTGCGAGGAGCTCGCCGACGGGGAGGATGCCGACCCCGACACGGTCCCCGACGATCCGGCTGTCGCCGGAGACGCCGTCGTGGCCGTGCCGGCACGACCGCGCGGCGTCGTGGTCGCCGACGACGCCGCATGGGCCCCCTTGCCGCCGCCCGACGATCCGACCACCACCAGGGCCCCGACCACCAGCACGGCCGCTGCGGCCACAGCCCCCAGAATCCGGCTCCGGCTCCGGCTCCGTGTCCGGCGGGCCGGTGCCTCCTCCGGCCGGGGGTCGTCGGCGGGTAGTGGGGGAACCTCGGGTCGCAGCACGCTCGGATGGAGCTCCCGCGGGTACCACCGGCCGTCGGACGCCACCCACCAGTCGGCTGGTTGTTGGTTGTCGCTCACGCTGCCTCCCTTGCCATGGGCTCAGGCCGCCGGCGGGCCGAGCGCCGACCCCAGCTGGCTGAGCTTCGTCCGCACCGACGCCGGTACCAGTGACTGCTCCGACGGGCACAGCTCGATCAGCGCCACCGACTCGATGGTGTTGAAGGTGGTGACACCCGAGGGCAGGTGGGTCTGCGACTCCACGCTGTTGGCGCCGGTGGCTACGTCCAGTAGGGCGTTGTCCAGCTGGCCGTCACGCTGCAGAAAGGCGCAGAAGGCCGTCCCGTCGGTCAGCATGGCCCGCAGGGCCACGTTCCCCTGCTGCTGGACGTAGGTGGCCAGATCGGGGTCGGCCTTGGCCACGTCGGTGAGGTAGCCGGCGTCCTGGACCGGGGTGGTCCGCGGGGCACGGAGGGGGGCCGCCGGATCGGTGGTCGTGGTCGGTGCCGACTGCGTGACCCATCCACAGGCCGAGGCCCCGACGACCACCGCCACCAGCACCGCCGTCGTCCGCCCGCGCCGCGCCGCCCTCACGGCCAGTGCTTCGATCGACGGTGCATGACAATCCTCCGCGGCCGGCTCCGGACGACGGTGGGGTCCGGCGCCGGCCGTCAGTCGTTCTCGACCTGGTAGTCCCATTTGGCCACGATGTGATCGCCGTCGGGCGCCCACCGCATGAGCCCCTCTCCCGTCGGCATGACCGAGCGGAGCTTGAAGGTCAAGCTCTGGCCCGTGTGCAGGCTGGTGGGCAGGGGCGCCTGCCCGGGCACCAGCGTCGGCTTGTAGACGGTCTGCGTGTGGTCGATGCTGTCGAAGTCGGCCACGCCGATGGGGACGGTGCCCCGGACGTGGTTGAGCGAGATCGTCCACGTGCACGTGGTGAACTTCTGGATCACCGGCAGTCCCTCGCCGGGCACCTGCGGACCGTTGACCACCGCCAGCACCGAGAAGGTCGGTGCGTTCACCTGGACGTCGCCGCCCTCGACCGTGAGGGCGGGATGGGCCACGGTACCCACGACCGTCTGGTCGACCGGGTGTTCGAGCTGCTGCTTGGGCAGCCACGACTGGGGATCCGACATGTTCAGACCTGGGTTTGGCCACCACGCCGTGGATGCCCCAGGTCATGGTGAGGAGGAGCACGGCGGCGACCCCCCAGAACAGGGCCCGGCGAACGCCCGAAGGACCGGGCCCACCGGCCCGGTCCTTCGGTAGATCCGCCGCGGGGGCGACGGCGGTGGTCACGCCCGCGCGGTCCCGTTCCTGCGACGTCGGAGCACCAGATACCCACCCATGAGGAGCAGGCCGAGGGCCGGCAGGGCCGATGGCCAGCGGCGCTTCGGGGGTGCCTTCACCCGGGTTGGTGGGGGCGGGGGGCATGAACCCGTTGCCGCTCGGCGCCGTGAAGACGTCGGCGCCGAACGGGGTCAGGCCCGTCTGGGCGGCGTAGCCGATGTGGCCGTCGCCGTCGAGGCCGCCGCACACCGTGCCGGCCGGGAGGGTGACGTCAGTCGACGGTGCCCGACGCAGCTCGACACGTCGAAGAGGTCCTCCATGGTCCGCAGCCAGCTGTAGTGGTTGTAGTTGGTCGTCGACACCGAATCCGGGGCGATGAAGGGGCTGATGAGCACGCTGCCGGTGTCACCACCGCCCGGCGTCGGGTCGGTGGCGTCGAACAGCGGGTCGGCCGTCACCGGGGCGGTCGGCGTCGACAGGCTGGAGAGCAGGGACGGGTCGCCCTCGGCGCTGAGCGTGACCTTCGTCACCGTTCCGGCGATGGTCACCGGATTGCCGGCGTCGTCGATGGCCTGGAACGAGGCGGCGACGGTCGGGCCACCGCTGTTCGTCGGATAGAGCTCGCCGGTGTCCGACACCGTGCCGACGAACAGCCCGTTGGGGAAGTCGGTGGTGTAGGTGGCCGAGCCGTAGGTGACGGCCGTCCCCCCGATGGTGATGGAGGTGATCTCTCGACCGGTGTCATCACCAACCAGCGCCGGATTGCCGCTCGTCGGGGTCGGGTAGCTGATCGTGCTCGAGCCCGCCCCCTCCGGTCACGGTGTCGGTGCGGGCACCCGGGCTGCTGCCCGAGCCCCCCCGGACGATGCCGGGCACACAGTCGCTCGGCACCAGCGTCGGCGTGGTCTGCGTGCAGGTCGGCGGCCGGTCGATGAAGGGGTTGTAGCCCGGACCGGGGTAGAGCTGGCGGCCGGAGCTGTCCGTCTGCAGCGTCGAGTTCGGGCCCGTGGGCTCGTCGTTGACGTTGGTGCCGCTGATGTTCTCACCGGCGGCGTCTGCCGAGAGGCCGTAGGCACCGAAGATCGAGTCGGCGCCCGGCGCGGTCGACCCGGGCGTCCCGTAGCTCGGGGCGTCGGCGGGCGCCGAGCTCTGGGGCGAGGACGTTCCCTGTCCGGCCGGCATGGCCGGTGTGCCGCTGGCCACACTGCTGTTGGTCAGGACGTTGTTGAAGCTGTTGCCCGAGTAGGTGAACGACGGCTCCCCTTCGTCGAAGGTGATGTCGATCAGACCACCGTTGCCGTAGGCGGTCGACTGCTCGATGAGCGGGAGGTAGTACGCCAGGAAGAGGTCCGAGGCGTACAGCCCACCGGTGAAGTTGTCGGCGTGGTGGCCTCGGGGTCGTCGGCCGGCAGACCAGGCGGGTTGTAGATCGGGATCGTTCAGGTTGACCTGACCGGCATGGGGACCGCTGGTGTACAGGCCGAAGGCGCCCGACAGGTTGTTGCCCTTGCAGGTGGTGTCGTGGGCGTCCTGCAGTTGTTCGGGGTGATCCAGCTGAACTGGGGCACCGTGTTGGCGTTCAGGTCGTGAATCAGGCCGTTGTTCGGGTCGTCCAGGTTGGCGATGTGGTTGCTGTCGCAGTTGGTACCGCCGCCGGCCGAGGCCTGGGGCTCGGTCAGCGGGGTGCCCATCGGATTGCCCGCGCCGCCGCCGGTCAGCGAGGCGAACCAGGGGAACGGGAAGTGCTTGGCCACGTACTGGTCCGAGTACTGCGGGTTGTTGGCCGTCCCCGTGCCGGCCACCAGTGACGCCGCAGTGTAGTTGTTCACATCGGACGGGATAGCCTGCGGCCCGCTCAGGTAGAGCGGGTTGGAGGCCGGGTTGTTGGTGGAGGTGCCGGGGGCGCCGCAGAGGCCGTCCTCACGACTGGGCACGCTGTCGGACACGAACGACGTCGAGCCGATGGGCTGAGCGCCGCCGAGGTCCTGGGCGTAGCCCTTCCAGCTCACGCCGGCCGCGTTGAACTGGTCGAACAGCGTCGGGACTTCGGTCGGATAGGTGCAGCCGTTGGTGGTTGCCGGAGAGGAACCGAGCGGCGCGTTGGCGCCCAGCGGCGAGACCGCCTGGCCGTAGTTCCAGTTGGGCGAGTCGCCGCCGACCGAGCCGGTGGTGGTGATGCTGGAGTTGATGCCGAACGGCGAGTTGACGCTGCTGCAGTCGTCCTGGGTGTCCTCCTGGGGTGCCTGCCCGGAGGCCAGGGCGATGTAGTTGTCCTTGCTGGTGTGCCCGGTGCCGTAGTAGTTCTTCAGCAGGACGCCCTCGGAGGGCAGGGTCTGCCAGAGGTAGGAGTTGTTGTTGAGGCCGGTGAAGGTCTCGTCGTAGGACTTGTTCTCGAGGATGATCAGCCAGACGTGCTTGATCGCTCCGGGGGTCAGGCCGCCGACGGTGTTCGGGCCCGGGCTGGCGGCCGAGGCGGTGCTGATCGGCACGGCGATGGCGAGGCGGCGATGGCAATGGCACTGGCCACCGTGAACAGACGCACGCCAACGCTTGGATGTGGAGTGGGGTTAGCATAAGAAGGTTTTTAACATCGGGATCGCGACGCCCCCGCTACGAGAAAGTGATCTTTCGCAAAGAAAAACGAACGGTGCGTGTCGCCGGTGTGACGCATGTGTGCACCGTCGGCCGGGACGATCGGAGACCCGTGGATCCGGAACGTTTACGTCATCGCCCGGTCACGATCCGGTGGCCCCGGCCGCGTGCGTGCGCCTAGTAGGTCACGCCGGCCGCCGCCACTGCTCGACCACCGGGGCGAGGGAACGCACCACGGGCGGTGGCCCCCACGAAGAAATCGGCGGAATTCCGGAGATTCGGTCATCCACCACCGGGGCCGGCTCCGATCGAATTGTCGGACGCCCTGCCGCACCTGCCCCGGAGGTCCCCATGTCCGACATCAGCCGACGGCTGTTCCTCAAAGGTGGATCGGCGGCCATCGTGGCCGCCGGCGCCATCTCCGCCCTGCCGGCGGTGCCGGCTCTCCTGACCACGGCCGAGTCCCAGGGGCCAGCCGACGCCGGCACCGCCGAGGCCGGCCTGTCCGACGCCGAGTCGGCGGCCGCCATGAGCGAGCCCCTGATCGCCCACGTCCGCGACCTGTCGACCGGGGAGATCGGCATCTTCTCCGGGACCCGCGAGGTCACGGTGCTGAACCCCCGGCTGGCGGCCTCGCTGGTCAGGGCCCTGCGCTGACCACCCGCCACCGCACGCCCATCGCTCCGCCTATCCGCGACCCGCAATCCGCAATCCCCTACCCGCAACCCGCAACCCGCAGACCCCATCAGAAACCGAGGTAGCCATGTCCTCCCACCGTGAAGCCCCGGAGATCTCCAAGGATCCCGTCGCCGACTCCACCGACCTCTACGCCTTCGTCAGTCCCGACCACCCCGACCGGGTGACCCTCATCGCCAACTACGTGCCCCTGCAGGCCCCCGACGGCGGCCCGAACTTCTACGAGTTCGGCGACGACGTCCTCTACGCCATCCACATCGACAACGACGGTGACGGCCGGCCCGACATCACCTACCGGTTCCAGGTTCACCAGCGAGGTCACCAACCAGACCACCTTCCTCTACAACACCGGGCCTATCGCCCACCTGGACAGCCCGACGTGGAACCGGCGCCAGACCTACTCGGTCACCCGGGTGGACAAGGGCGGCAGCCAGACCCTCGGCTCGGGGATCCCCTGCCCGCCGTGCAACATCGGCCCGCTGTCCACCCCCGACTACGCCGGCCTGGCCGCCGAGGCCATCACCACGCTCGGCACCGGGGACGACCGTCTTCGCCGGGCAACGGGCCGAGGGCTTCTACGTGGACCTCGGGGCCATCTTCGACCTGGGCGACCTCCGGCCCTTCGAGCAGGACCACGCCACCTTCGGCCTGGCCGGCACCGGCCTCGGGCAGATGGCCGCCGGGCGTCAACTCCACCGCCGGGGTCAACGTCCACACCATCGCCATCCAGGTCCCCATCAGGCGAGCTGACGGCCAACGGCCGCCAACCCGGCTCGGTCACCGATCCGGACGCCGTCCTCGGGGTGTGGACGACGGCCAGCCGGCAGAAGGCCCACATCTACGAGGACGGCCCCGGCTGAACCTCTACTCGGGTCCGTCCAGCAGGTGTCGCGGCTGGGCAACCCCCTGGTCAACGAGGTGCTCATCCCGATGGGCACCAAGGACTACTGGAACTCGGCAGCCGCCCGACGGCCGACAGCCAGTTCGCCGTCCCACTCGCCACCCCCGAGCTGGCCGGGCTGCTGCCCGTGCTCTACCCCGGCGTCTTCCCCAACCTGGCCGCCTTCAACAAGACGGAAGCACCCCGGGCCGACCTGCTGGCCATCCTGCTGACCGGCATCCCCGCCGGTGTGGTCCCCGGGTTCCAGAACTCAGCCGGTCCGGTGCAGGCCGACATGCTGCGACTGAACGTGGCCGTGCCCCCGACCACCGCGGGGCCCGTCCAACCTGGGCCTGGTCGGCGGCGACCCGGCCGGCTACCCCAACGGCCGCCGGGTGTTCGACGATGTCGCCACCATCGAGCTCCGGGCCATCGCCGGGGCCACCCTCCCCCTGGTCGACTCGGGCTACATGGCGGACGCCGCCGCCGGGGCCATCTCGATGGGTCTCACCTCGGGGCCCACCGACCTGGCCGCCATGGGCACCGAGAACTACCTCGGCTCCTTCCCCTACCTCGGCGTGCCCACCTCCGGCTTCGCCGTGGGCGACGTAGGGGGCCGGGCGGTGGCAAGCGGGCCGGCACCCGAGACCCGCCCGGGGCCGAGCGCCGAGGGACGCGTCGTCGTCGACATCGGGGCGGCCACCGGTGCAGCCGTCGTCTATACCCCTCCGTGCCTGGACGGCACCGAGATCGAGCTCCGGCCGGCCGGCGGGGTCTGGGACGGCACCCACACGGCGGTGCGCCGCCGCCTGCTGCCGGCGTCGAGCTGCTTCGCCGGCGTCTTCGGTGCGCTGCCGGCCGGCCGCTACCAGCTCCGGGTCCGCGGTTCCGAGGGTGGGCCGGTGGTCGACCTCGACGTCACCGGCGGCGCCGTGACCGAGCGCACGTGGCCGACCGGTCCCGACGACCGTGGCGGGTGACGGCCGGGCCGGTCCGGCCGTGAGCAGGCCGGCGTCCGGCACCCTCAGTCGAGCAGCGACTGCCAGTTGGGTGGCACCCGGCCCGCCGGACCGGGTGTCGGCTGGTCGAGCGGGTGGTGCTCGGGCGGGGCCAGTGGCGGCCCCTCGTAGTACTCCTCGCTGGCGACGTCCCAGAACCAGTCCTCCCCGGGCTCGAAGCTCCGGATGAGGGTGTGCCCGCTCGAGCGGGCATGGCCGGTGGCGTGCTTGCCGAGCGAGGAGTCGCAGCACCCCACGTGGCCGCACCGGGCGCACCGTCGGAGGTGGAACCACCACCCGCCGGTGGCCGTGCAGTCGACACAGCCGGGACCGCTGGGCGGGACCGTGGGGTCGATCCGTTCGTCGGGCACGGGTCGAGTCTAGGGGTGCGGCCCCCCGGTGTGACCGGCCACCATGGGCCCCTCGGGGCGGGCCCTATGGTGACCGGGTGGACCCGCCGATGACGCCACCGGACGAGCGGCCCCGACCCGTCCGGGACGCGCTCGACGTCACCGCCGCCGAGGGCATCGGCTGGTTCACCACCCGGGTGGGGAGCCTCGCCGGGGACGGCACCGTCGTCGAGTGGGAGTCACGGATCCACCGCAAGCACCTGCCATCGGGCGACGCCGTCGGCGGTACGTGGTGGGCACCGCGGTCACGGGGCTGGTGGATCGGCGTCCTCTTCGCCGTGGGGTCGGTCCTCTTCGCGCTGGGCACCGTCCCCGCCTACGTCCGCGCCGTCGGGGACGAGGCCGACACCGTCACCTACTTCATCGGGTCGCTGTTCTTCACCTCGGCCGGCTTCCTGACCTATCGCGAGGCCGTGGACGCCGGTTCGGCCGACGGCCGCCCCCGCCGGAAGGTGTTCGTCTACGAGCCCCACCGGATCGACTGGTGGGCGACCGCCGTCCAGCTGGTCGGCACCCTCTTCTTCAACGCCTCCACCGGGCACGCCATGATCACCGACCTGTCGGCGACGGCCGCCCGCCACCACGTGTGGCGCCCGGACGCCCTCGGGTCGATCTGCTTTCTGGTGGCCAGCGCCCTGGCCTGGTTCGAGGTGTGCCACGGGTGGGTGGCCTTTCGACCGGCCAGCTGGTCGTGGTGGATCGCCGGGCTGAACCTCGTCGGCTCCATCGCCTTCGGGGTGTCCGCCGTCGCCGCCTTCGTCATCCCCTCCACCGGCGAGGTCGCCAACCTGACGGCGGCCAACCTGGGCACCTTCATCGGGGCCGTCTGCTTCTTCGCCGGCGCCGTCCTCCTCGAGCCCGAGCGCACCGACCACCGGGGCGTGGCCGCGGCCCGGACCGTGGCCGCCGGCGGCCTGGTTCCCGGGCTGGCGTCGGCCCCGGGCACCTGACGCCGCCGGCGACCCGGAGGCCGGCTCAGGCGCCGTCCCCGGACACCTGGGCCCGGGAGGCCAGCCACCGGTGCAGACCGGCCGCGTTGGAGTGGACGCCGTTCATGACTTCGAGCTTCTGGCGGTGCTCGGCAGGCACGTCGCCGACATCGGGGTCGAAGGCGGCGGCCAGGGCGGCGGCGATGTCCTCGCCGGCGGCGAAGGCGCGCTCGGCCACCTCGGCCCAGCGCCGCAGGGTGCCGTCCGCCTCAGCCAGGATGTCCTCGGGGTCGTCGAGGAGGCCGTAGTGGGCGAGGGCCACGCCCGTCGGCCGGCGGGCCGCGAACCGGCGCAGGGAGTCGAGCGCCTGGTCGAGGTCGAAGTCGGGGGGCGGGGTCGACGGCCGCAGGACGCCGGCATCGGGCAGCCGCACCCCGACGGCGTCGCCCACGAACAGCACGCCGCTGAGGCTGTCGTGGAGGCCGAGGTGGTGCTTTGCATGGCCGGGCGAGTCCACGGCCACCAGCGCCCGGCCGCCGCCGACGTCGACGGTCTCACCGTCCTCGAGCACGTGGAGACGCTCGGCCGGCGTCGGATCGAGCCGGCCGTAGAGGCCGTCGAGCAGGGGCCCGTAGACGCGGGCCGCCGAGTCGACCAGCCTGGTCGGGTCGGCCAGGTGGCGGGCCCCCTTCGGGTGGACGTAGACGGTGGCCCCCGGGAACGCCCGGGCCACGTCGCCGACCCCGCCGGCATGGTCGAGGTGGATGTGGGTGACGACGACCCCGGCCAGATCGCCGGGCCCCAGGCCCAGCCGGTCGAGCTGGTCGAGCAGGACGGGCACCGAGCTCTGGCTGCCCGTTTCCACCAGCACCGGTGCCGGGCCCTCGATGACGTAGCCGGCCGTCACCCGCTCCCACCCGCCGAGCAGGGTGTCGAGCTGGACGACCCCCTCGGCGATGCGGGTCCCGACCATGGACGCCCCGTCGCCGCGGGCGCGGTCGGCCTCCCCGCTGTCGCCGGGTCCGCCGGGTGCGGTCACGGCTCGGCGGGGGGCCCGTCGGTGCCGGTCACCGGCGGCGGGTCGGCCTTCGTTGGCACTCCCGGCGGCGGCGTGGGCCGCCCGGCGGCGTCACCGGTCCCGTCGGTCGACCGGTGCAGTCTGCCGATACGGCCGCGCCGGCTCAGCTCGAACCGGCCGATCCCCGACCGTCCCCGGCTCATCCCCTGCCGGGTGCGCGCCACCGAGGCCCGGTCCACCAGCGGGTGGTCGATACCGGAGATCCGGGCGGCCGAGTTCACCAGCGATACGTGGGAGAAGGCCTGGGGGAAGTTGCCGACCAGGCGGCCGGCCACCGGGTCGTACTCCTCGGACAGCAGGCCGAGGTCGTTGCGGATGGCCAGGAGGCGGTCGAAGAGGTTGTGGGCGTCACGGTCGCGGCCGAGCAGCATCAGGCAGTCGGCCAGCCAGAACGAGCACGCCAGAAACGCACCCTCGCGACCCTTCAGCCCGTCGACGTCCCCGGTGTCGTCGGTCCGGTAGCGCAGGACGAAGCCGCCGTCGACCAGCTCGCGCTCGACGGCCTCGATGGTGCCGCGCACCCTGGGGTCGTGCGCCGGCAGAAAGCCGACCAGGGGGATCATGAGGAGGCTGGCGTCGAGCTCGTCCGAGCCGTAGTACTGCGTGAAGGACCCCTTGGACGAGTTGAAGCCCTGGTCGCACACCTGCTCGAAGATCTCGTCGCGGAGCCCCTCCCACCGCCGGTCGGTCCGTTCGATCCCCGACAGTTCGGCCAGCTTGATGGCCCGGTCGACGGCCACCCAGGCCATGACCTTGGAGTGGGTGAAGTGCCGGCGCGGCCCCCGGACCTCCCAGATGCCGTCGTCCGGCTGCCGCCAGCCGTCGTCGAGGAAGCCCATCAGCTCCGAGGTCAGGTCCCAGGTGGTGCCGGCCACGGTGTCGCCGGCCCGCGACGATTCGTAGACGGCCGACAGGACCTCGCCGTAGACGTCGAGCTGGAACTGCCCGGCGGCGGCGTTGCCGATGCGGACGGGGGACGAGTTCTCGTAGCCGGGGAGCCAGTCCACCTGCCACTCCTCGAGGCGGCGCTCCCCGCCGGCGCCGTACATGATCTGCATCTGCGACGGGTCGCCGGCGATGGCCCGGAGCAGCCAGTCGCGCCACGCCAGGGCCTCCTGGTAGTACCCGCCCCGCATCAGCGACTCGAGAGTGAGGGTGGCGTCGCGCAGCCAGCAGAACCGGTAGTCCCAGTTGCGCGACCCGCCGAGCGCCTCGGGCAGCGAGGTGGTGGGTGCGGCCACGATGCCGCCGGTCGGGTGGTAGGTGAGGGCCTTCAGGGTCACGAGCGACCGCAGCACGGCGTCGCGATGATCGCCCTCGTAGGTGCACTGGGACGCCCATTCGTGCCACCAGCCCTCGGTGTCCTCGAGGGCGTAGCGGGCGTCGACCGGGCGGGGCGGCTCCTCCGAGGACGGGAACCACGCCAGCGAGAAGGGCACGCTCTGGCCCTCCGACACCGTGAACTCGGCCACCGTCGTGCGGTCCTCGCCCCGGGTGTGGGCCGGCGTCCACAGCGACAGGCCGTCGGGGCCGGCCACCGCCGTCAGGGTGCCGTCGAGGCGGCGGACCCACGGCACCACCTGCCCGTAGATGAACCGCATGACCAGCGTCATCTCCATGGCGACCCGGCCCCGCACGCCCTCGACCAGGCGGATCACCTCGGGATGCTCCTGGCGGATGGGCATGCAGTCGACGACCCGCACCGTCCCCTCGGGCGTGACGAACTCGGTCTCGAGAACGAGCGAGTCCTCCCGGTAGCGCCGGTGGGTGGACAGCGCCGCCCCCTTGGGGGCCAGCTTCCAGTAGCCGTGGCTGTCGTCGCCCAGGAGCTTGGAGAAGCACGCCGGCGAGTCGAACCGGGGCAGGCACAGCCAGTCGATGGAGCCGTCCCTCCCGACCAGTGCCGCCGTGTGCAGGTCCCCGATGAGCCCGTAGTCCTCGATGGCCAGCGTCATCTCGCCATGTCTACTCGGCCGCCCTGCAGCCCGCCGGGAGGGCGCCTGGCCCTCAGTCGTCGGTACAGGGTCCCGTTCCGACGGGTGTGGTCGAGGTCAGCACCGATTCGACCCGCTGGAGCACGCCGGGGGAGGTGAGCGCGTAGCCGACGTCGGGATCCGTGGTGGAGCGCGAGAAGACGACGCCGGCCACCCGGCCGTCCGGCAGCACCAGCGGACCGCCCGAGTTGCCGGGGCGCACCACCGCCTGTAGCTCGTAGACCTCGCGCAGGGTCAGGCCCTGCCCGTAGATGTCGCGTCCCTCGGCTTCGAACTCGGCCATCACCCCGGCGCCGCCGTAGGTGAAGGATCCGCCTCCGGGGTACCCGAGGACGGCCGCGCCGGTGCCCCGGGGCACCGCGCCCGGGTCGAGGGCCAGGGCCGGTTCGTCGAGGCCGTCGACACGCAGGACGGCCAGGTCGTAGGAGGGATCGAAGAGCACGACGGTCGTCCGGTGGCGGCCGGCGCCGTCCTCGACCATCGGCGCCGGGATCCCCGCCACGACATGGGCGTTGGTCACCACCAGTCCCGGCGCCACGATGAACCCCGAGCCCTCCTGGATCTGGTTGCAGCCGACGCCCACGATCTTGACGGTCGACAGGGCGGCGCTGTGGACGGCGGCATCCACCGCCGCCGGGGTGGGGAGGGCCACCGGCCCGGCGGATGCCGGCACCAGTCCGGCGAACACCGGCGGGAACCCCTCCGACGACAGGAACCCCTGCAGGCGGGAGAACACCGACGGCGGCGGCGGGAGCACCCGGTCCATCGACCGCAGGATCCTCGAGTTGGAAAGGGCCGCATTGAACTGCAGCGACGAGCTCGACACGAGCGTGCTGGCCAGCAGCCAGACGGCCAGCAGCGATGCGCAGACGGCGACCACCACGCCCAGGGCCGAGTCGAGCGACCCCATCCGGCCACGGTGCACGCGGCGGAAGAGGCGGGCGCCGATGACGCGGCCGGCGACTCCCAGGACGATGGCGGTGACCAGCACCGTGCCGACGGCGACGATCGACCGGATGGCCTGGGAGTGCGCCCAGTGGCCGGTCACCGAGGCCAGCAACGCGCCCAGGTACATGCCGAGCCAGAAGCCGCCGAAGGTGAGCACCTGGAGCACGGCGCCGAGCCGGAGCCCCTCGATGGCGGCCACGGCCACCACCACCAGCAGCACGACGTCCACCAGGTTCACGGGTACCGAGCCGGGCGCCGACCGTCCCCCGTCCTCCGCCGTCGCCCGTAGTCGTTCACCGCTGGTTCACCGTAGACGTGACCGAGATGCCGGGTTGCGCACGGCGGATGCCGGCAAGCCGCCCTCCTCGGGCACCCGGGCCCGGCAGCGTGCCAAGATCGACCGCCGACGGGCGGCGGGGTGCTCCACCCCCGGGCGGCGGCGCCGGTACCGGCACGGGCACCCGGGCGGGCAGCGCACCAGCGAGGGAGAGAGGGGAGGCCATCATCAGCGACGGAACCCCATCCGACCCGAACCGGCCGTCCACGCCACCCCGGGAGCGTCCGCCCGCAGCGCCACCCGGTGGGCCACCCCCGGAAGCGCCCTATGGGCAACCGCCGTCACCCCCAGGCGCGCCACCCCCGGGCGCGCCCTACGGCCAGCCGCCACCGGGCCCGGGCCCGGCCTACGGGCAGCCACCGCCCTACCTGCCCTACGGGCAACCACCGCCCTACCCGCCCTACGGGCAACCGCCACAACCGGGCGCGCCCTACGGCCAGGCGCCCCCGTACCCGCCGTACGGGCAACCCCCGTACCCGCCCAACGGCCAACCCCCGTACGTGCCCTACGGGCAGGCACCGCCGTACCCGCCTTACGGGCAGCAGCCGTACGCGCCCTTCGCCTACGCCCCCGTCCCGGTCGACAACCAGGGCCGGCCGCTGGCCGACTGGTGGCAGCGCCTGCTGGCCATTCTCATCGACGGCGTCATCCTCGGCCTGTTCCTGGGCATCGTCTCCAGGATCGTCGAGCGCGGGTCGTACTCGGTCGGCACCTTCGACATCCGCCACTGGAGCGCGGACGTCATCGCCGCCCTCGGGAGCATCGCCTACTTCGCACTCCTCCAGGGCAGCGCACGGGGGCAGTCGGTGGGCCAGATGGCGCTGGGCATCGCCGTGCGCGACGTCGACACCGGCGGCCCGATCGATCCGTGGCGCGCCGGCGCCCGCATGGTCGTCCTCTGCCCGATGCTCGTGCTGATCATGGTCCCCGTCATCGGCCTGCTGCTGGGGACGGTCGCCCAGATCTGGGTGCTCATCTGCGCATTGTCACCGCTGTGGCACCCCCGCCGGCAGGGCTTCCACGACCTGATCCAGCGGACGGTGGTCAGCAAGGTCCGCTGACCCCTCCGGCACCCCGGCCGTCGCGTCGGCAACAATGCTGACCCGTGCCCGTCCCGCCCCCGTCCCCCGCCCGCCGGCACGGCCACGGCCGGGCACGCCGGCCGCGGCTGGCGGTGCTGGCCATCGCCGTGGCGACGTTGTCGACGGCCGCGGCGTGCTCACGGGCGCCGGCGATCCCGGGCGTAGGACCGACGGCACCGGCCGGACCGGTGGCCCCCGACTCCCCGTGGTCCGGCCGGCTCACCGTGTCGCTGGCACCGGCACCCGTCGGCCAGCTGGCCGCGGTGGCCTGCGCCGGCCCGTCCTGCTGGGCCGTCGGTGCGTCCACCCAGGGCGGTGGGGTCGCCATCACCTCCCCCGACGGCGGGGTGACGTGGACGGCCCAGTCCCTGCCGGCATCGGCCGGCTACCTCTCGGACATCGCCTGCCCGTCCCGTGACCACTGCAGCGCCGTGGGCCAGACCCCCGGCGGGGCCGGGGCCGCCGTCGTCACCACCGACGGGGCCACGTGGACGGCGGCCACGGTGCCGGCCGGCGTCCTCGACCTCACCGCCGTCACCTGCCCGACCGCCCTCGACTGCATGGCCGGCGCCACCACCTCGGGCACGGCCGTCGCCCTCACCTCGATCGACGGCGGGGTCACCTGGACCCAGTCCGGTGCGCTGCCGGCCGGGATCACCACCGTGAACGGCATCAGCTGCACCGAGCCCACGAGCTGCTGGGCGGCGGCCGGGTACGCCGCGGGCGCCGAGCCGGCCAGTGCCACCGTCGTGATGACCACCGACGGCGGTAGTACGTGGACACCCCTGCCCCTGCCAGCGGCGGTGTCGGCCGGGACCCTGACCGCGGTCGCCTGCCTCCAGGGCGCGCTCGACTCGGCCGGTGCCGTGCCCACCACGGCCGCGGCCGCCACCGGCGGGGCTACGACGGCCCCGCCCACGACCGGCCAGCCCGTGGGCGCCGCCGGGGTGCGCTGCGCCGCCGTCGGCACCACGTCGTCGCCGTCCTCGGGACCACGCGCCGGCACCGGGGTCGTCGTGACCACCGCCAACGGCGGCGCCACCTGGGCGGCCCACACCCCACCTCCGACGGTGGCGCTGCTGGCCGGCCTGTCGTGCCCGGGCATTGCCCTGTGCGCGGCCGCGGGATCGACGACGGCGCCCACGGCGCCCGCCGGCGAGACGGTGTTCAGCGGTCCACCGGCGCATCCGTGGGAAGACACCGCCGGCTTCACCAGCGCCCAACCGTGGAGCGACATCGCCTGCCGGTCGAGCTCGCACTGCGTGCTCGTCGGCGACGGCTTCGTCGGCCGCCTGGCCTGAGCCGCGACCGGCGGGCACGGCCCGGCCGTCAGTCCGGTGCGTCGCTCCGGTAGAGGATGACGGCCAGGTAGAGGTCGGCGATCACCGTTGCCAGGTCCTCGATCGGCACCGAGTTGGGCTCGACGATCCAGTCGATGACGGCCTCGTTGGTCCCCCCCACCAGCGCCCTGGCCGTGAGCGTGAAGTCCCGCGCCGTCGTCAGGCCGGCCTCGGCCAGCCGCTCCATCTCCAGTTGCAGGATGCGGGCGAAGGCGTGGATCACGCTGCGGCGGTGGGCCTCGAGCTCCGGGCTGACGCCCACCGACTCGATGCAGACGATCCGGGCCCGGCGGGGATCGTCCAGGAAGGCACCGACGAAGGCACCCACGCCCGACCGGACCCGGCC
The DNA here is from genome assembly GCA_963838005.1 of uncultured Actinomycetota bacterium. Lineage (GTDB taxonomy): Bacteria > Actinomycetota > Acidimicrobiia > Acidimicrobiales > RAAP-2 > CAWIPW01. The sequence goes on from CAWIPW010000012.1 coordinate 139,002, forward strand.
CTCGAGATCCCTCGGGTGCTCGACGGCGTCCGCCATCGTGGTGACCACCGCCACCGTGGTGGCGTCGATCTCGCGGTCGTAGACGGCCCGGAGCAGTTCCTCACGGGAGCCGAACTCCTCGTAGAAGTGACGGGCCGTCACCCCGGCGGCCGCGCAGATCCCCTCGATGGTCGTGGACGGGTAGCCGGCCGTGCCGAAGCGCTCGAGCCCGGCGTCGAGCAGGCGGTCGCGCCGCTCGGCCCGCCGCTCCTCCACCGTCTTGCCGCCGTAGCGGCGACCGGTGCCGGTCTCGGCGTCGGTCGTCTCCGCCGACTTCCCCGGTCGGTCGGCGGCACTCGTCACGTGCTCACCGTACCGGACACCCACAGGGGCCGGCCCGGATGACCGCGCCGTTCCGGGGCGGGCGGGCACGTGGCCCGGCCGCGCCGCCCGATCCATACTGGGACCGTGGCCGAGGACGTGCTGTCAGTGGACGAGGCCCGGCGCCATCTGGCCGACGTGGTGGCACGGGTCGACCGGCAGCACGCCCGGGCCGTGCTGGTGCGCGACGAGCGGGCCGCGGCGGTGCTCGTCAACCCGGACGAACTCGACGCCATCGAGGACACCCTCGACGTGCTGGCCGACCCGACGGCGCTGAAGGCGATCGCCGCCGCCGAGGACGCCATCGCCGGTGGCAGGTTCCACACCGCCGACGACCTCCTCAAGGCCTACCACCCACTGTGAGCTCGTGGACCCTGCGCATCGCGCCCGGCGTGTGGCGCAGCCTGGCCAAGCTCACCCACCCGGTGGCCCTGTCCCTGACCGAGCTGATGACGGGGCCAATGGTGGCCCAGCCCCACGTGGTGGGCCGACCGTTGCTCAAGGACCTGAGCGGCTACCGGGCCGTCCGCCACGGCCCCTATCGGGTCGTCTACCGCATCGACGAGGAGCACCGGGGCGTGGACGTGGTGCGCATCGCCCGGGGCGTCGACCGCCCCCCGTACCGTCCGCCGCTCGAACCCCGGCCGCATCCCTGACGCCGGGCCGCCCGCCGGCGGACGGCGGACACGTTCCGGATCACCGGGGTCAGTCGGCGTCCGCCACCAGCGCCGGGACGTCCGCGATCGACCCCACCACCCGGTCGGGGGTGCCGCCCGCCCGAGCCAGCGTCCCGGGGCGGAACTTGCCCGTCCGCACCAGCACGCCGGAGATGCCGCACGCCTGGGCCCCGAGCACGTCGGCGTCGATGTCGTCGCCCACCATCAGCACGTCGCCGGCGCCGAGGCCGAGGCGGTCCAGCACGGAGGCGAAGAAGGCCGGCGACGGCTTGCCCACCACGGTGGCCTCGACCCCGGCGGCCCGCTCGAGGCCGGCGATGAAGGCGCCCATGTCGAGCTGGAGGCCGTCGGCCGTCTCCCAGTCGAGGTTGCGGTGCATGGCCACCAGCGGGGCCCCGTCCATGAGGGCCCGGAAGGCCCGGTTGAGAAGGTCGTAGCCGATCTCGGGCCCGGCACCGCCGGTGAGGACGACGTCGACGGGCCCGCCGTCGCCGGCCAGGCGGACCCCCTCGAGGTCGTCGCCGACCGAGCCGCTGTTGAGCAGCAGGCACCGACCGCCGGGGTGCTCGGCGCGCAGGTAGCCGGCGGCCGCCCGCGGGGCCGTCGTCACCTCTCCGGCGTCGACGTCGAAGCCGGCGGTCACCAGGCGGGCCGCCACCTCGGCGCGGGTGGCGGACGTGGTGTTGGTGACGAACGCCAGGGGCACCTCCGCGGCCCGGAGCCGGGCCAGCGCCTCCACCGCACCCGGAAGGGCGCGCCACGACACCGTGAGCACGCCGTCGATGTCGAGCAGGAGGCCGCGCCGCTGGCCCATCCCCGCACGGTAGTGGGGCCGGTGTGGCCCTGTCAGCCCCCGAACATGGCGGTGACCTGGGCCAGATCGAAGTAGTCGCGCCATGCGGCTATCCGCCCGTCCACGACCTCGAAGACGCCCATCACCGGCAGCGGCACCGTCCTGTCCCCGAGGACGAAGGTGTCGACGCGCTCGGTCAGGACCACCGGGCCCTCGGCGGCCAGGTGGGTGATCTCGAAGCGGACGCCGTCGCACATGTCGAAGAACATCTTCAGCAGGCCGAGCGCGGCCTCGATCCCCTCCGCCGGATCCATGGGGATGTTGTGGTACACGACGTCGTCGGCGAGGTACGGCCGCATGGCCTCGGCGTCACGCTTCTCCGCGGCCGTACAGAACTCGCGCACCAGCGCCGCCGGGGTGGTGGCCATCACGCCGCCTGCGCCATTTTCAGCACGGCGAACGCCGCCCCGTTCGGATCCATCAGCACGGCGAAGCGCCCCGGCGGGATGTCGGTGGGCGGCACCACGGCGCGGCCGCCGCCGGCCGTCACCGTGGCCACCGCCGCGTCGGTGTCCTCCACCGCGAAGTACGTGAGCCAGTACGACGGCACCTCGGCCGGCACCATCTCGGGCATCGGCATCATCCCGCCGACGGGCTTGCCGTCCAGCTGCCACTCGAAGTAGTCCATGCCCTCCATGCCGGCGTCCTTCGCATTCCAACCGAACACCTGGGAGTAGAAGCCCTCGGCCGCGGGCACGTCACGGGAGTTCAGCTCGTTCCAGCAGAAGGCACCGGGCTCGTTGGCCAGCTGGGCGCCGATGTGCTCTTTCGGCTGCCAGATCCCGAAGGCGGCCCCGGTCGGGTCGGCGGCGATGGCCATCCGGCCGGCCGCCATGACGTCCATGGGCTCGACGAACACCATGCCGCCGGCCGCCTTGACCTTGGCCACGGCGGCGTCGGCGTCGGACTGGCTGACGTAGGTCGTCCACGCCGAGGGTTGGCCCTCCATCATGATCGGGCCCATGCCGGCCACCTGCTTGCCCCCCTTGACGCACATCCGGTACCCGCCGGCCTCGGGGCCCAGGTCGGTCACCTCCCACCCGAGGAGCGCGCCGTAGAACGCCGCCGACGCGTCCAGGTCGGGGCTCGCCAGATCGACCCAGGACGGTACGCCGTCCGCATACGAATTGAACTCAGCCATGTCGCCTCCGAGGTGCTCGATCCCGGGCCCGACGTCCGCCGGCCCTCGAACGCACGGTAGCGCCGCCGGCGCGCCGGCGCACCCGGTTCACAGCTGCCGCGCATGATCGGCGGGCGCATTCGGCCTACGTTTGTCGTCTATGCATGCCCTCTCGTCCCCGCCGCCGGGCACCGTCGCCGTCACCGGGTCGGCCTCCGGTATCGGTGCCGCCGTCTACCGGCGAGCTCGAGGCGGCCGGTTCCCGGGTGATCGGGATCGATCTCCACGACGCCGACATCATCGCCGACCTGGCCACGGCGTCGGGGCGGGCGGCCGCCATCGACGGGGTGGCCGGCCAGTCCGGGGGCCGCCTCGACGGCCTGGTGGCGTGCGCCGGTGTCGGGCCCCACGTCCGGCCGGTCGACCCCATCGTGCGGACCAACTACTTCGGGGCCATGGAGGTGCTCGACGGCCTGCTGCCGGCGCTGGCCGAGGGCGTCGAACCCACGGCCGTGGCCCTGGCCTCGAACGCCGCCATCCTGGTCCCGCCGGCCGCCGACCTGGTCGAGGCGCTGGGGGCCGGCGGCGAGGTGGTGGCCGTGGGGGTGGCCTCCAACCTGGACGGGGCCACCGTGTACGCGGCCACCAAGCTGGCCCTGGCCCGCGGTGTCCGCCGCCGGGCCGAGCCGTGGGGATCGAAGGGGGTGCGCATCAACGCGGTGGCGCCCGGCCCGACCGAGACGCCCATGCTGACGGCCCTGCCTCGAGGACCCGGCCATCGGCCCCGGCAGCGCCGTGCTGCCCATCCCCCTCGGCCGCCGGGCCGTCCCCGAAGAGATCGCCAACGTGGTGGTGTTCCTGTTGAGCTCGCAGAGCTCGTTCGTCCAGGGCCAGGTCCTCTTCGCCGACGGCGGCACCGACGCCCTCTTCCGCCCCGACGTGGTCTGAGACCGAGCCGGCCCCGTCCGGCCGCCGTAGGGGTCGCCGGCGTGGGCCCGGGCGAACGCCCAGATGCGCTCGGTGGCGTCGATCTCGACGCTGGTGCGGCCGAGGATGAGGCGGAGGAACGGGCCGAGCCTCGTCCCCGGCCAGGTGTGGCCGGCACCCTTCGACGTCCACAGGGTGACCTCGCCGGGTTCCCCTTCCGCGCCGTAGGTGGTGCGGGTCAGCGACGGGGAGACGGCCGTCTCGGTCGGCGGACCGGCATGGCCGTTGGCCTCGGCCCACCGGCGGGCGGACTCGGGGACGCTCTCGTCCCAGCGGGTGGTGCCGCTGCCGGCGTAGGGGTTGATCCGATCTGACGTGCCGTGGAAGGCCAGGATCGGCACCGGCCGCGTGAGCGGCGCCACGTCCGGCGCCCGGAGGCCGGCCACGGCGCCGACCATGCGCACCGTCTCGGGACGGGCCGCCGCGAAGAGCGACGACATGCGGGCACCCCCGGACATGCCGGTCATGCACACCCGGCCGTCGGGGGTCGGGTGGCGCTGCAGCAGGTCGCCGGCCAGTTGGGCGAGGAAGGCCGTATCCGCCCGGTGGTCCCACTGGTACCCCGACCCGGCGGGAGCGAGCCCCTGGGGGAAGGCCACCACCACGCCCTCGGCGGCCAGGCCGGCCAGGCGGCTGAGGCGCACCTCCCCCTCGGCGGTGGAGCGGGTGCCGTGCAGGCTGAGCACCACGGCCACGGCCGGACCGTCCGGCTCGGCCAGCACGAAGGTCCTCTTGCGCGCCGCCGGCGTCCATGGTGTGCCGGGTGACGGTCACGGCATCGGATGGGCGGCGAAGAAGCTCCACATGACGGTGTCGGCGTCGACCGCTCCGGACTGGGGTCCGAGCACCCTCGTCAACGATCGGGGCATGCGGGGCCCGCCCGGCCACTCGTGACCTTCGCCGACCAGGGTGTAGAGGGCGACGTCGGCACCTCTGCGCGCACCCCGGGTACAGGGTGAGGACGGCCCCCGTCGCCGGCTGCGTCGTGTCCGAGGTGGTGGAGCAGCCGTTGTGGACGGCCCAGTCGTCCACCGCCGTCGGCACCGAGTACGTCCAGTAGGCCTGGCCGTGGCCGCCGTAGGGATCGACCGGGTCAGCCGTGCCGTGGAAGGCCTCCGGGGCACCGGCCGGGTGGTCGGGCACGGGCTCGGGAAGCGCACTCCCGACACCGGGGCCACGGCTGCGAACGTGGAGGAGGCGTCGCAGGCCAGCTGGCTGGTGAGGCGGGCCCCGCCCGAGAATCCGGTGACGTAGACCCGGGCCGGATCGACGCAGTAGCGGGCGGCCAGCGTGTGGACCAGGCCGGTGAGGAAGGCCACGTCGTCGGGCGCGCCCGCCGGCACGGCGGCCCCGCCGACGAGGGGCTGGCCCGGCACGTTCCAGTCGTAGCCCGACCCCGACGGGATGAGCGCCTGGGGGTAGGCGACGATGAACCCGTCGGCGTCGGCGGTGGTGTCCATGCCGGTGAACCCCTCCTGCGCCAGGGCGGTGCTGCCGCTGCCGTGCAGGTTGAGCACGAGGGGCACCTTGGCGGTGCCGGCATACCCGGCGGGCACGTGGACGATGACGGTGCGTATGTGGCCGCCGACGGTCGTCCTGATGGTGGTCGACCCGGCCGCCGTGGCCGGGCCGCACCCGCTGCCGGCGGTGGCGGCGGCCACCGTGGTGGCCGGGCCGGACGGTGCCGGGGCGGTACCCGACGAACTTCCGCTGCACGCCGACAGGGTCAGGGCCGAGACCACCGCGGCAAGCGCGGCCGCTGCCCGACGACGCCGGCGGCGCCGGGCGTCGGCGCCCACCCGGCCGGTGTCCTCCCACTGCACTGCCATGGCCGCCTCCCTATGTACACGTTTTCGGAAGTATTGCCGGGCGCCGGCGCCCGGGGCCGCACCCCCGCCGGCGGAGTTCCCCGCCCGGGGCGGCATCGGTCCGGCACCGGGACCGCCCGGCGGCCACGGACGCGCCCGATAGGTTGGGCGGCGTTCGACGACAGAGAAGGTGCCCGGGCATGGACCCCATCAAGCTGACCCACCATCACCGTGTCACCGCGGAGAAGATCCTCTCCCACCCGACGAGCCACAACATCGAGTGGCACGACGTGGAGTCGCTGCTGGCCGAGCTCGGTGCCGTCAGCGACGAGACCGGGCACCGCCTCAAGGTGAAGGTCGGATCGGCCACGGGGTCCTTCGACCGGTCCAAAGGCAAGGACCTCGACGAGCAGCAGGTCGTCGACGTCCGCCACCTGTTGACCGACGCCGGCATCACCCTGGAGACCCTCCAGGCCTGACCGGGGTGTCGACCGCCGTCGATCGGGTAGCAATCAGGTGGGACCGACCGGAAGGGCGCCACATGACCATCGGGGATGACGGAGCGCAGTTCACGCCGGACGACATCGGCGAGGTGCCGGCCGACGGCGACGACCTCGACGAGGCCACCCGCCTCGAACCCGACCTGGTCGACGCCATCGATCTCGACGAGTCGACCCAGCACGCCCACCCCGCCGACCAGCTCGAGATGGCCGAGGCGGACATCGTCTTCGACGACCCCGAGGAGATCACCACCCTCGACGGCGGCATGGACGACCCCGACGGCGCCGGCGGACCGTCCCCCACGGCGTCCATCACCTCGCCCGACGACGAGGGATGGGACCTGGACGCACCCGAGGTCTGACCGGCCGCTACGACGGCGTGCCCGGTTGCACCAGCGGGATGCTGACGGCGGCGTGCGAGACCAACAGGGCGCCGTCGGCCCCCTGTTGCTCGAACAGGTTCGAGTCGTCGGTGAGCTGGAGCTCGACCTTGCTGCCGGGGGTGAAGGCCCAGGCGATGATGTTGAGCGGCAGGGTGACGGTGTGGGCGTTGCCGTCCAGGTTGACGGGGATGGCCGTGGCCTGGCTGCCGAGCACGGTGCCGTTGGCCGTGTCGACCAGCTGGGCGAAGACGGCCGACGTCGGCTCGGTCCCGAGGCCGCGGTAGCTGAGGGTGAGCGTGGGCGCGCCCACGGCTTCCACCGGCCACGGCGGGCTGTCCACGGGGATGTCGAGGCCGTTCTTCGCCGGGGTGGCCTCGATGCCCAGGGCGCCCGACGTGTCCGAGGTGTCGAGCCCGAGGAACCCGCGGCCCGACGCCCGCAGGTGCCCCGCCGGCGGCAGGGGGTAGGAGGGGGCCGAGTGCCAGGTGCCGGTCTGGTCCACGTACTGGAAGCCGGCGCCGGTGGGGACGTTCTCGCCCTTGAGGTACTTGGCCAGGAAGTTCATCTCGGCGTCGATGACGTAGTCGGCGGGACCCGAGTCCGACGAGCACAGCCCGTGGCCGCCGCAGTACCAGAGCATCTGCACCGGCGTCCCCGCCGCGAACAGGGCGTCGTAGGTGGACACGTCCTGTTCGAGGGGGAACAGGGTGTCGGCCGTGCCGCCGAGCAGGAGCGTCGGCGTGGTGATCTTCCCCATCGCCGGGCCGGGACTGGCGGCCGCCCCGTAGGCGACCTCGTCGGGGGTGTACACACCGCTCTGGGCGGAGGCGCACAGCTTGGACACCTCGGCCGAGTACCGGGCGCCGGTCAGCTCGCCGGTGATGCAGAGGATGTCGCCCCACCCGGTCTTGATGACGCCGCCGGGCAGCAGGCTCTGCACCAGCGAGTACCACGACATGTTCGGCTCGATGGCGGCGATGCGGTGGTCGACGGCCGCCGCCGAGAGCTGGATCCCGCCGCCGTAGCTGACGCCGGTCATGCCCACCACCGGGTAGTCGGGGCCCCTGAGCTCGGCCGCCGGTTGGGTGGCCAGCCAGTTGATGATGGCGGTGACGTCGCGGCCCTCGACGTCCGGGCTGTCGAGCGACACCTGCCCGCCCGACGACCAGAAGCCCCGGTTGTCCCAGGTGATCACGTTGTAGCCGGCGTCCTCGAGGTTCTGGGGGCCGATCAGCTGGGCCCCGAACGAGTCGATGCCGACGGGCCCGACGGTGCCGACGGTGGGCAACCAACCCGGGTAGGCGAAGATGGGCCAGCCCGACCCCACGAGCACGGTCGGCGCCGTCTGGCCGACCTTCAGGCCGGTGGCCGGGAAGAAGTAGACGTTGAGCTTGGTGCCGTCGAACGACGTGACCGACACGTTCTGGCTGGGGTAGAGGGGGGTCGAGGCGGCCGACGCCCGGACGGGTGCGGTCACCGTGGGTGCCACCACCAGCAGCAGTACGACGGTGAGCGCCGCCGCCGCCGCCGGCGGCACCACTCTCCCGAGGCCACGGCGACGCGTGGCAGCGGACCTGTTGCGCTGCATGTTCCCCCCAGATCGGTACGCATGTCTGCGGTGACACCCCAGCCCCAGGTGCGCCGGCGGACCGCGGTACGGCCCGTCGGGCCACAATGTTGCACACCCCGAAGGGGCGTGCCGGGCGAAACGGGCACCGGGCGTGCAATTGGCGTGGACCACCACTGGGGGCGGTGCCGCCGCCGCGGAACCGACTCGGGACCAACGGCCCTGGGACGTGCCGGCCCGGTGCCCGAGACTTGAGACGATGACCGACACGACGATCACCCCACCGGTGGGAGCCTCCGTCTGGGAGCGGGTGCTCTGGACCCACCTCACCTCCCACATCGCGGCCGAGCGGGACCTGCTCGAGGAGTACTCGGCCGTGGCCGAGCGGACGGGGTCGAAGGCCCTGCGCTACCTGGTCGAGCTCCTCATCGAGGACGAGATCCGCCACCACCGGATGTTCAAGCAGCTGGCCGACTCGCTCAAGACGCAGGCCGAGACGATCCGCGGGGAACCCGCCATCCCCAACCTCGACTTCAACCGGGCCAACCGGGACGAGGTCCTCGACATCACCGACCGGCTCATCGCCCTCGAGAAGTCGGACGCCGAGGAGCTCAAGGAGCTCCAGCGGACCCTCAAAGACGTGAAGGACACCACCCTGTGGGGACTGGTCGTCGAGCTGATGCAGCGCGACACCCAGAAGCACCTGGCCCTGCTGCGGTTCGCCCGCAAGAGCGCCGCCCGGCGCTGACACCGGCGTCCACGGTGTCGTAGCCCGTCGCTACGTTGGGCGGGTGACCTACCCGGGACCCGACGAGCTCGGCCGGGGTGTGGTCGTGCTGCCGGGGGCGGCTCCCCCGGACCCGTGGGCCTCCTGCCCGCGGGTGGTGGTCGGCGACGCCGAGGTGGCCGACCCGGCGCCGGTGGTCGAAGGGCTGCACGCGGCCTGGCTCGGGCGCCGTCCGGTGGTGGTCGAGCTGGCCGCCGACCCGGCGGCACTGCGGGCGCCCGAGCGCCACGACGGGCCCGTCCACGCCCTCACCCCCGCCTTCGAGTTCGCCCGGGAGCGGCTGCAGTTCCTGGTGTGGGCCAACACCTACGACGCCCGGGACGGCGAGCCCGGTCTGGTGGCACGGCCGAAAGGCGGCCCGACGCTTCGCCGCCGACGGGGTGGCCGAGGGCGGCCCGGCCGACATCACCGTGGCCGACCGCACGCCCCTCTGGGTCGACGGCGGGCCCTCCCGAGCCCCCGTCGCCGGTCGGTCGGGTGTCGGCGTCGTCCACCGCTGGAGTGCCGAGGCCGGCCGGTTCGACCCCGTGCGGCCACGGGCCGCCCACGGCCGAGCTGGCCGCCGACCAGCTGGCCGCCGTCGGCCATCCCTCGGGGGCCGGCCCGGGTCATCGCCCCGGCCGGCTCGGGCAAGACGCGGGTGCTGACCGAGCGCCTGCGCCACCTGGTCGTGGACCGGGGGGCGCCGCCCGGGCGTCGGTCACCGCCCTGGCCTTCAACACCAGGGCGGCCGACGAGCTGCAGCAGCGTTGCGCCGACTTCGTCGCCCCGACGGGCCCCACATCCGCACCCTCAACAGCCTCGGCCTGTGGATCTGCAACGCGCTTCGGCTCGCGACCGCCGGCTGCGGGTGTTGGAGGAGATCGGACGTCCGCGACCTGCTCCAGCGCCTCTTCGAGGTCCGGCGCCAGGCCAACACCGACACGGTGGCCCCGTACCTGGCGGCGCTGTCGGCCATCCGCCTGGGGCTGATCTCGCCCGAGGCCGCCGAGGAGGAGATTCCCCGACGCCGCCGGGCATCGCCGAGGGGTTCGACCGGTACCGGGCCGCCCTGGCCGAGGCCGGGGCCGTCGACTTCGACGAGCAGATCTACCGGGCCATCGAGATCCTGGTCGACCGACCCCGGGGCCCGGGCCGGCTGCCCAGGCCGGCTGCCGGCGCCTGCTCGTCGACGAGTTCCAGGACCTGAACCCGGCCCACCTGCTGCTCATCCGACTGCTGGCCGCCCCGGGCTACGACTGCTTCGGCGTGGGCGACGACGACCAGGTCATCTACGGCTACTCGGGGGCCACGCCCGAATTCCTCATCGACTTCCCCCGCTACTTCCCGGGCGCCGGCCGACCACGCCCTCGGAGGTGAACTACCGGTGCCCGCCGGCGTCGTCGACGCCGCCCGGCACCTGCTCTCCTACAACCACCGACGGGTGGCCAAGACCATCCGCACCCCCGAGGGCCGCACCGACGGCGTCGCCGTCGCCGAGCGGGCCGCTGGCCGGCGCCGGACCGGTGGCCGTGCGCGCGGCGCCGGGCGACGCCCTGGCCGGGCTGGCCGTCGAGATCATCGCCGGCGTGGCAGGACGCCGGGGTCGACCCGGCCGACATCGCCGTGCTGGCCCGGGTCAACTCGGCCCTGCTGCCGGTGCAGGTGGCCTGCAGTCGAGGCCGGCGCTGCCGTGCACCACGCCGCTCGACGGCCGCAGGTGCTGCGCCGTACCGGCATCCGCACCGCCTTCGCCTACCTGCGGATCGGCGGCGATCCCGGCCGCATCCGGCGGGAGGACGTCACCGAGACCATCCGGCGGCCGTCGCGGGGCATCGCCCCCATGGTGGTCGACATGCTGACCAAGGTCGGGCACGACGTCGGTCGCCGACATCCGCCGGCTGGCCGGCCGCCTGTCGGGCCGCGACGTCCCGAAGCTGCAGGCGTACGCCGACGACCTCGAGACGGTGGTCGAGCCGCGTGCCGGCGGTCGGCGGCCGCGGCGCTGCGCGCCATCCGCACCTGCCGATCGGCCTCGGCGACACCATGGACGTCCTCGACGGGTCCTCGCCGCGAGGCGGACCGGTCGACCCACGCCGACGACCTGGTCGCCCTGGAGTCGGTGGCCGCCCTCCACCCCGACGCCGCCACCTTCGAGGCGCTGGCTCCGCGACGTGCTCGGCCCGGCCGGCGCCGCCCGGGCCGGCCGTGCTGCTGTCGACCGTGCACCGGATCAAGGGCCAGGAGTGGGACCACGTGGTCGTCTTCGGCGCCAACCGGGGGCTGTTCCCCCACCGGCTGGGGGACGACGAGGAGGGGGAGCGTCGGGTCTTCCACGTGGCGCTCACCCGGGCCCGCCGCCAGGTGGCGGTGCTGGCCGACGCCGGCGCCCCGTCGCCGTTCGTGGCCGAGCTCGACGGCAGGCCCCCGGCCGGCCACCGGCGGTCGCCGGCGGCCGACCGCGGCCGAGGCTCGGAGCGAGGCGGGCATCGCGCGCCGGCGCGGCCGCCGCGGGCCCGGCGCCACCGCCGGAGGCGGCCGCGGCCGAGGCCGCCCTGCGGGCGTGGCGGTCGTCGGTGGCCAGGCACGACGGAGTGCCCGCCTACGTCGTGCTCAACGACAAGGAGCTCACCGGCATCGCCGCCCGGCTGCCCCCGAGACCTCGCCGAGCTGGCCGGCTGCCGGGGGATGGGGCCCATCCGCCTCGAGCGGTGGGGTGACGAGATGCTGGCCGTGCTCGAGGCGGCCCCGTCGGCCGACGACACCGGGGCCGCCCCGACCGCCGGCACCGCCGCGGCCGGCCCGCCGCCCCGGTGACCGGGACGGCGAGCCGCCGACCACACGCTGGTGACCACCGGCGGCACCGGTGGTCAGGCGGGGCTCAGACGGGGATCTCCGTGTACACGGCGCTGTAGATGTGGGTGGACGGGGTGGAGGCCGACGCCGCCTCGAGGCCGATGGCCATCCCCTCGTCCTTGGACGCCCAGGCGTCCACGCCCTTGCCCCACGCCTTCTGGTTGGCGTACTCCCACGACGTGACCATGGTGTCCACGCCCAGGCCGGCGTAGCCCAGCTGGAAGAGACGGGCGTTGGTGGCCCCGTTGGCCTCGACGAAGTCGCAGCACCGGATGCCCAGGGCGAGGGCGTCCTCGATGCGGCCGGGCGTGGCCCGGCTGGCGTGGACCTCGATGACCGTGCCCTTGCCGGCCTTGGTCTTGCGCCCTGTCGGCAGCTCCGAGGCCAGACTGATCTGCTCGATGGTCACCGGGCTGTCGGCGGACCGGAGACGGGCCAGGATCGACTGCATCTCGTCGTCGGTGGCCATCTTCTCGGCGAAGGCGCCGAAGGCCTCCATCGAGGCGTGCTCGGAGGAGAAGACCGTGGTGCCGGCCGATTCGCCGGCCGCACCGGCCAGGGTGACCCTGGTGTTGGAGGCGCCGAGGCGCTCGTAGACCTTGGCGGCCTGACCGCTCAGTGACAGGAATTCCTCGAACCGGCCGGGCTGCAGGCGGCTGATGACGGTCTGTTGGATAAGGGCCATGGCTGTGTTCCTCCGATCTCCGGGAGGGGTTCCGGCACCGGGGTGCGAGGGGACGCACGGCCGAGACCGCGGAGCCCGCCGATGAGCACCCCCGTTGGGCGCTCCGGAGAGATCCTTGCCCGACAATCGGACGCCGTCCACTGGCAGTGTTCCCGGGTGCCGGCGGCGCCGTCCCTACGACACCGGTGGGCCCTGGCGACGGACGGACTCGACCGACTCCATGGCCTCGCGCAGGTTGCGCAGCCACTCCTCGGCGTTGGTGCCGACCAGCTTCACGCACCACGCCAGGGCGTCCGACCGGCTGCGGGCCACGCCGCTGTCGACCAGGGTGTCGAGGATCAGCCGCTCGGGCTGGCGCAGCCGGGTCATGACCGGTACCGACGCATTGGTGAACACGTGGAGGGTGCCACCCACCTCCGCCCCCCAGGCCACGTGGCGACCGAACCGGTGCTGGGCCTCGTGGGCGATGGCCATCCGCTCGTCACGGGTGTCCTCGCGGAACCGGGTGATGCGGCCGGCCTCGGCCGCCGACACGTCGGCCTCGCTGCCCTCGCCGACGTCGGGGGCGGCCACCTTTCCGACGATGAGGATCTCGTCTCGGTCCACCGTGACCTCGGGTGGCCCCTCGAACCACCCGTCGGGCAGGCGCCCGGTCAGCCACCCGGACAGCTGGTCGGTGGACGGGGGCTCCGCCTCACCCATGCCGCGCCGCCGCCCGCCACCTCTTCCGTACCCGTGCTTCATCGATCGTCCTCCTCGCTCCCGGTCTCCCCGGCCTCGTGGTGCTCGTTCTCGTTCGTCCATGACTCCACTCCCTCGATCTTGTGTGTTGATCACAGTATTACAACATTACAGAGCAAGTTACCAGAACTCTTACGAAGACCGTGCACGCCCCCGTTTGCGGGCCGATTCCGAGAGACCTCCCTGGTGGGAGCGGTGGGCGGTCGCACCGGCGCCGGCCCGGGGCCTCCGGGGGCTATGCCGCCGACGCCCAGCGCCCACCTAGCATCGTCGTGCCATGCCATCCTCCGCGCCCGCCGCCACCACCGCTTCCGAGGGCGACGGCGGTGGCCACGCCCATCGGCGCCGCCTGCGGCGGACGGCGCTGGCGGCCACCGCCCTGGTGGCCGTGGTCGCGGCCGCCTGCGGGGGTACGGCCACCGCCGCCCACACCACCGGCGCGCCGGTGCCCCACACCTACGTGGCCCTGGGCGACTCGTACTCGGCGGGCCCGGCCATCCCCACCCAGCTGGGACCGGGCACGACGCCCAGCGCACCGGCCGCCTGCCGGCGCTCGTCGGCCGACTACCCCGCCCTGGTCGCCCACGCCCTCGACCTGACCCTGCGGGACGTCAGCTGTGCCGGCGCCACCACCGCCGATCTGACCGGCTCCCAGGGGCCCGGCATCCCCGACCAGTTCTCCGCCCTCAGCCCCTCCACGTCCATCGTGTCGGTGGGCATCGGGGGCAACGACCTCGGCTTCACCAAGATCGCCGCCGAGTCCGCGTCGCTCACGCCGTGGGGGGTGACACTCGTCGGCTGGACCTGCCAGTCCCACTTCACCGCCGGCGGTACCGACCAGCTGGCAGCCACCGCCGACCAGGTCGGCACCAAGGTGGCGGCTGTGCTGGCGGACATCAGGACCCTGGCCCCGCACGCCCGGGTGTTCGTCGTCGGCTACCCCGACATCGCCCCGCCGACGGGTACCGGGTGCTGGCCGCTGCTGCCGTTCTCCATGAGCGACCTCGGCTACCTCCGCGGGGTGGAGGCCGACCTGAACGCAATCCTGTCAAAGGAGGCGGCCGCCGCCCACGACGTCTACGTCGACATGGCGGCGCCGAGCGCCTCCCACAACGCCTGCACGGCCGCGGCCACCCGCTGGGTAGAGCCCATCATCCCCTCGGACGGGACCTACCCGCTCCATCCGAGCGAGGCCGGCATGGCCGGCATGGCGGGCGCCCTCGAACAGGCCATCTCCTCCACCACGTCGACCTGAACCGCCGGCCGGTGCCGGGCGACCGCTACTCGTAGATCAGGACGCCGCGGATGTTCTTGCCGTCGAGCATGTCGGCGTAGCCCTGGTTGACGTCCTCGAGCTTGTAGGTGCGGGTGATCATGGAGTCCAGGTCGAGCTGGCCCTGCTCGTAGAGCCGGAGCAGGTGGGGGATGTCGTAGCGCATGTTGGCCGAGCCGAAGATGGTGCCGACCACCTGCTTCTCGAGCAGGGTCACCCAGCACAGCGACATAGAGACGTCCATCTCGCCCATCGGGTGGATGTTGGTGACGACCACGCGTCCCCGCTTGGCCGCCAGCTGCAGGATGCTCTCCATGAGCCGGCCGTCGCCCACGCCCATGGTGCAGATGACCTTCTCGGCGTTCTTCCCCCAGGTGACCTCGTTGATGAGCGGCGCGGCCTCTTCGATGCTGGAGGCGGTGTGGGTGGCCCCGAACTTGGTGGCCATCTCCAGCTTGAACGGGACGGGATCGATGGCGAAGATCCGCTCCGCTCCGGCCAGGCGCGCCCCCTGGATGGCGGAGGCGCCGATGCCCCCGATGCCGATGACCACGACGTCGTCGCCGGGCATGACGTCGGCGGCGTAGACGGCCGATCCCCAGCCGGTGGTGACCCCGCACCCGACCAGGCACGCCTTGTCGAAGGGGTAGTGGTCGAGGATCTTGACGCAGGACGCCTGATTGACGACCGTGTGCTTGGCGAAGGTGCCGAGGCAGACCATGGTGTGCAGGTCCTGGCCGCTGGCGGCGTGGTGGCGGAAGGTGCCGTCCGCCTGTGCACCCATCATCAGCGTGGCGGCCACGTCGCACAGGTTGGAGTGCCCCCGGGCACACGACGGGCACTTGCCGCACGCCGGCACGAACCCGAAGACGACATGGTCCCCCGGGCTGAGGCCCTCGACCCCGGGGCCGACCTCCTCGACGACGCCGGCGCCCTCGTGGCCGCTGATCAACGGGAACATGGCCAGCAGGTCGCCGGTCCGGCTGTGCTCGTCGCTGTGACACATGCCCGAGGCCGCGATCCTCACCAGCACCTCGCCCGTCTTCGGCGGGTCGAGGTCGATGGTCTCGACCTTCCAGTCCTCGCCGACGCCCCAGAGGATCGCTGCGTCCGTCTTCATGTCATCCCTCCCGTCCAGGGCCACGGTCACCCGGGTCGTCCCGGACGCCCGTCGTCCCTGCGTTCCTCACCGCTCAGGCCGCGGTCGCGACGGACTAGATGGTCTCATATCCGATCGCCGGGATGCGCACCGGACCCGGTGGGGGCCGCCGGTTCAGTCGGCGGAGGCGGCGCGGGTTCGGCGTCGGCGTCGTCCGCGCCCACACCCAGGAACTTGGCGAACCGTTCGGGCGGGTGCAGCACGGTGACCACGGCCACCACCGTCCAGGCGCCCACCACGAAGAGCGCCCAGGCCTCGCCGCCCTGGGGCCAGGGGACGATGTTCTTGTAGAACACGTAGCCGAGCACGACGATGGCGCCCACGGGGATGACGGCCTGCCACCTGGGCACGGACGGATCGACCTGCCCGTACACCTGGCGGGTGGCCCCCGCCGACGTCAGCACGTAGCAACCGAGGATGAGCAGCGTGCCGGCGGTACCGGCGGCGGCGAAGGTGTCGAACGGGGTCTGGTGGAGCACGCCCCACCAGACGGCGATGAAGGTGGCGGCGATGGACGCGATGACCAGGTTGCCGACGACGGGGACGGCCTGGCGGGTCTGCAGGCGGGCGCAGGGTGCGTTCGGGTAGCCGTGGCGGGTGACGGCGTAGAGGATCCGGGCCGACCCGACGATGTTGCCGCTCATGGCCGAGAAGGCGCCGACCACGATGCCCAGCCGGATGAGGTTCGCCACCCAACTGGTGGCGTACAGCTGGGCCAGCGAGCCCACCAGGGCGTCGGAGTTGGCGAAGGCGTGGAGCCCGGCGGTGGTGGTGCCGAACCCCATGACCTCGAAGGCGATGATGGCGACGAAGAAGATGCCGGCGAAGACGACCGTGCCGGTGACGGCGAAGGGGATGTCGCGCCGGGGGTTCTTGGTCTCCTCGCCGAGGGCGACCGCGCCCTCGAAGCCGGCGAAGGAGAGGAACCCGAAGACGGCGGCCTCCCCCAGGTTGCCGCCGCCGGTCGGCTTGAAGACGCTGAGGGTGAAGTGCTGGCCCTGGGGGCCGTGCCCGAAGATCACCGTGCAGGCCACGATGGCCATGACCACGACGATGAGGACGATGGTGCCGACCTCGAAGGTCATGAGCAGCCCGATGGCCCGGTGGATCCGGGCGCACGCCACCAGGGTGGCCACCGCCAGCAGGCCGAGGGCGGTGGCGAAGTAGACCCAGGCGGCGATGGAATGGACGACGCCCAGCCCTTCGAGGAGGGATCCCAGGAAGAGGCTGCAGGTGACGGCCTGGACGACCACGAAGAGGATGTAGGCGCCGCAGATGAGCCACCCGGTGACGGCGCCGGCGTGGCTGTTCAGGGACTGGGCGACCAGGGTGGAGAGTGACCCCGACCCGTTGATGCGCTGGCAGAGGCGGGTGACGGCGTAGGCCACCAGCAGCACCCCGATGAAGGCGGCGAAGAACGCCAGGGGCACGGCCCGGCCGACGAAGGGCTCCGCCGCCTGCGGGTTGATGTTGACGGCCTGGCTGGGGGCCACCAGGGCCAGCGACAGGCCCACGGCCGCCCACAGGCCGAGCGTCTTGGCCATGCGGGGGGTGCCGTCGTCGACGGGCGTGTCGTCGACGGCCGTGTCGGTGCGCGTTGTCGGTCCACCGTGGGTGGTGGTCACGTGCCGCTCCCTGACTGTCGTCGCCACGAGGCGATGTCCATAGGAGGAGTTGTCGGCCGATCAGGGGTCGGACTCAACCGTGGGATGTGGATGTTGCGGGCGCAGCGCGGGTGGCGGCCTGTTCCGGCGGTGTCAGTTGACGCCGGCGTTGGCGTACGAGGAGCCCCAGTAGAGCGGCGCCTGGGTCGCCGCCCAGTAGATGGAGCAGTCGCCGGTCGAACCGATCGACGTCTTCTTGGCGTAGTAGGTGCCGGCCGACACGAGCTGGCTGCTGAGGGTGGCCGACCCGAGCTGGGGGTCGCTGGTGGCCAGGCTGTAGCGACTGAAGGCGAACGGCGGCTCGGTGTCGCCCGTCACCAGGGCCACGTTCGTCTCGAGCACGACCTCGTACCAGCAGGTGTCGGTGGGCTTGGCGTAGGCGGCGAACATGATGCCCTGGCCGTCGCCGAGGGCGGCCACGTCGATCGGGGCGAAGCTGATGCAGTTGGCGGGGCTCGCCGAATTGCAGACACCCGAACCGGCGGTGGTGGCCAGCGTCCACGCGTAGGCGGGGTCGGCCGCCGTCAGCAGCGCAGTGGTGGCCGTGGAGAAGCTCTGGTTGGAGGCGTAGTAGGAGGCGGCCGAGGTGGCCGCGGCCGACAGGTTCGACTGGGTGGCCCGGTCGCTCGACGACCCCTTCGCCCCGAGAAAGATCGGAATGGCGATGGCCAACAGGATGGCCATGATGAGCAGCACCACCATCAGCTCGATGAGGGTGAAGCCGTCGTCAGTGGTTGCGTCGACGACCACGTGGCGACTCCAACTGCCTCGGCTCACCGAGTCCATCCCGTCACCGTCTCCCCCGGTCAGCGGCAGGGCCATCGGCCCGTGCCCCTTGTCGGCCGGCAGTCGCCGGCTGCACCCCGTGTGCCGGCGACTTCCCCCTTGACCCCCCAGAATACCCGGCACAGAACATCGGGGCTCGGGCGACGGCCTCCGCGGGCGTCGCCAACCAACTGCCGGCACTGTCATGTCGGCGCCGCCTGAAGGCCCACGATGGTGTCGAGTGGCGCCGTCGGCGCGAAGCCGACGTGGGCCGAATCGGAGAACGCGCCTCCGCGCCGACTACGGCGTCCAGGCCGGTAACCGCACCGGCGGCGGCGCGACATCGCACCATGGCCGTCCGGCACGGGGGCGTTGAGTAGCTTCTCGCCCATGGGACCGACGGCAGCCCCGGCCCGGGACGGAGTGGGTCGGAACAGCCGGTCGGGGAACGGGCGACGCCGGCTGTGGACCCGCGCCGGTCTCGTCGCCGTGTTCACAGCCGGTGCCGCCCTGGCCGCCTGCTCGAGCTCCAACAACACGGGTGCGTCCTCCGGTTCGACGACCACACCGGGGTCGAAGCTGCTGGCCATCGCGGTGTCTTGCGGATCGACGTCCCAGTGTGTGGCCATGGGGTCCGACTCGGCTGGATCGACGGGTGTCCCCTACTCCTCGACGGACGGCGGCTCCAACTGGTCGGCCGGCACCCTGCCGCACCCGTCGCCGCCGGCCACCGCCGTGGACTGCCCGACGAAGATCGACTGCGTGGCCGTGGGCCCGGCCGCGGGCCCGGCCGGTGGTCCGGCCGCCGTCTACCTGACCTCGAACGGCGGGACGTCGTGGACGCTCGGCACGCTCCCGAACGTACCGAGCGTCCTCTACGCCGTGACCTGTCCCACGCAGTCGCAGTGCGTCGCCGTCGGGGAGAGCCCCGCCAACGGCCAGAGCACCGGTGTCGCCTACTCGAGCTCCGACGGCGGTCTGACGTGGACGGCCGGCAGCTTGCCGGTGGCGAGCCAGCAGCTCGTCGGCGTGTCGTGCGCGTCGGCCACGACGTGCATGGCCGTCGGTGAGGACACCGCCGGATCGGTGGGGACCTCGGTCGTCACCTCCGACGGGGGTCGCAGCTGGTCCACCCGGCCGATGCCGGCGGGGGCGCCACCGCTGAACGCGGTGTCGTGCCCGTCGCCTTCCCGGTGCGTGGCCGTCGGCGCCAACCCCGACGGCACCGTCGGCAGCATCGTGGCGTTCACCACGGCGGACGGCGGCACGACGTGGACGGTCGGCACCCTCTCCGCCCCTCAGGTCCAGCTGGACGCGGTGGCGTGCCCGACGACGAACGACTGCGTCGCCGGGGGCTCGAACACGGTCGACCTGTCCGGCGAGGCCGTCGTCAGCACGAACGGTGGGGCCACATGGACGTCGAGCCAGTTGCCGGCCGCGGCCCCGCCACTGGCCGCCATCACGTGCCCGTCGACGACGGTCTGCGTGGCCGTCGGCTCGGTGGCGGCCAATCCGGCCACGGGGGCCGCCCTCACCACCAGCGACGGTGGCACGACCTGGCAGTAGCCGGTCGGGGCACCGCCGCGGACGGGTCTCCTACGACGGTGCCAGGTTGTTCCACACCATCTGGGAGACCTGCTGGATGGTGCTGATGCCGTAGTTGTAGCCGTAGAGGCCGGGGCCCGCCGGGTTGTACCCGGTGAGCACGGCGATGACGTAGTTGCGACCCTTGCCCGACACCCAACCGATGCTGTTCATCTGCCACGGGCAGATCTGGTCCTGGGCCACGCAGCTGGGCGTGTACTTCCACCCGTCCTTCAAGGCCACGGTCACGCCGGCGACGGGCTGGGCGTAGCCGGGTCCCGCGCACGACGTCCCCCAGGGGCCGCAGGTGATCCCCCAACTCTGTCCTGGGGAGATGTTCTCCATCAGGCCGAGGCCGTAGGCGCGTGCTGCCGGACCGAGCACCGGGTTCGCGTAGGCGTAGTCCCTCACCAGGGCGGCCTGGTCGGCAGCGCTCGTGGTCGTGTCCCCCCAGCCGTAGTAGATGGGCGTCTGACAACCGACGCTGGTGCTCCTCGTCGGGACGAGCGTGTTGAAGGCGGTGAGGGCGCCGCAGCCGCCGCCGAAGTAGAAGAGCGAGGTGGCCGCCGGGTTCACGCTGTCCTGGATCATCTGCTGCATGAGATAGGTGATCGAGAAGGGGACCGACCCCGGTACGACCACGCCCTGGGTGTCGTAGTTGTGGAGCCACATGGCCAGGATGTCCACCTTGGCGATGCTGGCTGTGGCCTGGGGGACGGTGCCGTCGGCGACGAGCGACGTCGCTCCCGTGGCCTCGTTGAACACCGCCACCTGGACGACGCCCTGGCGGGTGGCGAGGTAGCTGCCCACCCCTATCAGCGGGGCGGCCGGTCCGCTCTGCGATCCGCCCGCGGCGACCGTCGGGGCGGTGCCGGGTGCGGTCGAGGTCGCCGCGGTGGTGGAGCCGGCGGTGGCCGCCGAACCAGGGAGCAGGACGGCGAGCGCAACCGCGAGCACCGCCGTCCCGGCGGCGGCACCGCCCATCGCCGACCGCCGCAGGACGGCACCCGAGTTCGTCAGCATGCGTTCCCCTCCCACGACCGGACCAGCGGCCAAGTGTGGCATGGCCCACCAGCCACAGCGCGGCTTCTTTTCGGCGTCGACCGCCCCGACACCGTGTGTCCCCGGGGCAACGGGCCCTTCGGAGTCGCCTTCAGCGGACGGGCGCTGTCAGACCCGTTCGGCGGCCTCGACGAACGAGCACAATGTGCCGACGAGACGCATCCCTTCGACCGTCGACGCTCTCGTGCCCAGCAACGCGTCGGTGCACACCAGGTAGGCGAGGCAGCGGGCCCTGCTCACGGCCACGTTGAGCCTGCTCTTGGAAAAGAGGAAGTCCGTTCCCCTGCTCAGCTCATCACTGCTCGACGTGGTCATGGAGAAGAAGACGACCGGCGCCTCGCGGCCCTGGAACTTGTCGACGGTGCCCACCGATGCCGCCATCGGGGCGGTCGCAGGATCCAACTCGAGGACGGCCCGGATGGCGTCCTTCTGGTCGTTGAAGGGCGCCACCACCATGAAGTCCCCAACCGTCAGCGGCCGGGTGTTGCCCTCCTGGTCGGTCCAGGGCGTCCCGAGCAGCTCCTCGATCTTCGCCGCGATCATCTCGGCCTCCTCCACGGCCAGCGTCGAGTTGCCCTCGTGCTCGGCCTCCATCCACCGGAGCCCGGCGCCGTGACCGGCCACCTCCTGCAGCGCGCACGATGGGTGGCTGTGGAGGCGGTCCTCGTAGATCTGCGACGAGATGAAGTGGCAGATCTTCGGGTGCATCCGCCAGGTCTGCTCGATGAAGACACCCCGGTCGGGGGGGATCGTCTGCGCACCGTCGAGCATGTCCTCGAGCGAGCTGCTCCCCGAGCCTTCGGGGTGGAGGGCGTTCGACACCTGGTCGAGCTGGAGGGGGTCACCCAGGAGGATGACGTTGGTGGCGAAGAGCGACATGGCGACCACGTCAGCCAGGGAGACCTGACCGGCCTCGTCGACGATCAGGTAGTCGACGGGGGCCGAGGCGATCTGCGGAGAGCAGAAGAACCAGCTGGTCCCGGCCACCAACTGGTACCTGGCGTCGGCACACTTCGTGTTGTTGGTGGCGTAGTCGATGAGGTCAGCGTGCGGCGTCTCGTCGCCTGGCCGGATCCGCTGGCACGCACTGAGCTCCGAGGTGTCCCGCTCCTCGACATGGAGCTCGACGACGGCGTTCATGAAGTTGCCGAACGCCGCATAGCTCGGCCCCGTGACACCGACCCGCTTGCCCTCCTGCAGGAGCTTGCGCACCATGCCGCGCCCCCGGTACGTCTTGCCCGTACCCGGGGGACCCTGGATGGCCACCACACTCCGGTCGAGATCCGCCACCCAGCCGACCATCTCATCCTTGTCGTCCCCGAACAGGCCGCCCTCGGGACCACGCCCGGGAACGAAGCGCGGCTTCGCCCTTGACAGGATCTGACGGGTGACCTCGGGCAGCGACGAGGGGTCCGCGAGAAGCCCACGGGCCGCGTCCATGAGGGCGTCGAGCTTGCTCCCGGCCGGACCCAGTCGTCGGTGATGGCCGACAAGGGAACGGTCGATGATTCGTCGATCAGGCGCTTCCACGAGATGCCGACGGTCCGGCCCTCGACGTCCAGCTGCGAGAGATTGGCGAAGCCCGCCTCCCCGTCCGCCCCGGCGAAATAGGCCGAGCCGTCCTTCAGGTGATCGCTGACCTGCTGCTCGGGGAAGCAGAACGTCGCCTTCTCCCTGACCACGCCGGTTGCCTCGTCCACCGTGGGTCGCTCCCGTTCGACGAGAACGAGCGACGTCAGCACGTCGGGGTCGTCGACCAGGTCGGCGACGGGTTCGAGAACGCGCTCACGCTTCGGCGTCAGCTGGGCCGAGCGCTCGCGACGCCAGTACCCGATGAGGTTGCCGAAGAGGTGCTGGATCGACTCCCGGTCGAACTCGAGCAGATGGAATTCGAGCTCGTCGAGCTCACGGTTCGTCTCGTACTCGTCGAACTCGATCTCGCGCCAGCGCACCCCGGTGGGCCGCTCCTCGAGCAGCCAGTCACGCAGCGCCAGCGTCGAGCGGACGTCGTTGTCGTTGTAGAGGGCGATGGCCTCGAGCCGCGACCCGTCACCGGACCGCAGGAAGTCGTCGTAAAGGAGCACGGCGCCGGAACCGGCGTGGATCTCCCCGGTCCGTTCGAATCCCGTGACCTTCTCGAGGCTCTTCAGCCCGTAGGACTCGATGCCGATCTGATAGGCGTTCTTGACCACCGTGCGGAGGTCGACGAACAGGCCGGTCGCCACCATGTGGGCGAAGGGAACGGAGGCCTCGGACTCCGCCGTCATGGTGGCCATGGCGCTGCGCTCGGTGTGGTTGTAGTGGTAGACGTGCATGCCGGGGAAGCGGCGGCGACGCGCCGCGAAGATCTCTACGACCTCGGCGGCACGGCGCGCCTGGTCCTCGAGGTCGTGGGCCCAGATGGCCTGGTAGGTCCACTCCCCATCCTCTTTGTAGAGGAGGCCGAAGAGGAAGAAGAGCCCGGCCTTGGCGGTGAAGAGGGGATGGCCCTCGAGGTCGAAGAAGACGTCGCCCTCGTCGGCCGGAGGGAGATGCGAGTACCCGTGTCCCCAGATCGGGTCGTCGCCCGGCATGACATGGGTGAACGGGATCGGAGCGCTCGGGTTGTCGCGGAGCTGCTTCTGCAATGCCGCCTGTTGGCGGACCCGCTCGAGGCGCTCGGGCGGGATCGACGCCACCTCACCTGTGGAGGAGGCGAGCTCTTCGAGGGTGTCGATCCCCGCATCACGAAGGGTCTGACGGTCGCCCTTCAGCAGGTCGGCCACGAAGACCGGCGAGTCCTCCGCCCTCCACTGCTCCTCGCACACCTTCTGGAAGTCGCAGTAGACGCAGAATGGGCAGGGCTCGGGTACCGTCTCCCGGGCTGGGACGGACCCCTCGGTTGCGCGGCTCAACTCCACCTTCATCCGTCGCCAGTAGGGGCCGAACTCCTCGAACCGGTGGGATTCGGGCACCCCGGAGCCGAGCTCCAGGTGCAGCAACTTGGGCGGCGCGCCGGTCAGGCCTTCGACGGCCTCGGCATAGAAGCACAGCTGCAGCAGATGGCCCGGCTTTCCCTCGGTACGGGCCAGCTTGGCGTCCACAGGCTCCCATTCACTGAAACCGGGCTCAGGTACCACCCGGACCAGAAAGTCGGCAATGCCCTTGATCCCGGCGTGGACGAACGGCATCTGGTAGACGACGTCCGCATCGGTCTCGTAGAGGAGGCCGCGCGCCAGTACCGCCCACGCCTCGAAGTCGAGGTCCCCCTTCTTGGGGATATCGAGAATGCGCAGGCCGTCGGCCTCGTAGCGCTCCCGCACGGCGAGCTCGTGTGACGTCCCCTTCTCGCGGACGAGGTCGGCGAACGGCCCGAACGCCTGCGGTGCCGAGGAGCGCTTCAACCGGAGCGTCAACGAGTGCTCGCACTCGAGCCAACCGGTGATGACCGTGGGGCTGAGCGCTTCGAATGACATGGGCGTCACCGTAGATGGGCGGTGTGACAGTCCGATTCGATCGGCGCCGATCGTTGTACTATTTCGTCCCAGGGACCCACGTGACCTGGCAGTTTCCCGGGTGCATCCGGAGTTCCCGCCGACGGGCGCACGGCGGGCGAGGACACGCCAGATGGCGGATGCCGGCGTGTGTGACGGCACCCAGGGGGGCCGTCCGGGTCCGGTGTGACTTGCGGAAGGGCGGGATATAACTGTCGTCCGAGGCTGCGGCAGTCGGATCGCCTCTCCGGTCCGGGTAGAACGGACGAAACTGCAGCACGACGGGTGCCGTTCGAACCGGTTCTGCGCCCAGCTCCCGGCCGGACTGCCCCTACCCACCAGAAGGACGTGAGATGACGACGACGACCCTGGACACGACGAGCGCCCGGACTCGGAACGCCCGCGTTCGAGGCCGGCGCAGGAGAGCGTGCTGGCCCGCATCGCCGGATGGTGCCACGACCACCGGTGGTGGGTGCTGATCCTGTGGCTGGTGGCCCTGGTGGGCTTCAATGTGGTCGCCCAGGCGGCCGGCAGCAACTTCTCCAACAACCTGACCGGCGGCGCCCAGCCGGTGCAGCAGATCCTCGATCGGGCCTTCCCGGACCAGGCGGGGAGCCCGACCCAGGTGGTGATCACTTCCACCGGACCCGATCACCGCCACCGCGGTGGAGGCCCGGACGGCCCGGATGGTGGCGGCCCTCGCGCCGCTGGCCCACGTGTCGGAGGTGGTCAGTCCCGTTCTCCGCCGGCCGGCGCCCACCAGATCTCGGCGGACGGCCACATCGCCTACGTGCAGGTGGTCTTCGACGAGCAGGCCGGCAACCTGCCCCACGGCGCCATCAACAAGGTGGTCACCACCGCCGAGTCGTTCGCCGCCCCGGGCTACCACGTGGCCCTGGGCGGCCAGGCCATCAGCCTGGTGGCCGGCGGCGTCAGCCGGGGTCGAGCGAGGGCATCGGCATCCTGGCCGCCATCATCATCATGCTGCTGGCCTTCGGCTCGGTGGTGGCCATGGGCCTGCCGATCATCACCGCCCTGTTCGGCATCGCCATCGCCTTCGCCGTGCTCGACCTGCTGTCCCATGTGATCACGACCCCGATCTTCGCCCCCGAGATGATGGCCATGATCGGGCTCGGGGTGGGCATCGACTACGCCCTGTTCGTCGTGACCCGCTACCGGCAGGGACTGGCCGAAGGGCCGCGACCCCCGCGAGGCCACCGCGGTCTCGCTGGCCACCTCGGGCCGGGCCGTGGTGTTCGCCGGCACCACGGTGATCCTCTCGCTGCTCGGCCTGTTCATCCTGCAGCTGCCCTTCATGCGGGGCCTGGCCGTCGGGGCCATCGCCGCCGTGGTGCTGGTCATGCTGGCCGCCATCACCCTGCTGCCGGCCATGCTCGGCTTCTCCGGGCGGGCCATCGACAAGCTCGCACGTCCCCGGCCTGCTCCAGAGCGGCGCCGAGCCCTCGCCGCGCGGCTTCTGGTACCGGTGGAGCCGCACCGTGCAGCGCCACCCGATCGTCGCCGGCGTGGCTGCCCTGGCCGTGCTGGTCCTGCTGGCCCTCCCGTTCTTCTCCATGCGCCTGGCCTTCACCGACGCCGGCAACGACCCGCCCTCCGTCCACCACCCGGCAGGCCTTCGACGCCCTGGCCACCGGGTTCGGTCCCGGCTTCAACGGCCCGCTGATCGTGGCCGCCACCGTGCCCGCGGGTCGGCAGGGCCACGGTCGAGCCCCTGCAGGGCCAGGTGGCCGCCACCCCCGGGGTGGCCTTCGCCACTCCGGCCCAGTTCAGCGCCTCGGGCCGGGACGCGGTGATCATCGCCTACCCGACCACCTCGCCCCAGTCGGCCCAGACCGAGGCCGCTCGTCCACACGCTTCGCGACCGACGTGATCCCGGCGGCCACGGCCGGCACCGGGGTGGTGGCCTACGTGGGCGGGGAGACGGCCGGCTCGGTGGACGCCTCCGCCTACCTGTCGTCGCGCCTGCTCTGGGTCATCGGTGCCGTGCTGCTGTTGTCCTTCCTGCTGCTGATGGCCGTGTTCCGATCGCTGGCCATCCCGGTCAAGGCGGTGGTGGTCAACATGCTGTCGGTGGGCGCCGCCTACGGGGTGATCGTGGCCGTGTTCCAGTGGGGATGGCTGGGCGGGGTCATCGGCATCGGCGCCACCGGTCCCATCGACCCGTGGATCCCGCTGATGATGTTCACCATCCTGTTCGGTCTGTCCATGGACTACGAGGTGTTCCTGCTGTCCCGGATCCGCGAGGAGTGGCGCCGCACCGGCGACAACTCGACGGCGGTGGCCGACGGCCTGGCCAAGACGGCCCGGGTCATCACCGCGGCGGCGGCCATCATGATCTGCGTGTTCGGTTCGTTCGTGATCGGCGACCCGCTCCACGTGCTCAAGGTGTTCGGCCTGGGCCTGGCCGCCGCCATCCTCATCGACGCCACGCTGGTGCGGATGGTGCTGGTCCCCTCGATCATGGAGCTGCTGGGCCGGGCCAACTGGTGGATGCCGTCGTGGCTCGACCGGGTCGTGCCCCAGCTGGGCGTGGAGGTGGACGTCTCGCTTCCGGACTCGACCCCGGCCTGACGCCCTGACCCTCGCATCCGGGGACCGGCGCTCCATCTCGTCGAGGGAGCATTCCGCGTCACCGCACAGGTGCGTGGCCCCACGCAACCGCCCAGATGTTCCGGCATCCGCCCGCGGGACCACCGGTCGCAGGTCCGTCGATGTTCACCTCACGTCGCCCGGCTCAGCCGGTGGGTCGGATCATCCTGCGGAACGTGAGGACGGAGATCGACGGAGTCGCCCGTCCGGTTCAGGTGATGGTGATGGTCCCCTTGCTGATGGCGACCGGTGACGAGTTGGGCAGCAGCGTGGGCTGCCCTGATCCCGGCGTGTACGTGACGGTGATGCCGAACGAGGCGGCGGTCGTCTTGGTGGCGGCATTGGCGGTGGCCTTGTAGGACACGCCCGACTTGGCGAGTTGCCATCCGCCGTGGCCTCTGTTGAGGGTGGTGTTCCACCAGTAGAGCGTGCCGGTGCCGCCGAGCAGCGCCTGGGTGGTGCCGGTCAGGCCGAAGCTGGAGATGTTCGCCTGGAACCACCACTTGCCCGGGGTGACCACGTTCAGCTCACCCTGATAGCTGCTCTTGGAGTGGGAGACGACAAACCCGAAGCTCGTCGGGCCGACGCCGGCTGCCGGCGTATAGGTCCCGAAGCCGAAGGCGAACTGTCCCGGCGACGTGACCGCCAACGATGCCATCGTCGATACCCCGGCGCACTGGGTGGTCCCCGTAGTCGTTCCCGCGTAGCTGGCGGTGATGGTGTACACCCCGTTCTCCCAGCCGGAGGTGGAGATCGCCGTCCCGTTCACGGCACCACTGGTGGTGGTGATCGCCGTCTCCAGGGCGTACGGGCCGGCAGCCCCGTTCAACGGGTCGGCCGACAGGCTGAAGGTGACCGGCTGACCACTGTCGCACGAGGTCACAGGACTGGACAAGGCCGCCGTCGGCACCAACGGTGAGCCGATAGCCACCTGATTGGGACCGATGTAGGCCAAGGTCGTGGCGGCCGTACAGAACGTGTTACCGGTTCCGGTGTTGGACGTCCCGGACGGACACGGAGTGGCGCTGACATTGCCGGTCCCCGCGTCGTACGAGCCTGTCGGGGCGGGCGTACAGGCGACGGCACCCGCAGAGCTGCTGTACGTGCCGGCCGGGCACGGCGTGGCGCTGGTGCTTCCGGTACCTGCGACAAACGAACCCCGGGGGCGGGCGTACAGGCGACGGCACCCGTGGTGTTGCTGTACTTGCCGGCCGGGCACGGGATGGCGCTGATGCTTCCGGTTGTCGCGTCATACGAACCCGCAGGGGCAGGCGTACAGGCGACGGCACCCGTGGTGTTGCTGTACTTGCCGGCCGGGCAGGGCGTGGCAACGGTGCTTCCGGTTGTCGCGTCAAACGATCCCGCCGGGGCGGGTGTACAGGCGACGGCACCCGTGGTGTTGCTGTACTTGCCGGCCGGGCACAGGATGGCGCTGGCATCGCCCGTCGTCGGGGTCATGGAACCCGCCGGGGCCGGCGTGCACGCGAAAGCGCCGGTGGCACCCGAATGTCGGAGCCGGCTGCACACGCCGTGAACGTCACGTTGCCGGTCCCGGAGTCGAAGGAGCCGGCCGGGGCAGGCGTGCAGCCGGTGGATCCCGCCGAGCCACTGTAGGTTCCGGCGGGGCACAGGGTGGCACTTGCGTTTCCGGTCCCCGAGTCGAAGGAGCCGGGCGGGGCGGGCGTGCAGGCGGTGGCGCCGCTGTGGCCGGCGGTGTCGGAGCCGGCCGCGGCGCAGGGTGGACGTCACGTTGCCGGTCCCAGCGTCAAAGGAGCCCGGCGGAGCGGGCGTGCAGGCAATAGACCCTCCTGAGCCGCTGAAGGTTCCCACGGGGCACAGCGTGGCACTTGGCGTTGCCGGTCCCCGAGTCGAAGGAGCCCGGCGGAGCGGGCGTGCAGGCGACAGCGCCGCTGAGACCGGTGGTATCGGAACCGGCCGCGCACAGAGCGGACGAGGCGTCACCGGTCCCTGCGTCAAAGGAGCCGGGCGGGGCCGGCGTGCAGGCGGTGGCGCCGCTGAGACCGGCGGTATCGAATCGGCCAGGCACGGCGTGGACGACGTCGCCGCTCGTCGGGTCGTAGGAGCCGGGCGGGCCGGCGTGCAGGCGACGGCGCCGCTGAGACCGGCGGTATCGGAACCGGCCAGGCACGGCGTGGACGACGCGTCGCCGCTCGTCGGGTCGTCGAGCCGGGCGGGGCCGGCGTGCAGGCAACGGCGCCGCTGAGACCGGCGGTATCGGAACCGGCCAGGCACGGCGTGGACGACGCGTCGCCGCTCGTCGGGTCGTACGAGCCGGGCGGGCCGGCGTGCAGGCGACGGCGCCGCTGAGACCGCCGGTGTCGGAACCGACTGCACACGGTGTGGACGTCGTATTGCCGGTCCCTGCGTCAAATGAGCCGGCTGGGGCCGGAATGCAGGGCGCAAAGCCGGTTGCGCTGTAGGAACCTGCGGGACAGACAGGGGCGGTCATCTCGGTCCAAGAGATGACGACCTCGGGTGCCGCCACGGCGGACGCCGTCGTCACCGTGACGCTCGTGGCCGAACTGTCGGCAAAGCTCGATCCGCCCCCACCACCGGCTGCGGCTTCGGGTTCAGGATCCGCTGCGACACCGCCGCCGCCGCCGATGAAGCCGCCGCCGCCGCCGCCGGCACCGGGGAGGTCCACCGAATCGCCGTCGCCGCCGACCCCGCCGGTGCTCGCGGTGCCGGCCTCTCCCGGCGCGGAGGAGAACAACAGCCCTGTGCAGGTGCCGCTGGCCGTCCCTCCGGCCCCGCCGCCCGCGCCGACGCCCCCGGTGCCACCGGCCTCGATGTCTACCGAAGTAGTACACGAGCCACCGGCGCCGGCACCGGTCACCGAGGAGTCCCCGGCAGCGCCGCCGGCGCCGCCATTGGCGCCGAATCCGCCACCGCCACCGCCGCCACCGCCGGCGACAACCAGGCGGGGGTCGGTGGAGGCCACCCCGGTCAGGCCGCCCGACGACGCCGGCTGGGTCCGGACGTCCGAGGCACCGCCACCGCCGCCGCCGCCCTGTCCATCACAACGACCCGCTCCGCCGGCACCACCGCCGTTGGACCCCCCAGCCCCGGGGCTGCAGGCTATGGGGTCGCCGTCTCCGACGGCGTCGGCGCCGCCTGAGCCGACCTCGGCGTACAGCGTCGTGCCCCCCGTTACCGGCACGGTCGCATTGACCTGGGCACCCGGTCCTCCGGTGGCGCCCGGCACAATGGTGGTGCCGCCGGCGTACGTGAAGACTGTTACCACCTGCACCGCCGACGGCCGTCACGGTGATTTGGGTGACACCGGTGGGCACCGCGAAGGTGTCCTCGCCGGACGTGGTGTAGGTGCAGGTGTCGGTGCCGGCGTTGGTGGTCAGCACGCCCGCGGTCCCGCAGGGTGCAACGGCGCCGGCTGGGATGACGTCTGCGGCCGGGAGCGCTGCCACCGAGACGGCGACAAGGCCGAGCAACAGGCTGACGGCGCTCAGCCGCATCGCCAGGACAATCCGGCTTGCCGACGTCGTCGCGGTTCGCATCGTGATTCCTCCCATTGGCCCCACCTCGTGAAGGAGGCAAGGGCGATCGATCGTTCCAAGAGACACCCGAGAGCGACCCTTGATCACACGTGCTTTCGTCACCATGGCAGAGAGGAAAGGCCGGAGCGGGTGGCACGAACCGTTACGCGTCTTCGTGCGACCGGGAATCCACCACCCCCACCGCGCCCGCCTTCCCGGTCGCCGTCCGAGTCCTTCGTCGTCGATGTGATCGGACAACGGGAACTTAAGGACCGACGTCGCTTGGGTCAAGTATCTATTCGATGCAATTTCTAAACCTCAAACGCTCAACGTTGCGAGCCAACCACGCAAATCAGATCAAGGTGCTTGGGGTGACGGAGGCACCACTCCGTGCCGGAGAAGCCAACGCCGACAAGTCGTGCCGTGCGGCTAGCCCCGATCATTCACCGAGCCCCGTGAACTGACCACCGCACGTCCGCGGAAAAGCCCTCCGCAGAAGGGAAACTGTTGTTCTCGACGCAACAGGATCCCAGCAACAGGAGGGCACTTCCAAGGTGAACGGTAACAGCACGGCGCGCGTGAAGGTGGAACCCGGCGGGAAGGGCGTGGTGGCCCACGTCGGCCTGCACGCTCTTGGGTCTTTCGCCGACCGGTTGGGACTCGGTGATGCCCTCTCGGCCGCCATCCCGCGGACGGGCGAGCGGCTCCCGGTCCACGACCGGGGCAAGGTTCTCGTGCAGACGTCGCTGGTGCTGGCCGGCGGCGGTGAGAGCTGCGCGGACATCGAGCACCTGCGCGTGCAGGCCGACCTGTTCGGGTCGGTGCCCTCGGACTCGACCGTGTTTCGCACCTTCCACGAGATCGCTTCCGAGACGAGGTCGTCGATCGCCTTGGCCATGGCCGAGGTCCGGGCGAAGGTGTGGGCGAGGTCGGCCGCGACGACCGGAAGGGCTCCGGTTGTCCTCGACATCGACGCGTCCGCTGGTCGAGGTCCACTCCGAAGGCAAGGAAGGTGCAGCCGCCACCTTCAAGGGTGGCTTCGGCTTCCATCCGATGTTCTGCGTTGCCGACGCGACGGGCGAGACGCTCGCGGGGGTGCTCCGTCCCGGCAACGACGGGGCCAACACGGTGGCCGACCACGTGGCGGTCCTCGACCAGGCCATCGCCCAGCTGCCCAAAACGATCGCCTCCGGCCACCGACCGGGCGACCCGCCCGAGATGGCCACCCGGTCCGTCATCGTCCGTGCCGACTCGGCTGGCTGCACCGAGGGGTTCCTCTCCGCCTGCCGTGAGCGCAACGTCACCTTCTTCGTCACGGCACGCTCGAATCCCCAGGTCACCGCCGCCATCTTCGATGCCATCGGGCTCGACACGGTCTGGGAGCAGGCTGTCGCCCAGGACGGCACGCCCCGGATCGGGGCATCGGTCTGCGAGCTGACGTCCCTCATCGACGACAAGAAGCTCCCCGCGGCCACGCGCCTCATCGTCCGACCGAGCCGCTGCACCCCGGTGCCCAGCGCAGCCTGTTCCCGAGCCTGGAGTTCCGCTACTGGGGCTTCTACACCGATGCGGAGGGGACGCCGTCCGAACTGGACGCCACCATGCGGGCCCACGCCCACGTGGAGCAGCACATCCAGCGCCTGAAGGACTCCGGACTCTCCCGGTTCCCCTTCACCAGTTTCGAGGCGAACGCCAACTGGATGCTGACCGTCGCCATCGCCGCCGACCTTCTCCGCTGGTTCCAGCTCCTCTGCATGGACAGCCACTGGGTGAATACTCGGCCGAAGGCCATGCGCTGGGCCATCCTCCACGCCCCCGGCCGACTTGTCACGAAGAGTCGGCACCAGGTCGTGCGCATCATCGACGGCTGGCCCGGCACCGACGCGCTGCTCGGTGCCTACCGGCGCATCGCACTCATCACCTGACGACTTCCAGCACCCCGCCAGAAGGCACCTGCGTAACGACGCGCGTCCCGAGCCGATCACCAGGTCGGCTTCGGCCTCCGAATTCACCGAAATGCCGCCGACGTGATCTGCCCGCATCCGAAATCATCGGTCCACTCGCCAACTCGGTCCGAACTATGCCTCCCGGCCCGACCTCAGAGTTCCCGTGAACGATCAGGGCTAGAAGCTCGTCCGCGAGGTTCTCCGCCGGAGAGTTGCAGGGCAGTTGCAAGGAGGTGCGGCGAGGATCGGCCATGGCACGACGCGCCCACCATGGCGCCCGGTTGGTGGTCCCGATTCCGAGCCTCGTCGTGTTCGTGGTGATCGCCGCGCTCCTCGGCCTGGTCGCCGCCTGCTGGCCGGCGCGCCGGGTCGCCAAGCTCGAGGTGCTGGCCGCCATCGCCTCCGACTGAGTGCCTGACGCCGGCGACATCGATCGCCCGTCCGGCTTCGGTCGCCAGACCTTCGGGCGCCGTCGCCTCGACGAGGGCTGAGCGACGCTTCTCCCTCAATTCTGGCCGGGTTCTGGTCAGTTCACGCGCTCGCAGGGATGCGAAACCACGACCCACCGATCCGTAGGGCGCCACAAGACACAACTATCGGCTCGCGTGGTGGTCTACTGCGGGATCGATCGCGGCCCTTCTCCGCACGTCCCGACCATCGGGACTCTGGAGTTCTAGTGCGGGTCGATCCGGCGCAGCGCTGCCCGCCCGGCCCTCTCGATGTCCTCGGGGGTCGGCGGATCGGAGAGCATGGTCTGTCGGATGGCTCGGGCGGTCTGCGCAGCACCCGTCACGAACTCGAGCTCGATCCGCTGCGCGCACCAGCGGCCGAGTCCCCGGGGTGCGTTCGGCAGAATGGTTGCGATCTCGTCCAGCGCCACCGTTTGGGTGAGGAGGGCGTACAGGTCTCCGTAGTCGTTGGGACCCTTGTGCGCCCGCTCGGCCCGTCGACGGGGCGCCGACTGAAGCTTCATGGCCACGAGCGTGGACGGTGTGGCCACCCGACACGTCGCGGTGGCCAGGGGGACCCGCTCTGCGGAGGCCACGGTCAGGGAGACCGGCGTGGCCGAGTCGAGCGCCCACCGGCGGGCCAGGATGAAGGCCCGGTCGAATTGGTCCTCAGGAAGAGTCCCCGGGTCGAGATCGGCGGCCGACGTGGAACCGACGTCGATGCAGTCGACCTTGACTCCCTCGACCAGTCGTTGTGCTCGGCCGCTGTCGCCACCCACCAGGACCGAGAGGCGGGAGGGTCCTCCGTCGACACTCTGTGCGGCCGCGTCGAGGTCGTCCGTGGCTCGGTGGACCCGACCGAGCCTCGTCATGACGGCCAGGCCACCAATGATGGCGAACTCGGTCCCAGGGACCTCCTTTTCAAGGATCTGCAAGGCGCCGACGAGGCGCGAGGCCGAGCCGCCGGGCCCGTCGACGAACAGGATCTCACCAGACACGAACGTGTCCCTCCGGATTCCAACCCTCGAGGATCTCCCGACCCCGGCCACGGTCCTGGGCCAGGTCCAATGCAACGACGACGTGATTGGCCACCGGGAATTCGTGGTGCGGGAGTTCCGCCGACACTGACCATCCGAAGCGGGACGGGCACACCGCCACCCGTCCGGCCGACGGCATCCCCGGGGGCACCCCGTGGGTGCGGAGCACGCTGCGAAGTTCGCCCTGGCTCTCGACGTAGAGCTCGGCGGGCCAGTCCGCGGTGGCCACCACCGGAGCCTGGTGCCACACCGCTCCCAGGGTCCCCGAGAGCCGGTAGAGATCGGGGTCGGACGCGGGAAGGCTGCCCAAAGGCCGCCATGCCGGTGTCCAGGCATCGGCCATCTCGTCGAACAGGTCGGGAATCGACGGCCGACCCGATCGATCGATCAGACCGCGGTCACGTAGTGCGGCCAGGATCTCCGACACCCGCCCCGGCGACCGTCCGATCAGCGCTGCCACCTCGGTGGTGCGATGGGCCTGCTCGGGTTCGAGGAGGAGGGCGATCCCCACATCCAGACCCGTCGGGACGAATGGATCGGTGACCCGGGTCGGTTCGGGTCCTACCAGCGGTGGCACATCGGCGTCGATGTGCAAGGCCGTGTCGCGTAGCTGCAAGTGGCCGCGGCGATCGAGCCACGCCACCCGACCCTCAGCCAGCACCCGCCTGGCCTCGGCGGAGATCCGGTCCGCCACGAGGAGCCCGCCAGCCAGTTGACGGGCCAGACCCTCGGCTTCGGTCCGGCTGACGCTCCGGCGCGTCTCGACGGGAATCTGGCGCCCGCCGACCTCGATGACGGCCCTGGAGAGCGCCTTGGCGGGCACGGCCAGTGCGGCCAGAGACCGGGCTGCCTCTTCGGCCGGGCTATTCGTGGTTCGTGCGGGCACGAAGCAAGAATATCACTACCCGGAAAACACTCGGGTGGCAGCGCCCTGAAGCCTGCTCCCCTGCTCCCGCCAACAGCAATAAGAGCGCCACTTTCGTGAGAAGTCCCAAGGACTGTCGCCCACTTCCCGACGTCGAACGGCGGGAAGGGCCCCGAACCATGGGTTCGGGGCCCTTCCCGCCCTGTAGGACCTCGCGGCCGTTGCATCGGCCGCGGCATCGCTGTGCAGTTGCCTGCGCCTCAAGCCGCCGCGCCGGGAAGGGCCAGCTCCAGTTCCTCGAAGGTCGGCGGCACCGGACGGACGAGCGGTGCCGGTGTGCCCATGTCCTCGTGGTGCTCCCGGACCGAAGCGCTCATGGACGATTCGAGATCGAGCTCGATGTCGGCGAAGACATGGGCACGACGCCGGCTCAGGGCGAAGAGCCAGGTGCCTCCGACCACCATCCAGCCCAGGAACATGTACGGGAAGATCTTCACCGGCCACGGCGGCACCGGGTAGAAGCTACCGATCGTCGGTACCGCCATGGCCACGGCTGCGACCACGGCGAGCGCCACGTGCCCGGCCTTCAGCTCGCCCCGCTTCTTCAGGTAGAAGGGAGCGGCCACGGTGATCAGGTAGTAGGCGGTGATGAAGCCGAAGGCGGCCAGGGTGCCGGCGTCGCCGAACGTGGTGAGCGGGTTGGTGAAGATCTCGAGCACACAGGGGACCGCCAGCATCACGAGGATGAACGAGGTGATGGCCACATGGGGCGTCTTGTTGGCCGAGTGCGTCCGGCCGAGCGGCGCCGGCAGCACATGGTGGTTGGCCATCGGGTAGACGATCCGGGACCCGGCGTTCAGGCACGAAAGGCTGAGCGAGAAGAAGCTGACCATGGCGCCGAGGTCGATCGGGATCCGGAAGAGCGGTACTCCGTAGGCCTTGGACAGGGAGGTCAGCGGAGCCGAGAGGGAGGCCAGGTTGAGCCCGGCGTGCCCGGCTCCGAAGACCTCGACGTAGCTCATGAAGACCATGAAGGCCCCGGTGATGAGCAGGCTGGTCACCACGGCCCGGGGGATGTTGCGCAGGGGCTTGCGGGCCTCGCCGCCGAGCGCGGTGGCACTCTCGAAACCGACGAGGGAGAAGACGGTGATGACGATGGCAAGGGAGAGGTCGTGGAGCGTCATGCCCTGGACCTTGAGCTGGGCCGGATCGCTCGGGAACCCGTTCTTGAACAGGATCACCCACGCCAGGGCCAGGATGCAGGCCACCGACACCGCCTCGAAGACCAGGGTCAGCACCGAGGAGACCTTGATGTCCTTGTAGGCGATGACCCAGCACACGGCGGCCGAGAGGGCGAAGAAGAGGACCGGCGGGATCGTGGCGTGGATGCCCATCGAGGCCACGATCTGCGCCGCGAAGATCGAGAACCCGGTCAGGCCGGCCACCCCGATGAACAGGTAGCACCAGATGAGGGACCAACCTGACATGACCCCGGCCGCCGGCCCGAGGCCCTTGGCCGTGTAGCCGTACATCGAACCCGGCAGGGCCGAGCGCTTGGCGAACTGGTTCAGGCACAGGGCCACGAAGAGCAGCATCACCGTGCCGAAGGCGTAGGCCAGCCACGTCCCGTTGCCGGCGTCGGCGAAGCAGATCGGGATGATCAGCACCGCCGTCATGGTCGGGGAGATCACGGCCACGGATTGGGCCAGGACGGTCGGGAAGCCGAGCGCCCGGGTCCGCAGGCCGTGGTGCCCGTGCCCGCTCGACGCACTCTGTCGGCGTCGGCCTTGTGGTTTCGAATGGTGCTCACCGGTCGTCTCCTTCCATCAACTGTTGGTACGACTGTTGTCGTAGCTCTGGCTGTCTTCGTCCAAGATGCGCCACCTATATTCGGAATTCAAGCTTTTAGGTGTTAACGGCATATGAACGGTAGAGAACCGCCCGATGGGCGCGACAATCGGTCCCCCGCCGACGCCATATTCAGAGTTATTGCTGGTCAGAGACCATAACTACACCGGATCCGCCATGAATGGGCGCCCCGGTTTGTTGTCATGTCGGTGAATACGGAACCCGTCTATTGCGGGTAATACGGCTATCGGACTGCAGACGACCTACAGTGTGCCGTCCGGAAACGACTGGTCTTCGAGCAGAAGGTCCTCATAGAACGCACCGAACGTCTTCTCGGGATTGGCGATGGCGATCTCGAGCACCCACAGGTTGGGAGAGGGCGTGAACGGGACCTCGGCCAGCGGGCCGTCGTAGTGGGCCGAATGCGGGTAGTCGGAGAGCCGGTGGCCCGAGAGGTCCATGTTGAGCTTCCAGCCGAACTCCTCGGTGGTGGCGATCGCGAAGTCGTAGAGCTCCACGCCGTTGATCTGCTCGGTGAACCACTTGTCCCGGACGATGTCCCAGATCTGCCGGACGTCGCGCTTGGCCTTCAGGTGCAGCGGATCGTCGCCGAGGACGAACGTGTCGCCGGCGTCGCCCTCGAAGTCGCCGTAGACCGGTCCGATGTCGACGAAGAAGATGTCGTTCTCCTGGAGCACCACCCCACGCTCAGAACGCTCCATGAAGTCCTTGGTCGTGTTGGGACCGCAGCGCACGATGATGTGGTGCCAGCCCCGGCGCATCCCGAGCTCGCGAGAGGGTCGTCCGTGCGATCTCCTTGGCCTGTTCCTCGGAGAGTCCGGGGGTGATCTGGTCGGCGATCATGTGGACGGCCTTGCGGGTGCGGGCCCGGACGGCCATGTAGCCGTCGAGCTCGAAGGCGCTTCCCGTGGCCTCGATGGTGTTGGCGTCGGTGATGGTCATGGTTCCTCCTGGGGCTAGTGGACTGTGTGTAGGTTGCGAATGGGCTTGGCCGCTACCAGCAGCACCTCGGCGACCGACCCCTCGGCCCCGAGGCGATGGGGCACCTCGGCGTTGAAGTGGACGGCCGAGTCCGCGGCCGCCAGGTGGATCTCGCCGTCGTACTCGAGCCGGAGGGTGCCGCGCAGGACGTAGAGCCACTCCTCGCCGGCATGGCGGACCGGCACCGGAGGCTCCCGTTCGGGGTCGATCGTGAGCCGGAGGGCGTCGATGACACTCGAGCCGGGGTAGCCGCTGCAGGCCGCGATCGAGAGACCGTTCGAGGTGTGTCGGGGTTGGTCGGGTGGGGCCACGGCGATCGGGGCGTTGCCCTGCGCTTCCCCGAAGAGGACGCCCACAGGAACGCCATAGGCGTCGGACAGGGCCAGCAACGACGCCACCGACGGCTGGCGCTCGGAGGACTCGAGCCGGGAGAGGTGCGACTTCGAGATACCCGAGGACTCCGCCGCCTGCTCGAGGGTCAGGCCTCGCGTCTCGCGGGCGGCCCGCAGGCAGTCTCCGAGGGAGGTCAGCGCCGAGCCCACTTCGGGTCCCATGAAAGCAACCTACGGCCGTGTTGCCTCAAAGACAACCCAAGTTGCCACCTGTTCACACGGGCGAAATGATGCCTTCACACGGACGAAAAGGAGCGCTCCGGGTGGGTCAGACCACCGCGGATCGGGGAAGGTCGACAGCCTGGTCGGAGCCGCCGGCGCCGGGGGACCGGGCCACGACCAGGCCGGCGAAGCGGGCCAGGACGGGTCGCCGGTGCACCTCAAGGCGGACGAGTTCATCCGGTGTGGCGTCCAGGAGTTCGTCGGGGGTGGTCCCCACCGCGGCCAGATCGGCGCCGAAGGCGCCGGCGAAGGCGGCAACCGCCGTCTGGTCGACCTCCAGGTGGAACTGAAAACCCCACGCCCTGGGGCCGATGCGAAACGCCTGATGGGCGTACCGGTCGTTCGAGGCCAGAAGGACGGCGCCGGGCGGGAGGTCGAAGGTGTCCCCGTGCCAGTGGAGGACCGACAACTGGTCCGGGAGCGATGCGAGGAGGAGGTCGTCGGCGGCAGCCGCTTGGAGTCGAACCGGGGCCCACCCGATCTCAGGTCCAGAAGCGCCCCTGCGGATCCGACCGCCGGTGGCGGCAGCCAGCAGCTGCGCGCCCAGGCATACGCCGAGCGTGGGCAGGCCGAGCTCGACCGCTTGGACCAGGAGTGAGAGTTCGTGCCGACGGGTCGGAAATCCGTCGTCGCTGTCGGCCGACATGGGTCCGCCCATGATGACGAGGCCGTCGAAGCCGTCGAGTGTGTCAGGCAGACTTTCGCCCGTATCGGTGCGACGCTGGTCGACCTCGACCCCGACGGAGGTCATGGCCTCGCCGATCGCATAGGAGGGCTCGGGTTCGAGGTGTTGGACGACCAGGCAGCTCGACATGTGACGACGCTTTCGCTCAGGGGTCAGCAGCGGGCCGAACGTAGCCGACACCGGGACCCGTTGAAGTCGAAAAACCCGGGGGCCGGCACTCGACGGCCGACGCGGAATGCACTGGACGGGACTCTCCACTGCCTACCGGTTGGTCGCTCCCTCAGAGAAATCCAACAGCACGACCTTCTGATCCGTAGTTCTAGAAGGCCATATTTCCACTGTATACCGTGACTGCCCATGAGGCCCATCTACGTACTCTGAGCTGGGACTCTACTGGATTTCATTTAACCGGCATTGACCATCAATTTCCACTACTTTCCACCTTTTGTGGCCGTTTGGTTCTCACGGCGGTTCTCACGAAGTGGGTTTTCTGTCGCTCTCACGAGATGAATTTTCAGGTGGATCCGGAGTTGTAGGTCAAAGTCTAAGGCCAGGATCGATTCGTCGCGAAGACAGATGCTGCCCGCCAGCTGAGCGTGTGATCCCCGAGATGGCTACCAACATCGAGGCATGGATAGGGCAATCCTCAGGTTGGAAAGCATTCAGTAAACCCATGTCTCGTGATCGATGCCCGAAACATGGATTCAGGCGACGAACCCCAGTTCAGAGGGTCAGCTCGCCCTAAACGATGAGGTTGACTGGCTCAGCCTCCGGCGGATGCACTGCCGTCGGCCAGCTGCTCACGATAGCAAGCAGACGGTGAAATTTGGTCGGCGTTCTGCGTCGCGAAACCGGCGACTGGGATATTGATTGTCGGCTGAGCTGAGGAATTTCGAGCCCGAGGTGGCCAGGCTCCTATGGCGCGACGGTTTCACCTCCCCACTCCTCGGGCGCCATGTCGATAAGCGTCTCGGAAAAGGTCCACCGATGGCCAGCAGGATCTTCGGCGTTGTATTGGCGTTCGCCGAAAGGCATGTCAGTTGGCTCCATCAAAATGCGAGCTCCTCCGGCGCGAGCTGTTTCGCAATGCGTGCGAGCATCATTCACCCTGACCAAGACCGAGTGGGTAACCTGGCCCATCGCGGCGGCATTCGGTCCCCACCAACGTCAGCAACGATCACCGCTCCTTCCCCACACCGAAGCTGCGAGCGGTGATCCTCACCAATCCGCACGCGCTCGACAAACCCAAATGCATCGGTGAGCCACTCCACTGCCGCTCGGACGTCGGGATAGGTCAATACCGGGATTACGGTTGTATCCGGGACAGAGCGATTCTTCTTCAACGGAAGCCTCCCGCTTCTGGTGTACCGCTACTCGAGAGTATCGGTAGGACTGAGTCGCCTCCACCCGGCGGCAATGTATGGGGCACCATAGGATTGTGGTCGGCTTCGGGTTGGTCGGTTGCGCTCTGCCAATGCCCAGGAACCGCTCGTTGCTTCTTGGGTTCAGGATTTATCTGCCCGAAAGAACCAATGAACGCCGAACCTGTCAGCAAGATGTCCGTATGTCCCGAACGGCATGTCCTGCAGTTCATCGAGCAGGTCGCGGTCGGCGCCCACAGACAACTTCTCGAAGGTCTCCCTGAGGTCGCTGAGCGTGTCGCTAGTGACGTAAATGGCGACCGTGTTTCCCTGTGTCCAATGACGTGTCGCGTGCATCCAGTCAGTGGCCGAGAACTCAATGCCTCGGGATTGGAGGTGGGCATAGACAACTTTGTTGTGGTGCTCATCGGGCACGGTGTCCTTCATGGGAGTGTCCCTGAGCCTTGTGAGGGTCAACTCACCACCAAGACACGAGTGATAGAAGGCCATGGCCTCAGCACAGTTTCCGTCGAACAGAAGAAAGGGTGTGAGGTTCAGCAAAGTCCTCCTCTTTCATCAGATGCGAATCGTGACAGGTGGTCGTCTGTCGGCTCAGCGTCTTGGCGCCGACCGTCGGCCTAAGAGAATCATCGCGTACTCGACCCCAGGCCGGCGGTAGGGGTCACTGATCGCGAGCTACACGTATGTCTCGTGCGCTGTTAGCGCGAGGTCCGGCTAAGGGCGCCCGGCGTGGGGGATGTCGACGTGCGCGATGCGGACCTCGCCGGTGCGCTTGGCGATCTGCGCTTCGACGTTCTCGACACCAGCCCACTCGGCGAGCATGAGGAACAGCGTCTTGCCGTCGGGCCCGCCGAGCATCGTCGCGAAGAGATCCTTCTCGACCGGGATCCGCTCGACGATCTCGCCGCCCTCGCGGACACGCGCCGCTGAGCGCGTCTGAGGGTCGTGGGTCCAGATGCAGCCCTCGGCATCAAGGCAGATGCCATCGGGCCCGAGGCCCTCGGCCCACACGCGGCGGTTCGCCAACCCGCCGTCGGCCTCGATGTCGAACGCCAGCAGCCGGCCGGTGAATGACTCTGACATGATCAGCGTCGAGCCGTCGGGCGTGATCACCATCCCGTTCGGGAATGCGATGCCATCGGCGACCTGGCGCGCAGTCCCGTCGGGCGTGATCAGCGCGGCGATGCCCGGCGCGTCGGGGGGCAGCGCGCCCGCCATGAAGTCGAAGTTGATGCTGTTCACGTAGACATTGCCGTTGGCGTTCACGACGATCTCGGCCCAGCCACGGCCCGAGATCTCGCCGAGGTCGGCGTGGCGCACCATCGTTCCGTCCGGCTCCCGGCGCAGCAGCTCGGGACCGGTCAGCAGCATGCGGCCGTCGGGTAGCCACTCGGTCGCCCAGC
Source organism: uncultured Actinomycetota bacterium (assembly GCA_963838005.1). Taxonomy (GTDB): domain Bacteria; phylum Actinomycetota; class Acidimicrobiia; order Acidimicrobiales; family RAAP-2; genus CAWIPW01. The sequence goes on from CAWIPW010000012.1 coordinate 180,641, forward strand.
CCATCCCCGCAGGCCCACGGCCGACGACCTCCGACTTGCCGTCGAGGCCGACGGCCACGATCTCCTCGGTCCCCCAGTGGGAGAACCAGAGGCGATCGTCGTGCCAGCGGGGCGACTCGACGTAGGCCAGTCCGTCCAACAGCCGCTCGGTCTGGTTCGTCATCACGTGCTCCTCTCGCTCCGGAACTAGACCGTACAGTACCACTCACAAGACTAGACTGTCCAGTACTGTGTATGGCATGGTGATGGAGAACGACGATCGGCAGTCGACGCGCAAGCGCAAAGCGATTGTCGAGGCGGCGACCACCGCCTTCCTGAAGAAGGGCTATCTCGGCACGAGCATGGACGAGATCGCCGCGCTCGCTGGAGTGTCGAAGCAGACCGTCTACAAGCACTTCGCCGACAAGGAGCGCCTCTTCTCCGAGGTCGTGACAAGCACGGTCAACGAGGCGAGCGACCCCGTGCACGCCGAGGTGGTCGAGCTGCGCGACACCGGCGACCTGGCCGCCGACCTGCGCGACCTGGCGTGCCGCCAGCTCGCGCTGGTGATGCAGCCGAAGCTCATGCAGCTGCGCCGACTGGTGATCGCGGAGTCGTCACGGTTCCCCGAGCTAGGGCGCACGTTCTACGATCAAGGACCTGGTCGCACGATCGCTGCATTGGCCACGACGTTCGAGCGTCTTTCCGCACGCGGTCTGCTCGCCGTGGAAGACCCGAACCTCGCCGCCGCGCAGTTCAACTGGCTGGTGATGTCGGCGCCACTGAATCAGGCGATGCTGCTCGGCCGCGACCACGCCTTGAGCAAACGCGAGCTCGAGCGCCACGCCGACGATGGAGTGCGCACGTTCCTCGCCGCCTTCGGCACACGCAACGGTCGCGCCGCGAGGGCGGCCCGCTGACGCGTCATCCGACTATTCCGGATGCATGGCCGTCCTGCTCGTGGTAGCTGGGTCTGGGTCTGGTATCGCTCCAACCGGCGATCAGGGGTGCGCGTGGCATTGATCACTCGCGCGAAAGTGCCGTTCCGGGCGTAGCAACTAGAGCAAGCACCGAGACCGTGTGGCCATATCGCGAAGCATTCGAACCCGCGCCCCACAGCCCATCTGAGGGACCCCGGCGGTCAGGCGGAGGCCCGCCGAATCGTTTGCCCGTTTCCGATGACTCCGTCAGGAGCTCGTCCGACCATCCCACTCGCCGATCCTCAATCGGTGATCACTCCAATCGGCTGAGGCGATCCCTCGCGAAGACTCGGCATTCCGAATGTCGTTCGGCTTTCGGAGACGGGACTTTGGCTTAGTGCGCGCTCGAAGTCGAAGGATCCCAACTCCTGCACCGTGGCGGGGGGGTTGAGTCCGGGACCGCCCATGCTTCAGTCGAGGAACTGCAGAGCCCGCGGTCGGGGCGTGGGCTCAGTCCTGGCCGAAGTTCGCTTGATTCGCTTGGTACTAACCGTTATAGTGCCGCTAACCGTTAGATGGAGGACAGAGTGCAGCAGGAAGTTGTGCTTGCGATGTTGGCGAAGGAGCCCTCCCAGGGCTACGAGCTGCGCGCCCGGCTCGACCAGGCACTCGGCCCGTTCGGCGAGGCGATGAACGCAGGTCACATCTACGTCCAGCTCGGCCGATTGGAGAAGGCCGGCCTAATTGAGCGTCGGGGCGCTGCCAAGTCGTCCGATGGCCGTGACCGCAAAGTCTACGAACTGACCTCGGCCGGCCAGGAGCGGGTCACCGAATGGCTCGCCGAGGTGAGCTGGCCAAAGCCCGATCTCGCCGAGTTTCACCTGAAACTCACTGCCGCTGCAGCGGCGGGATTGGCCGACCCGATTGGCATCATCGACGGACAGCGCCGCGAACTGTTGCGGCGGCTCCGCGATGTCCAGCGAGCCGCGATGGCCGAGCCGGATCACTCCGACGCCGGGTTGCTGCTCGAAGGCGTCGTGCTGCGGTTGCAGGCGGATCTGCGATGGCTGGAGGCGTGTGAAGCGAACTGGACCGATCGGAGAGGGACCTCATGAGCGATTCGGACAGCACGACCGTGCTGCGCACCCGCGGGTTGCGCAAGGAGTACGGCAGCGACGAAGGACTGGTGCGTGCCGTCGACGGTGTCGACCTCGACGTCGCGCGGGGCGAGACACTCGCCGTGATGGGGCCGAGTGGTTGCGGTAAATCCACACTGCTCCATCTGTTGGGAGGGCTTGACCAGCCCTCAGGTGGGGAACTGTGGCTGGACGGGCACCGTCTCGATCAGATGGGGGAGAAAGAACTCGCACGGCTGCGACGCACCGCCGTCGGCTTCGTCTTCCAGGCCTTCCACCTGATGGACGAGCTCACCGCCCAGGAGAATGTCGAGCTGCCTGCGCTCTTGGCCGGACGCTCGCCGAGGGCAGCTTCCCGTCGAGCGTCCGAGTTGCTCGGGCAGTTCGGGCTGGCCGACCGGGCGAGCCACCTGCCCTCGGCACTGTCAGGGGGTCAGCGCCAGCGGGTGGCGATCGCTCGCGCCCTCGCCAACGAGCCGATGGTGGTCTTCGCGGACGAGCCCACAGGCAACCTCGACAGTGCGGCCACCCTCGAGGTGCTGCGACTCTTCGACGATCTGCACGCAGCCGGTCAGACCTTCGTCATCGTGACCCATGACGAGCGGATCGCGGCGACTGCCGACCGGCTGATGACGATGCGGGACGGAGCATTCGTCGACGAGACCAGGCTGACCGGGGGGACCACCGGACACCTGGGCGCCCTCATCGGTCTGGAGGATTGAGGTCATGGGCCGGATGTTCCTCGTCTGCCGACTTGCGGCGCGCGACGTCGGTCGGCGGCGGGGCGAGGCGGCGATGCTGGTGCTGGTCATGATGGCAGCGACCACCGCCCTGACGCTCGGACTCGTCCTGCACGGGGCGACTGCACAGCCCTATGCCGCCACACGGGCGGCGACGGCCGGCCCGGATGTGATTGCCGTAGGAGGTACGACACAAGAACGGCGTGACCACCCCCGCCGACTCTTGCCGCCCTGCAGTCCTTGAAGCAGGCCCCGGGGGTGTCACGCACAGCTCCGGTCCGTATCCGGTCACCACAGCGGTACTGAGGTTCGGCGGCATCACCGGCGGGGCGGAGGTCGAGGGCCGGGACGCGACCCGGGCCCTAGTCGACCAGCCCAAGGTGACCCAGGGCGGCTGGGTACGACCCGGCGGGGTGGTGGTCGAGCGGAGCTTCGCCGACGCACTCGGCGTGCACGTGGGTGATGCGATCACGCTCAACGGCCGGTCCTTTCAAGTGGCAGGCGTTGCGGTCACCGCTGCCCTGCCGCCATTCCCGCAGATCTGCCTGGTGGGCTGCAACCTGCCCTACTCGCAGACGACGTCGGACCAACACCGGATTGATGTGGACTCACTCAAGCGGATGTCCAAAGTCTGGCGACACCGATGGCGCCACTTTCCTACTTCATGAACCTGAAGCTGGCCGACCCGGCTGAAGCGCAGTCTTTCGCCGACTCGCGGAACAGTCGATAGTCCTTCGTCGACCGCACCCTTCCTGACCTCGTGGGAGAAGCATCAGCCAGCAGGATGCCAAGCTGGTCAAGAGCGAACAGCTGGTCATGCTCGTCGGGAGCTGGCTGCTGGCCATTCTCGCCGTGGCGAGCGTGGCGGTGCTGGTCGGCGGCCGGATGGCGGAGCAGCTCCGCAGGGTCGGGCTGCTCAAAGCAGTCGGGTGCACACCCCGGGATTGGTAGCGGCCGTGCTGCTCGGCCGAGTACCTCGCTGCTCGCCCTGGCCGCGAGCGGCTGATCGGGATCTGGTGGGCTGGATGGTCGGCCGCTCCGCTACTCACCGGGCCCGGTGGCGGACTGCTCGGGGACGCGCCGGAGCACCGCCCCTCACCGTGGTCGAACGTCGGGGTCGTGGTGCTCGTGGCGGTCGGCAGTGGCGGTCGGTGGCCGCAGTCGTCCCGGCCTTGCGGGCGGCCCGCACCAGCACGATCCGCGCCCTGGCCGACACCGCTCGACCGCCGGGCCGGCCGGGCACTCCTCGGTCATACTGTCGAGCTCGGCTACCGGTCCCGCTGCTCCTGACGGCAGTTACGGGTCGCTGGCCCGCCGCCCCCGTCGGGCGGTGCTCAATATCCTCAGCATCGTCCGTCACAGTCAGCGGGGTCGTGGCGGTACGCGATCGCCCACGCCCGGCTCAGCGGCTCGCACCTGGTCGGGATCGTCGGGATTGGCCAACCCGCGGACGCGACCGAGCGAATGAGGTGCTTACTGGTGATCACCGTCATGCTCATCGCTCTGGCCGCGGTGAACGCCGTCTTCATCACGAGGGCAACTGGCACAGGACTCGCGACACACTCTCGGCAGTGACCCGCGCCCTCGGTGCCACTCCCGACCAAATCACCGTCGGGTTGTCTTTGGCGCAGGTGCTTCCCGCACTGGTAGGCGCCCTGCTGGGCATTCCCGGAGGCATCGGGCTGTACGCCTCGGTCAAACACGGGGGAGCGATGGCCCACCCGTCGATCGGGTGGTTGATCGCGGTGGTGATCGGGACCCTTGTCGTGGTGGCAGGGCTCACTGCTGTCCCCGCCCGCGTCGCCGCCCGCCGGCCCGTGGCGGAGATCCTGCAGGCCGAGTCGGCCTGACCTGAGTAGAGACTTACGCCACCGCGGAAGAGTTGCCGCAAACGCGAGGCCCTTGCCTGCAAGGGCGATGCCCGTCTTCCTCAACAATCAGTTACACCAGGGTTCCCGCAGGGTGCCGGAGTCCTGGCCTGGCGCCTTGAATCCCCAGCTCAGAGCTCCATACGGCGGATTCTGCCACGTCTCACTGGAGCAGAATCGAGGGATTGGCGAACTCGACACGCGTGCTCGCAGCAGCAAGCGAGCGGTCAGCTGAACCCTGGATATTGCGACGCGGAACCGGCTATGGGGCGATACCCGAACTCGAACGCCTCCGCGTTGGCCTCGTCGTTGTCGTGTCGATGTCAATCATCAACAGGGACAGACTGGCCGCTCTCGCGGGCGGTCGTGAGGCGCTCGGTGGCCAGATCGAAGAAGCTCCTGCGGCTGCCGAGACCGGACAGTTCGTCGGTCACGGCCAACCTGCGGTGCGCCGTCAACAGCCGGGCATTCTGGTAGCCGACGGTGCCATGGTCATTGTGGTACCGACCCGCCTGACAGCATTACCCGAGGAGCGTTGCGAACCAAGCGTTAGGTTCGCTAAGGTCCACCGCGTGGAAGCGTCGAGCAATCGGGCAGGAAGGCGAAGCCATGGCGCGCCTCCACCTGGTGTTGGCGGCCGTGGTTGTCAGGTCCAATGCGGCCGATCAGCGGAGTGCGCCCAGGGGAGGAATGAAGCCGTCTCCCTCAAAGTGGCCGCTCCGGGCCCGGTGCGGCTGCGTCGACGAGCTTGCCGGGAGTGTTCGCCGAGGACCAGCAGGCCGCGGAAGTGGATGACGCGCTCGGCCGGGCTCCGCCCCTTGAACTCAGGCCCGTGTCCGGCCCCTATTCCGCCGCCGACCGGTTGTGGGGGACCGCGACGTCGGGCAAGAGAGTCTCGCTGGTGTGCCCGTGATGACGATCGTGACGATACCCAGCGACGGTACCCGAAGGACAGAGATCCTCGAGACGGCAACCAGCCTGTTCGCGACGGCGGAGATGCGGGTGTCGCTGAAGAAGATCGCCAACGTCTGCTTCATCGACGATGCGTTCGGCATCGCCTCGCGTGACCGCCCCAATGCGGACAAGATCGCGTGGGAGTGCGACCACCGCATTCCGACTCCACGTGGCCGACCAGCCCGCGAGGCACTCGCCGGGTACCTCGCGAGTGTTGCTCCGGAGGACATCGCCAAGATCACGCACGAGAACGCGCTGCGCATCTTCTCATTCGACGCCTTCGGTTACGTGCCCACGCAACTGGGACAGTCCCGTGCCCAAGCCACCTACGTGGACCTCGGGTACCGCGCATCGGCCCGGCTCAGAAAGGACGGCACCGAGACCGTGAGCGTCCTGTCATTGGTCACCGGCCTTCGGTCCGCGAGCTAGCGGAACGTCAGGCGGCCACGGCATGCACGGTGCGACCCTCAATCCGAGCGCTGCGAAGAACCAAGGGCGGCTGGGCGGCTCAACTCGGTCGATGCTCGGTGCCGGGGGTCGACACCCCGGTGGCGAGCATCTGCATCGTGATGCGACTGGGCAGTTCCTTTCTTGTCGAAGGATCCCCAGCACGTCGATCAATCTGCACATCAGCAAGGGGAAAAATAGGTCATGGGCTCTCGCGGCTTGAAGACGTCACTTGCGGCCACCGCACTGGTCGGCCTCCTGAGCACCGCATCATGCGCAAGCTCATCTCAGGCCTCGTCGGCAGGCTCGCCTCTCACGATCGCCTATGTCACGTCGCAAACTGGGGTTGCAGCGTCAGAGTTCGCCGGTTCACAAGCCGGGTTCTTGGCGAGACTTGACCTTCAGAATTCGATAGGCGGTGTCAACGGGCACAAGCTCGTTCCGCTGTTGATCGACGACCAGAGCAGCCCGAGCACGATCGTGACGGCCCTCCAGCTCGCGCTCTCGAAGGGCGTGATTGGTGTCGTCTCAGACACCGGGCTCTTCTTCCTTGCGGCGAAGTACCCGCAACAAGCTGGGGTTCCGGTCACCGGATCGTTCGCGGATGGTCCTGAGTGGGGTGAACAGCCCTATACGAACATGTTCTCATCCGACCACGGGAGTGTTGATCCCAAGTACCCCGTCAACACCCTCATCGGTACCTTCATCAAACAGCACGGTGGCACGGTCCTCGGGGCCTATGGCTACAGCATTTCGCCCATCTCCACGTCATCGACCATTGGAAACGCCCGAGGGTTCCAACTTGCCGGAGGCAAGGTTGGCGTCGTGGACACAACGGTTCCCTTCGGTGGAACAGACTTCACTTCGGCGGCACTCATCGCCAAGCAGAAGGGAGTGGACGCGATCTTCCCCAGCCTGGAAAACAGTTCAAACTTCGCGCTCGCCACGGCCGTCGAACAAGCCGGCGTAAAACTCAAAGTCGCGCTGTTCGCCACCGGTTACGAGCCCGACGTCATCAATTCACCGAGTTGGCCAGCTCTGCAGGGCGCGTACTTCTTCAGTATTTTCCGTCCCTTCTCGCTCCCCAATGCTGGCACCGAGCAGATGGCAGCGGCAATGCAGAGATATGCCAACTTCAGCAAGACTCAGTTCCCGAGTTTCGGAGATTACCAGTCGTGGGTCGGGGCAGATCTGATGATCAAAGGGCTGCAGAATGCAGGATCCAATCCTTCGCACGCGTCAGTTATAAAGAGCTTGCGAGGTATCACGGCCTATAATGCAAATGGACTACTCTCCACGACGATCGACTATTCGACGATCTTCGGTCATGATACGCCGGATTGTGTGTGGGTTTTGCAAGCCCACGCCTCGGGCTTCGTCCCCATTTCCTCCCAGCCGTTCTGTGGCTACGACGTCCCGGGGACGAGCTCTTAGTAGGCGTCGCAGTCAACCCTCGCCCGTGGGAAGACTGTGGCTGCCGAAATCCCCGTCCGGCGATTTCGAGCGACCAGCCGTTCGTCATTGATCAGGTGGAACACGGTGCCGGTTCGGAGTAACTGTGCAGGTGCCGGACGACTGGTTGGCTGCGGCGGAGCCTGTTGACCCGGAACGCCGTGCGACCGGTATCAGTGGCAATGGGCTGCGCAGTCGGCGAGTACGGCTACGGGATGAAGATGCCCGACGGTACACAGCCGGTCAAGTCGCTCACGACGGACCGGGCCGACGAGGCGCTCGGCGAATACTTTGTTCAGTCGATGTCAGATCGGGGTGCGGATGGTTGGAATACTTCTATCCTCGAAGATCTCGTCGAAGCACGTGGTGAACCCGGTATCTCGGCCACGGACGCAGAACAGGACGGGATGCGCAACCGTTCAGCGTTATTGTGAGGCTCCGGTCCTGCGTGACGACCCATGACCCGATCGGATGAGCGGTGACCGCCCTCCGCGTGCATCCGTCGGGTGACGGGCGCCGAGTTCGTTGAAGAACTGTCCGTAGATCTACTTCGGGCGCATCGTATAAACGGGGATGAAATTGCAGGCCAAAATGGAGGAAGCTAAGTCCGAAGGAACTCGTTCTAATTAGGACCCGTCCGGATCGGTGAGGGATCGATGCCGCGGTTCACAACCAAGGGCATCGGCCAGGGCGGCAACCTGCGCTGCGCGGAACGCCCGTGACACGCCTGCTTTCGGTTGGATGACGTCGAACCCGTGGAAGGCGCCCTCCACTAAGTCCAACTCGCAGGCGACGCCGGCCGACGCTAGCCGTTCGGCGTAGGCGATGTCCTCATCATGGAATAGGTCCAGTGTTCCCACGCCGATCCATGCAGGCGGTAGCCGGGTCAGATCTTCGCACCGGGATGGAGCGGCCAATCCTGTGACGTCGGGCGAGCCCGGTGGGCGGCCGGTGTAGGACTCCCAGCCGAAGCGGTTCGCCTTGTTGTTCCACAGCCGGAGGAGTCGCTCGTCGATGTCGGTGCGATTCGCGGTGCGGTCATCAATCATGGGGTAGGCCAGAAGCTGCAACGCGAGCGCGACGTCGTTCCGCTCTCGTGCGAGCAACGCGACAGCAGCCGCGAGCCCACCACCGGCACTCGCTCCTCCGACGGCGATCCGGGTCGGGTCAACGTCGGCAAGGCCGGCCAGCCATTTGAGGGCGGCGTAGCAATCGTGCAGGGGTAGCGGAAACGGCGATTCAGGTGCGAGGCGGTAGTCGACGGCGGCAACGAAGATGTCGAGTGTCGTGGCGAAGTACCGGCACACTGCGTCGTCCTGCGCGGCAGTGCCGAACACATAGCCGCCTCCATGTATCCAGAGCATTGCTGGCCGTGGCGCCGCGCCCGGCGGCCGATGCACCCGAACGGTGACAGCGCCCACGGTCTCGACCTTGACGTCCCTCGCCCGCGGCGGGATCGGCAACTTGGTGAGCGCCCGCATTACCCGCAAGGTGCGTGGGCTGACCGGCGCACGCGGCAGCCAACGGGTGAGGCTGCGAAGATCGGGATGGAAGCGGTCGCTCGTCATGGTCATCTGGGGATCGTCGCACGCTTTCGCCGCTCGTCGCATCCTTCGCTGCACCTCGGCTCGTTCCGCCGAGGAAGCGTCCGAGATGGGCACGTTCAGTGGACGAGTCAGAAGGTAGTTGTGCCGACGCATCGCCAACCCTGGCTCTTGCCATTTGGCCACCGCGACGTTGGAGGGCGAACATGCCATGGGCAACCCTCTATCGCCATCCCCCTGGCATCGAGGTTCCTCAGCATTCAATAAACCGATACCTCGTCGTGTGTGCCCGAAAAGCCGCTCCAGGCGGTGAACCTGCAGTTCAGGATACCGAAAGGCAGATTGTGCTCCGGATGGCTGAAGCGGACATCGGCAATTGCGACGAGGTCGAGAGGGGCGCTCGCCATAGTGAGCGGGACCTTAGCTGAGCCCGAAATATTGCGACCCTCAGCAGGCGGTAGGTGACAGCGCGAGGGATGTTGCCGGTCACACGTTATGGGGCACCCAGTGGACGTCTGATTCGTCGACCTGGTCTATACGCCGGCAGCGTCGGATAGCCGAACCGCTCGATCCATTTCAACTGCTCGCGATTAGCAGGCATTTAGTCGTCTGGGCGCGGAAGAGTGTGTCGGTGACCCGGCCGACTGGGACACCCAGGGAACGACGAGAGGCGCACCCCATCCCGGCAGCGTTAGGAGCGATCGTCCCGGGTTCGAGTCGGCGTCACGTCGCACCACTCAGACCCCTGAGGAGATTGTCTAAGGCCGTCACGGACTGCTCTCGTGCGGCAAGCGGGTCATCGGCATTGACGATGTAGAGCGCTGCTTCGTCCGCAGCCGCGAGCAGAATGTGTGCGAGGGCAGCACTTGGCTGGGGGGGGAGTGACCCATCTGCCATTGCGAGGTCGAGCATGGCCTGGATGCCGCCGAGGCCATAACGCGCTTCGATGGCACGCCACTCCTGCCAGCCCAACACCGCCGGCCCGTCGATGAGCAGAACCCGCTGGACCTCGGGCGTGAGTGATGCGTCTAAGAAGCCGATCAGGCCCGCACGCAGGAGTTCGAGTGGCGACAGGTCGTCTGCCAGACTCGCGCCGGCCGCTGCGACGAGGTCCTGTTCGACCGCCTCGAAGACGGCGACGAAGAGGGTTCGCTTGTCGGCGAAGTGGTGGTAGAGCGCGCCTCGGGTGCCCACGCCGGCCAAGGCCACGATCTCTTCAGTGCTGGTCCCGTGGTAGCCGCGCTCGACGAAGAGTCGTCGTGCGGCGACGACGAGCGCGTTGCGGGTGCTCTCGGCGCGTTCGGCCACCGCGGCCGATGCGAGTGGTCGCGGTGGCCGATCAGACTCTTGACCGGTTGCCATTCCCTAAGTATCATCGACCTACCGCGTGTATGTCGAGAGTACAACCTGTTTGGGCTTAGGGAGGCTTCGTGGCTGATCCGATTGAGGTGGTGCGCGACTTCTGCGACGCGATGGTCAAACGGGATCCGGAGGCCGTGCGCGGCTTCCTGGCCGATGACGTCGTGTACCAGAACACCGGAATGCCCGCGAAGTTCGGAGCCGACGACGTGTTGGCTGATCTGGCGGGCCAGTTCGCCATGTTCCCGGACTCCTACGAGTACCGAATAGGAAACATCGCGGCAGCGGGCGAGGTCGTGCTCACCGAACGGGTCGACATGATCGCCGACTTCGATGGCAGACACCACGGCGTGCCGGTCATGGGAACCTTCGTCGTCGACGGCGGCAAGATCTGCCGCTGGACCGACTACTTCGATACCGGCCTGATTTCCAAGATGCTCGGCGGGGAGGACTACACCGGGCTCGTCCCGCAGTCGAGGCAGCTCCATGAGCAGTGAGGACGCCACCGTCGTGAAGCCGATGCGTCCGGATCGCGGAGGTCAGGTCAGGCGCGTCGAGGTCGACGGCCACGCTTTCTTGAATGAAGAAGACCTTCTCGGAGCCTTCGACGCTGAGCAGACGGCGATCAGATGGGATCGAGCCGTCGCCTTCCTCCGCGCGCACCTGCAGTAAAGGGGGCCGCTGCTATGACCTTGTCCCCGAGCTGTTCGGGCCCGACGTGAACGGGCATGCACTTGTGGCGGGTGAACTGGACAATCCTGCCGCGTTGTTCGCCGCGGAGCACGCCATTCGGAGCTGCCCCGAGCGCGCCCTCTCATTCGGTGTGCAAGGTTCGGAAGGCGCAAGAGCGAGATGAGAGTTGGCCAGAAGGCGAGTCATCGACCGCGCACTGACGTGCGCGACACGTGGGTGAGCGCACCTCCCGACGGGCGGCCGGCGACGAACCCCGGTCGAACCCGGCGGCAATTGCGTTCGGCCAACGTCATGAGCGTGCATCGGCGCAAGAGCTCTCGGCGACCAGCGACGTCGTGCAAAGCCACCGTCGGCTCCACCCGGTTTCAGACCTCCCTGTACGCGACCGGAACCCGTATTGCCCACCTAGCCGGAACGAGGACACCTTGAACGTCGTCGGACTGAGCCCGAGCGTCGATGCGCCTGCACACGTCCCTGAATCGCTGGTGTACGACTTCGACTTCAACGCCGATCCTGCCTATGTCGAGAACCCGCAGGCTCGCGTTCTGGACCTGATCGATAACGCGCCGAGCATCTTCTGGACGCCACGCAACGGTGGCCACTGGGTCGTGTTGCCGTATCAGGCGCAGCTCGACGCGTTCCGGAACTGGGAGGTGTTCTCGAGCGAGCACTTCAGCCCGGAAGAGTACGAGGAGATGATGGCTGCACTCCCCCCGGAGCAGCGCGTACCCGCCCCGATCCCGATCTGCGTCGACCCTCCACTTCAGTCCAAGCTCCGCGCCCCGCTGGTGTCGACCTTCACGCCGAAAGCCGTCAAGCGACTTGAAACGCAGATTCGTGACCTCGCAGAACGACTCATCGGGGACATCGCCGACAACGGACGTTGCGAGTTCATGCACGAGGTCGCCGACCTCTACCCGGTCGAGATCTTCTTGAAGATGTTCGGTCTGCCTCTTGAGCGCGAGCGGGAATACCGGGAACTCGCCGAGAAGCAACTCTCGGCGGCGAGTCCCGACCCGATGGTCGCGATGAGCATGCTGCGAGGGATCGCGGATGTCATGCAAGACACGGTTGTGGACCGACGAGACAACCCCAGGGACGACATGATCAGCCTGCTTTGGGCTGCTGACATCAACGGTGAGCCCATGACCTTCGAGATCATGGAGAGCTACTGCGCGATCATGTTCATCGCCGGGCTGGATACCGTCGTGAATTCGATGGGCTTCGGCGCCCGCCACCTCGCGGCGAGCCCCGACCTGCAGGATGAGCTTCGCGGCGACCCCGAGGCGATCGCCGCCGCGTCGAAGGAGCTGCTGCGCGCCTACGCGTTCGTTGGGCCGATGCGGGTCCTCAAGCACGACTTCGAGTTCTACGGCGTCTCGTTCAAGCAGAGAGACATCGTGCAGCTGTTCACGCCCGCCGCGGGGTACGACCGCTCCGTGTTCACCGAGCCCGAAGTCTTCGATCGCCACCGCAAAGGACCACCGCACCTGGCCTTCGCCATTGGTCCGCACTTCTGCCTCGGTGCGCACCTTGCCCGGCTCGAGCTGGACACGATCTACGACGTCATGTTGCGCCGCTTGCCCACGTTCCGGCTCGATCCTGATCAGCCGCCCGTCTACCACGGCGGGATCATCGCCGGAGTGTCCCGCTTAAACCTTCTCTGGGACAACTGAGTGCACCTCGTCGGTGCTGTCGGCGTCAATGCAGGCGGAGACGTGGCGGCCACGCGACGTTGAGCGCAACCGTTTCGCGCCCTGGTGCGCTCAGCAACCTCACGCCGGAGGAAGCAGCAGCGACCACCAACCGCAAGGCGACCATCGCGCTGTGGTCGCTCTTGGTTGCCTTCATGGTCTTCGTCGCCGTCAACGCTCGCCGTGGTGCGGTCGCCGAACGCATCGCCAACCCCAACGTCCGGGGCAGCCCCCGGCCCATCAAGCCGCTGTTCGGGTTCGAGCACTGGCTCGCGGTGCTTCAGATCGGCACGCTGGTGTTCGCAGCAGGGTTGTTCGTCGCGGTCGTGGTGGCCTGGCGTCGATCACCTCGCAACCCGACGCTGATGATGGTGATCGTGGTGACGCTCCTGTCGTTTCAGGACCCCATCGGGAATTGGGCGCCCTATGCGGTGTACAACCCGCAGCTCTGGCACTGGCCCGAGACTTGGCCGCTGTTCTCATTGTCGCCGACTATCGAGCCGTTCCTGTCGGTTGGCTACGCGTTCTTCTTCGTCGGCCCCTACTTGATCGCGAACAACATCCTCCGGCGCATCCAGGCCCGCAAGTCGGTCACCTCGTTTGCGTGGCGGCACCCGTTGCTGAGCCTGGCCGGGATCATCCTCATTGTCGGCTTCTTGATCGACGCGATGCTCGAGATGTTCCTCGTACGTACCCAGATGTACATTTACTCCCAGGTGATCCCCTGGGGTTCGGTGTTCGCGGGGACATCCAACCAGTTCCCGCTGATCTGGGAGTCGAGCACTATCTGTCTCGTCATGATCTCCGTGGGCGTGCTGCTCTACCGAGACGACACTGGCCGGACCCAAGCGGAGAGGCTCGCCCAGAAGATCCGCGGGTTCGACCGGCACCCCGCTCTTGCCACGTTCGCGGTGATGTTCGTCCTCATCAACGTCGCCAACCTCATCTACATCGGCGGGTTCGCGATTGTTCGAGGAACGAAGTTGGCGACGTCGGTGGCCTGCCCCTATCCCTATCTCGAAGCGAAGGTCTACGACCCCAACGGCTTCTACGAGCAGGCCGGCCAGCCGGGTCCCTACTTCGCGGGGATCTGGTCGGGATGGCCGAGTCTGCAACCCGACGGCCGTCCCCACGTGACACCGCCGCCCAACGGCGGCCGATGCAAGGAAGACCATGACTGAATCACGCAGCGTCGTTGTCACTGGCGCCTCGCGAGGCCTCGGGCTCGCGACGGTCGCCCACCTGCACCGCCGTGGGTGGACCGTGGTGGCCGCCATGAGAACCGTCGACGCAGGCCTGGCGAAGGCTCGCGAGGCCCTCGGCAACGACTACGACCCCGAACGGCTCATCGGCGTGTCGCTCGATCTCCTCGACCCGTCATCGATCGAAATGGCCGGCTCCCTGATCCTCGACGCCATCGGCGCGCCCGACGGCGTCGTGCACAACGCCGGCATTGCTGGAGTCGGCTGCGTAGAGGAGATGCCGCTGAAGGTCATGGAGGCGATGCTGGCGACGAACTTCATGGGCCCCATCCGCCTCACCCGAGAGCTGCTTCCCGCGATGCGTGCCGCAGGACAAGGTCGAATTGTGGTCGTGTCCAGCGAGAGCGGCCTGCGAGGCATGCCAGGTATCAGCTCCTACGGCGCTTCCAAGGGTGCACTCGAGCGATGGTCCGAATCCCTCGCCGGCGAGATCGCGCCCTTCGGCCTCGGCGTCACCGTGCTCGTCACCGGCACTTTCAAGACCGACATCCTCGAACAGACCCACAACTGGAAAGACTCCGAAGGTCCCTACGCCCTCCTCCACGAGCAGCTCGAATCGAAACAGGACCTGGTCCTGCGCCTCGCACCGTCGCCTGACTCCTTCGCCCCATCTGTCGAACGAGCACTCGACGAACACAAGCCCTTCGAACGCCACGCAGTAGGCCTCGACGCCAAAGCCATGCTCTACGGCGGCAAAGTCATGCCCGGGCGATTCATGGCCTGGGTCGCCACCCGAGCACTCGGTCTGCCCCGCCCGGGATCCCTCCGACTCACGCCCACAAGCCGTCTTGCCGTCACTCCGCAAGACGAGGCCAACCCGACCACGTAGCGAACGTCGAGACGACGGCACCGCAGCTAGCTAGACGAGAGGTCTCACCATGACGAAAGAACAACAACTCACAGAATTGGAGCGCCGCGAGCGGCGCGGAAGCGAGAAGCAGGCAATCGGCATCGAGAACATCCAACGGATGTTGCCCCTCGTCACAAAGACCATGACCGAGGGGGAGCCATCACCGCGCGACACGGCCCTTATGGGCTTTGCCCCGGACATGATGCCCATGATGATGGAAGACGCCTACTGCGATATGTGGGGGCGCACGCACATCATCGATAGCCGGATTCGTAGCCTGTTCACCGTCAGCCTGATGATCGGCGTCGGAAATGTCGGTAACGAGTTCGAACTCGGCTACCACGCGCCAGGCGCCATCTACAACGGCGCGAGCGTGGCAGAGCTAGAGGCCATCATCGTTCACGCCGCAGGCTACGTTGGCTACCCCGCTGCGGGCCGTGCAATGAATGCGATCGTCGATGCGCTCCTCAGCCATGAACTGCTCAAGGAACCGTCGCCTCCGGTCGACCCAGAACGCCGCGAGCTCACAGGAAGCGAAAAGCGTGCGAAAGCGCTGGAAGTGCTATCGCGGATGCAGCCCGATTCGCCGTTGCTCCGCATCGGAAACGGAGATGCGCCCGGAGTGTTCGCCGCCGAGCTCGACTTCATGATTCTCGAGAACATCTACTACGACCTCTGGACTCGCACCGAGCTCCTGGATCCCAAGACTCGTAGCGTTGTGACGCTCGGTCTCATCATGGGCCTCGGCAACCTCGATGCTCTAGGTGAGCACGTGCCGATGGCCATGCACAACGGAATCACGGTGCCTGAGCTCGAGGAATTTGTCTATCACGCTGCAACCTACGTGGGATACATCTCTGCCACGTCATTACGTATGGCGATCGCTGAAACCCTCTAGCCGTGTCCACGCGTTCTGGGCCCCTCGCCGGCGGCGAGTTCGCACACTTTCGGCCTCGGC